>NZ_CP120211.1:2392500-2772500 GCF_005144435.2 Agrobacterium leguminum
CCAAAGCCATAAGCCCCGAAACCCAACAAGCAATCCGCTCATCAACTTGATTTCTTAAGAACGAAAGTCGCCGTCGCCAGCAGCGCCGCCGCCCTCGTTCAGTGAGCGGACTTATAAATCCACCCAACCAAACAAGTCAACACACCCTTCGTCAAAAAACTGACATTTTTATCAAACCATTGATTTTATTAGGGAGTTTTGCGTTTTTAACGGGAACCGGAGAAAAAGACGGCCTTCATGTCGCGACTGGCCCTGTTCCAGGAAACATGCAATAGGAACGGACGAGAGTTTCAGAAGACTTGAGGCGTCTAACGCCTCTTTATAAAGCCAAGAATTGGAGAGCCCGTGCGCATTCTCGATGAAGCCGTCATTTCCGAGCTGCCGAATTATTACCGTGGCAAGGTGCGGGAAAACTACGATCTGCCCGACGGCAACCGCATCATCATATCGACCGATCGCCTTAGCGCCTTTGATCGTATCCTCACCTGCATACCTTATAAGGGGCAGGTATTGACCCAGACGGCACGCTACTGGTTCGAACAAACGAAGGATATTTGTCCGAACCACGTCGTGAGCTATCCCGACCCCAATGTCGTCATCGGCAAGCGGCTGGACATATTGCCGGTCGAGGTGGTGGTTCGCGGTTATCTTGCCGGCACCACCGGCACGTCGATCCTGACCCTTTATAAGAAGGGCGAGCGGCAGATGTACGGCATGAGCCTGCCGGACGGGATGAAAGACAACCAGATTCTGCCCGAGCCGGTGATCACGCCGACAAGCAAGGCCTTCGATGGCGGTCATGACGAGCCGCTGACACCGGCCGAGATCGTGGAGAAGAAACTGCTGACGCAGGAGCAATGGGACACGCTTTCCCGTTACGCGCTGGCGCTGTTCAAGCGCGGGCAGGAAATTGCCGCGAAGCAGGGCCTCATTCTCGTCGACACGAAATATGAATTCGGGACGGATGAAAACGGCACCATCATCCTAGCCGACGAGATCCACACGCCCGATAGCAGCCGCTACTGGATGGCCGACAGTTATGACGAAAGCTTCCGCAACGGAACACGGCCGGCTAGCTTCGACAAGGATTTCGTGAGGGCCTGGGTCGCCGAACGCTGCGATCCTTATAAGGACGACGTTCCCGAAATTCCGCAGGACCTCGTCTTGCAGACTTCGAAGGTCTATATTGATGCATACGAGCGCATTACCGGACAAAGCTTCGTTCCCGACGATAGTGGCGAGACGCCGCTTGCAAGAATACGCCGGAATCTGGAGCCGTTCTTCCCCGGAGTCTGACCGTGAGCAAAACGATCGAACAGGCGAGAAAGGACGACAGGAAGAGTGACCGTCCTGTCAAGCGCCGGCCTCGCCGTTCCGCCGAGGAAACGCGGCGGGACATTCTCGCCAAAGCAGAAGAGCTTTTCCGGGAACGTGGTTTCAATGCTGTGGCGATTGCCGATATCGCCGCGGCACTCGGCATGTCTCCCGCCAACGTCTTCAAGAATTTCAGCTCGAAGAACGCGCTCGTCGATGCGATCGCCTTCGAGCAGATCGGCGCATTCGAACGGGGCATCCAGCCGCTGGATAAAAGCCACGCGCCGCTTTCGAGACTGCGCCATCTCGCCCGCACCCTGATGGAACAGCACCACCGGGATCTAAACGACAATCCCTACATATTCGAAATGATCCTGATGACGGCGAAGCAGGACATGAAGTGCGGCGACTATTATAAAGCCGTCATCGCCAACCTGCTCGCCGACATTATCCGCGACGGTATCGATGCGCGAATCTACGCGCCGGCCGAGATTTCTCCCCTGGCGGAAACCGTGCTCCACGCGCTGACAAGCGTGATTCATCCCGTCCTCATTGCCCGGGAAGATATCGGCAATTTAGCAACACGTTGCGATCAACTCGTCGATTTAATCGACGCGGGATTGCGCAATCCGCTTGCTAAGTGACGATTCCCAATTTACGTCACCTTCTCGCAATTGCTTGCGAAGCGCAAAAGCCTGCGCTTCTATGCGCTTGGCGGTCCGGACAGAATGAGCGAATCGGGTCCTTCCAAGGCCTTCGCCTGTCGTGTCTGCTTCCGGACGCGCATCCGCCGAGCGACATTGCGCTTATAGTTGAATGCGATCGATACGCAGGGAAGAACAATGAGCCGACGTATTTTACCCCTATTTGCTTCTCTGTGTGTGACCGCGCTTCTGGCGGGCTGCAGCGATGGCGGCGAGAGTAGCCAGAACGCCGCCCAGAGCGCCGAGCGTCCGCCGTCTCCGGTCAGCATCATCCTGATGAAGACCAGCGAATATCCGTTGACCACCGTTCTGCCCGGCCGCGCCAGCGCGTTCCAGACAGCAGAAATCCGCCCGCGCGTCACCGGCATCATCCGCGAAATTCCCTTCAAGGAAGGCAGCGAGGTCAAACAGGGTGATATTCTCTACCAGATCGAGGACAATACCTATCTGGCGGAAGTAGCGCAGGCGAAGGCAAACGTGGCGAAGGCGGAAGCAAGCATTCCGAGCGCCCAGGCGAACCTTGCCCGTTACGAACGCCTGGTCAACAGCGGCGCGACGCAGATCGAATATGAAAACGCCAAGGTGACGCTGCTGCAGGCCCAAGCCGATGTGGCCCAGACCAAGGCGGCGCTGGAAACGGCGGAAATCAACCTCGATCTCACCAAGGTCCGCGCTCCCTTCGACGGCATCACCAGCGCAACCGCTTTCAGCATCGGCAACGTTGTGACGGCCAACCAGACGACGGCTTTGACGACGCTGCGACGCATCGATCCGATCTATATCGACCTGATGGAATCCAGCATCAATCTTCTGCGTCTGAAAAAGGCGATCTCGTCGGGCCAGCTCGGCGGCGACACGAAGGAGACCGGCATTCACCTGACGCTGGAAGATGGCACGGAATACAAGCATGACGGCAAGATCGACATGTCGGACATGGCCGTGAGCGAAACGACGGGCACCTTCTCCATCCGCGCCCTCTTCGAAAACC
Source organism: Agrobacterium leguminum (assembly GCF_005144435.2). Classification (NCBI taxonomy): domain Bacteria; kingdom Pseudomonadati; phylum Pseudomonadota; class Alphaproteobacteria; order Hyphomicrobiales; family Rhizobiaceae; genus Agrobacterium; species Agrobacterium leguminum. The sequence continues at coordinate 2,395,507 of NZ_CP120211.1, forward strand.
CGGACGATCTTCTGCTTCCCGGCACCTATGTCCGCGCCACGCTGACCATCGGCAAGGAAAAAGGCTTCCGCATTCCGCAGCGTGCCGCGAGCCGCAACGCCAATGGCGAACTGACAGCGAAATTCGTGACGGCGGAAAACAAGGTGGAAACCCGCACCTTCCCGTCCAGCCAGCAGTCGGGCAATGCCTGGCTGGTGACGGAAAACGTCAAGGATGGCGACAAGCTCATCGTCGACGGCTTCCAGTGGATTGCCGACGGTGCGACAGTCGCACCGGTTGAAGTGACCATCGACGATCGCGGTATCGTCGTTCTGCCGCAGCAAGCTCAGCCTGCCGCCGCCCCCTCGAAATAAGCATGAGCACGAAACCCTCGGTCGAAGCTCGTAAAAGGTAAGGCAGGACTGCCATGGCCCATTTCTTCATCCGGCGCCCCGTGTTTGCATGGGTTATCGCCATCGTCATCATGCTGGGCGGCGCCCTTGCGATCTGGACGCTTTCCATTTCGCAATATCCCGATATCGCACCGACGACGGTACGCGTCAGCGCGACCTATAATGGCGCGAGCGCCGAGACAGTCGAAAAATCGGTGACGACCATCATCGAGGACGGCATGACCGGCCTCGACGACCTCACCTATATGACCTCGTCATCCTCCACCGGCAGCGCTGAAGTGACGCTGACCTTCGGCAACAGTATCATGCCTGACATTGCGCAGGTTCAGGTGCAGAACAAGCTGCAGCTCGTCCAGTCGCAATTGCCCGATACCGTGCAACAGCAGGGTATCCAGGTCAGCCGCTCCACATCGAGCATCCTGATGGTGGGAGCGCTGATCTCGACCGACGGCAAGCGCAACTCGGCCGATCTCGGCGATGTGTTCTCCTCGCGTGTCGAAGACCAGATCAAGCGCCTCGAGGGCGTGGGCAGCATCAACGTCTTCGGTTCCGAATATGCGATGCGCATCTGGCTGGATCCGTTCAAGCTCAATAAATACCAGCTGACCACGGCCGACGTGACCAGCGCCATCGAGAGCCAGAACACCCAGGTTTCGGTCGGTTCGCTTGGCGCGGTGCCCGCAGTCAAGGGTCAGCAGCTCAACGTGACCGTGACGGCGCAGAGCCAGCTCACCACCGTCGCCGATTTCGAATCGGTCATCCTGAAAGTCGAGAAGGACGGCGCAACCGTTCGCCTGAGCGACGTGGCCCGCATTGAAATCGGCCAGGAAACCTATGGTGGCGATTCCCGTTCAAACGGCCGTCCTTCGGCCGGTTTCGCAGTCAACCTTGCCACGGGTGCCAATGCGCTCGATACGGCAGCGCGCGTAAAGTCGGCGCTTTCCGCTGTCGAAGGCTCGCTGCCCGAGGGTGTTTCGATCGAATATCCCTATGACACGACACCCTTCGTGAAGCTGTCGATCGAGAAAGTGGTACACACGCTGATCGAGGCGATCATCCTCGTTTTCGTCGTGCTGCTGGTGTTCCTGCAAAACCTGCGGGCCACCTTCATTCCGATGATCGCGGTTCCCGTCGTGCTTCTCGGCACGTTCGGCGTCCTTGCGCTGACAGGATATTCCATCAACACGCTCACCATGTTCGCCATGGTTCTGGCCATCGGCCTTCTCGTTGACGACGCCATCGTCGTCGTCGAAAACGTCGAACGAATCATGTCGGAAGAGGGCCTGTCGCCGGTAGAGGCGACCGAAAAATCGATGGGCGAGATCACCGGTGCGATCATCGGCATCGCGCTCGTGCTCACCGCCGTGTTCATTCCGATGGCCTTCTTCGGTGGATCGACGGGCATCATCTACCGTCAGTTCTCGGTCACCATCGTTTCGGCCATGCTGCTTTCGGCGGTGGTCGCCATCGTTCTGACGCCGGCGCTCTGCGCCACGATGCTGAAGCCGATCGACCATCACAAGAAGCAGCGCGGACCGGGCGCGTGGTTCAACCGCGGCTTCGGCAAGACGACGGATGGTTACGTCTCCTCCATTGGCTACCTGCTGAAACGGCCTCTGCGCGTGATGATTATCTTCGCGATCGTGATCGGCGGCTGCGCCTGGTTCTTCAGCAAGCTGCCCAGCTCATTCCTGCCGCAGGAAGATCAGGGCGTACTGCTGACGATCATCCAGACGCCGACCGGTTCGAACATCGAACGCACCAATGAGGTGGTGAAGCAGGTCGAAAGCTACTTCCGTGAAAAGGAAGCCGCCAATGTCGAATCGGTTTTCGGCGTTCTCGGCTTCAGCTTCAGCGGTTCGGGCCAGAACAACGCTATCGTCTTCACCAAGCTCAAGGATTTCGCCGAGAGAACGGCCCCCGACCAACACGCCGGCGCCATCGTGCAGCGTGCGATGGGCACCTTCTTCGGTTTCCGCGACGCGCAGGTGTTCCCGCTTCTGCCGCCGGCAATTCAGGGCATGGGCACATCGAGCGGTTTCTCGATGTATCTGGTGGATAGCGGCCGCAACGGCACCGAGGCACTGACCGCCACGTCCAAGGAGCTGATCGCGCTGGCGACCAGCAATCCCAAGGTCAGCTCGCTCAGAAGCGACAGCCAGGACAATGAAACGCAGATGAAGATCATTCTCGATCAGGAAAAGATGGGCGCCATGGGCGTCGATCTCTCCTCCGTGAACCTCATGCTGTCGACGATCTTTGCCGGCCGGGATGTCAACGACTTCACGCTGAACGGCGAGCTCAAGCCCGTTTATGTTCAGGGTGATGCGCCCTACCGCATGCAGCCGGACGATCTCAAGTTCTGGTATGCCCGCAATACCAGCGGCGAGATGGTGCCTTTCTCTTCCTTCAGCGAAGTGAAATGGATCAATGCTCCGCCGTCTCTCGCCCGCTTCAACGGCACGGGCGCGATCTCGCTTGAAGGTACCGCCGGCGCGGGCGTCGCATCCGGTGACGCCATGGACGAGATGGAACGGCTGACGGCAAGCCTGCCGGGCGGTTACACGGTGGCATGGCAGGGCATTTCCTATCAGGAACGCCTTTCCGGCTCGCAGGCGCCGATGCTCTATGCGCTCTCGGTGCTGATCGTCTTCCTTTGCCTTGCCGCCCTCTATGAAAGCTGGTCGATCCCCTTCTCGGTCATCATGGCCGTGCCAGTGGGCGTCCTCGGCGCATTGACCGCGGCGCATTTCTTCGGCCAGTCGAACGACGTCTACTTCAAGGTGGGCCTGCTGACGACCATCGGCCTTGCAGCGAAAAACGCGATTCTGATCGTCGAATTCGCCAAGGAAAGACAGGAGCATGGACTAAGCCTGATGGAAGCGACACTGGAGGCGGCGAAGCTGCGCCTGCGTCCGATCATCATGACCTCGCTGGCCTTCATCCTCGGCGTCGTGCCTCTCGCAATCGCAACCGGAGCGGGTTCCGCCGCACAAAATGCAATCGGCATCGGGGTGCTGGGTGGTATGCTTTCTGCAACACTGCTCGGAATTTTCTTCGTTCCGTCCTTTTTCGTCATCATTCGTCGCCTTTCAAGGCGTTAACAAAACAAAAATGGGCTGTGCCAACCGTTAATACGCTGCTAGAAATGTTGCCGATTTGGCAAATGCACGTTTCTACGGCATATCGACCGCGCAGCCCATTTGTCAGCAAGCCGCGCTCGGTAAGCCAACCAGAGAATTGGGAAAATTACATGCTGTCTATTCGCGCTACTCTTCCCCTGACAATGCTGCTGCTCTCAGGCTGTGTTGTCGGGCCCGACCACAAGACGCCGGAAATCCAATTGCCGGGAAAGTTTGCGGAAGCCGGAAAAACCAGTAATGGCGACATCAGCAGCGTTGCGTGGTGGACAGCCTTTAACGATAGCCGCCTCAATGGTTACGTTTCCACTGGCCTCAGCCAGAACCTGACCGTGATGCAGGCGATCGAGCGCATCAATCAGGCGGAAGCCCAGGTTATCTCGGCCGGCGCGGGCGGTCTGCCGAGCCTGACGGCTAACGGCAGCCACACGACCAGCGAGACCAAGGGCAGCTACCGTGATGTTCCCGTCACCAACGTATCGTCGGGCGGTGTCAGCGTCTCCTGGCTGCTCGACCTCTTCGGCCGCTATCGCCGCGCCACGGAAAGCGCCAATGCATCGCTCGATGCCGCTTACTCCACCGTCGATGTTCAGCGCCTGACGCTGATTTCCTCGGTCGCCGCAGCCTATATCGATGTGCGTTATTATCAGGAGCGCCTGGCGATTGCCCGTCAGAACCTGGCTTCCCGCCGCGAAACGCTGGACCTGACCAAGTTGCAGCTTGAAGCGGGCGCGGCCTCCCGCCTCGATGTCGTCCAGTCCGAAGGTCTGGTCAACTCCACGCTGTCCGACATTCCGGGCCTCGAAACCAACTTCCGCAAGGCGGCGCATCGCATTGCCACGCTGCTTGGCCTGCCGGCCTCATCTCTGATTTCCGAATTGCAGAAGGGCGCACGCCAGCCGGTTGCCCGCAGCATTCCGCGCACCGGCATTCCGGCCGATCTCATCCGCAATCGTCCGGACATTCGTGTCGCCGAACGCAATCTCGCCGCCGCAGTTGCCTCAATCGGTGTCGCGGAAGCGCAGCTCTATCCCAGCATCGAGCTCGGCGGCTCGATCACGCCAAGCTACAATTTCCTGAGCGGCGGCGGCAGGGGAACGGCCAATAGCTGGTCCTTCGGTCCGAGCCTCGTTCTGCCGATTCTCGATGGCGGCAGCATCCGCGCCAATATCGATCTGGCGAATTCCCAGGCCCGTGAAGAATATCTCGTCTGGAAGCAGACGGTGCTGACCGCTGTGGAAGAAGTCGAAAACGCTCTGGCCGCTGTCACCCGCGATCAGCGCACGGCCGATGCATTGCGCAAGACCGTGGCATCCTATCAGGAAGCGTTGCAGCTTTCGACGGCCAGCTACCGCGACGGCGCCTCCTCGCTGCTCGACGTTCTCGATGCGCAGCGTCAGGTTTCCACCGCACAGGCAAGCCTTGCACAGGCTGTACAACAGACCGCGCAGGACTACGTCTCGCTGAACGTGGCGCTCGGCGGCGGTTACGCCGTTGGCCAGACCACGGCTCCGAAGAAGGCGCCCGGCCCGACCCGGACCGCGGCAAAGGCCATGTAAGATACGCCGCTAGGCAAAGAAAAAGCCCGCGTCTCGACGCGGGCTTTTTTGTTATTCATGACACAAAAAAAGCACCGGTCTCCCGGTGCTTCTGTCTAACCGGCCGTCAGGCTCAGTTCTTGGCGCGCTCGACGTAGGAATTGTCTTCCGTCGCGATGACCACGCGGATACCGGCATCGATATGCGGCGGCACCATGGTGCGGATACCGTTGGAAAGAATGGCCGGTTTGTAGGAAGAAGACGCCGTCTGACCCTTAACGACCGGTTCGGTTTCCGTGATTTCCAGCGTGACGTGGCGCGGCAGTTCGACGGCCAGCGGATTGCCTTCATGAATGGAAAGAATGCAGGTCATGCCTTCCTGCAGATAGGCCTTCTGATCGCCCATCGTCTCAGTGTCGACCACGACCTGGTCATAGTTCTCCGGGTTCATGAAGTGGAAGCCTTCGCCATCTTCATAAAGGAACTGGAAGTTGAGGTCTTCAACGAAAGCGCGCTCGACCTGCTCGGTGGTGCGCCAGCGCTCGGAGACCTTCACGCCGTCAACGATGCGGCGCATGTCCACCTGCGTGACCGGCGTGCCCTTGCCGGGGTGAAAGTTCTGCGCGGTAAGAACGACGTAAAGCTTGCCGTCCACGTCGAGAACATTGCCCTTGCGGACGGATGAGGCGATAACCTTGACCATATGACTTCCTTGTAACTCGATGAAATGCGTCGTAAAGGACTGCGCGGCAGCACCGGCCCCGGCAGACGTTTTGTCTTTTTTCTGGGGCGCAACTACCTTAAATCCGCACGAATTGCCAGCCTTCTACAGCAATTCGCGGAAGAGTGCCTAGCGGTTTTCCGCCCGGAATAGCTTTAAATGACGCGATCAGGCGTTTTGCGGGCCGTTTATCCGCAATTGGGCGCCGCAGAGAAGACGGAAAAGAACAGAGAATGCGCGCAAGCAACGAGACAATGTCGCCATGGTGGACGCCGGACGTCCACGCCGACCGCCGCGCGTTTCTCATTGGGCGCAATGCGATCCAGTCGGCTTTTCGCGGCTATTTCGCCAGCGCCGATTTTCTAGAGGTCGACACTGCTGCATTGCAGATTTCCCCCGGTAATGAGGCGCATCTGCATGCTTTCTCCACACAGGGCCTGACGCCGGCCGGCGACGCCGCGCCGCTTTATCTGCACACCTCGCCTGAATTCGCCTGCAAGAAGCTGCTCGCCGCCGGTGAAAAACGCATCACCTGTTTTGCCCATGTTTACAGAAACCGGGAACGAGGCCCTCTGCACCATCCGGAATTCACCATGCTGGAATGGTACCGGGTCGACGAAACCTATGAGAGCCTGATGAAGGACAGCGCCAATCTTCTGGCGCTGGCAGCCGAAACCGCAAAGACGAAGAATTTCACCTATCGCGGCCGCAGCGTTGATCCCTTCCTCGAGCCGGAGCGGGTAAGTGTCGCCGAAGCCTTCGAGCGATATGCGGGCGTCGACCTGCTGGCCACCATCAGCCGAAGCGGCGAAACCGACGCTCGCCATCTTGCGGCGAACCTCACCGATGCCGGCATCCGCGTGGCCGATGACGATACCTGGGCGGATATGTTTAGCCGCGTCATCGTGGAGCGGGTGGAGCCGGAACTGGGTTTCGACAGGGCGACAATTCTCGATGAATATCCGACCTGTGAAGCGGCCCTTGCCCGCAAATCACCCAAGGATGCGCGGGTGGCGGAGCGTTTCGAGCTTTATGCCTGCGGCGTTGAACTCGCCAATGCCTTCGGCGAATTGACTGACGCCACCGAGCAGAGGCGACGTTTCGAAATGGAAATGGCCGAGAAGCAGCGGGTTTACGGCGAAACCTATCCGCTGGACGAGGATTTTCTGGCCGCGCTGGCAATCATGCCGCCGGCAAGCGGCATAGCGCTCGGTTTCGACCGGCTGGTGATGCTGGCAACCGGCGCGCCCCGTATCGATCTCGTCATGTGGGCCCCAGTCGCGGAATATGGACGATGACAGGGCTTGAGACCATCAAGACAGCCGAAGCACTTCTTGAAGCGGGGCTTATCGAAGCCGAAGCGCTCGAGACGCTGCGCACGGTGACGCAACGTTACGCGCTCGCCATCACGCCACCGATTGCCGGGCTTATCGACAGCCGCGACCCGCAGGATCCCATCGCCCGACAATTCGTTCCTGATCCGGCCGAACTCGTTCATCTTCCTGAAGAACGGGACGATCCGATTGGCGACGACGCGCATAGCCCCGTCCACGGCATCGTCCACCGTTATCCAGACCGGGTGCTTTTAAAGGCAGTGCATGTCTGCCCCGTTTATTGCCGCTTCTGTTTCCGCCGGGAGATGGTCGGACCGCAGGGCAACGGTATGATGAGCCCGGCGGAACTTGACGCCGCATTCGGCTATATAAAGGCCAATCCCGCCATCTGGGAGGTCATCCTGACCGGTGGCGATCCGCTGGTGCTTTCCCCACGGCGCTTGTCCGACCTGATGACGCGCCTGAAAGACATACCGCATGTGAAGATCGTCCGCTTCCATACCCGCGTGCCGGTTGTCGATCCCGACCGTATCGACGCGGCGCTGATCGATGCGCTGAAGGCCAGCGGCAAAACCACCTATGTGGCCCTGCACGCGAATCATTCCCGGGAACTCAGCGAAGCCGCAAGACAGGCTTCGGCACGCCTGATCGATGCCGGCATCGCCATGGTCAGCCAGACGGTCCTTTTGAAAGGCGTCAATGACGACCCGGCTGTTCTTGCCGAGTTGATGCGCGCCTTTGTCGAGACCCGTATCAAGCCTTATTACCTGCATCATCCCGATCTTGCGCCCGGCACCAGCCATTTCAGGCTGACGATAGAAGAGGGACAGCGAATCGTTTCCGCTTTGCGGGGGCATGTCTCCGGCCTTTGCCAGCCGACCTATGTTCTCGACATTCCCGGTGGCCACGGCAAAGCGGCGATTGGCAGAAATGCGGCCGAAAAGACCCGCGATGGCTGTTATTCCGTTTCCGATTTCAACGGAAACGATCATATTTACCCGCCGCCATCTACCGGCGACGATTAAAAAATACATAAAAAGCCTGCTACAGCGGGCTTTTCGCGACGGCGGCCAACGAAAACAAAAATTTCACATTTCCGCCCCTCTCCTGTCATCATAAAGAAAAATATTCTACCTATAACAATCAGCATTGATTTTAGTGCTGGTCTGGATTATCAGTGTGGAACGGGAGAACGAGTCTCCTGATTCCGGGCCAACACCAATACAGGGAGTGTGTCATGTCAAAACATATCAACATCAACGCAATCCTTGGTTTTGAGTCCTGGAACGCTGGATTTAAATCCACGTGTTCCCGCTGCTGTCGAATGTGACTTAACGGTCTCAATTTCCTGAAAATCAGTTCGACAACATGCTGTGTGAAGTAGCCACAGCGGGAGTATATCTATGCAGAAGCAAGTTATTGAATTCGCTGGCGAGCCCGTCGGCATCGTCATCCCGGATAATGACCGGTTGAAGTTCATCGCGGTGAAGTTCCACGTTCACGACCTGGACGAACAGAAGTTCGACAGCGCCGACGACGTGCGGATTGCGATCCGCGATCTCGTGCGCAACCGGAATCTGGCCGCGGTCGCCTGATGCGGGAAAACTTTCGCCCGCTCACAGAACCGTCAAAACCAGAGCGCGCCAAATATCGGACCCCGAACAGCGGCCCGATGGCGCGCTTTCTTCTCGGTTGACAAGCCATCTACCCGCCTGACACCAGCCATTCAGGGTGTATCAAAAGCTCTGATGCACTAAGCTAAAAAAAACGCCTGAAAATCAGGATTAGAGCCGAACGCCACGTACGCGGTCTTCCTGACGCATCCAACTCTTCCCTCATTCCTGTGCTCGTCACAGGAATCTAGCCAGACCAAGTCCTTGGGCTGAAAGGCCTCTCCCTCCGCGCAGACGCGCGTCGACTGGATTCCTGTGACAAGCACAGGAATGAGGGCCGAGCGCGTAATCGAAGGTTCGAATTGCGGGTCAGAATGCAGTAAACGTCAGCGTCGTCAGCGAACGCACGATTCCCGGAATATTGACGATGTTCTGGTTGATGAACTTGCCGATATCCTCTTCCTGCGGCAGATAGATTTTCAGCAGCAGATCATATTCACCGCTGGTGGAATAAAGCTCGGAAACCAGTTCCGTTTTATAGATGGCGTCGGCGACATCATAGGTCTTGCCGGGCTCACATTGAAGCTGAACGAAAATGGGCTTCACGGACATCTCCCGTATTTGAACTTTCGGTGCATGGCTGCTCGCGCCACGCGTCATGGCGCACTATTGGCTGAGCGGCGTCCGTCTTGCAAGACCGCTTACCGGTTTACGCCGAAAACTCCGCGGTCCTGCCGTTCGCGCCGATTGCGGCCTCCGAAACGATCCACCGCCGGAAACTCTCGAGCGGCGCATAGCCGGCGCGATCCGGCATGCAGGCGAGATAATAGGCTTCCTCGCTCTCCACTTCCCCCGCAACAGCCGCGACCAGACGACCGCTTCGCAACTCCTCCTCGATCATGAAAGAAGGAATGAGCGACGCCCCAACCCCTGCGCTCGCCGCCTCGGCAATCGTCGTGAACTGATCGAAAAGCATGCCATGCACATTGTCGAAACCAACGTCGTGGCTGCGAAACCATTGTTCCCAGGCATCCGGCCGTGTCGTCATGTGCAGCAACGGGACATGCAGCAGATCGTCCGGCTTTGAAAGTCCGTGTCGCGCCTTGAAGGCGGGGCTGCATACCGGAATGACCTTTTCATGCATCAGGAAAACCAGCTCGGTGCCCGGCCAATGCGGCAATCCGAAATGGATCGCCGCATCGACTGTATCGGTGCGGAAATCGAACAACGATGACCGCGTCAGAAGATTAACCGAAATGCCGGGGTGTCTGGCGATGAAATCGGGTAGGCGCGGCACGAGCCAGCGCGTGCCGAAGCTCGGCAGAACCCCGAGGTTGAGCGTGCCGCCATCCGGATTGGCGCGCAGGTTGAGCGAGGCCGTCGATATGCGCCGCAAGGCCTCGCGGATTTCCCGCGCATACCCCTCCCCCGCCCTTGTCAGCCGGATCGTCTGCCGCTCACGCAGGAACAGCGCCACCCCAAGCTGCTCTTCGAGCGCCAGGATTTGGCGGCTGACCGCACCCTGCGTCAGCCCCAGTTCCCTCGCAGCGGCGGTGACGCTGCCCGTCCGGGAAGCGGCTTCGAAAGCCGCCAGCAACGAAAGCGACGGCAGAAAACGGCGTGGCGGCAGGACCATATTCCCTCCCGGAATGAACTCTTGACGATATGTCGATATTCAACAGGCAAGACCGCTTGTAAAGTCTTATAAACAAGGGCTTGTCACTCATACGAAGAACAAATGAACTGGCCCGGAACATGGTGGAACGATGTATAATGACCCCCGCTCGCACGGCCTCTGGGAAAAGACCGCGCCGCAGCCGCCCGTAACGCCCGCCTTGCAGGGCGCAGCGGTCGCTGATGTCGTCGTCGTCGGAGGTGGCTTCACCGGCCAGTCCGCTGCCCTTCATCTTGCCGAACGCGGTGTGGATGTCGTTCTTCTCGAAGCAAGGGAAATCGGCTTCGGCGGCGCAGGCCGCAATGTCGGCCTCATCAATGGCGGCATGTGGGTCATGCCGAAAGAGCTGCCCGGCGTGCTCGGCGAGGTTTACGGCGAACGCCTTCTCGACCTTCTGGGCAATGCCCCGCTTCTCGTGCGCGAACTGGTGGAAAAACACGCAATTCCTTGCGAGATCGAAAAAAACGGCACGCTCCATTGCGCTGTCGGAGAAAAAGGGCTCGCCGAAATCCGTGAGCGCTGCGAACAATGGGCAGAGAGGGGCGCACCCGTCCGTATCCTCGATGCCGAAGAGACAGCAAGACGCACCGGCAGCACGGGCTATTCCGGTGCGCTTCTGGATACACGCGCCGGCACGATACAGCCGCTTGCCTATGTTCGAGGCCTTGCCGCAGCCGCCCAGAAAGCGGGCGTGCGCCTGCACACCGAAAGCCCCGTTGTAGCGACCGAACGCAGCAATGGAAAATGGGTGGTCAAGACGCCGCAAGGGTCTGTAATCGCCAACTGGATCGTTGTGGCCACCGAAGCCTATAGCACCGGCCCATGGCAGATCGTTCGCGATGAACAGGTCTACCTGCCCTATTTCAATTTCGCGACCAGACCGCTCGGCGATAACCTGCAAAAGAGCATCCTGCCCGGCCTTGAGGGCTGCTGGGATACGAAGGAGATTCTCTCATCCTTCCGCATGGACAAAGCCGGCCGACTGGTCTTCGGCAGCGTCGGCGCCCTGCGCGGCACCGGAGCCGCCATTCATCGCGCCTGGGCGAAGCGCTCGCTGAAGCGGCTTTTCCCGCAACTCGGAGATACGGAGTTCGAATGTGAATGGTACGGCCAGATCGGCATGACGGACAATGCCGTTCCACGGTTTCACAAATTCGCTGAAAATGTCGTCGGCTTTTCAGGTTATAACGGCCGCGGCATCGCGCCGGGTACGGCCTTCGGCAAGGTCATTGCGCAGCATATTCTCGGTGAGATTGCTGAAGCCGAATTGCCGCTGCCTTTGACGGAGCCGAAAGCGCAGGATTTCCGGACGGTGAAGGAAGCCTATTACGAGGCAGGCGCACAGATCGCCCATTTCGCCGGCGAGCGTTTTTGATCGGACACGGAGCCGCTTCAAGGGAACGACGTCATCCTTGAACTTGTCCCAAGGATCTAATCACATTCAAAAAATGGAGACGTTGCAGATGCGCGGGACAAGCCAGAGCATGACGAGGAGAGCTTTTCGAGCTTAACCACCCCTCTGCACAGACACCCCGGCAGCCTCTTTTCCCCATCCCATCGATATATCCTTGAAAATATAATGATTGCCCTATAGGCCTATCGATATATTCATCAGAATATCTCGAACCGGGGGTAACAGACCATGAGACTTTTGCGTCGCAGTTTCTTCAAAACCATTGCCGCAGCCACATCCTTCTGGATGGCGGCCTCACTCGCGGCCGTTCCGGCTCATGCCGCCGAAAAAGTCACAGTGTTTGCCGCCGCAAGCATGAAAAACGCGCTCGATGCTCTCAACGCCGAATGGGCAAAGGAAAGCGGTAACGAAGCAACCGTTTCTTATGCAGCAAGCTCGGCGCTGGCCAAGCAGATCGAGCAGGGCGCACCGGCGGATATCTTCATTTCCGCCGATCTCGCATGGATGGACTATGTCGCCGAAAAGAAGCTGATCAACGCTGACAGCCGCTCCAATCTTCTCGGCAACCGCATCGTTCTCGTCGCTCCGGCCGACAAGGCAAAGCCGGTCGAGATCAAGCAGGGCTTCGATCTTGCCGCTCTGGTGGGCGATGGCCGTCTGGCCATGGGCGCGGTCGATTCCGTGCCGGCGGGCAAATACGGCAAGGCCGCTCTGGAAAAACTTGGCGTCTGGTCCTCGGTCGAACAGAAGGTCGCCGGCGCGGAAAGCGTACGTGCCGCCCTGCTGCTCGTCTCGCGCGGCGAAGCACCCTATGGCATCGTCTACCAGACCGACGCCGCCGCCGATCCGGGTGTGAAGATCGTCGGCACCTTCCCGGAAGACAGCCATCCGCCGATCATCTACCCGGTCGCCATTCTTTCGGAAGCCAAGTCCCCGGCAGCAAAAGCCTATCTGGATTTCCTGAAGTCGGCCAAGGCAACGCCCTTCTTCGAAAAGCAAGGCTTTACCGTTTTGAAATAAACTGCCTTTCGTGGCCCCAACGTATGGGCCGCGAGAGATGACGATTGCAGGATATGGCATTGCATTGGTGGACACTCAGCCCTGAAGAATGGACGGCGATCAGGCTCAGCCTGTGGGTGTCGTCCATCGCCATGCTTGCCAGCCTGCCTTTCGGAATTCTGGTCGCCGTGGCGCTGGCGCGCGGTCGCTTCTGGGGCAAGTCTCTCCTCAACGGCATCGTCCACCTGCCGCTCATCCTGCCGCCCGTCGTCACCGGCTTTCTGCTGCTCGTCCTGTTCGGCCGCAGGGGCGCGATCGGGCAATTTCTCGATAGCTGGTTCGGCATCGTCTTTTCCTTCCGCTGGACCGGAGCGGCGCTCGCCTGCGCCGTCATGGCCTTTCCGCTGATGGTGCGCTCCATCCGCCTCTCCATAGAAGCGGTGGACCGCAAGCTTGAAGAGGCGGCGGGAACATTGGGGGCAAGCCCGTTCTGGGTGTTCCTCACCGTCACCCTGCCCTTGACCCTGCCCGGCATCATTGCCGGCATGATCCTGGCTTTCGCCAAGGCCATGGGCGAGTTCGGCGCGACCATCACCTTCGTGTCCAATATTCCCGGCGAGACCCAGACTTTGTCCGCCGCCATCTATACCTTCACCCAGGTTCCGGGCGGCGATGCCGGTGCGTTGCGGCTAACCATTGTCTCTGTCGTGATTTCCATGCTCGCTTTGCTCGTCTCGGAGTTTCTGGCCCGCATCGTCGGCAAACGGGTGAGCATGGAATGACGCTTTCGGTAGCCACCCGCCATCGCCTCGGTTCTTTCGAACTCGATGCGTCATTCACCTCCGAAGGCGGCGTCACCGCCCTGTTCGGGCGCTCCGGCTCCGGCAAAACCTCGATGATCCGCATCATAGCAGGCCTGTTGCAGCCGGATGAGGGACAGGTTTTGCTCGATGGCGAAGTGCTGGCCGATAGCGGAACACGGCTGTTCCTGCCGGCTCATAAACGCCGCTTCGGTTATGTTTTTCAGGAAGCGCGGCTCTTCCCGCATCTCAGCGTGGCGCAGAACCTGCATTACGGCAGATGGTTCGCCGTGAACAAAACCGGGAGCGCGAATGAAGACCGCATCGTCGACATGCTCGGCATCGGCCATCTCCTGCAGCGCCGGCCGGACAAGCTTTCCGGCGGCGAAAAACAGCGTGTCGCGATTGGCCGCGCGCTCCTCTCATCACCCAGGCTGCTGCTGATGGACGAGCCGCTCGCCTCGCTCGACGAGGAGCGAAAAGCCGAAATCATTCCCTATCTCGAACGGCTGCGCGACGAGACGAAAATCCCGATCGTCTATGTCAGCCATTCTATTCAGGAGGTCGCCCGCCTCGCCGACCGCATCGTGGTGATGAAGGACGGCAAGGTGGAGGCGCAGGGAAAAGCGGCCGACGTGCTTTCCAGACCGGATTTCAGCACGCATCTCGAACGACGCGAGGCGGGCAGCATTCTTTCCGGGCACATTGAGAGCTTTGATGAGCGACATGGGCTTGCCGCCGTGAGGCTGAAGACCATGATGCTCCATGTTCCGGCAAAGAGGGGAACGGCCGGCAGCCCGGCACGGGTGCTCATACCGGCGCGCGATGTGATGCTGGCAACCGTAAAGCCCGAAGGCTTAAGCGCGCTCAACATTCTCGCGGGCCATATCGCGACTGTTTCTGCCAGCGAAGACGGCATGGTCACGGTTCATGTAGATTGCGGCGGCGACATCATCCAGTCGCGCATCACCGATCTGTCACGCGAGAGGCTGCAGCTGGAGCCCGGAAAACCGGTGCACGCGATCATAAAGTCGGCGGCTCTCGATCCCTATTGAGAGCCGCGTCGGGATTGCGGTTGGCCTCCAGCCAGTCGATATCCGCGCGCAAGGCCTCGTTCATCCGCTTTTCCATGCTGCGGTAACGCTCCAACACCTCAGTGCCGAAAGCGGTCAGCGCCGCACCGCCGCCCTGTTTGCCGCCACGCTGCGATTCAATGACCGGTTGCCTGAACATATGATTCAGCGCATCCACCAGCAGCCATGCGCGACGATAGGACATGTCCATCGCCCGCCCTGCGGCAGAGATGGAGCCGGTCTCGACAATCAACTCCATCAATTCAATCTTGCCATGGCCGAGACGTTCCCCAGGTGGAAAGTCGATACGAAGAACAGGCTTCAGTGGAGAAAGGGCCTCACTCATCGTTCAAAGGCTCCGTCCATGAACATCGCGATAGGCCTTTTGCGCTCCATCCACCGGCAAGGCCGTCGCCTCATAGACGCCACGCGCGACCGCGCGCGCCATCACCATGGTCGCCAGATGGCAAAGCTCGGCGAAATGAACGCCGCCCTCAAGCGGCTTTTCACCGGTCGAGGCCGCGAACATGGTGTCGCCGTCGCTTGGCAGATGGGCGGGCAGAACGGCGCGCGCCAGCCCGTCATGCGCCATAATGGAAAGGCGATGCGCCTGCGCCTTGGTCAGCGCGGCATCCGTCACCACCGCACCGATGGTCGTTGCCGTGAGATTGACCCCCTTGAGGCGCAGCGCGGTATGATCCGGCTCGAAACGATCGGGAAAACCGCAATCGCCGTATTCACCCTGCACTTCAAACGGCGCGGACCAGAAATGGCGGCTCGTTCCAACGGTTGCCGAGCCGAGCGCATTGACGGCAACGATGGCCGCCACCTTATAACCGCCGGAACTGACGGCGCTTGCCGAACCGAGCCCGCCCTTGAAGGTGGCGGTCGTCGCACCCGTTCCCGCACCGGCCGTTCCAAGTTCGAAAGGCTCCGCACGCACCGCCTTGAAGGCCGCATATCCCATCTCGCGATAGGGTGAATGCAGCCCCCAATCCTTGTCGCCGCCATTCAGCAGATCCATCAGGATTGCCTGCGGCACGATGGGAACGCGGGTGGAGCCCACCTGCAGGCCGCGTCCGATTTCGCGCAGCCCGGCCTGAACGCCACCCGCCGCATCCAGTCCGAAGGCAGAACCGCCGGACAGCACGAAGGCGTCCACCGTTTCCACCGTCATCGTCGGGTCGAGCAGGCCGGTATCGCGCCCGCCCGGCGCACCACCCAAAACAGAACCGGAAGCGACGGCGGGCTTTTCGAAAACAATCGCCGTAACACCGGAGCCGAGGGCGAGATCGGTGACATTGCCGACCGAAACGCCGCCGATATCCGTCAGAAGATTGGTGAGTGCCGCCATGCCGTTTCCCTTTTCTTCCGGTATCCCGCCACCATCAGGCACTGTCAACGCAAAACGTGACGTGCCTGATGTCGACGACAAGCCGCGATCAGGAAAAAACAGCCGTTCCGATCACGGGCGTCGAGGGAACGGCCATGTCCCTCGGCTCCAGCGGCCCGGAGAGATATGCCTGATGGCCGGCTTCTATGGCGCGGGCGAAAGCCTCCGCCATTCCGACCGGGTCTCCCGCACCCGCCACCGCCGTGTTGAGCAGAACGGCATCGTAACCGAGTTCCATCACCGTGACCGCATGCGACGGGCGGCCGATACCGGCATCGACAATCAGCGGCACATCCGGGAAACGCGCCCGCATGGATTTCAGCGCCGTCAGATTGAGCGGTCCCATGGCGCTGCCGATTGGCGCGCACCAAGGCATCAGCACTTTGCAGCCTGCCTCCAGCAGCTTCTCGGCGACGACCAGATCGTCGGTCGTATAGGGAAAGACCTCGAAACCATCATCGCAGAGGATTTTCGCCGCCTCGACAAGTGCGAAGACATCGGGCTGCAGCGTGTCATGATGGCCGATGACCTCCAGCTTGATCCAGTTAGTGCGGAACACATCGCGGGCCATCTTTGCCGTCAGCACCGCTTCCTTGACCGTGTGGCAACCCGCGGTGTTGGGCAGAATCTGGCGATCCAGCTCACGGATAAGTTCGAAAAACTGACCGCCCTTCTTGCCAGCCGCCGTTTCCCGGCGCAGTGAAATCGTCAGAATATCCGTGTTGCTCGCCCGCACGGCATCGGCAAGCACGGCAGGGGACGGATAGCGCGCCGTGCCGAGCAGGAGACGGGACGAGACCTCGCGGCCATAAAGCATCAGCATCGTTTCAGCCTCCCTGCATCGGCGAGAGGATTTCGATACGGTCGAAAGCCTTCAGCTTATAATCGGCGCGCTCTTCCGAATGCACCAGATCGCCGTTTACCGCCGTCGCCAGCCACTCACCCTCGTATTCGAGGCTGGCGAGCAGGCCGGCCAGCGTCTCGGCGGCGAGATCAAGCTCGTCGCCATTCACCAGAAATTTCATGATCCCGTTCCTTTTGAGAGAGAGTTTGGCAGACGATTTCAGCCGCCTGCCGCGCCATCGCCGGCGACAGCAGAAAGCCGTGCCGGTGCGCGCCGTTGATGAAAATTGTCCGGCCATCCTGCGTGACCTTCGGCAGATTGTCGGGATAGGCGGGGCGCACGCCGGTGCCTGTCTCGATGATTTCCGCTTCCGCGAAAGCCGGATGCACGGCATAGGCGGCATTCAGGAACTCCATCATCGAGCGGGCGGAAATGGCGCCCGCATCTTCCGTCTCGATCATCGTCGCGCCCACCATGAAACGGCCGGGCTCGCGCGGCACGATGTAAAGCGGAATGCGCGGATGCAGCAGCCGGACGGGACGAGACAGGGAAACCTCCCGCGTGGCGAGATAGAGCATCTCTCCCCGCACACCGCGAAGATCGGAAATCCCGCCGATCGCCGCAGAACCAGTGCAATCCACCACCCGGTCGAACGGCTCTTCATCCAACGGGATACCCATATGGAACTGCACCCCCATGGCGCGAAGCCGCTCATGCAGCGATTTCAGTGCTAGACGCGGATCGAGATGCCCCTCGCCCGGAAAATAAAGCCCTGAGCGAAACCGCCCGGCAAGATCTGGCTCCAGCGCGGCGATTTCGCCCTCATCCACCCAGCGATAGCCAGCGGTCCGCGATGCGAAACGCGAAAGCTCCGCCTTGTCGCGGGCCGGCGCAATGACCAGCGTACCGTGCCGCACGACAAGGCCGGGTGTCGCTTCATCCCACCAATCGAGCGCCGCCTGACCGAGCGTCAGAACCGGCTCTTCAGCGCTTTCACGCTCGCACCAGGGCGCCAGCATGCCGCCCGCATACCAGGATGCGCCGCGCGAGGGTTCGGCATTGCGCTCGCAAACCTCGACGGTAACGCCGGTCCGCACCAGTTCGAAGGCCGCCGTCAGACCGGCGACCCCCGTTCCCTTGACCAGAACGCGCATGCTATTCGGCATCCGCAGGCGTCGCGAGCGGCATGTAAAGCTCACCGCCTTCCTTGAAGCGTGCGGCCATGGCCTCCAGTCCCTCCTTCTGCGCCTCCGCGCGGATATCGTGGGAAATCCGCATCGAGCAGAATTTCGGCCCGCACATGGAGCAGAAATGCGCGACCTTGTGCGCTTCCTTCGGCAAGGTCTCATCATGGAAGGAGCGCGCCGTATCCGGGTCCAGCGACAGGTTGAACTGATCCTCCCAGCGGAACTCGAACCGCGCGCGCGACAGCGCATCGTCCCGCACCTGTGCCGCCGGATGGCCCTTGGCGAGATCGGCGGCGTGGGCAGCGATCTTGTAGGTGATGACGCCGACCTTCACGTCGTTGCGATCCGGCAGGCCGAGATGTTCCTTCGGCGTGACGTAGCAGAGCATCGCGGTGCCGAACCAGCCGATCATCGCCGCACCGATGCCGGAGGTGATGTGGTCGTAACCCGGCGCAATATCGGTGGTGAGCGGCCCGAGCGTATAGAAGGGCGCCTCACCGCAGGTCTTCAACTGCTTGTCCATATTCTCCTTGATCTTGTGCATCGGCACATGGCCGGGGCCTTCGATCATCACCTGGCAATCCTTCGCCCAGGCGATCTGCGTCAACTCGCCGAGCGTCTCCAGCTCCGCGAATTGTGCGGCGTCATTGGCGTCGGCAATAGAGCCGGGACGCAAGCCATCGCCCAGCGAGAAGGAGACGTCGTAAGCGCGGCAAATGTCGCAAATCTCGTCGAAATGCTCATAGAGGAAGCTTTCCTTGTGGTGATGCAGACACCACTTGGCCATGATCGACCCGCCGCGCGAGACGATGCCGGTGACGCGGTTGACGGTGAGCGGGATGTAATGCAGCCGCACGCCGGCATGGATGGTGAAGTAATCCACACCCTGCTCCGCCTGTTCGATCAGCGTATCGCGGAACACTTCCCAGTTCAGGTCTTCGGCAATGCCGTTGACCTTCTCAAGCGCCTGATAAAGCGGCACCGTGCCGATCGGCACCGGCGAATTGCGGATGATCCATTCGCGGATATTGTGGATGTTGCGGCCGGTAGACAGGTCCATGACGGTATCCGCACCCCAGCGGATCGCCCAGACCATCTTCTCCACCTCTTCCGCCATGGAGGAGGTAACGGCGGAATTACCGATATTGGCATTGATCTTGACGAGAAAATTGCGGCCGATGATCATCGGCTCGAGTTCCGAATGATTGATATTGGCAGGGATGATAGCGCGGCCCGACGCCACTTCCTGACGCACGAATTCCGCCGTGACGTAGTCAGGGATATGCGCCCCGAAACTCTCGCCGTCACGCGCCAGCTTTTCCCTGGCCGCCTCGCGCCCGAGATTTTCGCGGATGGCGATGAATTCCATTTCCGGCGTTATGATACCGGCCCGCGCATAGGCAAGCTGGGTCACGGCTTTACCGGCCGTGGCTCTGAGCGGCTGGTGGCGCACGGAAAATTCTGGCGTCAGGCGTTCGCCGGTGGCAAAGCCGTTATCCTCCGGCTTGACGTGCCGGCCGTCATAGGCCTCGACATCGCCCCGCGCCACGATCCAGTCATGACGCAGACGCGGCAGACCCTTTTCAATCAGAACGGGATGCGAAGGATCGGTGTAGGGACCGGAGGAATCGTAAACCGTCACCGGCGGTTCGCCCGCCGTCGGATGAACGGCGATCTCGCGCATCGGGACGCGGATATGGGGATGTAAAATCCCGGCTTTGTGGATTTTGGTAGAGGCGGCATGCGGCCCGGTGGTGACGACAAGCGGGATATTCTTGGCAGCGATATTCATCTTGAGGCTCCAAAGTTTGACAGTGGAGACCCAGTTCGAGCCGGAATGATGGAAAATACCGAATTGCCGAAACGCGACGTCATACGCCCGCCCGACCTTCGGTCTTTGCACCGTCCCTACGCCAGTATGAACTGGATCAGGTTCAACGGGTCACTGCGCATGAAAGCAGAATCTCAGCCCCTTGACGGGACACCCCTGGTGAATGGCCACAGCAAAAAACACCGACCGGCATTTGTCAAGGCCGACGATCCATGCTTGGCAAAGGTGCGGGAATGGCGCATGCTGCCGTTAGTTGTAATTAACCTAACGGTTTAGGCGAATATTATCGTTTGCAACGTAACGATAAGCACAAACCATCCTGATGTGAAATTCATGGGAGATACGTCGGAATGAACGCGACTATTCGTGAAATACTGGCCAAATTCGGCCAGCTTCCAACTCCAGTCGATACGATTGCAGATGAAGCCGATCTTTATGCGGCAGGCCTTTCTTCCTTTGCATCCGTGCAATTGATGCTCGGCATCGAAGAAGCATTCGATATCGAATTCCCCGACAATCTGCTGAACCGCAAGTCATTTGCGAGCATCAGGGCCATTGAAGACACCGTTAAGCTCATTCTGGATGGTAAAGAGGCAGCCTGATGAACGTCACCGTAGCGCCGCAGGATGAAACGCTGTCCGCGCGCGCAGGCCGTGTCGCAGCAATCGCCGCCAAACACGCGGATGAGGTGGATGTCACCGGCCGTTTCCCACAGGAAGCCGTCGACGCCTTGCGACAGGAACGCCTGCTCGGCATCCAGGTCCCCTCTTCGCTGGGCGGCGAAAGCGCTTCCTTACAGGAAATCGCCGATATCTGCGCCCGGCTCGGTCAGGCCTGTTCGGCAACCGCGATGATTTTCGCCATGCACCATATCAAGGCATCCAGCCTGGTGGAACACGGCGAGACGAGCGCATGGCATGCCGGCTTCATGAGCCGCATCGCCAGCGAACAGCTTCTGCTCGGCTCCGCCACCACCGAAGGCGGCATTGGCGGCAATCTGCGCAACTCCATCTGTGCAATCGAGGTCGAAGGCGATTTCTGCCGGCTGGAAAAAGACGCCACCGTCATTTCCTATGGCAGCAATGCCGATGCGATCCTCATCACCTCGCGCGCCCACAAGGATGCCGCGCCCGCCGATCAGGTGATGACGGTCTTTCTGAAAAACCAGTACACGCTCGAAAAGACCCATGTGTGGGATACGCTCGGCATGCGCGGCACCTGTTCGGATGGCTTCCTGTTCCGTGGCGAAGCGCCGGCGGCGCAGATATTCCCGAAACCCTTTGCGGAAATCGCCGCACAATCCATGCTTGCAAGCTCGCATCTCCTGTGGAGTGCCGTCTGGTACGGCATAGCCTCGGATGCCGTGCTGCGCGCCCAGTCTTTCGTCAGAGCCGCGGCGCGCAAGTCGCCCGGCACCGCTCCTCCCGGCGCGATCCGTCTTGCCGAGGTCTCCACCAAGCTGCAGGTCGTGAAATCCAACATCATCGCCGGCATCAAGGCTTACGAGGACACCAAGAGCGACCCCGAAAAACTGATGTCCATGGCTTTTGCCGTCGCCATGAACAATGTGAAGATCTGCTCTTCCGAAACCATTCTCGAGATCATCGACCACGCCATGCTGGTCTGCGGCATCATGGGCTACAAGAACGGCACGCCCTACAGCCTCGGCCGGCACCTGCGCGACGCGCACTCCGCCCGTCTGATGATTTCCAACGACCGCATTCTCGGCAATTCCGCCAATCTCCTGCTGGTTCACAAGCAGGACACCAGCCTCTTGGGATAAGACCATGGACATGCAAACCTCGTTTCTCGATCGACTGTTCGAAGAAGGCCTGCTGATTGAAACCGGTGTGGACGGTCTTTATGGACGCAGCGGCCAGTTCGAGGATGTCATTGCCGCCTTCGAGCGGCTGATCGACCGCACGGGCGGCGCTGACGGCGCCGAAGCGATCCGCTTTCCGCCCGGCATCAACCGCGCCTATTTCGAAAAGAGCGGTTATATGAAGAGCTTCCCGCAGCTCGCCGGCACGGTCCATTCCTTCTGCGGCTGTGAGCTCGACCATGTCAGCCTGCTGAAAACCATGGATGAGGGCGGCGACTGGACCAAAGACCAGAAAGCGACAGACATCGTGCTGACGCCGGCGGCCTGCTACCCGCTTTATCCGACGATTGCCAAGCGCGGCGCGCTACCTGCCGGCGGCGGTCTTTATGACATCCAGTCCTATTGCTTCCGCCATGAACCTTCCAAGGACCCGGCCCGCCAGCAGCTTTTCCGCATGCGCGAATATGTTTGCATGGGCACCGAGTCCGACGTCACCGAATTCCGCCAAACCTGGATGGATCGCGGCGTGGAGATGATGAAAGCGGTCGGGCTCGACGTCACCATCGATGTCGCCAACGATCCCTTCTTTGGCCGCGCCGGCAAGATGCTCGCCAACAACCAGCGCGACCAGAACCTGAAATTCGAACTCTTGATCCCGGTCACATCCACGACCAGCCCGACGGCCTGCATGAGCTTCAACTACCATCAGGATGCCTTCGGCCAGAAATGGGGCCTCAACCTCGACAATGGCGATGTCGCACATACCGCCTGCGTCGGTTTCGGCCTTGAGCGCATCGCGCTGGCGCTGTTTGCACATCACGGTCTCGACGTGAAGAAATGGCCTGCGAAGGTCGTGGAAACGCTCTGGGGCTGATCATTCATGCGGCAGATTTTTCCCGGTCTCGATCCCAAAAACTATGTGCAGCATCCGCTCCATTCCTCCGAGAGAATGTGGCCGGAGACCAATTGCTACATCGATTTATGGATCGAGGTGCTGGCCTCGAAAGGACTGCCGCCGGAAGCCATGTTCGGTTTCACGCTCACGCAGGATTTCGAAGGCGACCAGTTCACCTTCTTCAAGGTGCCGCTGGAAGACCTTGAGGCGCTTTATGGCGTTCGCGCCACCGAACTTGCGATCTTCGACAGCGTGGAAAGCCACATCGAGGCGCAGCTCGCACGCGGCCGCATCTGCCTGATCGAGATGGACAGCTTCTATATGCCGGATACCCATGGGGTGGGCTACCGGAAGGAACATGGCAAGACCACCATCGCCATCAATCGGCTCGACCTCGCGAAGCGCGAACTCGACTATTTCCATAACGCCGGCTTCTTCCACCTTTCAGGCGAAGATTTTGACGGCCTGTTCCAGCATCATCTGGCCGAGACCGACCCGCCTTTCCTGCCCTATACCGAATTTGCAAAATTCGCGGATAGCAGCCCGTCGCCCGCACATATTCGCAAGACGGCCGAACGGCTCCTGAAATTTCATTTTTCCAGACGGCCCTCCGCCAACCCTGTCCGCGCTTTTGCCGGCGTTTTTCCGGCGCAGGTGGAAAAGGTCGCCGACCGACCCTTCGGTTTTTTCCACAAATATGCCTTCAACACGCTGCGCCAGCTCGGCGCCAATTTCGAACTGGCGGCAAGTCACTTCGAATGGCTGGACGCGGATGGTTTTTCTGAAGCAAGAGACCACGCGCTCAAGATTTCCGAGGTTGCCAAGACCGTGCAGTTCCAGCTCGCCCGCGCCGTCACCCGCCGCAAATTTGATGCACTGGCCACCGTGCTCGATCCAGCAGCGGATGCGTGGGATGGCATGATGGAAGCGCTTTCGACTAAACTCACTGATGCCAGCGAGGCCGCGTGAGGACTTATCTTCCCGGCGAAAGCGAGGAATTGCTGAGCGAAGGCTGGACGCTGACGCTGACGCCCGCCGATGCCTGTGAGACGCCGTCCGATATTCCCGCATCGCTTGAAAGCCTTCACGTCTCCGTTCCCGGCACCGTGGCGCAGGCTCTGGAAGCGGCTGGAACATTCGACCGCCTTGCCCCGGCGCCTCTCAATGACAGGGATGCCTGGTATCGGCTGACGATGATTTCCGATACGCGCGAACGCGCCACCCTGCGCTTCGACGGTCTCTCCACCATTGCCGAAATCTTCTTCAACGGCGAGCTGATCGCCGCGAGCCAGAGCATGTTCGAAAGGCTGGAAGTGCCGGTCGAACTCACGGGCGCGGACGAGCTTTGCATCTGCTTCCGGGCGCTTGCGCCGAGACTTGAAAAAACCGGTCCCCGCGCCCGCTGGCGGCCGCAGATGATGAATACGCAGGGGCTGCGGCTGATCCGCACCACTGCACTCGGTTACATGCCCGGCTGGTGCCCGGAAATCCACGCCGCCGGCCCATGGCGGCCCATCAGTCTGATCAGACAGGAAGCGGTGCTTTGCACGCTCCGATCTTCACTGGACGAGGCAGGAACGGGAACGCTCGCCATCGCGCTGGAAACCAAGCGGCCCATAAAATCGGCACGGCTTGGCTGCGCGGGTTATAGCGCCGATCTTTCCAGGGATGAGAACGGCAAGTTTTCCGGCGAGCTCCACATACCCGAAGTCGAACCATGGTGGCCGCACACCCATGGCAGGCCTGCGCTGCACGACACGCTTTTGGAACTGGACGGCGAACAACATAGGCTGGGGCGTACCGGCTTCCGGCGGGTCGAGATCGATCATGGCGAAGACGGTAATGGTTTCGGCCTCAAGGTGAACGGTCAGCCGGTCTTCTGCCGCGGCGCGGTCTGGACGACGGCCGATATTGTGCGCCTGCCGGGAACGGGGGCGGACTACGAGCCATGGCTTAGAAAAGCTGCGGAAGCCGGCATGAACATGATCCGCATCGGCGGCACCATGGCTTATGAGACGCCGGAATTTTTCGCACTCTGCGACGAACTCGGCATCATGGTCTGGCAGGACGCCATGCTCGCCAATTTCGATTACCCGGCAAAGGACGAGAGCCTGCGCCAGCATATCGTCACGGAAATCTCGCAGTTCCTCGAGGCCACCGCGCTTTCTCCATCGCTCACCGTCTTCTGCGGCGGCAGTGAAATGTACCAGCAGGGCGCGATGCTCGGTCTGCCGGAACAGATATGGAAGGGAACGCTCACCGAGGAGGTTCTGCCGGAACTCCTTGCCGAAAAACGCCCGGACGCAGCCTATGTCGCCAATTCCCCCTCCGGCGGTGCATTGCCCTTCTTTCCCGACGTCGGGGTCGGCCATTATTACGGCGTGGGCGCCTATTGCCGCCCGCTGGAAGATGCGCGCCGCGCCGATCTGCGCTTCGCCGCCGAGTGCCTCGCCTTCGCCAATATTCCCGAACAGGAAACGCTGGACAGATATCTACCCGGCGTGGCCGTGCACGATCCGCGATGGAAGGCACGCGCACCGCGCGATCGCGGGGCATCCTGGGACTTCGAGGATGTTCGCGACCATTATCTGAACCTGCTCTACGACATCGAACCGGACCTGCTGCGGCGGGAAGACGGCGGCCTTTATCTCGACATGTCCCGGGCTGCCACGGCCGAGGTCATGGAGGCGACTTTCGCCGAATGGCGGCGCAGCGGCTCCTCCTGTCAGGGCGCTCTGATCTGGACCCTGCAGGATCTCGTTCCCGGCGCAGGCTGGGGTGTCATCGATGCGACCGGCAGGCCCAAATCCGTCTGGCACGCGTTGAAAAGGGCGTTCCGCCCCATCCAGGTTACTTTTTCCGATGAGGGCACGAACGGGCTGGATATACACCTCGTCAACGAGACCGGCGGCAGCCTCGAAGCCATGCTGGAACTGACCTGCCTGCGCGAAGGTGTGCAACCCGTCGTCCACGCCAAACGACCGCTCACGCTTTCACCGCGACAGAGCCAGACCATTGCCGCAACAGATTTGTTCGGCGCCTTTTTCGATACGACCTATGCCTATCGTTTCGGCCCTCCATCCCATGATGTAACCGTCGCCCGGCTTCGCGACGTTGCGACAGGACACGTCATCGCCGACGCATTCCATTTCCCTCTCGGCCGTAAAAAGGCGCTGCACGCCGCAAACCTTCAGGCCACGATCGGTGAAACGAGCGGCAACTGGTCTCTTGAAATCGGCACGGATCGGCTGGCGCAGTCCGTCCATGTCGAGGTGCAGGGTTATTTCGCCTCGGAAAACTGGTTCCATCTCGGCCCCGGCGAAACAAGAAAAATCAGCCTCCTGCCGGAGACCCCGGCGACGGAAGTTCCTCCTTCCGGAGAGGTCGTGTCACTGGGTTCCAGCCGGCGATTTTCCTTCTAGGGTATGACAGCCAAGCATTTTTACCGCAAATGCGCGAGAGCCAGCCGCTTCACCGCGTCGATATAGATTTGTCTGGCTTCCGGCGTTGAAAGATTGTGATCGGCATCGGGAATAATGGTCAGCGACACGTTCTTATAGGCAGCCAGTCCTTTGCCATTGGCGTCGAAGTAATATTGGAAATGTTCCAGACCATCGTCGTTGTCGCTGTAGAGCAGATGAACGGCGGTATCAGTCGCTTTCAATTTATCGAACGCGCCATAGACGGCACGCCCTTCCTCGCTGCCCCTGCGGAACAGCCTCGCCGTTTTTGTCGAAAGCCTCTTGATCGTCGCCTTGACGATATTCAGCCCCGCGCTTGCCACATCGACATCGCCGCTGATGAGACGTTTGAATGTCGCGCCCTGTCGAAAGCGCTGGCTGTATTCCCCGAAGGAACGCGGGCGTTTATGCAGGGCCTCATCCACCGAGCGGCCTTTGCGCCAATGGAAGACGACCGGATTGACCGCGACCACAGCACCGATCCGCTCATCGGCGATTGCGCCGTTGAAGGCGAGATAAGCGCCGCTGCACCGGCCCGCCGCAATGAAAGGCCCCTTGCCGCGCTTGCCGAGAAAATCGAGTGCGGCAGCCACGTCGTCATTCTGCGCGGCATCGTAAAGAACCTGCTCGGGCACGTTTTTTACCGGAGGGCTGTCGGCAATATTGGCCGCGTCGAAGCGAAGCGATGCCACCCCCTCGCGCGCCAATGTACGGGCCATCTGTACGGAAAGCCTGCCCCAGCCCGCATGCCGGTCATAGGCGGCGCCAAGCAGAAGAACCGAAGAAACCACCTCCCGGTCGTCAGGCCCGCAAAAAATACCGAAAAGCCGCCCACCTTCTCCAAATTGCACCGGCTGCTCGACAAAACCGCGCCCACGCTGCGGAGCATTGACTGTGAAATCCTCCTGGAAGATCGCCGGACTCTCGGCATGGGTCTGGGAGAGCACCCAATCGACCAGCCGGTTGACCACATCGTCGGATATTTTCGAAAGCGTAGGGCTGGAGACGAGATCGTCGTAACCTGAAAACTCCGCCTCCTCCACCGCACCGCCGATCGCAACGAGATGCCTGGCGAAATCGGCATCGGTTACGCGGCCCGGCCGGGAAAGCGCCAGAATGGTGCGCGCCGGAGCAGCGGTCAGATTTGAAAGATTGGCCTTCCTGATCGCATCGGCAACACCGGCAGGCATGGCCATGCCGGCAATCGATCCCGCCTCCGTCATCCGTTGCGCGGGCCGAAGACCGAGGCCATCGTCGATCATGGAGGACCACATCGCCAGCTCGCGCAGATAGGCGCGGCCGGAAACGACAGGCGCCAGAAGCGCCATGGAACCCACTTCAGCCACATCGGCAAACGCCTGTGCAGCAATCAGGCAGCCGAGGCCCTGAGCGACAACGACCACTTCAGCGCAGCCGGAAAGACGCTTCAGACAGTTGAGCGTCGCGCGCGCATCGGAAATCCAGTCCGCTCCACGGCCCACATCATCAGGGTCGAAGGCATCACCCGCACCCAGATAGTCGAATCGCAGGCTGGCGACACCGCAAGCGGCCAGCCGCTCGGCCAGTACCCGTTGAAACTTGCGGCTGCACAGCTCCTCCATGCCCCATGGGCTGACGAAAAGAACGGCATGGCGCTGTCTGACGTCCTTGCGCGCCGGATGGAAAATCCCGGTGAGCCCATCAAAAGAGACCGGATGCGCAACCGCCCCATTCGAGGCAATGCCGGAAAGCGACAATGCATCAAGAGACGGATCGCTGCCTGTACGCTCTGAAATATCTATCGCCATCGACCTTGCCATCATTGCGCCAGTGTCTGGCTCAACCATTACGGGATCATTGTATCGAAGCGTCTTACCGCCTGATCTACAATAAAAACAACAACATTAGAGAAGTCTAAAAATATAGTCGCATTTATATCCATTGCCGCCCGCACGTTGCAAAAACGAACACCGGGATGGCGGGCAAGTCCCGGCGGGGCCGCTATTTTGCTCGAAACCGCTTGAATATACTGATAAATAGCGAGTCCCATACCTATTTGCAGGAGGAGGTTGCGCCACCCGGCCACCGGATCGTCTAGACACCGCGCAAACCAACACGCCGGGCCACGCCCGACAGGTCATAGAAGTTTTATATGGAACAAAGCCTTACGCGTTATATCTGGTCGCACACGAGGCGGCAGCAGCTTTTCATTCTGCTGATCGTGGCCCTGTCGATGATCCCCTATTTCCTCGCCTTCGATCTGCCCAAGCAGATCGTCAACGGCCCAATTCAGGGAGATGGTTTCGAAGGGGCGAATGCGACGCAGCTTTTCATGCATCTCACGGTCGATATTCCCTACTGGGGCACCGTGACATTATTCCCCGGGCTCGAGCTCAACCGCATGTCGATGCTGATGGCGCTCAGCCTGACGTTCCTTGCGCTTGTCATCATCAACGGGCTCTTCAAATATTACATCAATACCTACAAGGGCCGCCTTGGCGAGCGGCTTCTGCGGCGCATCCGCTTCGAGCTCATCGACAAGATCCTGCGGTTCCCACCCTCCCATTTCAAGCGGGTCAAAGGTGCGGAAATCTCCAGCATGGTGAAGGACGAGGTGGAGCCGCTCGGCGGCTTTACCGGCGACGCCTTCGTGCAGCCGGCCCTTCTCGGCGGCCAGGCGCTCTCCGCGCTCTTCTTCATTCTCGTGCAGAATTTCTGGCTCGGCCTGATCGCGGCTTTCATGGCCGCCATACAGGTGGGCATCATTCCCAAAATGCGCCGCCGCCTCATCGAGCTTGGCCGCCAGCGGCAACTCAGCGCCCGCCAGCTTGCCGGACGCATCGGCGAAATGGTTGACGGTATCGGCACCATCCATGCCTATGACACGTCCAATTACGAGCGCGCGGATGCCTCGCACCGGCTCGGCGACATCTTCAAGATCCGCTACGATCTCTACCAGTGGAAGTTTCTGGTCAAGTTCATCAATAACTTCCTCGCACAGCTCACTCCCTTCTTCTTTTATGCGCTCGGCGGTTATCTCACACTGAAGGGCAGCCTCGATGTCGGGCAGCTGGTCGCCGTCATCAATGCCTATAAGGAACTGCCCGGACCGCTGAAGGAACTGATCGACTGGGATCAGGCGCGTCAGGACGTGCAGGTGAAATACGAGCAGGTCTTCGAGCAGTTCGATGCCCCGAACATGATCGACGAGAAGGTGCAGAAACTGTCTCCCGGCGCTGTCGCGGCGATCAGCGCCCCGATCGTCGTCGCCAATCTGACACTGGAAGACGATAGCGGCAGCCGACTTCTGGAACAGGCGTCGCTGAAGGTCGAGCCGGGCGAGGTGATCGCCATCGTCGGCGGTTCGGGTGCCGAGGCGCTGGCGGATGCGATCGGCCGCACACTCTGGCCAACCTCGGGCAAGATCAGCATCAACGACGTCGACATATTGGAACTGCCGGAATCGCTGACCGGGCGGCGCATTTCCTATGTATCCTCGGACAGCTATTTCTTCCACGCCAGCCTGAAGGACAATCTTCTTTACGGCCTCAAACACGCCCCGCTCGCGGACAGGGACTATGAGGGGGCAGCGCTGGAACATCGCAAGTGGGAAATCCGCGAAGCCAAGATGGCGGGCAATCCGCTGATCGATATCAACAGCGAATGGATCGACTACGCTTCGAGCCCGGCTGGCGACGGCAGGCCGGAAAATCTCATCCAGGCCATTCTGGCCGTCCTCGACAGCGTGGAACTGTCGCAGGATATTCTGGAGTTTGCGCTGCGTTCGTCGATCGACCCTTTGACCGACCTGCATCTCGCCGCACGCATCGTTGAACTGCGGCATGTGCTGCGTGCGGAGCTGGAAAAGGAAAATCTGAGCGGCCTCATCGCGCCCTTTGAACTGGAGAGCTATAACAGCGAGGCGACGGTCGGCGAAAACCTGCTGTTCGGCACCATGCGGGATTCTTCCCAGACGATCCGAACCGTCATCGAAAGCGACTATTTCCGCTCCCTGATGCGCGAAACCGGCCTCGTGAAAACCCTGTTCGAGATGGGTTACACGATTGCCGAAAACATCGTGGAAATCTTCGCCGACCTGCCGGGAGACCACCCCTTCTTCCAGCAGCTCACCTTCATGACGCCCGACGACATTCCGGTGTATCAGCAGATGTTGCAACGTCTTCAGAGCCGGAGTTTCGACGAGGCTAATGAAAGCGAAAAGCGCGCAATGCTGCGGCTCAGCTTCTTCTACATCGAGCCTCGCCAGCGTTTCGGTCTGCTATCGCCGGAGATCATGAACCGGATCGTCGAAGTCCGACACATGTTCCATGAGAACCTGCCCGACAGCCTGAAAAACGTGATCGAAATCTACGATCCGACCAAATATATGAGCGCCACCAGCCTGCTGGACAACATCCTGTTCGGCAAGGTCAGCCATCGCTACACCGACGCCTCGCGGCGCATCACCCGCATCGTGGCCGATGTCATGCGCAAGCAGGGTGTCTATGAACGCGTGCTGGCGGTGGGCCTGGACTTCAACCTCGGCGCCGGCGGCAAGCGGCTTGGCCCGCTCCAGCGCCAGAAGCTCAATCTCGCGCGGGCGTTGATCCGCAAATCCGATTATTACGTCTTCAACCGCCCTCTTCCCGGCCTCGATCCCCGACAGCAGGAGGAAATTGTCGAGCGGGTCATCACACTCCTGAAACAGAACAACAATAACCCGTCGATCATATGGGTCCTGTCGAATGCGACGCTCTCCCGCATGTTCGAGCGGGTGATCGTTGTTCATCAGGGCCTGATCACCGCCGACGGAAGTTACGAGACTCTCGCCGAGGAAAACGGTACATTCAAGGACATGGTCGCAACATAAATCCAAGAAGGTGACCGAGGTGGAACAAGAACAGGGTAAGTCAATGCTGTTTAAAGACGAAATTCAGATGCTGAAAAGGGTGCCGTTTTTTTCGGAAATGGAACCGTCAAAGCTCAAACTACTGGCATTCGCATCCGACCGGGTGTCCTATCATGCTGGCGACGTGCTGTTTCATCAGGGAGATGTCGGCGATGCGGCCTATGTCGTCTTGACCGGAAAAGTCGATGTTCTGGTCGATTCCCCTTCGGGCACGCTGAAAGTGGCCGAAATGACCGGCAATGCCATTGTCGGCGAAATCGCCATTCTCTGCGATAGCGTCAGAACCGCGACCGTTCGCGCCTCCACCAATGTGGAAGCCCTGCGCATCGGCAAGGAACAGTTCTTCAAGCTCATGTCCGATTTCCCCGACATCACCATCAAGGTCATGCGCGTTCTGGCCGAACGCCTTACCCAGACGACGGCGGAACTGAGCAAAGCGCGGGCAGGCGCCCGGACATAAACGACAATTCCTTGCTACCTTGAATGGCGATATTGGAAAAATAAATGTCGTACTATTGCAATATAAATGAAATGCTGACTGAATAAGGGGTAAAGGCGTCCGCCAGAAACGAGCGGATATAAGAATCTATAGAGACAACGGGCTTCATGGGAGGAAAGCGTGCAAGATTCCGTTGTTATTGGGGTGTGTCATGGCGTTCGATTCCGACACAGCAAGTCGGGAAAGTAATAGAAATTTTCGGGTAAAGATCTGGGGTGCGCGGGGAACGCTTCCTGTTTCAGGTGAAAACTTCCGAAAATACGGCGGAAATACCATCTGCATCGAGGTGAGATGCGGCGATCACGTTCTTTTGTTCGATGCGGGTTCGGGCTTGCATCCCGCTGGCCTCGCCCTGCGGGCGGAAGGCATTACCGACGTCAACCTGTTCTTCTCGCATTGTCATTACGACCACATTGTCGGCTTCCCCTATTTCAAGCCCTTTTATAACAGCTCCAACGATGTCGCCATCTGGTCGGGACACCTCGCCGGCACCATGAGCACCCGGGAAATGCTCAAGGACTTCATGAGCCCGCCGTGGTTCCCCGTGCCGCTAGAAATCTGCTGCGCAAAAATCGACACGCGGGACTTCATGCCGGGCGATGCGCTCGATGTGCATCCCGGCCTTTCGATCAGAACCGGAATGCTCAACCATCCCGGCAACGCCATCGGATATCGGCTGGACTGGGAAGGAAAGTCCCTCGCCATCATCACCGACACCGAACATGAGCCGGGCGATATGGACGAAACCGTGCTCGACCTGATCAGGGATGTCGACCTTTTCCTCTATGACGCCATGTTCACCGATGAGGAAATGAGCCTTTATCGCGGCTATGGCCACTCGTCCTGGCAACAGGCGATCCGCCTCGCCAAACGCGCCGGCGCAAAAAATGTCGGCTTCATCCACCACGCCCCGAGCCGCAGCGACGAAGAACTGGACAATATCGAAAAACAGGCGAAAGCCCAGTTCAGTGGCGCCTTCGCGGCCATGGACGGCCAGATCATCGAGCTCTGACGCAATCTGGCTCCGGCGAAGTCGACCTGTCCGACCGCGTTTTCGAAACCCTGATTTCGACATCCCTTGCCATGCGGGCGTTCGAACACGCACAATTGACCGTTTCCGATCGATTGCTCCACGATATTGCCACGAGACGGCCTGCAATAAGGGTGCCACCACATACTACATGATGATTCTGCGCTGAATGACCACATGATGGGATTTGCATGATCCGTTTCTTTTCGGAGACCAATTTGAGACGCGCCCGGATTTTATCCGGCCTCATCATATTTGCTTTCGTATTTTCTCATCTTTTCAATCACTCCCTCGCACTCATCTCCATCGATACCGCCGAACGGGCGCGAAAATGGTTCAGCCTGATCTGGCTCAACCCTGTCAGCAGCCTGCTTTTTTACGGTTCTGTTCTGGTGCATGTCTGTCTAGTTCTGCGCTCGCTTTATCTGCGCAGAACGCTGCGCATGCCGCTCCGCGAAGCGCTTCAGGTCATCTTCGGCCTGTCGATCCCGTTCCTGATCATCGGCCACGCCGTCAATATCCGTGTGTCGCATATGCTTTATGGCATCGATGTCGGCTATTATTCCGTCATCCGCAGGCTGTGGATCAACAACCCGATACAGGGCGCCTGGCAAAGCCTCGCCTTGATCGTGATCTGGGTCCACGGATGCATTGGCCTTTATTTCTGGCTGCGTTACCGGGACTGGTATCCGCGGATAGCCGGGCTGTTCATGACGGTGGCCGTGATGCTGCCGCTCCTGGCGCTGCTGGGCTTCAGCGATGCCGGCCGCTGGCTGGCGGAAATCGATGAAAAATACGCGCTTCCGCCCGGACTTGCCGACAATACGATTCAAAAGGACGAGCTGCCACTGCAGCGGGAAATGGAAACACAGATCCGTTTCATCACCGGCACAGCGGAGACGTTGTTCGTCGGCGCGGTAATGCTGGTTTTCGCCATGCGTGGCTTACGCAGCTTTCGGCAACGATTGACGGCGATCGAAATCCGCTATGAACATGGCGCGCAGGTACATGTACCTGCCGGGCTCAGCATTCTGGAAGCGAGCCGCCTTGCGGGAATTCCGCATTACTCCGTCTGCGGCGGCAAGGGGCGCTGCTCAACCTGTCGGGTCAAGGTTCTGAACAGCAAAGGCCCGCTACCGCCACCGGGAGACATCGAGCAAACCACATTGCGGCGCATCCATGCCGATTCCGATGTTCGGCTCGGCTGCCAGCTACGCCCCACCAGCGATATTGATATCGCGCTTCTCGTTTCACCGCCCCAGCAAAGCGACCTGCCGGCCGATGCACAACCGGCCCGACCCGGCCGGGAAGAAGAAATCGCCATCCTCTTTTGCGATCTGCGCAACTTCACCACGCTTTCCGAAGCGAAGCTGCCCTATGATGTCGTTTTCCTTCTGAACCGCTATTTCACCATCGTCGGCCAGGCCGTCGAACAGGCGGGAGGCCATCTCGACAAATTCATCGGCGATGGCGCCATGGCGCTTTTCGGACTTGGCGAGGACGCGGAGCATGCCTGCCGCAACGCCATGAAGGCGGCCGCGACCATATTGCGGGATATCGCAATTCTGAACGAGGGGCTGGAGAAACAATTCGCCGTCCGCCTGGAAGTCGTCGTCGGCATTCATTCCGGTCCGAGCATCGTCGGCGTCATGGGATATGGCGCGGCCAAAACCCTGACGGCCATCGGCGATACCGTCAACGTGGCAAGCAGGCTCGAATCCAAGGCCAAGGAATTCGGTGCAGCCATCGTTGTTTCCGAACCGGCCATCATTCAGGCGGGGCAGGAGATTGCCGATCTCAGAAGCGAAGAAATCGCCATCCGCGGCCGCAACTCACAAATGAAGGTCTTCCTGCTCTCGAAAGAAGAGAGTGAGCGCTATTTATGAGATAGCCCCGACACATCTGTCGGGGTGTGCGATCTCAAATCTTGCGATAGAGAAAATAGCGGTCCGTCGGCACGCTTGCCGGCACCGGCAGCGGCTTCAACATGGGATGATCCAGAGGCAGACCGCTGACCGCGAGACCGCCTTTCGCCAGCATGCCCGCCGCAAGATCGGGCAACCATGTGAGGGTAACCGCATCCTTTTCCGGATAGCCCGTGCCAATATCGGCATGCACGAACGCCGCTTCCGTGCCGACGAAAGCCGGAGCGGTTTGCGATATTTCACCGATCACCAGATCCTCCTGCGCCGGAACGGAGGAGGCATGCGCACCCATGGCCCTGTCGAAAGCGATGATGCGGCGGTTGGGGAACAGTTCCCGCAGGTGATTGAAGGTGCGCCCATTGCCAAGGCCGATTTCCATAAGCGCGCCTTCATCCGGCAGATCGAGATCGGCTGCGACATGGTTGAGGATATCCCGCTGCGCGGTCAGCCGGCGAATGAAACTATCGAGTCTGCTCATGTTATCAGGCCTTGATGATGTGTTTTGCAGCTATATCCCGACGCGCGAAAACATTGCGCGTGTCGATGATAAGCGGCGCCCATTCGCTTAGAGCGGCATAATCCACATTGTCATGATCGGTCGCAACGAGAACGGCGTCGAAGGCGCCGATCGCCTGCCTGTCCCACGGCACGGATTTCATGCCCATCAGGTGGCTATATTCCCGGGTCTTCGGGATTTCGGCCACGTGGGGATCGAAATAGGCCGCTTCGCCGCCACGCTCCTGAATAAGCTCGATGAGCTTCAGAGAGGGGCTTTCGCGAATATCCGGCACATTCTTTTTATAGGCGAGCCCGACGACCAGCACCTTCGAGCGGCTGAGCGCCTTGCCGGAATGAATATCGAGCGCCTCCGCGACCCGCCCGATGACGTGACGCGGCATACCGGTATTGATCTCGCCGGCCAG
The DNA here is from genome assembly GCF_005144435.2 of Agrobacterium leguminum. Classification (NCBI taxonomy): domain Bacteria; kingdom Pseudomonadati; phylum Pseudomonadota; class Alphaproteobacteria; order Hyphomicrobiales; family Rhizobiaceae; genus Agrobacterium; species Agrobacterium leguminum. Next base: position 2,430,904 of record NZ_CP120211.1, read on the forward strand.
TTCGATGAACCGCGTCGGCAATTCATATTCGCGCGACTTCCAGGTGAGGTAGAAAGGATCGATCGGTATGCAATGGCCGCCAAGGCCCGGGCCGGGATAAAAGGGCATGAAACCGAACGGCTTGGTCTTCGCCGCATCGATCACTTCCCAGATGTCGATACCCATCGCCTCGTAGACGACCTTGAGTTCGTTGACGAGCGCGATATTGACGGCACGAAAGACGTTTTCCGTAATTTTCACCGCCTCGGCCGTGGCATTTGTCGAGACGGGGACGATCTTTTTGACCACCGAACCGTAAAATGCCGCCATCAGCTTTCCGGCCGCCTCGCCATCGCCGGCGACAACCTTCGGAATGGTCGAGGTCTCGAAATCGCGATTGCCGGGATCTTCCCGTTCGGGTGAAAAGCCGATGAAGAAATCGACGCCGGAGACGAGTCCGGTGCTTTCCAGAATGGTCTTCACCACACCGTCAGTCGTGCCGGGATAGGTGGTCGATTCCAGAACCACGAGCTGTCCCTTGCGCAGATGGGCGGCAATATCGCGACAGGTCTTTTCGACATAAGAAAGGTCCGGCTCGCGATATTTCGTCAGGGGCGTGGGCACGCAGATGGCAATGACATCGCATTCGGCCAGCCTGGAGAAATCCGAGGTGGCGACAAAGCCGTCATCCTGTCTCACACTCGCCAGCACCTCGTCGGAAACGGCCTCGATATAGCTGCGCCCGGCCTCGATCGCGGTAATTTTACCGGGATCGATATCGAAACCGACAACCTTGAAACCGCCCCTGGCGATCGTCATGGCAAGCGGCAGACCGACATAGCCGAGGCCGATCACCCCCGCTTTGGCGCTTTTGTTTTCAATGCTGGAAAGCAGGTTCCGGGAAGTGTCTGGGGAAGTCAAAGCGTGTCACGCTCCGCGCATGTGCAAAAGATGCCTTTCAGTTGGGCAAGAATGACGGACCTGTCAAGGCTCGGCCCTTTCAAATTCCGGTTGACGCCCAAGCCACCGCCAACGCACAACCATCGCCATGAAGATCGCCTTTTATGCGCCGCTCAAATCTCCCAACCATCCCGTTCCCTCCGGCGACCGGCTGATGGCCCGTTTGCTAATGACGGCGATCACGATGGGCGGTCACGATGTTTCCGTCGCTTCGGAACTGCGCAGCTTCCTGAAACAGCCGGATGATCCGGCAAGGGCCTTGCTCGCCGATGAGGCCGAGCGCGAAATCGAGATCGTCACACGGCGCTGGCGACGGGATCGCGTGCCGGATCTCTGGTTTTGTTACCACCCTTATTACAAGGCTCCGGACTTGCTCGGACCGGAACTGAGCAAACGTTTCGACATCCCCTATGTCAGCGCTGAAGCGTCCTATTCGCCGAAACGGAATGGGATGGGATGGCAGGCAGTTCAGGGTGGGTTGCTGGCCGCATTGAACGCCGCCGCCATCAATATCTGCTTCACCGCACGGGATCGTGAAGGGCTCGTGCGGGCCTCGCCCGCCCTTCGCTGGGCCATGCTGCCGCCTTTCATCGATGCCGAGGCCTTTCTCAAGAACACGCCCCAGCCAACACCCGCAAGGCTCATCACCGTCGCCATGATGCGGGCGGGTGACAAGCTCGACAGCTATCGCGCCCTTTCCGAAGCGCTCGCCCTGTTGCCGCAGGATCTCGACTGGACGCTGGATATCGTCGGCGACGGACCGGAACGCACGGCCGTACAGGGCATGTTCAGCGCGTTTCCCAATCACCGTCTCGTCTGGCATGGGGAAAAAACCGCGGCCGAGATCGCAATGCTCCTTTCAAAAGCCTCTCTCTATGTCTGGCCGGGCCATGGTGAGGCTTATGGTCTCGCCTATCTCGAGGCGCAGGCTGCCGGCCTGCCCGTTGTGGCCGAAGAAGTGGCTGGCGTCCCCGAGGTGGTAAAATCCGGCGCCACAGGATTACTGACACCAGAAAATGATAGAGCCGCCTATGCCGACGCGATTGAAACCCTGCTCGGCGATGACAGGCAGCGCGAAGAACTGGCACGGGCGGCCCGGCAATTCGTGAGGAACGAACGGTCTCTGGAAAATGCCGCAAAAGAACTGAACCATATCCTGCTGCAAGCAAAGGCGCGAACATCATGAGTCTGGAAAAACTCGTTGCGGCACTGGACGAATGCGGGCGGCGCGGCATATCCGCCGATCTCTGGCTCCGGGACGACGATGCGGTGGAGCCGACGCCCGCGCTCGACACCTTGCTCGATCTTTGCGGCGGCTTTTCCGCTCCGGTCACGCTCGCGGTCATCCCCGAAATGACGACCGATAAGCTCGCACGGCATCTGGATGTGTCGGACATTGCCCAGGTCGCCGTGCATGGCTGGTCCCATACGAATTATGCCAGCGAGAGGGAAAAGAAACAGGAACTCGGATCGCATCGCGATCCGGCTGTCGTTCTCGATGAATTGCAATCCGGACTGGATAAACTCCACGACCTGCATGGTGCACGTTTGGTGCCGATGCTCGTGCCGCCGTGGAACCGCATAGATGCCGGTATCGTGAAGGCACTGGCGGGCCTCGGATATCGCGCCCTATCCGTTTTCGGCCCGGAGAAAAGCACCCTGCCGCCCTGCCTGAACACCCATGTCGATGTGATCGACTGGCACGGCAGTCGCGGTGGCCGCAACGACGACGTGCTCTTTGCGGAGACCGCCGCCCGCATCCTGACGACCGCCGAAAACGGCGGCACCACCGGCATCCTCACCCACCATCTCGTGCATGACGACAATGTCTGGCGCTTTCTGAGACGGCTTTTCGAGGTGACCGCCGGCCATCCCGCCGCCCGCTGGCGTTCTTCGAAAGACCTTGTCGACGACATCTCACCATGATTTCCAGGCGATCAGCAACCCGCTCGCCTCAGTGGAAAGTTTCCGCCTGACCGCTTCCACCGTCTCAAAGGGCGCACGGTCGGGAAGGGACGCGGCAACGAACCCCGCCGGCGCGAGGCTGATACTTCCCGCCCGGGCGATGATGGTGAAGATCAAGGGGCCGGTCGACCACCAGGCGGGTGCGCGAGGCATGTCTTCGATAATCCCGGGAAAGGCATTCAGCATCCTGCTGAAAACGGGATGTCCGGCAGGCGCGGCGATGAAGGAATTGGCAAGCAGCATGCTGCCCTGCCCCGTGTCCCGTGGCGTTTTTTCGTCAAACACCGTCAGCCCCGCCAGAGGCAGGAATGTATCGAAACTCACATCGTCCCGCGCCGGATACCAGTCGCAATCGAGATAGATGCCGCCAAACCGCTCCAGCAGGATATAACGGGCCACATCCACCGCGCCCGGATAATCGCCCTTGTCCAGCATGGCTTTGAAGACGCCGTTCGAAAACACGCCTTCCCGCTCAAGATCGGCCTCCCGCCAGAGCCGATAATCGTAACCATGGTTCGAAGCGTGGGCGGCCCATGCCTCAACCGATACCGGCGGGGCTTTTTCCCCGATCCATATCTGGTGAATGAGCCTTGGCACATCTTCACGGCTTTTGAGGCTGATCGTGCGACGTTCTTCCGTGGAAAACCGCGCATATTTCTCCAGCACCTGCGGGGGTGGAACAAGCGTATATTGATAACCGATCTTGGCGACCATATCGCCCTCGGCCTTGGCGAGGCGCAGCCGTGCCGCGTGCAGCCGGCGCGGCAGGCCAAGCACCGTTTGCTCACCCATCAGGTGGCCGTCCTTTGCTGCAACCAGCGATAAGAGAAGCGCATTGGCTTCCGCATACTGGCCGCCATTTTGCAACTGCCGGGCCTTATCCAGCTGGGCATCGTAATATTTCTTGTCGGACATGGATCCTCATCCAGAAACGCTCGTTAACATATCGCCAAACAAAAGGCGTCAGGCAAGCCGTCGTGTTTCGGAAGCCGGCTTTGAATTCGCTAAACAATTCGATGTTTCAGAGGCATAGACAGACAACAAACCCTGCGATAACGTGGATTTAAGCCCTCCTGAGCAAATTGTCACAAGGCAACGATAAAGAGACGGCAAGGAACCCTTTGGCATGAGCGCAGGCGCAGATTTGCTCCGTATTGAAAATCTGCGGGTCTCGTTTTCTCTCATGGGCGGCACCATCGATGCCGTCAGGGGCGCGAGCCTTCGTATTCTTCCGGGAAAAGTCACCGCTCTCGTCGGCGAGTCCGGCTCCGGAAAATCCGTCATCGGCCAGACCATCATGGGCATCCATCCCAAGACGGCGCGCGTGAATGGCCGTGTGCTGTTCACCGATCCGGAAAATGCCGCGGCCGGCCCTGTCGATCTGCTGCAATTGCCGAAGGACGGCCGGGAAATCCGTTCGATACGCGGAAATCGCATCGGCCTGATCTTTCAGGAGCCGATGACGTCTTTCTCGCCGCTGCACACCATCGGCAACCAGATCGATGAGGCGCTCAGGATTCACAGCATCCTGTCGCCGGCCGAACGTGCGGAAAAAATGCATGAAACGCTCGACCTTGTGGGGTTTTCCAAACCCAAGAAGGTCGTGAACATGTATCCCTTCGAGCTGTCGGGCGGCATGCGCCAGCGCGCCATGATCGCCATGGCGCTGATCTGTCGTCCCGCACTTCTGATCGCCGACGAGCCGACGACGGCGCTGGATGTGACCATACAGGCGCAAATCCTCAAGCTTCTGCGCGATTTGCAGAGCCGTCTGAACATGAGCATGCTGCTCATCACCCACGATCTCGGCGTGGTGGCCAATATCGCCGACGAGGTCGCGGTGATCTATCAGGGCGAGATCATGGAAGCCGGCACGGTCGATGACATTTTCAAATCGCCGAGCCATCCCTATCTCAAGGGCCTGATGGCCGCCGTGCCGCATTTCGACATGAAGCCCGGCGAAAGGCTGAAGGCGCTTCGCGAAATCAACATCGACCACGAAAGCCTCGTCGGCAAAAAAAACGCCGCGGTGAACAAGACCCCCGGCCCGCTTCTGACCGTGGACAATATCAGCAAGACATTCACGACCCGGAAGTCCAGCTGGTTCCGCAAAGGCGACGCCAACGCCACCAAGGCGGTCAACAGCGTCAGTTTTGAAATTCGCCGCGGAGAATGCCTCGGGCTGGTAGGCGAAAGCGGCAGCGGCAAAACCACCGTCAGCAAAATCCTCATGCGCGCCGTTCGCCCGGATGAAGGCTCGGTGACCTTTCACCGGCCTGAAGGCGACATCGATGTCCTCAACGCCAGGGACGGAGACCTGAAAGAGCTGCGGTCGAAGATACAGATGGTCTTCCAGGACCCGATATCCTCGCTGTCTCCACGCATGACCGTGGGCAACATCCTGAGCGAGCCGCTGGAAATCCACGGACGGGGCGATGCGAAATACCGCGCGGAGAAAGTACGCAATCTCGTCAGGGCCATTGGGCTCGGAGAAAGCGCGCTCAACCGTTACCCGCACAGTTTCTCGGGCGGACAGAGGCAGCGTATCGGCATCGCCAGGGCATTGGCGCTCGGTCCCGAACTTCTCATCTGCGACGAACCCGTTTCCGCCCTCGATGTCTCCGTGCAGGCGCAAATCCTCAATCTGCTGAAGGATTTGCAGCAGGATCTCGGGCTGACCTATCTCTTCATTTCGCATAATCTGGCGGTGGTGGACTATATGGCCGACCGCGTGGCCGTGATGTGCGAGGGCCGCATCGTGGAGCTGGCGCCGCGCGAAATCCTGATGCGCTCTCCGGTCCATCCCTATACGAAATCCCTGCTGGCGGCCGTGCCTTTCCCCGATCTCGACCGTCCGCTCGATTTCCGCACCATCGGCAAGATCAGCGCGACGGGCAAATTCGACTGGGGCAAACAGTTCCGCGACGAGGGTGATGGCGACATGATCTCCGCCGATCTCGGCGAAGGCCATTTCGTGCTCGCAAACGGCAATGCCGATATCCGGGAGCTTCGCCCTTGATCACGCGTCGCACCACCCTTGCCCTCTTGGCCTCCGTCTTCCTGCCGGCCTATGCGCGGGCCGCCTATACCGACCCCGCTTATTTCAAGGAAAAACGGGAAAAGGGCGAATTGCCCGACGTGGCCGAACGCCTGCCGAAAAACCCGCGCGTCATCGACATGAAAGCGCTTGGCCGCGAGCCGGGAAAACATGGCGGCTCAGTGCGTATGCTCATTGGCGGCCAGCGCGACATTCGCCTGATGCCGATCAGCAGCTATGCCCGCCTTGTCGGTTACGACGAGAAATTCGAGCTTCATCCGGATATTCTCGAAAGCTACGACGTTCAGGAAGAACGCATCTTCACCTTCAAGCTGCGCGAAGGCCACAAATGGTCCGACGGCAGTGATTTCACCTCCGAGGATTTCCGCTATTTCTGGGAGGACGTCGCCCTCAACAGGGAAATCCACAAGGGCGGCCCACCGATCGAACTTCTGGTCAACAGCAAGCCGCCGCTTATCGAAGTCATCGACCGGCTGATCGTGCGCTACACCTGGGATGGTCCGAACCCGGATTTTCTGGCGAAGCTCGCAGCGGCCTCACCGGCCCGGCTGTTCCTGCCCGCCGCCTACATGAAACAGTTCCACGTCAAATATCAGACGGCGGAAAAGCTCGCCAAGCTGATCAAGAAAAACAAGACGGATGACTGGAGCGGGCTGCATATCAAGATGTCGCGGCAGGTGCGGCCTGAAAATCCCGATCTGCCGACGCTGGATGCCTGGCGCAACACCACCGCGCCGCCAGCCGAGCAATTCGTCTTCGAGCGTAACCCCTATTATCACCGGGTCGACGAAAACGGCCTGCAACTGCCCTATCTCGATCGTTTCTTGCTCAACGTCACTTCGTCCGATATCATCTCGGCCAAGACGGCGTCCGGCGATAGCGATCTGCAATATTTCGGCCTCGATTTCGCCGATTACACCTTTCTGAAGGATGCCGAAAAGCGCTTTCCCCTGAAGGTGAACCTCTACAAGCGCTCTCAGGGTTCGCGCATCGCGCTGCTGCCCAATCTGAATTGTGCCGACCCGATCTGGCGCAGCGCTTTTCAGGACGTGCGCGTGCGCCGGGCGCTGTCGCTCGCGATAAACCGGCACGAAATCAACATGGTCTGCTTTTACGGGCTGGCAAAGGAAAGCGCCGATACCGTTCTGCCGGAAAGCCCGCTTTACCGGCAGGAATTTGCGGACGCATGGAGCGCCTTCGACCGGGCGGCGGCCAACAGGCTGCTCGATGAAGCCGGTCTCGACAAGCGCGACAATGCCGGCCTTCGACTCCTGCCGGATGGCCGCCCGGCCTATATCATCGTCGAAACGACAGGCGAAAGCACGCTTGAAACCGACGTGATGGAACTGGTGACGGACCACTGGCGGCATATCGGCATTGCCGTTTCCGTGCGCCCCACCCAGCGCGATGTCTTCCGCAAGCGCGCCATGGGCGGCGAGGTGCTGATGTCGGTATGGATGGGCATGGACAATGGCGTGCCGACGCCCGACATGCTGCCCTCCGGCCTGGCGCCCACCGGTGACGACCAGCTGCAATGGCCGGTCTGGGGCATCCACTATCTCTCGGGCGGACGTGAAGGCAAGGAACCCGATCTGCCGGAGGCGGCGCACCTGCTCGATCTCCTGAAAAAATGGCGCAGAAGCATCACCGAAGAAGAACGGACGACCATCTGGCTGGAAATGCTTGATATTTATACGCAGCAGGTGTTTTCCATCGGCATCGTCAACGGCGCGCTTCAACCCGTCGTCCATGTCAAACGCATGCGAAACGTGCCGGAAAAGGCGCTTTTCGGCTATGAACCCACATCCTATCTCGGCGTCTATCTGCCGGATGCCTTCTGGTACGACGGAGACGCCTGATATGCTGCGGTATATTTTGAAGCGCATCCTCGTCATGATCCCCACGCTGATCCTGATCTCGATGCTGGTCTTCACCATCATCGAATTGCCGCCGGGCGATTATTTCGAAAGTTACGTCGCAGAGCTGCGCGCCATGGGCGAGACCGCGAACCTTGCCGAAATCGAGGAATTGCGCACCCGCTACGGCTTCGACCAGCCGGCGCCGATCCGCTATTTCCGCTGGGCGACCGGCATGCTGGTCGGCGATTTCGGCTATTCCTTCGAATACCAGCTGCCCGTCAGCGATGTGGTGGGAGACCGCCTGTGGCTGACGGTTCTGGTGTCCTTCGTCACCATCATCGTCACCTGGATCCTCGCCTTCCCGATCGGCATCTATTCCGCCACGCATAAATACAGCTGGGGCGATTACGGCCTGACCTTCCTCGGCCTGCTCGGCATCGCCATCCCCAACTTCATGCTGGCGCTGATCCTGATGTATTTCGCCAATATCTGGTTCGGCATCTCCATCGGCCATCTGATGGACCGGGAATATCTGAATCAGGCGATGAGCTGGGCGAAGTTCAAGTCGATCCTCGAACATATCTGGATACCCGTCCTCATCATCGGCACGGCGGGAACGGCCGGCATGATCCGCCGCCTGCGCGCCAATCTGCTGGACGAATTGCAGAAACAATATGTCGTGACCGCCCGCGCCAAGGGGCTTCACCCCTTCAAGGTGCTGACCAAATATCCCCTACGCATGGCGCTGAATTTCTTCATCTCGGATATCGGCTCGATCCTGCCCGCCATCATATCAGGCGCGGAAATCACCGCCGTCGTCCTGTCGCTCGAAACCACCGGTCCGATGCTCATCCGGGCGCTGCAAAGTCAGGATATGTATCTGGCCGGCTCGTTCCTGATGTTCCTCGCTTTTCTGACGGTGATCGGCGTTCTGGTATCGGATATCGCCCTTGCCATACTCGACCCGAGAATTCGCTTTGGAGGTGGTAACGTCAAATGACTTCATCCATCCCGAAACCAGGCGAAACCCTGCCCCACTACGTCTCGACCGCCCCCTTCGATCCGTCGCTGATCGAACCCAACACGTCCGGAATGGCGGCCTTCAGCAAGGCGTCGCAGCTGCGGCTCATGTGGTGGCAGTTCCGCCAGCACAAGATCGCGGTATGGTCCGGCGCTTTTCTGGTAGTGCTTTATCTTTCGATCCTGATCAGTGAGTTCCTCGCTCCTTACAATCTCCATACCCGCAATATCGAGCATATCTACGCCCCGCCTCAGGCCATTCACCTGTTCAATGACGGAAAATTTGTCGGCCCCTTCGTTTACGGCCGGGAAATGACGCTCGATATGGACAATCTGAGACGGGTCTACAGGGATGTACCGACGGATATCCAGCCGCTGCGCTTCTTCTGCAAGGGCGATACCTACCGTTTCTGGGGCATGTTCGAAGGCAGAACCCATCTCGTTTGCCCGGCGGAGGGCGGTGAACTGTTCCTGCTCGGCACGGATCGTCTTGGCCGCGACGTGCTGTCCCGCATTATTTATGGCGCCCGCATCTCGCTGACCATCGGCCTTCTCGGCGTCGCCATGAGCTTCGTTCTCGGCATTGTGATCGGCGGTCTCGCGGGTTATCGCGGTGGCACTTTCGACCTCATCGTCCAGCGCATCATCGAGGTCCTGCAATCCATCCCGAGCATTCCGCTGTGGCTGGCGCTTGCGGCGATCATGCCGGTGACCTGGAGCCCGATCCTCGTCTATCTCGGCATCACCATCATTCTCGGCATGCTGGACTGGACGGGGCTTGCGCGCGCCGTGCGTTCGAAACTTCTGGCGCTTCGCGAAGAAGACTATGTTTTGTCTGCACAATTAATGGGTGCCAGCACGCCGCGCATCATCGGCAGACACCTTATTCCCGGCTTCATGTCGCACTTGATCGCGTCGGCAACGCTGACGATACCGGGCATGATTCTCGGCGAAACCGCGCTGAGCTTCCTCGGTCTCGGCCTCAGACCGCCGATCACAAGTTGGGGAATTCTACTCACGGAGGCGCGCAGCGTCAGCGTCATTGCGCTATATCCATGGCTTCTCATCCCGACGATCCCGGTCGTTCTCGTCATTCTGGCCTTTAATTTCTTCGGTGACGGACTACGTGATGCTGCGGATCCCTTCAGATAAAATGGAACACCCTTTGATAAACTGCCCTTCCGCCATCGCCTTTTTTGTGAAAGGCAAAAAGAGGTGTGGCCCATGACCTCCCGTTTGAACGACGCGCGTATCCTCATGTACAGCCACGATTCCTTCGGGCTCGGGCATCTGCGGCGTTGTCGCACCATCGCGCATGCTCTGGTGGAGGATTATCGCGGCCTCAACGTCCTCATCATTTCAGGCGCGACGATTGCCGGCGCCTTCGATTACCGCGCCCGCGTCGATTTCGTGAAAATCCCGAGCGTCATCAAGCTGCGCAACGGCGAATATACGTCCATGGACAGGCATATCGATCTTCAGGAAACCTTGAAGATGCGCCGCTCCATCATCTACCACACGGCCGAAAGCTTCCAGCCGGATATCTTCATCGTCGACAAGGAGCCCATGGGCCTGCGCGGCGAGGTGGAGGAAACGCTCGCCTATCTCAAGGGACAGGGCACCAAGCTCGTCATCGGCCTGCGCGATGTCATGGATGCGCCGCAGCTGCTCGAAGCGGAGTGGAAGCGCAACAATGTCATGACAAAGATCGGCCAGTTCTATGACCACGTCTGGATTTATGGCCCACCCGATTTCCACGATCCGCTGACGGGGCTCGACGTTCCGCACACCGTTCGCGACAAGATGGATTTCGTCGGTTTCCTGCAAAGATCGAAGACGCAGGCCGAAACCGTATCGCATCGGCCGGAAGGCGATTACCTTCTCGTCACCACCGGCGGCGGCGGCGATGGCAGCGAATTGATCGACGACGTCATCAACGCCTATCGCCATGACAGCGAACTGACGCACAAGGCGCTGGTGGTGCTCGGCCCCTATATGCCGGCGGATCAACGCCAGCGCTTCATGAGCAGCGTTGCCGATATTCCGCATATCGAAATCATCGAATTCGACAACCGCATGGAAGATCTCGTCGCCGGTGCGCAGGCCGTCGTGTCCATGGGCGGATACAACACCGTCTGTGAGATATTGTCCTTCGACAAACCCGCCCTCGTCGTGCCGCGCACGGTGCCGCGCGAAGAGCAGCTTATCCGCGCCAGCCGCGCCTCGGAGCTTGGCCTTTTCGACATGCTTCTGCCGGAAGATGCCGAGAACCCCGCCAAGATGGCGGCTGCTCTGAAAGCGCTGCCGAACCGCGCACCGCCTTCCGTCAATGCACGCGGACTGAAGCTGGACGGTCTGGAAAACATATCGCGCCGGATAGCCGAATGGCTGCCGCCCGAGGGCGACAAGGCGCCGATCACGCTGACCGCGTGACCGGTTCCCCGACAAACACCGCTTCAAAAGAGACACGCGCAACGTGACCGATACAAAAAAAATCGTGGTGCTCCTCAAGGGCTATCCGCGCCTGTCCGAGACTTTCATCGCCCAGGAGCTTCTGGGGCTGGAAAAGGCCGGGCTTAAACTCGAACTCATGTCGATGCGCCGGCCCACGGACAAGAAGCGCCATCCCGTTCACGATGAAATCCGCGCACCCGTCACATATCTGCCGGAATATCTGCATGAGGAGCCGCTGCGCGTTCTAAAGGCGCTTTGGGCCTGTCGCAGGAAGCCGGGTTTCACCAAGGCGCTCCGCCGGTTTTTCAGCGACCTGCCGCATGATCTCAGCCGCAATCGCTTCCGCCGTTTCGGGCAGGCTGCCGTGCTCGCGCATGAATGGCCGGCGGATGCCGAATGGCTGCATGTCCATTTCATCCACACGCCCGCCTCGGTCGCCGCCTATACCCACCTCATTACCGGCACGCCCTGGACGATTTCGGCCCACGCCAAGGACATCTGGACCTCGAACGACCGCGACCTTGCCGCCAAGCTGCAAAGCGCCCGCTGGGCCGTGACCTGCACTGCCGGCGGCTTCCAGCATCTGCAGGCCCTTTCCGGGACCAGGCAGAATGTGCATCTGAGTTATCATGGCCTCGATCTCACCCGTTTCCCGCATTTCGAAACGCCACGACCGGCAAGAGACGGTTCAGATGCCGATGATCCGGTCAGGATTTTGAGCGTCGGCCGGGCGGTCAAGAAAAAGGGCATCGATATTCTCCTGCGTGCGCTCGCCTCGCTGCCGCAGAATATCCATTGGCGTTTCACCCATATCGGCGGCGGCGATGAACTGGCCTCCCTGAAGAAACTCGCTGACGAACTCGGCGTCGCCGACAGGATCGTCTGGACCGGCGCCATGGATCAGAAGCAGGTGCTGGAGAACTACCGGGAAGCGGACCTCTTCGCCCTTGCCTGCCGCATCACCAGCGATGGCGACCGCGACGGCCTGCCAAATGTGCTGGTCGAGGCCGCGAGCCAGGCGCTGACCTGCATCTCCACCAATATTTCCGGCATTCCGGAGTTCTTCGTCAGCGGTGAAAACGGCCTGCTGACGGAACCGGAAAATCCGGCCGCCTTCGCAGAGGCCCTGCGCACGGCCATCACCGATCCGCAATTGCGCCAGCGTCTTGGCAGTGCCGCCGAAAACCGTGTGCGCACCGCCTTCGACCATCGCACCAGCATTGTCGAGCTGAAGGCCCTGTTCGAGACCGAGTGGGAAAAAACGCCATGACCGATACGGAAAAACGCCCCTGCGTCTTCTTCTACGTCCAGCACCTTCTCGGCATCGGCCATATCGCCCGCGCCAGCCGCATTGCCAACGCCCTTCAGGCGAACGGTTTCGATGTCGTGCTGGTCACGGGCGGCACGCCGGTTCCGGGCTTTCCGGGCGAGGGCATCCGCCATGTCGAATTGCCGCCCATCGCCGTCAGCAACGGCAGCTTTGCCGGCCTGGTCGACAGTTCCGGCAAACCGGTGGATGACGACTTCAAGAGGCTGAGAACCGACATGCTGATCGGCGCCTATCACGGCGCCAAACCCGATATCGTTATCATCGAGGCATTCCCCTTCGGTCGCAGGCAGGTGCGTTTCGAATTGTTGCCGCTTCTCGATGAGATAGAAGACAGCGAACCACGCCCGCTCGTCATGGCGTCGCTGCGCGACATCTTGCAGGAAAAGACCAAACCGGGCCGGGACGAAGAGACCGTTTCACTGGTGAAGAAACATTTCGATGCGGTGCTCGTCCATGGCGATCCGGATTTCGCCCGGCTGGAAGACACCTTTCCCCTCGCAGGCGAGATCAGCCAGCGCATCGTCTATACCGGCCTCGTCGCCCCCCTTCCACCGCCGGAACCGGCGGAAAAATTCGATATCGTGGTTTCCGCAGGCGGCGGCGCCGTTGGGGCCGCACTCATACGGGCTGCTCTCGAGGCTGCCTCCCTCTTGGATGGCATCAAGAACTGGTGCCTCGTGACCGGTCCAAACATGCCGCAGGCGGATTTCGATGCGATCTCGGCGCGGGCGGCGGGAAATGTGTCCGTCTTCCGTTTCCGCAAGGATTTCGCAAGTTTGCTCGCCGGCGCACGGCTTTCGATTTCACAGGCCGGTTACAACACCGTCTGCGATATTCTTCAGGCAAAATGCCGCTCGCTTCTGATCCCTTTCGCAGCCGGAGGCGAAACCGAACAGAGCGCCCGCGCCGAACGGCTGGCGCGGCTGGGGCTGGCGCATGTGCTGGAGGAGAAGGACATTTCGGCGCAAGCGATGGCCGATGCCATCAAGGCGGCATTGTCCCTGCCGGCGCCCGGCACGATCACGCTCGATCTCGATGGCGCGGCCGGAACGGCTAGAGCGCTGCGCCGCCTTTATGATGAGCGGTGAGGATCGTCTTCAACTCGCGAACCGCCGCCTCATCGGTAACCTTGCGCCCTGCGCCCGTGAAACCGAGCTTCGCCACCCTACTGTCGGGATCAAAGGATGGAACGGCGGAACAGGATGCGTGGATTTCCGTGATCGGAAAGCGATCCAGCAAGGTCTGAACGCTCTGCGGACGCACGCCGGCACCGGGCATGATGACGATCCGGCCTGTGGCCATCTCGGATAGGTGGGCTAGAGCCTCAATCCCTTCAAGCGCCGAACGCGCGCCGCCTGAGGTGAGAATTCTTGGGAACCCCAATGCGATGGCGGCTTCCAGCGCCTCTTCCATGTCAGGCACGACATCGAAAGCGCGATGCAGCGTCACATCCAGCCCGTCGGCATGACTGCGCAGTTCTTCAAGCAAGCCGATATCGAGAGAACCATCGCCACGCGATGCGCCGAGCACCACGCCGGAAAGACCGGCCGCCCTTGCCGCATCAATGTCGCGTTTCATCACATCCGCTTCGTCGCGTGTGAAGACGAAATCACCGGCGCGCGGCCTGATCATGACGCTCACCGGCAACCCACAGGATGCCGCGCGCTGCATGAAACCCGCCGATGGCGTCACACCGCCGCCCGAAAGCGCCGCGCAGAGCTCGATCCGATCGGCCCCGCCGCTGACCGCCGCTTCCAGACCAGCGACATCGTCCACGCAAATTTCGAGAATCATCGTAACCTCTTTCATTTGGGTGGCCGTTACCTGCGGCGGCCCTTTCCATCAAGCGCGTAAAGCATATAAACGCCGCCGAGCCCCACGATCGCCCCCAATATGGAGGTTCCCGAATAGCTGGAGACCAGGGTTCCAACGGCAAAAATCAACGCACCCAGACCAGCCCCAAGGAAGATATTGACCGCAATCAGCGAGCTTCCGAGTCCCGGCCGGTCCGCGATCAGTTCCTGCAAGTAGGTAATTGGAATGCTGATGATCGCGGCGGCGCCCAGCGCACTGATGACCGTTTGGGCGTAGATATGCCACGGTGCTGAAGCAAGCCCCTGCAAAATGAGATAGATGGCGTAAAGCCCCGCTCCCGCCGCAAGTGTCAGTGTCTGCGGAACCTTCTTCTCGATCCAGCCCCACAGGAGAATGAAGGCGATTTCCAGCGCAGCGACAATGCCCGCAACAATGCCGATATCCGCCACCGTGCCCCTCGCCTGTCCGGTTATGATGAGCGAGCGCACGGAATCGTTGAGATGCAGCATCGAGCAGATGAGCGCAATCGCGATGATCCGCAGCAGCACCCGCCGCGATCCGATTTCCGCAAGCGAGGCACGCAGGCCGAACCGCGCTTCGGTATTTGCCGATGCCGGCGTGGCGGCGCGTGGCAGACAGAAGGCGACGAGCAGAAAGCAGACAAGCGCGCAGATGCCCGAAAACAGGAATGCCATCAGCATATTGCCGGAATTCACCAGAAAAACACCGACAATGCCCGGCACCAGCACCCAGGAAAGCGAGATGGTTGCCCGCATGATCGAATTCACCGCGATCATCTCACCCGTCGAAAGGTTGCGCGCATCGGCGCGCACATGGGCGAAGATCAACGAATTCATCGCTCCGAAAATCGGCAGAAGTACCAGCTTTGCAGCGACAAACGCGGTGGCGTTGCCGGCCAGATAGACCAGCAGATAACCGCTGACGCCGAAGAGCGCGATATAGAGCATTGGCTTGCGATATTCGCCCAGCCTGTCTGCGACGATGCCCATCAACACGCTGGCGCTGACATTGATGATGGCGGCAAACAGCATCAACAGCGAATAGACGCTGTTGCTCAGCCCGATTTCGCGAATACCGATGACCGCCTGATAGGGAGCGGTCGCCGCATTCGAAAACCCGAAGAACAGGATGGCGAGCGCCCCGATGCGGATCGACGGATTGTTGATGACGATGGAAAGAGCCGACGGCATGGATATTCGCCTGAGATGATCCGGCACCGCCGGATCGCTGGGTAAAAGCTACCGAACCGCTGTCATCGCCAGCGGGCCGAAAGGATGGGCTGAGGGGTATAATCGAAATGCGGCTTCCATGGGTAAAAATCGCCGTCCCGGCGGCGATTGGAAAGATTTTCGATATCCTGATTGATGACCCCTTCCGTCAGTGCCATGAGGTTGGGATTGGCGATAGGCGCAAGCTCCGGTGAAAGATAACCGGACTTGACGACCAGCAGCCGCACCTCCTTTGGATTAAAGCCGAGACGGGTGAAATCGGAAATCATGTGATAAGGCCTGCGCCGCGCCGCCAGAATGACCGTGATGCCGCCGATGGCGACCACTGCCTGCCGCTGGTCAGCAGCACCGGGATCGTCCAGTTTCACAACACGGGCCTCGACGGTCACGGACGGGCTCTGCGGATCGAGACTGCCGCCGATCTTCAGGGAAAGCGCGGCACCTTCGCCGGCCGCAAAACAGGCTTCGACCGCCGGTCTGTCAGTGATGCCGCCCAGCAGCGCATCCTGCCAGTTGCGCGCAATCAGTGCGACCAGAACATCGGCGCGATCGCCAACCCCGCCGCCGGTCGGGTTATCGCCGGAGTCGGCCAAGATGATCGGCCGCGTTGCCGTGTTTTCGGCGATATCGAGAATGGCCTCAAGCGGCTCGGTCACGGGTCCGAAACGAAAATCCTGCCGGGCATTCCAGTAGGATTGCGCGATCTCGATCGCGACCGCCTGTGCGGCCGCTTTGTCCGTTCCCGTCACCACGGCGCAGGCCGTCGCCCGGGGTTCGTCCGCCCAGACGTAGCCGATCATGAAATTCGCATCCCAAATGCCGGGCCGCGCATCGTGATCCGGCAGAACGGCATAAAGGCTTTTGGTGGGTTCGTCTTCCGTGGATGTCTTCTCCCCCGGCAGCAGAACGGGGATTTTCGCCCAAGCGACGCCGGGCTTTTCGCCCGTCTTCAGGGCCTTCAGCAGCATCGTCCACGCCCGCACCATCGTCTCGCGCACATCGATATGCGGCGCAGTTCGATAGCCGGCAAATATGTCGAGCTGATTGATGATCGTCTGGCTGACATTGCCATGCAGATCATAGCTCGCAGAGACCACGACATCCGGCCCGACGACAGCGCGGGCGCTTGAAATCCAGTCACCTTCCGCATCGTCCATACCTTCGACATTCATCGCGCCATGCATGGCGAGATAAAGCCCGTCCAGCGGCAGGCAGGCCTTAAGGCGTTCGAGAAACTCCGCCTTGAACGCCTCATAGGCCACGCGCGAAACCGGTCCGCCCGGCACTGCCCGCGCATGCAGAAGCGGCAACACCTCCGCCCCGCGCTCGCCGAGGAAATTGAAATACTCGGCCTCCAGCAGTTCCGCGCCGCGAAAGACGCGGAAGTCCTGCTCGCCCATCAGCACCGGCGAATAGGTGCTGCATTCGGTATGAATTCCACCCACGGCAATACGCATGTCGGTTTCCCCTCAATAAACCGGGTTCAAGGGGACGATGGCCGCAAAACGCAGCCAGTCCTTTTGCGCCTTTGGCGTCCACGCCGCCTCGGCAATCGCAGGCAGACGAGGGAAAACCAGATGGTTGAAATAAGCGCGATTGAGGAAATGTTCGGACCAGATGCAGGCCTGAACGCCCTTCATCCGCTCCTTCAACTCCTCGGGAAATTCGCCGACAGCCTCATAGGCATAAGTATGCGAAGGCGGAACAGTGCCGGCCCAGCTTGCGCCCGGCTCCTGCCATGCTTCATCCTGCACCATGTCGAGATAATAGGCCTGACCCGGCGTCATCACCACGTCATAGCCCTGCTTTGCAAGCTCAAGCCCGACTTCCGGCTTCTGCCACGCCATAAGCAACGTTCCGGCCGGATCGACACCACCGCCGTGGGAAACCTCGTCCCAGCCGGCAAGCTGGCGGCCGCGCTCATGCAGCATCCCCTGAATGCGCTTCATGAAATAGGACTGGATGCCGAAGGTGCCGTCGAGCCCTTCCTTTTCCATCAGCGCCTTGGCAAGCGGCGAGGCCAGCCACGACCCATCCGCAACCTCATCGCCGCCAATATGGATCAGCCGCGACGGGAACAGCTCCACCATCTCGTCGAATATCTTGCCGAGGAATTCATAGGTCGGCTCGATGGCCGGGTTGAGCGCATTGTTCGGGTATCCCTGCACAGAGCGGTAGCTGTCCGGCGCTTCCTGCCCGTCCGTCAGCTCCGGATAGGCCACGAGAGCCGCCGTGCTGTGGCCGGGAATATCGACTTCCGGCACGATTTCGACGTTCAATGCTGCCGCATGCGCGACGACCATGCGCACCTCATCCTGCGTGTAATAGCCCGACACCGGTTCAGCCCCGTTACCGAGCTGCGGCAGAAGCGGCGCATCCGGACCGCGCGTGGCGCCAACGGTGGTCAGCAGCGGATAGGCCTTGATTTCGAGCCGCCATGCCTCGTCATCCGTCAGGTGCCAATGGAAGCGGTTCATGCGCAGCCATGCGAGAATATCGATGAGCCGCAGCACATCGCCTGTCGGATAGAATTGCCGCGAGACATCGAGATGGCAGCCGCGCCAGCTATAACGTGGCGCATCGCTGATGGTGCCGGAGGCCGGGAAGCGGAATTGGGGATCGATGCGCGCGCCATGCAGCAGCTGCGCCAGAACCGTCAGGCCATATTGCAGACCGGCAGCGGCCGAATATTCCACGACCACCGCTTCTTTTGAAAAAGTGAGGCGATAACCTTCCGCTTCCAGCCCGCTATGCCGCTTGAAACGAAGCGGTTTTCCCTCATGAACCGGCGCAAGGCTGAAGGGCACGTGCCCGACGGCAAAAAGCCGGCGGAACAGCGAAAGCACGGTTTCCACCGCAAACACTTCTTCTGCACCCGCATCTTCCGCCGGGAAGAGCGCGACGGGAAAACCCTCGCCCGGTTCGGCATCGATTTCAGCGGGCCAGGGCTGGATGGAAAAGGGCAGATCGAGCTTGCCTTCGGGAAGCAGCACCGGTGCCGGCTCGCTGTGACGCCCATCCAGCATCACGTCACCGACATCGACGGCGCGATGCGTCCCGTCGGCAAGGCTGACATAGGCGGATTTCGCGCCATCCGTGCGATGTCGGGCCGGCCGCAGCAGACCATCGACAGTGAAGCGCCAGGATTTCCCCGGCTCGAGCACGAAGTCCGCCGGCGGTGCAAACTCATGGAAATTGGCGTTGCGACGCAGATAAACGGCATTGTCGCAAGCGGGCTTGTCTACCGTCCGCGTCAACGACGTGTAGACGATGCGAAAATCCTTCAGCGGCTCGCGGGAAAGATTGACCAGAGTAAAGGTAAAACCGCCCGAGGTGGAATCTTTGAGCGGATGCCAGGAATTTTCGAGACGATAATGTGCGAGCGCCATGATGCTCCCCTTTATTGCGCATTGAGCCCTCAGGAGGGCTTCGGTCAGTAATGTTCGGATTGCGAGAAGGTCCGGGCCAGCGGCGCCTGCCCCGCCGTCAGTCCGCAATCGACCGGCAGACACACGCCGCTGATCGCCTCCGCCTGTGGGCCGGCCAGAAAGGCGACGGCGTTGGCCACATCTTCGGGCCTCACGATGCGTTGCAGCGGATACCAGTGCTTCGCCTCTTCGAAGACCTGAGGATTGGCGACGGCCCGCGCCTCCCATGCCTGGGTGCGCACGGTGCCCGGCGCAACGGCGTTGGAACGGATGCCGAATTTGCCGTATTCCACGGCGATCAGCTTGGTCAGGTGGATCAACCCAGCCTTTGCGGCGCTATAGGCCGGGTGGCCGAAGACCGCCATACCGTTGACGGACGTGATATTGACCACCGACCCCTGGGTCCGCTTCAGCGCTTCTTCGAAAGCCCTGAAGCAGAGAAACGGCGCTTCCAGATTGAGGGCATTGTCCCTGCGCCATATATCAGCGGTCGTGTCGTGCAGGCTGACCGCTCTTGCCGCACCCGCATTGTTGACGAGGGTTACAACATCGCCCAGCTCCGCGACCTCGGCGGCCAGCCTCGCAAGGTCCTGCGGATCGGTGACATCGCAGGTTTTCGCAACGAAGCGGGGACTGGAAAGCAGGGATAGCGCGCTCGAAAGGGCGCCGGGGTCGATATCGACCAACACGACCTTTGCATGGCTTTCAGCCAGCGCCGTGGCAATTGCCCGGCCAATATCACCTGCCGCGCCGGTAACGACGGCGAGCTGGCCTTTCCTGTCCTTCATCTCCTACAACTCCCTTGAAGCTTTCCGACCCACCGCAAAGCGGGTCTCAGGCAAAGCAGCCTGTATTTTTCGTCAGCCCGCCTCAGTCACCGAGCAATTGCTTGTCATCCGGGTCACGATGTTCCACGAGCTGCTGCTTGATATGACGCAACGTCACCATCGATCGTTGCCGTTGATGATAGGCAGCAAGCGTCGCCAGAACATCGACGGCGGCCAGATAGGCGTAGCGCGATGAGGTGGGGCGGAAGATATTGTTTCCTTCGGGCACATTGACGGCCACCACCATATCGGCGGCCGCAGCGACTGGCGTGTCGCTCTGGGTAAGCGCAATGGTGGTGACCCCCATTTCCCGCGCCAGCCTGAAACATTTCACCAGTTCCATGTTGCGGCCGGAAAAGGACGAACCGATGATGACGTCTTCCTTGCGCGCCGCAGCCGTCATCATCAGCTGCATGCTGTGATCGGCACTGGTCGAAACGCGCAGGCCCAAGCGGAACAGCCGATTCTGAATTTCCGAAGCGATCATCGAGGAGTTGCCGCCTGCGCCGAAGGCATAGATCATGCCGCTATTGGCGATCCTGATCGCCGCTTCATCGGCAAGGGCGGGATCGAGCGTCCTGTGCAACAGGAAAAGCGCTTCCTGTGCCTTGGCGAGCACCTCTTCCGCCACATCCGAGGGACCGGTGCTGGAGGGTTCGGAGGTGAGGTATCGAATACCCACATAGGCCGTCTTGGCGAGGCTGACCTTGAAATCCGAAAAGCTCTGGCACCCCAGCCGACGGCAGAACCGCGTCACGGTCGGCGGCGACACTTCGGCGCGGGCCGCCAGCTCGATGATCGAGGCATTGACGGCGAATTCGAAGTCCGAAACCAGAATATCGGCAATCCGCCGCTCCGACTGCGAGAATTGTCCCCTGTCTTCCTGTATTCTTGCGAAAATATCCATGTTCACCGGTCTCCGTTCCGCCAAAACTTAAGGCTTGGCCCCGTTTCCGATGCACCCTAAGAAAGCGCGCCCGTCAACCGCATAGATCCATGAATCGAGGATGTTTCGTCTTGCTGACGACACCACGCACCCCTTTGATTTGAAAATTATTTTCTCTGTTGATTGAGAGATGAGCATATGCCAACAATCAACACCAGAGAAATCTCCAAATCTTGAAAATAATTTCAATAATGGACCCAAACCATGCGTGATCCCTTCAAAAACCCCTTTCCCGAAACAGACATCGCCCGCCATTCCATCTGGGAGATGCTGGTAACGCGGGACATCGACGCTTTCCTTGCCGCCGACTGGTCGAAGGTCGCGGACGATTTCGTCGAGGACGGCTTTCTCGGCATCAACGCCAACCGGGATGCGAACCCGGACAATTGGCGCCTGTCGTTCCCTTCGCTCAGCGCCTATCGCGACGAGTGGCTGCGGCAGGCGCAGGATTTTCAAACCCAGCAATTCGCAGATAACCCGCGCGATGCGATCTTTGCGACCACCACGCTGGAAGAAATCGAAGTGGAAGGTGAGACCGCGCTGGTGCGCAAGAAGTTCGACGGTGGGCTTCGCAAGGCCGATGGCAGCTTCGACGTCATGAAATGGCAGACGCTCTATTATTGCCGGCTGCATCAGGGACGCTGGAAGATCAGCGGTTTCACCGGCTACATGCCCAACCCCATGCCGTGATCCAGCGGACATCTGAAAAAGCTTCGCACGCCGGGCCGAAAGCCCGGCGTTGTTTTTTCGTCTGGAAGGGGCGGAAAAATGCTGCCGGAGACGGATCGCATCAGGAACAGCCGGGCATAGAAAAACAGATAACATGGCCCGGCTCCTGCACCTTATTGGATCAGCTTGAGAACTGAAAGATCGACGCGCCGCGCCAGCGCAATGCCGCTCTCATCAAACAGATGGCAATCCGATGCCTTGATACCGGTGACGATGGGCTCATCCACGACCACAGGTGCGGAGCCGGAAAGCAGCGCGCAATAATTCTCACCCGTCGGCGCGACGCCATAGGCGATGGTATTGACCCCAAGCCGCTCGATCACGCTGGGCGCGACCGTGACATTGAGGTCGGCCGTTTCGAGACCGGTATGTTCCGGGCGGATGCCGAGCGTCAGCTGCGCGCCTTCAAGACCGGCGCGGGGCTCCACCGGCACGGTGATCGTCTGGCCCTCATATTCCACCGTCGCACCCTCGGCGCTGACGGATTTGCAGGTGACCTTCAGGAAATTCATTTTCGGGTTGCCGATGAAACCTGCCACGAAGAGGTTAGCCGGCTTGTGATAAAGCTCGAGCGGCGCACCGACCTGGGCGATTTCGCCGGCATTCAGCACCACGATGCGGTCGGCCATGGTCATGGCCTCCACCTGGTCGTGGGTGACATAGATCATCGTCGCCTTCAGGGTCCGGTGAAGATTGGTAAGTTCGATGCGCATATCGGCGCGGAGCGCCGCATCAAGGTTGGAAAGCGGCTCATCGAACAGGAAGATTTTCGGCTCGCGAACGATGGCGCGGCCGATCGCCACGCGCTGGCGCTGACCGCCGGACAACATGCCGGGGCGCTGCTGCAGACGCTGATCGAGCTGGAGAATCTTGGCGACGCCCTCGACCTTCTGCTTGATCTTGTCCTCCTCCATCTTCTCGACGCGCAGCGGAAAAGCGATGTTTTCAAAAACCGTCATGTGCGGATAAAGCGCATAAGACTGGAAAACCATGGCGATGCCGCGCTTGACCGGCGGCAAGTCATTGACCTTCACGCCATTGATGACGACGTCGCCACCGGAAATATCCTCAAGGCCGGCGATCATGCGCAGCAATGTGGATTTGCCGCATCCCGAGGGGCCGACAAAAACGACGAACTCGCCATCCCTGATGTCGAGCTGAACGCCCTTGATGACTTCGAAATGTCCATAGTTCTTGCGGACGTTGTTGAGATAAAGCTGACCCAAGACTTGCCTCTCCCGTCAGCGGCCGACATCTGGCCACGTTCAGAGATGTTCCGAAACAGGGGCAAAGCCACACCGGATCGGAACCGTTGAAAACAGGGGAAAGAGCATCCCGGAAGACACAAGGCATTCCCACGGCGAAACTTGCCGGATGCGGACGGCCAGCGCCCGCATCCGTGCTCATGAAAGATTATTTATACTGCTCGAGAGCCGAAGCCGCTTTCTTCGCGGCATCTTCCGGGGTTGCCTTGCCAGTGACGACAGACTGCACCATCTCGATCATCGTATCCTGGAAACCCTTGTAGTCCGTGAAGAGCGGCTCGGGACCGCCATAGGCGATACCGTCGATCAGAGGCTTCCAGAAGGGATCCTTGGCGATGAATTCATCGACCTTCGGCGACGGACGCAGCGGGGTGAGGCCAGCGCCGCCCTGCAACTCGTATTCGCCCTGCGGGCCTGGCGAGGTGATGAACTTGGCGAATTCGGTCGCCTTTTCTTCCACGCCCGTTCCCTTGAAGATCGCAAGGCTGTCGGTGATGAGCAGCGTGCCGGGACCCTTTGCTTCCGGGCCGAGCGGCAGCGTGGCGATGCCCCAGTTGATCTTGGTTTCCTGCAGGCGCGTGGCGGCGCCCGAACCGGCCTGGATCATGCCGACCTTGCCATCGAGGAAGATGGCGCGGATTTCGTTCTGCTCATAGGCCGTCGGGCCTTCGACAGAATAGGGCGTGATGTCCTTATAGGCCTTCAGCGCTGCAACAACCTGCGGGCTGTCGACGGTGATCTTGTCGCCGTCGATCACCTTGCCGTTGTTGGTGTAAACCCAGTGCATGAACTGGTGCATGGTGTTGTCGAAGGTCTTGGCGGGCAGACCGTAACCGGCGATGCCTGTCTTTTCCTTGATCTGCTTGGCAAACGCGATCTCTTCGGCCCAGGTCTTCGGCGGCGTTTCCGGATCGAGACCCGCCTGCTTGAACAGGTCCTTGTTCCAGTAGAGCGCCTTGGTCGAGAATGCGACCGGCACACCCCACTGCGTGTCCTCGAAGGTCACGGTGTCGACGATGTTGGGGTAATAGCTTTTCTTTTCGTCTTCGGTCATCGGCACTGGAACGATGAGATCGTTCTGCGCGAACTGCTTCAGCGTGCGCGAACCCACATAGGCCATGGCGACCGGGGTGCCGGCAGCGGCGAGTGTGGTCGCCTTGTCCTGGCACTGGGCCCAGCCGACGACCTCAGGCACGACCTTCCAGCCCTCGTTCTTGCCTTCCCATTCCTTGATGTATTTCTCATGGATGGGGTCCATCTTGTCGCCGCAATAGATCCAGCTGATCTCCTTGTCGGCAGCGTGCGCCGTCACCGTCGTAAGGGCAGTGGAACCGGCAAATGCGAAAGCGCAGAGCGCCAATCCGTAATGTTTCAGTGCCATAGGTAGTCTCCCGTTTTGGTGGTCGTTCCGGTTGTTGATTATTTCACCGCGCCGGCGGTAAGGCCGCTGACGAGATATCGTTGCATGAAGAAGATCACGACCATGGCCGGCGCAATGCCGACGAAGCTGGCCGCCATCAACTCATTCCAGATGACTTCCTGGCGACCGAAATAGGCGAAGAGGCCGATGGGCAGCGGCATATATTCGGTCTTGGAATTGAAGGTGAGCGCGAAGATGAACTGCTGGGCGTAGGCGCCGATGAAAGTGGTGATCGAGACCACTGCGATGCCCGGCATCGCCAGCGGCAGGATCACCCGGCGGAAGGTATAGAAATAGCTCGCACCGTCCACATAGGCCGCCTCTTCCAGCTCCCGCGGGATACGCAGCATATAGGTGCGCAACAGCCAGATGGCGGTGGGGATCAGGAAGGCCGCGCCGGGAATGATCATCGCCAGATAGGTGTTCAGCACACCCATGTTGCGCATCAGCCGGTAAAGCGGGATCAGAAGCACCGCGCCCGAAAACATATTGATCGCCAGAAATGCGCCGAGCAACTGCCCACGTCCACGAAACTCGAAACGGGCGAAAGCATAGGAGGCCGGCACCACCAGGATGAGGACGATGATGGTCGAAATGGTGGAGATGAAGAAGGAGTTGAAAACGTAACGGGCAAAGCCCGGAACGCTGACCCACATGGTCCGGTAGGCCTCGAAGGAACCGTTTTCCGGCCAGAACTTGTAGGGCGAGGAGAAAAGCAGGCTGAGCGGCTTCAGCGAAACCAGAAATCCTTCCACGAAGGGCGCCAGCACGAAGGTCAGGAACACGGCGATGCCGCAATAAATCCCGACGATTTCATACCACCTGTAGCGGTTGATCATCGCATTCTTGTCGCTCATCGGCTGGCCTCCTGCGAGATGCGGCTGGTGATGCGGAAGTAGAAATAGGTGAAGATCGACAGGAAGATGCAGATCAGCACGGCGCGGGCCGCACCTTCACCATATTTATAGGAGCCGATCGCCGTCTTGTACGTGTCGATGATCATGGTCGTCGTCTGGCCGGTCGGACCGCCCTGCGTCAGGATCCAGATGATATCGAAGGAATTGAAGGTCGAAATCAGCGATATCATCGACATTGTGATCATGGCCGGCAGCATCAACGGCAGCGTGATACGGCGGAAGCGATAGAAGCGGCTTGCCCCGTCTGTCCACGCGGCCTCGTAGAGATCCTGCGGAATGGCCTGGATGGCCGCCAACAGATAGAGCGTCACCATCGGCACGCCGATCCAGACGTCGGTGACGATCGTCGCCCAGAAGGCCGTTCTGCCATAGGCGAGGAACGCGACCGGACCATCCACCAGGCCGAGGTTCTGGAGCACCCCGGAAATCATGCCGAACTGGCCGTTATACATCCAGCCCCACATGAAGATGCCAATAGCCATCGGCACGATCCATGGCGGCATGGTCAGGATACGGAACAGCGCTCGGCCAGGCACGGCCGAATTCAGCAAGACCGCACCGAATGTGCCGATGATCATCTTTATCGAGACGGAAAAGAACGTCCAGATAAAGGTCCGCGTGATGACATCGGCAAAAGTCGCGTTGAAAATCTTCTCGTAATTGATGAAGCCGACCCAATTCGTCGTTTTTCTAAGCGACGCATCGGTAAAGGACAGGATGAAGGTATCGACGAGCGGATAAGCAACGATAACTGTGATGTATAAAAGCGCCGGCAGAAGAAGAAGCCAGGCAAAGACGACCGCGCTGCGTTTCGCATCCATCGCGCCGCCCCCTCAAGCCGATTTCACAGCGGGGGATTTCGGCTGCCCGTGCAGCGCCAGATCGTATTCCTCCCACACCGGCTTGAGATCGATCACTTTACGGCCATGGCGCGCTTCGTCCATGGCAAGCGCCAGAATACCGGCCTCGATCGCATCGAGCGCGGAAACCGGAAGGGCCGCACCCTTGACGATATGGGCGATCACGTCCTCGGCCATCTGCTCGTCCGCACCATAATGCTGCGAGAGCGCGGTCGCCGCCGAATAGGTCTTGGCCACGGTCTTCTCATTGGTCCGGGCATTGTGCACGTTCAGGAAGCCGCGCACGAAATCGCCCTCGGCCATGCCCTTGGCGCCGATGACGCAGAAACGGCGAAAATCGTCGGGAACGTTGAGATTGGTATGGAAGGCGAGCGATGCGCCGTTCTCATATTCGACGATCGCCGTCTGGTAATCGATGATGTCGCCGTCGCTGTCGAAGACCTTGTCGGAACCCATCCAGCCGCTCGGCTTGCGATGGTACACCTCCATGTCGTTGATGCCGTCATGCTGCGGCGCGTTTGCCGGCGTGAAGCTCTTGCGCCCGCCGAAGCTCGAGACGAAACGCGGCCGCGCACCGACCACGCCATTATAGAGATCGAGGTCGTGGCAGCATTTTTCCAGCATGAAGGAGCCGGAATAATTCTCGTAGCGCCGCCAGTCGCGCATGAAGAATGCGCCGTGATAGGGCGGGATATGCTCCGAGGCCTCGATGGAAACGACATCGCCCAGCTTGCCTTCCGCCTGCGCGGCGCGCAGATCGCGGTAGAGCGGGGAATAACGCAAAACCAGACCGACGAGCAGCCGCTCATGCCCGTGCTTGTTGAGCAGCCGGGCGAGCTCAAGACTTTCCTCGATGCTGACGACGATGGGTTTTTCCGAGAAGATGGTGCAGCCGGCCTCAAGCCCGATACGAATATGCTCCAGATGCATGTGGTTCGGTGAGCCGATCATCAAGAGATCGAATTTTTCGTTTGCGATCAGCGCCTCGGGACTATCGTAAGCCTTGCCGGCCGAAATGCCCTTTTCCTGCAGGCCCGGCAGGCCCGCCGGCGCGGGATCGACGTAACCGACGATCTCGAAATCCTTGTCGATCTCATGAAAAACGTAGCCCAGATAACCGAGACGGAATCCGAGTCCGATAATTCCCACCTTCATGAACTTTGTTCCCTGTTCATTCGTAATTCATTTTCGCAGAAGCGACCATTTCTGTGCTGGCCATCCAGTTATCTGCGATAATTTCCTGCCACGATGAAATTAATTTTCACAACGGTCAAGCTAAATTCGATTTCGCAAACGCTGCCGCGAGTCGGAAACCGATTTTTCCGGCGCGACGGATGCGAAACGGATCGCCGCCGACCACCGATGCAAAAAACAATACCAAAAAAATGCCAATCGTCCAGAGCAATTCCGTTATCGAGAAAATTTTTTTGGTTAATGCGAAAATATCAAGCATGAAGCCTTATTATTCGGCAAAATATCGAAAAAACCACCGATTAATCGTACAAATCTAGCAATGGTTCTATTTTGGTATTGCCGATTGCGCGGCATATGATATAGCCAGAGCCGGCCATATCGCCGACCACATGGATCGTGACAGAGGTTATGGATGAACGGGGCAGCGCTTAATCTGGACGACCTGCAATCAGGCGGCGGCCCGCTTTACCTGAAACTGCGCCAGACGATTGAAGACGCCATCAATGGCGGCCGCCTGAAGCACGGCGACGCCTTGCCGCCGGAGCGGGATATCGCCGAAAGCGCCTGCGTCAGCCGCGTCACGGTGCGCAAGGCGGTGGACGATCTTGTCCGCGACGGCCTTCTCGTTCGCCGGCACGGTTCGGGTACTTTCGTCGTCAAGCCCATCACCCGCATGCAGCAGCCCCTGACCAAGCTCACCTCGTTTACCGAGGACATGCGCCGGCGTGGAATGACGGCGAGCACCCGCTGGCTGGACAGAGGCCTGTTCCACCCGACCGGCGACGAGATGATGGCACTCGGCCTTTCCCAATCCGCCATGGTGGCGCGGCTCACGCGTCTGCGTCTTGCCAATGACCAGCCTATCGCACTCGAAGTCACCAGCCTGCCGGGCGATATCCTGCCTGACCCGCAACTGGTGGAAAACTCGCTTTATCTGGAGCTTGAGAAAAACGGCATTCGCCCGGTGCGCGCCATTCAGCGCATCTCCGCCCGTAACCTCACCGATGAGGAAACATTGCTGCTTGGGGTTCCGCCGGGCTCGGCAGCGCTTTCCGTTCAGCGAATGGCCTATCTGGAAAGCGGGCGCCTCATGGAAATATCCCGCGCGCTGTACCGCAGCGACGCCTATGACCTCGTCGCCGAACTGACGATGGGGCCTGAGTGACAAATCTCTTGATCAAGGACACGAAACGATGACAACCCTGATGCGCCAGGAAATCGATGAGATTCCCGATGCAGTCGCCCGCCTGCTGGACAATGCCAATGCCGACTTCCACGAAGCCGGCGCTCACCTGAAGGCCCGTGACCCGGCCGTTATCGTCACCATTGCACGCGGCTCATCCGACCACGCTGCGCATTTCCTGAAATATGCGATCGAATTGCAGACCGGGCTTCCGGTCGCTTCGCTCGGCCCCTCGCTCGCCTCGATCTACCAGACGAAACTACGGCTGGACCGGGCGGCGGCCTTCGCCGTCTCGCAATCGGGTAAAAGCCCTGACATCGTCGCTCTGGCGGAAAGCGCCCGCAAGGGCGGCGCGCTCACCTTCTCGCTGGTCAACACCCTGCCCTCCCCGCTCGGCGATGCGGCCAATCACGCCATCAATATCCAGGCGGGCCCTGAAAAAGCGGTGGCCGCAACCAAATCTTTCGTCAACTCCATCGTCGCCGGCCTCGCAATCCTTGCCGAATGGACGGAAGACAGCCTGCTCGCCAAAGCCGTCAGCGCCCTACCGCAGAATTTCGCCAAGGCCATCGCGCTCGACTGGAGCCAGATCGGCGAAGCGGTCAAGGGTGAGGAATCGCTCTATATGCTGGGCCGCGGTCCGGCGCTGGCCATTGCCGCGGAAGCCGCGCTGAAATGCAAGGAAACCTGCGAACTCCACGCGGAGGCCTATTCATCGGCGGAAGTGATGCACGGCCCCGTTTCGCTGGTCGCGCCGAAATTCCCCGTGATCGCTTTTGCCGCGCGTGACCGCGCCGAAACCTCCGTGACGGATATCGCGGCCGGTCTCGCCGGCAAGGGCGCAAGTGTTTTCGTCACCTCCGCAAAAGGCAGCCCGGCCAAGCCCCTGCCGTTTGTGGAAACCAATCACCCACTGACCGACGCGCTGTTGCTGATCGCCCCGTTTTACGGCTTCATCGAGCAATTGTCGCGCGCCCGCGGCTTCAACCCGGATGCACCCGTGGCATTGAAGAAGGTGACGGAAACCCAATGAGCAGCAGCAAGGCATTTGTCGGCGCCCGTATTTTCGATGGCGCCGCGTGGCACGATGGCAAAGCGCTCGTGACCGGTGATGGCCGTGTTGCCAACATCGTCGACCGCGTATCCGTGCCCGCAGACGCCGAAATCATCGATGCGGAAGGACTGTTCATTGCGCCAGGCTTCATCGACCTTCAGGTCAATGGCGGCGGCGGCGTGATGTTCAACAACGAGCCGGATGTGGAAGGCATTGCCCGCATCTGCTCGGCCCATGCGCAATTCGGCACTACGGCGCTGATGGTCACACTCATCACCGACCGGCCGGATATCACAACCCAAGCCGCCGAAGCAGGCATCGCCGCCCACAAGGCAGGGGTGCCCGGCTTTCTCGGCCTGCATTTCGAAGGGCCGCATCTTTCCGTCGCACGCAAGGGCACCCATGATCCGGCGCTGATCCGAAAGATGGAAACTGCCGATCTTGCGGTTCTGACGGGCTGCAAGGCGAAGCTTCCTTTCGTGCTCACAACCATCGCCCCGGAAAACGTAACCGAAGCGCAGGTCACAGCGCTGCACAAAGCCGGCATCGTCGTCAGCCTCGGCCATACCGATGTGGGCCTTGGCGTGGCGACGGCCTATGCCGAGGCCGGCGCATCCATGGTGACACATCTCTTCAACGCCATGAGTCCGCTCGGCCATCGCGAGCCGGGACTGGTGGGGGCGGCACTTTCGAACGGCAAGCTGGATTGCGGGCTGATCGCTGACGGCTTCCATGTCGATCCTGCAGCGATCGGCATTGCGCTTCGCGCCAAGAATAATCCCGGCCGCATTTTCCTCGTCACCGACGCCATGTCCACCATCGGCACGGATGATGACGGTTTCGAACTGAACGGCAGGCGCGTCTATCGCAACGGCGGCAGGCTGACGCTGGCCGACGGCACGCTGGCGGGAGCGGATATCGATATGCTCTCCTGCATACGCTTCATGCATGAAAAGCTGGACACACCGCTGGAAGAAGCCTTGAGAATGGCGTCCGCTTATCCCGCCGAGGCAATCGGCGCTTCCGGCAAGGGTAAGCTCCTGCCCGGCTTCGATGCGGATTTCGTCATGCTGACGCCCGACCTTCAGATGCATTCGACATGGATCGGTGCAGAAAAAATCCACGATGCCACCCGTTCCGGAGCCTGAATCATGATCGTTTGTTTCGATATAGGCGGAACGACCATCAAGGGCGCTATTGCCCATGCTCCCGACGATATTCGGCCCGTGCCGCGCATCCCGACGCCCAAGACCAGTTTCGAAGACTTCGCCGCCGGCCTGAAATCCGTCATCGACAATAGCAGCGACACACCCGCCTGCGTGTCGCTGTCGATTGCCGGCGTCATCGATCCCGACACCGGCAAAGCCACTGTCGCCAATATCCAGAGCATCCATGGCAGGGTCTTGAAGGACGAGCTGGAAAAGGCGCTGAACCTTCCCGTCATCGTATCGAACGATGCGGATTGCTTCGTGATCGCCGAATCGGAAATCGGTTCCGGACGGGGTCATCGCGTGGTCTTCGGCGTCATCCTCGGAACGGGTGTCGGCGGCGGGCTGGTGATCGACGGCAAGCTCATCAACAGCGACGGCGGTTTCGCCGGCGAATGGGGACACGGGCCGGTGGCCGCGACATTGGCCGGAAATCCGCCGGTTTCGCTGCCGCGTTTCGAATGCGGTTGCGGGCTTACCGGCTGCGTCGATGCAATCGGCAGCGCCCGTGGCATGGAAAAACTGCATTCGCATCTCCACCAGCAGGCGATGACCAGCGAGGATATTATTTCAGCCTGGCAGGCGGGCGATCCGAAGGCGGCAAGAACCATCGATGTCCTTATCGATATTCTCGCCTCGCCTCTGGCAATGGTGATCAACGTTACCGGCGCAACCATCGTGCCGGTGGGCGGCGGACTTTCGAATTCGAAGGCGCTTCTCGCCGCTTTGGACGAGGTGGTAAGGAGCCGCATTCTGAGGCGCTTCGACCGCCCCTTAGTCGTGCCCGCCATCTGCCGCATCGAGCCGGGGTTGATCGGATCCGCCGTTATCGGGCTGAAGTATGAGAAAGAAGCCGCCGGCACTGCCTGAGCGGCATCACATCGTCTCGATCTTTTCCCGGCGGAAACCCAGCCCCACCAGCCGGCCGGTCAAATGGGAAAGAAGCGGAAACCGCATGATGGCCAGCACAAAGGCTGGCGGTCCCTTCGGTTTTTCCGCATCTGCCCGTCCCTTTTTGCCGCCGATACGCATCATCCGCTGCAGAAATTGCGTGGCCTTGGTCGGGAAGGATCGCCGCTTTTCAATTGCGGCGAGATCATCATCGGCAATGGCCCGGCCGGACACGAGCACCGGCACCAATATATTGGCCGCCGCAACCGCATCCTGAATGGCCAGATTAATGCCGACACCGCCGACGGGGGACATGGCGTGGGCCGCATCACCGATGCAGATCAGGCCGGGTTTCCACCAGCGCTTCAGCCGGTCGATACGGACGGTCAGGAGATGCACATCGTCCCAACTCTTGAGCTCATCGAGCCTTTCGCGTGGGAAAGGGCAGATTTCCGCAACCCTGTCCCTGAAGGCTTCAATTCCCTGTAGCTTTATGTCGGCGAAAAACCCCTTTCGCACCACATAACCGCATTGCCAGTAATCGCCCCGGTTGATCATGACGAAACCCTGCCGCGAGCCTGCATGCCCCATGGTCTCCGTCGGATCGTCGGGCTGTTTCGAAAGGCGCATCCACAGCACCTCGGTCGGAATGCCGAAGCGCTGCACTTCCAGCCCCGCCGCCTCTCGGACGGTGGAGTTACGCCCATCCGCCCCCACCACCAGATCGGCCTCAATCTCGATGATGCCTTCCGGTGTGCTGACCGTGAGACCGCCGACATGCCCGCCGCGCTCGATCAGTCCGGTCACCGGGGCATTCATCAGCAATCGGAAATTTTCGTATTGTCCCGCCTTGCCGACGATGAAATTGAGAAAATCCCATTGCGGCATAAAGGCGATGAAGCGATGGCGGACCGGCAGGCGGGAAAAATCCGCTATCGTGATACGCTCGCCGCCGATAACCGCATTCAGCCTTGGCGCACGCGTATGCGGCAGGCTCAGAAACTCATCGATGAAACCGAGTTGCTCCATCAATTCAAGCGTCGAAGGGTGGATGGTGTCGCCGCGAAAATCCCGGAGAAAATCCCCGTGTTTCTCGACGACGACGACATCGATACCGCTGCGCGCAAGCAACAGGCCAAGCATCATGCCAGCCGGCCCGCCACCGGCCACGGCGACGGACGTGCGGATGTGCTGAACGACCCTGCCGTCATTTTCCGGAGCGATTGTCGCTTCTTCCATCACCTTCCCCCTTACCTCCCGCTTGAAGTCCTCATCGTGTATCCGCCGCCGGGAGGTTTGCATTCTTCGGCTGCGGCCAGCCCTGCGCATCGAACCGGAACAGCATTTCGGACCGGGCAAAGATAAAGGCGAAGGCCATGGCCGTCCACATGCCGAGCAACAGCCCGGCGGCGACATCGCTTGGATAATGTGCGCCGACGATGACACGCGAAACGCCGATGACAAGGGCAAGCAGGAGAAACGCCCAGCGGAAGCGCGGCATCAACATGGCGAAAGCGCCGAAAAACGCCCCGGCGGCGGTCGAATGGCCTGAGGGGAAACTTTCATAGAGATTGTCGCCGGTAAATGGGGTGAGGCTATAGGCGCCCATTTCCAGCAGAAGCTCCGGCCGTGCCCGTCCTATCAGGAATTTCAGCGTATGGACGAGAATGCTCGCCGTTCCGATCGTCAGGAAGAAATAGGTAAGAAGCCGCCATGCCATCCTCAGCCGTCCATTATAGGTCTGCGCCTTTAAAACCCGTGCGGCGACATAGGCCAATATCGCCAGAAGGCCGGTAGAATAGAGCATCCAGCGGAAGGTTCCGAAATCGGTAATGGCGCGATTGAAGGAAACCACGCCCCCTGGCAGCGCCTGCGCGCTTTCGGAAAGACGCGGATCAAAAGGAATGAAAACAAGGACCAGCACAAGGCTTGCCGCAAAAATCCACCCGCTGGAAACCAGAAAACGTCGCATCGATATCCTCTCATTGTTTTTCTTGCATATGGCTTTGCCTTCCGCAAAAACAATAGCCCCGGCTTTGTCCTTGTTATGGCTGGTTTTCGCGGGTAGAGGCTAAGGAATGTTGCCCGAAAATGCATAGCGTTTTCGGGAAAACGACGTGCACCGAGAGGTGCGAACCGGAAACGACCGACGGACTGAAAATGACGAATGCCAGTGAAATGCCACGCAAGCTGACAATATTGGGTTCGACCGGTTCGATCGGCACCAATACGCTGGATGTCGTCCGTCAGCTGGGTGGCCGCGACGCGTTCGAGATCACGGCTTTGACCGGCGCGGGCAACATCGCTCTTCTGGCGGAACAGGCGCGGGAATTCGGCGCGCGGCTGGCCGTTACCGCCGAGGACGACAAATATGAAGCGCTGAAATCGGCCCTTGCCGGCGCCGGTATCGAGGCTGCGGCGGGCAAATCCGGCCTCGAAGAGGCCGCTTCGACGGATGCCGGCTGGGTGATGGCGGCGATTGCCGGAACCCCCGGCCTTGCACCTACTCTTACAGCCGCGCGACGTGGCGCAGACATAGCGCTCGCCAACAAGGAATGCCTGGTTTCGGCTGGCGATGTTTTTCTGCGCACGGTCAAGCAGGGCGGCGGCAGGCTGATCCCGGTCGACAGCGAGCACAGCGCAATCTTCCAATGCCTGACGGGCGAACATAAGCAGGCCGTGGAACGCATCGTGCTGACCGCATCCGGCGGCCCGTTCCGCACCTGGTCGCGCGAGGAGATGGCCAATGTCACGGCGGATATCGCCCGCGCCCATCCCAATTGGTCGATGGGGCTGAAGGTCTCCATCGGCAGCGCCTCCATGTTCAACAAGGGGCTGGAAATGATCGAGGCGAAATATCTCTTCGATTTGAGGCCCGATCAGGTGGAGGTGATCGTCCACCCGCAGTCGATCATCCATTCGATGGTGGGTTACACCGACGGCTCCTATATCGCCCAGCTCGGCTCTCCCGACATGCGCACCGCTATTTCTTATGCCCTCACCTATCCGCAACGCGGCAATCTGAGTGTCGAACGGCTGGATTTCGCAAAACTGGCGCGGCTCGATTTCGAAGCGCCGGATGAGGCCCGTTTCCCGGCGATCCGCCTGGCCCGCACCGCGCTGGAGCGCGGCGGTCTGCAGGGCGCCGCCCTGAATGCCGCCGAAGAGACCGCCTTTCACGCTTTCGTTGCGGGCAATATCGGTTTTCTCGATATGGCCGAGATCGTCGAAACGGTCATGGACCGTTTGCATGACGGCCGCTCCGCCGCCACGATTGAAGATGTGTTCGCAGCGGATGAGGAGGCCCGTCGTCACGCCCGCGAATTGATCGCCACCAAAGAAAAGGCCGCGTAAACGCGGCCCGGTCTTCTCTTATCTAAACTGCGGTCTCACGCCACCGCGCGCGCCAGCGCACAATGCGACCAGAGCTGGTGCAGCGCGCCGACCAGATGCTCGATATCGGCATCGCTGTGCAGCGGCGTCGGCGTAATGCGCAGGCGCTCGGTCTTGCGCGGCACGGTCGGATAGTTGATCGGCTGCACATAGACACCGTGATTGTCGAGCAGGATATCCGAAATCCATTTGCACTTGGCGGCATCGCCCACCATGACAGGCACGATGTGGCTTGGGTTGTCCATATGCGGAATACCACGCGCATCGAGAAGGCCGCGCAGCTTGCGCACCCGGTCCTGATGGCGGGCGCGCTCGAAGGGGCTTGCCTTCAGATGCTGGATCGACGCAATCGCGCCGGCGGCAAGCGACGGCGGCAGGGCCGTCGTGAAGATGAAACCGGAAGCGAAGGAGCGGATGAAGTCGCAAACCGCCGTGGAGCCGGTGATGTAGCCACCCATGACGCCGAAGGCCTTGCCGAGCGTTCCCTCGATGATCGTCAGGCGATCCATCAGGCCTTCGCGCTCAGCAATGCCGCCGCCGCGCGGTCCATACATGCCAACGGCATGAACTTCGTCGAGATAGGTCATGGCGCCATAACGGTCGGCCAGATCGCAGATTTCCTTGATCGGAGCGATATCGCCATCCATCGAATAGACGGATTCGAAGGCGATCAGCTTCGGAGCATTCGGATCCGCCGCCTTGAGCTTGGCTTCGAGGTCTTCGAGATCGTTGTGCTTCCAGATCACCCGCTCGCAGCGGCCGTAACGGATGCCTTCGATCATCGATGCATGGTTGAGCGCATCCGAGAAAATGATCAGGCCCGGAATTTTCTGACCGAGCGTGCCGAGGGTGGCCCAGTTGGAGACATAACCCGAGGTAAAAATCAGCGCCGATTCCTTGCCGTGGAGATCGGCAAGTTCGCGCTCGAGCAGGACGTGATAGTGGTTGGTGCCAGAAATATTCCGGGTGCCTCCCGCACCCGCGCCACAGTGATCGATGGCGGCCTTCATGGCTTCGATGACTTTCGGGTTCTGGCCCATGCCGAGATAGTCGTTGGAGCACCAGACGGTCACATCCTTGCGCTCGCCATTGGCGTTATACCGTGTCGCACGGGGGAAATTGCCCTGCTGGCGCTCGATATCCGCAAAAACGCGATAGCGTCCCTCAGAATGCAGGCTTTGCAGTTCCGTCGTGAAAAATGCCTCGAAGTCCATGCCATGCTCCAGAATTGACCAGATCGTTTTCTGCCTCGACACCGGGACCGTCAACCCTTGCGGGTCACATTAACCGCGTCTGCGTCAATTCGCCGTTGTTTTGAACCATTCCAATAAACCGTTTATAGAAGCTGATGGAAAGTACAAAATTGATTCACATCAAAAAACCCGGATTTTTGGAACCTTTTTTACGCCGCGCCGTTGTTTGGGACGCAATCGATTTACGCTCGGAGGAATGCCGAAAGAGGAGGCTTCCCTAAACGACATCGAATTGTTAGTTATCTGTGGCGGTCGGAGGTAGCAGTCGCCGCAGATAAATATGGGACGCCTACCGAGCCGAAGAGCTCATTGTAACGTTGGAGAGAGTTTCATGAAAAAGGCAATCATATTTGCGCTCGTCGGCCTGTCGCTTGCAAGCTGCACGCAGACTGAAAAGGGAGCTTCCATCGGCGCCGTTTCCGGTGCTGTTATTGGTGGAGCTATCACGGGCAACGTTCGTGGCGCGGCAGTGGGTGCGGCAATCGGCGGCGTCGGCGGTGCCCTCATCGGCAATGCTTCCGAGCCGGGCTATTGCTATTATCGCGACCAGTACGGTCAGCGTTACACGGCACGTTGCCGCTAATCGCTTC
The DNA here is from genome assembly GCF_005144435.2 of Agrobacterium leguminum. Lineage (NCBI taxonomy): Bacteria > Pseudomonadati > Pseudomonadota > Alphaproteobacteria > Hyphomicrobiales > Rhizobiaceae > Agrobacterium > Agrobacterium leguminum. Next base: position 2,467,752 of record NZ_CP120211.1, read on the forward strand.
GCGAGATACCGTTGCACAGAAGCCCCGGTCACCCGGGGCTTTTTGCGTTTTGGGCGGCAAAACACCAGTCGAAGGGTCCTCAAAGCCGTTTATTTATGATTAAATTGCAATGTTAACGGACAGGAAACGGGTTAGGGCGACAATAAAGGCTCAACCATAAAGCAGCTTATGCGAAGAACACGAACTAACCCGAAGACAGGTATTGCGTATCGGAAAGCTGGCACCGCGCTTGCGGTTGCTGTGACGTTCGCCCTGTATCCGGCGTTTACCCGTGACGCCTTTGCCTTCAAACTGTTCGGCATGCGCCTCTGGGGTTCGGAAGAGCCGGAGGTCGAGGTTATCAACCCCGTTAAATACGCCGTCACGCTCGATGCCGCGGACGCCGATAAATCCCTGAAAGACAGCCTGGAAAACAGTTCGCTTCTTCTTGCCGACAAGGACAAGCCGGCCTCCGGTGATCTTGGCCTTCTGATAAAGGCAAGAGACGACCGGGACAGGCTGATCGCGGCGCTTTATGAAAACGCCCGCTATGGCGGCATCGTCAGGGTCACCGTCGCCGGCAAGGATGTGGATAGCCTGCCGCCCAATCCGGTGTTCGATCATTCCGCTCCGGTGCCCGTGGTCATTACGGTTACGCCCGGCCCGGTCTTCAAACTTGGAAATGTCAGGCTTGAAGGCGATGTCACCGGCCGCAACCTTGAGGAATATGGTCTGACGACCGGCGGCGACGCCGGTTCTCTCGCCATCATCCGCGCCGGCAACAAGCTGATCGATGATCTGAAGGCCGAAGGCCGTCCGCTTGCGAAGCTGACGAAACGCGAGGCAGTCGCCAACCACGCGACAAGCACGGTGGACATTACCATGGCGGCCGAAGGCGGTCCCGTGGCGCCCCTCGGCACGGTGACCGTCACGGGTGAAAAAACCGTCGATGGCGATTTTATCCGCCGTTATTCGCGCCTCAATGGCGGAGAGCCCTATTCGCCGGAAAAACTGCGCAAGGCCGCCGACAGGCTGCGGCAGCTGGGCGTCTTTTCCAGCCTGACCATCAAGGAAGCGGGAACGCTGGCGCGCGACGGCACAATTCCGCTTACCATCGAGGTTTCGGAAGGCAAGCACCGCTATTTCGGCGTCGGCGCGCAATATTCCACCACGGAAGGTATCGGTCTTCAGGGTTATTGGGGCCACAGAAACCTGTTCGGGCAGGCCGAATCGCTGCGTATCGAAGGTTCGGTTTCGCGCATCGCCGAAGCATCGAGCGTCGAAGGCATGGATTATTCGGCGGGTATCACTTTCACCAAGCCCGGCATGTTCAATCCGCGCACCACCTTCAAGACCAGCCTGATTGCCAAGACCGAACACCCCGATACATACGACGCCAAGACCGTGACGGGAACCGCCGGTTTCGCCTACGAGCTCAACGATACCGATACAGCCGCAGCCGGCCTCGAGGTGCAATGGGCCGATACGGAAGACGCGTTCGGCAAGAACGAATATCTCACCACCTCCATCCCACTGGAATTCGTTCGTGATACACGCGACGACAAGCTGAACCCGACCGAAGGCTTTCGCGCCTCGGTGGCCGCCAAGCCGAGCTATGAAGCACTGAACGGCACCTTCTTTTCCTCTTTCGAAGGCTCCATTTCGGGCTACAAGGGACTTGGCGCCGAGGACCGGCTGATCATGGCCGGAAAGCTTTCCGGCGGTGTGCTGGTCGGCGGCAGCGATCTGCAGGACATACCCACCACCAGGCGCTTTTATGCCGGCGGCGGCGGATCGGTGCGCGGCTACAGCTATCAGGAAATATCGCCCTACAATGCCGCCGGCGACGCGACGGGCGGCCGCTCCTATGTCGTCGGCTCCATTGAGGCCCGCATCAAGGTCACCGATACGATCGGCATCGTCCCCTTCATCGATGCGGGTGTGGTTTCGGAAGACGTGACACCCGATTTTTCCGATATCCGGGCTGGCGCCGGTATCGGCCTGCGTTACGCAACGCCCTTCGGGCCTCTGCGTCTCGATGTCGCCATGCCGCTCGACAAATACGATGGCGGCAACAGTTTCGGCATTTATGCTGGCATCGGTCAGTCTTTTTAAACGCCGCAGTCGAACACCCTTGCAACAGAGTGTAGATTACCCTTTATGAAAACGTTGATTCGATTGCTGAAATGGCTGGGCTACGCTGCATTGTGCGGCGTCGTGCTGGTGTTGCTTGCGGTTCTGTTCGTCGGTTTTACCCCGATGGGCGCAAGAATTGCCGCAAAGCAGATTTCATCGCTCGTTTCCACGCCCGATCAGGTAATCGAGATTTCGCCCCCGAGCGGCCTTTTGACCGGCCGCCTGCGGCTCGACAATGTCACGCTTTCAGACCGGCAGGGGCCCTATGCCCGCGTGAACCAGATCGCCGTCGACTGGTCGCCGCTCTCGCTGCTTGCCGGCACCTTCCATGCCGACCGGGTCTCGGCCGGATCGATCGATGTCGAGCGCAAACCGCTTGCCCCGGAGCAGACATCGACCAAGAGCTCCGGCAATTCCTCGCTGCCGATCGAAATCGCCGTCGACAAGTTCAGCTTTCCCGATATCAGCCTTGGCCAATCGCTTCTCGGCCGTCCCTTCGACCTGAACGCGGAAGGCAACCTGACGGCTGCCCAGGACGATATGCGGCTATCGCTCACCGCCCATCGACTCAATGCGCCGGATGCGGAGGTTAATGCCGACATAGCCTTCCTTCCGAATGAGAATGTCCTGAAGCTGAAAGCGGAGATGAAGGAGCCAGAGGGCGGTCTTCTCGCCACGCTGCTTTCTCTTCCGGGAACACCTGCGGTGGCGATAGACCTCAACGGCGAAGGCCCGCTTTCCAACTGGACGGGCACGCTGCGTGGCAATGTCGCCGGCAACCCTGTCGTCAATGTCACCGGCCGCCACCTTCTTGCAGATGATGGCACCCGCCGTATCGAAATTGCAGGCGGTGGCCAGCCCGATCTGCTTCTGCCTCCGGCCTTCCGTCAGCTTTTTGCTGGCGAGACAAAGCTCGACGCAAATGCAACCCTTTCGCCGCAGGGCCGCATCGAAATCGGCAGCAGCACGCTGGAGACCGGCACCCTGCTGTTGACGGCGTCAGGCACGGTCGATCCGAACGGTCAGAACGATCTCGCCGCCAATCTCATCGGCACCGCCGGCCCCGTGGATTTTCGCTGGCCGCTGGAGAATGGCGAGGTTCAGGCCCTCATCAACGGCCTCGATCTTTCCCTCAAGGGCGGTGCAGACGCCGCGCATCTCAACACGACGGTATCGTTGCGCAGCCTTTCCCTGCCGCAAGGCAGGCTCGATGACGTCAAGCTGACGGCCGAGAGCGCCGATCTCAACATCGCCAACCGCAGCGGCACGATCGCGACAGTGCTGTCCGTGGCGCAATCCTCCTTCGTCAGCCCCGATATCGACCGGCTGGTGCGGGCGCCCCTCACCGTCAAGGCGCCGCTCAGCCTCACTTCGTCCGCCATCGGCTTCGACGGCGCAACGCTGGAAAGCGCCAGTGTCGGTGGGACGTTGAACGGCAGTTTCGATCTCAGCGGCAATCGCCTGACCTCCAGCGTGCAGCTCTTCGCGCTGCCCGCCACCCTTCCACCGGCTCTCGCGGAAAAATTCGACACCACCATCGCCCTCCAGGGCGATATCGACGTGACCATCGGCGGACGCACCAGCCTTGAAAACCTCGTCGTCAAGTCGGGAACCATCGAAGCAACCGGCAATGTCGGCCTCGAAAACGATGCATTGAGCGCCAGCCTGACGGGTAAATTTCCCGCTCTTGAAAAACTGACGCCACAGGCGAAGGGCGTCGCCGATTTTGCAATCGAGGCCAGCGGCGCGCTGGCAGCACCGGATTTCAACGTCACCCTGAGTTCCGAAAGCGCAATCCTTGCCGGACGAACACTCGAATCGCTGAAGGTCAATGCAACGGGCAAGGCCGATCCCGCCGCGCCTCAGGCAAAGCTCACCGCCAGCGGCAGCCTCGACCGACAGAAGATCGACGCCAATGCCGATGTGGTGCAGACCGAAAACGGCACGGCCATCCCCGAGCTGCACGTGGCCGTAGGCCGGAATATCTTGAACGGCCAGCTGCAATTCTCGCAGCAATTCCTGCCATCGGGCAATCTCTCCTTCAATTTCCCCGACCTTGCCCTGCTCGCCGCCCTCGCCGCGCAGCAGGCGGATGGCGATATTGCCGGCGATATCGCCCTGAGCAACGCCAATGGCCGGATTGCCGCGACGATCAAGGCCAATGGCGGCAGCATCCGCCAGGGCACGACAACGATCTCCAAACTCGCCGCCGATATTTCCATCGACGATCTTCAGGCTCTCGCCATCAATGGCAAGGTCAGCGCCGATAGCGTCAATGCCGGCGCCGCCGCGATATCGGGCCTGAATGCCACCATCGGCCATTCCGGTACGACGACGCAGTTCGACGTCAATGGCCGTTACGACAATGCGCCGCTGGTGGTAAAGGGCAGCGCTGAGACCGGCGGATCACCGATGACAGTGCGCGTCGACGCCTTTTCCGCCGCTCCCAAGGGCATTGCGGTTCGCCTTGAAAAACCGAGCACCATCGCCATCCAGAACGGCACGGCCCGCATCTCCGATCTGACCATCATCACGGGTGAAGGACGCGTCGAGGTCAACGGCAGCGCCGGGTCGACGCTCGACATCAATGCCGATATCCGTTCGCTGCCCGCCAGTCTCGCAAATGCCTTCGCCACCGGACTGGATGCGGCAGGCAGCATCTCCGGCACGGTGAGCGCCAAGGGTGCGGCATCGAACCCCGCGGTCGATTACAATCTGAACTGGACCAATGCCGAGGTCGCGCAGACACGTGCGGCGGGCCTTGCCGCGCTCGGCATCAAGGCGAACGGCCGTTTTGCCGGTGGCACCTTGCAGATCGACACCAATGTATCCGGCCAGGGCGGCATGTCGCTTTCCGGCGGCGGCTCGCTCGGCATCGCCGGCAATCGTCCGCTTTCGATGGCGTTTTCCGGCAGGCTGCCCTTCTCCGCCGTCGCGGCGCAAACCGCAGCGCAGGGCCTCGATGTGGACGGCACCGCCGCCATCGATGTGAAGATTTCCGGCAGCGCTTCCGCACCTGTCGTTACCGGCAGCATCACCACCGATGGTACGCGCCTGACCGATGTGCGCCGGAACCTGACCATCAACGATCTGGGCGCCACCATCACCTTCGACCGCGACCGTGCCGTCATTTCGCGACTGACGGGCAAGCTGGCGGGCGGCGGAACGATCTCGGGAACCGGCAGCGTCGGCATAGCCGGTGGTTCGGGTTTCCCCGCCGATATATCGATCACCCTTAATCGCGCGGGTTATAATGACGGCACGCTGGTGACGACAGTGGTAAGCGGCACGCTGACGCTGAAAGGCCCGCTGCTGAATTCCCCCGTGCTGGGCGGCAACCTGACGCTGGACAGAAGCGCCATCACCATTCCGGAAAAGCTTCCGGCCTCGCTGACGGAGATCGATGTCAAGCACAAGAACGCCCCGCCGAAGGTGCGCGCGCAGGCCAAGGCGCTCGGGGCTGATCAGGGCGGCAGCGGCAGTTCGTCCACCATCAATCTCGATCTGCAGGTGAACGCACCGAGCGGCATCTTCGTGCGCGGGCGCGGCATCGATGCGGAACTCACGGGCAATCTGACGATCCGTGGCACGGCAGCCGTTCCCGTCATTTCCGGCGGCTTCGAAATGCGCCGTGGCCGGCTCGAAATCCTCACTCGCCGCCTCGATTTCACCACCGGCAATATCAGTTTCGGTGGCGGCCTCGTTCCGGTCCTCGATATGAAGGCCGACTCGACGGTCGGTTCGACGACCATCACCGTGGCCGTTTCCGGCAACGCCAACGATCCGACCTTTGCTTTCTCCTCCGCGCCCGCCCTGCCGCAGGATGAGGTGATGGCGCAGCTGATCTTCGGCCAATCCATGTCGAAACTCTCGGCTCTGCAGATCGCAAGGCTGGCCGATGCCGCCGCCCAGTTGGCCGGCGGGCGTTCCACCTCGCTGTTCGACAAGCTCAGAAGCAATCTCGGCGTCGACGATCTCGATATTTCGACAGATTCCGAAGGGCAGGCCCGTGTTTCCGCCGGTAAATATCTGAACGAAAGAACCTATCTCGAGCTGCAGCAAAGCGGCGAATCCGGCGCAAAAGCCATCATCAACCTCGATGTCGGACGGGGCGTGAAGCTACGCGGGGAAGCGGGCGGCGATGGCGAAGGCGCAGCCGGCATATTTTACGAGAAAGAATATTAGCATTTCGAGTAAAAGTGCGTGGCGGTTTTTACGTCCGGACAATGCGTAAAATCAAAGAGAGTATTTTCGCGTTTCGAAGAAAAGCGAAAATACTCCAGCGCCGCTTCGCATTTAGGTTTGCGAAACCATCTGATGATACAAATCATCCATTGAAGACGGAAATATTGTTTCCGGCTGTTCAGGCACCAGGCAGAACGCCAAATCCGCATATGCAAGTGTCGGTGCACTTGCGCCGGCCTCCACAGCGAGCATTGGGAAGAATTCTGATGGCAATGATTAACTCTACCAATTTTGGCGGTGAGACGCTCGAAATCATCGCGTTCCGTCTGCATGATCAGGAATTCTGCGTGAAGACGACGACCATCCGCGAAATTCGCGGCTGGGCGCCTTCGACGCCCATTCCCCACGCGCCGAAAGACGTCATCGGCGTCATGAACCTGCGCGGCTCTGTTATTCCAATCATCGATCTGGCTCACAAGCTCGGCATGAAGAGCACCGTTGCCAATGAGAGAAGCGCCATCGTGGTGGCGGAAGTGCACAACATGGTCATCGGCATGCTCGTCGACCGCGTTTCCGACATTCTGACGATCCCGGCAAATCAGGTTCAGCCGGTTCCGGAAATCTCGGCCTCCTTCGACAAGTCCTATTCGGAAGGCATTATCGCTAACGAACATGGCATGATCTGCTTCCTTAACCTTGCGAAAATGTTCAAGGGAACCGAAGCGGAAGATCTCGCGGCCTAATCAGGCCTTTTTTGTCAGGCCACGCCACACGAAGACTATCGATCAATCCAGACCGCCGGTGCACCTGCCCGGCGGTTTTGTTTTTCCTCTTTACCTCGTCTTATTAAATAAGAACATTTTAATATTATGGATATCTAATATTAAAGGCCATGGAACAGTATCGCGCCGGCACGAATATCACGCTGGCCCGATACCTGACCGAGGCGGAGAGACGGAAGTGCCTGCATTGCTGCCTTCGGCGGCAAACCTGTTCGTTGTTCAACATGATACGACGCGGACCGCATATCCTGTGCGGCTCGCCGCGCCGTGGGCCGTTTTTGGGGGACGTATAATGCTGGGGTTAGGGAAAAGCGCAGATAACAGAAATATGCTCGATGCGATATCGAGATCGCAGGCGGTCATAGAATTCGATCTCAAGGGCAATATCCTCACCGCGAATAAAAATTTCTGCACGGCGCTGGGGTACGATCTCACCGAGATCGTCGGCAAGCACCATCGTATCTTCTGCGATAGCGAGCTTGCCGGGTCGCGGGCCTATCAGGAATTCTGGGAGTCTCTCGCCCGTGGCGAATTCCAGGCCAGGGAATATCGCCGTATTCGCAAGGACGGCTCGGTTATCTGGATCGAGGCCTCTTACAACCCGGTTTTCCGTTCCGGCAAACCCTATAAGGTCGTGAAGATCGCCACCGACATCACCGCCAAGAAAATCAGGGCCGTGGACGATGCGGGCAAGCTGGAGGCGCTCTCCCGTTCGCAGGCCACAATCGAATTTTTCCCGGACGGCACCATCATTACCGCCAACCCGAATTTTTGCGCCACGGTGAATTACGACCTCAAAGAAATCGAGGGCAGGCATCACCGCATGTTCTGCGATCCGGCCTATGCCGCCTCGCCCGCCTATGGCAATTTCTGGCCGCGACTGGCGGCAGGGGAATTCATCTCGGATGAATTCGTCCGCTATGGAAAGAACGGCAAGGAAATATGGATCCAGGCCGCCTATAATCCGGTGCTGGACGAAGCCGGCAAGGTGGTCAAAGTGGTGAAATTCGCCACCGATGTCACGCCGCGCATGAGCGCCATCAGTGTGCTTGCCGATGCCCTGCGGGCGCTGGCCGAAGGTGATCTTGTGCAGCGCCTCGACAACAGCTTCGTGCCCAGCATGGAAAAGCTGCGCGCGGACTTCAACGAAGTCGTCGCCAAGCTGCAGGCCACCATGCAGACCATCGCCCACAATGCCTCGACAATCGCCTCGGGCTCCGGTGAAATCCGCATCGCCGCCGATCAGCTTTCGCAGCGCACCGAACAGCAGGCCGCCTCGCTGGAAGAGACCGCAGCCGCGCTGGAGGAAATCACCACCACCGTTACCGATGCCAGCCAGCGCGCCGGCGAGGCCGGAAAGCTGGTATTGCGAACGAGAGAACATGCCGAACATTCCGGCGATATTGTCCAGCAGGCAATTTCCGCCATGGATGCGATTTCCCGGTCCTCGGGTGAAATCACCAACATTATCGGCGTCATTGACGACATCGCCTTCCAGACCAATCTTCTGGCTCTGAATGCGGGTGTCGAAGCCGCCCGGGCTGGCGACGCTGGCAAGGGTTTCGCCGTTGTGGCGCAGGAGGTCCGCGAACTCGCACAACGGTCCGCCGTTGCGGCCAAGGAAATTAAATCCCTCATCAACACCTCCCGCGAGCAGGTCGCCAACGGTGTGGATCTGGTGGGCAGAACCGGCGGCGCGCTCCGGGATATCCAGTCGCAGATGAGCGAGATCGACACCAATGTCTCGGCTATCGTTGAAGCCTCACGCGAACAGGCGAATGGCCTCAGCGAAATCAATCAGGCGGTCAACGTCATGGATCAGGCCACCCAGAAAAACGCCGCCATGGTGGAGGAAACCACCGCCGCCAGCCACGGCCTCGCCACGGAAGCGGAAAATCTGCACGAATTGCTGCGGCAGTTCAGAATATCGCATGAGGCACCGGCATCGCCCGCCCGCCCGGCCGACAAAAAACCGGCCGTCGTCACTAGGCTCCCCACGCCGCAACCGCGATATGCCGCCGCGCCAAGGTCTCATGGAAACGCAGCCGCCGAATGGGCGGAATTCTAGGCCCGCTCTGAAACCAAGGGCCGCCGGGAAACGGCGGCCTCAATGTTATAGAATGATACGATCCGCCCGGGTGAAGATTTCAAAATCTTCACCCCGCACCAGCGCCACAAGTGTGACACCCGAACTCTCGGCCGTTTCGATGGCGAGCGCAGTGGGCGCGGAGATCGCCGCCAGAATGGGGCTGCCAAGAATGGCCGTCTTCTGGACCATTTCCACCGACAGTCGGCTGGTGACCACCACAATACCCTTATCGGGCGATAGGTCCGCATTGACAACCGCACCTGCGAGCTTGTCGAGCGCATTGTGGCGGCCAACATCTTCGCGGACAGCAAGCAGCCCTTTTTGAGGATTGTAGAAACCCGCGCCGTGAACTGCCCGCGTTTCGCGATTGAGGCTTTGCGCTTCACTCAGCGCTTTCACCGCAGCAACGATATCATCGCCGTCAACGCAGACTTCCACGCCGCTCAACTCCGGTACCACGCGGACCGCCTGTTCTATGGATTCGATGCCACAAAGACCGCAGCCGACGGGGCCTGCCATATGCCGCCGTCTTGCCCTCAGCGCATCCGCATTGGCATCCTGCAAATCCACCTGAACATCGAAGCCCTGCCCGGCCTCGATCACCTCGATGGAACGGATTTCCGCCCTTGTGGATATGATGCCTTCCGTAAGACTGAAACCGACCGCGAAATCGACAAGATCAGCGGGGCTGGCCATCATCACGGCATGGGTGCTGCCGCCATAGGAAAAGGCAACCGGCACCTCCTCGGGCACCGCCCTCTCGCCCTTCACTATGGCCCCTTCGCGCAAAGCGGTTCTTGCGACCCTTCGGTAACTTGCCTTTGCCGACACGCCGATCACTCCTCCATGACGAAAATCCGCTTCGTCTCTCTCACGATCTCAAAGCAGCATTTCTTCCCGGTATCACATCTAACCGAAAGCCCTAAAAATCGGAATCGGTTTCCCGGGTGCACCCGTTGAAGGCACTCCTTGCCTTACCCATTTTCCGCACGTCCATCACTGATGCAATCCCGCCAACGCCATTCGGAATCTCAGATTAGGCCAGGTGACGGGTTTCTATGCGAAAGCAGCCATGCTTCGCCTGATATGGGGAGGCAACAGCCCAAAACAAAAAAGCGACCGAAGCGGCCGCTTTCTGCTTTAGGTTTTTTGTGGGCAGTCATTCTTTCGAACCCGCCCGGTGCTTTCAAGCAGCGACGAGAACCTCATGCAGGTTCGTCAGTTCATAAAGGTGCTTTTCAAGCTTGGTCAGATGTTCGTGATGATGATTGCCCTCTTCGATTTCGGCCTTGGCCGCATCGATACGCTTCTGCAGCGTGTCGGGGGACATGTCATCGGCCGAAACGGCGGATTCGGCGAGAAGCGTGCAGCCGGTCGGCAGAATATCGGCAAAACCACCGAAGACGACATATTTATGCGTCTCGCCGGAAGCGAACTTCACCGTTACCAGACCCGGCTTGATCGTGGTCATCGTCGGCGCATGATTGGCCAGAACGGTCATCTCACCCAGCGTAGCCGGGATGACGACTTCCGTAACCGTTTCGGAAACGAGCAGACGCTCCGGGGAAACGAGATCGAATTTGAAACTGTCAGCCATGGCTATTCACTTCTTTTCAATTACGCGGGCGTCACGGACTTGTCTTTTACAACGCAGGCGAAAGCCGTTCCGGTTCGCCACCATTGTCGGCAGGGCGCGCGGCTAGAGCCACGCGCCCGCCAATTCATGATCAGGCAGCCTCGGCAGCCAGCTTCTTTGCCTTTTCGATGGCTTCTTCCATCGAACCGACCATGTAGAAAGCAGCTTCCGGCAGGTTGTCATATTCGCCGTTGACCAGGCCCTTGAAGCCCTTGATCGTGTCTTCGAGAGCGACCAGCTTGCCCGGCGAACCGGTGAAGACTTCAGCAACGAAGAACGGCTGCGACAGGAAACGCTCGATCTTGCGGGCGCGGGCAACCGTCAGCTTGTCTTCTTCCGACAGTTCGTCCATGCCGAGGATGGCGATGATGTCCTGGAGAGCCTTGTAGCGCTGCAGGGTCGACTGAACCTTACGAGCCACTTCATAGTGCTCTTCGCCGACGATCATCGGGTCAAGCATACGCGAGGTGGAGTCGAGCGGGTCAACAGCCGGGTAGATACCCTTTTCAGCGATCGAACGCGACAGAACCGTCGTTGCGTCAAGATGCGCGAACGAAGTTGCGGGAGCCGGGTCGGTCAAGTCGTCGGCGGGAACGTAAATGGCCTGAACCGAGGTGATCGAACCCTTGGTCGTGGTGGTGATGCGTTCCTGCATCTGGCCCATGTCCGTTGCGAGCGTCGGCTGGTAGCCCACGGCCGAAGGAATACGGCCGAGCAGAGCCGACACTTCCGAACCAGCCTGCGTGAAGCGGAAGATGTTGTCCACGAAGAACAGAACATCCTGGCCTTCGTCACGGAAGTTTTCAGCGATCGTCAGACCGGTCAGAGCGACGCGGGCGCGAGCGCCCGGCGGTTCGTTCATCTGGCCGTAAACGAGTGCTGCCTTGGAGCCTTCGCCACCGCCGAGCTTGTTGACGTTCGACTCGATCATTTCGTGATAGAGGTCGTTACCTTCGCGGGTACGCTCACCAACACCGGCGAATACCGAGTAACCGCCGTGCGCCTTGGCGACGTTGTTGATGAGTTCCATGATGAGAACGGTCTTGCCAACGCCGGCGCCGCCGAACAGGCCGATCTTACCGCCCTTGGCGTAAGGAGCCAGAAGGTCGACGACCTTGATGCCGGTGACGAGGATCTGCGCTTCGGTCGACTGCTCGACGTAAGACGGTGCATCCTGGTGGATGGCGCGCTTCTTGGCCGTGGTGATCGGACCGGCTTCGTCAACCGGCTCGCCGATGACGTTCATGATACGGCCGAGCGTTTCGGGACCGACCGGAACTTCGATCGGCGCACCCGTGTTGACAACGCCCTGACCGCGAACCAGACCTTCGGTCGAGTCCATGGCGATCGTGCGAACGACGTTTTCGCCGAGATGCTGTGCGACTTCCAGAACGAGGCGGTTGCCATTGTTCTCGGTTTCGAGCGCGTTCAGGATCGGAGGCAGTTCGCCTTCGAACGCCACGTCGACAACAGCGCCGATAACCTGGGTAACCTTGCCCGCGCCGTTCACCGCTGCGGTTTTCTTGGGGGTAGCTGCCTTAGCCATTATCCTTACCCTCTTTCCTTACCTCAGAGCGCTTCCGCGCCCGAAATGATTTCAATGAGTTCCTTGGTGATCTGAGCCTGACGCTGACGGTTGTAGGATAGCGTCAGCTTGTTGATCATCTCACCGGCATTGCGCGTTGCATTGTCCATCGCGCTCATCTTGGCGCCCATTTCACCGGCAACGTTTTCGAGCAGAGCCCGGAAAACCTGCACCGAAATGTTGCGCGGAATAAGGTCTTCCAGAATAGAAGCCGCATCCGGCTCATATTCGTAGACGGCGTTCTGCGTCGCGGCATCCTCTTCCACAACAGGCGTTGCGGCCGGAATGAGCTGCAGGCCGGTCGGGATCTGGCTGATGACGGACTTGAATTCCGAATAGATCAGCGTGCAGACATCGAACTCACCGGCGTTGAAGAGCGAGATCACCTTCTTGGCGATCTGGTCGGCATTTTCGAAACCGACCTTCTTCACGTCGCGCAGTTCAATGCGCTCGATGATGTTGGCTGCAAATTCGCGGCGAAGGCTGTCGTAACCCTTCTTGCCAACCGTGATGATCTTGACCGTCTTGCCTTCCGAAATCAGCTTGCGGGCGTGATCGCGGGCAAAACGGGAAATCTGCGAGTTGAAACCGCCGCAAAGGCCACGTTCAGCCGTGCAGACGACGAGCAAATGCACGTCGTCCTTGCCGGTGCCGGTCATCAGCGCCGGAGCAACGTCCGCCTCGACCGCCTTGGCGATGTTGGCGAGAACGGCGCTCATGCGCTGAGAATAAGGCCGGGCGGCCTCCGCAGCTTCCTGGGCGCGCCGAAGCTTCGCCGCGGCGACCATTTTCATCGCCTTGGTAATCTTCTGCGTCGCCTTTACGGAGGCAATGCGGTTTTTCAGATCCTTTAGTGAAGGCATCCGTTATCCGTCCGAGTAAAAGAGCCCTGATTACGAGAAAGACTTGGCGAAGCTATCAAGAGCGCCCTTGAGCTTGCCCTTGGTATCGTCGCTGATAGCCTTTTCCGTGCGGATGGTGTCGAGGATCGCCTTGCCTTCCGAGCGGAGGTAGGAAAGCAGACCCTGCTCGAACTTGCCGACCTGCGCGACCGGAACCTTGTCGAGGTAACCGTTGACACCGGCGAAGATCACCGCGACCTGTTCTTCCGTCTTGAGCGGAGAGAACTGCGGCTGCTTCAGAAGCTCGGTCAGGCGGGCGCCGCGGTTGAGCAGGCGCTGCGTGGAAGCGTCGAGGTCCGAACCGAACTGGGCGAAGGCAGCCATTTCGCGATACTGGGCAAGTTCACCCTTGATCGAACCGGCAACCTGCTTCATCGCCTTGATCTGAGCGGCGGAGCCAACGCGCGAAACCGACAGACCGACGTTAACGGCCGGACGAATGCCCTGATAGAACAGGTCGGTTTCAAGGAAGATCTGGCCGTCGGTGATCGAGATCACGTTGGTCGGAATAAAGGCCGAAACGTCGTTACCCTGGGTTTCGATGACCGGCAGAGCCGTCAGCGAACCAGCGCCCATTTCGTCGGAGAGCTTTGCAGCGCGCTCGAGAAGACGGGAGTGGAGGTAGAAAACGTCGCCCGGATAAGCTTCGCGGCCCGGCGGGCGGCGCAGCAGAAGCGACATCTGACGATAGGCAACGGCCTGCTTGGAAAGGTCATCGTAGCCGATGAGAGCGTGCTTGCCGTTGTCACGGAAGTACTCGCCCATGGCGCAACCGGCAAACGGAGCGAGGTACTGCATCGGAGCCGGATCGGAAGCGGTAGCAGCAACGATGATCGAGTACTGCAGCGCGCCGCGCTCTTCCAGAACCTTCACGAACTGGGCGACGGTCGAACGCTTCTGACCGATAGCGACGTAGACGCAATAAAGCTTGTCGCCATCCGGGCCATTGTCGTGAATGGCCTTCTGGTTCAGGATCGTGTCGAGAATGATTGCGGTCTTGCCGGTCTGGCGGTCGCCGATGACGAGCTCGCGCTGGCCGCGGCCAACCGGGATGAGCGCATCGATGGCCTTGAGGCCGGTCGACATCGGCTCATGAACCGACTTGCGCGGAATGATGCCGGGAGCCTTGACGTCAACGCGCGAACGCTTGGCGGCATTGATCGGGCCCTTGCCGTCGATCGGGTTGCCAAGCGCGTCAACGACGCGGCCGAGCAGTTCCGGACCGACCGGAACGTCAACGATAGCGCCAGTCCGCTTTACGGTGTCGCCTTCCTTGATGTCACGGTCCGAACCGAAGATAACCACACCGACGTTGTCGGCTTCGAGGTTGAGCGCCATGCCGCGAATGCCGCCGGGAAACTCGACCATTTCGCCGGCCTGAACATTGTCGAGGCCATAGACGCGGGCGATACCGTCACCGACGGAAAGCACCTGACCGACTTCCGAGACTTCCGCCTCGTTGCCGAAATTTTTGATTTGATCTTTCAGAATTGCGGAAATTTCCGCGGCGCGGATATCCATCAGCCAACCTCTTTCAGTGCAAGCTTAAGGGTGGAAAGTTTGGTGCGAAGAGACGTATCGATCTGGCGAGAGCCGACCTTGACGATCAGGCCGCCGAGGATCGACGGATCGACGGTAACGGAAACCGCCACATCCTTGCCGGTAACGCTCTTCAGCGCCGCCTTCAGTTCAGTTTCCTGCGCCTCGTCGAGCGCATGTGCCGAGGTAACCTCGGCGGTGATTTCGCCGCGGTGGGCGGCGGCAATGGTGCGGTAGGCGCGGATCATGCCGGGAACGGCAAAGAGACGGCGATTATTCGCAACGACCTTGAGGAAATTGAGAGCGAGACCGGCAATGCCGGCCTTTTCGCAGATTGCGGTGATTGCCTTGAACTGATCCTCGGCGGAAAACACCGGGCTCGCAACCAGACGCTTCAAATCGTCGCTTTCGTCGAGAAGTGCGCCGAACTTATCCAGATCGGCCTGAACCGCTTCGACCGCACCCGCTTCCAAAGCAAGCTCGAAAAGCGACGACGCATACCTTTCCGCTACACCGGATGTTCCATGGGAGGTGTCTGCCACGGGCACTTTTTCCCTGCTAATCGTCCAAGATTATCAACGGTGGCGATCCACCGCATCAAATTCTTGAAATCGTTTCAATTTCCCCGAAAAAGACCGGAATTCCCCCCTGCCTTTTCCCAATTTCGCGGTCCGTCTAGCATAGGACGCCGGGACTCGCAACACGCGTAATAGCGGAAAGCGCCGTTTGGGCAAGGGGGAATGCGTTTAAATTTTCCTATTTCGCTCAGGATGCGGGTCTGGTGCGGCACAAAAGCCAAAAAGCCCGGCTTAGACCAGTCCGAAGACATAGCTCAACGACAATGCGGCCAGGACAAAATGCACAACCATGAGTAAGCAATTCCGCATGGTTGCGCCTCCATCTGACAGAATGGAGAGGATGCCGCCGAACACGCTGAGAGAAAAGGCCGCACCGAAAGCAAGATAGACCATGGGCTGCGCCAGAAGCAGCGCGGCCGCGCCGAGACCGAGATAAAACCCGGCAAGCGACGAGCGCACCAGCGCATAACCATCCCTGCTCTCGCCAGCCGGCTGCAGGCCGAAGGCGCGAAGGGTAATGCCGGGTGCAAACATGAAAAACAGACCGATCGCGGCCGATATCACCGCGGCTCCAAAGGCCAGTTGCTCGCCGAATTCGGCCGGAAAATAAAACTCCATCTCGTTCCCCAAATCGTTCTTTTCGCCTGCTGCGTTATGACACGGCCATGACAGCGGGAAAACGCCTTCATTGACAATGTTCAGAGGAAACTTTGCGGATCGATATCCAGCTGAACATGGACGCTGCCCCGCTCCTTCGGGCCATTGGCGAGAAGCGTCCGGAGAAAGGACTGCATGTCGGAATTGCGCCGCCCGTGCACCAGCAACCGGAAACGATGACGGCCGCGGATGAGTGCCAGCGGCGCTTCCGCCGGGCCGAGCAGCATGATGCCCGTCACCTGCGGTGCCGCCGCCCTCAAGCCCCGCGCATGGGTTTCGGCCTCCCCGCGCGTATCGGCGGAGACAATAACCGAGGCAAGACGCCCAAAGGGCGGCAGGACGGCTTTTTCCCGCTCGACGATCTCCCTTTCGTAAAAGGCCGAGGCATCACCTGAAACGATCGCCTGCATGACGGGATGCTGCGGCTGGTAGGTCTGCAACAGGCCATGGCTCTTCAACCCCGTGCGCCCTGCGCGCCCCGTCACCTGCGACAATAGCTGAAACGTTCGCTCCGCTGCACGCGGATCACCATTGGCAAGGCCGAGATCGGCATCGACGATGCCCACAAGTGTCATCAGCGGAAAATTATGTCCCTTGGCGACGAGCTGCGTGCCGATAACGATATCGGCCTCGCCCTTGACGATCGCCTCCAGCTCCAACCGCAGGCGTTTGACGCCCATGAGATCGGAGGAGAGCACGATGGTGCGGGCTTCCGGGAAATGTTTCTCCACCTCCTCGGCGATGCGCTCCACACCCGGCCCGCAGGCCACCAGATGATCGAAGGTGCCGCATTCCGGGCAATGATCGGGCGTCGGTTCGCTGTGGCCGCACTGGTGGCACTGCAATTGATTGCGGAACCGGTGCTCCACCAGCCAGCTGGAACATTGCGGGCACTGAAAACGGTGGCCGCAAACCCGGCAGAGCGTCAGCGGCGCATAACCGCGACGATTGAGGAAGAGCAGCGCCTGCTCGCCTTTCTCGATGGTCTTGCCGATGCCGCGCAGCAGGACGGGTGACAGAAACCCTCCCCTCTCTGGCGGATGACGGCGCATATCGACAAGGTGCAGATCGGGCATCGCCGCATCGCCGAAACGCGTGTGCAGATGAATGGTGTTATAACGCCCCGAACTGCCGTTGACCTGGCTTTCGACCGATGGCGTGGCCGACACCAGCACGACAGGAAACTCGGCGATCCGCGCTCTCACCACCGCCATGTCGCGGGCATTATAATAGACGCGGTCTTCCTGCTTATAGGCCGGGTCGTGCTCTTCATCGACGATGATCAGACCGAGATTGTCGAAAGGCAGAAAAAGTGCGGAGCGTGCGCCGGCCACCACCTTCACCTCGCCCGTCACCGCCTGCCGCCAGACTTTTTCGCGCATGCGCGGCGACAGGTCCGAATGCCATTCCGCCGGTTTCGCACCGAAACGGTCCTGAAAACGTTCAAGGAAGGCCGCCGTCAGCGCAATTTCGGGCAGCAGGATGAGAACCTGCTTGCCCTGCCGGAGCGTCTCCGCCACTGCCTCGAAATAGACCTCGGTCTTGCCCGAGCCGGTCACGCCATCGATCAGCGAGACATGAAACCCGCCCTTGCGCACATCTTCAAGGATTTCCGAAGCGGCCTGTTTCTGCGGGCCTTCCAGACGCGGCTCGACATAATCAGGATCGGGTTCGGCCACGACAGGCGGCGCCGGCAGAAACACCGTCTCGAATACGCCCTGCTTGACGAGACCGTCGATAACGCTGGTCGAAACGCCGGCGGCATGGGCAAGCCCGCTCTTCGTCCAGCCATGCCCTTCAGCCGCCAGTTCCATCACCCGCTCTCGGGCGGGGGTAAGGCGCTCCGGCCGGCCTTCGGTCAGCCGCAGCCCCTCGATCATCGGCTCGGGATCGAAGGCGGCAGGTGCTCTGAGCGCCATGCGGGCCACGAGGCCGGGCGGAGACAGCGTATAGGCGGCGACCCAGTCGACGAAGCGGCGCATTTCCGCCTTCAGCGGCGGGCACTCGAAACTTTTGGTGATGGGCCGCAGCTTCTTCGGATCGACGCCCTTCTCGCCCGCATCGTCCCACACCACGCCGAAGACCTGTCGGGGGCCGAGCGGCACCTGCACGACGGAACCCGTCTCCACCACCATATCCTCGGGCACCGAGTAGCTGTAGGGCCCGGGCGCCGGCATAGGCACGAGAACGGGCACCGTGCGCGTAGGCGACGGCGGGTCGAACAGAGCCCCAAACAGATCAGACGAATCTTTTGCCATGATGTGGCGACCATGCCCCGGCGACAGGAAAAAGGAAACCGCCCGGATGTAGTGGGCGCGCCTTGCAAAGTCCACCTCTTAACCAAATGCTGACCATAAGCGCATAGTTTCGAAGCATGGAATGGAGCGCCACGTGACCGAAATCCTGACATTTGCCCAAGCCGATCTTCTTGCCGAGCGCCAGTCCTGGCTCGCCGCCCTCGCAGGCGAACGCCGGCTTTCGGACAATACCGTCGAGGCTTATGAGCGCGATACCAGGCAATTTCTGACATTCCTGACCGGCTATATCGGCAAACCGGCCTCCATCACCGATATTGCCGATCTGCGCCCGGTGGATCTTCGCGCGTTTCTGGCCAACCGGCGCAAGGAAGGTGCCGGCGCACGTTCGCTGGGCAGGCATCTGGCAGGCCTGCGCTCCCTGCTCCATCACCTGCAGAAAAAAGGTCTGGTGAATGCCGCAGGCGCCACCGCCATGCGCGCGCCAAAACAGCCGAAATCGCTACCGAAACCGTTGACCGACCGGCAGGCGCTGAAAATCACCACGACTGAAGCGCAATTGAACGACGAACCATGGATCGCCGCGCGCAATGCCGCAGTCCTTTCCCTGCTTTATGGCTGCGGCCTTCGCATTTCCGAGGCGCTCGGTCTGACCCCGGCCGATTTCCCGCCCGGCGCCCGCAGCCTGCGCATTACCGGCAAAGGCAACAAGACGCGGATTGTGCCCCTGCTGGCGGTGGTGACGGAAGCTGTCGATACCTACAGGAAGCTTTGCCCCTATGCCCTGTCGGCGGATGAGCCCATGTTCCTCGGCGCACGCGGCGGCAAGCTGCAGCCCGCCATCATCCAGAGGGAAATGCAGAAACTGCGCGGCGCTTTCGGCCTGCCGGAAAACGCCACGCCGCATGCGCTGCGCCACTCCTTCGCCACGCACCTTCTCGCCGGCGGCGGCGACCTGCGCACGATTCAGGAACTGCTCGGCCATGCGAGCCTCTCCACCACACAGGTCTATACCGGGGTCGACACCGCGAGACTGCTGGAAATCTACGACAACGCCCATCCGCGCGCATGAAGCAGGAAATGGTTAACCATAATCATTAACCAGACATCCAAGCCGCCGTTCTATAAGCGAACGATAACCGGATTGGACCGATGCACAGCCTGATAAAACCGCAAAACCTCACCGCCACCCTGATGGGCAAGACCGGCGACGCCCTGCTGTGGCTGCTTGCCGCCCTGCATGTCACCGCCGTCGCAATCCTGCTCATGACCTTGCTTTCGCTGGGGCAAGCGGAAGCCGCGCAGCAGCAGATCACCTGCACCGGCAGCGACATTCTCGTGGAAATGCGCAAGACCGATCCGCAGGCCTTCGCAAAGATCGAACAGGAAGCGGCCGCGATCCCGAACGGCAAGGGCAATTTCTGGCGCATCGAAAAGGCGGGAACGCCCACGTCCTATCTTCTCGGCACCATGCATGTGACCGATCCACGTGTTCTGGAAATGCCTGCCGCCGCCAGCCCCGCCTTCGAAAAAGCCGCGACGGTGATCGTGGAATCGGACGAAATCGTCGATGACAAGAAGGTCGCGGCCTCGCTGCTGAGCAAGCCCGAACTCACCATGTTTCTGGATGGCAAATCGATCACCGACATCCTGTCGCCGGAAAATGTCGCGCGTCTGGAAAAGGGCCTCAAGGAACGCGGCATTCCGCTGAACGCCGTTTCGCGCATGAAGCCGTGGATGCTTTCGAGCTTCGTCGCCCTTCCTGCCTGTGAATTCGCCCGCAAGGCCACCGGCCTCTCCTTTCTGGACAAGAAGCTGGCCGAAGATGCCATCGCGGACGGAAAACACCTTGTCGGGCTGGAGACCATGGTGGAGCAGCTGACGGCCATGTCCGAGCTGCCGATGGAATTTCATCTTCAGGCGCTGATCGAAACGCTCGAACTGGGCGACCGCATGGATGACATCATGACAACCATGACCGATCTTTACGTCGCCGGCGATATCGGCATGACCATGCCCATGCTGAAAAGCCTGGACCCCAAGAAGGCGGCAGCCGAAAGCGAACAGGGCTACGCCGCCTTCGAGCAGCGCATCATCACCGACCGCAACCACGTCATGGCGGAACGGGCAGCCCCCGAGCTTGCCAGGGGCAATGTCTTCATGGCCGTCGGCGCACTGCATTTGCCGGGCGAGGAAGGCCTTGTCGAATTGCTGCGCGCGGAAGGCTTCACCCTCACGCGGGTCGATTGACCCGCTCACTCCCGATGCTGACGGACCGGACATTCGCGCAGAACGGCCGCATCGTCGCCGGCACGATGCGGCGGTGAAACGGTCCGACGACAAGAAGATAAAGCCGCCCGAACAGGTTCTTGCGCCTGACGATGGTGGTGACACTCACCAGCTGGCGGTTTTCCTTCTCTTCGAGATCGACGACGATCCGGAAATCGAGATGGCGGTCGTCAAAGCCGAGCACAGTCCGCTGTGGCGTGGAGGACAGGACGGGAAAACCACCCGCCGATGTGCCAGCCACCATTTCGACCGTTCTTAAACCGAAAAGCGCCACCACGCGGTTTCGAAGCGCCATAAGGCTGCGGATCCACGCCGGAGGATGATCGAGAAGGAGCCTGCTCACATCGAGTGAGGACGGCTCCGGCGTCACCATCTCTCCCTGATAGCGATCCCGCCAGTCGGCGCCCGGCAATATGTCTTCGAAATCCTGCATTCCTGAACCCCGGCCGCACGATGCGGCGAGGGTCACCTTCCTCTTTTTCCGAGAAACCGGAAACGCGACAAACCGCCGCTTAGCCGTGCGTCATACGCTTCAGGACATTGGTGCGCCAGTAGAACTGGTGAACCAGAACGGCGACGACGTGACCGGCGATCAACACCCACATCAGCGCCTTGAAGGGACCGGAATGCAACTGCCCGGCCGGCTGGGCACCGAAGTAATAAGCGGCAATACCGGACAGGGGCAGGACGAGGAACAGGGCATAAAAGGTGAAATGCGCCACCTTCGCCGCAATCTGAAACGGCCGCGGTTCTTCGGCGGGATGCGGCGGCACGCCCTGGAAGAAGCGTAGACAGAGCCGCAGCACCGCAAGCAACAGAATGGTGAAGCCGACATAGGCGTGAATATTGGCCGAAGATACCTGTTCCGGCGTCAGTGTTTCGCCCCGCCGCATCAGCCGGTAGGCATGTTCCATGCCATCGGGAAACAACAGGTTGAAGAAGATCAGAAGCGCCATCGCCCAATGAATGATGCGCTGCGGAACGGTGAAGGAAACTTGACTTGGAAACGCCATTTTATTGCCTTTTATCAAAAGGTTAGACAGGCTGTGGCGCGAGTATGGAAAACCCCGGCCTGCATGGCAAGCCGGGGTTTGGCAGATGACTGAAATTTAATGTTGGAGCAGCGCGCTCCAACACCGATCACATGTGGATCGGCTTGAAGAAGGTAGCCAGCGCCGCTTCCTTCACGGCTTCCGACATGGTCGGATGCGCATGGCAGGTGCGGCCGAGATCTTCCGAGGAACCGCCGAATTCCATCAGTACGGTAATTTCGTGGATCATTTCGCCAGCGCCGAAGCCGACGATGTGACCGCCAAGAACCCGGTCGGTTTCCTTGTCGGCAAGGATCTTCACGAAACCATCCGTCACCTGCATGGCGCGGGCGCGGCCATTGGCGGTGAAGGGGAACTTGCCGACCTTGTAGGCGACGCCTGCGGCCTTCAGTTCTTCTTCGGTCTTGCCGACGGAAGCGATTTCAGGCTGCGTATAGACCACAGCCGGAATGACGTCGTAATTCACATGGCCGCGCTGGCCGGCGAGGATTTCCGCAAGCGCAACGCCCTCGTCTTCCGCCTTGTGCGCCAGCATCGGACCCTTCACCACGTCGCCGATCGCATAGATGCCGTCGACATTGGTCTTGTAGTGGCCGTCGATTTCAACGCGGCCGCGGCTGTCCAGCACGACGCCCGCTTCCGCAAGGCCGAGACCTTCGGTGTAGGGCTTGCGACCGGTGGAGATCAGCACGACGTTTGCTTCCAGCGTCTCGGCAGCGCCGCCCTTGACCGGCTCGAACACGACCTTTGCACCGGCGGCGGTCTTTTCAACAGCCGTCACCTTGGCGCCGAGCTTAAAATCGAGACCCTGTTTAGCCAGCAGACGCTGGGCCTGCTTGGAAACTTCGCCATCCATGCCGCCGAGAATATTGTCGAGATATTCGACGACAGTGACCTTCGCGCCGAGACGCGACCAGACCGAACCGAGCTCGAGGCCGATGACGCCGCCGCCGACGACGATGAGCTTTTCCGGAACCTTGGAAAGAGCGATCGCACCGGTAGAGGACACGATGACGCTTTCATCGATATCGACCTGAACGCCCGGAATGCCGGCAACATCCGAACCCGTGGCGATGACGATGTTCTTCGCTTCGATCTCCTGCGTCTCACCCTTGTCGTTGGTGACGGAAACCTTGCCGGCGGAAACCACCTTGCCCGTGCCCTGGAAGGCATCGATCTTGTTCTTCTTGAAGAGGAAGGAAACGCCGTCGACATTGGCCTTCACCACGCCGTCCTTGTGGCCCATCATCTTTTCAAGATTCAGCTTCGGCGCGGCGACTTCGATACCGAGCGAATCGACACCATGGGCGACATGGGCGAAGGTTTCGGACGCGTGCAGCAGCGCCTTGGAGGGGATGCAGCCGACATTGAGGCAGGTACCGCCATAGGTCGCGCGCTTTTCGATGACAGCGACCTTGAGGCCGAGCTGTGCCGCCTTGACCGCGCAAACATAACCGCCGGGGCCTGTGCCGATTACAACTACATCATATGCCATGTTCGTTTTCCTGATTGATGTCGGGCAAGATGCCGGATCATTGCCCTGCTTGCGTTTGACCTGAAACTCAGGCCGCTTTTTCCGTTGCGAGTTTTATACCGAGAGCGATGAAGACCACACCGCTGGTGCGGTCGATCCATTGGCTGGCGCGCTGAAATGCGGCCCGCATGCGCGGCGTCGTCATGAACAGGCTGACACCGACGAACCACAGGATAAGGCAGCTCGCCATGACAAGACCGTATCCGAACTTGATGGCGACCGGCGTGTGAGCGTGAACCACCGTCGAAAAGATCGACAGGAAGAAAAACACCGGCTTGGGATTGAGCGCATTGGCGGCAAAACCGAGCGTGAAAGCCTTAAGCGCCGTCTGGCTGCTTTTCGCCTGAACGCCTTCACCTTCAGCGGCGGCGGGTAATTCGGTCTTGCCGGCGCGCAGCGCCTTGATGCCGATATAGATCAGATAGGCGACGCCCAGCCATTTGACGATGTTGAAGAGATAGATCGACTGGGAGATGATGAGGCCAAGTCCGAGGATCGTATAGGTGACGTGGAACATCAAAGACGTCCCCACCCCGAAGCTGGTGATGATGGCCTGCTTGCGACCGTGCACCATGGCCTGGCGCATGACCATCGCGAGATCCGCGCCGGGCGAGACGATCGCAAAGGAGAAGATCGCCATCAGGGATGCAAGTTCGATGAGATATTGATGCATAGGCTCGACCTCAGATCAGCGCGACAAGCATGAGGACCAGACCGCCAAGGGACACGACCCAGGCGATCGACCGTACATAGGGGACGCCTGCCAGATAAAGCGGGATGTAGACGATGCGCGCCATGGTCCATATCCAGCCGCCCGTCAGCCCCCAGCCGGAAGCGTCACCGGCGATCGCAAGAGCGAGAGTGAGACCGACGAAAGCCGGATAGGTCTCGCGAAAATTATCCGAGGCGCGCTGCGCACGTCCAGCAAACACCCCTTTGAGGTCCTGCCGCGTATCGCGCGCGCCCGCATTCCAGGCAAGGCCGAGTTCCCGCGTCGCGGACATGGCCTGAAGGCAGATATGCAGGAGAAGAAGAATGACGCTGAGCGCCAGCAGGAACACGAAAGGTCCATTCCCGCCGGCCAGGTTTTCCATCCCTCTTCTCCCCTGTTTCAGTCTTAGAGATCGAGAACCAGACGTTCCGGATCTTCCAGGCTTTCCTTGACGCGAACGAGGAAGGTCACGGCTTCCTTGCCGTCAACGATACGGTGATCGTAGGAGAGCGCAAGATACATCATCGGACGGATGACGACCTGACCGCCGATGGCGACCGGACGCTCCTGGATCTTGTGCATGCCGAGAATGCCCGACTGCGGTGCATTGAGGATCGGCGAGGACATCAGCGAACCGTAGACACCGCCATTGGTGATGGTGAAGGTACCGCCCTGCATGTCGGCCATGCCGAGCGAACCGTCACGCGCTGCCTTGGCGAGGCGGCCAAGTTCCTTTTCGACACCGGCGATGGAGAGCTGGTCGGCATCGCGGATGACCGGAACGACGAGGCCCTTGTCGGTGCCGACGGCCATGCCGACGTGACAATAGTTCTTGTAGATGATGTCCGTGCCGTCGATTTCAGCGTTGACGGCCGGCAATTCCTTCAGCGCGTGGGTCACGGCCTTGGTGAAGAAGCCCATGAAGCCGAGCTTGACGCCATGCTTCTTCTCGAACACGTCCTTGTAGCGGTTGCGCAGGTCCATGACGGCGCTCATGTCCACCTCGTTATAGGTGGTCAGCATGGCGGCGGTGTTCTGCGCATCCTTCAGACGACGGGCGATGGTCTGGCGCAGGCGGGTCATCTTCACGCGCTCTTCGCGAACGGCATCCTGCTCGGCAGAAACCGGACGGGGAGCAGCAGCAACCGGAGCCGGCGCGGCGGCCGGTGCCGAAACGCCCTTGGCGACAGCGGCGAGAACGTCACCCTTCAGGACCTGGCCACGCTTGCCCGAACCGTCGACCTGATCGGCGGACAGGTTGTTTTCGGCAAGCAGCTTGCCGGCGGCAGGTGCGGGCGGCATGGAGCCGGTTGCCGGCGCGGCAACGGCGGCAGGTGCCGGTGCGGCAGCCGCAGCAGGCTTTGCCGGTTCTGCGGCAGGTGCAGAGGTCGCTGCACCGGCGGCACCTTCGGCGATCTGGCCGAGAAGCGCGTCGAGACCGACAGTCTCGCCGTTCTGCGCAACGATTTCAGTGAGAACGCCGGACGCAGGCGCCGGGACTTCGACGGTAACCTTGTCGGTTTCCAGTTCAACGAGCGGTTCGTCGGCCTTGACGGTATCGCCGACCTTCTTGAACCAGGTGCCGACGGTCGCTTCGCTTACGGATTCGCCGAGGGTTGGTACGCGGATTTCAGTGGCCATGATCTAGTTCCGTTATTCAGGTGTCTTTTTTGCGGGGCGGTGCGGGAGAGTTTTCACTCTCCCAGCGCGTCTTCCAGGAACGCAGCAAGCTGCGCCAGGTGCTTGGACATCAGGCCGGTCGCCGGAGAGGCGGCAGCCGGACGGCCCGTGTAACGGACCTTCTGGTACTTGGCGTCGATATGCGCCAGGACCCATTCCAGGTAGGGATCGATAAACGACCACGCACCCATGTTCTTCGGCTCTTCCTGGCACCAGACCATCTCCGCATTGCGGAAACGCGACAGCTCGTTGATGAGCGCCTTGGCCGGGAACGGGTAAAGCTGTTCGATACGCAGCAGGTAGATATCGTCGATACCGCGCTTTTCGCGTTCCTCGAGCAGATCGTAATAGACCTTGCCCGTGCACATGACGACGCGGCGGATCTTCGAATCCTTCTGCAGCTTGATCGGACCGTCCTTGATGACTTCAGCATCGTCCCACAGGAGACGGTGGAAGGAGGACTCGCCTGCAAGCTCGGCCAGCGAAGAGGTGGCGCGCTTGTGACGCAGCAGCGACTTCGGCGTCATCAGGATCAGCGGCTTGCGGAAGTCGCGCTTCACCTGGCGGCGCAGGATGTGGAAGTAGTTGGCCGGCGTCGTGCAGTTGGCAACCTGCATGTTGTCTTCGGCGCACATCTGCAGCCAGCGCTCCAGACGGGCGGACGAGTGTTCCGGGCCCTGACCTTCGTAACCATGCGGCAGAAGGCAGACGAGACCGGACATGCGCAGCCACTTGCGTTCACCCGAAGAGATGAACTGGTCGAACACCACCTGCGCGCCGTTGGCGAAGTCGCCGAACTGGGCTTCCCAAAGGGTCAGCGCGTTCGGGCGGGCCAGCGAGTAGCCATATTCGAAACCGAGAACGGCTTCTTCCGAAAGCATCGAGTTGATGACTTCGTAACGGGCCTGCGTCGGCGAAAGATTGGCAAGCGGAATATAACGTTCTTCGGTCTCCTGATCGTAGAGGACCGAGTGACGCTGCGAGAAGGTGCCGCGTTCGCAATCCTGACCGGAAAGACGAATCTTGTGGCCATCGGCAACGAGCGAACCGAACGCAAGCGCTTCCGCCATTGCCCAGTCGATGCCTTCGCCCGTCTCGACCATCTGCGAGCGGTTTTCCATGAAGCGCTGGATCGTGCGGTGGGCGCTGAAGCCTTCCGGAATGGTCGACAGCTTCTTGCCGATTTCCTTCAGCTGCTTCATCGGCACGCCGGTCTTGCCGCGACGCTGCTCATCGGCATTGTCGGCGGCGCGCAGACCCGACCACTGACCGTCCAGCCAGTCGGCCTTGTTGGGCTTGTAGGACTGGCCTGCCTCGAATTCCTGTTCCAGATGAGCGCGCCAGTCGGCCTTCATCTTCTCGAATTCGCCTTCGTTCATCAGGCCTTCCGCGATCAGGCGGTCGGCATAGATGCGCGCGACTGTCTTGTGACCACGGATAACCTTGTACATTTTCGGCTGCGTGAACGCCGGCTCATCGCCTTCGTTATGGCCGAAGCGGCGGTAGCAGAACATGTCGATGACGACAGGCTTGTGGAACTTCATGCGGTATTCGGTCGCAACCTTGGCCGCATAGGTAACCGCTTCCGGATCGTCGCCGTTAACGTGGAAGATCGGCGCTTCGATCATCTTGGCGACGTCGGACGGATAGGGCGACGAACGCGAGAACGCCGGGTTCGTCGTGAAGCCGATCTGGTTGTTGATGATGAAGTGCATGGTACCGGCAACGCGGTGACCGCGCAGACCGGAAAGGCCGAGAATTTCCGCAACAACGCCCTGGCCCGCGAAAGCAGCATCGCCGTGCAGCAGGAGCGGCAGCACCTTGGCGCGTTCCGACAGCGGAATGATGTCGCCGTCCCACACCTTGGCCAGCTGGTCCTGCTTGGCGCGGGCCTTGCCCATGACAACGGGGTTGACGATTTCAAGGTGCGAGGGGTTGGCCGTCAGCGACAGGTGAACCTTATTGCCGTCGAATTCGCGGTCGGAGGAGGCACCGAGATGGTACTTCACGTCGCCCGAACCTTCGACATCGTCAGGCTTGAACGAACCGCCCTTGAACTCGTGGAACACGGCGCGATGCGGCTTGCCCATCACGTTGGTCAGAACGTTCAGGCGACCGCGGTGGGCCATGCCGAGAACGACTTCTTCCAGACCTTCCTGGCCGCCGCGCTTGATGATCTGCTCCAGCGCAGGGATCAGCGATTCACCGCCATCGAGGCCGAAACGCTTGGTGCCCTTGAAACGCACGTCGAGGAACTGCTCGTAGCCTTCGGCCTCGACCAGCTTGGACAGAATGGCCTTCTTGCCTTCCGCCGTGAAGGCAACGCCCTTGTCCGGACCTTCGATGCGCTCCTGAATCCAGCCTTTTTCTTCCGGGCTGGACATGTGCATGAATTCGACGCCGATGGTGGAGCAGTAGGTGCGCTCCAGAATATCGATCATCTCACGCACGGTCGCATATTCGAGGCCGAGCACGTTATCGATGAAAATCTTGCGGTCGTAATCGCTTTCCTCGAAGCCGTAGGACTTCGGCGACAGCTCGTTGTAATCCTCAACCGCGACCGCGATGCCGAGCGGATCGAGCTTGGCATGAAGGTGGCCGCGCATGCGGTAGGCGCGGATCATCATGATGGCGCGAACGCTGTCACGGGTCGCCTGCAGAACTTCCGCCTGGCTGACCGGCTTGCCGGTGTCGGCGCTCTTGGCCTCGGCTTTCGCCTGAACCTTCTTCTCGATGGCCTTTTCGACCGTGGCCCAGTTGCCGTCGAGTGCGGATACCAGTTCGCCATTCGCCGGGATCGGCCAGTTGGCGCGCTTCCAGGAGGCGCCCTTGGCCGCCTTCTTCACGTCTTCCGGATTATCGGACAACGCCTTGAAGAAGCTCTGCCACTCCGGCGACACGGAAGAGGGGTCCTCTTCGTACCGGGCATAGAGCTGCTCGATATAGGCTGCATTCGCGCCGTCCAGAAACGACGTGATCTGAAACTGCTCGTTCGCTTCTTGCCTTGCCATTGTGTTCTTGCGGACTTATCCGTCCGCCTCCTCGATGCCGTTAGGGCCGTTCGCCGGCCTGCCGCTTTGATTATTGCTGTCTGCCGCCGGGGCGGTATGCCGTTCTGTCTGTCGTTCCTTGCGGCATCGGGCAGCGTGGCATTGAAGCCACGCCGCCCGTTACCGATGTCATGTGGTCTCAGCCCTTGAGGACTTCAACCAGCGTCTTGCCGAGGCGCGCCGGAGAGGGCGATACCTTGATACCGGCTGCTTCCATTGCCGCAATCTTGGACTCTGCGTCACCCTTGCCGCCGGAAACGACAGCGCCGGCGTGGCCCATGGTGCGGCCCTTCGGAGCCGTACGGCCTGCGATGAAGCCAGCCATCGGCTTCTTGCGGCCCTTCTTGGCTTCGTCGATCAGGAACTGCGCCGCATCTTCTTCAGCCGAGCCGCCGATTTCGCCGATCATGATGATCGACTGCGTGGCGTCGTCGGCGAGGAACATTTCCAGCACGTCGATGAACTCGGTGCCCTTGACCGGGTCGCCGCCGATGCCGACAGCCGTGGTCTGGCCGAGGCCTTCGTTGGAGGTCTGGAACACGGCTTCATAGGTGAGCGTGCCCGAACGCGAAACGATACCGACCGAACCCTTGCGGAAGATGGAGCCCGGCATGATGCCGATCTTGCATTCTTCCGGCGTCAGGATACCCGGGCAGTTCGGGCCGAGCAGGCGCGACTTGGAGCGGTCGAGGCGAGCCTTGACGCGAACCATGTCCATGACCGGGATACCTTCGGTGATGCAGGTGATAAACGGAATTTCCGCATCGATGGCTTCGATGATGGCGTCTGCTGCACCTGCCGGCGGAACGTAGATCACGGACGCGTCTGCGCCGGTCTTTTCCTTGGCTTCGGCAACAGTTGCGAAGATCGGCAGGCTTTCACCCTTGGAACCGGTCCAGGTTTCGCCGCCCTTCTTCGGGTGAATACCGCCAACCATCTGCGTGCCGTAATAGGCAAGCGCCTGTTCGGTGTGGAAGGTGCCGGTCTTGCCGGTCAGACCCTGAACGAGGATCTTCGTGTCTTTATTAACAAGAATAGACATTATTTCCGGTCCCTCAATTAGCCGTTGATCGCCGCGACGATCTTCTTGGCTGCGTCGTCCAGATCGTCAGCAGCCGTAATCGCAAGACCAGATTCGTTGAGAAGCTTCTTGCCAAGTTCGACGTTGGTGCCTTCGAGGCGAACGACGAGCGGAACCTGCAAACCGACTTCCTTCACCGCGGCGATTACGCCCTCGGCGATGACGTCGCACTTCATGATGCCGCCGAAGATGTTGACGAGGATGCCCTCGACCTTCGGGTCGGCCGTAATGATCTTGAAAGCTGCCGCAACCTTCTCCTTGCCGGCGCCGCCGCCGACGTCGCAGAAGTTAGCCGGCTCTTTGCCGTAAAGCTTGATGATATCCATCGTCGCCATGGCGAGACCGGCGCCGTTCACCATGCAGCCGATGTTGCCATCGAGGGCGACGTAAGCGAGGTCCCACTTGGAGGCTTCGATTTCCTTGGCGTCTTCTTCGGTCTCGTCGCGCAGCGCCTTGACGTCGTCGTGGCGGAACAGCGCATTGCCGTCGAAGGACATCTTGGCGTCGAGAACGCGCAGATGGCCATTTTCCATGACGATCAGCGGGTTGACCTCGAGGAGAGCCATGTCCTTCTCGTTGAAGGCCTTGTAAAGGATCGGGAAGAGCGCCTTGGCGTCTTCGGCTGCAACGCCGTCAAGCTCGAGAGCCTTGGAGATCGCAGCAACGTCGGCATCGCTCACACCCTTTTCCGGGTTGATGGCGATGGTGTGGATCTTTTCCGGCGTGTCGTGGGCGACAGCCTCGATGTCCATGCCGCCTTCCGTGGAAACCACGAACGCGACCTGGCCGACGGAACGGTCAACCAGCAGCGAGCAGTAGAGCTCGCGGGCAATGTCCGCGCCGTCTTCGATGTAGAGACGGTTGACCTGCTTGCCGGCTTCACCGGTCTGCGCCGTTACCAGCGTGTTGCCGAGCATGTCCTTGGCGTGGGAAACGACTTCGTCGATGGACTTCGCCAGACGAACGCCGCCCTTGGCGTCCGGGCCGAGTTCCTTGAACTTGCCCTTGCCGCGGCCGCCAGCGTGGATCTGGCTCTTGACGACGTAGAGCGGGCCGGGAAGCTGCTTGGCGGCAGCTTCGGCTTCTTCGACCTTGAGAATGGCGACGCCTTCAGCAACCGGCGCGCCGTAGCCCTTCAGAAGAGCCTTGGCCTGATATTCGTGAATATTCATGGAATAATCCCTGTTTGGAGCCGCTAGGCTATTACTTCAGCGACGGAGCGATGTTGACGCAGGCTTCGCAAAGACCAGCGACAGCGCCGACAGATTTCTGGAAGGCGGCTTCTTCTTCCTTGTTGAGTTCGATCTCAATGATGCGCTCGATACCGCCGGCACCGATGATGGTCGGCACGCCGACATACATGTCGTCGACGCCATACTGGCCCGAGAGGTGGGCAGCGGCGGGGAGAACGCGCTTCTTGTCCTTGAGGTAGGATTCAGCCATTTCGATTGCCGAAGCAGCCGGCGCGTAATAGGCCGAACCGGTCTTCAGCAGGCCGACGATTTCCGCGCCGCCGTCACGGGTGCGCTGGATGATCTGCTCAAGGCGCTCGGCGGTCAGCCAGCCCATCTTGACGAGATCGGTCAGCGGAACGCCGGCAACCGTGGAATAGCGTGCGAGCGGCACCATGGTGTCGCCGTGGCCGCCGAGAACGAAGGCGGTGACGTCTTCAACCGAAACGTTGAATTCTTCGGCGAGGAACAGGCGGAAACGGGCGCTGTCGAGAACGCCGGCCATGCCGACGACCTTGTTCTTGGGCAGGCCGGAGAACTTCTGCAGCGCCCAGACCATCGCGTCGAGCGGGTTGGTGATGCAGATGACGAAAGCGTTCGGGGCATATTTCTTGATGCCGGCGCCGACCTGCTCCATGACCTTGAGGTTGATGCCGAGAAGATCGTCGCGGCTCATGCCCGGCTTGCGGGCAACGCCAGCGGTGACGATGCAGACGTCAGCACCTTCGATGGCGGCGTAATCGGAAGCGCCGGTGAGCTTTGCATTGAAGCCTTCAACCGGGCCGGACTGGGCAATATCCAGACCCTTGCCCTGCGGGATGCCGTCGGCAATATCGAAGAGGACGATATCGCCCAGTTCCTTCAGGCTGGCGAGATGCGCCAGCGTGCCGCCGATCATGCCAGAACCAATAAGTGCAATTTTTTTGCGAGCCATCGAATGCTTCCTCTTGAGCTTCAATTCAATTTCACCGCGCCAAACCGGCAGCCAAATTGTCGCACTCCGATTAGCCCCATTGGCTAAAATTGGCAACAGATTCTTTTCTGGTGAATATTTTCAATCGTTTAGATCATTATTTTCTTACGTAAACGTAAGAAAATACGTCACGAAAGTGTCAAACTTTCTGGCGTTTTTCGTGGTGCAGCGCGAGATAATCCGCACTGCGCATTTCAAACAGGCGCGAGGCGGTGCGATCGAACTCGAAACCTTCGGTCCCCTTGCGCTTGCCGAGCAGGTCTTCCGGCATGGCGGCAGCGGAGGCAAAAAGCCGGACGCTGTGGTCGTAAAGCGCATCGATGAGGATGATGAAACGCTTGGTCTCGTTGCGCTTGTCCGCGTTCAAGAACGGGATATGGTCGATGAAGACCGTATCGAAACGATTGGCGATGGCAAGGAAGTCGGAAGCCCCAAGCGGCTTTTCGCAAAGATCGGAAAAGGAAAAACGGGCAACCCGGCCGCTGGCGCGCGGCACCAGAATGGAACGGCCCTTCATCGGTATCTCGGTCGGCGCAACGAGGTGACCGGCAATCATGTGCCGCCAGGCCATGTCCATCGCCTGATCCGCCGAACCGTCGAGCGGCGTGACATAGACGGGCAGGCTTTCCAGCTTCTCCATCCGGTAATCGGTGGGGCTATCCAGCGTCACCACCTCCACATGCTTTTTCAAGAGATCGACGAAGGGCAGGAACAGGCCGCGATTGAGACCGTCCTTGTAGAGATTGTCCGGCACGACGTTGGAGGTCGTCACCAATGTACAACCATTGGCGAACAGCTCGCTGAACAGCCGCGCAAGGATCATCGCATCGGCAATATCCGTGACGGTGAACTCGTCGAAGCACAGAAGCTCCGCTTCCGCCAGGAGCTGCGCCGCGACAGGCGGAATCGGATCTGCCTGTTTGGTTTCGCCATTCTTCAGCTTCTGCCGATGCGCATGCACGCGATTATGCACATCCGCCATGAACTCATGAAAATGGCAGCGCCGTTTGGAGGAAACTGGCGCCATCTCGTAGAACATGTCCATCAGCATCGTCTTCCCGCGGCCGACGCTGCCATAGACATATAGTCCCTTGACGGCTGCCGCAGGTCCGGACTTGCGCGCAAACATCCAGCCGAGCGCACTCTTCTTCTTGGCGGGCTTGCGTGCCTTCAGATCGGCAAGGATACGGTCCAGATGCGCCGCCACACCAAGCTGGGCGGCATCGGCCTGCAAGGTGCCAGCTGCCGTCAATGCGTTGAGCTGTTCAACGACACTATGATTGTAATCAGGCAAGGGCTTCATGGATAAACGCCTCGGGCGCGGGCGCACAAAGGCACCCGCGACGAATGGACAGGCTTAGAGCGAAAAGAGCGTTCCGGCTGCACCGGAAAGACTCATCGGCTGAGGCTGAGCGGCTGGCCGCTATTGGTTGTACCATCGAAGCGCGCATCGGCACTCTTGTAGACGCGGCCAATCGTGTCACCCGAACGGTTCTTGAAGAGAACCATCTTGCCGGACACTTCCCAGGACCCCATCGCCGTCAGCTCGCCGGAGCATCCACGCGTGCCACCACGCGAACCGCTGCCGAGGTTGGTGAGCGTCAGGAACATGTCGCAATTGGCGCCGCCATTGGAAACGCGCCAGTTGCCGACCATGGATTCCTTGGTAACGTCAAGTGCGGCTGCCGGCGGAGCGGCAGAAGCGACATTGGTTCCGCCAGGAGCGGCCGAGGCAGGTGCCGACGGGAACTGGCCGCCCGTGGCGCCACCGGGCGGCGGCAGAGCGCCGGACTGGACGGAGGGCACCGGCTGCGCCTGCAAAGGCGGCGTATAACCGGGATTGTTGCTGCCGTTGTTGTTGTAATCGTAGGAGGTACGTTGGCAACCGGCGAGAGTCATCACAACCGCAAGGCCCGTCACCACATATCTGAATTGCATATCAAGCTCCCGATTCTCTCGCTTCCGGAAAGATCATGATCAAACAAGAAGGCTGAATTATTACCAAAGCCTTATCTTGCGCAAGCGATGGCCGGGATAATTACCATTTCGGTCGATTTTTACCGAATTTTCCCACGCCGGGTTGTAAAAAGGGCCACGGTCGAGACCGCGGCCCGCTAAATTTTCTGTCGTCAGCGAATCGCCTTTAAACGCGGCGCTCGACCATCATCTTCTTGATTTCCGCGATGGCCTTGGCCGGGTTCAGACCCTTCGGGCAAGCCTGCGCGCAGTTCATGATGGTATGGCAGCGGTAAAGGCGGAACGGGTCCTCGAGATTGTCGAGACGCTCGCCGGTTGCCTCATCGCGGCTGTCGATCAGCCAGCGATAGGCCTGCAGCAGAACGGCCGGACCGAGATAACGGTCGCCATTCCACCAGTAGCTGGGACAGGAGGTGGAGCAGCAGGCGCAGAGAATGCACTCATAAAGACCGTCCAGCTTCAGGCGGTCCTCATGGCTCTGCTTCCACTCCTTGGCCGGCGTCGGCGAAACCGTCTTCAGCCAGGGTTCGATAGAACGATGCTGGGCGTAGAAGTTCGACAGATCGGGAACGAGGTCCTTCACGACGGGCATGTGCGGCAGCGGATAAACCTTTACCGTGCCGTTGATCTCTTCCATGCCCTTGGTGCAGGCGAGCGTGTTGGTGCCGTCGATGTTCATGGCGCAGGAGCCGCAGATGCCTTCGCGGCAGGAGCGGCGCAGCGTCAGCGTCGGGTCGATATTGTTCTTGATGTAGAGAAGCGCATCGAGAACCATCGGCCCGCAATCGTCGACATCGATATAATAGGTGTCGATGCGCGGGTTCTGGCCGTCATCCGGGTTCCAGCGATAGATGCGGTATTCGCGCACATTCTTCGCGCCGTCCGGCTTCGGCCAGACCTTGCCTTCGCTGATCTGGGAATTCTTGGGGAGAGCGAGTTCAACCATGATAAAATCCTAGTATGCCGACAGGAATTCGGACTTCACATAACCCTTGCAACCACCGAACAGCGCGTCGCTGGCTCGCACATAAGCGACCGAGCCTTCGCGCTTTATGACCTCGGCTTTTGTGCCAGGTCTGGCGACGCATTCCAAATTCTGCGCCGTAACCGGATTACCAACCGAGATACGGGCATTCATCGCTGCTTTGGCGGTTTTCCATACGCCGACGTCGTTGAAAACCGCAGCAGTATTCCCACCGGGAGCACGCAACTTGTAGCGCTCAGCAGCCACCGCAGGTGCGGCAGCCGCTAGAACACCAATCAAAAAAACAAGACCGATGCGCTTTCCCATGATCAATATACTCGCGCCTTCGGCTCGATCTTTTTGGGATCGATGCCGTCAGCGATGAGGTCGGTGTGAACAGGGCGGTAGTCGAGCTTGACGTCGCCTTCCGGACTGACCCAGGCAAGCGTGTGCTTGCGCCAGTTCACGTCGTCGCGACCGGCGAACGGACCGTCGACGAAATCCTCGCGGGCGTGCGAACCGCGGCTTTCCTTGCGCGCTTCCGCGCCATAGACCGTGGTGATCGCATTGGCCATGAGGTTGTGCAGCTCGAGCGTCTCGACCAGATCGGAGTTCCAGACCATCGAACGGTCGGTGACCTTGACGTCAGGCAGTTCCTTCCAAATGGCGGAAAGACGCTGGCAACCGCTTTCCAGCGATTCCTGCGTGCGGAACACGGCCGCATCGTCCTGCATGGCGCGCTGCATCTTGTCGCGCAGCACCGCCGTCGGCGTCGAGCCGTTGGCGTAACGCAGGCCGTTGAAGCGCTCCATAATCTTGTCGCAGGCAGCCGTA
Organism: Agrobacterium leguminum; assembly: GCF_005144435.2. Lineage (NCBI taxonomy): Bacteria > Pseudomonadati > Pseudomonadota > Alphaproteobacteria > Hyphomicrobiales > Rhizobiaceae > Agrobacterium > Agrobacterium leguminum. The sequence continues at coordinate 2,503,453 of NZ_CP120211.1, forward strand.
TCGAGAGCGGGAACAGCCTCGTCACGATTGATGACCTGAGCGGCGCGGATCGCGGCTGCACGGCCGAAGACCACGAGGTCGATCAGCGAGTTGGAACCGAGGCGGTTGGCGCCGTGAACCGAGGCGCAACCCGCTTCGCCAACAGCCATCAGGCCGGGCGCGATACGTTCCGGGTTGTTGGCATCGGCATTCAGCACTTCACCCCAATAGTTGGTCGGAATACCGCCCATATTGTAGTGAACCGTCGGCAGGACCGGGATCGGCTCGCGGGTCACGTCGACACCGGCGAAAATCTTCGCGCTTTCGGAAATGCCCGGAAGACGCTCATGCAGGATCGCAGGATCGAGGTGATCGAGATGCAGGAAGATGTGGTCCTTGTTCTTGCCGACGCCGCGGCCTTCACGGATTTCCATCGTCATGCAGCGCGAGACAACGTCGCGCGAGGCAAGGTCTTTGGCGGAAGGCGCATAACGCTCCATGAAGCGTTCGCCCTCGGAGTTGACGAGATAACCGCCTTCGCCACGTGCACCTTCGGTGATCAGGCAGCCTGCGCCATAAATACCGGTCGGGTGGAATTGCACGAATTCCATGTCCTGAAGTGGCAGGCCAGCGCGGGCGATCATGCCGCCGCCGTCGCCGGTGCAGGTATGGGCCGAGGTCGCCGAGAAGTAGGCGCGGCCGTAACCGCCGGTCGCCAGAACCACCATCTTGGCGGCAAAGCGATGGATCGTGCCGTCATCGAGGTTCCAGGCGACGACGCCGGTGCAACGGCCATCGGGCGCCATAATGAGATCGAGCGCGAAATATTCGATGAAGAATTCCGCATTGTTGCGCAGCGACTGGCCATAAAGCGTGTGCAGAATGGCGTGGCCGGTACGGTCGGCGGCGGCGCAGGTGCGCTGCACCGGCGGGCCTTCGCCGTAATTCTGCATGTGACCGCCGAACGGGCGCTGGTAGATCTTGCCTTCTTCGTTGCGCGAGAAAGGCACGCCGTAATGTTCCAGCTCATAGACCGCCTTCGGCGCTTCCATGGCGAGATATTGCATCGCATCGACGTCGCCGAGCCAGTCGGAGCCCTTTACGGTGTCGTAAAGGTGCCACTGCCAACAGTCGGGCGTCATGTTGGTGAGCGATGCGGCAATGCCGCCCTGCGCCGCAACCGTGTGCGAGCGCGTCGGGAAAACCTTGGTGATGCAGGCCGTGCGGAAACCCTGTTCCGCCATGCCGAGCGTTGCGCGCAGACCCGCGCCGCCGGCGCCCACCACGATCACGTCATAGGAGTGATCGACATAGGTGTAAGCCTTGCCATTCTGGGAAGGTGAACTGATCGATGCCATGGCGGGATTATCCTGCGAATGCGATTTTCAGAATGGCGAAGATGCAAAGACCGCCAATGAGAACCGCGAAGAACATATTGAGCATCAGAAGAACGAGCTTCGAAACCTCGGCGTGAATGTAGTCTTCTATGATGACCTGCATGCCGAGCTTCATGTGGATGAGGCCGGAAACCAAAACCAGAGCCATGATGACCGCAACGAGCGGGTTCGACAGCGCCGCAACGACTTCAGGATAGGGCGCGCCGGCATATCTGATGAGGAAGACGACAAAGAAGATGAGCAACGGAACGTTGGCGACCGCAGTCACGCGCTGACGCCAGAAATGGTCGGTGCCTTCCTTGGCGGAGCCGAGGCCGCGAACCTTTCCGAGAGGTGTACGCATATCCATGAAAAATCTCCTCAGCGCACGATCAGGGCAATGACCCAGATCAGCGCGGTCAGACAGATCGACACCACCCACGAGGCCTTTGCCAGCTTGGTGGTAAAGTGCTTTTCGAAGCCGTAGCCCAGATCCCACATGAAATGGCGAAGGCCGCCAAGCATGTGATGGACCAGAGCCCAGGTGTATCCGATCAGGATGAGCCTGCCGATGATCGTACCCATCGCCCAGTTGACCCAATCGTAATAGGCAGGACCCGAGGCGATAGCGATCAGCCACCAGGCAACCAGAAGCGTTCCGAAATAAAGCGCGCCGCCCGTGATGCGGTGCACGATGGATGCAACCATCGTTGGAATCAGCTTGTAAACTTGAAGATGCGGCGACAGAGGCCGGTTATTAGTCGCATTCGCCATCAGAACCTCGCGGCGTTTTCCCGTGCGCCCATCAGACAGGACGCCCCCAAGCAACAGCACATGACGAAAGAATGTGCATTGCACCAACCGCGACGTTTAATCACATGGGAGCATCACGACAAGCACATTTCATGGCCGATTCCAATTTAATCGATTGGTTCACGAATTTTTTTTGGAATTTTTTTGCGTCAAAATAAAAAATCGAGCGTTTCCAAGATTTACGCCCCTAAAATATTTACCTTTACGTAATTCATGAATCGTGTAATTTACCTTTGGTTAACCAAGAAAATCCGGAGAATGAGGCTCATGTTACAGCGCCGAATCGCCGCTTTGACCATGATGGTCGCAGGCGTCATTTTCACCGCGGTGCCTTCAGCGGCGGCAGAGAATTCTTATGGCCGCCGTGATTATCAGCACAACTATCAACATCGTCAATCGCAGGTAAGCTTCTCGACGGACGGGCTGCCATCCACCCTCTCCGGCGGTACTTACGTCGGTGCGATATCGGCGCTGCGCGTTCGCGGCAACGGCAATTATTTCGCGATTGGCGGCGGGCTTTCACGGAAAGGCGCAGCGCTTGCGACGGGCACGCAGCTTGCGCCAAAGGCGAAAATCATCAATGTCCGTGCTGAAACAGCTGGCGACGCCTGCGCCTACGAGCATGGTGTCTGCATTATCCGGCCATAGAGTATTTCCGGTAAAAGCATGAAGCGTTTTACTGCAAATGCGCGATGCGCTGATCAGATGAAACGCCACACCGTGGTCTTCTTCACTTCGCTGTCTTCCAGCGCCCGCGTCACCGGCACCTGATAGGTCGCCTCCGCGCGGAGCCGCTCTTTGGGCAAATAAGCGCGTCCGGGATCGCCGACGAGGATGGTCACGCCTTTTTCCGTCAGTTCCAGAAACCACGGTACGAGAAGTTCGGCAAAGGCGCGGTCGTAAAACACGTCGCCGGCCAGCAGAACATCCGCTTCAACCGCTTTCCCAACCAGATCGAGCCCGGTGAAAGCAACGTCCACGCCATTGAGAGCCGCATTCAGCCGAATGGCCGTCTCTGTCCACGGATCGATATCGGCCGCCAGAACAGTATCCGCGCCCGCCTTTGCCGCAGCGATGGCGACTAGACCGGAGCCGCTGGCGAAATCCAGCACGCGCCTGCCGGAAACGCTTTCAGGATGATCGAGAACGTAGCGGGCAAGCCCCTGCCCGCCGGCCCAGGCGAAGGCCCAGAAGGGCGGCGGCAGGCCGATCGCTTCCAGCTCCTCCTCCGTCTTCAGCCACAGCTCATGGGCTTCGGTGGCGAGATGAAGGCGCAACTCCGGCACATGCGGCGGATGCATGATGGCGGTATTGTCGAGAATGAAGCGTTCGGGATCGGTCCTCACCGAGGCATCAGTCCGGTGACTTCGGTGGATTTGCGAGACCGCCCATGCGGCAGACCTCGAGATATTCTTCTTCCGTCACCGGCTGCACGGAAAGCCGCATAGAAGTGACAAGCGACATCTTCGCCAGCTTCGGATTGGCTTTCACATCCTTCAGCGAAACGGGCTGCGGCATGTCGCACACGGCGCGGATATCCACGCAATCCCATTTCAGATCGCCTTCGGCGGTCGAGTCCGGATGCGACAATGCGCAGACTTCGACGATGCCGACGACATCCAGCCCCTCATTGGAGTGGTAGAAGAAACCCTTGTCGCCGATCTTCATGGCGCGCATGTTGTTGCGCGCCTGATAATTGCGCACGCCGGTCCATTCTTCGCCCGCCCCGCCCTTGGCCTTCTGCATTTCCCAGGACCATTTGAACGGCTCGGACTTGTAAAGCCAGTAATTCGCCATGTCCGGTCATGCTCCCGGATTGTTGAAGACCCAATTATAGGGCTTCACGTCAACGCTTTCGAACAGGCCGGCCTTGGCGTAGGGATCGGCATCGGCGAGAGCCTTCGCGGCGTCGATATCGGCGGCGTCAACGATTACGAGGCTGCCATTCGGCTTGCCTTCAGCATCCAGAAACGGGCCGGCGATCTTCAGCGTGCCCTCGGCATTCAGCTTGTTCAGGTGCTCCAGATGCGCCGGGCGCGTTTCCATGCGCACATTCAGATGGCCGGGCTTGTCCTTGCAGATAAAGGCAAACAACATTTTCGTCTCCTCGTTAAAACATGTCTTCCAAACGCGTCAGCAGTTTGGAGCGAAGACCCGCCATCATTCGGTGGTGATGGGCCGTGTCATCAATTGTTGCATGGCGCTCGCCACATCCAGATTGCCGTCAATGATAGCGGCCACCGCTTCGGTAACCGGCATGTCGACAGCGTGATGTTCGCCGAGCCGGGCGGCGACGGCTGCCGCGAAAGCGCCCTCCACCAGCCCGCCGGACATATCCTTGCCCTCACCCCGGCCAAGCGCGATACCGAAACGCAGGTTTCGCGACTGATGGCTGGTGGCGGTCAGCACCAGATCGCCGAGGCCCGAGAGGCCGCGCACCGTGTCCGCCTTCCCGCCCATCGCGACGATGAGACGCGACATTTCAGCAAGACCGCGCGAAATCAACGCCGCACGGGCAGAATCGCCAAGACCCGCGCCTTCGACGATGCCGGCGGCAATAGCGAGAACATTCTTCAGCGCCCCGCCCAGCTGCACGCCGATGCGGTCGGTCGAGGCATAAAGCCGGAAGGTCTTGCCGGAAATCGTGGTCGCAAGCCGCTCGGCTATCACCGCATCTTCCGCCGCAATCGCCATGGCCGTCGGCAAACCACGCGCTATGTCGGCCGCAAAGCCCGGACCTGACAGAACCGCAATCGGATGATGCGGCAGTTCCGCTTCCAGAAGTTCCGTCAGCAGCCGGCCGGAGCTGCGGTCGATACCCTTGGCGCAGGTGACAATGATGGAGTCATTAGCCAGATAAGGACCGTACTGACGGGCCGCATCGGCATGAGCCTGCGAGGGCATGGCGAAGAGGACGATGCCGGCGCCGGCCAGCACATCTGGCTCGGCGGAAAATTCAAGCGCATCCGGCAGATCGACGCCCGGCAGGGCCGCCTCGTGCACGCGGTCGTTCCTGAGGTCGGCCATCAGCGATGGATCGCGGCCGAGCAGGGTCACGTCATGCCGGTTTTCCAGCGCGATGACCACAGCAAGCGCGGTTCCGAAGGCGCCGGCGCCGATGACGACGATTTTCTCCCGCTGCATCAGGCCTTGGCTCCCCTTTTACCGAAACCTATCAATGTCTCCGCACTGCTATCCAGCGGCCAGCGCGAGCGCGGCGGGATTTCGAGCGGATCGGGGTCCCGGCCATCCGCCATGCGCTCCAGCCCCGCCCAGGCGATCATCGCGGCATTATCGGTGCAGAGCCGGTGCGGCGGCGCGACGAAGCGGAAGCCATGGGTATCACAAAGCGATTGCAGCGTCTGGCGGATTTCCTGGTTGGCGGCGACGCCGCCGGCGACGACCAGAGCAGGCTGGTTTTCTGTATGCGGAAATTCCTGCCTGAAACGGGCAAGGCCGCGGCCAATCCGATCCTTGAGCGTGCGCGACACCGCTTTCTGGAACGAGGCGCAGATATCGGCAATATCCTGCTCGGAAAGCGGCGCGATGGCGGTAGCGGCCTGCCGCACCGCCGTCTTCAGGCCGGAAAAGGAAAAATCGAGCCGTGCTTCGCCGACCATAGGGCGCGGAAGCGGGAAGCGGTTCGGATCACCCTTCGCCGCCGCCTTCTCGACCGCTGGCCCGCCGGGATAGGGCAGGCCCAGAAGTTTCGCGGTCTTGTCGAAGGCCTCCCCCAGCGCGTCATCGATGGTGGTGCCCCAACGCTCATAATCGCCCACGCCACGCACCAGCACCAGCTGGGTATGGCCGCCGGAGACGAGCAGCATCAGATAGGGAAAAGACAGACCATCGGTGAGGCGCGCCGTCAGCGCGTGGCCTTCCAGATGGTTGATGGCATAAAGAGGCTTGCCTGCGGCTTTCGCGATGGCCTTGCCCGTCATCAAACCCACCAGCAGGCCGCCGATGAGGCCGGGGCCGGAGGTGGCGGCGATGGCGTCGACATCGGCAAGGGTCACGCCCGCCTGCTCCAGTGCTTCTTCCACCAGCGTATCCAGCGCCTCGACATGGGCGCGCGCGGCAATTTCCGGCACCACGCCGCCATAGGCGCTGTGTTCCTCAAGCTGCGACAAAACGACGTCGGAGACGATCTCGCCATGGCCGTCCGCATGCCGAACCACAATGGATGCGGCGGTTTCGTCACAGCTTGTCTCTATGCCGAGGATACGAAGAAAGGGGGTCATCAAATCTGTTCGTTCATTGCGATCATGCGCTGAGTTGGTCTAAGACAACTCCGGTAACAATGGATAGACGCGGATGCAAACAAAACCTTTCCGAATCGGCACGCGCGGCAGCCCGCTGGCGCTCGCGCAGGCTTACGAGACGCGCAACCGGCTGATGGCGGCGCATGGTCTGCCGGAAGAAATGTTCGAAATCGTCGTGCTGTCCACCAAGGGCGACCGGATAACCGACCGCGCTTTGTCGGAAATCGGCGGCAAGGGCCTGTTTACCGAGGAGCTGGAAAGCCAGCTTCTGTCCGGCGAACTCGATATGGCCGTGCATTCCTCCAAGGACATGCCGACCGTTCTGCCCGAAGGCCTCTATCTGTCCGCTTTCCTGCCGCGCGAAGACATACGCGACGCCTTCATCGGCCGCACCGCACCGAAGCTGCTGGAGTTGCCGCAGGGCGCCGTGGTCGGTTCCGCATCCCTGCGCCGCCAGGCGCTGATCCGCCGCCTGCGGCCGGATCTGAGCGTCATCATCTTCCGCGGTCAGGTCGATACCCGCCTGCGCAAGCTGGAAGAAGGTCAGGCGGATGCGACGCTTCTCGCCTTTGCGGGTCTGAAGAGACTTGGTAAGGACAATGTGCCGACGGAGATTCTCGACCCGAAGGAATTCCCTCCTGCTCCGGCCCAAGGCGCAATCGGCGTGGAAAGCCGCATCGGCGATACGCGCATGGACGAGCTGCTCGCTCCCATAAACGACAGGCCCACTCATGATGCCGTGACCTGCGAGCGCGCCTTTCTGGCCGCGCTTGACGGTTCCTGTCGCACGCCGATTGCCGGCTACGCCACCTGCGATGGCCAGGAATTGCATTTTTCCGGCCTGATCCTCACCCCCGATGGCCAGACGAGCCACGGCATCGAAGCCTCCGGCAACCGCCGCGATGCGGCAAAGCTCGGCCGGCAGGCCGGCGAAGACGTGCGCGCCAAGGCGGGCAGCAATTTCTTCGAAGGCTGGAGCTGAGCCGATGCGGATCGTCGTCACCCGGCCGCAACGTTCGGGCGAAAGGACGGCCGCAAAGCTTGAAGCGCTTGGCCATGTGCCAGTGCTTCTTCCGCTGTTTTATCCCGCCCATCATGGCGAACGCGCCGTCTCGACGCTATCCGGCCCGCTGGCGGCCATCGCGGTGACCAGCGCCGAGGCGCTGCGGGCGCTGGAAACATCACGGGACGGGCTGGCTCCCTATCTGTCAAAACCGCTTTTCGCCGTCGGCGGAGCAACGGCGGAAGCGGCGGAAAAAACCGGCTTCGAACAGATTTTCACCGCCTCCGGCGACGCCGTGAGTCTGACCGCGCTGGTGGCGGAGCACCAGACTCTATTTTTCGAAGAAGAACCCCTGCTCTATCTCGCGGGCAGGCCCCGTGGCGCCGTCTTCGAGGAAGGCCTTGCCGCCGCCGGCATTCCCTTCAGAACGGTGGATTGTTATGAGATGCTGCCCTCCGACATTTCGGAGACGATGCTTGAGACGGCGCTTGTCGAAAGCGTTGCCGATGTGGTCCTGCTCTATTCATCGGAAGCGGCCCGGGCCTTTTTTCATCACGTATCGACGGAAAAATACGTGGCGGCGCTGGCAACGACACAATTCATCTGTATCAGCCGCAACGTGTTTTCTCTCGTTCCTCAAATCTTCCGCGCAAACGCCAAGGCCGCCGAAGAACCGAGCGAAGCCGCGATGTTTGAACTTCTACGCCATAACTCTGGAACCTAATTCGAGCTCGCCTCTTTCCTTTGCCGCCGTCACTGACTAGGTTTAGATTACTGCAGGCAGAAATGAGGTTGTCATGGTATCGGGAAAGCCGCCACGCCACTCCAAGTCCAAAGCCGAACCGGTCACCATCGACCTGGACGCCAAAGACGTGAAAGCAATTTCCGCCGACGTGGACGCTGCCAAGACGGACGAAAAGCCCGGTGACAAAACACCTGAGGCCGCCGCAGAGCCCGGAGTTTCGGACACAAAGCCCGAAGCAGCCGCAACGGGTAACCCCGCGCCCATCTGGGACCAGCCCAAGAAAACCCCTATCGAGCCCGAACCCAATGTCGACAAAACGGAATCCGTAGCCACGGCACCGAAGGCTGAGAGCGCCGCAGACAAACAGCCCGCAGACAGGCAGAAAGAGCCCGTCTCGCCGGCCCCTGTTCCGCCCAAAGCCGAGACAAAACCGTCGACGGGTACCACTGACGCGAGCGCCGCTGCGGCTGCAGCAGCTGCTGCGAAGCCGGCCTTCGGCTCCACAGCGTCCTCCAGCGCATCCAGCGGCGTCACCGCTGCAAAACCAGCGACGGCGACCTCCTCTTCAGGACCGGCAAAGCCCTCCACACCGCAGCAGGCGGAGCGCAAACAGGCGGCGACCTCCGGCCTGATCGCGGCAGGTATCGTCGGCGGCCTTGTGGCGCTCGCCGCCGCAGGCAGCATGCAATATGCCGGCATCCTGCCCTCCTTCAATGCAGGCAGGGCGGGAAGCGAGGAAATCGCCGCACTGAAAACCGATCTGGGCAGCTTGCGGCAGCAGCTTGCCAATGCGCCGGCCGCCGACACCTCAGCGCTGGAACAGCGCATCGCAACCCTCGAAGGCGCAAAGGGTGAGGCCCCGGAGGTGGATGGGCTGTCGGAAAAAATCGCCGCGCTGGAATCCGCCCTCCAGTCGGAGCGATCCGTGCAGGCATCGGCGACGGCGGAACTGACACGCCGTCTTGCGGATGCGGAAGCCAAAATCAACGAGCCGCGCGACGATATCGAAGTCGCCCGCGCCATCGCTTCCGCCGCGCTGAAGGCCGCGATCGATCGCGGCGGGCCGTTCCTGACGGAACTCGACACCCTATCCAAGGTAACGCCCGACGATCCGGCCATCGCATCGCTGCAATCCTTCGCCTCAACCGGGGTGCCGTCACGTTCGGAACTGATGCAGAAATTCCCTGACGTCGCCAATGCGATGCTTTCCGCCATCAACCAGCCTGACCCCAATCAGGGCATTATGGAACGCCTTACCGAAAGCGCCTTTTCGCTGGTAAAGGTGCGCCCGGTCGGAAATATCGAGGGCGAGACCCCAGAAGCCCAGATCGCGCGCATGGAAAACAAACTGCGCAACGGCGATCTGCAGGGCGCAGCGCTTGAGTGGAACGGGCTTCCCGATGCCGCCAAGACGGCATCCGCCGATTACAAGAAATCGCTGGATGCGCGCATCGAGGTCGAAAATCTGGTCGGCGGCACGTTGAACCGCGCCATCACCAGCACCGGCAGGCAGGGGTAAGGGCATGACCAGAATTCTGACTTTCGCCGTTATCGTTCTGGCTCTCGGGTTCGGTTTCTCCTGGCTGGCCGACAGGCCGGGTGTGCTCTCCATCGTCTGGCAGGGCCAGCTGATCGAAATGAGCCTGATGGTCGCCGCCTCCATCATCGCAGCGCTGGTCGCCGCCGTCATGCTGGTCTGGTGGATCGTCAATGCCATCTGGACCTCGCCCAATGCCGCCCGTCGTTATTTCCGCGCCCGCAAGCGCGACCGGGGTTATCAGGCGCTCTCCACCGGCCTCATCGCCGCCGGGGCCAGCAATGCCATCCTCGCCCGCAAGATGACGGCCCGCACTCAAGGGTTGCTCAGCGCCGATCAGGAGCCGCTGATCCATCTGCTCGATGCGCAGGCTGACCTGATTGAAGGCAAATATGACGAGGCGCGGCGCAAATTCGAAGCCATGGCCCGCGATCCCGAGACACGCGAACTTGGCCTTCGCGGCCTTTATATCGAGGCCCGCCGTCAGGGCGCCTATGAAGCCGCCCAGCAATATGCCGAGGATGCAGCGGAAAAGGCCCCCTATCTGCCCTGGGCCGCGCAGGCGACGCTGGAAAACCGCTGCCGCAACGGACAGTGGGACGATGCCATCCGCCTGCTCGACCAGCAGAAGGCGGCCGGCGTCATCGAACGCGGTGAGGCGGAACGTCTGAAAGCAGTGCTTCTTACTGCCAAGGCCGGCGAAAAGCTGGAAAGCGATCCGGTTGGCGCGCGCGAGGATGCCAAGCACGCTCTCAAGCTTGCCAAGAGCCTGGTTCCGGCAGCGCTGATCGCGGCCAAATCCTATCTCCGGGAAGACAATCTGCGCAAGGCAGCCACGGTTCTGGAACCCGTCTGGAAAAACGATCCGCACCCGCAGATCGCCGAACTTTATGTCCGCGCACGCAGCGGCGATACCGCCATCGACCGGCTGAAACGGGCTGAGCGGCTTGAGAGCCTGAAGCCCAACAACATCGAATCCCTGTTCGCCGTGGCGCAGGCAGCGCTCGACGCCAAGGAATTCGCCAAGGCGCGGGCCAAGGCCGAAGCCGCCGCCCGGATCGAACCGCGCGAGAGCATCTTCCTGCTGATGGCCGATATAGAGGAGGCCGAAACCGGCGATCAGGGCCGTGTGCGCTACTGGATGGCGCAGGCGCTGCGCGCGCCGCGCGACCCTGCCTGGGTGGCAGACGGCGTCGTTTCGGAAAAATGGCTGCCGGTCTCGCCGGTCACCGGCCGTCTCGATGCTTTCGAATGGAAAGCGCCTTTCGGCCAGCTGGAAGCGCCCGTCGAAGACCTGACAATCGAAAACGCGATTGCCGCAGCGCCCGCACGGGCCGAACCGGCCGCGAAGACGATCATTGTCGAAGCCGCGCCGGAGACACGCGCCGAACCGAAACCCGCCCCGGCCGCACCGATCGAGGTCAAGCCGGCCGTATCGGTCCCGCAGGAGAAAAAGCCGGTCACAATCGAAGCGCCAGTGGAAACCGATGCCACGGATGAAAAGGCGGAAGCCGTGCCGTTTTTCGGCGGCGCGCCGGATGATCCGGGCGTCAAGAAACCCGGCGTCGAAGCCGAACCCAAGACCCGGCTCAAACTCTTCTGACGAACAGGATATCGATGTTCCAGCAAATACAGTCGTTTATTCAGAACCTCGTCGGCCCGCATGGGGATGATTTCAGTCCGGACGATCTGAGGGTGGCGGTGGCCGCCCTCTGTTTCCAGGTCATGGAAGCGGATGGCACCGTCTCGAAAAGCGAGCGCGACCGCCTGCGCGAAATCCTGCAGGATTATTACCATCTCGATGCCGGAAAGCTGGACGCGCTTCTTGCCGCCGGCCAGGAGGCCGGCAAGGAAGCCGTCGATTATTACCGCTTCACCACCGATATACGCCGCCATCTCGATGAAGATCAGCGCGTGGAGCTTATTGGCATATTATGGGATATTGTTTACGCTGACGGCGAACGAAGCGAAATGGAAGACCATGTGATCTGGCGAGTCGCCGACCTGCTTGGTGTATCCGTGCGCGACAGGGTTCTGCAACGTCAGCAGGCCGCCACGAGGTCCGGGCCCGCTGAAGAAAGCGAAAACGAAGACGATGCTGTTTGACCCTTCCAGGCAACAGAGAAAACAACCATCGCTGCTCATCGTCCTGCATCAGGAACGTTCCACGCCCGGCCGCGTCGGCCAGATGCTGGTGGAAAAAGGGTATCGTCTGGATATAAGGCGCCCTGCGCTCGGCGACGACCTGCCGCAAACGCTGGAGAAACACGCGGGCGCCATCATTTTCGGCGGCCCGATGAGCGCCAACGATTCTCATGACTACGTCAAAGCCGAAATCGACTGGCTGAAGGTGCCGCTGAAGGAAAACAAGCCCTTTCTCGGCATCTGTCTCGGCGCGCAGATGCTGTCCAAACATCTCGGCGGCAAGGTGGAGGCCGACAGGGAGGGCAAGGTGGAGATCGGCTGGTATCCGCTTCATGCCACCGAACATGGGCGGCTTCTGATGCCGCATTGGCCGAAGATGGTCTATCATTTCCACAAGGAGGGGTTCGAGTTGCCGCGCGGAGCCGAACTTCTGGCCTCCGGCGAAACCTATCCCAATCAGGCCTATCGCTATGGAAAAAATGCCTGGGGCCTGCAGTTTCACGCCGAGCTGACCCGCGCCATGATGCATAGCTGGGTGGTGCGCGGCGCGCAGCGCTTTGGCATGCCCAATGCGCAGGTGGGCAGCCAGCATCTGGAAGGCCGCATGCTGTTCGACACGCCGCTCAGGGCATGGCTCGGCAATTTCCTCGATCTGGTTTTTGAGGGCAAGGCGCAGCGCTAGAGCGGGATGGCGAAAAGTGTGAGCGGTTTTCGCCTGAAATCCCGCGTCTCAACTTTTTGATTTAGATCATGATGATTTTAGGTCGATTCGACCTAGAATCATCATGATCTAATGCCCATCGCCATCAGTGCGGCGCATCCAGATTGTCGATCTTGCGCAGCCTGGAGAAACCGAGCGCCCAGATAACCGCCACTGCAAGCGTGCCAGCCCCGCCGATGACAACGGCCGGCACGGCCCCGACGACATGCGCCATGGTGCCGGCGCGGAATTCGCCCAGCTCGTTCGATGCGCCGACGAACACCATGTTCACGGCATTCACACGCCCGCGCACCTCATCCGGCGTCCACAGCGCGATCAGTGTTTCCCGCACATAAACCGACACCATGTCGGATGCGCCCATGACCACCAGCGCGGCGATGGACAGCCATGCGGTTTGCGAAAGCCCGAAGACCACAGTGGAGATGCCGAAGAGGCCGACGCCGGTAAACATCAGCAGGCCGGCGTGGTGACGAATGGGCTTGGACGCCAGAATGACCGCAACGGTGATGGCCCCGATGCCGGGTGCTGCGCGCAAAAGCCCGAGGCCCCATGGCCCGAGCGTCAGAACTTCCTTGGCAAAAATCGGCATCAGCGCAACGGCGCCACCCAGCAGCACCGCGAAAAGATCGAGCGAGATCGCACCGAGAACGATTTTTTCCTGCGCGATGAATTTGAACCCGGCGAGCATGGTTTCGAGACTGATGGCTTTTGCCGGACCGCGTTGTTCCGGCTTGCGGATCGTCACCGCAAGCGCCGCCGATACGATGAAGAGCACGAATGCCACACTATAGGCGACGGAAGCACCGAGGCCATAAAGCAGGCCGCCGGCGACGGGACCGAGAATGGACGCCATTTGCCAGGAAGAGGAATTCCAGGCGATGGCGTTCGGCAAATCCTCCACCGGCACGAGATTGGGCGCCAGCGACTGAACCGCCGGTCCCATGAAGGCGCGCTCAATGCCGAAGACGACGAGAATGGCGAAGACCGGCCAGGGGGAAAAGCTGTGCGTCAGCGTAAGACCCAGAAGAGCGGCAGCGCAAAGCGCCGCAATCAGCAGGCATATGGCCATGATGCGCCGACGATTGTGCCGGTCGGCGACCGTTCCGGTGACGAGGATCAGAAGCAGGGACGGCAGAAACTGGAAAAGACCGATCAGGCCGAGATAAAAGGCGTTGCCGGTCACCTCATACATCTGCCAGCCGACTGAGACGCTGACGATCTGGATGGCGAAGGCAGAAAAAAACCGGGCGCTGAAAAAGCGGCGATAGGAACTATGCCGGAATGCACCGAAACGGTTTTCGGCGGAAGGGAGGGACATCGGCTGGGTGCTCGCGAGACAATATGAGAGCTTTGCAATAGAGCGATATCACAGGAATCGCCAGCCCTCACCAACGGGATGACGAAAAGTGTGAGCGGTTTTCGTCTGAAATCCCGCTGCAAAGCCATGAACCAGATTGCGATGATCGCCGGTCGATCAGACCAAAGATCATTACGATCCGGCGCGACACTTGCCGGTTCACGGTTCAATGTCTAAATGTCTTGCAACCAAGATACGGAGATATTGATGCTTGCCCTGTTTCAGACCATCGATCTGGCCTTGAACCTCTATACGTGGGTGCTGATCGCCAGCGCTATTTTTTCCTGGCTTTACGCCTTCAACGTCATCAATTCCCGCAACCAGTTCGTGAACGCCATCGGCAGCTTTCTGTTCAATGTCACTGAACCGGTTCTGCGCCCCATCCGCCGCATTCTGCCCAATCTCGGCGGCATCGACATTTCGCCGATCATCGTTCTCTTGATCATCTTCTTCATCCGCTCCTTCATGTGGAACACGCTTTACCCGATGGTCGCTTGAGCGGCTGCTGGCAGAAGCATAGCGACCATGTCCGCCTGACCGTCCGCCTCACGCCGAATGGCGGGCGTGACGCCATAGACGGCGTGGAAAAGGATGCGGAGGGAAACGTGCATCTGAAGGCCCGCGTCAGCGCCGTGCCGGAAGGCGGCAAGGCCAACAAGGCCCTGGTTGTTTTGCTGGCTAAAAAACTCGGCCTGCCGAAATCCTCCATCAGCGTCGTTTCAGGCGAAACGGCGCGTAAAAAAATCCTCCGGATCGACACCGACCCGGAGGATTTCGAAGAGCTATTCAAAAAGCTCGAAAACTAAAGCGCATCGCGTCTAATCTGATTCATGCGACGCGCTTTAGATCTTTGTTTTTAAGCATGTCTTGGTCCCAAAACCGCTGCACACTTTTGGGAGACATGCTTTAGATCAGCCCTGCGCCTTGTAGCGCTCGATGGCTTCGACGATCAGCTTCTTGGCGACGTCGACATCCTGCCAGCCGCCCATCTTCACCCACTTGCCGGGCTCCAGATCCTTGTAGTGCTCGAAGAAGTGCTCGATCTGCTTCAGCGTGATTTCCGGCAGGTCGGTGTAGTTGTGGACCTTGTCGTAACGGCGCGTCAGCTTCGGAACCGGCACGGCGAGGATCTTCTCGTCCTTGCCGCCGTCATCTTCCATGATCATCACGCCGATGGGGCGGACATTGATGACGCAGCCTGGAACCAGCGGACGGGTGTTGCAGATGAGAACGTCGATCGGGTCGCCATCGTCGGACAGGGTGTGCGGCACGAAACCATAGTTACCCGGATAGGTCATCGGCGTGTAGAGGAAGCGATCGACGATCAGCGCACCGGCATCCTTGTCCATCTCGTACTTGATCGGGTGTCCACCGACCGGCACTTCAACGATGACATTCACATCATCCGGCGGATTCTTGCCTACGGAAATTGCATCGATACGCATTCGCTTCCCTCATTCGACGGGTTGGATTTGGTTTTCGATACTGGGAAAGTCGCCGCATTGCAACATGGCTTTGGGCTGATAAGGCAGAATGCGGGATTTGAGGCTATCGCATTTGCGCATGGCCGGCCGCGAGAATGAACCCAAGGCCAGATCACCCGGCATTGTTTGTCAGTTCCAGACGAAACCGACCTTGCGAAGCGACTTGCCGTCGAAATCTTCCATGCCTTCGGCAATATCGCGGCCACCGTGAGAGCGGAAAAAGCGGTTGGCCACATCGCTGTCTTCAAGGCACCAGACAACGATGCCGTTGCAGCCAAGCGAGGTCAGCAGTCTGCGCGCTTCCGTAAACAGCAGCGAGCCAAGCCCGATGCCCTGATATTCCGGCCGGAGATAAAGTTCGTAAATCTCGCCGTCCTGCGGCAGCCCGCGTGCCCGGCTGAGGCCCAGCGTCGCATATCCGGCGACCACACCGGCCACCTCCACCACCAGCATCGTTGCGGAGCCTTTGGTCGCCTTTTTCCACCAGATTTCCCCACGACGCTCGAGCATCTGCGTCAACGGCCTGTGCGGAATAAGCCCGGCATAGGCCTGTTGCCACGACAGACGGTGCGCCTCGGAGATGGCGCGCGCATCATGCGGTTCAGCACGGCGAACATCGATGGATAACGTTTTCATAACGCGATTCTGGCCCCGGCCACGCAAACTTACCAGTCATAAAGGTTAACGCCGGCAAGCTTACCCACAGCCTATTCATGTGGACGACCGATAAAAATTAACGCATCCTTAACCTTTGGCACAAGCACCTTTCGACTCATGCACACATAAAAACGAACGCATAAAAAAACCCGGCTCGAGGCCGGGTTCTTTCAAATTCGTAACGACAAGCCGCAATCAGACAGCGAGCTTGGCCTTTTCAAAACGCTTGCGATCGTTGGCGTCCAGGAACATCTTGCGCAGACGGATGGACTTCGGCGTCACTTCCATCAGCTCATCGTCCTGAATCCAGGAAAGAGCGCGATCGAGCGTCATGCGGATCGGCGGCGTCAGCTTCACGGCTTCATCCTTGCCGGCAGCGCGGATGTTGGTCAGCTGCTTGCCCTTCAGCACGTTCACTTCGAGATCGTTATCGCGAGAGTGAATACCGATGATCATACCGGCATAGACCTTTTCACCCGGCTCGATGATCATCGGGCCGCGATCTTCCAGGTTGAACATGGCATAAGCGACAGCTTCGCCCGAACCGTTCGACAGCAGAACGCCGTTCACGCGGCCGGCAATCTGGCCCTTGAAGGGCTGATAGTCGTGGAACAGACGGTTCATGATCGCCGTGCCGCGCGTGTCGGTCAAAAGTTCCGACTGGTAGCCGATCAGGCCACGGGTCGGCGCATAGAACTTCAGACGAACGCGATTGCCGCCGGAAGGACGAAGCTCGGCCATTTCAGCCTTGCGCTCGGACATCTTCTGAACGACGACGCCGGAATGTTCTTCATCGACGTCGATCACAACTTCTTCGATCGGCTCCAGCAGGGTGCCGTTCTCATCCTTGTGCATGACGACGCGCGGACGCGAAACGGCAAGCTCGAAGCCTTCGCGACGCATGGTTTCGATCAGAACCGCCAGCTGCAATTCGCCACGGCCGGAAACGAAGAACGAATCCTTGCCTTCGGCTTCTTCGATCTTCAGCGCAACGTTGCCTTCGGCTTCCTTGAACAGACGGTCACGGATAACGCGGCTCGTGACCTTGTCGCCTTCGGTACCAGCCAGCGGGCTGTCGTTGACGATGAACGACATGGTAACGGTCGGCGGGTCGATCGGCTGCGCGGTCATCGCCTCGGTGACGGAGGGGTCACAGAAGGTGTCGGCAACAGTTCCCTTGGAGAGGCCTGCAATGGCGACGATGTCACCTGCATGGGCTTCCTCAATCGACGTGCGCTCAATGCCGCGGAATGCGAGGATCTTGGAGATACGGCCGTTTTCAATAACCTTGCCGTCCTGGCCGAGAACCTTCACCGCCTGGTTCGGCTTGATGGAGCCAGAAGCGATGCGGCCGGTGATGATGCGGCCGAGGAAGTTGTTGGCTTCAAGGATGGTGCCGATCAGGCGGAACGGACCTTCTTCAACCTTGGGCTCCGGAACATGTTCGAGAACCAGATCGAGCAGCGGCGCAAGACCCTGATCCTTCGGGCCTTCCGGGTTGACGTTCATCCAGCCGTCACGGCCGGAACCGTAGAGGATCGGGAAGTCGAGCTGCTCGTCGGTGGCGTCGAGGTTTGCGAAGAGGTCGAAGACTTCGTTGATGACTTCTTCGTGGCGGCCATCCGGACGGTCGATCTTGTTGATCGCGACGATCGGGCGAAGACCGACCTTCAGCGCCTTGCTGACCACAAACTTGGTCTGCGGCATCGGGCCTTCCGAGCTATCGACCAGAACGATTGCGCCATCCACCATCGACAGGATACGCTCGACTTCACCGCCGAAGTCGGCGTGGCCGGGGGTGTCGACGATGTTGATGCGGACACCCTTCCACTCCACCGAAGTCGCCTTGGCGAGAATGGTGATGCCACGTTCCTTTTCGAGATCGTTGCTATCCATCACGCGCTCGGCGACACGCTGGTTGTCGCGGAACGAGCCGGACTGCTTCAGAAGCTCGTCCACGAGCGTCGTTTTTCCATGGTCAACGTGCGCGATGATCGCGATGTTGCGAAGTGCCATTGTTCAAAATCTCTGAGGTTGGGCGCTATATTGATGAGAAACGCCAATTTAGTTTGGCGCGCTCATAACCTTTTTTTTGCAAATGCGAAAGGGGGGGCCTTGTCATAAGGCCCCTGCACTCAGGTTCTAGCTCAGAAATATGACAGTCTTTTATACCGGACCCTTATACCAGACCACGCTTCAAAAGCATGGCGTCCGGGCTTGGCATCTTGCCACGAAAAGCAAGATATGCCTCCTCCGGATCGATGGAACCGCCGACGGAATAGATATTGTCTTTCAACTTGCGCGCCATTTCGCCATCGAAGGGATTGCCGGTTTCCTCGAAGGCCGAAAAGGCATCGGCATCCAGAACTTCCGACCACATGTAGGAATAATAGCCGGCCGAATATCCATCGCCGGAGAAAACGTGCTGGAAATGCGGGGTCGCATGCCGCATGACGATAGACTTCGGCATATTCAGGGTGGAGAGCACCTCACCCTGCACGACCATCGGATCGCTCACGTTTTCCCGCGTGTGGAACGCCATGTCGACAATCGCCGAAGAAGTGAATTCCACCGTGCTGAAACCGGCATTGAAGGTCTGCGCGGCCAGAACCTTGTCCAGCAGCGCCTTCGGCATCGGCGCGCCTGTGTCATAATGCAGGGCGTATTTTTCCAGAATTTCCGGCACCGTCAGCCAATGTTCGTAAAGCTGCGACGGCAATTCGACGAAATCGCGCGAGACGCCCGTTCCGGAAACAGAAGGGTAAGTAACATTCGACAACATGCCATGCAGCGCGTGGCCGAATTCGTGAAACAGCGTGCGCGCATCGTCGAGCGAAAGCAGCGCCGGTTTGCCTTCAGCCGGTTTGGCGAAATTGCAGACATTGTAGATGATAGGGATTTCTCCGACCGTGCCGTTCTTCAAGGGCAGCTTGTGCTGCGACTGGAAAGAGCTCATCCATGCGCCGGAGCGCTTGGAGGGACGGGCGAAATAATCGCCGAGGAACATGGCCTTCAGATCGCCCTTTTCATCGCGGATTTCGAAAACCCGCACATCCGGGTGATAGGCGGCAATGCCTTTGACTTCTACCGCCCGAATCCCGAACAAGCGCTCGGCCACATCGAAGCAGGCCTCGATGATCTTTTCGAGCTGCAGATAGGGCTTCAACTCCGCCTCGGAGAAGCTGAATTTCCGTGCCCGCAACTTTTCGGCATAATGCCGCCAGTCCCAGGGCAGCACTTCGTGATTCCTGCCCTCCTCGGCGATGATGGCGGCCAGTTCGGCCTCTTCCTCGCCCGCACGGCGCACGGCCTTTTCCCAGACCTGCCTTAAAAGGCCGTTCACGGCATCGGGCGTCTTCGCCATCGTGTCATCAAGCTTGTAGGCGGCGAAATTCGCGTAACCGAGAAGCTTTGACTTTTCCTCGCGCAGTTCGAGCGTGCGGTGGACGATATCGCGATTGTCGGTCTCGCTGCCATTCTCGCCGCGCGCCACCCAGGCCCTGAAGGCCTGTTCGCGCAGATCGCGGCGTTCGGAAAAGGTCAGGAAAGGCTCGATGATGGAACGGGAAAGGGTGACGGCAAATTTGCCGTCCTCGCCATGCTCACGGGCCGCGCCCGCCATCGCGTCGCGAAGAAAACCGGGAATACCGGCAAGTTCCTCTTCTGTGGAAAGCAGAAGCTTCCAGTTCTTTTCATCCGCCAGCACATTCTGCCCGAATTTCGCACCGAGACCCGCAAGCTCCTCATTGATCGACGCCAGCCGTTCCTGCCGGTCCTTCGGCAGCTTGGCGCCGGAACGCACGAAACCCTTCCAGTGCCGCTCGAGAACGCGGCTCTCCTCACCCGTCAGCCCAAGCGTTCCGCGCTTTTCCCACAATGTATCGATGCGCTTGAACAGCGCTTCGTTCATGCCGATCTTCGAATAGTGTCGCGACAGTTTCGGTGCGATCTCCCGCTCCAGCGCCTGGATCACACCATTCGTATTGGCGCCTGCCCTGTTCCAGAATAGC
The DNA here is from genome assembly GCF_005144435.2 of Agrobacterium leguminum. NCBI lineage: Bacteria > Pseudomonadati > Pseudomonadota > Alphaproteobacteria > Hyphomicrobiales > Rhizobiaceae > Agrobacterium > Agrobacterium leguminum. The sequence continues at coordinate 2,523,542 of NZ_CP120211.1, forward strand.
GCCGAAATGCGCGAAAGATCGTCTCCGGCGATTTCGAGCGCGGTCACGGTGTTTTCGAAGCTCGGGCTCTCAGCATTACCGGCAATCGCATCGATTTCCTGTTCGTGGAACAGAAGGGCGGTATCGAAGGCCGGAGCGAAATCCTCATCCCTGACCGCATCGAATTTCGGCAGACCATTGTGGCCGTTCCAGTCAACGAGTGCGGGATAAAGCGCGGTCTTGGATGGCATTTCATCTTCCTTGTACAATTCCGGTTTAAGCCCATATGGGCACGCCTCCACCGGCAATTCAATGCCGGACTTTGGTGTGAGGAAGATTGGTTGCGACCTGATTTTTGCTTTTGCCTCAACTACCGGCACAGACGCCGGATACCGATGGCGGGTGACCTATGTAAGGGACTTGACCGACGATATGGACTGGCTGAAATAAAACGCGGGATGTCCGACCTTCTTTGCTTTGGCGTAACAATCGTCGATTATGTTGCCGACCGTAACGCAATCGAACTGACACATACTTTACTCGATTTTCAACAATATGATTTATGCGCCATTGATTATCGCCGGGATTTTAGTAAGGCTGACTTACGAAAAGGCGAAGCATGGGCACTAAACGCGAAAAAGACTCGTTGGCATTTTTACTGAACAGCGGCGCACGCCTGCTGAACAGTGCGTTTGAGCGCCGAATTTCTGAAGCCGGATTGGGCCTGACGCCCGGCGAAGCGCGCGCATTGCTGACGGTTGCCGTCGTTGATGGCAGCAAACAGTCGGATATCGCCGCCCGGCTCGGCATTGAGCCGATGACGATCTGCGCCTATCTCGACAAGCTGCAATCTCTCGATCTCATCGAACGCCAGCAGGACCCGCAGGACAGGCGCTCCAAGCGCATCGTGCTGACAAAAAACTCCACCGACATGCTGGAAGCCGTGCGCCAGGAAATCGATGAACTCGTGCGTCACGCCACGCAGGGCCTGAATGAAGAGGAGGTCGCGCTTTTCCGCAGCTTCCTGCAGACCCTTCGCAACAATCTCCAGCCGGAACAGCCGGGCCAGAGCTGCTGATCGCAATGTCGCCAGAAACGATCATGTCCAGAAAGCGCACGGCCATACTCGGTGCGTTGCTGACGGCGCTGGCGCCGATTTCCATGGCGATCTACACACCAGCCATGCCGGAACTGACGCGGGTTTTCTCCACCACGGAATCCGCCGTCAAACTCAGCCTCTCGCTTTATTTCGCCGGTTTCGCCATGGCGCAACTGCTCGCCGGCCCGGCATCCGATGCCTTCGGTCGGCGAAAGGCGAGCCTCGTTTTCCTCTCCATCTTTTTGGGCGGTGGACTGCTGGCGATCTTCGCCCCAACAATTGAAGTGCTGCTCTTCGCCCGGCTTGTTCAGGGCATTGGCGCCTCCGTCGGCATGACGGTCGCGCGCGCCATCGTGCGCGATCAATTCACGGGCGCCGAAGCCTCCAGCATCATGAACCTCATTGGCATCATGCTGGCCGTTGGCCCAGCCATGGGCCCGACCATCGGCGGGCTTTCGCTTGCGGCTTTCGGGTGGCAATCGGTATTTTTCCTCATGGCCGGCCTCGGGGCCATCGCCATCTTCTCCGTCGTGGTCTTCCTGCGCGAGACGACGAGCCCGGACAAGAACCTTATCCGCCCGCGCCGCCTCCTGTCGGCCTATGGGACATTGCTCACCGAGCCGCGTTTTCTTCTGGCCGCACTGGTGCTCGGCGGTTCCATCGGCGCGCTTTATGCGCAGGCGACCATGCTGACCTTCATCCTCATCAACAAGGTCGGTATGACACCCACCGCCTTCGGCATCGGCATGCTGATGCAGACCGGCGCTTATTTCTTCGGCTCCATCGCCCTGCGTTATATCGCACCGCGGCTGGGTGACCGCCGTTCGGTCGTCCTCGGCCTCTGTTTTTCGGGAACAGGCGGTCTCCTCATCCTGCTGTCGGTGTTCCTGATACCGCCATCCTTTCTTTCGATCATGGGACCCGTGGCGGTCGCAACGGTCGGCATCGCCTTGTTGACGCCATCCATGGTGACGGCGGCCCTCGCACCATTCCCACATATTGCCGGCTCGGCATCGGCGATGATGGGCTTCATTCAGATGGGGTCGGGGTTTGCGGGCGGTGCTGCAGCCTCGCTTATCGGTTCGCCTTTGACCGGCTTCGGCATCATCATTCCCTTGATGGAATTCACCGCAATCGCCAGCTACATCGGCTTCCGCATCGTCTCCAGACGAGAGACATGAAAAAACCCGCCGGCGTCGCCGCCAGCGGGTTTCATTATTTCCATTCCAGCAGAATTACTTGCTGATATTGCGCTTTGCGAGCGTGCGAAGACGCAGCGCGTTGAGCTTGATGAAGCCTGCCGCATCTTTCTGGTCATAAGCGCCGTGGTCGTCCTCGAAGGTCACCAGCGCGTCGGAATAGAGCGACTTGGCGCTCTCGCGGCCGGTTACCATGACATTGCCCTTGTAGAGCTTCAGCGTCACTTCGCCTTCCACATGTTCCTGGCTCTTGTCGATCAGGGCCTGCAGCATTTCGCGCTCTGGCGAGAACCAGAAGCCGTAATAGATAAGCTCGGCGTAACGCGGCATCAGCTCGTCCTTGAGGTGGGCTGCACCCCGGTCAAGCGTGATGGATTCGATGGCGCGATGCGCGGCAAGCAGGATGGTGCCGCCGGGCGTCTCGTAAACGCCGCGCGACTTCATGCCGACGAAGCGGTTCTCGACCAGATCGAGACGGCCGATGCCATTTTCGCGGCCATAGTTGTTCAGCGTCGCAAGAAGCGTCGCGGGCGACATTTCGACGCCGTTGATGGAGCAGGCATCGCCCTTGCGGAAACCGACCTTGATGACGGTTGCCTTGTCGGGCGCGGCTTCCGGGGAAATGGTGCGCATATGCACATATTCCGGTGCTTCCTGTGCCGGGTCTTCCAGAACCTTGCCCTCGGAAGAGGAGTGCAGCAGGTTGGCGTCGACCGAGAAAGGCGCTTCGCCCTTCTTGTCCTTGGCAACCGGAATCTGGTGCTGTTCAGCGAAGTTCAAGAGGTCGGTACGGCTCTTGAACGTCCAGTCGCGCCAGGGAGCGATGATCTTGATATCCGGGTTCAGCGCATAGGCCGAAAGCTCGAAACGGACCTGGTCGTTGCCCTTGCCGGTGGCGCCATGGGCAATGGCGTCGGCGCCGGTCTTCTTGGCGATTTCGATCAGGTGCTTGGAAATCAGCGGACGGGCAATGGAGGTGCCGAGCAGATAGACGCCTTCATAAACGGCGTTGGCGCGGAACATCGGGAACACGAAATCACGCACGAACTCTTCGCGAACGTCCTCGATGAAGATTTCCTTGATGCCCAGCATCTCGGCCTTCTTGCGCGCCGGCTCAAGTTCTTCGCCCTGCCCGAGATCGGCGGTGAAAGTCACCACCTCCGCGCCGAGTTCCGTCTGAAGCCATTTCAGGATGATCGAGGTGTCGAGGCCGCCGGAATAGGCGAGAACGACTTTCTTAACGTCTTTCGGAAGTGCCATAGTGATGTCCATCTGCATGATGACGGCATTGGGACACCGTCATTTCCTTGGGATTTCGGCACTTTTACAGTGCAACCCGAAATGTGTGAAGCGCTTTTCCGTGAGATAAGCGACAAAACAATTGATGGGCGGGTACGACAGCGGGCGATGACCAGGCGCATCGATGGGAACGAAGCAATCGATGGGAACGAAGCAATTGTCACATGCATTATGAAAATTCGCGCTTTATCATAAGCGGCGCGATCGACTTGAAGACCGTGAATGAAGCCAGTGAGGTTCAGGCAACGTTGCAAACCGCTGGAAACAGCCGAAACGACGCGAAGGAGAAACCTATGACGACCATCCACCCCGCATTCAAGGAAGATAATGTCGCTGTCATCACCGGTGCGGCATCCGGCATCGGACTTGCCGCCGCCCGCAAATTCGCCGGTTTCGGCATGAGTGTCGTGCTCGTCGATCTCGACGGCGACAGGCTTGCCGCAGCCCATGCGGATATTCTGGCCATCGCCAAGGACGGCGAAGCGCAGATCGTCGCCATCCCGACCGACATATCCAAACTCGATGAACTGGAGGCGCTGGAGCGCGCCGTGATCCAGCGTTTCGGACGCGTCCACGTTTTGATGAACAATGCCGGTATCCAGCCCGGCAGCGCCATTTTCGGCCCGCAGGCCAATTGGGAAAAAATCATCAACGTCAATCTGATGGGCGTCGTGAACGGCAGCCGTGTTTTCGGCCAGGGCATGATCGCCCATGGCGAGCCGGCGCTCATCATCAATACCGGCTCGAAACAGGGCATCACCACACCTCCCGGCGATCCCGCCTACAACGTCTCGAAGTCCGGCGTCAAAACCTTCACGGAAGCGCTTCAGCACGAATTGCGCAATATTCCGAACAGTGCGGTTTCCGCCCATCTGCTGATCCCCGGTTACGTCTTCACCGGCCTCACCGCCCATGGCAGAACGGAAAAGCCGGAAGGCGCATGGACCGGCGAACAGACCGTCGACTTCATGGTCGAAAGTATCGGCCGGGGCGATTTCTACATTCTCTGCCCGGATGGCGAGGTGGACCGCCCGACGGATGAAAAGCGCATTCTCTGGGCGGCCTATGACATCGTCCAGAACCGCCCACCGCTGTCGCGCTGGCACACGGAATATTCCGCCGCCTTCACCAGCTTCCTGAAAAACTGAATGTACCGGGCCGCCGCGATGTAACCGTTGCGGCGGCTTTTCGCGCCGATGCATTGGCGCTCAAAAACATTGGCAGAAGCGCGAAATCACGTTAAGCACGGCAACCTCCAGATTTTACGGGTGCCGCGATGGATTTCGTTCCAGGCCTGCCAACATTGATCGCCTTCACCATCGCCATTCTGCTTCTGGCGGTGACGCCGGGGCCTGACATGACGCTGTGGATCAGCCGCTCTCTGCGCGAGGGCCGGACGGCGGGTTTCATGACGCTTTTGGGAACCAATATCGGCATTACCGTGCACACGATGCTCGTCGCCTTCGGCGTCGCCGCCCTTATCGTCGCCTCGCCGACGGCTTTCATGATCCTGAAGACCGGCGGGGCCGCCTATCTGGTCTGGCTCGCCATTCAGGCGATCCGCAAGGGCTCGGATTTCGTGATGGTGAAAAGCACCGGCGAAAAAGCGCAGTCCTCCCTGAAATCGGCGCTGTTGAACGGCATCTGGGTCAACCTGCTGAACCCGAAGATCATCATCTTTTTCATGACCTTCCTGCCGCAATTCGTCAGCGCATCCGACCCGCATGTAACCGGCAAGCTGATCTTCCTCGGCATCTGGTCGATCATCGCCGCGCTGCCGATCGGCATCGGCATCGTGATCGCCGCAGATGTTCTTTCAGCCTGGCTGCAACGCAACCGGAAAATTCTGCGCGGACTGGATTATACGATCGCCGGCGTCTTTTCGCTTTTCGCCGTCAAGATTTTCTTCACGCAGGCGCGCTGACGGCAAACAAAAAAGGCGCCTTACGGCGCCTTTTTATAATCAACCGATCAGCAACTCATCATCGTCGAGCTTCTGGCCGCGTATCTTGCGGAACATGTCGATCAGGTCCTCGACCTCGAGATCCTTGCGGCTATCGCCGGAGACGTCGAGCACGATCTCACCGGCATGCAGCATGATCGTACGGGTGCCATAATCCAGCGCCTGACGCATGGAATGGGTGACCATCAGCGTCGTCAGCTTGCGCTCCGACACGACCTTGCGGGTCAGCTCCATCACGAATTCGGCCATGCCGGGATCGAGAGCAGCCGTATGTTCATCGAGCAGCAGCACATCCGAGCCGGACAGCGTCGCCATAACGAGCGAGACCGCCTGCCTCTGGCCGCCGGACAGAAGGTCCATGCGGTCCTTCAGACGATTTTCCAGCCCGAGATTGAGCGAAGCGATGCGCTCCTTGAAGAAATCCCGACGGCCGCGCCCAAGCGCCGGCAGAAGGCCGCGACGCTCGCCGCGCGACGCCGCCAGCGCCAGATTTTCCTCGATGGTGAGCGCGCCGCAGCTACCCGCCAGCGGGTCCTGAAACACGCGCGCCACCCGCCCAGCCCGGCTGGCGGTCGGTTTGCGGGTAACATCGGCGCCGCCGATCATCACCTTGCCCGCCGTCGGCAGGACATCGCCCGCCAATACGCCGAGCAGCGTAGATTTGCCGGCGCCATTGGAACCGATGACGGTGACGAAGGAGCCATCGTCGATGGTGAGATCGATCTTGGAGAGCGCCTGCTTCTGCAGCGGCGTGCCGCGCCCGAAGACGACCTGGATATCGGAAAGAGAAATCACGATGTTGCTCCCCCGCGACGCAGTCGGGGCAGGATCAATGCGATTGCCACCAATACCGCCGTTACGAAATTGAGATCGGATGCCTTGAGACCCAGCACATCGCTCGACAAAGCGAGCTGGATGGCGAGACGATAGGCGATGGAGCCGAAGACGCAGCCGATCAGCGCGATCAGAATGCCGCGCGCACCGAAAAGTGTTTCGCCGATGATGACGGCGGCAAGGCCGACGACGATAGTGCCGACACCGGAGGTCACATCCGCAAAGCCGTTGGTCTGCGCAAACAGCGCACCGCCGAGAGCGACCAGCGCATTCGAAAGCGCCATGCCGAGGTAGATCTGGTTGCCGGTCTTCACGCCCTGTGCCCGCGCCATCCGGGCATTGGCGCCCGTCGCGCGCATGGCAAGGCCCGCATCGCTTTCAAGGAAACGCCAGACGAGGATGACCGCGATCAACACCAGTGCACCGACGAAGAGCGGCCGCACCAGATATTCCGACAGGCCGAGGCCGTAGAACGGCGAAATCATCGTATCCTGATTGAGCAGCGCCACATTCGGCTTTCCCATCACGCGCAGATTGACGGAAAACAGCGCGATCATCGTCAGGATCGAGGCAAGCAGGTTGAGGATCTTGAAACGAACGTTGAGCGTCGCGGTCACGATCCCGGCGGCGGCACCGGCTACCATCGCAATCGCCGTCGCAACCCAGGCATTCAGACCGGCGATGATCAGCACGGCAGCCACGGCGGCGCCGAGCGGAAACGAACCGTCCACGGTCAGGTCAGGAAAATCAAGCACCCGGAAAGCGAGATAAACGCCGATCGCCACGAAAGCGAAGACCAGTCCCAGCTCCACGGCACCCCAGAAGGCGATTTGGCTCACGGTAATGTCCTTGTTATTGCCGCCATCAGGCGGAGACGGGCACCGTCTCGTGCCACGTAAAACGGGCGGCGAATTTGCCGCCGCCCGTTATTCAGTCTGGTTTCGGTTCAGTCGATGACCTTGGTGGCGCGCTTGGTGATGCTTTCCGGGAAGGTGACGCCAGCTTTTTCGGCGGCCTTCTTGTTGATCACCAGATCAGTGCCGACAGCAACGGTTGCCGGAATATCGCCCGGCTTTTCACCCTTGAGGATGCGGACAACCACGGCGCCGGTCTGCTTGCCAACGTCGAAATAGTTGAAGCCGAGGGCAGCAACCGCACCGCGGGCGACGGAATCCGTATCGGCGGCGTAAAGCGGGATCTTGGCTTCGGATGCAACACCGGCAGCCGCTTCGAAGGCCGAAACGATGGTGTTGTCGGTCGGAACGTAGATCACATCGGCCTTGCCGACCAGCGCGCGGGTTGCGCCCTGCACTTCTGCGGACTTGGTGGCGACGGATTCAACAACCTTGAGACCCGCCTTCTCGGCTTCAGCCTTCAAGAGGGCCAGCGTCGAAACGGAGTTGGCCTCGGCCGAATTGTAGATGAAGCCGATCGACTTGGCGTTCGGGGAAATTTCCTTGATGAGCGCCAGATGTTCGCCAACCGGCAGCATGTCGGAAAGGCCGGTCACGTTGCGGCCGGGCTTTTGCATGTCCTTGACGAGCTGTGCGCCGACCGGATCGGAAACCGCCGTAAAGACGACCGGAATGTCGCGCGTGGCGGCAACGACGGCCTGTGCGGACGGCGTGGAGATCGGCACGATGACGTTCGGCGCATCGCCCACGAACTGGCGCGCGATCTGCGCCGCGGTGCCGGGATTGCCCTGCGCGGACTCATAAAGGAACTTGAGGTTCTCGCCTTCCTTGTAACCGGCTTCGGCAAGTGCGGCCTTGACACCATCACGGGCGGCATCGAGCGCCGGATGTTCGACGATGGCGGTGACGGCAACAGTGACGTTTTCAGCCTTGGCCGGCAGAACGAGGGCGCTCGCGGCAGCGAGAGCCAGAATGAATGCGCGCATGGATATCCTCCTGTTGGTTCCCTGTTTTCGTCTTCTTAGGAACAAGACAGCCCGAAATCAATCGGAGAACCGCTGCAAAACAAGCTTTCAGGCGGCAATTGCGGCTTATTCAGTCATCCGCGCCATGGTTGGCGATCATCATCGCCTCGAAAGCCAGCCTTTCGGTCTTGCGCATGCGCTCCGATTCCGACTTCAGCTGGCCGCAGGCGGCGAGAATATCGCGGCCGCGCGGCGTGCGGATCGGCGAGGCATAACCGGCCTGATTGATGAAATCGGCGAACTTCTCGATCTGCGCCCAGTCCGAGCACTGATAGTTCGTACCCGGCCATGGGTTGAACGGAATGAGGTTGATCTTGGCCGGAACGCCCTTCAGAAGCTGCACCAGCATCTTGGCGTCTTCCAGACTGTCATTCACATCCTTCAGCATCACATATTCGAAGGTGATGCGGCGGGCATTGGAAAGGCCCGGATATTTGCGGCAGGCCTCGATCAGTTCCTTCAGCGGATATTTCTTGTTGATCGGCACCAGCATGTCGCGCAGCTCGTCACGCACCGCATGCAGCGAAATCGCCAGCATGACGCCGATCTCATCACCGGTGCGGAAGATTTCCGGCACAACACCCGAGGTGGAGAGCGTGACGCGACGCTTGGAGAGCGACAGGCCGTCGCCATCGGTGGCAATCAGAAGCGCGGTCTTCACATGCTCGAAATTATAGAGCGGCTCGCCCATGCCCATCATCACGATGTTGGAAACCTTGCGGCCTTCGCTCGGTACATAAGCGCCAACCGGCGTCGAACCATCGGGAAAATCACCGAGCCGATCACGGGCCAGCAGAAGCTGAGAGAGAATTTCCTCAGCCGTCAGGTTGCGCACGAGGCGCTGGGTGCCGGTGTGACAGAAGGAACAGGTCAGCGAACAGCCCACCTGGCTCGAAATGCACAGCGTGCCACGACCCTCTTCGGGAATATAAACCGTCTCGATTTCGACCGGACGTCCCGCACCGCGCGGCGGGAACCGCATCAGCCACTTGCGGGTACCGTCATTGGATATCTGCTCCTCGACGATTTCCGGACGGGCGATGGTGAAGGCCGCCTTCAGCTTCTCGCGAAGCTCCTTGGCGACATTGGTCATATTGTCGAAATCGGAGACGCCGCGCACATAAAGCCAGTTCCACAACTGGCTGACGCGCATCTTCACCTGCTTCTGCGGCACGCCGATCTCGGCCAGCGCCTCACCTATGTCCTCACGCGTCAGGCCGATCAGCGACGGCTTGCCGGACATCAGATCGCTATTGGCGATCAGCGGGGTTTTGACTGCCAGGCCCGCAGGGGCTTGCATTACGGACATTACGCTATCCCACCATTCCATGCATCGCACGACCAGCCTTTCGGATAGGCGGAAAATCGTCTGCATGTCGAGAAAATCAAAGGCGGAGCACTTTTCGCGCATCCGCCTGTCAATGTTGCCGCGCCTTTAGCATCAAACAAGCAAAAACGCAAATGGCCGGTCAATGACCGGCCATTGTCGAATGCGATAAAGCGTCAGGGTTACTTGCAGCTCTCGATCTGCTTGAGAGCCGCCGAAATACCCGACAGCGAATAGGAATAGGAGGTCGCGGTGCCACGGCCGGAAACTGCCTTGACGGTCATCGACTTGCCGCCTTTCATGGCGGCGACGAGTGCCGGCTCTTCAGCGGCGTTTTCAACCCAGGCGGCCTTGTCCTTGGTGAACATGACGAAGTTCTTGTTGTCGATCGTCACATTGACCTTGGAGCCCTGCTTCAGCGGATAACCCACCATGGCCTGCGGCTCATAGGAAATGTTCTGGCCCGGACGCTGCGAGACGATGAAGAAGATATCGCCGTGATCGACGCTTGCCGGTTCCTTGGCGGTCGGAATGGAAAGAACGTAGCAGACGGTGCTGTTGCCCGATTTGTACGAATAGGCACCCCATGCATTGAACTGCTGGATGCGCGTGGGCGACTGTGCAGATGCTACGCCGACGCTGGTCAGCAAAATGGCCGCTGCGGTTGCTACACTTCTTACAAACATAGAATTTCCTGCCGGGTTATTGTCTTCCATTGGCCCGAAGCATCGGCGAGCCCAGTTTCTGGATCGGCCACGTTCAGGTGCGGATCGTCTTTTCTCATTGTGGTCGGGAAGCGGTTACCAAACCGTCAACAACACGCATAAAATGCCGGAAACGTCTTGCGGTGTTACAGATTGGCGACTCCCGACGCCCTGAGGAGAAGGGCGCGAAACACCCTTCCTCCGTGTGTATGACACATAAATTCAGGCAAGAATTTGTCGCCCGTCGGGCTCACCCGAACAGGCAGATCACAGAGGCGTTACCCGGCTTCCTGCTGCCGTTTCAGCATGGCGTCAGCCGCCTCGTAGTGCTCCATCTTGATATGGGCGCGGATCATGGCGAGCGCCGCCGTGATGACGGCAATATCGTCGGTGAATCCGATAACGGCCAGCACATCCGGCACGGCATCCATCGGCATGATGAAATAGGCGAGCGCCGCCAGAATGATACCCTTGGCGCGCAGCGGCGTATCGCGATCGATCGCGCAATAATAGGCAGCCGCGGCATCGCGTGCGAAAGGCACCTTCGACATCACACGCTTCAGCTTGGGCCAGAATTTCGCCCGCACCACAGTCTCGCGCTCCTGCTGCCTGTCGGTTTCACCCGGCAGAAGAATTTCACCGATTTTCACATCATCCATGATCGACGGTCCTCCGGTCACGGCTATTATATGGGATTTAAGGTCCGCCGTTCAATTGCTTCGGCCCGCAGCCGCCTTCTGCATGGCCTCGGCCAGAAGAAAATCCCGCTCCGTCACACCCTGCGAATCATGGGTGGTAAGGCAGACCTTGACCCGCGAATAGACATTGGACCATTCGGGATGGTGATTGAGCCTTTCCGCGACAAGTGCGGATTCGGCCATGAAACCGAAGGCTTCCGCAAAACTTGAAAACTTGAAGGAACGGACGATAGCCGCTCCGTCCTCACGCAGGGACCAGCCCTCGAGTTTCGACAGGGCCTGCCGGATGGCGTCCGGCTCGAGTCTGGGATATTTCATGAACTTGCCTCCGCTTGAGACCCATTAACGCTTCAACGACCGGATCGACGCATATTCCATGAAACATACAGCTATTCATTTTGTCTGCATGGGCAATATCTGCCGTTCACCGTTGGCCGAAGGGGTTTTGAGACACCTTGCCGACGGCGCGGCCATGTCTGATCGGCTTACCGTCGATTCCGCCGGCACCGGCGGCTGGCACGCGGGTGACGCACCCGATCCGCGATCCATCGCCATGGCGCGACGGCATGGCGTCGATATTTCCCGGCAGCGGGCGAGACAGGTTACCCCTGCGGATTTCGAGACCTTCGACCTGATACTCGCCATGGACGAAAACAATCTGGCGAACCTGCTGCAATCGAGCCCGGAAAGCGAGCGGCACAAGATCCATCTCTTCATGGACTATGCCACTGGCCGTCGCGAGAACGTCCCCGATCCCTATTACGGGGCCGAGGACGGGTTCCTTAAGGTCTACAACATGCTCTTGGCAGGATGCAGATCGTTGCTCGAAAAGATGGAGCTGGACCGTGCCTCGTGAAGCGGGAAAGCCTCTTCGACGATATAAGGCCCACCGCCCACCGATTCCTTCGATGACATCAGCACGAAACGGCCAACCGTGAAGGGCGAGGTGCGGAAGTTGCCGCGTCCGGAAAGATAATGCACCACATCATCCACACGCGAGGAGCGCAGCCGCGCCAGCGTGACATGCGGCATAAATTTGCGCGGATCGGGCGGGAGACCAATCCTCTGACAAATCCTCTCGATCTCCGCCTGCAACGCATGCATTTCCGGGGAGGGAGAAACCCCCGCCCAGATGGAATGCGGCTTCTTGGAGCCGAAGGAACCCATGCCGGTGAGATTGAGCTGGAACTCCGGCCTTTCGATCCGATCCAGCCTGTCAACGACCTCATCGGCGGTCCGTCCGTCGATGTCACCGATAAAACGCAGGGTTATGTGATAATTCTCCACATCGATCCACCGGGCTCCCGGCAGACCACCGCGCAACAATGAGAGGCTCATAGCCGCATTGCGCGGAATTTCGAGGGCGGTAAACAGTCTCGGCATGGCGAGCTCCCCGAATCTCTTGGCAGAACAAGCATAGCGAATCACGCAATGTAGGCGAGCGCAAGTGCTTATTTTTTTTGCGCACCGATTGTCGTGATGAAGCTTTCAACAGCCGGCAAAGATTTTTCGACCATCCTCGCCACACCCTTCGTATTGGGGTGCATCTTGTCATCCAGCTTCAGCGCATCGTCCGTCACCACGCCATCCAGAAAGAAGGGATAAAGCGGCAGGTTGTATTTTCCGGCGAGCTTCGGGAAGATCGGATTGAAGCGCCTGGCATAATCATCGCCCATATTCGGCGGCGCCATAATGCCGACCAGCAACACGGCTATGTTGCGCTTCTGAAAACCGGAAATGATGGTGTCGAGGTTCTTTTCGGTCTGCTCCGGGGCAATTCCGCGCAGAGCGTCATTTGCGCCGAGTTCCAGGATGACCCCGTCCGTACCGTCGGGAACCGACCATTCCGCCCGCGCCAGACCGCCGGAAGAGGTATCGCCGGACACACCGGCATTGGCGATGGCGACGTTGACGCCCTTGCCCTTTAATGCAGCCTCAAGCTGTGCGGTGTAGCTGTCGGTGGGGGGAAGCTGATAGCCGGCCATCAGGCTGTCGCCCAGTCCGACCAGCTGCAATGTCCGCTCCTGCGCCATGACAAGAGTTGCGGAAAAGGCGGCGGCAAAAATGACGATGAAGTGAAACAGGGCAGCTTTAAATCTCATCACGGCTTTCCTAACTTGGTTCCCATTGTCTGAAATACCGACCGCATCGACCGCCAGACCGTTTTCATCACCCTATATAGGAACGAGAATTGTGACGAAAAGCATCATAGAGCTGAAGAAAGCCGACCTCACGCTCGGCAATGCCGCCGCCTCCGTTCACGTTCTCAAGAACATCGATCTTTCAATCGGAGAGAGCGAGGCGGTTGGTATTGTCGGCCCCTCCGGATCGGGAAAATCGACGCTTCTGATGGTGCTTGCCGGTCTCGAGAGGCTCGATAGCGGTGAAATCATCATCGCGGATACGGAACTGCACAAGCTCGGTGAAGACGCGCTGGCGGATTTTCGTGGCCGCAACATCGGCATTGTTTTCCAGTCCTTCCATCTCATCGCCAATATGACGGCGCTGGAAAACGTTGCGGTTCCACTCGAACTGGCAAACACACCCAACCCCTTCGAGATCGCCAGACGCGAGCTCGTCGCCGTCGGTCTCGGCGAACGTCTCAACCACTATCCCGGCCAGCTCTCCGGCGGCGAGCAGCAGCGTGTCGCCATCGCCCGCGCGCTTGCCCCCTCACCGGCCGTGCTGATTGCTGACGAACCGACCGGCAATCTCGATACCGATACCGGCAGGCAGATCGCCGATCTTCTCTTTGCCAAACAGGCCGAACGCGGCATGACGATGATCCTCGTCACCCATGATCCGTCGCTCGCCGCCCGCTGCTCGCGGCAGATCAAGGTACGCTCCGGCGAGATCGAGGGCGACAGCGCTCGCCCCCAGATGGCGCGGGCGGTACCGGCATGATCGGATCCCTTCTCCCGTCCGTCGCCAATATCAGAAACGCCGCAAGGCTCGCCCGGCGCGAAATTCGCGGCGGGTTACGCGGCTTTTACATTTTCCTCGCCTGCATCGCGCTTGGAACCGGCGCCATCGCCGCCGTCAATTCCGTCTCGCGCGCGGTCACCAGCGCCATCGCCACGGAAGGTCAGTCCATATTGGCGGGCGATGTACGTTTCGAACTGCGCAACAGGGAAGCGACACAGGAAGAGCGGGCCTATCTCGACAGTCTCGGCACCGTCGCGGTTTCCACCGGGCTGCGCTCCATGGCGCGCCTCGCCGACGGGTCCGAACAGACCCTGACGGAAGTGAAGGCTATCGATGGCGCTTACCCCCTCTATGGCAACTTCGTTGCCGAGCCGAACCGACCGCTGAATGAGCTTCTGGCCGGGAACGGCGACACCTACGGCGCCATTGCCGCGCCGCTTCTGCTGGAACGGCTCGGCATCAAGGTCGGCGATGAAATCCTGCTCGGCAATGTGAAGCTGAAACTGACCGGCACCGTGGTCGACGAGCCGGATGCTCTCTCCGACGGTTTCGGTTTTGCTCCACGATTGATGGTCAGCCGCGACGCCCTTTTCGCCTCGGGTCTCGTTCAGAACGGCAGTCTGGTCGAGCATGCCTACAAGATCAGGCTGAACGATCCTTCGGCACGGGCAGCGATGACCGATGCGGCCAACAAGGCCTTTCCCGATGCCGGCTGGTCCATCCGCACCAGTGACCGGGCGGCCCCATCGCTCACCGAAAACGTCAACCGCTTCTCGCAATTCCTGACGCTGGTAGGCCTCACCGCCCTCATCGTCGGCGGTGTCGGCGTTGCCAATGCCGTTCGCGCGTTTCTGGATTCCAAGCGCACCACCATCGCCTCGTTGAAATGCTTAGGTGCGCCGGCCTCGGTGGTCACCATGACCTATCTTTTCCAGATCGCCTTCATTGCCGCCGTCGGCATTGTCATCGGCCTTGTCGTCGGCGCCGTCGCGCCCCTCATCGCCATGCGGTTTCTGGAGGGCGTGTTGCCCGTGCCGGAGGAGCTTGCCTTCTATCCCGGCGCGCTCGGCCTCGCCGCCCTGTTCGGCCTCCTGACGACGCTCGCCTTCGCCATCGTGCCGCTTGGCCAGGCGCGCGAAGTGCCGGCAACGGCGCTTTTCCGCGAACAGGGTTTCGAGGAGGGCAGCTGGCCATCCTGGCCCTATCTGGCCGCAACCGGCCTGCTGCTGGCGGCGCTCGCCGGGCTGGCCATATTTTCGGCGGAGGACCGCTTCATCGCCTCGGTCTTCCTCGCGGCCATCGCTTTTGCCTTCGTGGTGCTGCGGCTGGTGGCCTCCGGCGTGAAAGCCATCGCCAAGCACAGTCCGCGGGTTCATTCGGCTGCGCTCAGGCTGGCGATCGGCAATATTCACCGGCCGGGTGCGCTCACCCCGTCTGTCGTCCTTTCGCTCGGCCTCGGCCTGACCCTGCTCGTGACACTCACGCTGATCGACGGCAATCTGCGCCGCGAACTGACGGACAGCCTGCCGGACCGCGCACCGAATTTCTTCTTCGTGGATATTCAGGGCAGCGAACTTCAGGGCTTCCGCGATCTTCTGAAGCAGGAAGCGCCGGAAGGCGCGCTGACCGAAGTGCCGATGCTGCGCGGCCGCATCCTAGCGCTCAACGGCGAGGACGTCACGAAGATGGAGGTGCCTCCGGCCGGACGCTGGGTGCTGCGCGGCGACCGGGGCATCACCTATTCGCAGGATATTCCCGAAAACGCGACTCTCACAGAAGGAAGCTGGTGGGGACCGGACTATAGCGGCGAGCCGCTGGTCTCCTTCGCGGCCGAGGAAGCCGGGGAACTGGGTCTCAAGATTGGCGACACGGTGACCGTCAACGTGCTCGGCCGCAGCATAACGGCAAGGATCGCCAATCTGCGCAATGTCGAATGGGAATCCCTGTCGATCAATTTCGTCATGGTGTTTTCGCCAAACACCTTCCGCGGCGCGCCGCATGCATGGCTGGCGACACTCGCAGACCCTTCCGCAACCGCCGCCGACGAAGGCCGTATCCTGCGCGCCGTCACCAACGCCTATCCGACGATCACCAGCGTGCGCGTGAAGGATGCGCTCGACGTCGTCAACCGGCTTGTCGGCCAGCTTGCCACCGCCATTCGCGCCGCTGCCGCCGTTGCCCTGATAGCCTCCGTCCTGGTTCTCGCCGGCGCTCTTGCCGCCGGAAACCGCGCCCGTACCCATGACGCGGTTATCCTGAAAACGCTGGGCGGCACGCGAAACCTGCTCATCCGCGCCTTCTCCTACGAATATATGATGCTCGGCCTCGCCACCGCCGTCTTCGCACTTTTCGCCGGCGGCGTCTCCGCATGGTTCGTGATCGCCCGCATCATGAAGCTGCCTTCCAGCTTCCTGCCGGATGTGGCGATCGGAACCCTCGTCGTCGCCCTCGTCATGACGGTGGGCATCGGTCTCATCGGCACATGGCGGATTCTCGGGCAGAAAGCGGCCCCGGCTCTCCGGCAGGCAGGTGAATGATCGTCGGTTGTGCGCCGCTTAACTTTAACGATTAATTCTTTGTAATGATCGCCAAAACGTGAGCGCTTTTCGCGCATATGGTGTCTTTTCGACGGGAAAAGGCCTTGTATAGAACACGTTCTGCCATCATATTCTTGAGCAGGCTTGCTGAAGCTCCGCAGCGGCGCCCGGGAGGTATCCCGACACCGTAGCAATCACGGAGCTCAAAAGAGGAAACAATGGCTGACTTCAATAACTACCAGAACCGCATGGCGCAGAACCGTGCTCAGACTGGTGCGATGATCGATGAAGGTCTTCGCGCCTATATGCTCAAGGTTTATAACCTGATGGCGCTGGCTCTGGTCATCACCGGCGTTGCAGCGTTTGGCTTTGCCATGCTCGCGACGACAAGTGATCCCGCAGCGGCAGTTGCCACGCTGCCGAACGGCAAGATGCTGACCTCCCTCGGTGCCCTGGTTTATGCGTCACCGCTGCGCTGGGTCGTCATGCTGGCTCCGCTCGGACTGGTTTTCTTCCTTAGCTTCCGTATCCAGAACATGAGCGTTTCCGCCGCTCAGACCACCTTCTGGGTTTACGCTGCTCTGATGGGCGTTTCGCTGTCGTCGATCTTCCTGCGATATACTGAAGGAAGCATCGTGCAGACGTTCTTTGTGACCGCTGCCTCGTTCGGCGCGCTCTCGCTTTACGGTTATACGACGAAGAAGGATCTTTCCGGTTTCGGTTCGTTCCTGATCATGGGTCTGTTCGGCCTGATCATTGCTTCCATCGTCAATATCTTCCTTGGCTCCGGCGCCCTGCAGTTCGCGATTTCCGCGATCGGCGTGCTGATCTTTGCAGGCCTGACCGCCTACGACACCCAGAAGATCAAGGAAATGTATTTCGATGCTGACGACGTTGCCGTCGCTGGCCGCAAGGCCATCATGGGCGCACTGACGCTGTATCTCGACTTCATCAACCTCTTCACCTTCCTCCTGCAGTTCCTCGGAAACCGCGACGACTAAGGTTAAGAGTTCGATTGCCAGACATACGAAAGGCGGCCCTTCGGCCGCCTTTTTATTTGGAACGATTCTTCACCCTTATCCCCCAGAGGCGGGCAGTCCGCTTTTGCGAAAGCTCACTCGATGAGCTTCAAAACCTTGTCGAAGACCTTCAGAACCTGCGGCAACTCATGCCCTCGCTTGAGAATGCGGCCATCCGTATTCACCACGCAGTAGGCGCCCTGTTTCGCAGCCAGCTTGGGGTTTTTCTCGATCCTGAAAAGCGGCATTTCACCTGAACGCTTGAAGACGGAAAACACCGCCTTTTCCTTCAGGTGATCGATGGCGTAGTCACGCCATTCGCCCTCTCCCACCATGCGGCCATAGATGCGCAGGATCGCATCCAGCTCGCGGCGGTGAAAGGTGACCGGCAAAGGGTCCTTGTTCTTTTTATATTCGCGGAGATCGATAACGGTGGAATTGTCACGTGAAGCGGTCTGCACCTGCTGCACATCCGGTTGATCGGTCATCCAATACCTCCGATTCCACCCAAATCATCCGTGCAGTGTGAGCCTGAGAGGGCGAAATTGCAAGTCTTTGCACCGGCATGGCGCATAGGACAGGGAATTCCGGGAAAGGTTCGACAAGCCTCCGATGCGCAGCGGACCCGGAAGACGGCAGCGCGGAATTGCGCCCGCCGATTCTCCGACGAGCGCTGCCAACGGCAAAAGCAGGGGTTAAAAATGGTAACCATTTAGGCAGCCATTTTCACATGGGCTGCCGTATTTCGGTCAAACCATGGCCTGAATTGGGTGGAATAGTCCTATTGTCAATTGATGCCTAGGCACCAAGATGACCCGGTCCGGTGCATTGACCCTTTACCCCCAGCCCCCAATGCCCGGACCGGATCTTCCATCGCCCGACAGACGATCAGGGGTTTTCATTTCCAAGCAGGATACTTGCGCCGACGATTGCCGCGGGGTCGCCGCCGGCATTGGCCGTCTGCAACAGCACGGCACAGCCGCCCTTTTTCACCTTGGCCACCACGCTCGCTGGAAGTTTCACCGTCATCGGCGAACCATCCCACATGCCGACTGTCTGCACATCATATACGCTGTGCCAGTAGGACATTTTTTTCCCCTGGTTTTCGCCCTTCTGCACATCCACGGTCTGTTCGCGCGTGAAATAGGCGACGACGACATCGGCCTTGCCGCTGCCGGCGCCAATATCGATCTCCACCTCGTCACCGGCGAATTTCGACGAGACCGGCACGTTCAGTCCCTTACCCTCGCGCTTGAACGCATCCAACCTGTCATAGATGCCACGGACATCGGCACCCTTGACATGGTCGCGGCCGTTCAGAATTGCCTGCGGCGTATAGACCCCGTTGCGGCCGAGCGCGCGCATATAACCATATTGCCGGTCGGTATTTTCCTTAGACGCCAGCGAATCCGTCCAGCCGAGATAGTTCCAGTAATCGACATGGTAGGAAAGACCGACGACGTCGCCCTTCTGGATCATCTTGCGCAGGGCTTCATCGGCCGGCGGGCAGGATGAGCATCCCTGCGATGTGAACAATTCGACAACGCCCTTCACGGCCTCCTGCGCCTGCGCGGAGGTGACGAGAAACGTGCCGAGAAGACATATCGACAGGGGGAATTTCAGCGGCATTACAAAAACCTTTGTCCGGAAGAGATCCAGACGAATTGATGCGATCAATCCTGCCGGGATGCAAACCGGAAAATAACGTCTATTGCCCTTCAATAGAAAGTCACGAAGGGGTGAGCGACAATCACAAAAAAAGAGACGATGAAATGGAAAGACGCCGGGATTTCTCCCGGCGTCTTCGATTGTTGAAGCTTTATGCGGCCAGATCGCGAAGAACGGTCTGCAAAATGCCGCCGTTGTTCATGTAGATCACTTCGTCCAGCGTATCGATGCGGCAAAGAAGCGGAACTTCCTTCACCGAACCGTCGCTATAGGTGATCTTGGCGATCTTCTTTTCACGCGGCCTGATTTCGCCTTCGAGACCGTCGATCTCGACGATTTCGTCACCCTTGAGATCAAGGCTTGCCCAGGTCGTGCCTTCTTCGAAGACAAAGGGAACGACGCCCATGCCGACGAGGTTCGAACGGTGGATACGTTCGAAAGACTGCGCGATGACAGCCTTGACGCCGAGCAGGTTGGTGCCCTTCGCCGCCCAGTCGCGGGACGAGCCGTTACCATATTCGACACCGGCGAAGATGACGAGCGGGACGCCTTCCGCCTTGTATTTCATGGCCGCGTCATAGATCGACATCTCTTCCTTGGACGGATAATGGATGGTGTAGCCACCTTCCTTGCCGTTCGGGCCGAGCATGTGGTTGCGGATGCGGATATTGGCGAAGGTGCCTCGCATCATCACTTCATGGTTGCCGCGACGCGTGCCGTACTGGTTGAAGTCGGCAACGGCGACGCCATGTTCCGTCAGATAGGCGCCGGCAGGCGAAGCAGCCTTGATCGAACCGGCCGGAGAAATATGGTCGGTGGTGATCTTGTCGCCGAAGAGACCGAGGACGCGCGCACCCTTGATGTTCTTGAGGCCCGAGCCCTTTTTGCCCATGCCGACGAAATAGGGCGGGTTCTGAACATAGGTCGACTGGTCGTCCCAGGCATAGGTCTGGCCCGGCGGAACCTGAACGGCCTGCCAGTTCGCATCGCCCTTGAACACGTCGGCATACTTTGTTTCGTAAAGCTCACGGGTGACGTATTTAAGGATGAATTCCTGGATTTCCTTGGAGGTCGGCCAGATATCCTTGAGGTAGACCGGATTGCCGTTCTGATCGTCGCCGATCGGCTCCTTCGTCAGATCCTTCTGGACCGTGCCGGCAAGGGCATAGGCCACGACGAGCGGCGGCGAGGCCAGATAGTTCGCCTGAACATCCGGCGAGATACGGCCTTCGAAATTGCGGTTGCCCGAGAGAACACCGGCGGTGATCAGGCCCTTGTCGTTGATCGTCTTGGAGATCGCCGGCGGCAGCGGACCGGAGTTACCGATGCAGGTCGTGCAGCCGAAGCCGACGAGGTTGAAGCCGATCGCGTCGAGATCCTTCTGCAAACCGGACTTGTCGAGATATTCGGCAACGACCTGCGATCCGGGCGCGAGCGATGTCTTCACCCACGGCTTGGACTTCAGACCCTTGGCGACGGCGTTGCGGGCGAGAAGGCCGGCAGCGATGAGAACCGAGGGGTTGGAAGTGTTGGTGCAGGAGGTGATGGCGGCAATCGCCACATCGCCGTGACCGAGATCGAAAGCCTCACCTTCGACCGCATAACGGCTCGAAAGCTGGCCGGGCTTCTTATAGTCGTTTTCAAGAGCCGTCGCGAAATTCGGCGCGATGGTTTCGAGCGGCAGGCGGCCTTCAGGACGCTTCGGGCCCGCCATCGACGGCACGACGTCGCCGAGGTCGAGTTCCAGCGTGTCGGTGAAGACGAGGTCGGAACCGTCGCCGGTGCGCCACATGTCCTGCGCCTTCGAATAGGCTTCGACGAGTGCAATGCGGTCCTTGGCGCGGCCGGACATGGTCAGGTAATTGATGGTCTCGCTGTCAACCGGGAAGAAGCCGCAGGTCGCGCCATATTCCGGGCCCATATTGCCGATGGTGGCGCGGTCGGCCAGAGACATCGAGTCGAGGCCGGGGCCGAAGAATTCGACGAATTTGGAGACAACGCCCTTCTTGCGCAGCATCTGAACCACGGTCAGCACGAGGTCGGTTGCGGTCACACCTTCCTTCACCTTGCCGGTCAGCTTGAAGCCGATAACCTCGGGCAGAAGCATGGAGACCGGCTGGCCGAGCATAGCCGCTTCAGCCTCGATACCGCCAACGCCCCAGCCGAGAACGCCGAGACCATTGATCATGGTCGTGTGCGAATCGGTGCCGACGCAGGTATCCGGATAAGCAATCGTCTCGCCATCCTCTTCCTTCGTCCAGACGGTCTGGCCGAGATATTCGAGGTTGACCTGGTGACAGATGCCAGTGCCGGGCGGAACCACACGGAAATTCTCGAACGCCTGCTGGCCCCACTTCAGGAAGCGGTAACGTTCGCCGTTGCGCTCATATTCCAGCTCGACGTTGCGGGCAAAGGCGCTCGGCGTGCCGAATTCGTCGACGATGACCGAGTGGTCGATGACGAGATCGACGGGAACCAGCGGGTTGATCTTTTCAGGATCGCCGCCAAGGGCCTTGATGCCGTCACGCATGGCGGCAAGGTCGACAACGGCGGGAACGCCGGTAAAGTCCTGCATCAGAACGCGGGCGGGGCGATAGGCGATTTCGGTTTCGGTCAGGCCCTTGTTGCTCAGCCATTCGGAAACCGCCAAAATGTGTTCCTTGGTGACGGACTGGCCGTCCTCGAAACGCAGCAGGTTTTCCAAGAGAACCTTCATGGAATAGGGCAGCTTGGAAACGCCCTTCAGGCCATTGGCTTCAGCCTTGGGAAGGCTGAAATAGACGTATTCCTTACCGTCAACGGTAAGGACGGAACGACATTGGAAACTGTCGAGTGATTTGGGCATGGATAAAAACCCCGCTTACTCTGATAGCCAACACGTGCGTGCGGACACCTATGCACTCATGCACATCAGGATGCGGGTACGACCATTTCCGCTGTCCGCACGTGAAAATTGCTCCTCGCAATCGTCAAGTCCGGCGCAAGATGATGTTCACGCCGGCCGCTGGCGTGTTGACACCCATATAGATAATTTCGGAGAAACGTACCAGACCATTCAACGAAGCTAATCGATTTTTTTATAGTCGAGGCGAGAAAGTGAACCGGAACCGCAGCATGAATCTCACGGCGGAAAATCTTGGCGTGCGACGCGGCGAAGATTTCATATTCATGAATATTTCCTTCAAGTTAAGCGACGGTGAGGCTCTTGTGCTGACCGGCCGCAACGGTTCAGGAAAATCCACTCTGCTGCGCACGGTGGCCGGCCTGCTGCGGCCCGAACAGGGACGAATAAAGATAGCCGACAAAGAAATCGAAGCTGACATGCGCCCCTCGGAGGCCTGCCACTATCTTGGCCATCGCAATGCGATGAAAACGGAACTGACCGTTTCGGAGAATCTTCAGTTCTGGAAAGACTTCCTCGGCGATTTTTCCGGCGGTGCGGGCGTGGCGATCGATGAGGCGGCGGAGATCGTCGGCCTCGCCGGCATTACCCACCTGCCCTTCGGTTATCTCTCCGCCGGCCAGCAGCGGCGTTTTGCCATGGCGAAACTTTTGATTGCATGGCGACCGGTGTGGATTCTCGATGAACCGACGGCGGCGCTTGATAAGGCTGCGGACGGGATGTTTACCGATCTCGTGAAAAACCACCTTGGGAAAGGTGGCATCGTCATGGCCGCGACCCATCAGCCTTTGGGGCTGGAGAATGCGCGGGAATTGCGGATGACGGGGTTTGCGGGTGTGGAGGCTTGGGCATGAGGGCGATGTGCGCGAGGCATACCCCCCTCTGCCCTGCCGGGCATCTCCCCCTCAAGGGGGGAGATCGACCTATGGCAAGGTCTCGCCCATCTCAACGCTTGAGAATGGAGTGGTGGAAGAGCGTCTTGCCGATCTCCCCCCCTGAGGGGGAGATGCCCGGCAGGGCAGAGGGGGGTAACGCCGCGAACTCGAGGGCGTCCCAATGACCGCCCTCCTCCTCCGCGACATCAAACTCTCCATCCGCGCCGGCGGCGGCGCGCTGATCGGCGTGCTGTTTTTCATGACAGTGGTTGCCGTCATCCCCTTCGGCGTCGGCCCGGATCTCAACCTGCTCGCCCGCATCGGCCCGGCCATCGTCTGGATTGGCGCGCTGCTCTCCGCCCTTCTCGGCCTCGACCGGCTGTTTCAGGCCGAGCGGGATGACGGCTCCCTTGATCTGATCCTGATGCAGGAAACCCCGCTGGTCCTGACCGTGTTCGTGAAATGCCTGGCACACTGGGTCACGACCGGTCTGCCGCTGGTGCTTGCCTCCCCTCTGCTTGGCCTCTTCATGAACATGAACGAAGTGGCGATCGGCGCCGTGATGCTTACCCTTCTCGTCGGCTCACCTGCCATCACCTTCATCGGCGCGGTGGGCGCGGCGGTTGCCGTTGCTTTGCCGCGCGGAGGGCTTCTGGTTTCCATCCTCGTCCTGCCGCTCGCCATTCCCGTGCTGATCTTCGGCGTCAGCGCCTCCTATGCGGCGGTGCAGGATCCGGCGCCCTTCATGCCGCCATTTCTCATTCTGTGTGCGATCACGTTATTTTCAGCCGTGACCGGACCTTTCTTCGCCGCTTTGGCGCTGCGCAATGTTATGGATTGATGAAACCACGCCGGACGATCCCCGATTGACAGGGATCAATTGCGGGGCGGCCATTCTCGGGTTACACAAACGGCATGAACGAGCAGACCTTCACCATCACCAAATTCAGTGATCTCGCCAATCCCACCCGGTTTCTGGCGCTGGCGGCGCGCATTCTACCATGGCTCGCTGCGCTCACGGCGCTGGTGCTGGCCGCCGGTCTTTATCTGTCCTTCACCACCGAAGGTGATTACCAGCAGGGTTATACCGTGCGCATCATGTATGTGCATGTGCCCTCCGCGTGGCTTGCCATGATGTGTTATTCGGTCATGGCGGTCTCCGCCATCGGCACCCTCGTCTGGCGTCACCCGCTGGCGGATGTCAGCCACAAGGCCGCCGCCCCCATCGGCGCGGCCTTCACGCTGATTGCGCTCGTCACCGGCTCGCTCTGGGGTAAACCCATGTGGGGGACGTGGTGGGTGTGGGACGCGCGGCTGACCTCCGTCTTCGTGCTTTTCCTGATGTATCTGGGGCTCATCGCGCTCAACCGCGCCATGGACGATCCTTCCAGAGCCGCCCGCGTCAGCGCCGTGCTGATCCTCGTCGGTTTCGTGAATATCCCCATCATCAAATTTTCGGTCGAGTGGTGGAACACGCTGCACCAGCCGGCAAGCGTCATCCGCATGGGCGGTTCCGCCATCGATATGGAATTCCTCTGGCCGCTGCTGACCATGGCCGTCGGTTTTACGCTGCTGTTCTTCACCCTGCACATCGCCGCGATGCGCAACGAAATCTGGCGTCGGCGCGTGGCCGCGCAGCGGCGTCTCGCCGCG
This sequence comes from Agrobacterium leguminum, assembly GCF_005144435.2. Taxonomy (NCBI): domain Bacteria; kingdom Pseudomonadati; phylum Pseudomonadota; class Alphaproteobacteria; order Hyphomicrobiales; family Rhizobiaceae; genus Agrobacterium; species Agrobacterium leguminum. Next base: position 2,548,162 of record NZ_CP120211.1, read on the forward strand.
CGCATGGCGAACCGGGAGGGCTGAAGTGATGACACACGCCTTTTATATCGGCATGTCCTATGCGGCGACCGGCCTTGTCGTTCTCTGTCTCATCGCCTGGGTCGTCGTGGACGGTCAGGTACGCAAACGGGAACTGAAGGAACTCGAAGCATCCGGCGTACGCCGCAGAGCGAGAGCCGGTTCCACAGGTGACGCGCAATGACGCAGGCTGACCGCGACACCAAGGCCAAAACGACAGGCCGTGCACGCTATGCGCTGGCGCTTCTGCCGTTGCTGCTGTTCGGCGGTTTCGCCCTCGTCGCCGGCAAGATGCTTTACGATCAGGACGTGAACGGGCTGGATATCAGCGCCATTCCCTCGGCGCTGATCGGCACCAGGGCACCCACCCTGTCGCTACCGCCGCTGGAGGGCTCCAACCTGCCGGCGCTGACTGATGCTGCCATCAAGGGCAAGCTGACTTTGGTGAACGTCTTCGCCTCCTGGTGCATTCCCTGCCGGCAGGAGCATCCGCTGCTTCAGGAATTGGCGAAAGACAGCCGCATCACCGTCGTCGGCATCAACTACAAGGACAAGCAGGATAATGCGCTGCGCTTCCTCGGCGAGCTCGGCAATCCCTTCGCTGCGATAGGCGTCGATCCAAACGGCAAGGCCGCGATAGACTGGGGCGTCTACGGCATTCCCGAAAGTTATCTGGTCGGCGCGGATGGCACGATCCTTTATAAAAAGGTCGGCCCCTTCGATGCCCGCAGCGTCGAGCGCGACCTGCTGCCAGCCATCGCGGCCGCTGCCGGTAAATAACCCGCTCCGCAAGGCGTCACCCCTTGGTAACGACCCTCAGCGAAGGGCCTTCAGCCGGCAGACGTATGCCTTCCAGCACGACCTGATCGCGACCGCCGCGTTTTGCGGCATAGAGACTGTCATCGGCCCGCTTGATGGCGTCATGAATGGAATGATCTCCCCTCGCGACGGCCGAGACACCGAAGCTCGCGGTGATCTGGCTGGTTACACCCCGGTTGCGCCAATCGACCGACGAAAGACCTGTCCGCATGGAATTGGCTAGCTGACCGGCTGCGGCGGCTGTCCGGCCAGGCAGGAAGACCACGAATTCCTCACCGCCAAAGCGCGCCACCAGCGCATCCTCTGGCGCATTGCGCCTGAGCAGATCGGAAAGACCTATAAGAACGATATCTCCAGCCGCATGACCGTAAACATCGTTGATACGCTTGAAGTGGTCTATGTCGCAGGCGATGACCGCACCCTCAGGGATATCGTTGCGAAAATCGGGAACTCGGCGGTCGAAGCCGCGCCGGTTCAGCACGTCCGTCAGCGGATCATGCTCTGCCGCATGCAGATGCCGGTCGACGGTGACGGAAATCTGACTCGCGAGAACGGAGAGCGCCAGCAGGAAGCCGAAGATGCTGGCGGCAAGCTGCATGTAGAAAGCATAGTCGGATTCGAAGAATTCGCTGAGCTCGATCATCAAGCCGCTCGGCGTCATCACCAGCAGCATGCCGATGCGCACCAGCGTCTCCAGCACCACAAGACAGGCAATTCCCACCATCAGCCTGTCGGCAAGCGCGACGGGGCGCTTTCGCACGAGCCAAACCGGAATCGCGAGCAAAAGGGCGCAGACGAGATCGCCGATGACGAGCTCGCGTTTCAGATCCGGTGTGACGAAGACATGGAAAGAGACCAGCAAAACCGCGGCAACCACGATCGACAGCCTGGCCGTGATATAAAGCGGCCGCCCGAAATGGACGAGCAGAGCGTGGCCGTAGAGGAAGAAGGCGGAGAAGAACAACAGGTTCGAAACAATCGCCTGTATTTCGAAAGGCAGGCCGCCAAGCACCAAAGGTGTCGCAAAACCGAAGGCCGCCGAAAGATATCCTATACCCCAATAGCGGGCAGAAGCGTGGCCGATCCTTTGCAGGAACAGGAACACCACGCCGAATGTCAGCATGATGAAGGGGAGAAGATAGGCGAAGTTGTCTTGCAATGGGTTCTGCCGGAGGGAGAGACGAGCCTTTGCCTGACACTACCGCAATGCCATTAAGAAAACCTGCATATATTGCGCGGCTTCCGTGCCTTTCGGCCCGCGGCCCAGGAAAACCCGTTCACATTTGCGGGAGCGCGTTCTGCCATTCCTTGATCGCGTCCACAGGCCAGAGCAGCATCACCACGTTCAGCGTCAGGTTGTCACGGATCAGCCAGCCGGTGAAGATTTCAAAGAAGATGGCGATCACCACCGTTAGCCACACCGGCACACGGGCGGCGAACAGGAAACCCAGCACCATGAAGACGGTATCCATCGCCGAGTTCAGGATGCTGTCGCCGGTGTAACCCAGCGCCATCGTCGCGGTCCGGTAACGATCGATGATGAGAGGCGAGTTTTCAAGGATTTCCCATGCCGCTTCCACCAGAACCGCAAGCGAAAGCCGCATGGAAAGCGACCTGTTGCGGAACAGCAGCCAGGCGAGCCAGTAGAACAGGAAACCGTGAATGATATGCGAGGGCGTATACCAATCGGCCAGATGCTGGGAATTGCCCGGCGTGTTCACGCCCGGTTCGAACAGCTTCACATAACCGCATTCGCAGATCGGAATGCGGCCCATGAAATAAAGGATGACGATCTGCAGGAGAAGCAGCCCGGCGGCCACGCCGAACCATTTGAGCGAGCGCGAACGGGAAGCCGACATCTCTGCAACGGTCATTTTTCGTCCTTGTTAAGCGGTTCCAGCGAATGGCGCATGACGAGCGGCATCTGCGCCATGGTGAAGATGATGGTGATCGGCATCGTGCCCCACACCTTGAAGGCAACCCAGGTGTCGGTGGTGAACATGCGCCACACCACCTCGTTTAGCACCGCAAGAAAGAGGAAGAATACGCCCCAGCGCAGCGTCAGCTTGCGCCAGCCCTCATCCGTCAGCCTGAAGGCGGAATTAAAGACATAACCGAGCAGCGATTGCCCGAAGAACAGGCCGCCAAGCAGAATGACACCGAACAGCGTGTTGACGATGGTCGGCTTCATCTTGATGAAGGTATCGTTCTGCAGCCAAAGCGTCAGCGCACCGAACACGAACACGACGATGCCCGATATCAGCGGCATGATCGGCAGTTTCCGCGTCAGCACCCATGAAACCGAAAGCGCCAGCGCCGTTGCGATCATGAACAGGCCGGTGGCGATGAAGATCGGCCCGCCGAACTCCGTCAGCACGGGGAAGGTGGAGGCCAGCCATTCGCCGCGGGAATTGGCGAAGAAGAACACCATGAGCGGGCCAAGCTCGAGCACGAATTTCAGGAGCGGGCTGATTTCCGCCACCATCTTTTCGCTTTCCTTGGAATTGCTTTCAATATCCATACTCAAACTCCCGCAATGGCCTTGGCGAAATCTTCCGCCTCGAAGGGCTCCAGATCATCAACACCTTCACCCACACCGATGAAATAAACCGGCAGCTTGTGTTTGGCAGCGATGGCGACGAGGATACCGCCCCGCGCCGTGCCATCCAATTTTGTCATAATCAGGCCCGAAACGCCCGCGACATTGCGGAATATTTCCACCTGGTTCATGGCGTTCTGGCCGGTCGTCGCATCCAGCGTCTGCAGCACGGTGTGCGGCGCGTCGGGATCGAGCTTGCCGAGCACGCGCACGATCTTCTCCAGTTCCGCCATCAGCTCCGTCTTGTTCTGCAGGCGACCGGCCGTATCGATGATGAGAACGTCACTTTTCTGCGCCCGCGCCTGCTCATAGGCGTCATAGGCAAGCCCCGCCGCATCCGCGCCAAGCTTGGTTCCGATGAATTGCGAACCGGTACGGTCCGCCCAGATCTTGAGCTGCTCGATGGCCGCCGCGCGGAACGTATCGCCGGCCGCCAACATGACCTTGAGGCCCGAACCGGAAAGCTTGGCGGCAAGCTTGCCGATGGTCGTCGTCTTGCCCGTACCGTTCACGCCGACAACGAGAATGACATGCGGCTTGTGTGAAAGATCGAGTTCAAGCGGCTTGGCGACAGGCTTCAGGACCTTGGTGATCTCGCCCGCCATGATGCGCGCCACATCCTCGCCGCTCACATCCTTGCCGTAGCGCTCGGAAGACAGGGCGCCGGTGATACGCATGGCAGTCTCGACACCGAGATCCGACTGGATGAGAAGATCCTCCAGCTCGTCGAGCGTATCCTCATCCAGCTTGCGCTTGGTGAAAAGCGCCGAAATCTGTGTGGTCAGCTGCGACGACGTGCGGGCAAGCCCGGCCCGCAGGCGCTGAAACCATGTCAGTTTTACCTGCGGTGCGACAGGGGCAGGCTCCTGCCGCTCACTGGCGGACGAAAAACCCTTTGGTAGAGCTGGCGGTGTAGCGGAGGGCTCGGCGGCAGTCGCGGCTTCGGCCTCGTCAAGCAGCGCATCCATTGCATCCGCATCCAGCACCACATCCGCTGCTTCGGGGGCAGATTCGACCTGCTCTTCGGCGGCGGCTTCCGCCTGTAGCAACGACAGCGGCACCACGCCCATATCGCCGGAAAGCTCGGCACCGGGCAGAAGCGGTGCGTCCTCTTCCTCGTCATCGTCGGAAAGGAACGCTTCCCTCGCCTCGTCCGGGGCTGGTCCGCCGGCCGTCTCCATCTCCAGTTCGGAAACCGGGTCCTTGTCGACAGGGCCATGCGCTTCGGCGTCGATTAGCGCCGCTTCGAAGGAAGCGTTTTCATTGCCGCGCCCGGGCGCGGCGTCCTCTTGCGGCCGGTCGTCCGTTTCGGCCTTGTCCCTGCCGAACGAAAAGACTTTTTTGATGAAGCCGAGGGCCATGGTCGTTCCCGTGTCTTTTCTCTTGTGCCGCCTCAGGCCGCATCCGCCGCCAGAAGCTTCATGTTCAGATGTTTGCCGTTGTGGCCGGTAATCGCAACCTGCGCAAGAGTGCGCGGGGCAAGATGCGGTGCCTCCACCAGCGTGAAATTGTTGGTATGCGCAAAACCGTTGTTTTCAACGAGGATCGTCTGCACCGAACCGACCATATTTTGCAGATGCGCTAGCTTCAGCGCCTCGCCGCGCTCACGGAGCCTTGCCGCTCGCTCCTTCACCAAAGCCCGGTCAAGCTGCGGCATGCGCGCCGCCGGCGTGCCCGCGCGCGGGCTGTAGGGGAAGACATGCAGGCTGGAAATGCCGCACTCTTCCGCAAGCGTCGCGGCGTTTTCGAACATGTCTTCCGTCTCGGTCGGAAAACCGGCGATCATATCCGCACCGAAGGCGATATCCGGTCGGAGCGACCGCACCTCGTGACAGAAACGAATGGCGTCAGCCCGCAAATGGCGGCGTTTCATGCGTTTCAGGATCATGTCGTCGCCATGCTGGAGGGACAGGTGCAGATGCGGCATGAAACGCGGCTCATCGGCAATCAGATCCATCAGATGGCGGTCGGCCTCGATACTGTCGATGGAGGAGAGCCGCAGACGCAGAATATCCGGCACCTGCTTCAGCAATGTCTTGGCGAGATAACCGAGGGAAGGTTCTCCCGGCAGGTCCGCGCCATAGCTCGTGGCATCCACCCCGGTCAGCACGATCTCGCGATAGCCGCTTTCCGTCAGCCTGCGCGCCTGATCCACCACGGCACCCATCGGCACGGAGCGGGAATTGCCGCGCCCATAGGGAATGATGCAGAAGGTGCAGCGATGATCGCAGCCGTTCTGCACCTGAATGAAGGCGCGCACATGTCCGTCTATGTGCTTCACCATCTGCGGCGCGGTCGCCTTGATGCTCATGATGTCGTTGACGCGCAGCTTTTCTTCCGCCGACACGCCGAAATCCGGCAGCGCGCGATAGGAAGCGCTTTTCAGCTTCTCCTCATTGCCGAGCACCGCATCCACTTCGGGCATCTCGGCAAAGGTCTGTTTTTCCGTCTGCGCGGCGCAGCCGGTGACGATGATGCGGGCATGCGGATTGTCGCGCCGCGCCCGACGGATGGCCTGGCGTGCCTGACGCACGGCCTCACCCGTCACCGCGCAGGTATTGACCAGCACGGCATTGTTGAGCCCGGCCTTTTCGGCCTCCGCCCGCATCACTTCCGATTCATAGGTGTTGAGACGGCAGCCGAAGGTTATGACCTCGACGCCGCTCATACGGTCCCCTGCTCCGCCGCAACATCCCGCGACCATGCGCCGGTTACGGGATCGACGGAACCGGACCACTCCCATTCGGCCGGGCCGGTCATGATGACGTGATTATCCGCGCGCCAGTCGATGGTCAGCGGCACACGGATGGGGCTGGAGGCGACATCGATTGTAACCTTCCTGCCGGTGCGGCCCGTGCGCGCCGCAGAAACCGCTGAAGCGCAGGCGGCCGAACCGCAGGCGAGCGTCAGCCCGGCGCCGCGCTCCCAGGTACGGGTGCGCAGCGCGCTGTCGGAAATTACCTGCGCCAGCGTGATATTGGCCTTTTCCGGGAACATCGGATGGTTTTCGAGCAGAGGCCCGAAACGTTCGAGATCGAACTCCATCGGATCGCGATCCACCCAGAAAATCGCATGCGGATTACCCATGGACATGGCGGCCGGCGAATGCAGGATCGGCGCATCGATCGGCCCGATCTGCAATTCGATGCGGCTGGTATCGTGGAACTCTTCCGAAAGCGGAATATCGCTCCAACGGAAACGCGGCAGGCCCATATCGACGGAAATCATGCCGTCTTCATGTTCGACGGCATTCAGAATGCCCGCCACCGTCTGAAAGGTGAAACTGGTCTTGCCCGTTTCGGAGGACAGCGCCTGCACCACGCAGCGTGTGCCATTGCCGCAGGCCTGCGCCTTCGTACCATCGCAATTGAGGATGTCGATAAAGGCATCCGTGCCACTGACACGAGGATCGTGAATGGCCATGATCTGGTCGAACTGGGTCGAAGGATCGGCGTTCAGCGCAATCGCCGCCGCCGGCGTGACCATATCCTTGCGGCCGCGCATGTCGATAACGAGGATCTTGTTGCCAAGCCCGTTCATCTTCGCAAATTCGACCGTATCCGCCATTGCCCTAAACCTGAAAACTGTCTGAAAATCGGATTGCATAGGGATTTTCCCCGCACTTTCGCCCTATATGGCGGAAAGGACAGCAAATTACCAGACTGTTGCGGCGCAAACGCGGCAGTGATCAGGCGGAAGGTACGTCGAAAACCTCACCGGGGCGCATCGGCCGAAAACGGCTCTCATCCACCCCCTGCTCCTTCAACGCCGCCTTGAGCGCCACGAGCGGGGCGTCCACCGCCTCATCGGTTAGCTGCACGGTGCCCCAGTGGTGGCCGCAGACATGCGCTGCACCGCAAAGCTTCATGCCTTCCACGGCTTCCGCCGGGTTCTGGTGCTGGCCCTTCATGAACCAGCGCGGTTCATAAGCACCGAAAGGCAGGTTGGCGAGGCGGAAATCGCCGTGCTTCTTGCGCGCGGCGTGATAGTTGAGGCCCTCGTGGAAGCCGGTATCGCCGATATGGTAGATTTTACCGCCCGGCGTTTCGATGACGAAGGCAGCCCATAGCGCCATGCGCCGGTCGTTCAGGCCGCGGGCCGACCAGTGATGGCACGGCTCGAAGTGGATTTTAACCGGCCCCGTCTCCACCACATCGCCCCAGTCGCCCACCTTGATGCGGGCTGCCTCGACCCCGGTACGGATGATGGCGTCATTGCCGAGCGGTGTGATGAAGAGCGGCTTGTGCGCCACATGCAGGCGCTTCAGCGTCTCCATGTCCAGATGGTCATAGTGATTATGCGTCACCAGCACCAGATCGATGGGCGGCAGATCCTCAAAACGGATGCCGGGCGCATTGACCCGTTTGGGACCGGCGAAGCTGAACGGGCTGGTGCGCTGCGACCACACCGGATCGATGAGAATATTCAGCCCCGCCGTCTGGATAAGGAAGGAGGCATGGCCGACGAAAGTGACGCGCATGTCCCTGCCTTCGATCCGGGCTTCCGGTTTTGCGAAGGGAAAGGGGCTCGGATAGCTTTCCGGCCATGTAGCGCGCTCGCCATTGAGGCGCCATTTCATAAGGCCCATGAAATTGCCGGGCGGCGAACCGCCGGGATTGAAGAAGCGCACCCCGTCGAAATGATCGGAGATCGGGCCGCTATAATAGGCGCTCGCGTTCGAACGGCGGGCATAAAAGCCCCCACCCGCCAGAGCGAGCAGGCCAAGAGCGGAAAAACGAAAGAAGTTTCGACGTTTCATGACAAAGGTATAGGGAGCGAAAGGGGCCCGTTCAAGCGCCGCCAATGGCCGCCTGCGGCCAATCACGCAAAGATGAAATGCGGGCCTTTTCGGCCACAAACCCGCGCCGCCTTGACTTTTCCCGCACTTTCCTGTTTATCCCGCCCATCAGCTGGCAGTTTCACGACTCCAAGCCGCCGACCGGGACCCGCAAAGGTATAAAGAGATCCCGGAGGTCAACACCCGACAGCGCGATGCGCCCTCGGGTGCTTTTTGGCTTTGCGTCTTGTTTTTGGCAGCGAAAGCACCGACGTTTCGGAGACCCCGGAACGAAGAAGGAAGAAACGATGTTTGAAAACCTCCAGGACCGCCTTGGTTCCATTCTGAATGGACTGACCGGCCGTGGCGCGCTGACGGAAGCCGATGTTGCTGCCGCGCTGCGCGAGGTTCGCCGTGCGCTTTTGGAAGCGGACGTTGCACTGGAAGTCGTGCGTTCCTTCACCGATAAGGTGCGTGAAAAGGCTGTCGGCGCAGCCGTCCTGAAATCCATCAAGCCCGGCCAGATGGTCGTCAAGATCGTGCATGACGAGCTTGTCGAAATGCTCGGTACCGAAGGCGTCTCCATCGATCTCAACGCCCCTGCCCCCGTCGTCATCATGATGGTGGGTCTGCAGGGCTCGGGCAAGACCACGACCACCGGCAAGATCGCCAAGCGCCTGACCGACCGCGAGAAGAAGAAGGTGCTGATGGCATCTCTCGACACGCGCCGTCCCGCCGCCCAGGAACAGCTTCGCCAGCTCGGCGTCCAGACCGGCGTCGACACGCTGCCCATTATCGCCGGCCAGTCGCCGACCGATATTGCCGCGCGCGCCGTACAGGCAGCAAAACTCGGCGGCCATGACGTCGTCATTCTCGATACCGCCGGCCGTACCCATATCGACGAACCCTTGATGCTGGAAATGGCCGACATCAAGAAGAAGTCCAACCCGCATGAAATCCTGCTGGTCGCGGATTCGCTGACCGGTCAGGACGCCGTCAATCTGGCGCGCAACTTCGATGAGCGCGTCGGCATCACCGGCCTCGTGCTGACCCGTATGGATGGCGACGGACGCGGCGGTGCGGCCCTCTCCATGCGCGCCGTCACCGGCAAGCCGATCAAGCTGATCGGTATCGGCGAGCGCATGAACGAACTCGACGAGTTCCATCCGCGCCGTATTGCCGACCGTATTCTCGGCATGGGCGACATCGTCTCGCTGGTCGAAAAGGCCGCCGAAAACATCGATGCGGAAAAAGCCCGCGCCATGGCCGAGAAAATGGCCAAGGGCAAGTTCGACCTCAACGATCTCTCCGACCAGCTTGCCCAGATGAAGAAGATGGGCGGCATGGGCGGCATCATGGGGCTGATGCCCGGCATGGCCGGCATGAAGGACAAGATGGCTTCGGCCGGCCTGAACGACAAGATGTTCGATCGCCAGATCGCAATCATCTCTTCCATGACCAAGGCCGAACGCGCCAACCCGGACATTCTGAAACACAGCCGCAAGAAGCGCATCGCCGCCGGTTCCGGCACGGATGCCGCTGAAATCAACAAGCTTTTGAAGATGCATCGCGGCATGGCCGACATGATGAAGGCCATGGGCGGCAAGGGCAAAGGCGGCATCATGAAGCAGATGATGGGCGGCCTCGCCGGCAAGATGGGCCTCGGTGGCCTTGGCGGCGGCATGCCTGACCTGTCGAACATCGATCCGAAGCAGCTCGAGGCGCTCCAGAAGCAGGCGGAAGCCGCCGGTCTCGGCAAGCCAGGCGCCATGCCCGGTCTTGGCGGTCTGCCGGGCGGATTGCCGGGTCTGGGTGGCGCCAAGCTGCCCGGTCTTGGCGGCATGCCGGGCCTGCCCGGCTTTCCGAAAAAGAAGTGAGGGGGACACCAGTGAACAATGCAGAGGTGAAAGCCCAGCTTTCCGAATACCGCCAGTCGATCGACAATATCGATGCCGCACTGGTTCACATTCTTGCCGAACGTTTCCGCTGTACCAAGGCGGTGGGCGTGCTGAAGGCAAAGTACAATTTGCCGCCGGCCGACCCGGCGCGCGAGGAATACCAGATCGAACGCCTTCGCCGTCTGGCGAAGGATGCCAATCTGGACCCGGATTTCGCCGAGAAGTTCTTGAACTTCATCATCAAGGAAGTCATCCGGCATCATGAAGCAATCGCCGCCGAACATGGCGGCACCGAAAAGACCGCCTGAACGGCGGACAAGCCATCCTAAGGAGTAAATAACATGGCACTGAAAATTCGTCTCGCACGCGGTGGTTCCAAGAAGCGCCCGTATTACCAGATCGTCGTTGCTGACGCCCGTTCGCCCCGCGACGGCCGTTTCCTCGAGAAGGTCGGTTCCTGGAACCCGATGCTCGGCAAGGACAACCCGCAGCGCGTTGAGCTGAAGGCTGACCTCATCAAGGAATGGATCGCCAAGGGCGCACAGCCGACCGATCGCGTTCTGCGCTTCCTCGCAGAAGCCGGCCTTGCCGAGCGCGCCGCTCGCAGCAACCCGGAAAAGGCAAAGCCGGGCAAGCGCGCTCTCGAGCGTATCGCTGAAAAGAAGCAGAAGGCTGAAGATGCAGCCGCTGCTGCTGCGGAAGCCTCTGCTGCAGAATAATCTGCACGGAAACTTTTGAAGAACGGGTGGTGTGGTTTTCCATGCCGCCCGTTTTTTGTTTATTTTGGCGTCAACAAACCTTAAAGCTGACGCAACCAACACCAGAAGACGGACGGCCCGATGGCAAAGCTGGAAAACCCGGTACTCATGGCAAAGATCGGCGGCGCACAGGGCCTGCGCGGCGAAGTCCGTGTCAGCACCTATACGGCCGATCCGATGGCGCTCGGCGATTATGGCAATCTCGTCACTGCCGATGGCCGTGTTTTCGAAATTCTGGAAGTGCGCGAGGGCAAAAATGTCGTCGTTGTTCGTTTCAGGGGCATCAACGACCGCAATGCGGCGGAAAGCCTGAACGGTCTGGAACTGTTCATCGAGCGCGACAATCTGCCTGACGACGAGCTTGACGATGACGAGTTTTATTATGCCGACCTCGAAGGGCTGGAAGCCGTCGATGCCGATGGCAAAAGTTATGGCGCCGTCAGCGCCGTTTACGATTTCGGCGCGGGTGACCTGCTGGAGCTGAAAGGTGCAGGCCGTCGCCCTGCCCTCATTCCCTTTTCGGAAGCGGCCGTGCTGGAAATCGACCTCGAAGCCGGTCGTATTCTTATCGATCCGATGGCCGCCGGACTGATCGACAATCCCGACGACAAGGACGAAACCGGCGCATCGCCGTTCGGCAAGAAATAAAGTCATGACCTTCAAGGCTACCGTTCTGACGCTCTACCCGGAAATGTTTCCGGGGCATCTCGGATATTCGCTGGCGGGCAAGGCGCTGGAGCGGGGGCAATGGTCGCTGGACGCCGTACAGATCCGCGAATTTGCCACCGACAGACACAGAAGCGTCGATGACACGCCGGCAGGCGGCGGCGCCGGCATGGTGCTGAAACCCGATGTGCTGGCTGCGGCCATCGACCATGTTTCGGATGGCGATACAAGGCCGCGGCTGCTGATGAGCCCGCGCGGCAAGCCGCTGTCGCAAAACCGTGTGCGTGAACTGGCGGCCGGAGAAGGCGCGATTATCGTCTGCGGCCGTTTCGAAGGCGTCGACCAGCGGGTGATCGAGGCGCGCGGGCTGGAGGAAGTGTCGATCGGCGATTACATCCTCTCCGGCGGTGAGCCGGCGGCGCTGACGCTTCTTGACGCCGTCGTCCGTATCCTGCCGGGCGTCATGGGCAACGATCTTTCCGGTGTGCATGAGAGCTTCGAAGGCGGACTGCTGGAGCATCCGCACTATACCCGCCCGCAGGTCTGGGAAGGCCGCGACATCCCAGCCGTTCTCACCTCTGGCAACCACGCTGTCATCGACAGATGGCGTCATGAACAGGCGCTGAAGCTGACGCAGGAAAGACGTCCTGACCTTCTGGTAAAGGCTCAGGCCGAAACGAAATAATAGGCCGTCAGCACCAGCCCGACGGCGATCACCAGCCAGCGGATGATCCACTGCGGCACCCGCCGTGCCGTATGCACGCCCACATAGCCGCCAAGTGCGGCCGCAGGGAACATGATGAGCGCCGCCCACCAGGAAACGACACCACCGCTGACGAAGATCGTGATTGCGATGACGGCGATCACGACTGACAAGAGGTTTTTCAGCGCGTTCAGATGATGATAGCTGCCACCCGAGGTTATTCCGAGGATCGCCAGCATCATGATGCCCATGCCGGCACCGAAAAACCCGCCATAGACGGAAGCGAGCCCCTGAAAGACGAGGCTCGGCAGATTACCGGGTGAACGTTCGGCGCTCGCCTTCGGCCGCAGCCACGGGCCGGCAGCGAAAACGGCGGTTGCAGCAAGAAGCAGCCATGGCACGAGCTGGCGGAAGGAAGGATTGTCGAGCGACAAAAGCAGAAGCGATCCGGCCAGCCCGCCGACGACTGAAACGCCAGACAGAAGGATCGCCTCGCGCCAATGGGCACGGATTTCCGGCCCATAGGCGATGACAGAGGTGATGTAGCCCGGAAACTGCACGATGGCTGACGTGGCGTTGGCGACGATGGGTGGCAGACCGGCCAACGTCATCGCCCCGAAGGTCAGGAAGGTGCCGCCACCGGCAATCGCATTGACGACACCCGACAGAAAGCCGGTGGCGAACAGCATGAGAATAATGAATATGGACATGGCCCCTCCCAAGGTTCCCATGCCATATCCGCCAGCGCGCCGCTTCGCAACTGCCGGAACGCGGCGCGTAATTGATAAAATATTGTCATGAAAGGGATGACAAACGGCGCATCCTCGTGTATGTGCCCGCGTGGAAATGGGAAATATCCCAACCGAAAGCAAAGAATGGCGAACCCGCTCCTGCCGAAAGGCATGGTCTGAAGGCATTAACCGACAGACGAACCGTTGAGCGCTCTGGCTGTTTCAGAAGAAATCAGAGGTTAACATGACCAACATCATTCAGCAGCTGGAAGCCGAACAGGCCGCCAAGATCGAAGCAAAGCGCACCCTGCCCGAGTTTTCTCCGGGCGACACCCTGCGCGTCAACGTTCGCGTGACGGAAGGTAACCGTACCCGTGTTCAGGCTTACGAAGGCGTTTGCATCGCCCGTTCCGGCGGCGGTCTTTCCGAAAGCTTCACCGTTCGCAAGATTTCCTACGGCGAAGGCGTCGAGCGCGTATTCCCGATCTACTCCCCGCTGGTCGAAGGCGTTGAAGTCGTTCGCCGCGGTAAGGTTCGCCGCGCGAAGCTCTACTACCTGCGCGACCGTCGCGGCAAGGCTGCCCGTATCGTCGAAAACACCGGTACGCGCGCCCGCAAGCTGAACGAGTCCGAGCGTCAGGCGCTTGCCGACGAAAAGGCACGTCTGGAAGCCGAAAAGGTAGCAGCAGCACAGGCTCTCGCCGCCGAGAAGGCAGCAGCCGAAGCCGCAGAAGCCAAGGCAGCGGAAGAAGCAGCAAAGGCTGCGGAAGCCACAGCGGAATAAGATTTCCATTTCGATGGATTGATCAAAAGGCGGTCTTCGGGCCGCCTTTTTTGTTGCGACGATATAACATAGCAAGGCACGCATGCGGCTTGAAAGCTGCGCTTGGCAAGCATTGGCGGACCTGAGAATACCGAAGCTCTTTCAGTCATTTCCTTTGCGGAAAGATGCGGCAGATTTCGACCGACAACAAATGCCTCCCTGATTTCTTGCTCGAGTGTTTTAGCCCATCCTCGAACAGCATTGCCTAATTGCATTTATTGTGCGATTTTCTTGCCGTTTCAGGTGTTATTATGTTTTTATTTAATTCTTTTTTAACAAAAAATAAGTCCGCTTTTTTCGCCGTTGGTCTCGCCAGCGCGTTGATGAACATTCTTAATCTTTCCGGCTCGCTTTTCATGCTGGAAGTTTACGACCGCATTTTGCCAAGCAAGAGCATTCCATCCCTTGTGGCACTGGTCGTTCTCCTGATCGTTCTCTACGCGTTTCTTATGGGGTTCGACGCGCTGCGAGGCCGCATATTGGCTCGCATTTCGGACAATATGGACGACGCGCTCAATCAGAAGCTTTTCAGGGCGTCGATCAGTGCGCCGCTCCTTGCCTCGGGAAAGGTCGATGGGCTGCAGATCATCGGCGATCTCGATCAGATCCGCCAGTTCCTCTCGGGACCGGGCCCGGCCGCCTTTTTCGACATTCCCTGGCTGCCCATTTATCTACTGATCTGTTTTGCCCTGCATCCGTGGATCGGGTTCGCTGTGCTCGGCGGAGCTATAGTTCTCATCGTGCTGACGCTTCTTACGAACTGGCTGACCGAACGGGCGACAAAGCAGGCTTATACCGCACGAGGGCAGAGAAACGTCCTCGTCGGCAGCAGCCAGCGCAACATCGAATCTATCAAGACAATGGGCATGATGGGGGCGGTAACGTCCATGTGGGACGAATTGCACTCCAGATATCGCGCCGTCACCCTGTCGACATCCGATACGGCCGGCATGCTCGGCGCCATGTCGCGAACTTTCCGCCTGTTGCTGCAATCCGGCGTCATGGCCATCGGCGCCGTGCTTGTCATCGACGGCAATGCATCGGCGGGCAGCATCATCGCAGGCTCGATCCTCTCCGCAAAGGCGCTCGGTCCTGTCGAACATGCGATTGCAAACTGGCGCAGCTTCATGACCGCAAGACAGGGCTGGAAACGCATCAACGAGTTCCTGGAACTGGTGCCCGAACCCTCGCAGCCGCTCTCCCTGCCCCGCCCGCAATTTACCGTCGCGGTTGACCGTGTAACCGGTGGGCCGCCCAATAATGCACGCGATACGGTCGCCGATATTTCCTTCACGCTGAACGCAGGCGATGGTCTCGGCATCATTGGCCCAAGCGCCTCCGGCAAATCCACGCTGGCACGCTTGATGACCGGCATCTGGCCCTATGAACGCGGTTCCGTCCGCTTCGATGGGGCCGCGCTCAACCAGTGGGATTTCGAGTTTCTCGGCAAATCCATCGGCTACATGCCCCAGCAGGTGGAGCTGATGCCCGGAACCGTGGCGCAGAATATCGCACGCTTCGACCGCGATGCGACAGCGGAAGCGGTTGTCGCCGCAGCAAAGGCCGCGCAGGTGCATGAGCTGATCCTCAACCTGCCCAACGGTTACGATACCTATATTGGCGACCGTGGCGAGGCTTTATCAGGCGGGCAGAAACAGCGCATCGGCCTTGCCCGCGCACTGTTTGGCGAACCCTTCTTTGTCCTTCTCGATGAGCCGAACTCCAATCTGGACAGCGAAGGCGAAGCGGCCCTGCGCAATGCCATTGGCGACATCAGGGCGCGTGGCGGCATTGTCGTCGTCATTGCCCATCGCCCCAGCGCTATCGAAAGCGTCAATCTGGTGATGGTGATGAGCAACGGCCGGATGTTGCGCTTTGGCACCAAGGAGGAGGTGCTCGCGCAAATCCTGCGGCAGAATATCCGCCAGGTGCCTGAGGAGGAAGAAACGCGCAAGATTGAAAACCGGGTGAGCGAAAATGGTTGAGGCGGAAAAATCCGGTATGACGAATGCCTCCATTCTCAGGCACTCGACCGCAGTGGTCGTTCTAGCCCTTGGCCTTCTGGTCGGATTGGGCGGCTGGGCGGCTTTTGCAAAGCTTGCCGGCGCAGTGGTGGCCACGGGCCGGGTTGTCGTTGAAGGCAATTCAAAAAAAATCCAGCATCTTTCCGGTGGCATCGTCAGTGAGATCAATGTTGCCGAAGGTGACAGGGTCGAGGCCGGTCAGGTGCTGTTGCGGCTAAGCGCCACCGTCGTGCAGGCCAACCTCTCCATCGTCGAAAATACGCTTGCGCAGCTTTATTCTCGTCGGGCTCGCCTGCGTGCGGAAATTGCCGAGGCGCCGTCTTTCACCGTGCAGGAAGATCTGGCGGCCCTGACGAGTTCGAAGGCGGCCAAGACCTTTATCGACAGCGAACAGAACCTTTTCAACAGCCGTCGCAACGCCTTGATCGGCATGAAAAAGCAGCTGGGAACACGCAAGGACCAACTCGCCGACGAGGCACGCGGCCTCGAGGTGCAGGTAGAGGCGACGAACAATGAGCTTGCCATTGTAAAGGAAGACGTTTCCAAGACGGACGAGCTCTTCAAAAAAGGGCTTGTCACACTTCAGCGCCTCAATCTCCTCAAGCGCCAGCTTTCCAATCTCGAAGGTCAGCAGGGCCAATATATCGCCGCCCGGGCACAGACGGTGGGCAAGCTGAGCGAATTGGACCTGCAATTGCTTCAGCTCGATGAAGACCGCAAATCGGAAGTCACGAAAGATCTGACATCGATCGAAGCGACCGTCGCGGAATATGAAGAGCGGCTGGCGGCAACGCGCGACCAGCTGGATCGCCTCGACATCCGCTCGCCGATTGCCGGTCGCATCTACCAGCTCTCGGTGCACAATATAAACGGCGTCATTCAACCGGGTGAAGTTCTGATGCTGGTGGTGCCGGAGCAGGACGAGCTTGCCATCGAGGCCAATATAACCCCGCGAGACATCGATCAGATTTACGTCGGGCAGCCAGTTACCATTCGTTTCACGGCATTCAATCAAAGCACGACGCCGGATTTGAGCGCGCAAGTTGCTGTCGTCGCCCCCGATCTGCAGACGGATTCCCGAACTGGCACATCTTATTACGCGCTGCGCATCAAACCCGACAAGGCCGGAATGGGTCATCTGCCCGGCGGGAAATTATATCCCGGCATGCCGGCCGAAGTATTCATACAAACCAGCGAAAGGAGTGTTCTTTCTTATTTTATGAAGCCGTTCCAGGACAGGCTCAAAAAGACCTTCGTGCAGGAATAAACAGTTTTCACTGCATAATTTTGCGAAAGGAATTTCCGCAACACGTTAAAGACGCACTTTATTCAAAAAAACAATTTCTTATATTGTATTATCATTTTTTACGTATTAAATATCACCCGCAATATTTATTATAAATTTAATTTCAATTCATCGATTTCTCAAAAATTTATGGGAGTGTAAAATGGCGTTAAAAGTAACTTTTGGTAATGGTGGCGCCTACACGGTCGCTTCGCTTACCAATTTGGTTGATCAGGAAACATACAAACTCCTCGATGAAGCGACTACGCAGACCAAGACCGGCTCCTCGCTCAATTCCGGCATCGTTCAGGCCGCCCCGGGTGCCAAGATCGCTGTCGGATACAATGCCGACACGAACAGCTTCAATTTCGACGTAACGACGGCGTGGAATTCCGTTAAAAACGTCCTCGCCAAATCCGACACATCCGAAAACCTCTCGTTCAAGGATTTCGTTCACGTCGATGTTCACCTCGGCGGCACGGGTTCATCCAACGTTGAAGTCCTCAACGCCAAGCGTGGCAATATTTCCACGGGCTCGGGTAACGATACGGTCACCGTCTCTCTCGTTTCGAACGAGAAATTCTGGTCAAATGCCTTCAATGTCGACACAGGTGCTGGCAACGACACCATCACGTTCAAGGCGGGAAAGTCGTTCAACGACACCTCAGCCGAAGGTACGGGCGGTATTCTCGCCCAGGCTGTGAATGGTGGCGCTGGCGTAACCGACGGCAGTTTCACCAATGTCACCATCAATGCAGGCGCCGGTGACGACAAAATCGACCTGAGCGGAGTGAAGCTGGCTTCCTCGCTGGTAACCGGCGGCACGGGTGTCGATCGCATCATTGCAAGCGGTGGCGCTGATACCTTCGTTTTCAATCTTGGCGATATGGCCAAGAGCATTGTTACCGACACCGTCAACGGCTTCAATGCGTCTATGGACAAGCTGAAGCTGGTCGGGACGACAATTGGCGACTGGACGCTGTCGACTTACGAATCAGACACGATCTTAAGCTATAATGTCGATGGAGCTCACAAAGGCGAGAAGATCGTTCTGTCCGACGTCCACCTCAGCGGCAGCGATTGGTTCACTGCATAATTGTCTCAAAGAGAATTTCATTTCTCATAGCCTGAAATGATTGTGGCCCGGAAGAATCCGGGCCACAATTTTTTGCTCATGAAACGGTAGGCAATCGCGTCAGCTATCGCAATCGTCCAGTCAAGCCGCCTTGACCTGACTGCCCATTCTACGCGTTGCGATGATGACCAGCACCCCGGCAAGCGCCAGGCAGAAGGCAAGGAAGAACATCGGCGCAATGGTGCTGCCGGTCTCATCCTTGATCCAGGGCACCACATTCTGCGCCACGAAGCCACCCAGATTGCCGACGGAATTGATCGCGGCGATGCCGGCGGCCGCACCTGCTCCCTTGAGGAAGCGGCCGGGCAGGCTCCAGAACACCGGCTGGCCGGCAAAGATGCCTGCGGCGGCGATGCAAAGGAAGGCGAATTGCAAGACCGGATCGCTCAGCAATGCCGACATCAACAGGCAAAAGGCGCCGATGAAGGCGGGACCGACGATATAGGGCGTCTTGTTCTTTGCCTTGTCGGCGGCCAGGGGCACAACGAACAGGGCGATGGCCACGATCACCCAGGGGATGATGTTGATGAAGCCATTGGCGGTGTTGGAAACGCCGAAGCTCTTCACGATGGTCGGAAGCCAGTAGCTGAGACCATAGGCCGCCAGCGGAAAGCCGACATAGCAAAGCGCCATGAATAGAACGCGCGGATTGACCAGCGCCTTGAAGCCGTCCTCCGCATGCTCTTCCATGCCCTTGTTTTCTTCGGCCAGCCGGTTCTTCAGCCAGTTTTTCTCATCCTGCGACAGAAACTTCGCCTTTTCCGGGGTGTCGTCGAGATAAAAGAAGGTGACGACGCCGGCGATGACAGCCGGGATACCCGTGGCGAGGAATACCCATTCCCATCCGGCATAACCGAGGAAGCCATCCAGATCGAGCAGCATGCCGCCGAGCGGCGCGCCGATGGCATTGGCAAGCGCGCTGAAAATCATGAACAGGCCAATCATACGGCCGCGATAATCGCGCGGGAACCAGAGCGTCATCAGGAAGAGCACACCGGGGAAGAAACCCGCTTCGCAAAGCCCGAGCAGGAAGCGCAGGATGTAAAACATCGTGGCGTTCTGCGTATAGGCAAGCGCAATGGTGACGGCGCCCCAGGAAACCAGAATGCGGGCAAACCATTTGCTGGCGCCGAAACGGTTGAGGAACAGGTTGCTCGGCACTTCGAAGATGAAGTAACCGATGAAGAACAGCGAAGCGCCAAGACCGTAGGCATATTCGCTGAGGCTCAGCGCATCCACCATCTGCAGCTTGGCATAGCTGACATTCTGGCGGTCGATATAGGCGATGAGATAGAGAAGGCCAAGAAACGGCATCAGCCGCCAGGTGATCTTCGAGATAAGGGCTTTTTCGGATACCATATGCTTTTCCCTCCCTTCGATTTCTCGTCGAAACGCAAATGATAAGGGAATCCATCTATATGTGCATCGCAAAATACGCAAGTTGCATTGCATCATAACCATTGGAGAACCCCAGCAGGACAGGGCCCGTTACGGGCCTTCAGCCATGATGCAGTGCATATAGAAAATGCCGAGCCGTCGCGTTCCGTGCTATGCGCATTCATATTGCCGTAAAACCGGCGATCTGCTATGAAGGCTGCCATGGGATCTAAATTCGGATGTCTCGCGCAGAATGTTTATGTGCTGCAGGACCACAAGCGTCTGCCGGCACGGTTCTTTGCGCGCGTTTCCGGGGCGCTCACCAGCCGACTTAGGCTCGCCTGACAGCACCGCTGTCCACGCCTTTCTGAACCCTGATTACCCTTTTCCATGACAAGGCATAGAGCCATGAGCGCACCCCGAACCTTATATGACAAGATCTGGGACGACCACGTCGTCAATCGTGACCCGGACGGAACCTGTCTTCTCTACATCGACCGTCACCTCGTCCATGAGGTGACGAGCCCGCAGGCCTTCGAAGGCCTGCGCATGGCCGGTCGCCCCGTGCATTCGCCTGCCCGCACGCTGGCCGTCGTCGACCATAACGTTCCGACCACGGCCGACCGGCTGGAAGGCATCAAGAACGAGGAAAGCCGCATTCAGGTGGAAGCGCTCGCGCAGAACGCCAAGGATTTCGGCGTCGAATATTATTCCGAGCGCGACAAACGCCAGGGCATCGTTCACATCGTCGGCCCCGAACAGGGTTTCACCCTGCCGGGCATGACAATCGTCTGCGGCGACAGCCACACCTCCACCCACGGCGCTTTCGGAGCGCTGGCGCATGGCATCGGCACGTCCGAAGTCGAGCACGTTCTGGCCACCCAGACGCTGATCCAGAAGAAAGCCAAGAACATGCTGGTGCGTGTCAACGGCAAAATTCCTGATGGCGTTACCGCCAAGGATATCATCCTCGCCATTATCGGCGAGATCGGCACGGCTGGTGGCACCGGCCACGTTATCGAATTTGCCGGCGAGGCGATCCGTTCGCTCTCCATGGAAGGCCGCATGACGGTCTGCAACATGACCATTGAGGGTGGCGCCCGTGCAGGTCTTATCGCACCGGACGAAACCACCTTCGATTACATCAAGGACAAGCCGCGCTCGCCGAAGGGCGAAACACTGGAACAGGCTATCGCCTATTGGAAAACGCTGAAATCCGACGAAGGCGCCCATTACGACAAGGTCGTGGTGCTGGATGCGGCCAACCTGCCGCCCATCGTCTCCTGGGGCTCGTCTCCGGAAGACGTGACCTCCGTTGAAGGCATTGTTCCCAATCCCGATGATATCGAGGAAGAAAACAAGCGCGCTTCCAAGTGGCGTGCGCTTGACTACATGGGCCTGAAGCCCGGCACGCGCATCACCGATATCGCCATCGACCGTGTCTTCATCGGCTCCTGCACCAACGGCCGCATCGAGGATTTGCGCGCGGCGGCGAAGATCGTTGACGGCCGTAAAGTCGCTCCCACCGTTTCGGCCATGATCGTGCCCGGCTCCGGTCTCGTGAAGGAACAGGCGGAAAAGGAAGGTCTGGACAAGATTTTCCTCGAAGCCGGTTTCGAATGGCGTGAACCCGGATGTTCCATGTGCCTTGCCATGAATGACGACCGCCTGAAACCCGGCGAACGCTGCGCCTCCACCTCGAACCGCAATTTCGAGGGCCGTCAGGGCTATAAGAGCCGCACCCACCTCGTCTCCCCCGCCATGGCGGCAGCGGCGGCGATCGCCGGTCATTTCGTCGACGTGCGTGAGTGGCAATAAGCTCCTGAAGCCATCGTTTCAGGAAAGTCACCCGTCCCCACAGGGGCGGGTGGCTTTTTATTATAGCCCCTGCAAACGCCGCTGCGGCTGCGTGCCGTGCAGAAACACGGCAAAAGTATCCCAGGGTGGCGTGATGGAGAGCTGGCCCAAAATACGCGCGACCTCGCCTCTGTGAATACCCGCATGCAGGACCATATGTGAGATCATCTCAGCGCGGGACATGTAACCCTTGTCCCCATCCGTGAAGGTGAAGGCGACGAATTCGCCAAGCGATGCCGGCGATGTTTTCTCGAGATAATCGAGATACCAGCCATCGAGAGCGGCGACATCCTTCGCAAGATCATCCAGCTGCGGCGTTGCCTCGGTATTATCCGAGAGAAAACCATGTGCCGTTCCCGTGAGGTGACCCGAAAAAATCCTCGCGACGACGTAATAGTGATTGATCAGCCGGATTGCCGTGTGCCGTTCAGATGCATTGTGGACGGGATCGAGGTGTTGCAGCTTCTCGAACAAGTCCCTGTTCGCCCATTGGTGATAGCCGAGCAGGCTCCCGAGCAGATCCCTCATCACAATATCCTTTACATCTGAAAAATGTGAGTACTATGTTTATATTTTCGCCATGGAGGGTGTCTTGTCTACTCGCATTGCAAAGCGGAAGACCGAGATGCGCAAGGAGCCGCGTCAGGAGCGTTCCCGCGCCACGGTCGATGCCGTCATTCACGCGGCGGCTCGCATTTTGAGCGATCATGGCTGGGCGGGTTTTACCACGAACAGGGTCGCCGAAACGGCTGGCGTCAGCATCGGCTCGCTCTATCAATATTTCCCGGACAAGATTTCAATCGTGGAAGCCGTGCGCCATCGTCACCTCGAGGACTGTCTCTCCGTCATGAAAAGCGTCTCGCAAAAGCGGCAATCGCTTGCGAAATTCGTGGAAGAGCTCGTGACTGGCATGATCGGGGTCCACAGCATCCATCCCGGTCTTCACAAGGTCCTTCTGGACGATGCGCCCAGCCACGAAGGGACGAACGATCCCAACAGCGTTTTCGAACAGGAATATCTCGGTCTCTACGCTGCAGCGATCGCGGCACATATGACGGCCGACACAAAGGTCGAAAGCAGAACCACGGCGCTGACCGTATCCGATGCCATTGACGGCATCATTCACAATGCCGCCCGCCGCGGAGAATTGCAGTCGCCCAAAGTCAGACGGGAAATGATCGCACTCGTTCACGCCTACCTGTCTCAGGCAACCGGTGAATGACAGGCCGTCAGCTCATTCAGAAATGATCTTCACCCGCTGGCCCGGCTGGATGGTGGCCGTGGCGCTCATGGCATTGATCATGCGGAACATGTCGAGCTTCCGGTCGGTTCCCATCATCCGCGCCGCCATCGTCGCCACGGTTTCACCGGGCTTCACCGTCACCACCCGTACCCTGAGCGGCTTCAGCGAGGCGATTTCCTGCGGCGTCATCTTGCGGAAACTAGTGCGCAATGTATTGGCGAT
Organism: Agrobacterium leguminum; assembly: GCF_005144435.2. Classification (NCBI taxonomy): domain Bacteria; kingdom Pseudomonadati; phylum Pseudomonadota; class Alphaproteobacteria; order Hyphomicrobiales; family Rhizobiaceae; genus Agrobacterium; species Agrobacterium leguminum. The sequence continues at coordinate 2,571,097 of NZ_CP120211.1, forward strand.
GGAATCGAGCTGCGTATTGCCCTTCGGCACGGCGGTCAGGAAACGGAATATCTGCTGGCCGACACGAATGACGGTCACGTCAAAGTCCCATTTATCCGCACTTGCCCGGGCTGTCGCGGCCTCCAGACCATTGATCTGGGTTTCCTTGACGGTTTCCGGCAACAGACCGGCAACCCAGCCGCTGGTCAGGTAATTGGCAAGGGTCGTCTGTTTCGGATCGGCGACGCCGTCGAAACGGATCGCCATATCGCCCGGTCCCGTCGCCAGAACGGCCTCAACCTTGTTGTCGATGACGAAACCTTCCGGCACATCGAAACGGATGCCGAGCGTTCCGTGCAGGAACGTCTGGCCGCGGACATAACCTTCCTGCGGGCTATCGCCATAAAGCAGGCCGTCTATGCCATCCAGAAACCAGTCGCGACCACGATCCCCGACCTGACCGTCCTGACCGAAGGCGCGGGCATGACGGCGCGCAAGCTCGATGCGCTGCGGCGTGTTGGGGTGGCTGGAAAGGAAGTCGAGGCTCTGGTCGTTTTCGGGATCAGCCGAAGAGAACCGCGCATAGGCCGCCATGGAATCCAGAAAACGCGGCGAGGCAAAGGGGTCGTAACCGGCCTCACCCAGCATCCGCACGCCGATCACATCCGCCTGCAATTCCTGCTGGCGCGAAAAGGCCGCAAGCCGCAGCTTGCCGCGCGCAAGCGCCTGTTTGCCGGCAAGATCGCTCGACAGCACTTCGGCAACCACGCGGCTGGCAATCACCTCCGCCTCTTCGCGGCGCTGGCGTTCGATGCCGTGATTGGCGGTGACATGGCCCATCTCATGCGAAAGCACGGCGGCCACTTCCGAAGCATCGTTGGCAAGCGCCAGAAGCCCGCGCGTCACGTAAAGATAACCGCCGGGCAGCGCAAAGGCGTTGATGGCCGGCGAGTTGAGGATAGTGATGCGGTAAGACTGTTGCGGATTTTCCGAAACGGCGGTCAGCGCACCGGCAATGCGCGCGACAAGCCGTTCCGTCTTGGCGTCACGATATTCACCGCCATAACTCGCCACGATGCGCGGATGCTCGCGCGCGCCCATCTGGGCGCGGGGATCATTCTTCTGCACCTCTTCCACAGTCTGCGGATTATCCGACGGGCGCAGGGTGGACTGGTAGGCCGGGCTGAAGAGAGACTGGCACGACGACAGGAACACCGCAGACGCGGTCAGCACGGAACAGGCGGCAGCCATCCTGCCCGAACGGCGAAGGCCTGAACGGGAGAAGAGCCTCCACAGTGCAGTCATGCTATTTCTCATTCTCTATGCCTGCCCCTAACGTTCCTGATCATCCGTTAATTGCAGACCAGAATAACAGATTCGCCCCAACGGGCGATGAATGCCGAAACGGTAAAAACGATCCATCAAGTCCGGATTATTCCTGAAGAACGCAATAATTCCCATCTTTTCTCGGGCAACAACTTGAAACTGGCAAGTGCAAATTAGCGCCATTGAAGTCATCTAAAGCGATTGCCAGCGGCACACGTCGAAAATAAGGCGATCACCCGTTCAGAAAACTGTCCACCGCCTTCACATTTTGTGTGGCGAAGAAATCTGCGGTCGAGCCGACATAGACAACCCGGCCGCGATCAAGAAAAACCACCTGCTGCGCCAGCTTCTTTATGTCTTCGGGATGGTGGGTGACAATAATCACCGTGTTTTTTGTTTCTCCGTGCAAGTCGAGAAGCAGGGAGGCCATACCCGCCCGCAGTCCCGGATCGAGTGCGGCAAAAGGCTCGTCGAGCAGCATGACCGGTTTTTCCCTGACCAGCGCACGCGCCAGCGCCGCTCTCTGCCTTTCTCCGCCGGAAAGCGTGCCCGGCAAACGTTTGTCGAAACCCGCCAGACCGACACGTGCAAGCGCCATCTCAATCCGTTCCCGGTCTTCCACCCGCAATTTCAGCCCGGGGCTGACACCGAGAGCGACATTGGTGAAGATATCGAGATGCGCAAACAGATTATTATCCTGAAAGATCGATGAGACCGGTCTTTCCGAAGGATCGAACGCCGTCATATCCTGCCCGCAGATCATCACGCGGCCTGAATCCGGCGCCTCGAAACCGGCGACGAGGTTGAGAAGCGTCGACTTGCCCGAACCGGACGCGCCGACGACGGCGGTTATCCGGCTCTGCGGGAATGTGCAATCGAGGTCGAAATCCTGTGTTCCAAGCCGCAGCCTGACCTTGTCCAGCTCAACGGCAAAATCATCGCCTGTCATATGCTCGCCCTTGCTGATTGGGATTGCCGTGCAACACCGCCTGCGGCAAGCAGCAGGCAGACGATACCGAGAAGGAAGGCATAACCGGCGGCGTCATTGGTACGATAGCTGCCCATATTACTATAAACCAGCCATGGCAGGGTGACGAAACTTTCCGACCCGAACAGGGCAACCGCGCCTAAATCGCCGAGAGACAGGGCCATGGCGAAGGAAAACGCCATGGCCAGCGGCCGCCACAGAACCGGAAGATCGGCGAACCGCAGCCGCGTCAGGCCCTGAAGCCCGAGACTGGCGGAAAGTCGGCCGGTGCGCAAAAAATGACTGGTGCAGGCCGGCTCCAGCACCCGCATGGCAAGCGGCAAAGCCATCAGCATGTTGATGAGCGCCACGAGGACCGGCGCATAGAAGCTGACATCGCCGAAAACCCGCAATAACAGGAACCATCCGCTTCCCAATACGACAGGCGGCACCAAAAGCACCAGCGAAGACCCTGCCCCCAGCATGGCGGAGAGGAAGCGCAGGGGTTGCCCCGCCTGCCGTCTGGAGCCTATCGCCTGGCGTGCGCCGATGATCGCCATGCAGCAAAGCACGACAAGGGCTGCGGACAGTGCGGCGATTGCAAGACTGGTCACCGCCGCGCGCAGGAAAATCGGCGCGGACAGAAGACGCGGCAGATCGGCCCTCAAACCCGAGACTGCTATGGCGACAAGCGGCAGGCCAATCAGCAGAACAGCGAACACAATTGCCGCGCCATCCCAGAGGCGGACACCGATACCCTTTCCGTCGAAACGGTGAAGGGAACGACCAAGCGAGGGAATTTCCGCTTCGGGCGACGGCAAAAAGGCAAGAAGGCCGAGCAGGATTGCGGTGAGGGCAATTTGCAAAACCGAAAGCGCAATCGCCCGCTGCGGATCGAAATCGAACCGCAGCGCCTGATAAATCGCCACCTCCAGCGTCGTTGCCGCCGGCCCGCCGCCCAACAGAAGAACGAGCGTGAAGCTGGTGGCGCACAGCATGAAGACAAGCCCGGCAATGCCGGGAACGAGACGCGCGACCGCCGGCCATTCGATAAAACGGAAAATCGAAATCGGCCCCATGCCGAGGCTCGCCGCCATGCGCCAATATTCGCCCGGAATGCGCTCCAGCCCTGCCAGCATCAGCCGCACCGAAAGCGGCAGATTGAAAAACACATGGGCAATAAGAATGCCAGACAGGCCGTAAATGCTGAAAGGTTCATCCGCCCCGGCAAAAACGAGTGCCGAATTCAAAACGCCCTGCCTGCCCCAGATGGTGATGATACCGAAGGCGCCGACGATCACCGGCAGACCCATCGGCACCGCCATCAGTCTGACGATCCAGATCCTTCCCGGAAACTCGCGCCGACGGCAAAGCGCCAGCGCCACCGGCAGGCCGAGACCAATGGAAAGAAGGGTGGAAAGCATTGCCTGATAAAGCGTGAAACGCAGGATGCGCAGCGTATAGGCATCCATGATGCCGGCAGCGGACGCGCCGGCATCGAAGGACAGGAGAGCCGCAACCGCGAGCGCCATGAACAGGAAAACGGCGGCAAAGGCCGCCGTTCCGAAAATGATCGACCGCCGGTAATCGCGACGCAGCATCATGCGCGGGTGTGCCTCTTCCTCAATTCATGCTCATGGCGGCAAGCCATTCATCGATCCATGCCTTGCGGTTCTTCGCCACCTCTTCCGGATCCATCAGGAAAGTCTTCTGCGGCACCACGAGTTTGGAAAACGCCTCCGGCAAGGGCTTAGAGGTCGCCGCAACCGGCATCATCCAGTTGTTTTCCGGAATGGCATCCTGAAAACCGGATGTCAGCGTGAAAGCGAGGAACTGCTTTGCCAGTTCCTTGTGCGGCGCGTTTTTGAGGAGACCGGAAACCTCGATCTGGATGTAATGCCCTTCGGAAAAGGCGGCGGCCTGATAACGATCCGTTTTTTCAGCGACCATGTGATAGGCGGGCGAGGTGGTGTAGGAGAGCACCATCGGCACCTCACCCTTGGTGAAGAGGCCATAGGATTCCGACCAGCCCGGCGTAACGGTGAGAATGCGCTTCCTGAGCTTTTCCCAGGCCTCCGGGGCCTTGTCGCCGTAAACCGATTTCACCCATAGCAGCAGGCCAAGCCCCGGCGTGGAGGTGCGCGGATCCTGAATGACGATTTTCTGCGAGGGGTCGCCTTCCACGAGGTCTTTCAGGCTCGTCGGCGGGCTTTTCACCGTCTGCGTATCATAGATGACAGCGAAATGACCGTAATCATAGGGAACGAAAACATCGTCCGTGTAGCCGCCCGGCACCTTGGCCGCCGATGCATCGATGCCGCTGACATCGAATAGACCGGTCTGTTTTGCTTCCGCGACAAGATTGGTGTCGAGACCGACGACGACATCCGCCTTGGATCCCGCCCCTTCAAGCTTCAGACGATTGAGCAGCGCCACGCCATCGGCCACGCCGACAAAATTGACCGTGCAATTACAAACCTTCTCGAAGGCCTCCTTCACATTGGGACCGGGACCCCATTCGGAAACGAAGCTCTCATAGGTGTAGACGGTCAGTTCCTGTCTATCCTGTGCGACGGCAAGACCGGGCAGAAACAGCGAGGCGGCAACGAGGGAATTCAGGAAAAGACGACGGCGCACGGGTATCTCCTCAAAAAAACGATAGGGAAATAGCCGCCTGCGTTAAAGCCGTCTAATCCCTCCGCCGGTATGAACCGGATCAGGTTCTTCGGGTTGGCAAGCCTCTCAGCCTTTTGCACCCAAGCGCAAAAGACACCCCGTTAGATCAAGATGATGGTGTAGTCCCGCCGTCCCTGATTGGCAAGATGGCCGAGGTCAGCCCTGCTCCGTCATATGCACCAGTTCCCAGACGTGCCCGTCGGGATCCTGAAAGCTGCCGGCATACATGAAGCCATGGTCCTGAACAGGCTTCCAGCCGCTGCCGCCGGAGGCAAGCGCCGTGGCGATCATCCGGTCGATTTCCTCCCTGCTTCCGGCGGAAAGACAGGTCAGAACCTCGGTGGTTCGCGTCGCGTCGGCAATGTCGCCGTTGATGAAATCGCGGAAACGTCCCTCCTGGAGAAGCATCACGAAGATATTCTCTTCCACGATCATGCAGAGCGTGCGGTCATCCGAATATTCCGGGTTGAAGCTGAAACCGAGAGCAGTGAAGAAGTTTCTTGATGTCTCGATATTCTTGACCGGCAGATTGACGAAAATCATGCGCATTTTCACAACTCCTCCAAACGAACGCCGGCATAGAACGGCAATTCTGCTTTTCTGTCAAAGGCCGAAGGAGGGTCGGCCAAACGGGGAACTGATTGCCTTCAGCCCTCCAGTTCCTCGCGCAGCATCTCCAGTTCCAACCATTCTTCTTCCATGGCCTCCAGCTTGTCGCGCAGCTTCGACATTTCCTGCGCCAGCGTGTTGAAGGCCGCCGGGTCCTTTGTGAAAAGTTCCGGATCGGCCATGCGCTGCTCGCGTTTTGCGATTTCGCCTTGCGCCTTCTCCATCTCCTTCGGAAGATTTTCGAGCGCGAATTTCTGCTTGAAGGACAGCTTGCCCTTGGCCTTTGAAGGATCCTGCGATGCAGAGGCTGAAGGTGCTGCCTTCGCCTTTTCCTGTTTCTCAGCCTTGCGTTTTTCTTCCGCCGCGCCCTTGCGCTGCGCCATCATGTCCGAATAGCCACCGGCATATTCGATCCATCGTCCGTCCGGCTCATCCGGATTGACGGGCGCGATGGTGGAGGTGACGGTGCGGTCGAGAAAATCGCGGTCGTGGCTGACAAGGATAACGGTGCCGGAAAAGCCCGCAACGATTTCCTGCAGCAAATCGAGCGTTTCGATATCGAGATCGTTGGTCGGCTCGTCGAGGATCAGAAGATTGGTCGGCCGCGCCAGAATGCGCGCCAGAATAAGGCGCGCGCGCTCGCCGCCGGAAAGGTTGCGGATCGGCGTACGGGCCTGTTCCGGCTGGAACAGGAAATCCTTCATATAGCCGGTAACATGCTTCAATTCGCCGTTGACCAGCAGATTTTCACCGCGGCCATCGGTCAGATAATGCGCGAGCGTATCGTTGGGATTGAGATCCTCGCGTTTCTGGTCGAGCGTCGCAATCTCCAGATTGGTGCCGAGCTTCACCGAGCCGCTATCGGGCTCCAGCTGGCCGGTGAGCATCTTCAGAAGCGTGGTTTTACCGGCGCCATTCGGGCCGACGAAACCGATGCAATCGCCGCGATGGACACGCAGCGAAAACGGCGCGACGATCACGCGCTCGCCATAAGCCTTGGTGATGGCCTCGGCTTCGATAACGAGCTTGCCGGATTCACGCCCTTCGGTAACGGTCGCCTGCACCGTGCCCTGCGGCCCCTTGTGGCCGCGATATTCCGCACGCATGGCCTGAAGCTCGCCGACGCGGCGCATGTTGCGCTTGCGCCTTGCGGTCACGCCATAACGCATCCAGTGTTCTTCGCGCTCGATGGCCTTGCCGAGCTTGTGCTGTTCCAGTTCTTCCTCTTCCAGCACCTTGTCGCGCCATTCCTCGAAATGGGCAAAACCGCGATTGAGACGACGGGACTGGCCACGATCCAGCCAGACGGTCGAGGTCGAGACCTTTTCGAGAAAACGCCGGTCATGCGAAATCAGCACCAGCGCGCTGCGCGTCTGCTGCAGCTCGCTTTCAAGCCATTCGATGGTGGGCAAATCGAGATGGTTGGTCGGTTCGTCCAGCATCAGGATATCGGGTTCCGGCGCCATGACGCGGGCAAGAGCCGCACGTCGCGCTTCACCGCCGGAAAGGCTCGCCGGATGTTCCTGCCCGGTGAGGCCAAGATGCTCCAGAAGATAGGTGACGCGATAGGGATCGTCACCGGGGCCGAGCCCCGCTTCGGCATAGGCCTGAACCGTGTCGTAACCGGCAAAATCCGGAGCCTGCTCCAGATAACGGATGGTGGCGGCCGGATGCCGGAAAACCTCGCCCGACTGCGCCTCGACCAGACCCGCAGCGATCTTCATCAGGGTGGACTTGCCGGAACCGTTGCGCCCGACGAGGCAGATGCGGTCGCCCGGTTCCACCTGGAGATTGGCGCCGTCGAGCAGCGGGGTCACGCCGAAGGTCAGCTTGATGTCATCGAGTTTCAAAATTGGGGGTGCCAAGGCGTCAGGCTCCGGTCAGATCATAAGGGCGGGCGAGCACGATGGCTTTTCCGCTTTTCAGCGAGAAATGCACGGGGCCGCCATTCGCGACATTGGAAATAGTGCGGGACGAACCGAAAGCAAGCGCGAAATCCTTCAGCGGATAACGCACATTGCCGATATCGAGCCCCTCAAGGGCAGTAAATCCGGCAACCGAAAACAGCGAGGCGGGCGGCAGATCGATATCCAGCGAACCGGCAAGCAGCGGCCGCGCCTCTTCTTCACCGGAGGTCAGCGTAACGTCGATACCACGTTCGGCGAGCGCCACCGCGTAAAGGAGGTGCTGAAGCGCATGGTCGCTTCTCGCGCCGCCAAGCGCACCGACAAGCACCAGCGAATGCGCGCCACGGGAGAGAGCTTCCGATACCGCGATCTCGCCATCCGTCACCGCCTTTGCGGCCGGGTATGGCTGCCGCGCTACATCGGGCCAGGCCTCCAGCAACTCTTTGCTGGCGGAATCGAAATCCCCGACCCACAACTCCGGCGCAAGGCCAAGCGGCCCGGCATGGCGCATGCCGCCGTCGGCCGCAATCACACGGCTATCCGCGACCGCCTCTTGCAGACGATCGGTTACCGTAACATCGCCGCCAAGCAGAATGGTGAAACGCTCTTTATCCATGCCCTGCCTTATCGCACCTCGGCCAAAAATGGAAAGCGGAAACCCGATGAAATCGGCCTATATTGATTTTCGCCGGCTTCGGGATTATGAAACGCCTCAGTGGTGATTTGCCGACCGGCTTGCAGCCACTTTAAAGAAGTCGCTAAAGGGTCGAGGAAAAAGGCAATTTCCTGGGACCGGTCGCGATTTCGCTGCCGGTTTTTTTGTTTTCGCAACGTTCTTTACGTGATCCGGAAAAGAGAGTTCGACATGCCGATCAAGATTCCCGATACGCTTCCCGCTTTTGAGACCCTCGTTCATGAGGGCGTGCGGGTCATGACCGAAACGGCGGCCATCCGGCAGGATATCCGCCCGCTCCAGATCGGGCTTCTCAACCTCATGCCGAACAAGATCAAGACGGAAATCCAGATGGCGCGCCTTGTCGGCGCCTCGCCGCTGCAGGTGGAGCTGTCGCTGGTGCGGATCGGCGGCCATCGCGCCAAGAACACGCCGGAAGAACATCTTCTGTCCTTCTACGAGACGTGGGAGGAAGTGCGCCACCGCAAGTTTGACGGTTTCATCATTACCGGCGCGCCCGTGGAGACGCTGGCCTATGAAGACGTGACTTACTGGAACGAAATGCGACAAATTTTCGAATGGACGCAAACCAACGTTCATTCGACGCTGAATGTCTGCTGGGGCGCGATGGCCGCCATCTATCATTTCCACGGCGTGCCGAAACACGAGCTGAAGGAAAAGGCTTTCGGGGTCTACCGTCACCGCAATCTCTGCCCCTCATCAATCTATCTGAACGGATTTTCGGACGATTTCCAGGTCCCGGTCTCGCGCTGGACGGAAGTACGCCGCGCCGATATCGAAAAACATCCGAAACTCGAAATCCTGATGGAATCCGAGGAAATGGGCGTTTGTCTGGTGCATGAGAAAGAGGGCAACCGGCTCTATATGTTCAACCATGTCGAATATGATTCGACATCGCTTTCGGACGAGTATTTCCGTGACGCGAATGCCGGCGTGCCCATCAAGCTGCCGCATGATTATTTTCCGCACAACGACCCGGAGCTCGCTCCGCTCAACCGCTGGCGCAGCCATGCCCATCTGTTTTTCGGCAACTGGATCAACGAGATATACCAGACGACACCCTACGATCTCGAAGCCATCGGGCAACTGGCGGCGTAAAGCGCGTCGCGTTTTATCGAACGCATGCGACGCGCTTTCGTTCTGTTTTAAGCATGTCTTTTTCCCAAAACCGCGGCACACTTTTGGGAGACATGCTTTGAATTGCGGGATTGCGAATTGCCGGAAAATGACGCAACGTCCGCCCGGCAATTCGCAACACCAGGGAGAATGACGAGATGAGCGACGCGGCGGCGCGGGAGAATTTCGGTTTCACGGCGACCGGCGAAAAGGTCGAACGCGTCACCATCTCGAAAGACGGACTGACGGCCAAGGTCATCACCTGGGGCGCGGTCATTCAGGATTTGCGCCTTGAAGGCCACCAGCCGCCGCTCGTTCTCGGCTTCGACAGGTTCGAGGATTACAAATATTCCTCCTATTTCGGCGCCACCCCCGGCCGCAACGCCAACCGCATCGGCGACGGTCGGTTCTCCATCGACGGGCACGAATACCAGCTGGAGCTCAACGAAAAGGGCGTGACCCACCTGCATGGCGGCAGCGACGGCATGGGCAAGCGCAACTGGATGCTGATGGAACATGGCGAAAGCCATGCGGTTCTGCAGATCATCGACCCCGATGGCCGCGCCGGTTATCCCGGCAATTGCACGGTCACGGCCACCTATACGATCCTCGACGGCGGCGTGCTTTCGGTGGTCTATGAAACGGTGACCGACAAGCCGACCATCGCCAATGTCTGCCAGCATTCCTATTTCAATCTCGATGGCGCAGACACCGCACTTGGGCATGAGATCAGCATCGCGGCTGATTTTTACCTGCCCACCAATGACAAGCAGATACCGACGGGCGAAATCCGCTCCGTCGAAGGCACCGTCTTCGACCTGCGCCACCCGACACCGATGCGGCGCAAGGAGAATGGCGAGCAGGTTCTCTACGACCATAATTTCTGCCTCTCGCCCGAGCGCCGCGCAAAACGCAAGGTTGCCCGCGCCTATTCACCGGCCTCCGATATCGCCCTTGAGGTTCACACCACCGAACCCGGTGTGCAGTTTTATTCGGCCTTCAAACTGGATGTCCCGGTTCCGGGCCTCGATGGCCGTCACTACGGCCCCTTTGCCGGTTTCTGCCTGGAAACGCAGATTTGGCCGGACGCCGTCAACCACCCGGATTTCCCGCACGCCATCCTGCGGCCGGGTGAAACGCTGCGACAGGAAACCGACTATATTTTCAAGAAAGGCTGAAGCGGCGCGCCGGGGTCAATCCAGCACGCAGCCGACATAGCCGCCGGAAGCGCGGGCGCGCCGTTCGATAAGGCCGGCAAGCCGTTGCAGCCCGCGTCCCGGCTTGCTGGCGACGCGGTCGATTGGATTGGGTAATGACACAGCCAGCAACGCCGCCTGACGGGAGCTGAGTTTTGCGGCCGGCACCTTGAAATGGTGCTGGGCGGCAGCCTCGATTCCATAAATGCCCGGTCCCCATTCGGCAACGTTGAGATAAATCTCCATCATCCGTTTTTTGGACCAGACGAAATCGGCAGCAATCGCCAGCGGCAACTCCAGCCCTTTGCGTAAAAACGAGCGGCCGTTCCATAAAAACAGATTCTTGGCCGTCTGCATCGGAATGGTGCTCGCCCCACGCGTCGCGGCCCCGTCAAGCGCATTGCTGACCACGGACTGCATCTGGTTCCAGTCCACACCGCCATGGAAACAGAATTGCCCGTCCTCGGACATCATCACGGATTGCACAAGGCGCGGCGAAATATCCTCAAGCGGCACCCAGCGCCGGTCATATCCCTGCAGGGTCACCAGATCGGCGAGCATCAGCGTCGAGACCGGCCGGATAAACGGCAGCGCATAAACCGGAATCAGCAGATAGGGCAGGATCAGCAAAGCCAGCAAGGTCATGACGATACGCTTTGCCAACGTGCGAAAATCCACCTTCGGACTGCTCCGGTCTTCCGCCAGCACGGCGTAATCTGCGTCGCTTTCAGGCGTACTGCTCAATATTCGTCAAAGCCCCGCACCAATTGAAGCCTTTCATAGTCCATTGCCGCCTTCAAGGCGAGTCCGCTCAAATAGTTGCACCTCTGGAATCACGAAAAGGTTTGCCTGCATTCGCGCGGCATGCCAAAGAGCGCGGCATGGACGCTGCGATGACAAATTTCGAAACGAAGCTGCGCGAAAACGCGGCTAAAACCGAAGCCCTGCTTGGCCGCCTGCTTTCCGGCGAAGCCCGCGCAGATGAGATCACTCGTCCGCAAAACCTGCTCGATGCCATGCGCCATGGCGTGCTGAACGGCGGTAAACGCCTGCGGCCCTTCCTCGTCATCGAAAGTGCCGCCCTTGCGGGCGGGAATGCCGAAGCAGCCCTTTATGTCGGCGCGGCACTGGAATGCCTCCATTGTTATTCGCTTGTTCATGACGATCTGCCGGCCATGGACGACGACGACCTGCGCCGCGGCCAGCCGACCGTGCATCGCAAATTCGATGAGGCGACCGCAATTCTCGCCGGCGACAGCCTGCTGACGCTTGCCTTCGACATCATCGCCTCGGACGAAAATCCGCTTGCGGCCGAGCGCAAGGCCGCGCTCGTACTTTCGCTTGCCCGCGCGGCGGGCATCGGCGGCATGGCCGGCGGCCAGGCGCTCGATCTCGCTGCGGAAAAGAAAGCACCCGATGAAGCCGGCGTCATTACATTGCAGGCTATGAAAACCGGTGCACTGCTGCGTTTTGCCTGCGAAGCAGGCGCAATCATCGCCGGCAGCGATGTTTCCGAAAGGCAAAGGCTGCGTCTCTTCGGCGAAAAGATCGGCCTCGCCTTTCAGCTTGCCGACGACCTTCTGGATTTGACGGCCGATGCCGCCACCATGGGCAAGGCAACCGGCAAGGATGCCGCACGTGGCAAGGGAACGCTTGTGGCGCTACGCGGCGAGGACTGGGCGCGCAGCCAGCTGCGGGAGCAAGTGGCGGAAGCCAGCGAACTGCTGGCCCCTTATGGCGAAAAGGCCGCGATTCTCATCGCGGCCGCCAGATTCATCGCTGAACGAAAGAGCTGAGCGGCTTCCACTCAGCTTTTCATCACCCAATCAGCCCTTGAGCGGCGAAATCAGCACTTCGACGCGACGGTTCTGAGCGCGGCCATCCGGCGTTGCATTCGAAGCGATCGGCTGCGACGGGCCGAAGCCGAGTGTCGAAATACGGCGCTGGTCGACGCCACGCGCGCCGAGATAATTGGCGACCGATGCGGCACGGCGTTCCGAAAGGCCCTGATTGTAACCGGCGCTGCCGGTCGAATCGGTATGGCCGTTGATGTCGATGAGCGTGCGGTTGAACTTGTTCAGCACGATGGCGACGGAATCGAGCGTCTGATAGAATGGCGGGATGACCTGATCCTGGTCCGTCGCGAAGGTGATGTTCGACGGCATGTTGAGAACGATGCTGTCGCCACGGCGGGTAACCGAAACGCCGGTTCCCTGAAGCTGGGCGCGAAGCTCGGCTTCCTGGCCATCCATGTAATTGCCGATGGCGCCGCCGGCGAGCGCGCCGATGCCCGCACCGATAAGCGCGGCATTGCGGCGACCGGTCGGCGAACCGCCGACAGCCAGACCACCCAAAGCACCGACCACGGCGCCGATGCCGGCGCCGCCGGCCGTGTTCGACATCTTCTGCTCACCCGTATACGGATCGGTGGTGGTGCAGGCGGAAAGATAGGTCCCGCAAAGGGCGACGATCGCGATTTTTTTGATCATGTGTTTTGATGCTCCGAGAGGTTCAGGAGGTATGACAGTGGAATTCCGGCCTTTTCACGGTACTCTTTACTCCGCCGCATCTTTCCGGCCAAAACGCTTTTCGATGTAATCGATCACAAGCGCTTCAAAATCGGCGGCGATATTGGGACCACGCAGGGTCAGCGCCTTTTCACCGTCGATAAAGACGGGCGCTGCCGGGTTTTCACCGGTTCCGGGCAGGGAAATGCCGATATCGGCATGTTTGCTTTCACCGGGGCCGTTGACGATACAGCCCATGACGGCGACATTGAGCGCCTCGACGCCCGGATATTTCTCACGCCAGATCGGCATGTTCTTGCGAATATCGTTCTGGATGTTCTGGGCAAGTTCCTGAAAGACGGTGGACGTGGTGCGTCCGCAGCCGGGACATGCCGCAACGACCGGAATGAACTGACGGAAACCCATGACCTGCAGCAATTCCTGCGCCACCTGCACTTCGCGGGTGCGGTCGCCATTCGGCTCCGGCGTCAGCGACACGCGGATCGTATCGCCGATGCCGTGCTGCAAGACGTAGCCCATGGCGGCGGACGAGGCGACGATGCCCTTGGAGCCCATGCCCGCTTCGGTGAGGCCGAGATGCAGGGCGTGATCGGAGCGTTCCGACAGCATGGAATAAACGGCGATCAGGTCCTGCACCTGGCTGACCTTGGCCGACAGGATGATGCGGTTGCGCGGCAGGCCGATCTCTTCGGCAAGCTCGGCGGAAATCAGCGCCGACTGAACGATGGCCTCACGCGTGACCTGACGGGCGGAGAGAGGGAAACCCTGCTCCTTGTTCTTGTCCATCAGCGTCGTCAGAAGTTCCTGATCGAGCGACCCCCAGTTGACGCCGATTCGCACCGGCTTGTCGTAGCGGATCGCCATTTCGACGATCTCGCCGAACTGTTTGTCCTTCTTGTCCTTGAAGCCGACATTGCCCGGATTGATGCGGTATTTCGCCAGCGCTTCGGCACAGGCCGGATGATCGGCCAGAAGCTTGTGGCCGATATAATGGAAATCGCCGACAAGCGGCACATCAAGCCCAAGACGCAGCAGCCGTTCGCGGATTTTCGGCACGGCGGCCGCGCTCTCGTCGCGGTCGACGGTGATGCGCACGATTTCCGAACCGGCCCGGAAGAGCGACGCCACCTGCTGCACGGTGGCGTCGATATCCGCCGTATCGGTGTTGGTCATCGACTGCACGACGACGGGCGCGCCGCCACCGACGATGACACCGCCCACGTCTACGGCGACGGATGCGCGGCGGGGCTTGGGATCGTAATCGGCATGTGACGTCATGGCGGTCTCTGGAGCTTGCGGCAAGGTCTGGCAATTGAGGTGAAACAAGGGGGCCTGCTTGTCAACACCCAACGCATGAGAGCTTCTACTTTACCGCAATCATGGCAAAATTCGAGACGCCTATTCCTTGCCCGCGCCATCCGCATGGCGGGCGAGCCGCGAAAGCAGCAGAACCACCACATGCAAGAGCGGCAGGGCGATGAAGACGCTGGCAAGACCGGTATGCTCGGCAATAAAGCCGATGGCCGATGGCGCCACCAGAATACCGGAATAGCCCATGGTGGTGACCACCGAGAGACCAATGCCGGGCGCCAGTCCCGGCATGTTGCCGGCGGCGGAAAAGGCAATGGGCACCATGTTGGAAATGCCGATGCCGGCAATCGCGAAGCCGATGATCGCGATAGTGGAATTTCCCGCAAGACCAGCAATCATAAGACCGATAATCGACATGGCCGAACAAAAGCGCAGGGTCGTCACGGCACCGAAGCGGTCACGCACCAGATCGCCGGCAAAACGCATGGCCGCCATGGTCATGGAAAAGGCCGCGAAGGCGAAACCGGACTGCGATACCGAAGCACCGAGTTCATTGCGCAGATAAAGTGCGCCCCAGTCGAGGATAGCGCCTTCAGGAATCATCGAGAACAGCGCCATCAGGCCGATGATCCACGGCAGCGGCGTCAGCGGCAGGCCGCCTTTCGGTCGCTCTTCCTCCGGATGCGGACGATCCGCAAGGACGCGCGGCCACGCGATGACCAGCAGCACGAGTGCGATGACCGTCAGCGCAATGGCGTGCCCCTGCACACCGATGGCCGTGATGAGATAACCGCCAAGACCGGCGCCGATCAGGCCGCCAAGGCTCCAGAAGGCGTGGCACGACGACATGATGGCGCGGCGCATATCCCGTTCCACCGCCACGGCATTGGCGTTCATGGCGACATCCATCGCCCCCGTCAGCCCGCCGAACAGAAACACCGCAATCACCCCGGCCCACACCGTGCCCGCCCAGGAAATGAAAAGCAGAGTCGGCAAAAAGATCGCCGCAGTGACGAGGCTCACCGTACGCGAGCCGAAACGGGCGATCTGCGAACCGGCAATCGGCATGAAAACCAGCGAACCGATGCCGAAGACCAGAATGATCAGGCCGAGCGCGCTCTCACTGAGGGACAGGCGCGCCGCAAATTCCGGAATCTTGGGCGCCCATGACCCCATCATGAAACCGTTCATCAAGAACAGCAGGGAAACGCCCAGCCTGTGCCGCGTCAGATAGGACGAGCGTATGCCTGTCGGCGAAAATGTCGTGGGGCCATTCATCGGCAATATCCTTCAGACTTGACCATGAGAAAACTGAGCGACGTCATCATCGCCGCAATAAACCTGTACGCCCTTTGCCGACAGCGCCTCGACGAATGCACGGTCGGCATCCTGTTCCAGCACGAGGGAAAGAGGTGGGGAGAAATCATGCACATGGAAAGCTGCCCTGTGGCCGAGCTTTTCCGTGGTGATGGCGGCGACAATCCGCTGGCTGGCGCTGCAGGCGAGCCGCTTGAACACCGCATCCTCGAAAACATCCGCCGACAGACCCGTCTCGGCCGCAACGCCGCAGACACCGAGAATGCAGAGATCGGGCCGCATCAGTTCGAGCTGCCGAAGCGCCATGGCGTCGATCGCAGCACCTACGGCCGGATCGACCTTGCCGCCGATCAGCACCAGATCGATATCGGCCCGCCCCGTCAGTTCAGCGGCAATGGCGGGCGTATTCGTCACCACCGTCAGATTGAGCCCTGCGGGAAGCGCCCTTGCAATGGCGAGATTGGTGGAACCGGCATCGATGAAGACGACCATGCCCGGTTCGAGAAGCGGGACAACGGCGCGCGCCAGCAGGGCCTTGCGGTCCGCATCCTCGGCAATGCGCGTCTTCAGCGGCACCGTTTTGCTGTCGGAAAGCAACGCTCCGCCATAAACCCGCAGGCATTCGCCACGGGCTGCCATCTCACGCAGGTCGCGGCGCACGGTGTCTTCGGAAACGCCGAAATTCTGCGCGAGATCCTGCGCCAGCACCCGGCCGCTTTGCCGTAACTGCGCAAGGATGAGCGCCTGCCGCTCGCTAACAAAATGATCGCTCATCGGAACTCATGCATAAACAGGAATAAACGTGCACGAACATGCATATTCGAGTTTTTACGGCCGCGCAACAAAAAACGCCCGCCGGAGAGGCGGGCGTCTGACACTGCATCAATGATCGGATACGGCTTTATTCCCCGTAAGCGATCAACAGATCCTTCGCATCGATCTGGTCGCCGGGGCGCACCAGAACTTCTGCGATCTTGCCGTCGCGTTCGGCGTGAAGCGCGGTTTCCATCTTCATCGCCTCGATGGAAAGCAGCACGTCGCCAGCCTTGACGTCCTGGCCCTGGTTGACGAAGACGCGGCTGATCACGCCTGGCATCGGCGCGCCGATATGGACGGCATTGCCAGGTTCGGCCTTGCGGCGCACGGCGGAGCCGGAAGCACCATGGGCACGATCCGGCACCTTGATGCGGCGCGGCTGGCCGTTGATCTCGAAGAACACCGTCACCATGCCCTTGTCATCCGTGCCGGACGAGGCCTGATTGACGATGACAAGCGTTTTGCCGCGTTCGATATCGGCAAACAGTTCCTCGCCGTCCTCCATGCCGTAGAAATAGGCATGGGTGGGCAGCACCGAAACCGGGCCATAGGTCTCGGCTGTCAGCGCGAAATCCGTGAATACCTTCGGATACATCAGATAGGACGCGAACTCGAAATCGTCGACCTTGCGCTCCAGCTTGGTCTCGATCACCTTCCGTTCGGCATCGAGATCGGCATCTTCCAGCAGCGAACCCGGACGGACCGTATAGGGCGCTTCGCCCTTCAGCGCCTTTTTCTGCAGGGCTGCCGGCCAGCCGCCGGGCGACTGTCCAAGATCGCCCTTCAGCATCGACACCACCGATTCCGGGAAAGACACTTCACGATCGGGGTTTTCAACGTCGGCCACCGTCAGATCCTGACTGACCATCATCAGCGCCATATCACCGACGACCTTGGAGGACGGCGTCACCTTGACGATATCGCCGAACATGCGGTTGGCGTCGGCATAGGCCTGAGCCACCTCGTGCCAGCGGCTTTCGAGACCCAGCGAACGCGCCTGTTCCTTGAGGTTGGTGAACTGGCCGCCCGGCATTTCGTGCAGATAAACTTCCGAGGCCGGTCCCTTGAGATCGCTCTCGAAGGCGGCATACTGGTTGCGCACAGCCTCCCAATAGAAGGAAATGCGGCGGATCCATTCGGTGTCGAGACCCGTATCGCGTTCCGACCCCGCCAGCGCCTCCACGATCGAGCCGAGGCATGGCTGCGACGTATTGCCCGAGAAGGCATCCATTGCAGCATCGACGGCGTCGACACCGGCATCCACGGCCGCAAGAACGGTCGCGGCGGAAATGCCCGAGGTATCGTGGGTGTGGAAGTGGATCGGCAGACCGGTCGCCTCACGCAGCGCCTTGAACAGAACCCTGGCGGCGGCCGGTTTCAACAGGCCCGCCATGTCCTTGACGGCGATGATATGAGCTCCGGCCTTTTCAAGCTCGGCGGCAAGGTTGGTATAATATTTGAGATCGTACTTCGGACGCGCCGAATTCAACAGATCGCCGGTATAGCAGATGGTCGCCTCGCAGAGCTTGTTCTCCTCGGCAATCGCATCCATCGAGACGCGCATATTCTCCACCCAGTTCAGGCAGTCGAAGACGCGGAAAAGATCGACCCCGCCCTTTGCGGCCTGACGGACGAAATATTTGACGACATTGTCGGGATAATTCTTGTATCCCACGCCGTTAGCGCCGCGCAGAAGCATCTGCAGCAGCAGGTTCGGCGCGCCTTCGCGGATCAGCGCAAGACGCTCCCATGGGTCTTCCGTCAGGAAGCGCATGGAAACGTCGAACGTCGCCCCGCCCCAGCATTCCAGCGAGAGAAGCTGCGGCAGCGCCTTGGCGTAAACGCTGGCGACGCGGGCAATATCATGGGTGCGAACGCGGGTGGCCAGCAGCGACTGGTGCCCGTCGCGCATGGTCGTATCGGTAACCAGAACGCGTTTTTCATTGCGCATCCAGTCCGCAAAGCCCTTCGGGCCAAGCTTGTCCAGCAACTGCTTGGTGCCATCGGGCGTCGGCGCATCGATATAAGGCACGACGGGCTTTGCCGCCTTTTCGGACGGCCTGGCGCGACCCTTGGTTTCCGGGTGGCCGTTGACGGTCACGTCGGCAAGATAGGTCAGGAGCTTCGTGGCACGGTCCTGACGCTTCACCTGCGCGAACAGTTCCGGCGTCGAATCGATGAAGCGGGTCGTATAGGTATTGTTGCGGAAACTGTCGTGACCGATGATGGCTTCGAGGAAGGTGAGGTTCGTTGCCACGCCGCGAATACGGAATTCGCGCAGCGCGCGGTCCATGCGGTTGATCGCCTCATCCGGTTGCGGCGCCCAGGCCGTTACCTTGACGAGCAGCGGATCGTAATAGCGGGTGATGACAGCGCCGGTATAGGAAGTGCCGCCATCCAGACGGATACCGAAGCCAGAGGCGGAACGGTAGGCGGTGATACGGCCATAGTCCGGAATGAAGTTATGTTCCGGGTCTTCCGTCGTGATACGGCACTGCAGCGCGTGGCCGTTGAGACGGATATCCTCCTGGCGAGGCACGCCGGATTCCGCCGTGCCGATGGCGGCGCCTTCGAGAATATGGATCTGCGCCTTGACGATATCGATACCGGTCACGACTTCGGTAACGGTATGCTCCACCTGGATGCGCGGATTGACCTCGATGAAGTAAAATCTGCCGGTATCGGCATCCATCAGATATTCGACCGTGCCGGCGCCTATATAATTGGTCGCGGCGGCGATCTTCAGGGAGTAGGCAGCCAGTTCCTGACGCTGCGCTTCGGTGAGATAGGGCGCGGGCGCACGCTCGACCACCTTTTGATTGCGGCGCTGGATCGAACAATCACGCTCGAACAGATGCACGACATTGCCATGCGTATCGCCGAGAATCTGGCTTTCGACGTGACGCGCACGCTCGACCAGCTTTTCGAGATAGACCTCGTCCTTGCCGAAGGCGGCCTTCGCCTCGCGCTTGGCCTCGGTCACCTCACGCGCCAGGTCTTCCTTTTTGCGGATGGCGCGCATGCCGCGGCCGCCGCCGCCCCAGGAGGCTTTCAGCATGACCGGATAGCCGATTTCCTCGGCCATGCGCTCCACCTCGGCGATATCGTCCGGCAGCGGATCGGTAGCGGGAACAACGGGGACGTTGACCGAGATCGCCAGATTGCGCGCGGCCACCTTGTTGCCGAGCTGGCGCATCGTATCGGCCGTCGGTCCGATGAAGGTGATGCCGGCCTTGTTGCAGGCCTCCACGAATTCGGGGCTTTCAGACAGAAGGCCGTAACCGGGATGGATCGCGTCCGCTCCGGAGAGCCTGGCTACGCGAATAACCTCCTCGATCGAAAGATAGCTCTCGATCGGTCCCATATCCTTGGCGAGATGCGGACCCCTGCCGACCTGATAGGATTCGTCCGCCTTGAAGCGGTGCAAAGACAGCTTGTCCTCTTCCGCCCAAATCGCAACGGTTTTAATCCCAAGCTCGTTCGCTGCCCGGAAAACGCGGATCGCAATTTCGGATCGGTTGGCAACAAGTATTTTCGATATTTTCAAGACGGTCTCCCCACACGCCAAAACAAAATTTCTGCTGCACTGCGGAATTAAGCAGCAAAACCCGGTCTTGGAAAGGGCAATTCCGGCGAGAACTGTCCTGTTTGCGCTAGCTCAGCAAACCATGACGAAAAGCAAGCGCTACGGTATGCTGCCGGTTCTTGGCGCTGAAACGGCGCTGAATTCCGTTGATATACCAGTCGACCGTGTGGTTGGAGATCGATAGTTGGCGTCCAATTTCGGTGGAGGTCATGCCGTCCGCCATCAGCGTCAGCACCTCCATTTCGCGCCTCGTAAGCTCGAGAGCGGAAACTTCAGGGGCATTGCTGAAGCCATGGGCTTGCCCAGAAAGATCGAGCAGGCGCCAGAACACGGCACGCGTGGCCGCATCCAGCAGTTCCACCTGCAAAGAGGGCAATTGCCGATCCTGGCCGCCGATGAAGACCGCACCGATGAAGCCCGCACGGCCATGTACGGGAAAGGCGTAACCGCCCTGCAGGCCGTACCGGCCGGCATCGTGGAAAAAGACGCTCGCCCTTTTGCGATGCATCGCACGCGGCAGGCCCTCCAGCGCTTCCTTCCACTGAAACGGCTTGTGCACCATGCCGATCACCTTGCGGACGGGATCGACGAGATTGTATTTCTTGGCCCTGTAGACCTCCAGCCAGCCTTCGGGCAGATGTTGCGCAAGGATGTGTCCGGTGGAGGCGAGCTCCCCGGTCATCCGCCTGCTGACGAGAAAATATTCGAAACCGTATTCGCGAATGAGCGTTGCAAATTCGGAACGAACGCGGTCGGCGCTTCCCGCCTGGTAACACGCAGAGATGAAGTGAAGAATATCATGCATAAAGACACGTGGTCCGGAGCTTGGCTTGAAGGGAATGACACGAAGGACGTGGTCCCGCGATGACGTCATGTTACTCGGGCGCCGGTCGGTTGAGATTGAACATATCGTCGTTAGCAATCCCTGAAACGAAGATGCGAAATCTTGTGACGGCAGGCCCCGGGAAACATCGGGTTCGGTTTTTTTCGGTTCGCACGCGCGGTCAATCTGTTAAGCCGCCATTCAGACAGAAAGAGCGATAATTACACAAATTTCGCCGTCTCATGCAACCTTGCTAAAATAACTTGCCTTGAGGCCGAACAAACAACCGCTCGAAAAAGACGCTCGGACTGGATTGAAAATTTGACCTTGTTTCAGGTTTACACACGCGCTCTGCGCTATCTGACCGTACATAAATGGCGGGTGACGGTGGTCGTCATCGCCAACGTCATTCTTGCAGCGATCACCATCGCCGAACCGGTGCTGTTCGGCCGGATCATCGACGCCATCTCTTCCGGCACCAACGTCACGCCGATCCTTATCCTTTGGGCGGGTTTCGGTGTCTTCAACACCGTCGCTTATGTGGCTGTCGCCCGCGAGGCAGACCGGCTGGCCCATGGCCGGCGCGCTTCGCTCCTGACGGAAGCCTTCGGGCGCATCATCTCGATGCCGCTTTCCTGGCACCATCAGCGCGGCACATCCAATGCCCTGCACACGCTGCTGCGCGCCAGCGAAACGCTGTTCGGCCTGTGGCTCGAATTCATGCGCACGCATCTGGCCACCTTCGTCGCACTGGTGCTGCTTGTGCCGACCGCCATGTCCATGGACCTGCGCCTCAGCTTCGTGCTGATCGGCCTCGGCATCGTCTACTGGTTCATCGGCAAGTGGGTGATGGGCCGCACCAAGGACGGCCAGGCTTCGGTTGAAGAACACTATCACAGCGTTTTTGCCCATGTCAGCGATTCCATCAGCAACGTCTCGGTGCTGCATAGCTACAACCGTATCGAGGCCGAAACGAAGGCGCTGAAATCCTTTACCGAGAAGCTGCTGAGCGCCCAATATCCGGTGCTCGACTGGTGGGCTTTCGCCAGCGCGCTGAACCGTACGGCCTCCACCGTTTCTATGATGATCATCCTCGTCATCGGCACGGTATTGGTGAAGAACGGCGAGTTGCGCGTCGGCGACGTCATTGCCTTCATCGGTTTCGCCAATCTCCTGATCGGCCGTCTGGACCAGATGCGCCAATTCGTGACGCAGATTTTCGAAGCCCGCGCCAAACTCGAGGACTTCTTCGTACTGGAAGATTCCGTCAAGGAACGGGAAGAACCGGGCGATGCGCGCGAATTGTCGAATGTCTCCGGCACTGTGGAGTTCCGCAACATCAATTTCGGTTTCGCCAACACCAAGCAGGGCGTTCACGACGTTTCGTTCACGGCCAAAGCCGGCGAGACAGTCGCTATCGTCGGACCGACAGGTGCCGGCAAGACCACGCTCATCAATCTCCTGCAGCGGGTCTACGATCCCGATTCCGGCCAGATCCTGATCGATGGGACCGATATTTCGACGGTGACGAAAAATTCGCTCCGCAACTCCATCGCCACGGTGTTTCAGGATGCCGGCCTGCTGAACCGCTCCATTCGCGAAAACATCCGCCTCGGCCGTGAATCGGCCACCGATGCGGAAGTGGTGGAAGCAGCGGCAGCCGCAGCGGCGACGGATTTCATCGATAGCCGCATCAACGGCTATCTGACCCAGGTGGGTGAACGCGGCAACCGCCTGTCCGGCGGCGAGCGCCAGCGCATCGCCATTGCCCGCGCCATCCTGAAGAACGCTCCCATTCTGGTTCTCGACGAAGCAACCAGTGCGCTGGACGTGGAAACGGAAGCCCGGGTAAAGGCCGCTGTCGACGCGCTGAGAAAGAACCGTACGACCTTCATCATCGCCCACCGCCTTTCCACGGTCCGCGATGCCGATCTCGTCCTCTTCCTCGATCAGGGCCGGATCATCGAAAAGGGCACCTTCGATGAGCTAAGCCAGCGCGGCGGACGCTTTACCTCGCTGCTGCGCACCAGCGGCCTGCTGACGGAAGACGAAAACCAGCAGCCCCGGCCAAAGGCCATAGCCTCCTGAGGGCCTGGCTGACGGAATGAAGACAGGGCGGACAGCATGCTGTCCGCCCTTTTTCTTTGTGCGCTTCCCGACAGCCATACCAGATCACAGGCCGCCTATCGAAGAATTCCGGTCAAGAAACTTGCCAGCCAGAAATCGATCTGCCCGAAGGGGAGGACATTTCCCAGAATGGCGACAATACCTGCTGCGAGATTGGTCAATAAAACTCCGAGCACCCCACCAAGCGTTATTCCGACGCTCGTTTTCCGAGGGTAGCGCGCCAACCAGCAGGACAACGCCAGGGAAAGAATGGCGAGCACCGCCAACAGTGCAAGTTCTGTGAAAGATGCGCTGAATTGCAAGATAACTCCCTTCCGATCGACCGACTATTGGCGACTGCTGCTTTTCTCGAAAAGACTGACGACAGTCCGCACCGGACGGTCCGGCACCGCGCCATCAAAGCCTTCGCCAATATGACCCTATCTCGGTGCGGCAGGACCTTCCAGCCGACACCGCGAAGGAGCCCGGGCTTCCGTGCCAAGATCCGACCCGTAAGCTGAGCCGGGGGCCAGGGTAGCCTCATAAAAATTCAGGCCCCCGCGTTACCACGGGAGCCTGAGTTTAAGGGCGAACGGAGACCTGATCGTCTCAGTCGAAGGGGATCACCCGATCATCTGCCGACAGGGCCTTGCCATCGACGGAAACGGAGACTTCCGCCGTGTCGGCCTTGCGGCTTACGACGATGTCCCTGGTCTTACCGTCGAGCGTGATCTTCACCGAGAAACCGCTCCAGTCCTCCGGCAGCGACGGCGAAATATGCAGCTTGCCGTCGGTGCGGGTGATGCCGAGAATACCCTCGACAGCGGCGCGGTAGAGCCAGCCGGCGGAACCCGTGTACCAGCTCCAGCCGCCACGGCCCGCATAAGCGCCTTCACCGTAGACATCCGCAGTCACCACATAGGGTTCGACCCGATAGGTTTCCGACGCTGCCGCATCGAGCGCATGATTGACGGGGTTGAGCAGCTTGAAGCAGTTCCATGCTTCCTGCGCCCTACCCTGCTTCGCAAGGGCGAGAACCACCCAGGTCGCCGCGTGGGTATATTGTCCGCCGTTTTCGCGCACACCCGGCGGATATCCCTTGATGTAGCCCGGATCATGCGGCGCACGCGAGAAGGGCGGCGTGAACAGCCGGATGATGCCGGTCTGCTCATCGACCAGATGCTCCATGACGGCATCCATCGCCTGCCGCGACCGAGCCTCTTCGCCTTCGCCGGAGAGAACGCTCCAGCTCTGACCGAGCGAATCGATCCGGCATTCCTCGCTTTCGGCGGAACCGAGCGGCGTGCCGTCATCGAAATAACCGCGCCGGTAGTAGCTGCCATCCCAACCCGCTGTTTCCAGCGCATTGCGCAGCCTTTCCCGGTGCGCCGCCCATTTGCCGACGCGCTCGGTATCGCCACGCTTTTCCGCAATCTCGATGAAATCGCGCAACGCTCCGGACAGGAACCAGCCGAGCCAGACGCTCGTGCCCTTGCCGCCGACGCCGACACGGTTCATGCCGTCGTTCCAGTCGCCGCCGAGGATCAGCGGCAGGCCATTTTCGCCGGTGCGATGAATGGCAAGATCGAGCGCCAGCGCCGCATGCTCGTAAAGCGTGGCGGATCTGTCGCTGGTCTCCGGCTGGAAGAAGGCGTCATGCTGGCCGGGCATCAATGCCGCACCCTTCAGGAAGGGGATGCTTTCATCGAGGATGACGGCATCGCCCGTGGCCGAGACATATTGGTTGATCGCATAAGCGAGCCAGACCACATCGTCCGAAATGGTGGTGCGAACGCCAGCGCCCGTCAGCGGCAGCCACCAGTGCTGCACATCGCCTTCCGGGAACTGGCGGCCTGCCGCGCGCAGGATCTGCTTGCGGGCGAGATCCGGCTGGTAGAGCAGGAAGGCCAGCGTATCCTGAAGCTGGTCGCGGAAACCGAAGGCGCCGCTCGACTGGTAAAAGGCGGTACGTGCCAGAATGCGGCAGGCCAGCGCCTGATAGGGCAGCCAGTTGTTGACCATGTGGTTGAAACCGGAATCGGGCGTGGAAACCTGCAACTGACCGGTAAAGCCCGTCCAGAACGCCTTGCTCTCATCCAGCACCGTCTGGAAGTCCGCCTTGCGAACATCCTTCACCAGCGCTTCGGCCTCTTCCGCATTGTCGGCGTCGCCGAGAATGAAGGTCATGTGCCGTTCTTCGCCGGGCTTCAGGTGGATTTCCTGCATCAGTGCAGCACAGGGATCGCCGTCGACCTCGGTGCTGCCGCTGAGTGCGGCGCCGGACACGATGCCCTGCGGCGCCTGCGCCGACCCGAAGCGACCGATGAATTCCCGACGGCTGGTCGTGAAGCCGCTCGCCTCGCTGTCGAGCGTCAGGAAAGCGGTGCGGGCGCTATAGTCGATGCTGTAGGGGTTCGACGCGAAGATCGCATTGTTACCAGCATCGTGCCTGCTCAGAATGAACGGCGCAGATTTCTGGCCGTTATTGCCGAGCACCCATTCCACATAGGCATAGACCTTCAGCCGGCGGCTTTTCGAACCCTTGTTGCGAACGATGACCTGCGAGAGCTTGACCGGTTTTTCACGGTCTACGGTCTGCGTCAGCTCCACCTCAAGCGTATCGGCCACGCCCGTCAGCACGGAGTAACCGAGACCATGGCGGGTTTCGAACATGGCTTCGGGATCGCGCGACAGCGCAGCACAGGGCGTATAGAGCTTTCCTGTCTCCACATCGGCGACATAGAAGGCCTCGCCCGGCCGGTTGATGACCGGATCGTTGCTCCAGGGTGTCAGCTGATAGTCGCGCGAATTGCGGCTCCAGCTGAAACCGGCGCCTTCGGCCGAAATATGGAAGCCGAAATTCTCGTTCGAGATGACGTTGATCCACGGATGTGGCGTGGACTGCCCGCCATTGAGGCGCACGACATATTCCTGACCGCTTCTGGCAAAACCGCCGAAACCGTTCCAGAAATCGAGATCGCCCGCATCCTCCACCGGCTCCGCCACAGGGAAGACCGGAACAGGCAGACGGGCCTGTGCAGCATCGCTCGTGCCGTCAGGACCGCGATGGGCCGCAAACAGCGATACCGCGCGGTTGATCTGGTCGACGATCTTGCCGTTGCGCACATGGAGGACAACGCGGGAGGCGGCGAGAAGCGCGCTCCAGGTCTCTTCATCCATCAGGTCGCGGCGCACCGAAAAGACGTGCGGACGACCGCCATCGGCGGGATTGATGCGGCGCTGCGCCTCGGAAATATGATCCAGCGCATGCTGCATGTCCTGCGCATAGGACGCAGCCCGTTCGTTGACGATGACGAGATCGAAGATCACGCCACGCGAGCGCAGATATTCATGGGCGCTGAGCGCCTCACGGGCGATATCCATGTCCATATCGTCGTTGATGCGCAGGCTGAAGATCGGGAAATCACCCGAAATCGCAAGCGGCCACAAAGCGCGCTGCGAGGCGAGGCCGGTTTTCAGCGTTTCCGAATCCGCCCGCAGATGCATGTCGGGATAGGTCAGATAACGGCCGAGATGCTGGAAGGCAGCAGCCTGCTGCGAGGTGACGCCGACATGGCGCATCTGTACCTGCGTACGCGTCCAGGCATGCACGAGTTCATGCGCGAAGGCATCCGGATGACGATAACGGTCGATTGCCTTGTCGACTTCCTCGCGGCTCGGCGCGGCGATCGTCCAGAAGATCACGCTCACCTTCTTGCCCGCCGGCACGCGCACGGTGCGGCGCAGCGACAGGATCGGATCAAGCGTGAAACCATCGGTGCTGGAAAGCGTCGCACCGGCATCGAAAGCCGCCGCTTCACGCAGCGAGCGTCCGCGACCGATGAACTTGGCGCGATCCGTCTCGAATTCCGTCGGGCGCGACGGGCCGGCATTGTCAGCGGCCAGATGAGCGATGACGGTGCCGGGCTCGTTCGGGCTGCGACGGTTGCGCCATGCGCGGATAACGTCGCCGCGCCGGCCGATCTCTGTCTGCACGAACATGCGTGAGAACAGCGGATGGGCGTTGTCGTCATCCTCCGACGCAATCACCGGCTCCATATAGGAGGTCACTTCGATATAGCGATCCTCGGAACCGACGTTGAGCAGGGTGACGCGGCGGCCCTCGGCATCGTGCTCGGTGGCGACGATGCATTCGACCACGCTCTGCAGATCGCCGGTGGTCTTGTGGAACTCGGCCTTGTCGTCGGTGAAGATCGTCTTGGTCTTTTCACCTTCGATAACGCGCGGCTCCGCCGTCGCGCTCCACCATTGTCCATTGGTGGTGTCGCGCAGGAAGATGAAGGTTCCCCAGCGATCCTCCGTCGGATCGGCCTTCCAGCGGGAAATCGCCTGGCCGTTCCACTTCGAATAACCCGCACCCGTGGAGGTGAGCATGGTCGAGTAATGGCCATTCGACAGGAACACCACTTCGCGGTCGCGCACGGCCGGATCGGCAATGGAGCGCACTTCCGCACGCAACAGGTCCGCCTGTTCCTTGCCGGGGGTTTCCGGCTCGTATTTGGCGCTCATGACCGGCACTTCGCGCGGCGCCTTTTCCTGCAGCAGCAGTTCGGCCGCCTCGATCACCGGATCGGAGTGGAAGAGTTCGCGCAGCACGCCATCGAAAGCGACGTTGGCGACGGCCGCAATCGACATGCCGTGATGGTGGGCATAATAATTGTAGACCACCGCGCAGACCTTGCCATCGGGCACACGTGTCGGCGTGAAATCCACCGCATCATGGAAACCGTACTGGCCGAGAGCGCCAAGCTTGCGCAGCTTGTCGAGGTTTTCGAGCGCACCGTCAGGATCGTACTGGCTGGCGAGGATCGATGCATAGGGTGCGATCACCGCATTCTGGCCAAGGCCACGCTTGAGGCCGAGCGTCGGCACGCCGAAGTTGGTGTACTGATAGTTCATGTTGTGATCGCGGGCGTTGAACGCCGCTTCGGAAATGCCCCATGGCGTGCCGAGACGACGACCGTGGTTCATCTGTTCCTTGACGATCAGATTATTGGTCTGGTTGAGGATGCCACCTTGACGCTCCTGCATGACGAGCGGCGGCATCAGATATTCGAACATCGAGCCGGACCAGGAAACCAGCGCGCCCTGCGCACCGATCGGCACGACCTGACGGCCGAGACGGTACCAATGCTCGGTCGGCAGATCGCCCTTCGCAATGGCGAAGAGGCTCGTCAGGCGGCATTCGGAAGCCAGAAGGTCGTAGCAGGCCTCGTCCAGCTCCTTGCTTTCGACGCGGTAGCCAATCGACAGAAGACGGCGATCCTTGCGGTAAAGGAAGGTGAAATCCATCGAGAAGGCGAGGTTGCGGCTGCGGTCGCGCAGCGATGCGAGGCGCTGGCGCAGCGGCTCCATGTTGGTGAGGTCGATGGCGCTGTCGGAAATATGCGCCTCGCAGCAATCGACGAGCAATTGCGCCCAGCGCGTCACTTCCGCGCTCTGCGCGGATTTCACCTCGTGATCGACGTTGGTCGCGAGTTTCTGGATATCGCGCGCAAGAACCGCGAGATTGATGACACGGATCGAAGCGAATTCATGCTCGCGCTTGACAGAGGCCAGAGCGTTCGAGAAGCCGATGATGCGCTCCTCGAGGCGACGATGCAGCGGGCGCAGGTTCTTGCGGTCGTCGGGCAGCGCCTTCAACGTTTCACGCAGGATGCCAGCGAGATCGCCGATACCGTCCAGATTGCCCTGAAGATGCGCGGACGGCGCCTCCGCCCACTGGCGGCAGGCGGATGAAACCGCGATAAGGTGACCGGCGAGGTTACCGCTGTCCACCGCCGAAACATAGCGCGGCCCAAGCGTCTGCAAGGTGTCGGTATGATACCAGTTGTAGAGATGGCCACGATGCTTTTCCATCTTCTCGACGGTCTGGATCGTGTTCTCGATCCGCTCCAGCGTATCGGCAAAGCTGATCCAGCCGAACTGGCGCGCCGAAATGATGGAAAGCAGATAGACGCCGATATTGGTCGGAGAGGTACGCGAAGCGACGATCGGCTCGGGCGTTTCCTGGAAGTTGTCCGGCGGCAGGTGGTTTTCCTGCGGCGTCACGAAGGCCTCGTAATAACGCCAGGTGCGGCGTGCGATCTTGCGAAGCTCGAAGGAAACGTGTTCCGAAACGAACAGTCGGTCTTCGGTTTCAGCGGACTGGCTGACATACCAGGCAACGGCGGGAGACAGAACCCAGAGCAGCGTGAAAGGAATGCCGATCAGGAAGGCGTTGTCGCCCGGCAGTGCCGCAAACAGCAGGCCGAGCATCGCCACCACGGGCGCATGCCACATCTGGCGGTAATAATCGACGATGCTGCCCTGCGCGCTCGACTGCATGCTGGCGGCGGTACGCCATTCCAGCATCAGCTTATGGCTCACAAGCAGACGGTAAAGCGAACGGGCAATCGCATCCGTCATCATGCAGGCGGCATCGGCGATGAAGACGATGCGCAGCGCAACCTGTGCATTGGTGGCGCGGATTTCCGACCAAATGGTATGGAAATGCGCCTGCGGCACGATATCGGTGGAGCGCGGCACGAGACCAGACAGCAGGGAAAGCGTGGGCGCGACGAACAGCGAGAAGATCAGCAGGATCTGCCAGATCAACGCACCGAGCGGATCCATGAAATACCAGCCGAGGATCGAGGCGAAGAACCAGGCGATCGGCGTCAGCGAGCGACGCAGATTGTCGACCATCTTCCAGCGGCCGATGGCGGTAACGCCGCGGGCACGATCGAGGATAAAGGGCAGAAGCTGCCAGTCGCCACGCGCCCAGCGATGCTGGCGCGACACTTCCACCTCATAACGGGTCGGGAAATCCTCGACCAGTTCCACATCGGTCACCAGCGCGCAGCGCGCAAAGGAGCCTTCGAGCAGATCGTGGCTGAGGATGGAGTTCTCTTCGATACGACCCTTCAGCGCCGCCTCGAAGGCATCCACATCGTAAAGGCCCTTGCCGGTGAAGGTGCCTTCCGAGGTCAGGTCCTGATAAACGTCGGAAACGGTAAAGACGTAAGGATCGATACCGCGGTTGATCGAGAAGACGCGCTGGAAGACGGAGGCGTCCTTGCCGGTCGTCAGCGAGGGCGTTACCCGCGGCTGCAGCAGGCCGTAGCCTTCGACAACCCGTCCGGATACCGGATCGATCACCGGACGGTTGATCGGGTGATGCATCTTGCCGACGAGCTTGGTCACCGCATCGCGCATCAGGCGCGTATCGGCATCCAGCGTCATGACATATTTGACATCGGCCGGCACGATGTTCGCGCCACCGAGGAAGGTCGTATCCTTGTCGCCGCGCAGCAGCATGTTCAGCTCATGCAGCTTGCCGCGCTTGCGCTCCCAGCCCATCCAGCAGCCTTCGGCCGGATTGTAGAGGCGGCGGCGATGCAGCAGGTAAAAGCGCGTCTTGCCATCAAAGGCATAACGGCTGTTCAGCGCCGCAAGCTCGCGCTTGGCATAATCGAGAATCTCGAGGTCATCGTCGGACTGTTCATACTGCGCATCGCGCCAGTCGCTCACCAGTGAGAAGTAAATCTCGCCATGCGGATTGGCGAGATAATGCACCTCGATATTGCGCATCATCTCGTCGACGCTGTCGCGGCTGGTCAGCATGCAGGGCACGGCGACCAATGTGCGGGCATCCTGCGGAATGCCGTTCTTGAACTCGTATCCGACCAGCCGGAACGGCTTCACAAAGAAGGTGACGAGCGTGTTGAAGAGGCCGGTCGCGCCCTCGGATGCTGGCAATGCGAACATCAGCAGGAAGGCGGTCACAACATACCAGGGCATGCCGGCCTGCGCCAGGAACCAGCCGACAGCGAGCATGGCGAGCGCGGTAATGAGAAGCACCGGCGCCGCAATCGCAAGCCAGTTGAACTTGCGCATCGAGCGCACGATGCGCTGCGACACCAACGGCCGGTAACCCAAAGCCTTTTCAAGCTCAAAGCGACGCTGGCCGACAAGCACGGAGCCGACATTGACGCGATGGGTTTCATCCGCATCGGCCGGCGTCTCCGAACGCGCCATTTCAACGGCGGCGCGTGCAACCTCGACTTCGGTCTTGGGAGAACGGCGCGCCAGAAGTTCGATCGTGTTGCGGTAGGTGTTGCGCGAACCGAAATCGAGAACCTCGTAGTCGGTCTCTTCGCGCAGAACCTTGTCGATATGGCTGACTTCCTCGAACCACACCGACCATTCGGTATCGTCGATTTCGCGCAGGCTCTTGACGATGTTGCCCATCGTCACATTGCCGGATGCCAGGCGATTATGTTCCGACATCATGACGTTTTCGGCATCGGTGCCGGCAGCGTGAAGACGCTCTTCTAGCCAGGCAACGGCAAAACCGGAGGTCTGCGAACCGTTCCTCAGACGATAAAGGAACTGCGTCGCGAAAGTCGGGTCGTCGACCAGCGAATCGACCTGCTTGAGAAGCGCTGCCGAGGCTTCCGCATCGTTCAGACGGATGATTTCATCGACGACCTCATTTGCCTTCTGGCGCATGCGGCGCGAACGCTCCACGCGGATGGAGATACGGCGAAGATTTTCGATGAGGACGAAACGGATGATCGACGGCAAAGCCCACAATTCGCCGATCTGCAGCGTCTTCGACGTCTGGTAGCCATCCACCAGCGCCGTCATGTTCTCGCGCGAAACCGTGCTGTGGGTATGGGCGACATAAAGCCAGCCGAGCGCCATGACCCGCGGGATCGTCACGCCGCCCACCGTCATCGTCGGCAGCTGGCGATAGAACTTGCGCGGAAAATCGCGGCGGACTTCCTGGATCGCCTCTTCGATGACGTAGTGATTGTCGAGCAGCCATTCCGCCGCGGGCGTTATCGTCGCGCCATTTTCCGCATCGACGGCCGTCGTGCGATAGACCCTGAGGATTTCTTTCTCGTTCTCGCGATGACGCTCGAAGAAATCGAACTCCATGAAGCCGGGAAGGCTGTCGGCGCCATCGCGCGAAAGCGCGGCGCCCGCATCATGCAGTTCCTCCACCGTCATATAGGACGCGCGGATCGAATCGTTGTGATCGATCTGCTTCGTCTCGGAATCACGGGCGGCGGCGGTCGGGGTAATATGAAATGACATCGGGCTCGTATTCTGAACTTTATGGAAACCTGTTCGACTTGACCGGCATTTCGTCCGTGGCGGGAACACACACGAAAATCGGGCCACGCTATATTTATGACTTATCCTGAACCTTCGGTGAACCGGACCGGACGCTGTGCGGAACGGATCGTCAAGTGCAGAATATCCGCAGGCGCGTCATGCTGCAGCGTCATTATTCCGTAATATCTGCGAAGCTGGAGATCGGCGCGGACAGGGCGTTTTCGATGAGGGGAAGAAAATGGCATCGTTCGGCCCGGCAATGCCGTTCCGACCGGATTTCGCACCCTCCCCGATGGCGAAAATTGTTCGCGCAACGTCCGATAATCCCCCGTTGACAACCTGAAGGGCAACACGAACCGAGAGGCCCGCGCTACATCCGAAAGAAGCTAATGCCCCAGGACGTCAATAGTTCCATGCCACCTGTCGCGGCACGATGCAAGCGCTGAATTTCGGGGCATTTCCGGGCAGGCACGCCCCTTACGCATGGCTGCATATGCTGCTATGTCATTTACAAAAGACGCCGGAAAAAACGGCCGAACCCGGGACTTTAAAAATGACCAGACAGACCGCAAATCTCGCATCTTTTGCCAACCATATGCCGGATGTGGTGGCCATTCGCCGCCACCTGCACCGCAACCCCGAAATCGGCCTTTCGGAGTTCAAGACGTCGGATTTTATCGCCGAACAATTGGCGGCAATGGGCTATGAGGTTACGCGGGGGCTCGCCGGAACCGGGGTCGTCGCCACACTCCGCAATGGCGACAGCACCCGCACGCTCGGCATTCGCGCCGATATCGACGCCCTGCCGATCCATGAAGAAACCGGTGCGGATTATGCGAGCGCCAATCAGGGCGTGATGCATGCCTGCGGCCATGACGGCCACACCGCCATGCTGCTCGGCGCGGCGAAGATCATTGCCGAGCGCAAAAATTTCGACGGAACCCTGCATCTGATCTTCCAGCCGGCGGAAGAGAATTTCGGCGGCGCCCGCATCATGATCGAAGACGGGCTGTTCGAACGTTTTCCCTGCGATGCGGTTTTTGCCCTTCATAACGATCCCGGCGTGCCCTTCGGGCAATTCGTGCTACGCGACGGGCCGATCCTTGCCGCCGTCGACGAGTGCAAGATTACCGTCAACGGCTACGGCGGCCACGGCGCCGAACCGCAGGATGCGGCCGACCCCATCGTTGCCGGCGCAAGCATCATCATGGCGCTGCAAACCGTGGTCTCCCGCAACATCCATCCGCAATTATCGGCGGTCGTCACGGTTGGCGCGTTCCATGCCGGTGCTGCCAGCAATGTCATTCCCGAAACGGCGGAAATGCTGCTGACCATCCGCTCCTTCGATCCGGGCGTGCGCGACGAGCTGGAAAAGCGCATCCGGGCGATAGCCGAAGGCCAGGCGGCCAGCTACGGCATGAGCGTCACCATCGATTACGAGCGCGGTTATAATGCAACCGTCAACCACAAGGCGGAAACGGATTATGTCGCCGATCTCGCCCGGCGTTTTGCCGGACCTGAAAAGGTGGTCGAGATGCAGCGCCCGTCGATGGGTGCGGAAGACTTCGCCTATATGCTGGAGAAACGGCCCGGCTGTTATTTCTTCCTCGGCACCGCGCGCACGGAGAATGACCCGCCGCTGCACCATCCGAAATTCGATTTCAACGACGATATCCTGCCGATCGGCACCGCTTTCTGGGTCGATCTGGCGGAAGATTACCTGAAGGCCTGAATGGGCATGAAAAAGGCCGGTCGGAGGAGCGACCGGCCTTTTATTCTCAGATTACCTGACGAGAAAATCGGGAGGATCAGGGAACGAGACCGAAAATGACGGCAGCGACAAAAGCCACGCAGACGCCGACAAGAGCCGCATGAACCGAATCTTTCCAGTTGCGCGGCGACTGGGGCTGCGAGACAAAGTCTTTTACTTTTCCTGCCTTGGAATAAGACATTGTACACTCCCTTCCTGCTCGGCCCTTCAAAGCGGGCATTGCTTATTTCACTTATAGAATAGCTTTATTCCCCACTGTTTCAGTAGAGATAAAATTCCATAAGATTGGCGCATTGGGAAAAATACCGATTGCGACTTGCCCACCGGCAAGCATCAATCTACCCATTGCGCAGGATCAACGCGGTGGAGGGCATTTCCGTTCAAAATCGGTGGCGGGCACGGAAAAGACCATGACGGATATCGACGCCATCATCATCGGAGCCGGGGTGATAGGGCTCGCGACAGCGCGTGAACTGGCGATGCGTGGCCTCTCCGTCATCATCCTCGAAAGCGGGAAGGAATTCGGCTCTGCCACCTCATCCCGCAACAGCGAAGTCATCCACGCCGGGCTCTATTATCCGGCCGGAAGCCTCAAGGCCCGACTTTGCGTGGAGGGCAAGGAGCGGCTCTATGCCTTCTGCCAAAGCCACGGCGTTTCACATCGTCGTTGCGGCAAGCTCATCGTCGCCACGAGCGATGAAGAGGTGGCCATGCTCGCCACGCTTCACGAAAAAGGCGAAGCTAACGGCTGCAACGACCTTGAGCTGATCGATGCGCGACAGGCGCGCCTGCTCGAACCCGCGCTCGCCTGCGTCGCAGCCCTGATATCGCCCTCGACCGGTATCATCGATAGCCACGGCTATATGCTGGCGCTGCTTGGAGATGCGCAGGATCATGGCGCGGCCCTTGCCCTGAACGCACCCTTCGAAAAGGCAGAGGCGATGGGCAATGGTTTCCGTGTTTACGTCGGCGGAGCGGAGCCCACCAGCCTGACATGCCGGCTGCTTGTCAATTCCGCCGGGCTTGTTGCACCCATGGTGGCGAGAAAGATCGAAGGATTGCCGGAGGATGTTATTCCGCAGGCGCGTTTCGCCAAGGGCAGCTATTTTTCGCTGGCCGGCAAGTCGCCCTTTTCACGGCTGATCTACCCCGCACCGCACACCCATGGCCTCGGCGTGCATCTCACGCTCGATCTCGCCGGCCAGGCCCGTTTCGGGCCGGATGTGGAGTGGGTGGACACCATCGACTATGCCGTCGATCCCCGCCGCATGGAGGGTTTTGGCGATGCGATCCGTCGTTATTGGCCGGGCCTTCCCGATAACGCGCTGATCCCGGCCTATTCCGGAATCCGGCCGAAGATTTCCGGCCCGGACGAACCGGCCATGGACTTCCGCACCGATGGGCCGGAAACCCACGGCGTTGCCGGCCTCGTCAATCTTTTCGGCATAGAAAGCCCCGGACTTACCGCATCGCTGGCGATTGCCAATGAGGTCGCGGCACGGCTCGAGGCCTGACCTCAACCTCAGCCGAAACGGGACAGCGCACCGGCCATGATCTCCGGATCGACATTGCCGCCGGACGCGACTGCGATCACCGTTTCGCTTTCCAGTTCATCGCCATGAAACAGTGCCGCCGCCAGCGCCACCGCACCACCGGGTTCGACAACGATCTTCAGCCGGTTAAAGGCGAGAACCATTGCCCGCAGCGCTTCCTCCTCGGTAACGGCAACGCCTTTTCCGCAGAGCCCGGCCATGATCGGGAAGGTGATGTTGCCGGGTTGCGGCGTGATGATCGCATCGCAGACGGAACCCGATGTCGAAACATTACGCTCTATCTTGCCCGAGGCGAGCGAGCGCGCCACGTCATCGAAATTCTCGGGCTCGGCGGTCCTTACTTTGTAATTTGGAGCCTTTGCGGCGAGCGCGAGCGAAATGCCCGAGGTGAGACCGCCGCCGCCGCACGGCACCAGAACCTCGGCCGCGCCGACGCCAAGCTCGGCGCCCTGTTCGGCAATTTCCAGCCCCACCGTGCCCTGACCGGCAATGACCAGCGGTTCGTCGAATGGCTTGATCAGCGTCAGCCCGCGCTCGCGCGACAGGCGGTCGCCGATGGCGTCACGGTCCTCGTTTGCCCGGTCATAGAGCACGACCTCTGCGCCATAAGCGCGGGTATTGTCGATTTTGATCTTCGGCGCATCCGACGGCATGATGATGACGGCGGGAACATTGTGCAGTCGGGCGGCAAGCGCCACGCCCTGCGCATGGTTGCCGGAGGAAAAGGCGATCACGCCCTTGGCGCGCACCTCCGCCGGAAGGCCGGAAACGGCCGACCAGCCGCCGCGAAACTTGAAGGAACCCGTTCTTTGCAGGCATTCAGCCTTCACGAACAGCTTCCGCCCGGCAATCTCGTCCAGAAAAGGCGATGAGAGAAGCGGTGTGCGAACCGCATGGTTGCCGATGCGCCCACGCGCGGCTTCTATCATCGAAATATCTGTCATGTCCTGCCCCTGTGATGCGGATTTGCGGATACATTAAGAGGTCGCAATCAATTGCGAAACCGCCCGGAAAAGAAAAATCCCCGGACGTAGCCAGGGATCTTGTCGTATGTGATCAATGATTGTGCCGGGGCATCTTCTCGGCGATCCGGCGGAAATCCGCGGCCCCTTCGAGAACCGCGCCATCCGAAAGCTGGGTCACCGATTGACGATAGATGCGCTGCCAAGGCGTCGCATCCGCAGGAACGGCGGGAATGCCATCGGCTTTGCGGGCGGCAAGCTCCTCATCCGGCACCAGCGCATTGCACTCGCCCTCATTGAAATCGATGCGGATCACATCCCCCGTACGGAGCCATGCCAGCCCACCGCCGGCAGCACTTTCCGGCGAGGCGTTGAGGATGGAGGGGCTGTCCGCCGTTCCCGACTGCCGGCCGTCGCCGATCGTCGGCAGGCTGGTGATACCCTTTTTCAACAGCGCATCCGGCGGCTGCATGTTGACGACCTCAGCTGAACCCGGCCAGCCGAGCGGCCCCGCACCGCGAATGACGAGAATGGTACGCTCATCAATATCGAGGGACGGATCGTTGATGCGGGCGTGATAGTCCTCCGAACCATCGAACACCACGCATTTTCCCTCGAAAATCCCCTCGCGGCCCGGCCCGCTCAGATAACGCTGGCGGAACTCCGCCGAGATCACGCTCGTCTTCATGATGGCGAAATCGAACAGATTGCCCTTGAGGACGAGGAAACCGGCCCGTTCCTTCAGCGGCTTATCGTAAGGCAGGATCACGTCGCGGTCGGTCGATTCCCGGCCTTCCAGATTTTCCGCCATGGTCTTGCCAGTCACGGTCGGACAGTTTCCGTCGAGCTTGCCCGCCTTGAGAAGCTCCCACATGATGGCGGGCGTGCCGCCGGCGCGGTGATATTTCTCACCCAGCCATTTGCCGGCAGGCTGGACATTGGCGATAAGCGGAATGTCGTAACCGTGAACCTGCCAGTCTTCCTCGCGAAGCTCAACGCCCGCATGTTTGGCCATGGCTGCCAGGTGAGGCTGGGCATTGGTGGAACCGCCGATTGCAGAATTAACGCGGATCGCGTTCAAAAACGCCTCGCGGGTCATGATGTCGGAGGGCTTGATGTTTTCGACAACCAGCTCGACGGCGCGGCGACCGGTGCGATAGGCCATCTGGCCGCGCTCGCGGTAAGCGGCTGGAATGGCACCGCAGCCGGTGAGTGACATGCCGAGCGCCTCCGCCATGGCATTCATGGTGGAAGCGGTGCCCATGGTGTTGCAGTGACCAACGGAAGGCGCAGATTCCAGCGCCGCCTGCAAGAATTCCTCGCGGGTGATTTCGCCAGCGCCGTATTTGCGGCGCATGCGCCAGATGACCGTGCCGGAACCGACCAGATCACCATCATGGTAACCGTCGAGCATCGGCCCGCCGGAAAGCACGATGGCCGGAATATCGACCGTGCTTGCCGCCATCAATGCCGAAGGCGTGGTCTTGTCGCAGCCCGTGGTCAAAACGACGCCGTCAAGCGGATAACCGTAAAGCACTTCCACGAGGCTCAGATAGGCGAGATTGCGGTCAAGCGCCGCCGTCGGGCGCTTGCAGTTTTCAAACATCGGATGGGTCGGAAACTCGATGGGAATGCCACCCGCATCGCGGATGCCGTCCCGCACCCGCTTGACGAGTTCCACATGGACGCGGTTACAGGGCGTCAGGTCGCTGCCGCTCTGGGCAATGCCGATGACCGGCTTGCCGGAACGCAGCTCTTCCGGCGTCACGCCGTAGTTCATGAAGCGCTCCAGATAGAGCGCCGTCATGTCGAGATGGTCGGGATTGTCGAACCAGTCCTGCGACCGCAGGCGGCGCATCGGTGTCTTCTCGTCGCTCATGAACCTGCCTCAGCCCTGTTCCCGGTTGTTCAGTTTTTCGAGGTAAAGCAGGATGCCGCTATGGTCGATATCGGCACCGCCGTCACCGACGAAGTCATCGAATTCCCGCGTCACCTGCTGGGTAAGCGGCAGGTTGAGAGACAGATCCTTCGCCGTCGCCAGCACGCCATTCAGATCCTTGAGCTGGAACTTGGAGGGACCACCCGGCACGAAATTGCGCTTCACCATGCGGTCGCCATGCAGTTCCAGGATTCGGCTTTCGGCAAAACCGCCGCGTATGGCGTTGCGGAACCCTTCGCGGGATGCACCACCCGCTTCCACCAGCATCATCGCCTCGGCAACCGCGCCGATGGTGATGGCGACGATCTGCTGGTTGGCGAGCTTGCAGAGCTGGCCAGCACCCGAGGGACCGACATAGGTGAGCCGGCCCATCGGCGCGAAAACATCCGCAAGACCCGCGATCAGCGCCTCATCGCCACCCGCCATGATCGCAAGCGTACCGGCGGTCGCGCCCGGCACACCACCGGAAACCGGCGCGTCAACGTGATGAACACCTAGCGACTGAAGCCGGGAGGAATGTTCGCGCGCAATCGGCGGCGCAATCGAACTGCTGTCGATGACGACCGCACCCTTTTTCAGCGCTTCGGCCACGCCGGCCTCGAACAGCACCTCGCCCACAGCCTTGCCGTCGCTCAGCATGGTGATGACGATATCGGCCCCCCTGGCGGCCTCCTCCGGCGATGCCGCGACGACCGCGCCATCGGCAACCAGTGCCTCGGCCTTATCGACGCTGCGGTTCCAGACCGTGACCGAAAAGCCAGCGCCCAGCAGACGCCGGGCCATCGGCCCGCCCATCAGGCCCGTGCCGATAAAGGCAACCGACCGCTTCTTCTCCCCCCCGCCAACACTCATTTCAGTGAACCTCCCAGTTCGTCCTCGATATGAACCTGAATGATCTCTTCAAACGAGCTTTCGGCCGTAAAGCCCAGTTCGCGGGCGCGCTTGGCTTCGAAACCGGGGGCCCAGCCTTCGCACATGCGCATGATCATCTCGTTCGGCTCGCGGCGAATGAGGGCGACGGCCTTTTCGCCAGCGACCTTGCGCAGCGCCTCGATCTGTTCTCCGACGGTGGCGCTGAGGCCCGGCATCGACAGGTTGCGGCGCGGGCCGACCTTATCGACGTCAATCGTTGCGCCATGGATGAGGAAGCCGACGGCGGAACGCGGCGAAGCGTGCCAATGGCGAATGCTTTCCGGCACCGGCAGAACCGCTTCCTGGCCGACCAGCGGCTCGCGCAGGATATTGGAGAAGAAGCCGGAAGCAGCCGCATTCGGTTTGCCGGGACGAATGCAGATGGTCGGCAGGCGAATACCGATGCCGTCAAAGAAACCGCGACGGCTGTAATCGGACAGCAGCAATTCGCAGATCGCCTTCTGCGTACCATAGCTGGTCAGCGGCGTGGTGTGGAACTCGTCCGGGATCGGATAGGGAAGCGGCGCACCGAAGACGGCGATGGACGAGGTGAAGACCACGCGCGGCTTGTAACCGTCCTTGCCGTTGGCAATGCGGATGGCATCGAAGAGATAACGCGTACCGTCGAGATTGATGCGATAGCCCTTGTCAAAATCAAGCTCGGCTTCACCGGAGACGATGGCAGCGAGGTGAAAAATGGCATCGGGACGGGCTTCAACCAGCTTTTCGGCCTCACCCGGCGCGGAGAGATCGGCGGCACGCGCATCGACCGTACCGGAAAAACCGGCGGGCGCTTCGGGCTGGAACACGTCGATAAGCGTGAACTTGTCGATTGGCTTGCCGCCGAGCGCTCCGTCCTTGACGAGACGCTGCGTCAGCTTGCGGCCAACCATGCCTGCGGCGCCGATGATTGCGATATGCATGTCTTCCTCCTCTTTGTCCCGGCCATTCTCCCGGGACCGAAAAAACATCATCGGCCAGTCGCCGATAAATTAGCTTGTAAGGTTGTCTGATAACCTTATATGATCGGATTGAAAATAGTATTTTTTCACAAACCGGCAAAAGCAAGGGCGAAAGAGCCCTGTCCGGAAATTTAGGGCGGATTGGACGGAGAGGGTGGAATGACGATCGTGAGCGAAACCGATATCGAGGAATTGCGGTTCTCGTTGAAGAACAGGCTCGGCGAGGCTTTGCTGCTGACATCGCAGGAAGACATGCTGCGCTATTGCCGCGATTGGCACGGCGATGTCACCAGCTCGGCCGTGGCCGTCATCCGCCCCCGGTCGACCAAGGAAGTCTCCGACACTGTCCGCGCCTGCGCGGAACTTGGCCTTGCCATCATCCCCCAGGGCGGCAACACCGGACTGGTGCTCGGTGGCATTCCCGATGCCCCCAAGCATCAGGTCGTATTGAGCCTGGAGCGCATGAACGCCATCCGCACCATCGATAGCGACGATTTTTCCGCCGTTGTGGAAGCCGGTTGCATTCTCTCGGAATTCAAGGATGCGGTTCAGGACAAGGGCATGTTCTTCCCGCTGTCGCTCGGTGCACAGGGCAGCTGCCGCATCGGCGGCAACGTCTCCACCAATGCCGGCGGCATCAATGTCCTGCGCTATGGCATGACCCGCGAACTGGTGCTGGGTCTGGAAGTGGTCCTGCCTGATGGCACCATCTGGAACGGGCTGTCGACACTGCGCAAGGATAATCGCGGCATCGATCTGAAGCAGCTCTTCATCGGCGCGGAAGGAACGCTCGGCATCATAACCGCCGTTGCCGTCAAGCTTTACCCCAATCCCGAACATGTCGAGACGGCGCTGCTCGGCCTCAATTCGCTTGACGATGCCATCCAGCTTTACCGACGCGCCCGCCGCGAATGCTGCGACCTGATGTCCGCCTTTGAATTCATGCCGCCCGTCGCCTTCACGCTGGCGATCGAAGCTATACCCGACCTGAAAATGCCGATCGCCGGCGATTACCCCGCTTATGTGCTGATGGAAATTTCCGGCTCGGGATTGGTCGATACCGCCGACCTGATGGGACGCTTCCTTGAGGGCGTGATGGAAGACGGGCTGGTGCTGGACGGCGTCATCGCTTCTTCACGGGCACAAGCACAATCGCTCTGGCTGTTCCGCGAAGGTATGAACGAAGGCCAGGCGCTGCGCGGCGCGCATATGCGTACCGACATTTCCGTACCTTTGTCGAAACTCGCCGCTTTCGTGGCCGAAGCCGAGGCGGAACTGGCGACAAAACTGCCGGAATGCCTGGCGGTTTCCTACGGCCACGTTGGAGACGGCAACGTCCACCTCAACGTGCTGCCGCCGAACGGTTCGACGCCGGAAGAGCGCGACGCCTTCATCTACAAGTCCAAGACGCTCGTTAACGAAGTCCTTGACCGTTACGTCGGCAGCATCAGCGCCGAGCACGGCATCGGCCGCCTGAAACGCGCCGATTTCGAAAGCCGGCTATCCGACGTGCAGCGCCGGATGATCACCGGCCTGAAAAACACCTTTGACCCTGATTTGCGGATGAATCCCGGTTGCCAGATAACCCTGCAACCGGATAGCTAATCGAGGAACGGCAAAGGCGGCCAAAAACGCCGCCTTTGAAAACCCCGCTGACGGCGAAGGAGGAAGTCGCCTGCCGCGGGAAAACGAACCAATCGTTTCTGTGGAACGGGAGCAACCATGACGCTGGAGTTCAATCAGATACATCGCAACGACCATCTGCCCGGCCGGATCGCCGCGGAGATTGCGCGCGAAATCAATGATTCGAAGCTCGGACCGGGTGACAGGCTGCCGACCGAACATGTTCTGGCGAAAACCTTCGGGGTCAGCCGTTCGGTCATCCGCGAAGCGATCGCACAATTGCGCAACGAAGGTTTTGTCGAAACCCGACAGGGCGTGGGCGCATTCGTCACCGATCCCCGGCAAAGACTGTCCATCCGCATCGAGCGGTCGCGGCTGAACGACCCGGAAAATTTCCGCGATCTTTTTCAGCTTCGCATGCCGCTGGAAATAGAGGCGGCGGGGCTGGCCGCATTGCACCGCAGCCCGCAGCAGCTAACGCGGCTGGCGGCAGCATTGGAAAAGATGAAAACCGCCGATGACTGGTCGACGGAAGGCGTTGCCGCCGATCTCGACTTCCACCGCATTCTGGCGGAAGCGACTGAGAACGAATATTTCCTGATGTTCCTCGGCTTCATCGCGGAACGCATCAGCTCCGCCATCAACATTGCTTTTTCGCGTGCGGTTTTTGGTGAAATTCTCGAGGTGACGATCGCCGAACATGTGGCAATCTACGAAGCCGTCGAGAAGGCCGACGCCACTGCCGCCAAGAACGCCATGCGCAAGCATCTGATCGGCGCAGCCAGCCGGGTCAATCTCGAACTGGATATCTTCTGAGCAGCAAATGAGCACGCCGGCAAAGCTATAGGACAGGTTTACGGCTTTCCGGGAATTGAGACGCGAAACACGATAATTTTGTCGGCAAGGCCGCTAGACTCGTAACAAAAGTCATACTAAGAAGAATGGGATTAAGTTGTCAGACATCCAGACAATAAGACCGCAGGAGGCGGCCTGTCGGGTGCTGAAGGGGAGGACTACATGACCGGTACAAGGTCCATCGACGCTACCGCAATTTTGCCTGAAGATTTCGAAAACGCGCTGCTCGTCGGCCGTGTCTGGTCGAAAAGCGAAGGTGGCCCCTGCCCCGTCCTGCTGAAGGGCGGCGTGCTTTATGACCTCACTTCGATTTCCCCTACCATGTCCGAACTTCTGGAGAAGACCGATCTGCTGGAGCGGCTCGCCGACACCGGCACTTTCGTCGCACTCGGCGCACTGGAAGCTTTTCTGGACGGTTCCGCCGGCGAACTCCTTGCCCCCAACGACATTCAGGCCGTCAAGGCCGCCGGCGTCACCTTCGCCGACAGCATGCTCGAACGCGTGATCGAAGAGCAGGCAAAGGGCGATCCGCTGCGGGCGCAGGAAATTCGCGGACGGCTGGCGCCGGTTCTCGGCGACAATCTCAAGGGACTTGAGGCCGGTTCCGAAAAAGCGGCCGAAGTGAAGAAACTGCTCCAGGAAATGGGCCTCTGGTCGCAATATCTGGAAGTGGGCATCGGACCGGATGCGGAAATTTTCTCCAAGGCGCAGGCCATGGCTTCCGTCGGCTGCGGCGCGCTGATCGGCGTTCACCCGAAATCGCAATGGAACAACCCGGAACCGGAAGTGGTGCTGGCCATCACCTCCGATGGCCGCATCGTCGGCGCGACGCTTGGCAACGACGTCAATCTGCGCGATTTCGAAGGCCGCTCTGCACTCCTGCTCAGCAAGGCGAAGGACAATAACGCTTCCTGCGCCATCGGTCCTTTCATCCGCCTGTTTGACGGCAACTTCACCATCGAAGACGTGAAGAAGTCGCAGATATCGCTTCTGGTCGAAGGCGAAGACGGCTTCACCATGACGGGCGTCAGTCCCATGGAAGCGATCAGCCGCACACCGGAAAACCTCGCTTCGCAGCTCTTGAACCGTAACCACCAATATCCTGACGGCGCCGTCTTTTTCCTTGGCACGATGTTCGCGCCGGTGAAGGATCGTCATGGCCCAGGCCTCGGTTTCACCCATTCAAAGGGTGACCGTGTCGAAATCTCCACGCCCAAGCTCGGTAAGCTGATCAATTGGGTCACCACGACCGACGAATGCCCGGAATGGACATTCGGCACCGCGGCCCTGATGCGCAACCTGGCGAAACGAGGGCTGCTCTAGATATTTCTTCGGGAGGGGAAAATGCAAAAGATCATCAATCTCTTTTACCGGATTCTCGAAATCATTCTCGTCCTGCTGCTCGCCGGCATGTCGATCATGGTCTTCGTCAACGTCGTCATGCGTTATACGATGAATTCCGGCATCAACGTCTCGGAAGAACTATCGCGTTATTTCTTCGTGTGGCTGACCTTCATCGGCGCCGTGCTGACCTTCCGTGAGAACAGCCACATGGGCATCGAAACGCTCGTGATGTTCCTGTCCCGTCGCGCCCGCATCGTCTGCATGATCGTGTCGAACATCATCATTCTGGCCTGTTCCGCCATCTTCTTCTGGGGCACCTGGAAGCAGTCCGGCATCAATGCCAGCATGCATGCGCCTGTCACCAAGCTTTCGATGATCTGGGTCTATGGCGTTGGCATGTTCACCGGCGGCCTGATGTTCATCATCGCACTGGAACGCCTGTACCGTTACTTGACGGGCGGCGTGACAGAAGACGAAATCGCCCAGTTCGCGGGCGAGAACCTCACGATCGAACAGCTTTCGGAGCGCTGATACCATGACACTTCTCGTTTTTGTCGGCTCTCTGCTGGGAGCCATGGCGATTGGCGTTCCCGTCGCGTTCTCTCTGATGTTCTGCGGCGTCGTGCTCATGTGGTACATGGGCATGTTCAACACCGCGATCATCGCCCAGAACATGATCTCGGGCGCGGACACCTTCACGCTGCTCGCCATCCCCTTCTTCATTCTGGCTGGCGAACTGATGAATTCCGGCGGTCTGTCCCGCCGCATCATCGACTTTGCAATCGCACTCGTCGGTCATATC
This sequence comes from Agrobacterium leguminum, assembly GCF_005144435.2. Classification (NCBI taxonomy): domain Bacteria; kingdom Pseudomonadati; phylum Pseudomonadota; class Alphaproteobacteria; order Hyphomicrobiales; family Rhizobiaceae; genus Agrobacterium; species Agrobacterium leguminum. The sequence continues at coordinate 2,615,903 of NZ_CP120211.1, forward strand.
CGTGGCGGTCTCGGCATCGTGGCCATTGTTGCGGCCATCATCATGGCCAGCATTTCCGGCTCGGCCGCTGCCGATACCGCAGCCCTTGCCGCAATCCTCATCCCGATGATGGCGAAGGCCGGCTACAATATTCCGCGCTCCGGTGGCCTCATCGCCGCAGGCGGCATCATCGCCCCGGTCATCCCGCCATCCATGGCCTTCATCGTTTTCGGTGTTGCCGCCAACGTCTCGATCACACAGCTTTTCCTTGCGGGTATCGTTCCCGGCATTCTGATGGGTGCATCGCTCATCATCGCCTGGCTGATTGTGGTCCGCAAGGATAACGTCAAGCCGCTGCCGAAGACCTCCGCCAAGGAACGTCTGACCGCCACTGCTCGCGCCGGCTGGGCGCTCGGCATGCCGGTCATCATTCTCGGCGGCATCAAGGCAGGCATCATGACGCCGACGGAAGCTGCCGTCGTTGCGGCTGTTTACGCGCTTTTCGTCGGTATGGTGATCTACCGCGAACTGAAACCGGCCGATCTGTTCCACGTGCTTCTGCGCGCCGCCAAGAGCACGTCCATCATCATGTTCCTGGTTTGCGCGGCACTCGTCTCCGCATGGCTCATCACGGCAGCGAACATTCCGAATGAAGTCGCAGGTTATATCGAGCCGCTGATCGACCGCCCGATGCTTCTGATGGCCGCGATGATGGTACTGGTCTTCATTGTCGGAACCGCACTCGACCTGACGCCGACCATCCTGATCCTGACCCCTGTTCTGATGCCTATCGTCAAACAGGCGGGCATAGACCCGGTCTATTTCGGCGTTCTCTTCATCATCAACAACGCCATCGGCCTGATTACTCCTCCGGTTGGCGTGGTGCTGAACGTCGTCAGCGGCGTCGGCCGCATTCCGCTCGGCAAGGTCACGGTCGGCGTATGGCCGTTCCTCGTCGCCGAAACCATCGTCCTGGCGCTGCTCGTGATTTTCCCGGACATCGTCCTCGTACCGCTGCAGTATCTTCGTTAATTCAACCTGCTTCTCGCAAACAATCCAAGGGAGGATATTATGAGAAAGCTTCTTCTGACCACCACGGCCATCGCTTTCGCAGTTGGCGCCGCCGCTCCGGCAATGGCCGAATTCAACAGCCGCAATATCCGCGTTTCGAACGGCATCAACCAGGATCATCCGGTCGGCAACGGCATCAAGGCCATGCAGGCCTGCCTCGACGACAAGTCCGGCGGCAAGCTGAAGCTGACGGCATTCTGGGGCGGCGCTCTCGGCGGTGACCTTCAGGCGACGCAGGCCCTGCGCTCCGGCGTTCAGGAAGCAGTCGTGACGTCCTCGTCGCCGCTCGTCGGTCTCATCCCGTCGCTCGGCGTCTTCGACCTGCCGTTCCTCTTCGCCAACGCCAAGGAAGCCGATGCCGTCATGGACGGCGCCTTCGGCGACATGATGAACAAGAAGCTGGAAGAACAGGGCCTCGTAAACCTGGCCTACTGGGAAAACGGCTTCCGCAACCTGTCGAACTCCAAGCATGCCGTGAACAAGTGGGAAGATTTCTCGGGCCTCAAGGTCCGCGTGATGCAGAACAACATCTTCCTCGACACCTTCCAGAACCTCGGCGCCAATGCAACGCCGATGGCCTTCGGCGAAGTCTTCTCGGCGCTGGAAACCAATGCGATCGACGCGCAGGAAAACCCCTATGTGACGATCGACACCTCGAAGTTCTACGAGGTGCAGAAATACATCACCGAGACGAACCACGCCTATACGCCGTTCCTCTTCCTCTTCTCCAAGCCGATCTTCGACAGCTACACGCCCGAAGAACAGGCCGCCCTGCGTGAATGCGCAGTCGTCGGCCGCGACGAAGAGCGCAAGGTCATCCGCGAACTGAACCAGAAGTCGCTGGAGAAGATCAAGGCTGCCGGCCTCGAAGTGAACACGTTGTCTGCCGAAGAGCAGACCCGTATCCGCGAAAAGTCGATGGTCGTCTACGAAAAGCACAAGGCTGAAATCGGCGCAGACGTCGTCGACGCCGTTCTGGCGGACCTGAAGAAGATCCGCGGCCAGTAATCCTTGCCGGATACAATTGAAAACACCCGGAGGTTCCGCCTCCGGGTGTTTTTGTTTGTGAAAATAGCCGACAGAAAAAAGGCTGCCGAAGCGGCCTTTCCAAAAGATCACGCCGTGCGGTTCTGCCGGTTGGCGATGAGATCTTCGACCACCGCCGGATCGGCGAGCGTCGACGTATCCCCCAGCGCACCAAAGTCGTCCTCGGCGATCTTGCGCAGGATGCGCCGCATGATCTTGCCGGAGCGCGTCTTGGGCAGACCCGGCGCGAACTGGATCTTGTCAGGTGTCGCAACCGGTCCGATCTCGTTGCGCACGTGCTTCACCAGCTCCTCACGCAGCGCATAGTCGCCATTCTGGCCCGCCATCAGCGTGACATAACAATAAATGCCCTGGCCCTTGATGGCATGCGGGTAGCCCACCACGGCCGCTTCCGAAACGAGGTGGTGCGACACCAGCGCCGACTCCACCTCGGCCGTGCCAAGGCGGTGACCGGAAACGTTCAGCACGTCATCGACGCGGCCGGTGATCCAGTAATAGCCGTCCTCGTCACGCCGGCAACCGTCGCCAGTGAAGTACTTGCCCTTGTAGGTCGAGAAATAGGTATCGACAAAGCGCTGATGATCGCCATAGACGGAGCGCGACTGGCCCGGCCAGCTATCGATGATGCAGAGATTGCCGTCGGCCGGTCCTTCCAGCACATTTCCCTCGGCATCGACAAGCTGCGGCTGCACGCCGAAGAACGGCCTTGTGGCCGAACCGGGTTTCAGATCGGTCGCGCCCGGCAGCGGCGAAATGAGAATGCCGCCGGTTTCCGTCTGCCACCAGGTGTCGACGATCGGGCTCTTGTCCTCGCCGACCACATGGTAATACCACTCCCAGGCTTCCGGATTGATCGGTTCGCCGACCGTGCCGAGAAGCCGCAGGCTCTCGCGCGAGGAGCGCTGGACGAACTGGTCGCCCGCCCCCATCAGCGATCTGAGCGCCGTCGGCGCGGTGTAGAAGATATTGACCTTGTGCTTGTCGATGACTTCCCAGAAACGGCCCTGATCCGGAAAATTGGGAACACCTTCGAACATCAGCGTCGTCGCGCAGTTCGCAAGCGGCCCGTAGACGATATAGGAATGGCCGGTGACCCAGCCGACATCGGCCGTACACCAGAAAACCTCACCATCCTTGTAGTCGAAGACATATTCATGCGTCATCGACGTATAGACGAGGTAGCCGCCCGTCGTGTGCAACACGCCCTTCGGCTTGCCGGTGGAGCCGGACGTATAGAGGATGAATAGCGGGTCTTCCGCACGCATCTTCACCGGCGGGCAATCCGGCTTCACGGTGGCGATTTCCTGATGGTACCAGATATCGCGGCCGGGCGCCCAGCCGGTCTTGCCGCCGGTGCGGCGCACCACCAGAACCTTGTTGACGATGACATATTGTTTGGCGGCGATATCGATCGCCTTGTCGGTATTTTCCTTGAGCGGGATCGGCTTACCGCCGCGCACGCCCTCATCGCAGGTGATGACGAAGGTGGACTGGCAATCGACGATGCGGCCCGCCAGCGCTTCCGGCGAGAACCCGCCGAACACGACGGAATGGATGGCGCCGATGCGGGCGCAGGCGAGCATCGCGTAGGCCGCCTCGGGTATCATCGGCATATAGATGGTGACGCGGTCGCCCTTCTTGACACCGTGCTTCTTCAGCACATTCGCCAGACGGCAGACATAGTCATAGAGCTGGTTATAGGTGATCTTCTTGTCGATATAGGGGTTGTCGCCTTCCCAGATGATCGCCGTGCGCTCGCCATGCGTCTTCAGATGCCGGTCGATACAGTTATAGGAAACGTTCGTCAGGCCGTCCTCGAACCACTTGATCGGCACCCTGCCCTTGAAGGACGTGTTCTTGACCTTGGTATAGGGCTTGAACCAGTCGATCCGCCGGCCGTGCTTGTCCCAGAACTTTTCCGGATCCTCGACGCTCTCCTGATACCATTTCTGGTAACGCTCATTGTCGATGAGCGTGCGGGCCTTCGCCGATTTGAGAACCGGGTAGATTTTGGCAGACATGAACTCCTCCTGGAACCGATATGGCTTTTAACGTGGCCCGAGACTCCCACCTCAGGCATGTGTTGAATTCATAGCAGTTCAAATCCGCACGGCAATTAGACAAAGGTCATTTGTTTCGCAAAGAATTGCAATTCTGATGCAATGCGGCTATAGAGCCCCCATATCCCGGAAATTAGTGGTTGATACCCACGGCCCGCGACACCGGCGCGGACGGACAGAAGGACTGTATCTATGGCTCAACAATTGCTCATGCCAAAGGCTACGGCTGTATGGCTGGTTGACAACACCGCGCTGTCGTTCGATCAGATCGCCACGTTCTGCAAACTGCATCCGCTCGAAGTCAAGGCGATTGCCGACGGTGAAGCCGCACAGGGCATCAAGGGTCTCGATCCGATTGCAACCGGACAGCTCTCCCGCGACGAGATCGCCCGCGCCGAAGCCAATCCCAACCACAAGCTCAAGCTTTCCGAACCGAAGGTCCGCGTGCCGGAATCCAAGCGCCGCGGCCCGCGCTACACCCCGGTTTCCAAGCGCCAGGACCGTCCGAACGCCATTCTCTGGCTCGTTCGCAACCACCCGGAACTGAAGGATGCGCAGATCTCGCGTCTCGTCGGCACCACGAAGTCGACGATCGAGCAGATTCGCGACCGTACCCACTGGAACTCGGCCAACCTGACGCCGATGGACCCGGTGACGCTCGGCCTCTGCAGCCAGATCGATCTCGACCTCGAAGTCGAACGCGCCTCGCGCGGCCGTCCGCTGCCGACCGCAGAAGAACTCGACAATACGCTGCAGCCGGCAACGGCGACGGAAGGTCTGGACTACAGCTTCCAGCGCGACGAAGACGAGCAGATCGACGCCGATGCGGTCTTCAAGAAGCTCAGCTCGCTGAAGTCTACGCAGAAGGACGAAGACGAGGACGATCACTACTGATCGGACGTCTTTTAGAGTTTGAAAACCCGGCCTCAGCGCCGGGTTTTTTATTTGCAGCCTTATCGCGTACCGAAGATCGCCGAGCCCACACGGACACTCGTTGCGCCGAATTCCACGGCGGTTTCGAAATCGCCCGACATGCCCATGGAAAGCTTCTCAAGCCCACATTGTTTGGCAAGTTTCGCCAGAAGCGCAAAATGCGGACCCGGATTTTCATCCGCCGGCGGAATGCACATCAGTCCTTCGACCTGCAATTTCAGCTCATTCCGACAAAAGGCGACGAATGCAACTGTCTCACGCGGATCGATGCCCGCCTTTTGCGGCTCAAGCCCGGTATTGACCTGCACATAAAAACGAAGGCTGCGGCCCTGTTTGCCGCATTCCTCGGCAAGCGCGCGGGCGATCTTCTCCCGGTCGACGCTCTGCACCACATCAAACAGCGCCACGGCATCCGCCGCCTTGTTGGACTGTAGCGGGCCAATCAGATGCAACTCGATATCAGGCGTCTTCTCTTTAAGCGCTGGCCACTTGCCCTGCGCCTCCTGCACGCGGTTCTCGCCGAACACGCGCTGGCCCGCATCGATGACCGGCTGGATCGCCTCCGCCTCGAAGGTCTTCGAGACCGCGACGAGGGCAACATCCGCCGCCTTGCGTCCGGATTTTTCCGCAACATCGGCAATGCGCTGCCTGACATCCTCAAGACGTGCTTCGATTTCCATCACAAGACCTTCATTTGAACCATTCGCAACGCTAACTAGACGCCGATTGCCTTGATGCCAAGCGGGTTTAGCACCATTTGAGGCACGCTGGCCAAGATTGAACGCCCGAATGCCCCGCCAAACTTGACGCCCCGGTCGTTTCATGGTGAAGGTCAGCGCAAATTTTTCCCCTCGATACCCGGAATTCTAAACAATGGCCATCGAACGTTACAATCCTCGCGACGCCGAGCCGCGCTGGCAGCAGAAATGGAACGAAGACAAGGTTTTCGTCACCGACAACAGCGATCCGCGCGAGAAATATTACGTTCTGGAGATGTTTCCCTATCCGTCAGGACGCATCCACATGGGCCATGTCCGCAACTATGCCATGGGCGACGTGGTCGCCCGCTATAAGCGCGCCCGCGGCTTCAACGTTCTGCACCCGATGGGCTGGGACGCCTTCGGCATGCCTGCCGAAAACGCCGCCATGCAGAACAAGGTTCACCCGAAGGACTGGACCTATCAGAACATCGCCACCATGCGCGGTCAGCTGAAATCCATGGGCCTGTCGCTGGACTGGACCCGCGAATTCGCCACCTGTGACGTGGAATATTACCACCGCCAGCAGGCGCTTTTCGTCGATTTCATGGAAAAGGGTCTGGTCTACCGCAAGCAGTCCAAGGTCAACTGGGACCCGGTCGACCATACGGTTCTCGCCAATGAGCAGGTGATCGACGGTCGCGGCTGGCGCTCCGGCGCGCTGGTCGAACAGCGCGAGTTGACGCAATGGTTCTTCCGCATCACCGATTTCAGCCAGGACCTGCTGGACGAGCTGGATACGCTCGACCAATGGCCAGAAAAAGTGCGCCTGATGCAGAAGAACTGGATCGGCCGCTCCGAAGGCCTGTCACTGCGCTGGCAGACGGTTGCCGACACGGCGCCGGAAGGTTTCTCCGACATCACCGTCTATACGACACGCCCGGACACCCTGTTCGGCGCCTCCTTCCTGGCAATCGCCGCCGACCACCCGCTGGCCAGGGAACTGTCCGTGAACAACCCGGCGATTGCCGAGTTCTGCGACGAATGCCGCCGCCATGGCACCTCGCTCGCAGCGCTCGAAACGGCTGAAAAGAAGGGCATCGACACGGGCGTCAAGGTCGTGCATCCGCTGGATCCCAGCTGGGAACTGCCAGTCTACGTCGCCAACTTCGTGCTGATGGATTACGGCACCGGCGCAATCTTCGGCTGCCCGTCGGGTGACCAGCGCGATCTGGATTTCGCCCGCAAATACGGCCTGCCGGTCGTGGCCGTCGTCGCCCCTGAAGGCCCCGATGCTGCAAACTTCACCATCGATGATACCGCCTTCACCGATGACGGCGTGATGATCAATTCCGGCTTCCTGAACGGCATGAAGACGGCTGACGCCTTTGAGGCGATGGCGCAGAAGCTTTCTGCGCAGACGCTGGGCAACACGCCGCAGGCCGAGCGCAAGGTCAATTTCCGCCTGCGCGACTGGGGCATTTCCCGCCAGCGTTATTGGGGTTGCCCAATCCCGGTCATCCATTGCGAAGTCTGCGGCGTCGTACCGGTTCCGAAAAAGGATCTGCCGGTCAAGCTGCCCGACGACGTGACGTTCGACGTGCCCGGCAACCCGCTGGACCGGCACCCCACTTGGCGTCATGTCTCCTGCCCGCAATGCGGCCATGACGCGCGCCGCGAAACCGACACGATGGATACCTTCGTCGATTCCAGCTGGTATTACACGCGCTTCACCGCGCCGTGGGAAGACGCACCGACCGATCCGAAGGTCGCCAACCATTGGCTGCCGGTCGACCAATATATCGGCGGCATCGAGCACGCGATCCTGCATCTGCTCTATTCGCGCTTCTTCACCCGCGCCATGCGCGAAACCGGCCATGTCGGCGTCAAGGAACCCTTCAAGGGCCTGTTCACACAGGGCATGGTGGTGCACGAGACCTATAGCCGCGGCGAAGGCACCGCACGCGAATGGGTACCGCCTGCCGAACTGAGGATCGAAGAAAACGACGGCACGCGCCGCGCCTTCCTGCTCTCTTCCGGCGAAGAGGTGAAGATCGGCTCCATCGAGAAGATGTCGAAGTCGAAGAAGAACGTGGTCGACCCGGATGACATCATCGCATCCTACGGCGCCGATACCGCACGCTTCTTCGTGCTGTCGGACTCTCCGCCCGATCGTGACGTCATCTGGTCCGAAGCCGGGGTGGAAGGTGCAAACCGATTCGTCCAGCGCGTCTGGCGCATCATCGGCGAAGCGGCGGAAGAGCTGAGAACAGTCCAGCCGAAGCCTGCGACCGAAGGCGAAGGGCTGGCGGCCTCCAAGGCGGCCCACAAGACGCTGAAGGCTGTTCAGGAAGACCTGGACAAGCTCGCCTTCAACAAGGCCATCGCCCGCATCTACGAACTGGTCAACGCGCTGGCCGGTCCGCTCGCCGATGTTGCTTCTGGCGGCAAGCCTGAGGACGTCAAGGCGGCAGCGCGCGACGCCGTCGAAATCCTCATCCGCATCATCGCCCCCATGACGCCGCATCTGGCGGAAGAATGCTGGTCCGCACTGGGCAATACGGGCCTCGTGGCCCAGACGCCGTGGCCGACCTTCGTCGCTTCGCTGGTCGAAGAAAACGATGTGGTCATGCCCGTGCAGGTCAACGGCAAGAAGCGTGGCGAATTGACAATCGCGCGCGATGCGGATCAAGATGCGGTCCGAACGGCCGCCCTTGCGCTGGATGCCGTCAAATCCATTCTTGCCGGTGGCGAGCCCAAGAAAGTCATCGTGGTTCCGCAGAGGATTGTGAACATTGTTGTCTGACGTTTTTTCAAGATGGGGCCGCGTCGCGGCAGCGATTTCCGTCGTGACGATGGCTGGTCTTCTGGCAGGCTGCCAGGTGCGCCCGCTTTATGGGGAAGCTTCCGGAACCAAGGAAAGACTGGCGGCCGTCAGCGTCTCCGACGTCGGTGGCAGAGTCGGGCAGGAAGTCCGCAACCAACTGATCTTTCTGATGGCCGGCGGCGCAGGCCAACCGGCCACGGCGCAATATAACGTCAAGATTTCCGTAAGCTCGAGCGCCACGTCAACGGAAGTGCAGAATTACGACCTGACGACCCGCGCGAACAACAATTACGATGGCCCCTACCCGGGTCGAGTCGTGATGAGCGGTCAATATGTGCTGACCCGCGTTTCCGACGGTCAAATCCTGCGCTCCGCACGCCGCAGCGTAACAGCGCAGGTGGACCTGCCACAGCAGGAATTCGCCAAGATCCGGGCAATCCGCGATGCCGAGAACCGTGCGGCCCGGGAACTGGCTGAAATCATCCGCACCGATATCGCTGCCACGCTCGGCCGCTGAGAGCGGCGGCCGTGACGGAGATAAAATCCCATGAATTTGAGCGCTTCGCCGAAAATCCGGCGGAGCGCTTTCGCATTTTCGTGCTCTACGGCCCGGATCGCGGTCTCGTGTCGGAACGCGCAGGCGTCATCGCCAAAAAGACCGGTATCGATCCCGATGACGCTTTCGCATCGCTGAAACTGACCGCATCCGATCTGCAGGGCGACCCCGGCCGTCTGCTCGACGAGGTGAATGCCATCGGCCTTTTCGGCGGCGAAAAACTCGTCTGGATCAAAAGTGCTTCGGCCGAAAAGGCGCTGGTGGATGCGCTCCAGATTCTTGCCGAGACACCGCCGGAAGCGAGCTTCCTCATCATCGAAGCAGGCGACATCAAGAAGGGTACGGGACTGCGCAAGATCGCAGAACCGGCACGCTCCATCGCTGCGATTCCCTGTTATGCCGACGATGCGCGCTCATTGAACGCATTGATCGATCAGGAACTCTCCGCCGATAATCTGCGCATCGCGCCAGCCGCAAGACAGAGGCTAATCGAATCCCTGGGTGGTGACCGCATCGCCTCGCGCAACGAAATCCGCAAGCTGGCACTCTATTGCCGTGGGGCCGACTTGGTCGAGGAAGACGATGTGCTGGCGATCATCGGAGACGCCAGCACGGTTTCCGCAGACGATGCCGTCGACGCCATTCTGAAAGGCGACAGAAACGCCTTTTTCCACGCGACGCAGAAGATCGTCTCTTCAAAGACCCCGATCTTTCTTGTGCTCCAGGGGTGCCTCAAGCAATTCCAGTTACTCGACCAGATGCGGGCCGAAATGGATGAGAAAAAACTGCAGGCCGGTCAGGTCATGCAGACGCTTGGACGCCACATCCATTTCCGCAGAAAACCCATCATCGAACGAGCCCTGCGAACCTGGCAGCCAGCGGCAATCGCACGCGAGATGAACCGCCTGCAGGCCGCTATCCTGCAAAGCCGTCAGCGGCAAAGCCTGGAGGAAAGCGTGGCCCTTCTGACATTGCTGTCGACCACGCTGCAATCCGGCCGCGGCGGATGAGGCCCAGCAAAAAGCCCTCGCGCTGCTGCTGCGAGGGCTTTTTAAATCATGGTTTCGCCGTCAGGCCGTAAAACTCAGTCGCCCTGTCCGGGCTCGGCGGAGAAATAAAGCTCGAGCTTGCCTTCGACACCGTCCATTTCCTTGGCTTCCGGCATCGGGTCGCGCTTGATCGTGATATTAGGCCAGATTGCCGCATATTCGGCATTGAGCTTCAGCCATTTGTCGAGACCCGGCTCCGTATCGGGCTTGATGGCTTCGGCGGGACATTCCGGTTCGCAGACACCGCAATCGATGCATTCATCGGGATTGATCGCGAGGAAATTTTCACCCTCGTAAAAGCAGTCGACGGGGCAGACCTCAACGCAATCGGTATATTTGCAGCGGATGCAATTGTCGGTCACGACATATGTCATGATGAACTCCAGAATATGCAGGCCGGGTCTGTGGGCTTCGGAACACAAGCCGTCGCCCGGAATTCAGACAGGGCAATTTCGCAAGTGACGTAATGCCTTTGCTTGCAGATAGCAAGGATAAACAATTCTGAAAAAGGGGTGCGACCCGGAGGTTTATTCTAATCTTTGCTTCCGTCGCTGTCAGACAGAAACCTGTCGAGCGCCCTGCGCTCTTTTTTGGTGGGACGCCCGCTGCCCGGCTGGCGCAACGCCTGCTCGAGGGGTGTCAGCAGGTCGGAAGGTTCCCGTGGCGGCGTCTCGTCGTCATAGAGAAGTCTGGCTTCCTCATAGGGTCCACGCCGTGTTCCGCCGGACTTGACGACAAGCACCTTATCCATCCACTCGAAGCCGATCTCCAGCCTGTCGCCCGCCTTCACCACATGGCTGGACTGGCGAATGGCAATGCCGTTGACCTTGACGTGGCCCGACTGAATGTAGCCCTGGGCGAGCGAACGGGATTTGGCCATGCGGGCAAAGAACAGCCACTTGTCCAGACGCTGACGCGTGCTTTCCAGTGGCTGTTCGCTGCTTCCCATGGGCTTACTTCTTCAGTTGCTCCTTGAGAGCAGCGAGCTTTGCGAAAGGCGAATCCGGATCGAGCGGCTTTTCCTTGCGCGGCGGCTTGGCTTCGAAGCGCTGCTGACCCTGCGGCTTTCCGCCACGGTCATTGCGTTCCGGCCGATCCTTGCGCTCCCCGCGATCGTGACGATCATTGTTGCGGTTGTTGCCACGGTCCGGACGGCCGCCATCGCGCTTGCGCTCGCCGTCGCCACTGCGATTGGCAGCTTCGCGGTTTGCACCGTCACGATTGTCGCGGCGGCCTTCACCGCGACGCTCGCCCTGTTCGCGCGCTCCTTCACCACGGCCCTGACCGCGATTGCCGGGACGACGGTTTTCGCCACGCTGATTTTCGTTGCGACCACCCGGACGCCACAGAAGAACGGGCTTGGGCTCGGCGGCCTCAGCGCTTTCCGGCGCAGCCTCGGCTGCGACAGCCTCTTCGCTTGCAGCCTCCGCAACCGGCGCCTCGACAGCTTCGCCTTCGACAACAGCCGCCGTCTCGGACACCTGTTCTTCGGAAGCCGGCTCGTGTTCCTCGGTCTCGACGCTTTCCTCTTCAGCCGTCGCCGCTTCCGCGGCAGCCGGAGCAGACGCGCCGGCGTAGCTGGCGAGGAAGGCCTGCGCCTCTTCCGCCGTCACCTGATCGGCGCGGTAACCGAGGCCCTTCAGAATTTCTTCCATGTCGTCAAGCGTCGCGCCGAGAATGGAAAGCATGGCGGTGGTCGTCGTAAAACGGCGGCCATCATAGGCGCCTTCCGGACGCGGCTGTTGACCGGGCTTCCACTGCAGCAACGGGCGGATGAGATCGGCCAGACGCTCGAGAATGTCGATACGCACGGCGCGCTTCCCGAGGAAGCGGAAACCGGCGAGCTTGTAGAACATGCGCTCGAAGCTGGCATCGGTGACGACCGATGTACGGCCTGCGGCCAGCACCGGAATGAGATCGCCGTAACCCGGCTTGCCGAGACCGTCATTCTTCAAAGCCCAGAGCAGCGTCACAAGCTCCGCCGGGGCGGGCTTGAGAAGCGCAGGCAGGAAAACGTGATAGGCGCCGAAACGCACGCCGTAGCGCCGCATGGAGGCGCGCGCGTCCTGATCGAGAGACTTCACGTCTTCGGCAACGTCGCGGCGGAACAGCACGCCAAGATTTTCCACGAGCTGGAACGCCAGACCCTTCGCCAGACCCTGAAGGTCTTCGGCGCGGGAAATATCGTCCAGCGGCTTCAGCACGGTCGCAATCTGATGATTGACGAAACGCTCGACGCGCGCCAGCGCGTGATCACGGGCATTGCCGTTCAACTGCTCGTCGGCAAGCAGGATCACCCGTGGCTTCATGATGTTGTCGCCGGCCGAAAGGCGGGCAACCGGTTCGCCCAACCAGCGAACCAGACCATCGGAGCTCAAAGCGAGATCGCCATTTCCACTGGCATGCAGACGCGCGGCACGCGCCTCGAATTCGAGCGCAAGCGCCTTCTGCGCCGCAGCCTGCACGGCCTTCTGATCCGGCCCTTCCATTCCCGGCACCGGCGTGAACCGGAACCCGGCCAACTGGCCGACGTGATGACCTTCTACGAAGACATCACCATTTACACTGATTTCAGCTTCAAGCATCGCATTCTCTCTCAGGCGCCTCATGAGCACAGATGTCCTGCGATCAACAAAGCGTTTCGTCAACCTTTCATGTAGCGCATCGGACAATCGATCCTCGATTTCCCGAGTCTTTTCTTGCCAGTGTGTCGGATCGGCAAGCCATCCTGGGCGGTTCGATACATAAGTCCATGTTCTGATCTGCGCAATCCTCGCAGACAAGGTATCGATCTCTCCATCCGTCCGGTCGGCGCGACGCACCTGCTCGGCCATGAAATCCTCGTTCACCGCCCCGCGTTTGACGAGGTCGAAATAGAGCGTGGAGATCAGATCCGCATGCTGGGCAGGAGCAATGCGGCGATAGTCTGGAAGCGCGCACGCCTCCCAGAGTTTTTCCACCCGCGAATCGGTCGTCGTCACATCGATGATCTCGGGATAACGCGACAGATATTCCAGCGCCTGCTGGTCGATTGCCGGCAGGGCGCGCGAAAGTCCCTGGATCGCCGGCGCGGCATCGAGGCTCAGGCGCAGATTGGCGATGGAGGAAAAATCGAAATTTTTCGTCCGCCACTGCAGAACCTTCACCGCATCGAACTGATGGGTTTCGATCCGCTCCACCAGCTCGTCATCGAACGGATCGACACGCCCCGTCACGCCGAATGTGCCATCGCGAAGATGGCGGCCGGCGCGGCCGGCGATCTGGCCGATCTCGCCCGGATTGAGATTGCGGAACTGATAGCCGTCGAATTTGCGATCCTGCGCGAAGGCGACATGGTCGACATCGAGGTTGAGACCCATGCCGATGGCGTCCGTCGCGACAAGGTATTCGACATCGCCGGACTGGTAGAGCCCCACCTGCGCATTGCGCGTGCGCGGCGAAAGCGCGCCCAGCACCACGGCAGCACCACCGCGCTGGCGGCGCACCAGCTCGGCGATGGCATAGACCTCATCGGCGGAAAAGGCGACAATCGCCGTGCGTTGCGGCAGGCGGGTAATCTTCTTCTGACCCGCATAAAAAAGCTGCGACAGGCGCGGGCGTTCCACAACGGTAATTCCCGGCAGCAGCTTTTCGAGGATAGGGCGCATCGTGCCGGCGCCGAGCAGCAGCGTTTCCTCCCGCCCGCGCAGATGCAGCACCCGGTCGGTGAAGATATGCCCGCGTTCGAGATCGCCCGCCAGCTGCACCTCGTCGATCGCGACGAAGGCGGCCGTCGTCTCGCGCGGCATGGCTTCCACCGTGCAGACGGAATATTTGGCTTTGGGAGGCGCGATTTTTTCTTCGCCGGTAATCAGCGCCACATTCGGCGCACCCACCTTTTCAACGAGACGGGTATAGACCTCCCGCGCCAAAAGACGCAGCGGCAGGCCAATGACACCGCTGCCATGCGCGACCATCCGCTCGATCGCGTAATGGGTCTTGCCGGTATTGGTGGGGCCGAGAACGGCCGTGACACCGCGGCCGCTCAGGATCATGGGGCGAAAATTCAACGTACTATCCGCGAATCGACTTCATCTGCTTGCCGTGCCGCCCGGCATCACCGATACGGGCCGCACGCACCACACATGGCAACGCCCGCAGACAAAGGCAATAGGCCTCACCCGCAAAGTGGCGCAGGGCGACCTGTCGACGTAATTTTCCGTTCAGATTCAGCTAGTTGAGCAAACAAAAAGAATCCGGCGAAAATGAAATCGATTCGGCTGCGGAACAGTCTGCGAACGAATCGAATACGAATCGCTGACTCGATGGGATTCAGCTTTTGTTCTCCGCAATATCTGGTTGGCCAGGGCGCAGACCATACCAGATTATGAATCCGGATAAGTCCTTGGCCGGATTCGGCTTTACGGTAAAGCCGCCGGGCAGAAAATCCCGGAATCGGCTGTCAAGCGGCAATCCCGGAAAAGCCGATCAGAAACATACATGAGGGGTCGGATCAGAGCGCCTCGCCGGCAAGCAGACGCGGCGCATTCGCATCCGTCGTGCCGGCGGCCTGACCGATGAAATAGGATTTGAGACCCGGCAAACGATCCACGACGCCGAGACCGAAATCACGCATGATACGGATAGGGCCAATATCGTTGGAGAAAAGCCGGTTCAGCACATCCGTCGTCACGCCCATCCGCAACGTGTCGAAACGCCGCCAGGACTGGTAACGCTCCAGAACGTTGAGTGAGCCGATATCGAGGCCGAGGCGGTCGGCCTCGACCACGGTTTCAGCGAGAGCCGCCACGTCCTTGAAGCCAAGATTGAGGCCCTGCCCGGAAATCGGGTGAATGCCGTGCGCCGCATCACCCGCAAGCGCGAAACGCGGTGCAACGAAAGAGCGCGCCAGCGTCAGACCCAATGGGAAGGCGCGGCGGGGACCGACCGGACGAAGATGACCTAGCTTGTGACCGAACCGGCGTTCCAGTTCTTCCTCGAACACCAGATCATCGGAAGCTACCAGCCTGTCGGCATCGGCCGTGCGTTCGGTCCAGACGAGCGAAGAGCGATTTCCCTTCAGCGGCAGGATGGCGAAGGGGCCCGATGGCAGGAAATGCTCCTCGGCGCAGCCCTCATGCGGCCGCTCATGTTCAACGGTCGTCACGATACCGGACTGATCGTAAGCCCAGTGCACGGTCTTGATACCGGCCATGTCCCTGAGCGCGGAGCGAACGCCGTCACAGGCAATCAGCAATCGCGCTTCGAGCGTCGACCCGTCGGAAAGGCTAATGGCCGTCGACTGGGGACCCGCGGTAAAATCGGAAACACTGAGACCGTGACGGATTTTTATGCCAAGACGCTCGCACAGGCCTCGCAATGCGCCCACCAGAGCGACGTTCGGAACCATATGGGCAAACGGCCTGCCTTCTTCCACGGCGCCGTCGAACGTCAGGAACACGGGACGCACCGGATCGGCGGTCTTCGAATCGGTGACGATCATCTTGTGTATCGGTTGCGCTTCCGGCTCGATTTCGTTCCATATGCCGAAAACATCGAGCATCCGGGTGGCTGCCGCAATAATGGCGGACGCGCGAACGTCCTTCGCCCAGACATCCTCGGGAGAGGCCTCAACCACCTGCACATCAAGATGCGGGGCCGCCTGCTTGATTGCGACAGCAACGGAAAGACCGACATATCCGCCGCCTGCCACCACTACGTCCAGCATCGCGCTTCTCCTCAAATCTTGTGCACGCATCATCGGCGCACTATAGACCATGTGACGTCTTCCTACAGCCGGAGCAGGCCGAAAAAATGTCGCATCCCTCGCAAACGTCAGACCCGATGGCCAATCTCATCGCCACACTCGATCTTGAGAAGCTGGAAGAGAACCTGTTCCGGGGCGAAAGCCCGCAGATCGGCTGGCAGCGGGTTTTCGGCGGCCAAGTCATCGCGCAGGCCCTGATCGCCGCGCAGAGGACCGTGGATAACGACCGTTTCGTGCATTCGCTGCATGCCTATTTCATGCGCCCCGGCGATCCGCTGGTGCCTATCGTCTACCAGGTGGAACGCATCCGCGACGGCGCGAGCTTCTGCACACGCCGGGTGGTCGCCATCCAGCATGGCAAGGCCATTTTTTCCATGTCGGCCTCGTTTCAGATTTTCGAGGATGGTTTCGACCATCAGATCAAAATGCCTGACGTGACGCCGCCTGAAAAACTGATGAGCGAGGAGCAGATGCAGGCAGCCTTTCTTGCAAAGGCGCCCGCTTCTATCCGCAAATACTGGAGCAACAAGCGGCCGATAGAGATACGGCCGGTATCGCTGACCCACTACATCTCCAAGGAAAAACTCGAACCGCAGCAGGATATCTGGGTCCGCGCCGTCGGCGATGTGCCCGATGATCCGCGCCTGCAATCGGCCATTCTCGCCTATCTGTCGGATATGACCCTGCTCGACACCTCGCTCTACGCCCATGGCACGACCATCTTCGATCCGTCCATTCAGGTGGCGAGCCTCGACCACGCCATGTGGTTCCACCGCCCCTGCCGGCTGGACGACTGGCTGCTTTACACACAGGACAGCCCCAGCGCTTCCGGCGCACGCGGTTTGACCCGTGGCAATATTTTCACCAGACAGGGTGAACTGGTCGCCTCCGTAGCGCAGGAGGGTTTGATCCGCAAAAGGGCAAATGATTAAATAATGTGCTTTTTCTGAAAATCGCACATTTAATAGACGCAAATTTTGGCGACAAATTCCCCTTTTTCAGACGCCTTTCATATAAGTTTTATATTTCAATACGTTAGATACACACTCAAAACTGGCACGCCCTTTGAATGTATGTCCGCAGTCGCTGTTACTGATCTGCCAGCGGCAGGAGAGTCGGCTCCGTGCCGAGGACAAAACAAAGGATGGGAAACCAGATGAAAATTGTGATGGCCATTATCAAGCCGTTCAAGCTGGATGAAGTGCGCGAAGCGCTCACCGGCGTCGGCATCCAGGGCCTGACCGTGACCGAGGTAAAGGGTTACGGACGCCAGAAGGGGCATACCGAGATTTATCGCGGCACGGAATATGCGGTGAGCTTCCTTCCCAAGCTGAAGATCGAGATCGCAGTTCCATCCGACGTCGTTGACAAGGCTGTCGAAGCGATCGCGTCTGCGGCAAAGACCGGGCAGATCGGTGACGGCAAGATCTTCGTCTACTCTATCGAACAGGCCGTGCGCATCCGTACCGGCGAAACCAACACAGAAGCGCTTTGAAGCACGGCTGACAGGGGAGTTTTCTAGCTATGCAACTCAACAAGTTTTCAACGCTCGGCAAGCTGGGCGGCGCAGCGGCGGCCCTGATGGCTCCGGCCATCGCCTTTGCCCAGGATGCCGCGCCGGCAGCAGCCGCAGCGCCCGTTCCGGAAAAGGCCGACACCGCATTCATGTATGTCGCGACGATCCTCGTGCTTTTCATGATCATTCCGGGCCTCGCCCTGTTTTACGGCGGTCTCGTCCGCACCAAGAACATGCTCTCCGTTCTCATGCAGTGCACGGTCGTCGGCGCAGTCATGATGCTCGTCTGGGTAATCTACGGTTACTCCTTCGCCTTTGGCGGCGGCACCGGCCCTTATTTCGGCGGTTTCGGCAAGCTGTTCCTGTCTGGCGTTTCGCTTGACAGCACCTCGGCAACCTTCTCTGAGGGCGTCGTGATCTACGAATACACCTTCATCGCCTTCCAGATGACCTTCGCGGCCATCACGCCGGCGCTGATTATCGGCGCCTTCGCAGAACGCGTCAAATTCTCCGCCGTCATCCTCTTCACCATCCTTTGGGCCACCTTCGTCTATTTCCCGATCGCTCACATGGTCTGGGATGCAAACGGCCTGATTTTCGGCATGGGCGCTCTCGACTTCGCCGGCGGCACCGTGGTTCACATCAATGCCGGTATCGCAGGCCTGATCGGCGCGATCATGGTCGGCAAGCGTACCGGCTTCGGCAAGGACATGATGGCCCCTCATTCGATGACGCTGACCCTCGTCGGTGCAGCCATGCTGTGGTTCGGCTGGTTCGGCTTCAACGCCGGTTCCAACCTCGAAGCATCGGGCGGTGCGGTTCTCGCAACCATGAACACCTTCCTCGCAACCGCAGCCGCCATCGTTTCCTGGTCGCTGGTTGAAAGCTTCACCCGCGGCAAGGCCTCCATGCTGGGCGCCGCTTCGGGCATGATCGCCGGTCTCGTCGCCGTCACCCCCGCCGCCGGCTCCGTCGGCCCTATGGGCGCCATCGTTCTCGGCCTCATCGTCTCGCCGATCTGCTACTTCTTCGTCTCCGTGGTGAAGAACAAGTTCGGTTATGACGACACTGCCGACGTCTTCGGCGTCCACGGCATTGGCGGCATCATCGGCGCTCTCGGCACCGGCATCTTCACCTCGCCGCTGCTTGGCGGCACGGGCAAGGAAGACTTCTCCATCGCCTCGCAGCTCTGGACGCAGTTCGTCGCCGTCGCCATCACCATCGTCTGGTGCGCCATCGTCTCCGCGATCCTCTACAAGATCGTCGACGTGATCGTCGGTCTGCGGGTTCCGGTCGAAGCCGAACGCGAAGGTCTCGACCTCGCAACCCACGGCGAAGCCGCCTACCATTCCTGATATCCGGGAAAAGGGGTTCTCCATCCCCTCTCCCAAAAGAAGGCCCGCTCCGGCGGGCCTTTTTCTTTGCCGTAAATCCGAAGCGCTTCAAAAAACCGCATGGTTAACACGACATTAACCAGCAAGCGGTTAGTTTTCCCTGTCAATCCGGGATCAGGTCTCCTGCCGGATCTTGCCGAAACCATAAAACGACGGGTTCAGGGACATGGGCAGAATGCATTCTCCGACATTCGATGGTCGTCACACGCGCTTCGTGTTGACGGCGTTTTTCGTGCGTCAGATCATGGCTCTCGCCGGTTTCGCTCTGCTGGCCACGATTGCACTGGGCATCGCCGCGCTCGCGACGTGGAATGTCGCGGATCCGAGCCTCTCCTACGCGACAGGAAACCAGCCCACCAATCTTCTGGGCTACGGCGGTGCAATTTTCGCCGATATCGTGATGCAGTTCCTCGGGCTTTCCGCAATCATCTCGCTCCTGCCCGTCATCGCCTGGGCGATCGCGCTGATCGCCGGCCGCAAATTCCACCGCATACCCGTTCGCCTCGTGGCCTGG
The DNA here is from genome assembly GCF_005144435.2 of Agrobacterium leguminum. Lineage (NCBI taxonomy): Bacteria > Pseudomonadati > Pseudomonadota > Alphaproteobacteria > Hyphomicrobiales > Rhizobiaceae > Agrobacterium > Agrobacterium leguminum. Next base: position 2,635,293 of record NZ_CP120211.1, read on the forward strand.
GTCGCAGGCGCCATCGTCTGCGCCGCCTCGCTCGGCTGTTTTCCGGCCCCCGTGACATGGCCGCTGCCGAACGGCATCGGCGGCGTCATCGGTGACATGATCCTGCGCTTTCCCGCCCTTTTCATCGGCGCTTACCCCACCGGCACGATTGCCACGGTACTGGGTGTGATATTTGCGGCGCCTGCCGCATGGCTGATGCTGTTTGCCGCCGGTGTCGTTGGCGGTCTGGATGACGAGCTGGAACGCGAAGAGGCCGCTCCCGTCGCCACCAGCAAGGCCCGCGCCGCCCGTGAGGCCGAAGAGGATGATGAAGACGACGGCGAGGGTTTCTTCGCCAATATGCTCGCCTTCGGCGCACTGGCGCATTACTGGTACATCACCCAGGCGCGCTTCCGCCGCCTGTTCGGCCTGAAGTCTAAATCCCTGCACGATGAATTCGAACATCCTTACGACTTCAACGAATATGAATTCGGCACGCTGAACGAACCGTCGCGCCTCAAGACCGCGATCAACCGTCTCGACCAGCGCGCAGAGCCGTCTTTCGAAGAACGCGCCGCATCGCGTCGCCAGATGTCACCTCCCTCCATCGCGCTCGATCATGACGAGGACATGGATGACGAACAACCCTTCGACGCGGATGGACGCCGGCTGCCGAACGGCATTCTCTCCGACGACGAGTCCGACCAGAAATTCACGGCCCGACAGGCGCCGGGACGCGGGCAGCCGAGAATAACCGCCCCTTCCGCGCGCCCGAAGCCCAGCGAGCGCGTGGCAAGGGAGGCGCAGGCCTCTTTCATCGCCGCAGACGGTTTCCAGCTACCCACAGTCCATCTTCTGGCGGAGCCGAAGAATGTCGTTCGCGACAATATGCTGAGCGAGGAAGTGCTGGAACAGAACGCCCGCCTTCTGGAAGGCGTTCTTGAGGATTTCGGCGTCAAGGGCGAAATCATTCATGTCCGCCCCGGCCCGGTCGTCACGCTCTACGAACTGGAACCGGCACCCGGCATCAAATCCTCGCGTGTCATCGGCCTTGCCGATGACATCGCCCGCTCCATGAGCGCGATCGCCGCCCGTGTCGCCGTCGTTCCCGGCCGCAATGCCATCGGCATCGAACTGCCGAACCATACGCGCGAAACCGTGTTCCTCCGGGAACTGATCGGCAGCCGCGATTTCGAAAACAGCAAGGCCAAACTCGCCATGGCGCTCGGCAAGACCATCGGCGGCGAACCTGTCATCGCCGATCTCGCCAAGATGCCACATCTTCTCGTTGCCGGCACCACCGGTTCGGGCAAGTCGGTCGCCATCAACACCATGATCCTGTCGCTGCTTTACCGCATGTCGCCGGAACAGTGCCGCCTGATCATGATCGACCCGAAAATGCTCGAACTGTCGATCTATGACGGCATTCCGCATCTGCTCTCTCCCGTCGTTACCGATCCGAAAAAGGCCGTCGTGGCGCTGAAGTGGACGGTGCGCGAGATGGAAGAGCGCTACAAGAAGATGTCGAAGATCGGCGTGCGCAATATCGACGGCTTCAACAGCCGCGTGCAGCAGGCGCTGGACAAGGGTGAGATACTCACCCGCACGGTGCAGACCGGCTTCGACCGCCAGACCGGCGAGGCGATCTACGAGACGGAAGAATTCGATCTGAAGCCCCTGCCCTATATCGTCGTCATCATCGACGAGATGGCCGACCTGATGATGGTCGCCGGCAAGGACATCGAAGGCGCGGTGCAACGCCTGGCGCAGATGGCGCGCGCCGCCGGCATCCATGTCATCATGGCGACCCAGCGCCCCTCCGTCGACGTCATCACCGGCACGATCAAGGCAAACTTCCCGACCCGCATCTCCTTCCAGGTGACGTCGAAGATCGACAGCCGCACCATCCTTGGAGAGCAGGGCGCCGAGCAGCTGCTCGGCATGGGCGACATGCTCTATATGGCAGGCGGCGGGCGCATCCAGCGCGTGCACGGTCCTTTCGTCTCCGACAACGAGGTGGAAGAAATCGTCGCCTATCTGAAGACACAGGGCGCACCGGAATATCTGGAAGCGATTACCGAGGAAGACGACGAGGAGGGCAATGGCGTCGGCCCGGCCGGCGCCGGCAGTTTCTCCGATTCCGAGGACCCTTACGATCAGGCCGTGGCCGTCGTGCTTCGCGATGGCAAAGCCTCCACCTCCTATGTGCAGCGGCGTCTCGGCATCGGCTACAACCGCGCCGCCTCGCTGATCGAGCGCATGGAGCAGGAGGGCATTATCGGCCCCGCCAACCACGCCGGAAAACGCGAAATACTCGTACCGACGGAAGCAGACATCATCGAGCGGTAACGTCCGCAACCAAGCGGGGCGAAGAAGCGTTATTGCACGCTTTCAACGTCATGAAGCCGCCGCCTTTTATGCGGACAATCGCTGCGATGAAGGAGAATAGAATGAACGACCTCACCACCGGCGAAACGGCCAACGCAAACACACCGCAAAACGGCGTGACGCGTCGTGGCGTGCTGAAGGCATTTTCCATGGCCGCAATCATGGCCGGCCTGTCGCCGCTTGACGCCTTTGCCCAAGCGGCCGGCAACACGGCGACAGCGCAGAAAATCGCCAATCACTTCTCGTCGGTCAAAACCATGATGGGGGAATTCGTCCAGTTCGGCCCGCGCGGTGAACAGACCGGCGGCAAGTTCTACATCGAACGCCCCGGCAAACTCCGCTTCAATTATGAAGACCCCTCGCCCATGCGGGTCATCGCCGACGGCAAGAACGTCGTCATCGGCAATATGAAGCTCAAGACCTGGGATCTTTATCCGCTCTCCAAGACGCCGCTCAGCCTGCTTCTGTCCGACAAGATCGATCTCGGCAATCAGAAGGTCCGCAACGTCAAGGAAGAATCGGACCTGACCACCATCGTGCTGGGCGACAAGAGCGTCTTCGGCGATTCCACCATTACCCTGATGTTCGATCCGAAGACCTTCGATCTGCGGCAATGGACCACGACCGACGCCCAGAACAAGGACACGACCGTCATGATCTTCAACGTCCAGACCGGCGTGAACCTCGATGAACGCGTCTTCAACATCAATTACGAGGAAGTTCGCAAAGGCGGCTGAGGCTTTAAGCCCCAAAGGAACTCTTCAAAAGGCGGCCCTGCGGTCGCCTTTTTCATTTTACCGCTAAAATACATTCCCGTTTTCGTCGCGATGTTATAAGCCTGCGCCCCGGAAACATGTCACGAGCCAAGCGGTTCGCGGCAGTAAAAGCGGAGCACATGCATGTCGTTTTCGATAACCACCTGGAACATCAACTCGGTCAGGCTCAGAATGCCGATCGTTGAGCAGTTTCTGGTACGTTACAAACCCGACATTCTTTGCCTGCAGGAAACGAAATGCCCGAATGGCGAGTTTCCGATGAAGCCGCTGAAGGCGCTCGGTTATGAGCATGTCATCATCCATGGCCAGAAGGGCTATCACGGCGTCGCCATTGCCTCGAAGATTCCGCTGACCGAAGATCATCGACAGGACTATTGCGGTATCGGCGACGCACGCCACATTTCCGCGATTTTTGAGGTCGGATCGCGCCGCGTGCGGCTGCATAATTTTTATGTGCCGGCAGGCGGTGACGAGCCGGATCGCTCGATCAATCCGAAATTCGGCCACAAGCTGGATTTCATCGACGAAATGAAGGCGCTGCGCGCCGACGGCGTGCCTGGTACATCGTCCATTCTCGTCGGCGATCTCAACATCGCACCGCTCGAAAATGACGTCTGGTCGCACAAGCAGCTTCTGAAGATCGTCAGCCATACGCCTGTCGAAACCGAAGGCATGCTTGACATCATGAAGAAGGGCAACTGGCTCGACCTGATGCGCCTGAATGTGCCGGAGACGGAAAAGATCTATACCTGGTGGAGCTACCGCGCCAAGGACTGGGAAGCGGCTGATCGCGGCCGCCGCCTCGACCACATCTGGTCTTCGCAGGATCTCGGTTCCTCGCTCGAAAAAATCGACATATTGCGCGAGGCCCGCGGCTGGAACCGGCCATCCGACCATGTCCCCGTCACCGCCCATTTCCGGTTCTGAACAGGCGGAATTCTGGCGTCAGACGAAGCGGTTCTGCAAACGGGCCGCACCCGCCGCCAGCGACGCGATATTGTCGCGAATACGCGCCGATACGATATCGGCAACCTCCGGAAACTCCTCCACCAGCCGGTGGAAGAGGATGCGCGTTATGCGGATGACTTCGGAATCCTCCGCTGCCACGGCAGTAAACTTCCGTTCGCAGAGCGTGAAAAGCGCAAGCTCCGAAAGCAGCGCCCCCTTGCCCGGCGTCGCCTGCAGCACGGGCTTGCCATCCCGCCCGGCCGTGAAAAGCTCGAAATGGCCAGCCGTCACCGCAAAAGCGCATTCGGCCGGTGAGTGTTCCCGGAACAATGTCTGCCCGGCCGATACACGGCGGCGCTCCGCACCGAAGGCGATAAGCCGCAACTGGTCATCGCTGAACCCAGCAAATAACGGCACTTGCCCCAGCAGCATGATATCGTCCGTCAAGGCCATGTCGATCGTTACTCCGGAAAAACGCCTGCATCACTATAGCGGTTTTCCAATATCGGCCCTCAAAATACAAGCTGTTAGAACGCCGCGCGCCTTTTCGGACGCGCAGCGTGAGCTTTGAACATGTGACAGGTGCAAAGAGCCCCCTGCTCAGGGAACGATCTTGTATCCGCCGTTCTCGGTCACCAGAATTTCAGCGTTGGATGGGTCGCGTTCGATCTTCTGGCGCAGACGATAGACATGCGTTTCCAGCGTATGCGTTGTCACGCCGGAATTGTAACCCCAGACCTCTTCCAGCAGGACGTCGCGGGTAACGACGGTGCTGCCGGCGCGGTAGAGATAACGGATGATCGCCGCTTCCTTTTCCGTCAGCCGGATTTTCTTGCCGTCCTCCGTCGTCAACAGCTTCTGGCTGGGCTTGAACTGATAGGGACCGACGGTGAAAACCGCATCCTCACTCTGCTCGTATTGACGCAGCTGTGCCCGGATGCGCGCCAGAAGCACGGCGAAACGGAAGGGTTTCGTCACATAGTCATTCGCCCCGGCTTCCAACCCAAGAATAGTATCGGAATCGGTATCATGCCCGGTCAGCATGATGATCGGCGCCTTGAAGCCACCCTTGCGCAACAGCTTTACCGCCTCACGGCCGTCCATGTCCGGAAGGCCGACATCCATGATCAGAAGATCGACCTGGGCGGTCTTGGCGGTCTGCATCGCCTGCGCGGCATTGGCGCCGCTGAGCAGCGAGAATTCCTCATAGGGAGACAATTGCTCGGTCAGCGTCTCCCGAAGATCGTCGTCATCGTCCACCAGAAGGATAGTGCGAGCCGTCATTCGGATTCTCAGCCTTTCTTACTTTAGCGCATCGGCCCAAAAATCAGGCTCGATTTTCGAGAGACACGACGCGTAGTTTAAAAGAGTTAGAGCGTCCCTTATGCATCCCAGAAGACGCCCGGCGCTCTAATTATCAGCCAATTCAGCGGTTTGCCGATAAAAGGTCAACCCATTGCCATGATATAACGAAGTGCTATGACTTCACGTTAAATAACCTGCAAAGCAAAATCTCGTGAAAAACATGAGCACCCAGCCCGTAAGACAACGTAAACGCGCATCGACGCTCATGGTTCGGCCGGCCCCCTCGAAAATCAGCCGCGCCATCGTCCAGCTCGGACATCTCACCTTTCCCGCCGCGATCGGACGCAATGGTCGCACTGCATTGAAACATGAAGGAGACGGAAAATCTCCCATCTCGACCATCGGCCTGCTGCACGGGTTTTATCGCGGCGACCGCCTTCCCGGCATCGCCACGGCACTGCCGATGCAGCGAACACGCAAGTCCATGCTGTGGTGCGACGAGCCCCGCAGTCCCAATTACAACAGGCTGGTCAAGGCGCCCTTCGCCCCGAGCCATGAAGAGATGATGCGGAAGGACAACCTCTACGACGTCTGCCTGGTGCTCGACTGGAATATCACCTCGAGAAGCCGCAATCGCGGCTCGGCGATCTTCATGCATCTGATCAGACCGGGATATGAGCCGACCGCGGGCTGCGTCGCTCTCCATCCCCGTGACATGCGGCGCATCCTGCCGCATCTGCGCAAAGGCACGAAAATCCGCATCCTGTGAATTTCAGCCTGCAATCGGGCAACAAAAAACCCGCCATCAAGGCGGGTTTTTTTAGAGGGAAAAAGCCGGTTATTAAGCGGCTTCGTCCTGAGAATCGTCCTCTTCGACGGTCTTGCCGCGCTTGGGGCCCTTGGCAAGGTTCACTTCCACCAGGCGAACAGCCTCGGTTTCAGACATCTTGTTGACGGCGGCGATTTCGCGCGCCATGCGGTCGAGAGCAGCTTCATAAAGCTGACGCTCGGAATAGGACTGCTCCGGCTGATTTTCCGCACGGTAGAGATCGCGCACGACTTCCGCAATCGCGATGAGATCGCCGGAATTGATCTTCGCATCATATTCCTGCGCGCGGCGCGACCACATGGTACGCTTCACACGCGCCTTGCCCTGCACCACTTTCAGCGCCCGCTCGACAAAATCGCCTTCGGAAAGCTTGCGCATGCCGATGCTGACGGCTTTGGCGACGGGAACTTTAAGACGCATCTTGTCCTTTTCGAAATCAATGACAAAAAGCTCAAGCTTCATGCCGGCGACTTCTTGTTCCTCGATGGCAGAAATGGTACCGACACCATGAGCGGGATACACAATCGCTTCACCGGTCTTGAAACCGTGATGTGCTGGAGATTTCTTCTGCTGGGTCGTCATTCGTTCTAAAAACTCCCTGTTACATACCCGGGGATGCCGGGGTTGGGTCGGTCAGGCCCTGATGAGACGGGGGAACCGTCAGGTGACTCCGCACTGGTCCAGCCGTGCACGCAAAAACACACCTTCCCGTCTTGCGGGGTTCGATAACGTAAACGCTCGATATGTCACGGAAACCGCGTGCAAAAGAGGTGTTGCTTTCGTGGTGTTTTTGGGCACACAAATGCCACGCTGTGGATCAGTGTCGTTGGTGTACCACAAAAATAGGCGCAAATCAATAATTTGCTTCGACCGTGGCCGCAACATCACATGGCAGCCAAAGAACCGCCTAAAAATTAGCCGCAGAAATACTGTCAAAATGCTTCGTGACAGGCCCTCATGGCAAAAGGAGCAAAAAAATTTCACTTACCGACCGAAGAAACACGAAAGCCTCTTAAACTCTTCGTAATTCCACGCCAATATCCGATTCGACTGAAAAGGCAAAATCCGCAAATTGGCGATGCTTTTTTATATTAAAGTGTGATTTTTGGAGGAATCCACGTCAAATGGGCTACAGAAATAATCCAAAACGCGAAAAACAGATCGAAAAAGCGCGCCAGCAGGCAATTGCCGAAAATGTCCAATTTCTTGATCCGGGTATTCTTTATGGAAGGGCAAGCGCCGACGATATAGAATATTATTCCGCAGAGATGCTGGCTGCGAGCGCCGCTCACAGTTTCGAGGCGCTTTCGCACTGGACCGGAGACGCTCCGTACATCGGTATCTCCCAGGTGGAGGGCGTTTCGCCGCGGGATATTCCGGTAACGGTCCTGACCATTATCGGCCGCAATATGCCCTTCCTTTACGATTCCGTCATGGGTGAGGTCACCAGCAGCTATCGCGGTCTTTACCTCGCGGTGCACCCGATCCTGGTGCGCGACGAAAGCGCGCAGGCGGGCTATCGTCTTGCGGAACCCGAGGATGACCCCGCTGAAAATATCAGCCTCATCCAGCTGCATATCGCGCCGCTCACGCCGCAAGCCGCCGCAGCGCTGGAAGAAAGACTGCGCTTCGTGCTGACGCAGGTCCAGTTCGCCTATCGCGACTGGCGGCCCATGCTGACGAAACTCGACGAGGCGCTGGATGAATTGTCCAAGCGCGGTTCGTCACGGCGCAAGACCGAGCGTGCGGAAGCCGTCGAATTCCTCAACTGGCTTCGCAACGACAATTTCACCTTCCTCGGCATGCGTGACTACACCTATTCCGGCAAGGGAAAGAACGCGAAGATCGAGCGCGGTGACGGCGTCGGTCTCGGCAGCCTCAGCGATCCGGATGTGCGCGTGCTGCGCCTCGGCAAGAATGCCGTGACGACGACACCCGAAATTCTCGCCTTCCTCGACGGCCCGGATTTCCTCATCGTCACCAAGGCCAATGTGAAATCCATCGTGCACCGCCGCGCCTATATGGATTATATCGGCATCAAGCGCTTCGACGAGGACGGCAATGTCATCGGCGAACTGCGCATCGTCGGCCTCTTCACCGCCACCGCCTACACACGCTCGGTCAAGCAGATACCGCTGCTGCGCGCCAAGGTGGCGGAAGTCGAGCGGCATTTCGGCTTCGATCCGAACAGCCACTCAGGGCGTATCCTGCAGAACACGCTGGAAGCCTATCCGCGTGACGATCTTTTCCAGATCGAAACCGATCTTCTGATCCGCTTCGTCGAGCAGATCATGGAACTGAGCGACCGGCCGCGCGTGCGCGTGCTTGCACGTATCGACCGTTTCGACCGTTTCGTTTCGGCCATCATCTTCGTTCCGCGCGAGGAGTATAATTCTTATGTGCGCGAGAAGATCGGCGACTATCTGAGCAGGGTCTATGACGGGCATATTTCCGCCTATTACCCCGCCTTCCCCGAAGGCGCCGTCGCCCGCGTCCACTTCATTGTCGGCCGAACGGAAGGCAAGACGCCGCGCATCGCCCAGGACAAGCTTGAAGATGCCGTCAGCGACATTGCGGCGCGCTGGATAGACCATTTCGTCGCCCTCTCCGAGCCGGGAGCGCCGGTGCTGGAGGTCGATCAGGCCTATCAGGAAGCCTTCACGCCGGAAGAAGCGATCGGCGACATGCCGGATATTCTCGGCGCCGCGAAGGGCGAGCCGGTCCGCATCGAATTTTACCAGCAGGAAGGTCAGTCGGCGGAAACGCTGTCGCTGAAGATTTTCCACCGCGACGGCCATCTGCCGCTTTCGCGCCGCGTGCCGCTGCTCGAAAATCTCGGTTTCAATGTCATCAGCGAACGCACCTTCGATATCGGCGTCGTTTCGGACGGCGAAAAGCGCGACATCGTGTTGCACGACATGGAACTGTCCGTCGCCAAGGGAACGACGCTCGATCTGCCGCACTATGGACAGAAAGTCGAAGAAGCTTTCCTCGCCGCCTTCTCCGGCAAGGTCGACAATGACAACTTCAACCGCCTGATCCTCACCTGCGGTCTCACCGTGCGCGAAGTCTCCGTGCTGCGCGCCTATGCCCGTTATCTCCGCCAGACCGGCATCGTTTATTCGCAGGAGCATATTTCCGAAACGCTCTATAAGTATCCGGCGATTTCCCGCAATATTTTCGCGCTGTTCAAAGCCGGCTTCGATCCGTCCGTCGACGAAAAGAAGCGTCTGAAGAAACTCGCCGAAATACACAAGGCAATCGAAGCGGCTTTGAGCGGTGTTCCCAATCTCGATGAGGACCGTACGCTCAGGCGTTACGTCAACGCCATCGACGCGACGCTGCGCACCAATTACTTCCAGAAAAATGCCGACGGCACGCCGCGTGACCTGTTGGCCTTCAAGTTCGATCCCAAGCATCTGGACGGCCTGCCCGACCCACGGCCTTTCCGCGAAATCTTCGTCTACGGAACAGAAGTCGAAGGCGTGCATCTGCGCTTCGGCAAGGTCGCGCGCGGCGGTCTGCGCTGGTCGGATCGCGGCCAGGATTACCGCACGGAAGTGCTCGGCCTCGTCAAGGCGCAACAGGTCAAGAACGCGGTGATCGTTCCGGTCGGCGCCAAGGGCGGCTTCTTTCCGAAGAACCTGCCCGTTGGCGGCTCCCGCGACGAGGTCTTCAATGCCGGCCGCGAGGCCTACAAGACCTATATCCGCACCCTGCTGTCCATCACCGACAATATCGTCGACGATGCGATCGTGCCGCCAGCCGACACACTGCGGCTCGACGGTGACGACCCCTATTTCGTCGTCGCCGCCGACAAGGGAACGGCGACCTTCTCCGATACGGCGAACGGTCTTGCCCATGAGGCCGGTTTCTGGCTGGACGACGCTTTCGCATCGGGCGGTTCGGCCGGTTACGACCACAAGAAGATGGGTATTACCGCCCGCGGCGCCTGGGAAACGGTGAAACGCCATTTCCGTGAAATGGACACCGACATCCAGACCACCCCCTTCACGGTGGCGGGCGTGGGCGATATGTCCGGCGACGTTTTCGGCAACGGCATGCTGCTGTCGGAAAAGATCAGGCTGATCGCCGCCTTCGATCACCGCGACATCTTCATCGATCCGAATCCCGACACCGACAAGTCCTTTGCCGAACGCAAGCGGCTTTTCGAACTGCCGCGTTCCAGCTGGCAGGATTACGATCGTTCGGCCCTCTCCGCCGGCGCCATGATCATCTCCCGCTCCGAAAAATCGGTGACGCTGACACCGGAAGCCGTGGCCGCCATCGGCATCGACAAATCCGTCGCCACGCCCTTCGAGATCATGACGGCCATCCTGAAGGCGCCAACCGATCTTCTGTGGTTCGGCGGCATCGGCACCTACATCAAGGCGGCGGTGGAAACCAATGCCGAGGTGGGTGACAGGGCGAACGACCCGATCCGCGTCAACGCAACCGAGCTGCGCGCCAAGGTCATCGGCGAAGGCGCCAATCTCGGCATCACCCAGAAGGGGCGCATCGCCTATGCGCTTTCGGGTGGACGTTGCAATTCCGACGCCATCGACAACTCGGCCGGCGTGAACTCCTCAGACGTCGAGGTCAACATCAAGATCGCGCTTGCCTCCGCCGTGAACAGCGGTCGCCTGACGATGCCGAAACGCAACCAGCTTCTCGCTTCCATGACGCCGGAAGTGGCGCAGCTGGTATTGCGCAACAACTACCTGCAATCGCTGGCGATCTCGCTGACGGAGCGGCTGGGCCTTTCCAATCGCGAAGAGCTCGGCCGCCTGATGAGCGCGCTGGAGGCGACCGGACAACTGAACCGCAAGGTCGAGACCCTGCCGAACAATGCCGAATTCAGCGAAAGATACGCCACCGGCAAACCGCTGACCCGGCCGGAAATCGGCGTGCTCCTCTCCTATGCCAAGCTCACTTTGTTCGATGCATTGGTGGCAAGCACGCTTCCCGACGAGCCCTATCTCCAGCATCTTCTGGTCGATTACTTCCCGGCCAAGATGCAGAAGAACTATGCGGACGATATCAAATCGCATCGCCTGCATCGCGAAATCGTCGCCACCGCGCTCGCCAATGCCGTCGTCAATCGCGGCGGCCCAGGCTTTGTGCAGAAGCTTGCCGATGCGAGTGGCCTTCTGGCGGCCGACGTCGTCAAGGCGGCGGTGATCGTCGAGGATGGTTTCGGTCTCAAACGCCTGTGGAGCGAAGTCGACGCGCTTGACGGCAAGGTCGGCGGTGAAGTCCAGAACGGGCTTTATGCCATGATCACGCGTATCTTCTCGGATGCGAGCAGGCTTTACCTGCAAACCGGGAGCGCGGGTGCGGCCGCAGGTGACATGGCTACCGAAATCGAGCGCCTGAAAACTGCGATCAAGACGCTATCGCCGGCAGCGGCGAAGTATCGTCGCGAACTCGGCGTCACGGAAATCGACGGCGTTCCTTCCGGTCTTCTGGAGGAACTCGATACGCTTTCCCTGCTCGTCTATGTGCCGGAGATCATGCGCATCGCCGAAAGCGCCGGTACGACGCTTGCCCGCGCCGCCGAAAGCTATGCCACCGTCTCATCGACCTTCCGTGTCGCGCGTCTGCTGGATGCAAGCCAGCGCATCACCCCGGCGGATCATTACGAGAGCCTGGCTCTCCTGCGCAGCCAGGACCAGATCTCCTCGTCGAGACGCCGGATCGTCATCTCCGCGCTGACCGAATATGCCAGGGAAAAGGATCCGGTTCAGGCCTGGTATGCGGCGGACCGCGTGCGGGTCAACCGCATCGTCTCCGAACTCGGCGCGCTCAGCGACAGCGGCGATACCAACCTTGCCCGCCTGACGGTCGCGGCCGGGCTGCTTGGTGATATCGTTCAGGCACGCTGATCGGCAGCCTCAAAAACGCCATCCGGGTCCCCCCGGATGGCGCCAGACAAGATGGATGCATCCGCATCGCGCATTTTATTTCCCGATTTTCCGATAGGACGATGAATGACTGTCCCTTCCCCAAATGCGGAAACAGTGGTTGCCAAACGCGGCATCTGGGGCTGGGTGATGTTCGACTGGGCGGCGCAGCCGTTTTTCACGGTCGTCACGACCTTCGTTTTCGGGCCCTATTTCGTCGCACGGCTTACCGACGATCCGATTTCGGCGCAGGCGACATGGAGCAACATGGCGACGGTGTCTTCGATCATCATCGCCCTCTTCTCCCCCATTCTCGGCTCCATCGCCGACCAGTCCGGCGCACGCAAACCGTGGATCGCCTTCTTTGCCGTCATCAAGATCGTCAGTCTCTTTTTCCTCTGGTTTGCCGCACCCGGTTCGCCGCTCATACTTCCAATCGTCTGCATGATCCTCGCCTCCATCGCGGCGGAATTTTCCATCGTCTTCAACGATTCCATGATGCCGCGGCTGACCAACCCGCAAAATGTCGGGCGCATTTCCAATCTCGCCTGGGGGCTCGGTTATCTCGGCGGCATGGTGGTGCTGATTGCCGTGGTGACGCTTCTGGCCGCCAACCCACAAACCGGGGTGACCATCACCGGTATCAAACCTCTTTTCGGCCTCGATCCTGCAACCGGCGAGGATGCCAGAATAACTGGCCCGCTCGCCGCGCTCTGGTATCTCATCTTCATTCTGCCGATGTTTCTTCTCACTCCCGATGCTGAAAAGGGCTTGCCCTTCGCAGCCGCGATCCGCTCGGGATTGGGGGAACTGAAGATCACGCTGTGCGAACTGCGCTACCGCCCCGTGCTGTTGCGGTTTCTGATTGCGCGCATGCTCTATCAGGATGGCGTTAATGGCGTTCTCATTCTCGGCGGGGCCTTCGCCGCCGGCATGTTCGGCTGGGCGACGATGGAAATCGGGCTCTTCGGAATTCTGCTCAATATCGTTGCCATTGCCGGCTGCTTTGCCGCCGGGCGCGTCGACCAGAAACTAGGTTCGCGCATCACCATCCTCATCAGTCTGGTATTTCTGCTGCTGGCCACGCTCGGAATCGTCTCGACGGAAAAAGGCTCCACCCTGTTCGGCTGGATACAATTGTCGACCGCAGATAATGGCGGCATCTTCGCCACCGGCGCGGAAAAGGCCTATCTGCTTTACGGTGTGTTGATCGGCCTTGCCTTCGGCCCCGTTCAGGCCTCGTCACGATCTTATCTCGCCCGCAACATCACCGTGGCGGAGGCGGGCCGTTATTTCGGCATTTATGCGCTCTCCGGACGCGCCACCAGCTTCATGGCGACGCTGTCGTTTTCCATAGCAACCACGATAAGCGGCTCCGCCCATATCGGCATGGCGACGCTCATCGTATTTCTGGGATCCGGGTTCCTGCTGTTGCTGCGCGTGCCGGAAAGAACGGCAGGCTGAAAGTCTGAAGCAAAAGCCGATGCGGTTTGCTGAAACCGGGCATCGGCCCGACAGGATCAGAGCTGATCGAGCTTTTGCTGCAATGCGCGCAACTGCGCCTTCAGCTCATCGATTTCGGATGCATTCGGCTTGCGGGTTTCCTTGGGCGCCTGCGGCATTGCGAAAGGTGTGAAACCCTGCATCGCCTGCCGGAACAGTTCCGTATTGCGGCGGATCTGCTCTTCCATCATTTGCAGCGGCGCCTGAAAATTGCGGGCAAGCGAGCCATCGCCGAAAGCCTTGGCCATATGTTCCTGCATCTGGCTCTGCTGGTCGGAAAAGGTCTTCATCGAATGTTCGAGAAATGTCGGCACGACCATCTGCATCTGGTCGCCGTAATAGGAGATCAATTGCCGCAGAAACGCCGTCGGCAGCAACGTATTGCCGGTTTTGGCCTCCTGTTCGACGATGATCTGCGTCAGCACCGCATGCGTGATGTCTTCGGAGGACTTGGCATCCTGAACCTTGAAGTCCTCGCCGCGCTTGACCATCTGCGCCAGATCATCGAGCGTCACATAGGTGCTGGTGCCGGTATTGTAGAGCCGCCGGTTGGCGTATTTTTTAATGATTGTTTCGCCGTCGTGTTTCGCCATGCCCGCCTCCTCGCGATGATGGTATTTTCTTGTTTTTTGGTGTTATTGCTCTTCCCGGCGCAAAGTGTATGCGCAAAACGAGCCCTCTGACAAATGTTTTGTGCATCGCAACAGTTTGTTTTTTGCGCAGCAATTTTCCGCAAGATTTCGGCGTGATTTAGCAACATCTTTTAAAGCAACTTTCGCCATTTGACTTGTATTGAAAGCTTTGCCAGTCTCCGCCCGCAAGTGAGGAGAAAACTGATGACCCTGCCTTCAATCGTGATTGCCAGCGCCGCGCGCACAGCCGTCGGCTCTTTCAATGGCCACTTCGCCAATACGCCAGCCCATGAGCTCGGGGCGACCGTCATCAGTGCCGTGCTGGAGCGCGCCGGTGTCGCGGCAAACGAAATCGATGAAGTCATTCTCGGTCAGGTCCTGACGGCGGGCGAGGGGCAGAACCCGGCGCGGCAGGCTGCCATGAAGGCGGGCATTGCACAGGAAGCGACCGCCTTCGGCCTCAATCAGCTTTGCGGCTCCGGACTGCGCGCCGTGGCCCTCGGCATGCAGCAGATCGCGACCGGCGACGCGAACATCGTCATTGCCGGCGGCCAGGAATCCATGTCCATGGCGCCTCACTGCGCCCATTTGCGCGGCGGCGTGAAGATGGGCGATTTCAAGATGATCGACACCATGCTGAAAGATGGCCTTACCGATGCCTTCTATGGCTATCACATGGGCATCACCGCTGAAAACATCGCCCGCCAATGGCAGCTTTCCCGCGACGAGCAGGACCAATTCGCCGTCGCATCACAAAACAAGGCCGAAGCCGCGCAAAACGCCGGCCGTTTTGCAGATGAGATCGTGGCTTTCACGGTGAAGGGCCGTAAAGCCGATATCGTCATTGATACAGATGAGCATATCCGCCCAGGGGCTTCGCTGGAAACCATGGCCAAGCTGCGCCCCGCCTTCGACAAGGAAGGGACGGTCACGGCCGGCAACGCCTCCGGTCTGAACGATGGCGCCGCCGCCACGCTTTTGATGTCGGAACAGGAAGCAGGAAAGCGCGGTATCAGACCGCTCGCCCGTATCGCCTCCTGGGCGACCGCGGGTGTCGATCCGCAGATCATGGGCACCGGTCCCATTCCCGCCTCCCGCAAGGCGTTGGCCAAGGCCGGCTGGTCGATCAGCGATATTGGCCTTGTGGAAGCCAACGAAGCTTTTGCGGCCCAGTCCTGCGCCGTGGTGCGCGAACTTGGCCTTGATCCTGCTATCGTCAACGTCAATGGCGGGGCGATTGCCATCGGTCATCCGATCGGCGCCTCCGGCGCGCGCGTCCTCAACACCCTGATTTTCGAGATGCGCCGCCGTAACGTGTCGAAGGGTCTTGCAACGCTCTGCATCGGCGGCGGCATGGGTGTCGCCATGTGCATCGAAGCGCTCTGAAACCGCCGCACAACTTGCCAAAAAGCAATTCCGGTTCAGCGCGCAATAGGGTAGAAGCGGCCTCCCATTGGCCGCATTTCTGTGGCCGGTGAGCACGACGAACAAGTTCTGCAAGATATGGAAGCATCCTCGCATATGCAGGTGCTTCAATGACAGGTCATGGAGGCCGATATGAGCCGGGTTGCTTTGATTTCCGGCGGGACGAGCGGCATAGGCGCCGCAATCGCCCGCGCCCTGCAGGCGGCCGGCTACCGGGTGGCCGTCAATTACGCCTTCACGACGGACAGGGCGGAAGCATTCCAGAAAGAAACCGGCATCCCCGCTTTTCAATGGGACGTGCGCGACTATGACGCCTGCGTCAATGGCATAGCCAGGGTAGAAGAGACCTTCGGTCCCGTCGAGGTGCTCGTCAACAATGCCGGCATCACCCGCGATGCGATGTTCCATAAAATGTCGCCGCAGCAATGGCGCGAGGTGATCGACACCAACCTCACCGGCGTGTTCAACATGACCCACCCCGTATGGCCGGGCATGCGCGACCGCGGCTTCGGCCGCATCGTCAATATTTCCTCCATCAATGGGCAGAAAGGTCAGGCGGGACAGGCCAATTATTCCGCCTCGAAAGCGGGCGACATCGGCTTCACCAAGGCGCTCGCCCAGGAAGGCGCCAGCCGCAATATCACCGTCAACGCCATCTGCCCCGGTTATATCGGCACGGAGATGGTGAGAGCGATACCGGAGAAGGTTCTGGCTGAGCGGATCGTGCCGCAAATTCCCGTTGGACGGCTGGGTGAGCCGGAAGAAATCGCACGCTGCGTTCTGTTTCTGGTTTCCGACGAGGCCGGTTTCATCACCGGTTCGACCATGACGGCCAATGGCGGACAATATTTCGCCTGAGGCCGTCGATCCTGCCTTCCCGGCCGCCTGAACCCAGTAAACTTTCCGTGATCTCAGCTTCGATAATTTTGCTGCGCACAAAAACTTGAAGATGAAACACTGGAATGACACGCAGCCTAAACTAATGAAAATACGATAGTTTTTGTATAGTTTAGAATGAGTCTAGGAAATCCTCGGCGACTCATTAAGAGGTTTTTCTTGACATTTGCTGTCCTGTTTTGGTTTAAGAACGAAAACAACGTGTTGCGTCATACAGGCAGTCCATCATGCTGGTTTGCAGCTGCAATTACATCACCGATCACGATATCCGGGACGTCATCAACGAGCTCCTCGACGAGGACTGTTGGCAGCTCATCGTTCCTGCAAAAGTGTATCACGCCATGGAAAAACGCGGCCGCTGCTGCGGCTGTTTCCCCACCGTTGTCGACCTGATCATCAAAACCACCGAAGAATATCATGCCCGTCGCCACTCGACTGAGGCCGATGTTTTTGATTTTATGTCCCGCCTGAAGCAATTCCATGAAGAGAACAGGAGAGCGGACATTGAAAGGCGACAAAAAAGTCATCGAGCGGCTTAACGAGGCCCTTTTTCTCGAACTCGGTGCGGTAAACCAGTACTGGCTTCACTATCGTTTGCTGGAAGACTGGGGCTACACGAAGCTCGCCAAAAAGGAACGTGCTGAATCCATCGAGGAAATGCAGCACGCCGACAAGCTGGTCGCACGCATCATCTTCCTTGAAGGCCATCCCAACCTTCAGACCGTCGCGCCCCTGCGCATCGGCCAGAACGTCAAGGAAGTTCTGGAATCCGACCTTGCCGGCGAATATGACGCCCGCACCTCCTACAAGAAATCGCGTGATATCTGTTATGAGGCCGGAGACTACGTCTCCATGAAGCTTTTCGAAGAACTGCTGATCGACGAGGAAGGCCATATCGACTTTCTCGAAACCCAGCTCGAACTGCTCGGCAAGATCGGCGAGGAAAAATACGGCCAGCTCAACGCCGATTCCGCCAACGAAGCGGAATAAGCACTGGCGACAGGACAGAAAAGGCGGCCTTGGCCGCCTTTTTTATTTGCCGGAAAGGTGCTGGAACTCCGCCACGACCTGCTCGTATACCGCGCGCTTGAACGGCACGATGAGCTCCGGCAGGCTTTCCATCGGCTTCCAGTCCCACGCGTCGAATTCGGCCGTGTGCCCGGTCGGCGGCGGATCGATCTGGATCTCGCTTTCGTCGCCTTCGAAACGGAACGCAAACCAGCGCTGCGCCTGCCCGCGATATTTGCCCCTGAGGCCGATACCGATCAGTTCGGGTGGCAGATCATAGTGAATCCAGTCGCTCGCCTCCGCAAGCAGGCTCACCGTTTTCATGCCTGTTTCTTCATAGAGTTCGCGAATGGCGGCCGTCAGAGGCCGTTCGCCGTCATCGATGCCGCCCTGCGGCATCTGCCACAGATGCGGTGAGCCATCATATTCGGAATTGCCTTCCTTGATGCGCCTGCCGGCCCAGACAAGGCCCTCGGCATTCAGCACCATAATTCCCGCACAGGGACGGTAAGGCAAATCTTCTGCTTTGATTGTCATGGGAAACCCGCACTGTCTGAGCGCCAGAAATGGCCGCACGCAAGGTTTACTGCCCTGCCTGCCCGGAAACAAGCGCAGAAACACCGACAATCTCAATGCCGCGCCCGCCAGCCTCGCGCGACCATTTGGAGATCGCGGCAACACTTTCATCGAAAGCCGAAGCAACGCCGATCGCCTGGCCGTTACGCCGTGCAATTCGCTCCAGTTCGTCCAGCTTGCGCAGAATGGCAGCTTCGGTGACTTCGCCGTCGAGCAGAATATCGGCAAAACCCTGCGGGGCGGAAATCGCCTTGGCAATACCACCGCTCAGCGACTGCGCCGAAGAGCCGTCATCCAGAAACAGCAGGCCACGCTTGCCGATGTCGCGCATTACCGGCTCCAGCGCCGCCTGCTCGGCAAGGAAACGCCCGCCGAGATAATTCATGATGCCGGTGTAATTGGTGATCTTCGCCATGGAGCGATGCAGCCGGTCGATGTTGACCTTGGCGGGATCACCCGCCAGCAGGGTGTCCGGGCCGGGATTGGTGCCGGGGTAACCGAAAGGCTCAAGCGGTATCTGCAGAAGGATTTCATGTCCCTGTCGGCGCGCTTCCTGCATCCAGCGCTGCAGGCTGTTGCCGCTGGCGGCAAAACCGAGCGTCACCTCCGGCGGCAGCTCCCGGATCGCTTTTTGCGATCCCGTCTGGCTGAGACCCAGTCCGCCGACCACGATCGCCACCCGGGTGCCGCGTGCACCAGACCAGGGCCGCGCATATTGCTCCATCGGCCGCAAACCATCCGCACCGACAACCGGCAATCTGCCGAATGCGGTTTCTTCCAGCAGTTCCTCATTGGGTCGCGTCGCCATGCGCGGATCCTGACCATAGGTCTGGCCGCTCATCAGCACCGGCCCATCACCCTCGCGCGGGCGGGGAGAGTATACCGATACGACATTGCCATCCGGCATCGTCTCGCGATTGATATTGGCGCCGGAGCGACCGCTTTGCGGCTGGATACCGGCGGCGTCGCCGGGAGCCGTTACATCGGCCGGTGCGATTTCAGGTGTTTTTTCGGCAAGCTGAGGCTGTGCATCCGGCCCGCTCGCCGTCTTCTGCAAATTGCCGGGCGAAAGCGCCGTATAGACGGACAGGCCGCCGATTGAGAAAACCGCAAGCACCGACAGAGCCATAATGACGGAAAAGCGCCGGTTGATACCGGCGCTTTTTTTCTGACGACCCAGAAGCGGTTTTCGCAGGTCCGAAGGCAATGAACGATCCGTCCAAACGGTTGGGCAATAGATGGAATGCGCCGGCTGACCGGCGCACTATCTTACTGCTTGTTGACCACAGCCTTTTCCGGGTTCGGCGGGAAAGACGGATCCGTCTTTGCGCCGCGCAACAGGTCCAGAGCATAGTTGAGCTGGATGTCGTCCTTGGCTTCCGGCGGAACATAAGCGGAGGAACCCGAACCTTCGTCGGTTTCGCTCTGGCCCTTGATGTGGCCGGAAAGACCGGATTCACCCTCGGTGGTCACCTTGCCCTGCAGCTCGGGCGGCAATGGCTGCTCCACCTTGATGTCAGGCTCAATGCCCGTACCCTGGATCGATTTACCCGACGGCGTGTAATAGAGCGCCGTGGTCAGGCGCAGCGCGCCCGCCTCGCCGAGCGGAATGATCGTCTGGACCGAACCCTTGCCGAAGGAACGCGTGCCGACCACGGTGGCACGGCGCAGATCCTGCAGGGCGCCGGCAACGATTTCCGAAGCCGAAGCCGAACCGCCGTTGACGAGCACGATTACCGGCTTGCCATCCGTCAGATCGCCTGCCGTCGCGTTGAAGCGGCGGGTCTCGTCGGGGTTACGGCCACGGGTCGAAACGACCTCGCCACGTTCGAGGAAGGCGTCGGAGACATTGATCGCCTGATCGAGCAGACCGCCCGGATTGAGGCGAAGGTCGAGCACATAACCCTTCAGCTTGTCGGCCGGCACATCCGCCTTGATCTTCTTGATCGCCTTTTCGAGATCGTCATAGGTCTTCTCGGTAAAGGAGATGACGCGCAGATAACCGACATTGTCACCTTCGACACGGGACTTGACGGCCCGCACGGCAATGACATCGCGCATGACGGTGAATTCGAGCGGCTTGTCGGCGCCCTGGCGGATGATCGTCAGCTTGATCGGCGTCTTGACCGCGCCGCGCATCTTTTCGACCGCCTGTTCCAGCTTCAGGCCACGAACCGGCGTACCGTCGATTTCCGAAATGAAGTCGCCGGCGAGAATGCCTGCACGGGAAGCCGGTGTATCGTCGATCGGCGTGATGACCTTGACGAGCTCGTTCTCCATGGTCACTTCGATGCCGAGACCGCCGAATTCACCCTTGGTCTGGGTGCGCATGTCGTTGGCATCCTTGGCATTCATGAAGCTCGAATGCGGATCGAGCGAGCTCAGCATGCCGTTGATGGCGTTTTCCACCAGCTTCTCATCATCCGGCGGCGTCACATATTGTGCGCGCACGCGCTCGAACACATCGCCAAAGATCGACAGTTCCTTATAGGTCGAAGGCCCGGCCGCCTGTGCCGGCATGCTCGCCGAATAAATCACGCTCATCGCCGTGGCGCCCATAAGCCCACCGATAAGGAGAAGCGAAACCTTACGAATCATTGTGCGCCCTTCCGGTATTTTTTGCGGTCCACCACGGTTGAGAATCAACCGGTACACCATCTTTCCTGAACTCAATGTAGAGCGTTGGCCTGTCGGTTTCCAGCGCCAATGCTGCTGCACTCGCTACTCTTTTTGCACCCATGGAGGCGATGGGCTCTCCGGAGAACACGAACATTCCCTGCCGCGTCCTCACATTGTCCATGCCCGTCATCACCACATGATATCCATCGCCCGTATTGAGGATGATCATCCGGCCATAACTGCGAAAATCTCCGGCAAACACCACGAAGCCGTCTGCAGGCGCCGTCACGATGGCTTCCGGTCCGCTCGCGACGACAATTCCCTTGGAAAAGTGGCCCGTTCCGTCCGCATCGCCGAAGCGCCGCAGCACCTCGCCCGCAACCGGAACCTCCAGCTTTCCCTTCAAACTTGCGAAGGGATATGCGGGCGCAATACGGTTTTTATCGGGCATTCCAGCCTCGGCCGCGGCCCGCTCCTTTTCGCGTTCCGCCTCCGAAAGACGGGCCAGGCGCTGCTCTTCCGCCCGCGCCTTTTCCATCGCCTCCCGCACCGAGGTAATCTCGCCTTCAAGCGAACTGACCAGCCCCTCGAGGCTCGTCGCCTTGCTCGCAAGCTCTTCGGATCGCTTGCGTTCCGCCTCCAGCTCCGTCGCCGTCTGGGTGTTCTTGCGGTCATTTTCGGCAATCAGCAGGTCGAGGCGTTTTTCCTCTTCCAGACTTGCCGTCATCATACCCGTAAGATCGTCCTTTTCGCGAGCGATTGCCTGCCTCAGATCGGTCAATTCTTTGAGAGCGGCGACCAGCTTGTCGGTTTCACCGCGAATGCCGGGCACGACGGCGCCGAGAAGAATGGCGCTTCGCACGGACGCCAGCGCATCCTCCGGCGAGACGAGAAGGGCGGGGGGCGGGTTTCGGCCCATGCGCTGCAACGCCGCCAGAACCTCCGCCAGCACACCGCGTCTTTCCCGCAACGACGCCTTGACGCCATCCTCGCGCACCGAAAGCTTGGCCAGGCGATCCTCACCGTCGCTGATCTTGGTTTCCAGCGCCTTGCGCCGAGCAGCCGATGCGATCAGCTCCTCCCGGATGCGTGCGCTGTCCTGATTGAGGGAGGCGATGCTTTCCTCAAGCTTCCTTGTCTTGTCTTCCGAAAGACCGATGCTGTCGACCAGCTCCTCCAGATCCTGCCGGTTCTGGTCGCGACGCTTCTCCAGCGTCTGCAGCGCATCCGGCGACGAATCATCGCCAGCGGCCGGAACGGCGCCCGCATCGTCCCGCGAATAGGTCGGACCGATGCCCATGACGAAAGCAGCAATAACCGCGCCCGCAAGGGCAGCGTGCCGTTTTCGTTGAGGCCTGTTGTCCATGTGAACTTTCTTTGATGCCGAAGCAGAAGCGCCGATATTAGGGATTTTGCCGCGATCTTCCAAGAGGCCCTGGAAAGGCCGCCGCCAAAGCCGTGCGCTGTCAGCGGTGTCGCGGAGCTTCATGTTGAAATTGAGACAATTATCCGAATCGAAACCCGATCAAACGCGATGATAAGGATGACCGGAGAGGATCGTGACGGCGCGGTAAAGCTGCTCGGCGATCAGGATACGAACGATCTGATGCGGCCATGTCAGCTTGCCGAGATTGAGAACGGCCGTCGCCTTGTCGTAGAGCGCGGGATCAAGCCCGTCGGCTCCGCCTATGGCGATCACGAGGTCTCGCTTGCCGCTATCGCGCAAATCGCCAAAGAATGAAGCAAAGGCAGGACTGTCCAGCGCCTTTCCGCGCTCGTCCAGCAGGACGAGGGCAGCACCATCGGCCAAATGTTTCTCCAGCATCGCGGCTTCTTCGCGCTTGCGGGTCTCCGCATTGGAAGCGCGGCTTTCGGCAACCTCGATCACCCGCGAAAACTCCAGCCCGATCGCCGGGCCGGTCTTTGCCAGACGCTCGATATAACGGGCCGCAAGATCCTTTTCGGGGCCGGATTTCAGCCGTCCCACCGCAAAAATTGAAATCCGCATCGCAAACCTGCATTCGTCGTGACCCAACAGGGTCACGCTCTTAACAGCATAGCCTGCGGATTCCTATGCGGCCGGTCTGATTTCCGGCCAGAGGCACCGTTTCCGAAGTCAGATATGATCTTCGGCAAAAGCGATGCACTCGCTCAAAGGCTCACCGCATCAATGCAGCGTCTCTTCCGGCATGTCCGGCGTCGCCCACATTTTTTCAATGTTGTAGAAGGCGCGGATTTCCGGGCGGAACACGTGAACGATGATGTCGCCGGTATCGATCAGCACCCAGTCTCCGGTCTCGAGACCTTCGACGCGGGCGTTTCCGAACCCTTCATCCTTCATGTCCTTGAGAAGATGCTCGCAAATCGCCGAAACATGCCTGTTCGACCGCCCGGAGACCACGACCATGTAGTCCGCAAGCGCCGATTTTCCGGCAATGTTGAGAGAGACGATATCTTCAGCCTTGGAGTCCTCGAGGCTCGCGAGGACGGTTTCGAGGGCATGGCCGGCGGCATCGGCGCCACTGTCCTGGCCCTTCGGGATAGCAACAAATGCTCTTCCCTTGGCGTGTACTGTTGTCAGAGGTTTTCCTTTCCAAGAATGACAAAACAGGTACTGGCGACGCGATTCTCTGCGTCACACAATGAAGGTGGCATCAAAGCATTAACTTTTCAAGATATGGACCCTTCGACACCCGGCACATACATCATTTGTGATCGAAGGCGTCATTTACGACCGTTGCGCAGCGCCGTGGAGCTGAGCGTCGAGCGCGGACCGTGAATGAAAACCCAGGCAGGGGCCGCTTTTTTCCACAAAACGCCGGCATCGTCCTCATCCACCCGTGCATGGCTGAAGGCCTGCGCCATGGTGGAGGAGAGATAAGAGAGCGTGGAGCCTGGCCGATCGATCACGGCAATCGGGAATGTCTCGGCGATCCGCCGCCATTTCTGCCAGCGATGGAAGCTCTTCAGATTGTCCGCTCCCATGATCCAGATGAAACGGACATGCGGATTCTTCGCCTTCACCTTGGCGAGCGTATTGGCCGTATAGCTCATCCCCAGTGATTTTTCGAAGGCCGTCACCTTGATGCGCGGATCGTGGACCAGCTTTTCGCAGGCGGCGATGCGATCCTCCAGAGACGCCAGTTCTGAGCGGCTTTTCAGCGGGTTACCCGGTGTGACGATCCACCAAAGCTGGTCGAGACCGAGCCTGCGCAGCGCAATCTCCGCCACAAGCGCGTGACCCGCATGCGGCGGATTGAAAGAACCACCGAACAGGCCGACGACCATGCCGCGCTCCACATGCGGCATGGTGAGATAACGTCTGTCGAGGCGCTTGTCAGCCGGCAAATATCAGGTCCGTGTCTGGCCGGTGCCATGCACCCGGTATTTGAACGAGGTAAGCTGCTCGACGCCAACCGGGCCCCGCGCATGCATCTTGCCGGTGGCGATACCGATTTCAGCGCCCATACCGAATTCGCCGCCGTCCGCGAACTGCGTCGAAGCATTGTGCAGCAGAATGGCCGAATCGAGTTCGTTGAAGAAGCGCGCGACCACATCGGGATCTTCGGCAATCACCGCCTCGGTGTGGTTGGACGAATAGGTGCCTATATGCTCGATCGCGCCCGAAATACCGTCCACCACGGCGACCGAAATGATCGCATCGAGATATTCGGTGCGCCAGTCCTCTTCCGTCGCCGGCGTGAGACCCGCCACCACGTCGCGAACGGCCTGCGAACCGCGCACTTCGCAGCCGGCTTCGATCAAGGCTTTGACGAGCGGCGTAAGATGCGTGGAAACGGCAGCGGCATCCACCAGCAACGTTTCGGCCGCCCCACAAATACCGGTGCGGCGCATCTTGGCATTGACGACGATGCGTTTCGCCATGTCGAGATCGGCCGATTTGTCGATATAGACATGACAAATGCCTTCCAGATGCGCGAAGACCGGCACGCGGGCTTCCGACTGCACCCGGGCCACGAGGCTTTTGCCGCCGCGCGGCACGATGACATCAACCGTACCGTTCAGGCCACTGAGAAGCGCGCCGACAGCGGCGCGGTCGGTCACCGGCACCAGCTGAATGGCATGCTCGGGAAGGCCGGCGATCTTCAGGCCTTCCACGAGGCAGGCATGGATAGCACGCGATGAATGTTGCGAATCCGAGCCGCCGCGCAGGATGACGGCATTGCCCGCCTTGAGGCACAAAGCGCCGGCATCCGCCGTCACATTCGGGCGGCTTTCGTAGATCAC
Source organism: Agrobacterium leguminum (assembly GCF_005144435.2). Classification (NCBI taxonomy): domain Bacteria; kingdom Pseudomonadati; phylum Pseudomonadota; class Alphaproteobacteria; order Hyphomicrobiales; family Rhizobiaceae; genus Agrobacterium; species Agrobacterium leguminum. The sequence continues at coordinate 2,660,329 of NZ_CP120211.1, forward strand.
GCCGATGACGCCGAGCGGCGTGCGCACGCGCTCGATCTTCAACCCATTCGGACGATCCCAGGCGGCGATGACTTCACCGACCGGATCGGGCAGCGCCGCAACCGAACGGATGCCTTCGGCAATACCGGCGATCCTTGCATCGTTGAGGGTCAATCTGTCCACGAAGGAAGCGGCAAGACCTGCGCTTTCCGCTGCAGTCAGATCTTTCCTGTTGGCGGCAAGGATCGCATCCCTGGATGCCTCGATGGCGGAGGCCATGGCAAGCAGCGCGCGGTTCTTCTGGTCTGTACCGGCGATGGACAACGGTCGCGAAGCAGCTTTCGCCTGAGCGCCGATGGTGATCATCAGCGCGTCAATATCATGGCTCTGCTTCACGGCCTGTTCAGGCATGGACCTCATCCTTCTTTGCATTTTTAACTTTGACGGCAGCGCCCGTCATCACCAGATCGTCACGATGAATCATGGCCGCCCGCCCGACATAACCGAGGATCGCCTCGATCTCGTTGGACTTGTGACCGATGATAAGACGCGCCTCTTCAGCATCGTAGCCCGCAAGACCACGAGCGACTTCACGGCCTTCCGCACCGATAATGGCGATTGCATCACCACGGCCGAAATTGCCCTTCACCAGTCGCACACCCGCCGGAAGCAGGCTTTTTCCGGCATAGAGAGCCTTTTCCGCACCGGCATCCACATGGATTTCGCCGGCCGGCTGCAATTGCCCGGCAATCCACGTCTTGCGCGCCGTCACCGGCGTGCCCGAAGGCGCGAACCATGAGGAGCGCGCGCCGTTTTCAATAGCCTTCAAAGGATTAAGCGTCTTGCCGGAGGCGATGATCATGCCGCAGCCGGCAGCGGTCGCGATCTTGCCCGCATCGATCTTGGTACGCATGCCGCCGCGTGAAAGCTCGGATGCCGCACCGCCTGCCATGGCCTCGATTTCGGGCGTAATATCGGCGATCGTCTCAAGGAATTTCGCGTCGGGATCAAGATGCGGCGGAGCCGTGTAAAGCCCGTCAATATCCGAAAGCAGCACCAGAAGATCGGCGCCCGTCATGGTCGCCACACGCGCCGCCAGACGGTCATTGTCGCCATAACGGATTTCGGTGGTCGCCACGGTATCGTTTTCATTGATGATCGGGATGGCGCCGATCTTCAGCAACTGGTTGATGGTGGCGCGCGCATTGAGATAACGGCGACGCTCTTCGGTATCGGAGAGCGTCAGAAGAATCTGGCCGGCGACGATCTCATGCCGCGACAGGCTTTCCGACCATGCCCGCGCCAGCGCGATCTGGCCGACAGCCGCCGCCGCTTGGCTTTCTTCCAGCTTCAATGCACCGGAAGGCAAGCCAAGCACAGTGCGGCCAAGCGCGATAGCGCCCGACGACACAACCTGTACATCCGCGCCATTTTTCTTCAGCGCGGCGATATCCTCGCAGATGGCGTCGAGCCAGTCTTTCTTGAGACCGGTCTTCCGGTCCACCAGAAGCGCCGACCCGATCTTGATGACGATCCGGTGATGGCTCGCCAGCGGTTTGCGCGTCAGGCTCATAGGCGGTCGTCCTCTTCCTCGGCCTCGCTGTCCTCATGCGGCATCGACCGGTCGGGCAGGGCGGTTTCGCCGCCATTGCTCGCCGAGACGATGACATCGCGAAGCGCGCGCAGCGCTTCCGTCATGCCGATATGGGCGGCAGCGGAGAGAAGTAGCGGGGGACGGCCGCAGGCCTTCTCCAGTTCCTTGGCCTTCTTTTTCAGCTCTTTTTCATCCAGCACGTCGATCTGCGACAGCGCCACGATTTCCGGCTTGTCGGTCAGCCCGCCGCCATAGGCGTCCAGCTCGGCCTTAACGGTCTTATAGGCCTTGCCGACTTTCTCCTCCTGTGCGGAAACGAGATGCAGAAGCACGCGGGTACGCTCCACATGGCCGAGGAAACGGTCACCGATGCCCACACCCTCATGCGCGCCTTCGATCAGGCCCGGAATATCGGCCAGCACGAATTCACGGCCATCGATGGTCGCGACGCCCAGGTTCGGATGAAGTGTGGTGAAGGGATAGTTGGCGATCTTCGGCCGCGCACGGGTGACCGTCGCAAGGAACGTGGATTTACCCGCATTGGGCAGACCGACGAGACCGGCATCGGCGATCAGTTTCAGGCGAAGCCAGACTGTCTTTTCCTCGCCCGCGAGGCCCGGATTGGCATGGGTGGGCGCCTGATTGGTGGACGACTTGAAATAGGCATTGCCGAAACCGCCATTGCCGCCGGCGGCAAGACGAAAGCGCTGACCTTCTTTTGTCAGATCGACGATCAGCGTCTCATTGTCTTCCTCGAAGATCTGCGTACCGACGGGCACCTTCAGCACCACATCCGAACCCTTGGCGCCGGTGCGGGTCTTGCCCATGCCGTGCTGTCCAATCGAGGCCTTGAAATGCTGCTGGAAGCGGAAATCGATCAGCGTGTTGAGGCCGTTGACCACCTCAACCCAGACATCGCCGCCGCGTCCGCCATCGCCACCGTCAGGACCGCCGAATTCGATGAATTTTTCGCGCCGGAAGGAAACGGCGCCCGCGCCGCCGTCGCCGGACTTGATATAGACTTTTGCTTCATCGAGAAATTTCATCGGACTGCCGTTCTGTCGGTTTGCGGACGCAACAATCTTGCCGTTGCGTCGAACAAAAATATCGTCGTTTCGAATACAAGCGCTTCTTCACGAGGTCAAAGACTATCGTGCGGGAAGCCCATGCGCGAGACAAGGCCGGTTTGGATCAAACCGGCCTTGCAATGCTCCTCAAGTGCGATGCGGCTGAATGAAATCCTCAGCCGCAATCATCGTACCGATATGCGCCACCATGGCGGCGCGCGCCGTGGCGTAGACCTGGTGGCAACCGGTCACCCGGAAGCCGAGTTTTTCCTGCACGCGCAGCGAAGCGGGATTATCCGCAAATACGCCGGAGTGAAGGGTCACCCCCGGCATGCGGCGGAAGAACCGCTCGACCACGGCGGCCACCGCCTCGGTCATGTAACCCTTGCCCCAGTAAAAGCGGTTCAGCCAGTAGCCGAGATGCCACTCGCCGTGCCGCAATTCCACCGAAACGACGCCGATCAGGGTATCGTCGCCGCTGGTAATGGCGAAATCCCAGTCGGGCAGAGTGCCGGAGGTGCGCAAGACCAGCCATTCCAGCGCATCCTGCTTGTGGTAGGGCGCGGGAACGCGAGCCAGCATTCTGGTCACGGCGAAATCGCCAAGCGATTCCGCAATGCTGCCGGCATCGGAAAGCCGTTGCGGCCGCAGCACCAGACGCTTTGTCTCGATGACAGGGCAGGGGCCGGGCGGCGCCACGGCAGTGGCGGCGCGGCGACGGGTAAGCTCTATCGTGCTCATCCCATATCCCCCCAGCTCTTCAGCGAAACCCAGGTCTTGCGGTCCAGCCTGTACCATTCGACCGGCACCATGCCGCCCAGCGCCAGCGAACCGACCATGCCGGAGCCCTGAAACTGGAAACCGCATTTCTGGATGACGCGGCGCGACGCGATGTTGGTGACCCGGCAACGGGCATCGATCTGGTCGATTTCACGCGTGCGGAAGGCCATGTCGATCAGCGCATGCGCGGCTTCCGTCATGTAACCCCGGTTCCAGTAAGGTTCCCCCAGCCAGTAACCGATTTCCAGCGTCTTTTCGTCTTCCTGGGGTTCGAGCGCGCAGCAGCCCAGAAACTCGCCATTGTCCATGCGGGTAATCGCATAGACGCACTTGCCAATCTCGCCAGCTTTGGAGCGTCGCACAAAATCCGCGGCGTCTTTGGCCGTGTAAGGGTGCGGCATACGCGACACCATGGTCGCGATATTGGCATTGTTGGCAAGATGGGCAAGGGCGTCGATGTCTTCTTCGTGAGGCTTGCGCAAAACCAGCCTCTGCGACAGTAAAACGGGGCAATCGCTCCTCGACCGATCGGGCCTCGGCCGTTCCTCGGGTGACCGTGATTGGTCAACCCTCAACAATTCAGCTTGCATGGTTCAGTCCCTCCTTGGGGTTAAAGAAAAAGGGGAGTTGGGTGGTGCCCCATCTCCCCTGTTTTCTTGACTGAACCTGATACGTCTCAGCCGGGTCGATGGGACACCGGCTGCATATGACGCTTACCGGCTTATTCTGCGGCTTCCGCTTTCGGGGCCACGGATACGAATACGCGGCCGTTGGCCTTCGTACGGAAGTTCACGTTACCTGCGGTCAGTGCGAAAATCGTGTGGTCCTTGCCGATGCCAACATTGGCGCCCGGATGCCACTGCGTGCCGCGCTGACGCAGAATAATGTTGCCTGGAATGACAGCTTCGCCGCCGAACTTCTTTACGCCAAGGCGCTTGGATTCGGAATCGCGACCGTTACGCGAGGAACCGCCAGCTTTTTTGTGTGCCATTGGAGTTCTCCTTTAAACCTTGTTTCCCGTGTCGCGCCGATCAGGCAGCAACGATGTCCGTGATGCGGACGACAGTGTGATGCTGACGATGGCCGCGCGAACGCTTGGAGTTCTGACGACGACGCTTCTTGAAGGCGATGACCTTCTTGCCGCGATTGTGCTCGACAACTTCAGCCTTGACGATGGCGCCCTTGACGAAGGGTGCACCGAACTTGGCGTCGGCGCCTTCGCCAACAACGAGAACTTCGGTGAATTCTACAGTTGCGCCTGCCTCTGCTTCCAGCTTTTCGATGGTCAGCACGGCGTCGGCCGCTACGCGGTACTGCTTACCGCCGGTCTTGATGACTGCGAACATTTTTTATCCTTTCATGTTCGTTCCGGCTCTGCCCGCAAATGCAAGCTGGCCGTCTTTTTATCAGTCGGAGTAGCGGAAATCCGTCAGGACTGAATGCCCCTTTGAATGTCTGCCGGTGAAGCCGCCTTTTGAAGGGCGGAATAAACAGAAGGCGCACTACGCCATCAATTTGGGTGCCGATTACGCGAGACGCCCGTTTATGTCAAGATGACGACGGCTTGAAAAGTAACTGTAACGCCAAGAATTTCATGCTTTTTCGGCGGGTGAAGCAGTCGGGTCTCGAAATTTGTCCAGCAAGTGTTTATATGGGCCTTCCAACAAGGAGCAGAAATGGCCCGCATAGACCAGACCGACGATTGGCGGGACCGCCATGCGCCGACACTTTCCGCCTTCGAGTCGCTTGCGATCGAGGCATATGGCCACCTGCCGGAAGAATTTCGCGCACTGACGAAAGATCTCATCATCGAGATCGCCGATTTTCCGACCGATGACGTGTTCGAAGACATGGCGCTCGAAACACCCTTCGATCTTCTCGGACTGTTCGAAGGACGCGGCATCTCCGAACGTTTCACCATGGAAACGGGCGAGATGGTGAACCGCATCACGCTTTATCGCCGTCCCATTCTCGACTACTGGGCCGAGAACGAGGAAACGCTGGGGGATATCATCACCCATGTCCTCATCCACGAAATCGGCCACCATTTCGGCCTGTCGGACGACGACATGGAGCGGATCGAAGAAAGCGCCGACGAGGCCGCCGCCGATCGCTGATCGGGGCGGCTACCGCCGCTCACTGCTCGCCGAGCTTCATATCCGGATGGTATTCCTTGCCCTCGACCACCTTGGTCACAGCCTGGCCGCAATGCATGACGCCGCTTGCGGCGTTGAAGGCATAGCTTGGCGAACCCGCGAGTTCCCATCCCTTGTTCAGCGCATCGGTGACCCGGTGACAGAATTTCGCGTCGTCGGGACCGGTTATGAAACGATAGACCTTCACGTCTTATTTGCCTCTCTTTGTGCGATGATATCGGCCATGGCGACCAGCCTTTCGGCCTGCCCCACATGCAGCCGTTCGATCATTCGCCCGTTCATGTTGATGACGTTCAATTCCACAGATTCGGGTTTTGCGAAAGCGGCAATGATCTCGCGGGCTTCCGCAACAGCGGCGTCGTCTGGGGCAAAGCGCCGATTGGCCGGCTCGATCTGTGCCGGGTGGATCAGCATCTTGCCATCGAACCCCATGGTGCGACCCTGCTCACATTCGGCTTCGAAAGCGGCGATATCGCGGAAATCGTTCGAGACGCTGTCGATGACATCCAGACCATAGGCACGGGCGGCAAGCACCACCTGCATCATCCAGGGCACGAGATAAGTGCGTCCAGGAAGGGCCGGCACCCGCGTTGCCTTACGCAGATCGTTGAGCCCGATGACAAAAGCCGAAAGCCGCGCATCCGGCGTATGGGCCGCGTCAGCAATTGAGGCGGCATTCAGGACACCAAGCGGCGTTTCGATCATCGCCCAGATTTTCAGGTGCTCCGGCACATCCGCCTCGGCCAGAAGATCAGCCACCTCGTGAATATCGGCCGGCTGCTCCACCTTCGGCAAAAGAATTGCATCCGGCCGGCAGGAAAGCACAAGCTGCAAATCCGCCTTCCCATCCGCCGTGGAGAGCGGGTTGATGCGGATAATGATCTCGCCCGCTGCAAAAGGCGCTTCCGAAAACAGCTTTTGCAGATTGTCCCGCGCCTCGTCCTTCATCCCGGCTGCGACCGAATCCTCCAGATCGAGGATCACTCCGTCACAATCGAGATCGCGGATTTTTTCCAGTGCCCGGACATTGATGGCCGGCACGGAGAGCAACGAACGACGTGGTCTCACAAGAATATTTTCGGAAAAGTTGACCATGCCGCACTTGTGTCAAGCTTTTGTGACATCTGCAAGCTGACAATCCACTGAATCCTCTTGCAAGCCGGAAGAAGAAGGCCCACATTCGTCTGGATAGAAAGGTTTGGATCATGCAAGGCATACGTTCGTTTTTCATCGCCGCATCCGGCATTGCAATTCTGGCGATAGTCGCCCTGTTCACCGCGTCGCTTACGGTCGCTTTCATCGGCGTGCTCGCGGTTCTCAGTGCTGCCCGCCTGCTTTCCGCGCGTCTGAAGCCGGCCCCCATTCCGGTCAAGCCCCGTAACCAGCGCGATATGCGCGTCTGGAACGACGGCAAGGGCACGATTATCGATCTCTGAGATCGTCTCGAATCGGCAAAAATGCCAGAGCGCTGCGCGCGGCGTACCGAAGAACGCGGGTTTGCGCTTCTAAAGTGATGAGTTTTGCAGTATTTCCCAGCAGAACACGTCCGGTGAGCTTTAACCAGCCCCGGATTTTGTTGAAGGGAAACACGGGAAGCGACAGATGGAAAAATTCACCAAGCTGACGGGCGTTGCCGCGCCCATGCCGGTGGTCAATATCGACACCGATATGATCATTCCGAAAGACTATCTGAAGACCATCAAGCGCACCGGCCTCGGCAAGGGCCTCTTCGCCGAGTCGCGTTATCTCGAGGATGGTTCGCCCAATCCGGATTTCGTACTGAACAAGCCCGCTTATCAGAACGCCCAGATTCTTGTCGCGGGTGACAATTTCGGTTGCGGCTCTTCGCGCGAACATGCGCCATGGGCGCTTCTCGATTTCGGCATCCGCTGCGTGATCTCCACCAGCTTCGCCGATATCTTCTACAATAACTGTTTCAAGAACGGCATCTTGCCGATCGTCGTCAGCCCCGAGAACCTCGAAAAGCTGCTGGACGATGCGTCACGCGGATCGAACGCCGTTCTCTCCGTCGATCTGGAAAGTCAAGAAATCAGCGGCCCCGATGGCGGCACGATCACCTTCGAGATCGATGAATTCAAGCGTCACTGCATGCTGAACGGTCTGGACGATATCGGCCTGACGCTCGAACGTTCGGGCGCTATCGACACGTTCGAAAAGGCAAACGCCTCGGTCCGCCCCTGGGCCTGACCACATTTCTGCTCTTCAAAAAAGCCGATCCCGTACCAAACCGTACCGGATCGGCTTTTGCTTTGCTTGAAAAGCCCTTGAGGCGGAGATAAGAGACCTCCCATCCCGTCCGGCTGCGACACGATTTGCCATGTGCAGGACGGAATGAGTTTGACGCCGCGCTCGCCGCAATCGAAAACCCTTCAGGATGTTTTTCGGCGCGCCGCCCAAGGAGGGTTTCTCATGACAGTCCGCTCGCTTTTCCTGCTGCCCGGTGACGGTATCGGCCCCGAAGCCATGGCCGAAGTCCGCAAGCTGATCGATTATATGAACAGCGCGCACAATGCCGGTTTCACCGTCTCGGAAGGTCTGGTCGGCGGCTCTGCCTATGACGCCCATGGCGTGGCGATTTCCGATGCGGATATGGAAAAGGCGCTAGCTGCCGATGCGATCCTGTTCGGCGCCGTCGGCGGCCCGAAATGGGATGGCGTGCCCTACGAGCACCGCCCGGAAGCGGGTCTGCTTCGCCTGCGCAAGGATCTCGAGCTTTTCGCCAACCTGCGCCCCGCCATCTGCTACCCGGCACTTGCCGCCGCTTCCTCGCTGAAGCCGGAACTGGTCGAAGGTCTCGATATCCTCATCGTCCGCGAGCTGACGGGTGGCGTTTATTTCGGTGAACCGAAGCAGATCATCGATCTCGGCAACGGCCAGAAGCGCGGCATCGACACGCAGATCTACGACACTTTCGAAATCGAGCGCATCGCCAGCGTCGCTTTCGAACTGGCCCGCACCCGCGACAACCGCGTCTGCTCGATGGAAAAGCGCAACGTGATGAAATCCGGCGTTCTGTGGAACCAGGTGGTCACCGAAACCCACGCCGCCAAGTTCAAGGATGTTCAGCTGGAACATATGCTGGCGGATGCCGGCGGCATGCAGCTGGTGCGCAAGCCCAAGCAGTTCGACGTGATCGTCACCGACAACCTCTTCGGCGACATGCTCTCCGACGTCGCCGCCATGCTCACCGGCTCGCTCGGTATGCTGCCCTCCGCTTCGCTTGGCGCGCCTGACGCCAAGACCGGCAAGCGCAAGGCCATGTACGAGCCGGTACACGGTTCGGCCCCTGACATCGCCGGCAAGGGCATCGCCAACCCCATCGCCATGATCGCGTCCTTTGCCATGTGCCTGCGTTACTCGTTCAACATGGTGGATGAGGCAACAAAGCTCGAAGCGGCCATCGCAAACGTGCTCGACAAGGGCATCCGCACCGCCGACATCATGGCCGAGGGCAGCCGCCAGGTCGGCACCTCCGAAATGGGTAATGCGGTTCTCGCCGAATTCAAGGCGCTTTCGGCGTAACGCTCGACGAAACCGGCTGGGCAGGCGGCGCGTTCGTCTGCCCATCCTCCTTCGGCAGAAGATGCTCATATCTTTTATCAGTCAGCGTCTTCAGAAAGGCGACGATGGCGTCCACACGCTTGTCGTCCAACGCCGGCGCGGATGTCAGTTCCGCCATGGCGATATTTTCAGGCACTTCCGGCGCATTCCACGTCTTGCCCGTTTCCGGATTGATCTGGCGGCTCGGCTTCTTGCTTTTATATTTCACGTAAAACAGCACCACCGTGCGCAAATCCTTGAACACGCCATTGTGCATGTAAGGGCCGGTGACGGCGACATTGCGCAACGTCGGCACCTTGAACTTGCCGCGCTGGGCGGCATCGCCGGCAACTTCAGGATTTTGCGCCAGCCCCAGATCGATCGCGCCCGGTTTGGAGCCGTTCACGGCCCGAACCGATATATTGGCGGGAACGCCGATATTGAAATATTTGTGGTTGGTGAAGAGGCCGTCTTCCAGGCCCTTGGCACCGCGGATTTCGTGGCAGGTATTGCAATTGGTGAATTGCGTCGAGGAGATCAGAACCCGACCCAGCTCTTCCTGATCGGTCAGTTTCTCCTCGCCGCGCAGGAAGCGGTCATATTTAGAATCGAAGGTGGAGAACTCATCCGAGCGCTCAAAGCTCGCCAGCGCCTTCGTCATCGCGGCATAGGCGGTATCGTCGCTCGCAAAAACATCCTTGCCGAACTGCGTGCCGAAAGCCGCGACATAATCCGGGTTTTCCCTGAGCCGTTTGACGACCGAGGCCTTGTCCGGCATGCCCATTTCCAGGGGATTGAGGGGCGGACCGCCCGCCTGATCTTCAAGCAGGGAGGCGCGGCCATCCCAGAATTGCCCGCCGATATACTCTCCCGCCGCATTCCTGCCGAAAGGCGGCGTGAAGCGGGCATAAGCTGCAGTCGGCGCGTTGCGGTCGCCCAGTGAAATGCCATCATCGCCGAGCGATACATCCCGCCCCACCTTATCACTCTCTCGCGCATCGGAAAAACCGGCGGCCTGCATGTGGCAGGTGGAACAGGCCATGGTGCGGTTCATCGAAAGACTGGGATCGTCGAACAGCGCCGCACCGAGCTTTTCCAGCGTCGCATAGTCTTCACCGCCGTGGGCAGCCATACCATCGACACCGGTGCCCAAGGGGGCCAGCAGAATGGATGCGGCAAGAGCAGCGGAGACAAAAAATCCGGGTTTCATCATCGGTAGGCACGCTCGATATAAATGCGCGAGAGCAGGTTCGGACCGGGACATATGAAGCGGCTTTCGGTCCCACCGCGCTTCACCGAACATGGATCACGGGAGATAACTCCGCTCTTCCATGCCCTAAAAAGAAATCTATAGCACTTTCCCGTGATCCAGGCCTACAAACTTTCGCAGCTTGGTCCACTTTGCCGCACGTCCGCGGACCAAACCCGGAAACAATCAACCGCCTCTGGCGATGGCGTGGAAAAAGGTGCCCGAAACAAAACCTCTCCTGCCACCCGATGGCCCGAGCGGACGACCCTGCCCGTCAGCAATCTGGGCGAAGGGCTCATCGCAGCCGGCATCGGTAACCCGCGCATAGTGGAATTCATGGCCGCGCAGAACATCACCCGCCGCGCCGAGCGGTCCGCTTGCCGCGATCGTCGCCTGCCGGTAGCCGAGATTCATCTTGCGCGTCGCAAAGCTGGTGGCATGGGACAGAAGCCCGGTCATGACATGGGTCACGCCATCCGCATCTTCCAGCGCCTCTCCGAGCACCATGTAACCGCCGCACTCGCCATGAACGGGCTTTGTCGCGGCAAAGCGGGCAATACCCGCCTTGAAACCAGCCACATCGGCAAGCTTTCCGGCGAAAAGCTCGGGATACCCGCCCGGCAGCCAGCAAATATCGCAGCTCCCGTCGGGCGCCTCATCCGCGAGCGGGGAGAACGGCACGATCTCGGCCCCGGCCGCCTGCCAATGCTTCCTGAGATGCGGATAAAGGAAAGTGAACGCCGCATCCTCCGCCAGCGCAATGCGCTGGCCGGGCGGTGCAATCGCCGCATCCTCCGAGCCGGAAGGCACATTCACCGGCGCGGCGAGTGAAAGCAGGGCATCGAGATCGATGGATTTTTCCATCGCATCCGCCAGCCGTTCGATATGCGCGTCGATTTCCGGATGTTCGCTGGCCTGCACCAGTCCCAGATGCCGTTCGGGCAGGATGAGCGACGGATCACGCAGCACGCAGCCGACAACGGGAAGGCCTATTTTTTCGATGGCTTCCGTGCACAGCGTCCGGTGTCTTTCGCTGCCCGCCCGGTTCAGCACAACGGCCGCCATGGTAACGGCCGGATCGTAGTGGGCAAAACCATGGGCGACGGCAGCAGCCGTCTGCGACTGGCCGGACACATCCAGCACCAGCAGCACCGGAATTCCGAACAGCCGCGCCAGATCCGCCGCCGAACCTGTGCGATTTTCCGCAACCGGAATACCGTCGAACAGGCCCATGGCGCTTTCGATCAGAACGAGTTCCGAATCCCCAGTCTGCTGCGAAAACAGGTGCCGCAGCAATTCCGGCCGCATGGCCCAGCTATCCAGATTAAGACCGGCTGTGCCGGTAGCGAAGGCATGGAAACCGGGATCGATGTAGTCAGGCCCCGTCTTGATGCCGCGCACATTGATACCGCGTCGGGCAAAGGCCCGGAGCAGGCCGATGGTCACACTGGTCTTGCCGGAACCCGAACGTGGCGCACCGATGATGATCGCCCGCACCGTCATGAGCCGGAAACTCCAAGACGCGCCCGCATCGAAACAATCTCGCCGATAACGATCAAAGCCGGCGCTTCGAAATTTTCCCGCTTTGCATCGTGAGCTATGCTTTCCAGCGAGCCGATGAAAATCCGCTCCTGCGCCGTCGTTGCCGACATGATGACGGCGACCGGCGTTTCGCCGGAACGGCCGCCCTGCATCAAAAGGCTGGCAATCGTGCCGATATTCTTGAGCCCCATATAAACGACGATGGGTTCGCGTGTTTTCGCCAGCGCCAGCCAGTCCAGATCCTCTTCGGTGCCCGCAGCGTGGCCCGTGGCCAGCGTTACGGCGCGGCTGATGCCGCGCATGGTGGCGGGGATGCGAGCGGAAGCAAGCGCGGTGAACGACGAGGTCATGCCCGGCAATATGCGAAACGGAATGCCGGCATGGACAAGCGCCTCCGCCTCTTCGCCGCCACGCCCGAAAATAAAGGGATCACCGCCCTTCAGCCGCAGCACCTTTTTGCCTTGGCCGGCGAAATCGATCAGTGAAGCGGTAATATCGTCCTGTGTCGCAGAGGGCTTGCCACCCCTTTTGCCCGCAAAAACAATCTGCGCCTGCGGACCAAGCGCTATGACTTCGTCGCTCACCAGCGCATCACGCACGATAATATCGGCCTGAGACAGCGCGAGCACCACTTCCAGCGTCAGATAACGCACATCGCCCGGCCCTGCGCCCGCGAGCCAGACGTGACCGGCCTCGAAGACCGGACCTTTTGCGGCAATGCTGTTCAAAATCTGCGCTATCGACATTCTTCTTGGCTGCTTTTTAACGATGACGGAAAAAGCCGTCCCGGCTATAGAAATTCATATGGATACGGATGGAAAGACCCTTCGCCGCGGCTGGACCACGGGCACCTGCGCGGCAGCCGCCACGAAGGCGGCCTGCGCCGCCCTTCTGACCGGCGAGTTTCCTTACCCTGTCGAGGTCGAACTTCCAAGCGGCGCGAGACCGGCATTTTCCCTTGCCACCGAGGAAAAGGGCGAAAACTTCGCCCGCGCCGGCGTCGTCAAGGATGCCGGAGACGATCCGGACGTTACCCACGGTGCGCTGATCGAAAGCACGGTCAGACGAGGTCAACCGGGAAGCGGCATCACCTTCAAGGCCGGAAAGGGCGTCGGCACCATCACCCGGCCGGGCCTGCCCCTGCCGCCGGGAGAACCCGCCATCAACCCCGTGCCGCGCAAGATGATCGAAACAGCCATTCGCGAGGTGGCCGAAGAAAACGCCGATTTCGAGGTCGAGATTTCCGTTCGTGACGGCGAGAAACTGGCGGAGAAAACCCTGAACGGCAGGCTCGGCATCGTCGGCGGCATTTCCATCCTCGGCACTACCGGCATCGTCATTCCATTTTCCTGCTCGGCGTGGATTCACTCCATCTGGCGCGGCATCGATGTGGCGCGTGCGACCGGCTGCACCCATGTGCTGGGCGCCACCGGCAACACCTCCGAAAAGGCCGGGCAGGCGCTTTACGCTCTGCCGGAAACCGCGCTGATCGACATGGGCGATTTCATTGGCGGCATGCTGAAATATCTGCGCAGCCACCCCGTCGAGCGGGTGACGATTGCCGGCGGCGTCGCGAAGATGACCAAGCTTGCCCAGGGCATGCTCGATGTACACTCCAAGAAGGGGCTCGCCGATCTCGATGCGCTGGCGGCACTGGCGATGGAAGCCGGAGGAGATGAAAATCTCGCCATTGCCATCCGTCAGGCCAACATGGTCGCGCACGCCTTTGAGCTGGCCGAACACGCGGGGATAGACCTCGGCGCGATCGTGGCGGAAAAAGCCTGGGTAACCGCAGCGGCGGCGCTGAAGACGCCGGCCATTGCGCTCGATATTCTGGTGTTCGATCGTCAGGGCGCGCTCAAGGGCCGCACCGCCTCCACGCCGTCGCATCAGCCTTTCGCATCTTCCTTCGGAGACCGGAACCGCCGCACATAGTCGGTGCTATAAAGCGCGCTTTCACGAAAATCCGTCGAGGCAAGCCCACGCCCGACAAAGATCAGGGCCGTCCGTTCCACCGGTTCGGCGGCGAGCTTGTCCTCAATGTCGAACAGCGTGCCGCGAATGACCCGCTCATCCGGCCAGGACGCGCGAACGACAATGGCGACCGGGCAATCCGAACCGTAAAGCGGCGTCAGCTCTTCCACCACCTTGCCGATGGCATGAATAGCGAGATGGACGGCGAGCGTTGCGCCTGTCGCACCGAAAGCCTTCAGCGTCTCACCGTCAGGCATCTTCGATGCGCGACCGGAAATGCGGGTCAGCACAAGGCTCTGCGCCACTTCCGGCACCGTCAGTTCCCGCTGCAAAGTGGCGGCCGCGGCGGCAAAGGAGGGTACGCCCGGCGTGACGGTATAATCGAGGCCCAGCCGCTCCAGCCGGCGAATCTGTTCGCCCATGGCGCTCCAGACGGAAAGGTCGCCGGAATGCAGCCGCGCCACATCCTTGCCGGCCTTTGCTGCGGCCACAAATTCCGCCTCGATCTCGTCCAGCGAAAGCGCAGCCGTATCGACAATGCGGGCGCCCGGCGGGCAATATTCGATAAGCGCCTTCGGAACCAGCGAGCCGGCATAAAGGCACACCGGGCAGGCGGCGATAAGATCGCGCCCGCGCACCGTAATGAGATCGGCGGCGCCCGGACCGGCGCCGATGAAATGAACCGTCATTATTGTTCTCCATATTCGATGGCGCAGCCGCTATCATGTGGGGCATCGTCAGTGGTTGCCATGGCCACCGTCACATCGCCAACTACAAGACGCGGCGCGACCAGCCTTGCATTCTCGCCGGCGGCGGCAAGCGCCGCCGCTTCGCTCACACTTGGCAAGCCGGTATGATCAAGGCTTGCCTGTGAAAATGTCATTGTTTTCGAAGCAACCGCCTCGAGCCGTTCCTGCGATACGATTTCAAGCGACAGCGACAGGCTTTTCGCCGCCTCAGCAAGACCGGCTTCACCGGCTTTGAGCGGCGCAGTTGCCAGGCATTCCGCCATCACGCCAAAAGCATGCTCCGCAGCGCGCACGGCGGCAATAACAGCATCTGAACCCGCACCTCTGCGGCAGCCTATGCCAACCACTGTCACCATGGCTTGGTCCAGCTCCATTGTGTCACCGGCATCGCCGGACGCCAGCCCGACATGGAGCCAACGGCCGTCACCCGCGACACATCCAGACGGATCATCGAGCCGCCGAACCGCGCATGGGCGGCAAGCAGCACCGCCTCCATTTCCAGCGTCACCGCATTGGCGACCAGCCGCCCGCCGGGTTTCAGGGCCTCCATAGCGCCCTCTAGCGCGCCCGCTTCACTGCCGCCGCCGCCGATAAAAATCGCATCCGGCTGAGGCAAGCCTTCAAAGGCCGCAGGGGCTGCGCCGATCATCACCTCAAGCGCCGGCACACCGAAAGCTTCGGCATTGCGGGCGATACGCTCCGCCCTTTCCGGGTGTTGTTCTATGGCGATGGCGCGGAGCGAGTGGTGCGACAGCATCCATTCGATGCCGATCGAACCCGAACCGGCACCGATATCCCACAGCAACTCGCCCCGCCGTGGGGCAAGAGAGGAAAGTGTCACGGCGCGGATTTCACGTTTGGTGATCTGCCCATCATGTTCGAACAGGCCATCATCAAGCCCACCTGTGAAAGGCAGAACGCGAGCGCCCTCGGCCGCGACGACGTCAATCCCCACCACATTCAGCGGGTTGATGTCTTCAAACGAGAAATCGGCCGCCCTGCACTTCCGCCGCCTCTCCCGCTCTCCGCCCAAGGCTTCAAGCAAGACGAATTCCGACTGGCCGAAACCCAAATCGGACAACAATTCCGCGATCAAGGCCGGGGCGTGGGCGTCCGAGGTAAGCGCGATAATCCGCGCCCCGGCATGGAGATACGGCCGCAGGAGGTCGATGGAACGCCCGTGCAGCGAAACGCAGTCGACCGATTGCAGCGCCCAGCCAAGCCGTGCGGCGGCCAGCGAGAAAGCGGAGGGCGAGGGATAGCAGACTGTCTCACCCGCATCGATACGCCGCAAAAGCGTGACGCCGACGCCATAAAAGAACGGATCGCCGGAAGCGAGCACACAAACCCGCTTGCCGCGCAGCACCACGACATCGCCCATATCCGTGTCGAACGGCACCGGCCAGCGCCGTGCTTCACCTCGAATGACCGCGGCCGCCAACTCCAGATGGCGTTTGCCGCCGAAAACCACCTCGGCCGCCTCTATCGCCTCAATCGCGTTCCGGCCCAGCCCCTCCAGCCCGTCCTCACCAATACCGACGATGGAAAGCCAGGGCTTTTCTTTCTTTTCTGTAGAAGCATCGCCCGTTCCGGAATATTCAGACGTCATGACACGCTCCATACTCATCCTTGGCGGCACGGCGGATGCCCGCATTCTGGCCGGCAGGCTGGCCGAAGAACCCGGCTATCGAATTCTGCTCTCCATGGCCGGCCGCACGCTCTCGCCGGTCGAACAGCCGGTGCCGATGCGCAGCGGCGGTTTTGGCGGCGCTGTCGGTCTCGCGGATTTCATTCGCGCAGAGAATTTCGATATTCTTGTGGACGCCACCCATCCCTATGCGGCAAAGATTTCCGCCAATGCCGTTGGGGCCGCAGGGCTTGCCAAAGTTCCGCTGATCGTCCTTTCGCGTCCTGCCTGGAAGCGTCAGCCGGGTGACAGGTGGCATGATGTCGATAGCGTCGAACAGGCTGTCACCGCGCTCGGCGACGAAAGCAAACATGTATTTCTGGCGCTCGGCCGACAGGAGCTTCTTCCTTTCGAAACCGCGCCCCAGCACAACTATCTCATCCGCAGCGTCGACCCGGTGGAGCCGCCGCTGAAACTGCCGCATGCGCGCTATATTACCGCGCGCGGCCCCTTTGCGCTGGACGACGAAATCCGCATGCTGGAAGAAAACCGCATCGAGACGGTGATCTCGAAAAACTCCGGTGGCAGCGCGAGCTATGGCAAGATCGAAGCCGCAAGACGACTCGGCCTGCCGGTCATCATGATCGACCGGCCGCAACTGCGGAACGACGCGTCCCTGGATGGCGCGACCGTGATGGATATTGCAGCTGCGCTCACCGCCATCCACCATCAGCTTTCTCTTCTCGAAAAACGTGGCGAATAAACCAGCGATTCTTTGCCGGAACGCTCGATCAGACGGGTTTCAACCGAACCGACGATGATGCAGGTGGCCATATCCGCCATATCGCTCGAGGCTTCTGAAAGAGGCACGACCCGGATACGCTCATCCGCCCGGCCTGCCGCACGACCGAAAATCACCGGCACCGAACCGGGCAAATGCGCCCGCAATAGATCAAAAGCGGTACCTAGCTGGTGCGGCCGCGACTTGCTGACGGGATTGTAGAACGCCATCACAAAGCCTGCTTCCGCCGCCGCGATCAGCCGTTTTTCAATAATGCCCCAGGGTTTCAGATTATCCGACAGCGAAATGGCGCAGAAATCATGGCCAAGCGGCGCGCCGGCTCTCGCAGCGACCGCCAGCATGGCAGTCACACCCGGCACGACGGAGAAATCGATATCGCGCCATTCGGCGGGGCCGCTTTCGACCGCCTCGCAAACCGCCGCCGCCATGGCGAAAACGCCGGGATCGCCGCCAGAAACCACACAGACCTTGCCGCCGGAAGCCGCAAGCCGCAGAGCCTGTTCGGCGCGGGAGATTTCCTCACGATTGTCCGAAGCATGGCGGCGTTGATCGGGTCTCAGCGATAGACGGTCGAGATAAGGAATATAGCCGAAGAAATCCTCCGAAGCCTCGACGGCGGCAAGCGCCTCCGGCGTCACCTGCGCCGCGCTGCCAGGGCCGAGGCCGACGACGACGAGCGTGCCGGTCATGGCTTTTCACCTACAGAGGGTCTGGTTTTCCAGCCCGGCACCAGAACCAGCGAAAAATAGGGGGCAGGCGATGCATCGCGTTCGATGAGCCGCACCGCATGGCTGTTGGCCATGGTGCCGCGCTCGACATAAAGCGCGTCTTCAAGTTTACCGGCCTTTTCCAGCGCCCGGCGAATCTTCGGCAGGTTGCGCCCCACCTTCATGATCACCGCGCCATCCGTGCCGGACAGACGTTCCGTCAGAACATCTTCGCCGAGCGTGCCGGGAAGCACGCTCAAAATATCGTCGCCCTGCACCAGCGGCAGACCGGCCATGGACCAGCAACCGGACATGGCCGTGATGCCAGCAACGACCTCCGCCTGGTAAGATGGCGCAAGCCGCAGATGAAGGTGCATATAAGAACCGTAAAACAGCGGATCGCCTTCCGACAGCACGGCGACATTGCGCCCGGCTTCGAGATGCACAGCGATGTCCTTCGCCGATTGATCGAAAAAGGCGGCAATGGCATCACGGTAATCGTTGCCGTTTTTGTCGCTCTCGACTGTCACCGGGTAGACCAACGGCATTTCCAGCGTACCGGGGCGAATGAAGGCTTCGACAATACCGCGACCATTGCCGCTGCCGCCTTTCTTGCAGAAGAAGGCAAGCACATCGGCATTTTCAATGGCGCGGACAGCCTTCAGCGTCAGAAGCTCGGGATCGCCGGGGCCGGTGCCGACGCCCACGAGTTTACCCTTCGGATGTTCGAAAAGAGCCGCGCTCACAGGCCAGCCCTCGCAACGGCGTTGATGGCGGCAGCCGTCATGGCCGAACCACCCATGCGTCCCTTGACGATGGCATAGGGAATGCCAAGCGAACTTGCCTCCAGCGCGTCTTTCGATTCCGCCGCACCGACAAAGCCAACCGGCATGCCGATGATGGCGGCCGGGCGCGCGGCACCTTTTTCCAGCATCTCAAGCAAATAGAACAGTGCAGTCGGCGCATTGCCAATGGCAACCAGAGCGCCATCCAGCTTCTCTGCCCACAGATCGAGTGCGGCGGCGGAGCGGGTGTTGCCAATCTTTTTCGCCAGCTCCGGCGTGCGGGGATCGCGAAGGGTGCAGACCACATCATTATCAGCCGGAAGGCGCGCGCGCGTCACGCCATGAGCAACCATTTCCGCATCGCAGAGAACAGGCTTGCCGGCTCGTAGAGCACCACGTGCCGCGGCAACAAAATCCGGCGAAAAGCGGAAATGGCTGACTGCCTCCACCTGCCCGCAGGCATGGATCATGCGAATGGCGATATCCGCCTGCTCTTCGGTAAAGGCGGACAAATCCGCTTCCTCACGAATGATGGCGAAGGAGCGCTCATAGATCGCATTGCCGTCGCGAATATAGTCATAGTCGGTCATCGGTCATCCTGTCGAAGCGCCGCACCGATCGCCTGTTTGCCCAGCCGGGCAAACAGGGTGGCGGCGTTTTCCCCGGGCTTATGTTCTTTTTCGTAAAGACGGGCAAGCCGCGAAAGCGCCGTCCTCTGATGCTGGAAAGGTAAAATGCCATCCGGCACGTCACCGGCGCGTCCCGAAATCGAAAAGGCCAGACCATTGGCGGCGCCGGAAAAAGTGAGAAGCGACGGCGCGGGGTGCGCGCAACCTTTGCCGCAGCCGGAAATATGCAGCGTGAAGGAGCCATCCAGCAACGAGGCGCATTCCTCAGACGCAAAGGCAGCCAATTCATGGGTAGGAAGAAAAGCCGAAGCACAGCCCGGCGCGCCGGGACAGGCGGCAATGGAAGAGCGCGCATCACCTGCCGTCGTGATGAAACCGGCCGCCCTTGCAATCTCAAGCAATGCGCCGCAGGCAGATGACGATCCAAAGAATAGCAGGCTATGGTTTGGTGCTGGCCGCAGGGCCGTGATGCCGAGCATACCGGCCCGTTCGCAGAGATGCGACAAATCGCAGGCCTGGATTTGCCCGAAAGCAGGCGCGACGGCAATTGCGAAGCGATCCTTTCCCGTCGTCATCAGCCCGAGAGGCGCAGAAGCCGCCCTGGCGTCATCAACAATCACCCGATCCAGCAGGCGATCACCGCAGATTTCTTTTATCGTCGAATGGTCCAGATCGCGGCCACGGGCAAGCGGCCCTTCACCGGCCAGATAGGCGAGCAGCGACAGGACGACACCCGCCGCTATGTCCGTCTCGACCAATCCGGCATTCAGAGCCCTGCTTTCCGGTCCACCCACGAGCAATCGCCAGACGGTCCGCCCATCAAGCGACACAGCTTTCAGGCGAATATCGGCCAGCAAATCTCCCATGGAGAGGCGCCCACCGCCATCGATGACGACAGACATTTTAGCGGCAAGCTTTTCATGGAGAACAAGCCTATCGGCCTCTTTTCGAATCTCCTCGGCGAGAGGGCCATCATCGGCAATCTCCGCGTCATCCCGACCGGCCAGAGGCGATGTCTCGACCGCGAGCCCCGCACGCAACGGCAAATCCAGCGCCAGCACATTTTTTTCCAGAGCACAGGCGCTTTCCGGTGTCAGGCCGCGAAATTGCAGGCTGCCGCGGGCGGTAATGTCGATCAATCCGTTGCCATGCCGCCCGGCAAGATGGCAAAGCACCACCATGTCGCGCGGGTCGATATCCGCCTCGAAAGCGATCCGCGACAAAAAACCGTCGCCGGTGCGCATGGGGGCGGACAGGGCCGGGCAGAGGCCACGGCGGCCGAATGGCTGAACGGGATCGGCAACGGCCATCATCACGCCTCCACCCTTTGGGGGCGTGGAAGGACCAGCATTTCAAGTTCCGCATCCACCGCGTTGCGGCGGCTGTGCCACAGCCCGCGACGGCGGGCTGATAAAAAGCGTTCGGCCATCACCTGCGCCGCTTTCGGATTTTCCCGCAGGATGAAATCGCGCACATCCTCATTGCCGAAATAGGCATCGTAAAGCGCCTCGATCAACGAGGAGGACACCGCATGGGTGGTTTCGGCAAAGCCGATCAACCGATCCACCGTCTCGAGGAATTCCGCCGCCCCGCGCGGACCGTGCCGCATCTGGCCGGCAATGAAGCGGGGATTGACGGCGCGCGCGCGCACCACCCGCGTCAACGCCTGCGCCATCGACCTTGCACGCGGGCGCGCCGGATCTGTCGTATCCAGCGCAACAATATCGGCAACGTCGCCAAGCACAGCCTTCGCGGCGGAAAAACCGCCGATGAAGGCGACATCCGAAGAACCGTCCAGAAGGTCGCGGCCCGGATCGTCCCCGGTGTGAACCAGAAGATCGGCGCGCCTGACCAACTCCACAAAACCGGTATCTTCGAAAATCTCCAGCCCGTCCGCACCGCCGAAAGCGTGGCTTGCCGCATCGAGATAGGCCTGCCCCAGCTCTTCGCGTTCGTCCCATTTCCCGCTGGCAAGCTTTTCTTCGATGCCGGCACCATAGGTGCCGGGCGCCGAGCCGAAAATACGCGCCGGAATATGCCCGAGCGTGGCGGCCTCTTCCGCAAGCGGATTGTCGCCCGGCGCCTCCTCCCGCCGCGCGACGGCCTTGGCGGCGGCGTCGAGAAGCGCGATCAGTGCCGGGAACATGTCGCGGAACAGACCGGAAATGCGAAAGGTGACGTCGACACGCGGCCGCCCCAGGCTCGCCGGCGGCAGCACCTCGATACCGGTGACCCGGCCGGTGGCGGGGTCGTGGATCGGTCTCGCCCCCATCAGATGCAGCGCTTGCGCCACATCCTCACCGCCATTGCGCAGGCTGGCGCTGCCCCAGAGATCGAAAACGAGATGTTTCGGCCAGTCGCCATGGGACTGCAGATGATGGCGCAGCACTTCTTCGCCCGCCATGCGGCCCAGCTCGAACGCCGTCGGCGTCGGCATGGTGCGCGGATCGGCGGCATAGAGATTGCGGCCCGTGGGCAGCACATCGAGCCGCCCGCGCGCAGGTGCGCCGGAGGGGCCGGGGACGATATGCCGGCCATCGAGCGCGGCAAGCAGGGCAGCTTTTTCCGATTTGGCGCTTTCACGCCTCAGAAGGTCGGTCTCACCCTCGGCACTGCGGCCAAAAACATGCTGGCCATCCTTGATGGCGAAATCCTTGAGGTCGCAGAGAAAAGCGTCGATGCGTGAGAGGGCCGCATCGGCATCATCCTTCGCAGCCACGCCCGCTTCCGCCGCAAGCCCGGTCTCCAACGCCTTTTCGACGATCAGTTTCGCCAGCCGGTCACGCCGGCGGCGATCCAGCCCATCCGCCTGCGCATATTCATCGACCAGCTGCTCCAGCGCCGACTGTTCCGGCGAAAGCCCGGCATTGACCAGCACGGGCGGGACATGGCCGATGGTCAAGGCCGCGATCCGTCGCTTGGCGACCGCCGCCTCGCCCGGATTGGAAACGATGAAAGGGTAGACCACCGGCAGCGAGCCGGTGACGATTTCGGGAAAACAATTGCGGGAAAGCGCCACCGTTTTGCCGGGCAGCCATTCCAGCGTGCCGTGCGCGCCAACATGCACGATGGCATGCGCACCCGCAATCCGCTGCATCCATGCACCGAAGGCAACAAGCGCGTGGCGCGGCGGCAGGGCAGGGTCGTGGTAGTCCACCCGACGATCTTCATTGCGGCCCCTGTCCGGCGCAAGCGCCACGAATACTTCACCGAAACGGGCGGCGCGGAACCGGAATGCACCATCGACGAGTGCATCGTCATCGGTTGCCACACCCCATGTCGCGTTTACGGACCCGGCAGATGCCGGCGGCAAGGCGGAGAAAAAAGCCTCGTAGGTGGAAAGATCAATTGCCGCTTCCTGTTGCTCAATGCAGTCGAGCAGCGCCCGCGCGGTCTCAGGAATATCCTTGACCGTATAACCGGCCCCGGCGAGATCCTGCATCATTTCGAGAACGCTTTGCGGCACATCGAGACCGACGGCATAACCGGTTCGTCCGGGCGCCGCACCGGGATAATCCGGCATCAGAATGACGATGCGGCGATCCCGTGGAAGGGCATTCCTCAGCCGCAGGAAAGAGGCAATGCGATTTGCCACCTGCTCGACCCGATCAGCCTCGGGTACATTGAGCAAACTCGCGCTGCCATCCACGCGCGCCTGTTTGAACGAGATTGCACCGGCGAGAATCCGGCCATCCAGTTCCGGCAGGACGACATGCATGGCGAGATCGGAGGGATTGAGACCGCGCGCATTTTCCGCCCATCCGTCCCGCCGCGTCGTCGCCATCACCACCTGAAACACCGGCACGCCGAGACGGTCGAACAACGTTGCACCGTCGTCATCCGTCTGGCTGGCGAAGGCGGTGGCGGCAATGATGGCGGCAGGCTTCAGATCGGGCAGCACCGTTTCGAGGAAACAGATCGCCTCGCCATCCTTCAGACCGCTGACAAAAATCGGCAAGGGTGCAAAACCGCGCTGCGAGAGCGCCTCGAAAAGCGCACCCACCGGTGCTGCATCTGCCGCCAGAAGCATGGAACGATAAAACAGAATGGGCAGAACGGGCGCACCGTCAGGAAAACCAGCGCAGGCTTGCGCCCTATCCACAACGCCCCTGCCGGGCCGGTAAAAACCGGCTTTCGGCAGCGGCTCGGCTTCAATATCCGGCCAAGCCTCGCCCCTTGCAAGAGCGGCGAAACCAAAGGCAAGCCGGTCCATATTCTCCTGCCCGCCCTCACGGAAGAAGGAGAGGACCGAGGCCAAAATCCGCCGATCGACGGTCGAGGCCGCTTCGAGTTTCTCGTCCCTTTCGCTGCACTCACCCGGCAAAAGCAGAAGCTTGATGCCGCGCCTGCGTGCAAGAATGGAAAGCTGATCGACACCGTAACGCCAGCGTTCCGCACCGCCGAGAATCCGGATAAGAATAACCCTGGCATGTTCCGCCGTCTTTTCGATCCAGAGATCGACCGACATGGGATGTCGAAGCTCGGAGAGGTTGGCGGCTGACAGGGAGGGGAGCACACCCGCTGTTCGCCGCCAGGCCTGTTCCAAACCGGCCAGATCGCTTGCCGAAAAAGACAGCATCACCACATCCGACCAGGGCTGGTTGAGATCAACCGGCTCGATCAGGTCGTCCAGAGACGAGGATGTGGTAGCGAGGATGTGCATCGTCAGGCGGCCAGCATCTGTTCGATCTTTTCGCGGTTGATGCCCTTTTCGCCGATGACGACGAGGCGGCTGCGGCGTTCCTCACCCGCGGCCCAGGGCCGGTCGTAATAGTGGTTGACGCGGCTGCCGACAGCCTGCACCTGCAGCCGCATAGGCTTTGCGGAAACCTCGATGAAGCCCTTGATACGCAGGACATTTTCCGCAGCTGCCGTCTCGGCGATACGGGCTGCCAGCGCTTCCGGGTCGGTCACGGCCGGCAGATCGATGACGAAGCTGTCGAAATCGTCATGCTCGTGGTCGAGTTCGCCATCATGATGGGTACGGCGGTTTTCGATATCCTCTTCCACCGCAAGGCCAAGACCGATCAGCACGGCGGGGTCGATGGCGCCGTTGGAGGCCACGACGATCTTTGCCGCCTTCGGCAGATGTTCGAGAACATGCGCCTTGGCCTTGTTGAGGCCGGCATCGTCAAGAAGATCGGCCTTTGTCAGCACGATAAGATCGGCGCAGGCAACCTGATCTTCGAAAACCTCTTCGACCGGGTCATCGTGATCGAGCGCCTCGTCATTGGCCCGCTGGGCGGCAAGAGCTTCCATGTCGTGCGCCACCTGCCCTTCGGCAAGGGCGGCGCCATCCACCACGGCCACGACGGCATCCACCGTCACCCGGCTCTTGATCGCCGGCCACTGGAAGGCCTGCACCAGCGGCTTCGGCAGGGCAAGGCCGGAGGTTTCGATGAGGATATGCTCCACCTTCGGCTGGCGGCTCAGAATCTGTTCGATGGCGGGCTGGAAATCATCCGCCACCGTGCAGCAGATGCAGCCATTGGCCAGTTCGACGATGTTTTCTTCCGGGCAGCTTTCAATACCGCAACCTTTGAGAATCTCGCCATCGATGCCGATATCGCCGAATTCATTGACGATGATGGCCAGCCGCTTGCCCTCCAGCTTTTCGAGGAGGCCGCGCAGCAGCGTGGTTTTGCCAGCCCCCAGAAAGCCGGTGACGATGGTGCAGGGAACGCGGTCCAGAAGGGTGCTCATGATCTCTCCTCGGTAAAATCGAATGGGGGAATGCGCGCCACCATGCCGCGCTTTAAGGGTTCGGGGCGGCCGCGCCAGGGCATCAGGCCGTCGGGGGCGGCAGCCAGCAGCCGCGCACCGGTCAGCAAATCTTCCACATCACCGGTCGTCAGCCCGCCGAAGACATAGGACCAGCCATTGGCGCTGCGCAGCACAGCGCTAAGCCCGCGCTTGCAATTGGCGAGGCAGTTGACGGAACGAACGGTGACACCCGTTTCCTCCGCCTTTGCGATGACGGCATCGGCGAGACGCGAACCGGGGCGCGGTTCGGCATTGGGGTCGGCTTCATCGCGACAGCTTCTGCAAACGAAGACGGTCACGCCGGACGCCGTTTCGTCCTGCGTGTTTCCGCCTGCACATGAAGATGTCGCTGAAATATCCAAACCGTATCGTTTCCCGCGCCTTGCAAAAAAATCTCGGGGGTGCGGATGTCGAATACGGCATGCGGGCAGGCGCAAACCGGATGTTCGATCTAACCGACTGACCGGAGCACCCCGCCCGGCAGACGTTTCTCCTGAAACGGCAGGTCTCCTGGCTCGCGGCTTTACACCCTGACACCGCCTTCCCGAACCCGTTGAGGTGTCCAGTGGCTTTACGGTGCGGGCTTACCGCTTACAGTTGCGGGGGCAGCCACGGAATGACCCGGTGGTCGGGCTGGAACCGTGTTCCCTCTTAGCTTTTCCCGTTGCCGGGAAAAGACCGTCAGTCCGTTACCCTTAGGCTGAACGGGCGTGAGGGTCAATGCCGCGGCCCTGTGGCCAGCACATTGCCGGGTGCGGCAAATTGGGTATAGTCGCCGCTCCGAATGGCGGGGGGCACCGGGTCCCGCGCCGCTGGATGAAAAGGAAAACGCGATGACACGCGACATCAGCGACAGCGAAGCCGAACGTCACCGGCAGAAAATGGTCAACCGCAAGACGGTGCAGGACGCCGAGGTTGCGGAAAAGACCATCGAAAAAGGTCTGCTGATGATCAATACTGGTCCCGGCAAGGGCAAATCCACGGCCGCTTTCGGCCTTGCCCTGCGCATGCTCGGCACCGGGCGGCGGGTCGGCGTCGTTCAATTCATCAAGGGCGCATGGTCGACGGGAGAACAGCAGGCGCTGACTTTGTTCGGCAACAGGGTCGTGTGGCGCACCATGGGCGAAGGGTTCACCTGGGACACACAGGATTTGAAACGCGACGTCGCAGCGGCGGCAAAGGCCTGGGAAGAAGCCAAGGTCCTGATGGCCGACGAGACCATCGGCCTGCTGATCCTCGATGAGCTGAACATCGCGCTCCGTTACGATTACCTGCCGCTGGAGGAGGTGGTCGAAACGCTTTCCAGCCGCAGGCCCGATCTGCATGTTATCGTTACCGGCCGCAACGCCAAGCAACCCCTCATCGACGCGGCCGATATGGTGACGGAAATGACCCTCGTGAAACATCACTTCAAGGAGGGCGTGAAGGCGCAGGCGGGGATAGAATTCTGATATGGCTGCACGCGTGCTGATGTTTCAGGGAACCGGCTCGGATGTCGGCAAATCGCTGATGGTGGCCGGCCTTGCCCGTGCCTTCGTCAGGCGCGGCCTGTCCGTCATGCCGTTCAAACCGCAGAACATGTCGAACAATGCGGCGGTCACCGCCGATGGCGGCGAGATCGGCCGCGCGCAGGCGCTGCAGGCACGGGCGGCGGGCGTGCCGCTTTCCGTGCACATGAACCCGGTGCTCCTGAAGCCGCAGAGCGAGACCGGCGCACAGGTGGTGGTGCAGGGCAAGATCGCCGGCAATGCAAAAGCGGCCGATTATCAGCACATGAAGGCCGGGCTGATGCCGCACGTGCTCGAAAGCTTCGACCGCCTGAAACAACAGGCAGATCTGGTGCTGGTGGAAGGCGCGGGCAGCGCCTCCGAAATCAACCTGCGTGCCAATGACATCGCCAATATGGGTTTTGCCAGAGCTGCGGACGCGCCTGTGATCCTGATCGGCGATATCGACCGGGGCGGCGTCATCGCCAGCCTCGTCGGCACCAAAGCCGTACTCGAAGCTGAAGACGCGGCGATGATCGAAGGTTTCATCGTCAATCGGTTTCGCGGTGATCCGACCCTGTTTTCAGACGGCATGCGGATAATTGCGGAAAAGACCGGCTGGGCCTCCATCGGGCTCTTGCCGCATTTTGCCGACGCCGCGAAGCTGCCGGCTGAAGATGCTCTCGGGCTTTCGGGCGCGGCTGAGCGGAAACCTGGCGCGAATATCCGCATTGCCGTACCGATCCTGCCGCATATTTCCAATTTCGATGATCTCGATCCGCTGGATATGGAACCGGATGTCGAACTGATCCGCGTGCGGCCGGGCGAAACCATTCCCGCCGATTGCCGGCTGGTACTGCTTTGCGGCTCGAAAGCCACCATCGCCGATCTTGCCGTGCTGAAGAATACGGGACTCGACATCGATATCACGGCGCATGTGAGACGCGGCGGCCATGTTCTGGGCCTCTGCGGCGGCTACCAGATGCTTGGAAAAACAGTTGCCGATCCCGAAGGCATCGAAGGACCGCCGGCAACAGTCGACGGGCTCGGCCTGCTGAATGTCGACACTGTTCTGACGGGCGACAAAAGGCTGGTTTCCGTTACAGGGAAAAGTTTCGACGGGATTGATTTATCCGGCTATGAAATGCATGTCGGTGAAACCACGAGCGGAACCGACAGCCTGCCTTTTTCGAAAATTGATGGGCATGAAGACGGCGCCGTGTCGCCTGACGGCCGCATCTTCGGCACTTATATTCACGGCCTGTTTTCGGACGACCGCCAACGCGGCGCGTGGCTTGAGCGGCTTGGCGGGCAGAACACGGAACTGAACTACGATGCGCAGGTGGATGCTGTTCTTGATCGCCTCGCGGCGCATATGGAACAGCACCTCGATCTCGACCGTCTGCTTGCTATAGCGCGATAAGGATCGCCAGAAGTCCCAGCAGGCCGATCAACAACAGGTCGGCAACCCGCGCAAGCCGCAGCGCCCTGCGAATATCGCCGGCGACCAGCGCCGCCCTGCCGCCTTCGCCCATGAAACGCGCCTCGATCATCTGCCCGCCATAGGAGCGCGGCCCTGCGAGCGCAAAGCCGAGAGCGCCGGCCAGCGCCGCCTCCGGCCAGCCGGCATTGGGGGAACGGTGATGATGGGCATCGCGACGTATCGCGGCCATGGCCCCGCCGGGTGATGCGCCCTTAACAAAAAACGCAGCAACCACGAAAAGACCGCCGCTCAGCCGTGAGGCCGGCAGATTGACCAGATCGTCCAGCCGGGCGGAGGCCCAGCCGAAGGCCTCATGGCGGGGTGAGCGATGGCCGATCATGCTGTCTGCCGTATTGATCGCCTTGTAAGTCGCGCCGCCCGGCAGGCCCAGGAGACCGAGCCAGAAGGCGGGCGCGACGATGCCGTCGGAAAAATTCTCGGCCAGACTTTCGATCGCCGCCCGGCAGATCGCCGCCTCGTCCAGCTTTTGCGGATCGCGCCCGACGATCATCGATACCGCCTTGCGGCCGCCTTCCACACCCTCGCGCTCCAGCGCAGTGGCGACAGCCTCCACATGCTGCTCGAGACTTTTCTGCGCCGGCAGCGAAGCGCCAAGCACGGCAACCAGCAAAAGGCCGAAGGGCAGGAAGAACAGAACGGATTGCGCAAACCATGCGACAAACAGCGTCAGCCCGACGAAAACGACGAGAGCCGCCACACCGGCCCCCTTGCGTTGTGAAAATGACGCGCTCTCCCGGTTCCATTTTTTGTCCAGCAGCGCGATAAGCGAACCGATCCAGGTGACGGGATGGCCGATGCGTTTGAACAGCCAGTCCGGATAGCCGGTCAGGCGTTCGATCACGAGCGACAGGAAAGCGAGAGCAAAAAACATGGGCGAGACAGTACCAGAAAAGGCAAAAGCTGCGATCCGTCACGGCGGCAATCTCGGCAGGGCGCGTCTGCTGTTTCCTGAAGCGCCGGAACCGTGGATCGACCTTTCGACCGGGATCAATCCGCACTCCTACCCGCATTCGCCGATCCCCGCCAGCGCATTCGCCCGCCTGCCGGAACCGGACGCCGCCGAAGAATTGAAACATCTGGCCGCAGCGCATTTCGATTCGCCTTCCGCCCGGCATGTGGCGCTTTCCCCCGGCACCCAGATGCTGATGCCATTGCTGGCGCAGATCGCTATCGCCCGCGGGGCCAAGAGCGGCGCCGTACTTTCACCCGCCTATGCGGAACATGCCCGAACCGCGCGCATGGCCGGACTGGCTGTGACCGAGGTGGAAAACATCGATGCGATGTCGGCTCACGACTATGCCGTGGTGGTCAATCCCAATAATCCCGATGGCCGCATCACGGATCGCGCCGCATTGTTGTCGCTGGCCGACGCCATGCGCCGCAAGGGGGGGCTGCTCGTCGTGGACGAAGCCTTCATCGAAACGGGACTTGCCGAAAGCCTCGCAGATGCCGCCGGTCAGGATGCGCTGGTGGTCCTGCGCTCCTTCGGCAAGTTTTACGGCATGGCGGGCGTTCGGCTGGGTTTCGCGATTGCGCAGCCCGATATCGCTGCTGAACTGGAGGCAAGGCTCGGCCCCTGGGCGGTTTCCGGCCCGGCGCTGCATATCGCGATGCAGGCTCTGGCGGACGGGGAATGGCAATCATCCATGCGTCTGCACCTTGCCGAAGATGCCCGGCGCATGAATGCCATGCTGGAAAAAGCGGGACTGGCAATTGCCGGCGGCACATCGCTGTTTACTCTGGTGCGGGATCTCCGCACCGCAGACCTGTTCAGCCATCTTGGCCGACACGGCATTCTGGTCCGCATTTTTGATGAAAGGCCGAACGACATGCGTTTCGGCCTTCCCGGTAGCGAAACGGAGTGGCAGCGGCTCAAGGAGGCGCTGTCATCCTTTGACTATTCCTCGAAGGTGTAGGTCTCGATCGACTCCGGCTTCATTTCGATGGAGAAGCCCGGCAGTTTCGGCGGCATGTAAGCGGCATTTCTGATATCGCAGGGCTCGATGAAGTGCTCATGCAGGTGGTCGACATATTCGATCACGCGGCCTTCCTTCGTGCCTGACACCACCAGATAGTCGATCATCGACAGATGCTGCACATATTCGCAAAGGCCGACGCCGCCGGCATGCGGCCAGACCGGCAGATTGTATTTGGCGGCGATCAGCAGCACCGCCAACACCTCGTTCAGCCCACCCATACGGCAGCTGTCGATCTGCACCACATCGATGGCGCCTTCGGCGATGAACTGCTTGAACATGATACGGTTCTGGCACATTTCACCGGTCGCCACCTTAACGGACCCGATGGCCGCACGGATCTTGCGATGACCGGCAATATCGTCCGGGCTGGTCGGCTCCTCGATGAAGAATGGCTTGGCGAAGGCGAGCTTCTTCACCCAGTCGATTGCCTGATCCACTTCCCATACCTGGTTGGCGTCGATCATCAGGTAACGGTCGGGACCGATCACCTCGCGGGCAATGGTGAGACGACGAATGTCGTCTTCCAGATCGCGGCCGACCTTCATCTTCACATGGTTGAATCCGGCATCGATGGCTTCCTGGCAAAGGCGACGCAGCTTGGCGTCGTCATAACCGAGCCAGCCGGCCGACGTGGTATAGCAGGCATAACCTTCGCTCTTCAGCGTCTCGATACGTTCCTTCTTGCCGCTTTCGGCTTTTTTGAGGATCGCAAGCGCCTCGTCACGGGTCAGCACGTCGGTCAAATAACGATAGTCGACGATATCGGCGATTTCTTCCGGGCTCATATCGGCAACGAGCTGCCAGACCGGCTTGCCCGCCTTCTTGGCCAGCAAGTCCCATACGGCATTGACGACGGCGCCGGTGGCGAGATGCATCGCGCCCTTGTCCGGTCCGATCCAGCGCAGCTGGCTGTCGCTGGTCAGATGCCGCCAATATTTGCCGGGGTTCTCGGTGACGGTGGCAAGATCGGTGCCGACGACCAGATGACGCATCGCTTCGATGGCCATGCAGCAGATATCGTTACCGCGGCCGATGGTGAAGGTCAGCCCGTGGCCCTTGAGACCCGCCTCATCGGTATCGAGAATGACATAAGCCGCCGAATAATCCGGGTCGGGGTTCATCGCATCCGAACCGTCGAGGCTCTGGGAGGTCGGAAAACGCAGGTCGAAAACACGCAGATCAGTAATTTTGGTCATGGCCGTTCACTCGCGGTCAGTGTCAAAGGAAATCATTCAATCGTGGTGGAAGGTTTCTTCCATCATTGCCCACCACTCGCCTTCCTTCCGGCTTTCGAGCGGTTGCTGGCAGGGAATGGTGAAGGACCACCATTCCCGGTTCTTGGAGCTTGCGGCCATCTTCGCCATGTCGGCGCTGATATCGCTGCCGTGATATTCCCAGTAGCCGAAGAGCAGATTTTCCGGCTCGCGCAGGAAGATCGTGTAGTTGCGGATATTGCAGTCGCTGATAAGCGCCAGAATTTCAGGCCACACAGTCGCATGCAGCCTTTTATACTCCCCGATCATTTCCGGTTTGACGCCTATGACCATGCCCATGCGCTGCATGAAAAACTCCGTTATTGCTTTATGGTGGCGAGCGCAGCGCGCAGCTTTGTCTGCGGCAGGTCCAAACCCAGCCGTTCTGCCGCAGCAATGACCGGGACAAAGCGGCGGCGCTTCTTTTCATCGTGGTTGCCGGCGATATCGGAGAGCCGATGCGCGAGAAAGGGATTGCGCAAACGCTCCCGCAGCACGCCAATATAGGCCTGCGCATCATCCCCCATACCTTCGGCGGCAAAGACCGGCAGAACCTCGTCCCGCCAAAGCGTCTCAAGATCCGTAACGAGAGCATCGTCGGCCATTGCCTGACGCACCGTCTCGTCCTTCGCACGCGCATCCTGCAACCAGCGTTCCGCCAGATAGGAATGGCCGAGATTGAGCAGGAAAAGCTTCCGCTTTTCATAGTGATCGAGATCGTCCGTCAGCACCACGGCAGGGTGCGTGCAGGGAAGGACAAGCCCGTCCTGCTTCTCTATAGCCCATAGCGCATAGGGTTCCGCCACCGCACCCACCGGGTCGATAGGCTCGGAGACGATGCGATCCACCAGACTATTGGCAAAACGGCACTTCTCATTCAGATAAAAGGCAAAACCAGCCGGCAATTGCCATTCATCGGCAAGCCGGCGAATGACCTGTTTCAGCTTTTCGCCATTGCGCGGCACGAGTTCGCAGGGGAAGATGGAGACAGGTGCTTCCGGATTGCGCTGAAAACGCTCTAGCAGCAGCATGCAGAGTTTTGCCGGAAAGCTTTTCGGTACGATCGTGAAATCGTCAGCAAGCCCGGCATTATCCGCCGAATCCAGCTCATAACCGCGATCGCCCGTATTGGACAGAATAACCTCGGCCTCGCAGGCAAGGCGGCGCACTTCGGCCCAGTCGGTCGCAGCCGTCAGCGCCCGCGCGACAGCCCCGCCCTGAATTTCCTCGTCCACTTCCTGACCATCGCGGATGCCGCGAATACGCACGGGGTAGGGCACCCCGCTGTTCAGCGCCGCAACACGCTTCAGGCTCTCCGCATTGCCGGTCGTCTGGACAATCGCGATACGCCCGAGAGCCTCGCCCTTGTCCAACGCCTGCGAAACAAAGAGATCCGCATGCGCCAGAAGAAAGCGGCTGGTGCCGAATTGCAGGATGGGCGTATCGGGCGTCATGCGACCTCCACCATGCCCTTGATCACTCCGGCCTTCGGATCGGTCAGGCCGGCGAATCTGGAGGGCACATCGGCAAGCGTCATGCGATGGGTGATCAGTGCTTCCGGTACCTTGCCTTCCCGCAGCGCCTGCAGGACGCGCTCGAAATCCTGGGGCGTGGCATTGCGACTGCCGAGCAGCGTCGTCTCCCGTTTGTGGAACTCCGGATCGTTGAAGCTGATATCGCTGGCGACGATGGAGACAAGCACATAGGAACCGCCATGGCCGACAAAGGAAAAGCCGCGCTCCATGGCTTTCGGATTGCCGGTCGCATCGAAGACCGCATCGAAGAAATCGCCGCCGGTTATGTCGGAGAGGCGATCCCTGTCGCCCTCGCCGAGTGTCACCGTATGCGCAACGCCGAGATGCTCCTTGCAGAAATCCAGCCGGTCGGTGCGCCCGTCAATCATGGTCACTTCGCCGCCATCGAGAACCACGAAAACCGCAACAGCCATGCCAATCGGGCCGGCGCCGACGATCAGAACCTTCTGCCCCTTCTCGACTGCGCCACGGCGCACCGCATGCGCACCGATAGCCAGAAATTCGGTCATCGCCGCCTGATCGAGGCTCAACCCCTCCGCCTTCAGCACGAATTGTTGCGGCACATTCAGATATTCGACCATGCCACCATCGCGATGAACGCCCAGCACACCGATATTGCGGCAGCAATTGCTCTTGCCCTTCAGGCAGGCACTACATTTGCCGCACGAGATATAGGGAATGACGGTGACCACATCGCCTGCGGACAGATGGCTGCCTTGCGGCGCTTCTTCCACCGTGCCGGAAAGCTCATGGCCCATGATGCGCGGATAAGAAAGATAAGGCTGGTTGCCGGTGAAGATGTGCAGGTCCGTGCCGCAAACCCCGATGCGGCGAATACGCACCAGTACTTCACCTTCGCCACGCGCTGGTTTCGGCAGTTCCTTGGAGACGAGTTGACCTGGGGTTTCGCAGAAAATCGCCAGCATGCATCACCTGTGGGAAAGGGAATAAAAACGAACGGCGTTACCGCCGAAAACTGCCGCATGGTCCTCTGCCGGCACGATATCGCGGCAGAAATCCAGCCATGCCTGATAATCGCCCGCCAGCCGCAACACCGGCCAGTCACTGCCAAAAATCACGCGGTTGCCGCCAAAGAGTTCCAGAATGGTCTCGGCATAAGGCCGTACCGCTTCCGGCCGCTGCTCACCGCGCTCGGTCAGCAGACCGGAGAGTTTGCAATGGACATTCGGGAGAGCCGCCAGAACGGCCATATCCTTGCGCCAGTCGCTGTAGTGACCGGTAGCAATCAGCGGCTTCGCGCCATGGTCGATGACGATCGGCAATTGCGGATGGCGGCGGGCAAAGGCGAAGAGATGCGGCAGATTGGGCGGCAGGACCAGCGCATCGAACACCAGACCATGTTTTAACAGCGCCGCCACGGCGGGATCAAGTGCCGGATCATCGATCCAGGCGACATCCTCCATGCCCTGTAACATCGGACGGACACCCTTGAACGCCGGATGTTTTGCCCGACGGGCGATTTCACTCGCTGCATCGGCGGATTTCATGTCCACCCAGCCGACCACACCCTTGATGAAACCGGCCTTTTCCGCAAGCGCCAGCATGAAATCCGTGTCGGCCGCCGTCTCCATCGTCTGCACCAGCACGGTGCCGGAAACGCCGGCAGCGGCCAGCAAAGGCGACAGATCAGCGGGGAGAAAATCCCGGTAGATGGCGGCAAGCGATGGCGGCGGCCACTGCCCGGCGCGATCCTTCATCAGCCAGAAATGCTGGTGGGCGTCGATGAGCATCGCCTCAGGCCTTCCTGCCGGGCACCGGCGCACCTTCGGCAATCAGGCCGCGCCTGTGCAGTTCGGACCAGAATTCATCCGGGATCGACTGTTCGAACCATTCGATATTGGAGGCGAGCTGCTGCGCATTGCGCGCACCTGAGACGACCGTGACCGACGCCGGATGGGCGAGTGGAAACTGCAGCGCGGCCGCCTGCAGCGATACGCCGAGTTCCCCGCAAACACCCTGCAGCGCATCGACACGCGTGAGAATATCGGCAGGCGCGTCGGCATAATTGAATTTGCGGTTGCCGGCCAGAATGCCGGAATTGAATGCACCGGCGACAACGATGGCGACACCGCTTTCAGCGCAACGGTTCATGAAAGCAAGGCTCTGCTGCTCCAGCAGCGTATAACGACCGGCAAGCATGGCGACGTCGATATCGAAGACATCCATGGCGTCGCTGACGATTTCCCACTCATTGACGCCGAGACCGACGGCCCCCGTCGATCCTTCCTCGCGCAGCTTGCCAAGCGCCCGGAACCCACCGCCCGCGGTCAGCTGCTCCCAGTAATGCTGGTGCTTTTCGCCATGGGTGAAGGAGCCGATATCATGCGCATAAAGAATATCCGGCTTCAAAACACCGAGCCGTTGCTGGCTTGCCTCGAAGGAGCGCAGGATACCGTCATAGGAATAATCATAGACCGGGCGGAACGGCAGCGGCGCTATATAGGCATCCTCCTCCGGACCGACAGTCTCATCAGGAACCATCACGCGGCCGACCTTGGTGCTCAGCGTGTATTCGTTCCGGTCATGCTCCGTCACCATGGTGCCGAGGCGACGCTCCGACCGCGTATAGCCATAAAACGGCGCGGTATCGAAATAACGCATGCCGCTTTCCCATGCCTTGTCGAACGCACCCTTGGACTCTTCATAGGGCGTGACGCGGTAGAGATTGCCCATCTGGGCGCAACCGAGGCCCATGACGGTGACGTCGACGGCGCGGCGCGGCAATTTACGTGTATCGGAGACTTTCATCGCAGGGACTTTCCAGCTTGTCTTTGGAAAGACGCGCCGCCGCAAAGCGGCGCGTCATCACGCAATCAATAAAGAACGTTCTTGGCTTCCGGCTTTTCGATATTGTCCTTGGTGACAACAACGACGCCGGTGTCGACGAACTTCTCGACCTTTTCCTTGCCGATGAGCTTGGAAATGGTCTCTACGCCCTTTTCACCCATCTGGTAGGAACCCTGAACCACGATACCGGCCAGCGTGCCATCCTTGACGAAGCCCTGAAGGTCCTGGTTGCCGTCGAAGCCGATGGCGACGACCTTGCCGGCCTTACCGCTTTGTGCGAGCGCGCGACCCACGCCGATTGCCGTCGGCTCATTGGCGCCGAAAATGCCCTTGAGGTCGGAATTGGCGGCCAGAACGTCGGTCGTCTGGTTCAGCGCGGTCGCCATCTGCGACTGCGAATAGAACGGGCCGACGATCTTCAGGTTAGAGTTCATCTGGATGTAGTCGGTAAAACCGCCGACACGGCCGATTTCCGAACCTGCACCGGCGACATAGGACATGACGGCGATCTTGCCTTCCTTGCCCACCTTGTCGATCAGCGCCTGGGCTGCCAGTTCGCCGGCTTTCTTGTTATCGGTCGCGAGGAACGACTGGTAATATTGCTCCGAACCCTTTGCGAGCTGCGAGTCGATCAGAACGACCGGAATACGGGCTTCCCAGGCCTTCTTGACGGCAGGCACCAGCGCGTCCGGATCGGAAGGTGCCAGAACAATGCCCGCGACCTTACGGTTGATGGCGTTTTCGACCATGTTGACCTGGTCGGCAATGGCGGACTCGGCAGCCGGACCCTGGAAGGTCATGGTATTGCCGGAAGAGTTCTTCATCGCCGCATCAGCACCCTTCTGGACGTTCTGCCAGAAGGTGGAGTTGACGGTCTTGACGATGACGGCGATTTCACCGGCCTGCACGGTGGAAACGCTCCACAGCGCAATTGCGGATGTCAGAAGGGCAGTCGCAATTTTCTTCATTTCTTCCTCCGTGATGTCGGCATACCGGGCCTCCCCTTGCCGATCTTTTTTGCGGAAAGGGTCCGCAGGCCCTTGATCAGCGGCGGTTGCGCAACTGGTCGATCCAGACGGTGACCAGAATGACGAGGCCGATGATGATCTGTTGTGTGAAGGCGGAGACGCCATTCATGTTGAGACCGTTGCGCAGGATGCCGATGACGAAAGCGCCGATGGCCGTGCCGGAAATCGTTCCCACGCCGCCGATCAGCGATGTGCCGCCGATAACGGCGCTGGCAATGGCGTCCAGCTCATACATCACACCCTCGTTCGGCTGGGCGGTGACGAGGCGAGACATCAGCACGCAGCCCGTCAGCCCGGCGAGCGTGCCGGACAGGATGTAGGTGAAATTTGTGACGCGGGCGACATTGACGCCGGAAAGGCGCGCGGCTTCGGCGTTGGAACCGACAGCGTAAATGTGACGGCCGAGGATCGAGCGGTTGAGCATGAAGGAAACCGCAAGCGCAATCACCACCATCAGGATGACGGGGTAGGGGATGCCGGGAAACACCACATTCGGAAAGCCGTCGTCACCGATGGTGACGATGCGGAAGAGGGCGCCATTGCCGAGTTCGCCGAAAGATTCGCCAAGGCCGGAGACGGCGCGCGCACCGGTGATCTGCAGCGCCACGCCGCGGGCGATCAACATCATGCCGAGGGTGGCGATGAAGGGCGGCAGCTTGAAACGGGTCACCAGAAGACCGTTGATGAGACCGCAGAGCGACCCGGTGAGAATGCCAAGCAACATACCGATCGGCACCGGCATGCCGAGTTCCTTCACCGCAAGGGCGGCGACGACGCCGGCAAGCGCAAGCACCGAACCGACGGAAAGATCGATGCCGCCGGTGATGATGACACAGGTAGCCCCGATGCCGAGCAGCGCGATGGACGTGACCTGCAACGCAATCGTCATACCGTTATTGACGGTGAAGAAGGCGCTGCTGGTGGCGGAAAAGACCGCGACGAGAGCGAACAGGCTGCCAAGTGCGGCAAACTTCTGGATAATGTCCTTCTGGCGGTCGCTGACTGCGAAGCTCTTCTTGGTTTCTGCAATATTGGCCATGTCGTTCCTCACTGCGCGGTCCGGCCGTAACCGGACGCATACCGCATGATTTCTTCCTGATTGGTCTTGGCGGTTTCGAGCACACCCGTAATCCGGCCCTGGTGGAAAACGGCGATACGATCCGTCAGCCCCAGAATTTCCGGCAGTTCCGAACTGATGAGAATGACGCCGATACCCTGCGCGGCGAGCTCGTCCATGATCTTGTAGATCGCGAATTTCGCGCCGACATCGATGCCGCGTGTCGGCTCATCGAAGAACAGCACGCGAGATTGCCGGAACAGCCATTTGCCGATGATGATTTTCTGCTGATTGCCGCCTGAAAGCAGCCGCACCGTCTGCCCGATGGAAGGGGTACGGATATTCAGGAGATCGACGTAGCGCTTTGCCACATCGTCATGTTTCTTGAAATCGATCAGGCCGAAACGGTTGGAAACCTCGCCGAGATTGGCAAGCGTCGTATTGGCCGCCACCGACATCTTGATGGCGAGACCATCGCTTTTACGGTCTTCCGAGAGATAGGCGATGCCCTCCTCGATGGCGTCCTGCGGCGAACTGATCGAAAGCTCCCGCCCGTTGAAAACGATCCTGCCCGCATCGAGCGGATCGGCGCCGAATATCGCCCGGGCGACTTCGGTGCGGCCGGCACCCATCAGCCCGGCAAAACCGAGGATTTCGCCACGCCGCAGCGAAAAACCGACGTCGTGGAACACGCCGCTGCGCGTCAGGCCCTCGACGGAAAAAATAACATCTTCCGTGGGGCGCGATGTACGCTCGGGGAATTTGTCTTCCAGCGAACGCCCGACCATGCGCGTGACGATGTCGTCAACGGTGATCGAAGTGAAATCGTCGGTCGAAATATAACGTCCATCGCGCAGAACCGTCACACGGTCGACGATTTCGGCCATTTCATCGAGACGGTGGGAAATATAAACGATCCCGACACCGGATGCCTTGAGATCGCGGATGACCTTGAACAGGAGCCGGGTCTCCTGCTCGGTCAGCGAAGAGGTCGGCTCATCCATGATGAGCACTTCAGCGTCAAGAGAAAGCGCCTTGGCGATTTCGACCATCTGACATTGGGCGACCGAAAGGCCGCGGACGATCTGGTCGGGGTCGATATCGACACCCAGCCGGTCGAGACAGCGCTTGGCATCGAGGCGCAGCTTCTTACGGTCAACGAGGAAACCGCGCCGCGGTTCGCGCGCAAGATAGATGTTTTCGGCAACGGAAAGATGCGGAACGAGGTTCAGTTCCTGATGGATGATGGCGATGCCGGCGGCTTCGGATTCCAGCGGCGATGCATATTGCACCTTCACACCTTTATGAAGGATGGTGCCGTCGCTCGGCTGATAGACGCCGCTGACGATCTTCATCAGCGTCGATTTTCCCGCACCATTTTCGCCGCAGACGGCATGTACCTCGCCGGCGCGCAGATCGAAATGCACGTTCGACAGTGCTTTTACGCCGGGAAATTCCTTGCTGATGTTATCGAGGCGCAGGAGCACCGCACGCTGTCCGTGCGCCATCTGTTCAGGCGAAAAATCGCCCCGAATTGTCGATGCGCCCTGCGACATCTGGAAACCTCCCACCCGTATCCCCGCTCCACCGGGGTCATGAACAGGCCAAATGGTTAGGCCGGTTTTTCAGAATGGTCAAGCCAATTAGGCCAAAATTTGCGAAGCCATATCCAAAACAGAAGCAATACATGAAACGATAACTGATAATAAATACGTAATTTCATATATTTAAGTAATTCCTTGCGTATTGAAACACTTGGCGTTACGGTAAGGCCAAATATGGATAGCAGACAGGACTCGTCAAAAAACACATGAGTGGTCAGGCCAAAATAGCGGAACCGCGCAGGCTTTATCAGCAGATTGCGGACCAGATACGCGAACTCATCGATATGGGTGAATTCCTGCCCGGCACGCGGCTTCCCGCCGAACGCGAACTGGCACAGAAGCTCGGTGTATCGAGGCCTTCCTTGCGCGAGGCGCTGATTGCGCTTGAAATCGACAACACCGTCGAAATTCGCATGGGTTCCGGGGTTTATGTGTCGGCGGAAGCGTTGCAGACGACCCACCATACCAAATCGCTGGGTGATAGCCCCTCCGAACTGATGCAGGCGCGCGCCGCGCTGGAGGGTGCCACCATCGTGCTGGCGGCAAGCCGGATGACCGATGAGACAATCGCGACCCTCCGCCAGATACTCAATACCATGCAGCGGGAAATAGAGGCCGGCCGCAAGCCTCTGGATCAGGATCGGCTGTTTCACGTCACCATAGCCGAGCAATCCGGTAACAGCGTTTTGGCGCGAATGGTGGCGAACCTCTTCGATGAGCGCCACAGCCCCATTTCGGCCCAGCTTCGCGTGAAATTCGAAGACCGCGATACCTGGACCCACGCGCTTCAGGAACACGAGGCCATTCTGGCGGCGCTTGAACTGAAAGACCCGCTGCTGGCGCAGGCCGCCATGCATACCCATCTGGAAGGTTCGAAGAGACGCTGGGTCGAAAACTGATCTAGAAACATAGCAGGCAATATACCGGGAGGAGGAAAATCCGTGAGTGAGAATTCCGAGGCAACCATTTTGCTGAACGCCAACGACAATGTCGCGGTGGCGCGTCGGTCCATTCCGGCCGGCGGCGCGACGGGCAGGGGCGATCTGGCGGCGCTCGAGCTGATCGGGCGCGGGCATAAGGTGGCCCTCAAATTCATCAAATCGGGCGACGAGGTGCTGAAATACGGACAGGTCATCGGTATCGCCACCCAGGATATCGAGCCCGGCCGGCACGTGCACCTGCATAATCTCGCCATGGTGCCTTCCGAACACGCGCATCAGTTCAGCGTCGATATCGAAGAGAAGGGCATGGTGCCGGAAGCTGAACGCCGGACGTTCAAGGGTTATGACCGCGGCCTCGGTGGCGTCGGAACACGAAACTATATCGGCGTCATCGCTTCGGTGAACTGTTCCGCCACGGTGTCGCGTTACATCGCGGATTATTTCAACAAGCAGGGTGGCCTTGATGGTTTCGACAATGTCGATGGCGTCGTGGCGCTGACCCATGGCGGCGGCTGTGCGCTGAATACGAAATCGGAAGGTTACCGCCTGCTGATCCGCACAATTCAGGGCTATGCCCGCCATCCGAATTTCGGCGGCATTCTGCTGATCGGCCTCGGTTGTGAAACCAACCAGATCGCGCCCATTCTCGAACATTACAAGATGGAAGAGGGTGAGCGGCTGCGCACCATGACGATCCAGCAGCACGGCGGCACCCGCAAGACGATCGATGCGGCGATTGCCGAGATCAAGGCCATGCTGCCGATGGTCAATGCCGCCCGCCGCACGGAGCAACCGCTTTCCAAGCTGAAGGTGGCGCTGGAATGCGGCGGTTCGGACGGCTATTCCGGCATATCCGCCAACCCGGCTCTGGGTTATGCCTCCGACCTCATCGTCCGCAACGGTGGAACCACGGTCCTCTCGGAGACGCCGGAGATTTACGGCGCTGAACACCTCCTGACGAAGCGCGCCGTCACCCCTGCCGTCGCCGAAAAGCTGCTACAGCGTATCGACTGGTGGCGTGATTATACCGCCCGTAATGGCGACGAACTCAATAACAACCCCTCCCACGGCAACAAGCTTGGCGGCCTGACCACCATTCTGGAAAAATCGCTGGGCGCGGTCGCCAAGGGCGGCTCCATGCCGCTGAAGGCGGTTTATGAGTTCGCCGAAACCGTGACGGAACAGGGTTTCGTCTTCATGGATACGCCCGGCTATGACCCCGTTGCCGTCACCGGACAGGTCGCCGGCGGCTGCAACGTCATCTGTTTCACCACCGGCCGCGGCTCGGTTTCGGGCTTTAAGCCGTCACCCTGCATCAAGATCGCCACCAATTCCGAAATGTATGAACACATGAAGGAAGACATGGATATCAATTGCGGCGAGATCGTCACCGGCGCTGAAACTATCGAAGAATCCGGCAAACGAATTTTCGAGCATATTCTGGCGGTAGCCTCCGGCGAAAAGACCGTCAGCGAAATCTACGACTACGGCGACAATGAATTTGTACCGTGGCAGGTTGGGGCCGTGACCTGAACCTGCGGCACCAAGACTGTCCCACGTGAAACAAAAGGCCCGGAAAGTGATTTCCGGGCCTTCGTTATTCCTGGTTGTTCCGCGCTTAGTGGCGGAAGTGGCGCATGCCGGTAAAGACCATTGCCACATTATGCTCGTTCGCGGCGTCGATCACTTCCTGATCGCGCATCGAGCCGCCCGGCTGGATGACAGCGGTGGCGCCTGCGGCAATCGCGGCGAGCAAGCCGTCGGCAAAGGGATAAAATGCTTCCGAAGCGACAGCGGAGCCGCGCGTCAACGGTTCGGCAAGGCCAAGAGCCTTGGCGGCATCTTCCGCCTTCTGGGCAGCGATACGGGCCGAATCCACACGGCTCATCTGGCCGGCACCGATGCCAGCCGTCTGCCCGTCCTTGGCGTAAATGACAGCATTGGACTTCACATGCTTGGCGATCTTGAAGGCAAACTTCATGTCTTCAAGTTCCTGCGACGTCGGCGCACGCTTGGTGACGACCTTGAGGTCCAGATCCTCGACCATGCCGTTGTCGCGGCTCTGCACCAGCAGGCCGCCCGAGACGGTCTTCGCGGTAATACCGGCCGCGCGCGGATCAGGCAGGCCGCCAGCGGCCAGAAGGCGCAGGTTCGGCTTGCGAGCGATGATGGACTTGGCTTCTTCGGTGACATCAGGCGCGATGATGACTTCAGTGAAGAGCTTGACGATCTCTTCTGCCGTTTCCGCATCGAGCGTGCGGTTCAGGGCAATCACGCCGCCAAAAGCGGAAACGGAATCGCATGCCAGCGCCCGCCGGTAAGCTTCGGCAAGTGTCGGACCCGTCGCCACGCCGCAGGGATTGGCATGCTTGATGATAGCGACTGCCGGCGCATTTTCCGGCAGGAATTCCGCCACGAGCTCGTAAGCTGCATCGGTGTCATTGATGTTGTTATAGGAAAGCTGCTTGCCCTGAAGCAGCGTCGCGGTTGCGACGCCAGGACGCTTTTCGCCGGTGAGGTAAAAACCAGCGCTCTGGTGCGGATTTTCGCCATACCGCATCTTTTCTTTCAGCGCGCCGCCGATGGCGCGGTAATCCGGCGTTTCGATCGCAAGCGCCTCGGCAAACCAGTTGGAAATCACCGCATCATAGGCGGCGGTGCGGGCATAGGCCTTGGCGGCAAAACGCTGGCGCAGCGCATAGGATGTCTGGCCGTCATCGGCCTGCAGGGCCTCAACCAGATCGGGATAGTCAGACGGATCGGTAACAACAGTGACATACGCATGGTTCTTGGCGGAAGCGCGGATCATCGCCGGGCCGCCAATATCGATGTTTTCCACCGTCGTCGGATAATCGCCGCCCTTGGCGCGAACTTCTTCGAAAGGATAGAGGTTGATGACCGAGAGATCGATCGCCTCGATGCCGTGCGCCTTCATTGCCTCGACATGCTCCGCATCGTCCCGGATGGCCAGAAGCCCGCCATGGACATTGGGATGCAGCGTCTTGACGCGGCCATCCATGATCTCGGGAAAATTCGTTACGTCGGAGACATCCGTCACAGGCAGGCCTGCTTCGGCAATGGCTTTCGCCGTTCCACCGGTCGACAGGAGCTTGACGCCAAGCTTCGACAGAACCGTCGCCAGCTCGATAATGTCAGTCTTGTCGGACACGGAAAGAAGCGCCGTGCGGATTTTGACCTTATCGGGGGCGGGGATTTTCTTGGACACGACGGCCATCAGGCATACTCCGTTTAACGGGGAGGACAGG
The DNA here is from genome assembly GCF_005144435.2 of Agrobacterium leguminum. NCBI lineage: Bacteria > Pseudomonadati > Pseudomonadota > Alphaproteobacteria > Hyphomicrobiales > Rhizobiaceae > Agrobacterium > Agrobacterium leguminum. The sequence goes on from NZ_CP120211.1 coordinate 2,703,755, forward strand.
CTGGAATGGGATTGATCCAGCAATTGCCGCCGCGTTAACACAGCTTACCGGATTAATAAACAGCGGGGATGCCGAACGGTGAAAACTATGGTGGTTTTTGACCGGCACCGCCGGAAATTGCCTAGGCCTGGCGTTCGATGAGCCAGCGGATTTCCCGCGTATTTGCGAGATTGAAGGGGAGCTCGATCTGCTGTGACGGGCGCATACCGGATGCATCGGCCATGAAGACATCCTCGGTGACGAAAAGCTCGAGCCCGGGTGCGGAAAACAGCCAGACGGTTCCATCCGCTGCCTCCAGATAGGCAGACTCCTCATCCCGCTGGTGTATCTGAATGTGGGGATGAATATGGAAACGTGAAACCGCCGTGACCGACTGCAATTGCGTTTTCGCCGCACTCGCATCGGCCCGAAGCAGATCCCGACCCTTTATCTTGGTACCGGCCGCATTCAATTCTATTTCCCGCTCATGGTAGCAGCCGAAATTCTGCAAATAACCGTCATGAGACGCCCAGAGAACGTCATTGCCGTTTGCATCCGTTCCACGCCGGCTGTCGACGTGGCTGACGCCTGATACCATGATCGGACCAAGCAGCCGCGAGCGCGACAGTCTACAGGATGATGTATCCGCAAGCGTGACGGTGGAATGCGCCGCCGTGGAACGGCTGGCCCGCTGATACTCCGGCGCGGCGTTGCGTGGAAAGCCGGAATTGACGATGAAGCGGTTCTTGCCGCAGGACATTTCGAAAGACAGGCAACCCGAATGGGCATTGCGTGAAAGCTCCGCCGAGCCGGGATACCCTGTATCGACGATGATGACCGTATCGTCCGTCGCAAGCCGATGGTAGTTCACGTCCGGCAAGACCTTGGAGGGCCGGCCGGCCGTTTCGTCATAACGCAGCACGGAAACAAGCTCATTGGCGAGCGTCGCCGTGGCGCCGTTGAACAGCGCGAGATCGCCACCCTGATGCCGGAAGAACCGGATCGCCGGGAACATGCGGTCTATGGCCGGCACCAGACCCGACGGCAGATCATGGCCGAGATTGATATAACTTTGCCGAAGCGGCAGTAGATCGAGCAGCAGGTCCAGCATGACGCGTGGATTACGGGAAACATGTCCGCCATCGGGCAGAATCTGGCGTTCCATTTCCTGAGCCAGCTTCATTCCATTCCGCGTGATCCGCGAAAGGCGCGTTGGCATGGCGATGGAAGCCATGGCCAAGGCAATCCTGATCCTCAGCCGCGCTTCGCCATCCGGCGCGTGTCTGACGATTCTTTCGAGATAACGCACATGAAAGGCGAGGCTTTTCAGGAAGCGGCGATAAAAACCGGCATCAGCCTCGTATAAAACCACGGGAGAGTGCGAAAGCCAGGCAATCAGCCTTTGTGCGGCGATTTCCGGCGACCAGGCAGTGCCTGCAAGCCGTTTGCCATGAAGCACCATCCATTCCGCAACGATACGGCGCGCCCGTTTGCAGGCCTCGCTCGATTTATCGGAGCGAATATGCCGTAGCCAACTGAACGCATGCAGTCGTTCTTCAAAGACCGCCGAGGGATATTCCACCTGAAATGGCGAAGCTCCGCCGGTTTCGACGACACGCCCGGCCAGCGCGATGCGGCCCCGCAACAGTTCCTCGGCGAAATAGGGATCGATGGCTCTGAGATCGGTCGGCGCCGCCACCAGACCGTCTGGCGCACGAGTGGCAAATCGCGACATATGCAGGCGCAAAGGGGTGAGGCCGACACACAGATGACGATACGCCATCCGCGACAGAAGACCGGCGGCATTCATGCTGCCTGCAAAGGACCCTAACAAGCTGTGTTTCCCGTTTCACATGTTTTGTTTTTATCAGTGAACCGCGACGACCGGAACGTTTTCGATAAATATCTAATGATTCGCGAAAGCTTGGCTTTTTTCTACTTCTTACGCAAGACACTGCTAAAAAACCCATCGACACCGCCGAACATGTCCGGTGTCGTGCGAAGATCGCCATTGGGGCTGATAGCCGCTTCCATTCCGGGCCAATCCTCGCGGCGGACGGCAACACGCTCCACGTCGGGATTTTCCGCCAGAACCTCGGCAATCATCGCTTCTCCTTCGGAAGGATCGAGCGAGCAATTGGAGAAGACCACGAGACCGCCCGGGCCAACAAGGGTCAGCGCATGCCGCAGCATCTGGCCCTGAAGGGCAGCGAGTTTGGCAATGTCGTTCTCATCCTTGGTCCAGCAGACATCGGGATGTTTGCGAAGTGTCCCGGTGGAAGAACAGGGCGCATCGAGGAGGACCGCGTCAAAAAGCTGTTCCGGCTGGTACTTCAGCATATTGGCCTCCACCGTTTCTGCGCGGAGTCCAAGCCGGTCGAGATTTTCCCTGAGGCGACGAAGACGGTTACCGGACTGATCCAGCGCCGTCACCTTGGCGCCCGCCAGCGCAAGTTGTGCGGTCTTACCGCCAGGAGCAGCACAGAGATCTGCGACACGTTTGCCCGCGATGTTACCCATAAGCCGAACCGGCATGCTGGCGGCGAGATCCTGCACCCACCATGCACCCTCAGCGAAGCCTTCGAGCGATGGGATCTGCCCCTCGAATTCACCCAGACGCACACTGCCATTCGGCATGAGCGTACCGCCCAGTTTTTCCGCCCAGAGAGCGGGATCAGCCTTGATCGTCAGATCAATTGAGGAAGGTGTCAGCTGCGCCTCCGAAATCCTTTGCGCAACCTCATTGCCGTAAGCGGAAACAAGCCGCGCATGGAACCAGTCCGGCAATACCGGAACGCCGGCGACGGCCTTCTCGATATCCGCTTTTTCACGACCGAGCCGTCGGAGAACGGCGTTCACCAGCTTGACGAAACGCCGGTTGCGCGGATCGCGGTGAGCTTGTTCCACCGCGAGATCGACAGCGGAATGATCCGGCACATCAAGGTAAAGCATCTGCGCCGCACCGACGACAAGAACGTGATGCAGCGATCGCGCGCCCTGTGGCAGCGGTCCATCAAGCAGCATCGACAATGCCGTTTCAATCCGGGGGAGGTGGCGAAGCGCGCTGTTGACGATAGCCCTCACCAGCGCCCGGTCGGCAAGCGACAGGGCTCGATAGACGGGATTGCCGTTTTCGCTATCGAGCATCCCATCCAGCGAGGTCTTCTTTTCCAGAACGGCGGCCAGAATGCGGGTGGCGGCAATGCGCGCGGCGAGACCCGGCTTGTCCTGGAAAGACGAAGGGCCGTCTTCACGGCCCCTCCCATTTGCCGGTCTCGGTTTTCTGGACCGCGCCGGCTTATTCTGAATATCGGATGTCAAGACCACGGCCCCTTGCGCTCGTTTTCATTGCCTCGTCCCCAGCCTGTTTTGGGAACGGAGCCTGATTTGCGCAGAGGTCTATCACCCGATGGCGGCGGCGTCGATCCTCGCGGGGAAAACTCCTGTGCCATCGCATGCAGCGCGGCCACGCGGTTTTCCGTATTCGGATGCGTGGAGAAGAGATTGTCCATGCGCTCGCCGGAAAGCGGATTGATGATGAACATATGCGCCGTTGCCGGGTTACGCTCGGCATCGTCATTGTGAATGCGTTGCGCCATGCCCGAAATCTTCTGCAAGGCGGAAGCAAGCCAGAGCGGATTGCCGCAGATTTCCGCGCCGCGCCGGTCGGCAGAATATTCCCGCGTACGGCTGATCGCCATCTGCACCAGCATCGCTGCCAGTGGCGCCACGATCATCGCGACCAGCACGCCGATAAAGCCGAGCGGGTTATTGTTGTTCTCCCGGTTACCGCCGAAGAAGAAGGCAAAATTGCCGAGCATGGAGATGGCGCCCGCCAGCGTGGCGGTGATCGTCATAGTCAGCGTATCCCGGTTCTGCACATGCGCAAGTTCATGCGCCATGACACCGGCCACTTCCTCGGGTGTCAGACGCTCCAGCAGTCCTGTCGAAGCGGCAACAGCGGCGTTCTGAGGATTCCGCCCGGTCGCGAAGGCATTGGGTTGCGGGCTATCGTAAATATAGACCTTCGGCATCGGCAGACCGGCATTCTGCGACAGATCGCGGATCATGTGAAAAAACTCGGGCGCATTCGCCTCGTCGATCTCCCGCGCATGATAGGCGGAGAGAACCATCTTGTCAGAGTTCCAGTAGGAAAAAATATTCATACCAGCCGCGATGACCAGGGCGATCATCATACCGCCCTTGCCGCCGATCAGAAAACCGACACCCATGAACAATGCGGTCATGAAGGCCAGAAGCATTGCCGTGCGCATCATGTTCATCCGTTAAACTCTCCTTGTCACTCACCGGGAATATTCCGGGGTTTATAAAGCCCCTCGGATTATATAATCTGGTAAGCGGCAAACGTATTTCAATATCCCGTCATAGGGAGGATTTCATGCAGAATGCGGATAATGACAACGCCACAGACAGTGGCGCGGAAAGTGTAAAGCGACTTTCGCCGGCGGCGCAGCGAGCGTTGAAAGAAGCGGAAGAACGGCGCAGGCAACAGGCCGATCTCCAGTTACCGCCAGAAACCGGCGGCCGCGGCGGCGCAGAACCCGTGCGTTTCGGCGATTACGAAATAAAAGGCCGGGCCATCGATTTTTGAGCGCCACAAATAAAAATACCCGCCAAAGGCGGGTATTTTATATTTTAAAACAAATAGTTACTTACTTCTGCTCCAGAAGCCGGCATACCGCTTCAAGCTGTTCCAGTGTCCGATAACCAATACGGATTTGCCCCGATCCGCCCTTGTGGTTGATCTTCACATCCAGCCCGAGAGCATCGGACAGGCTGCGTTCGAGCGCGATCGTATCGGAATCCTTTTCCGCCGCAGGTCGCTTCTCCGCAACATCGCCCTGCGATTTGATATCATTCTGCGCCAGGCGCTCGGCATCACGGACCGAAAGTCCCTTGGATACGATTGTTTTCGCGAGCGTCGCCGGATCGGAAGTGGAAACAAGTGCGCGGGCATGACCCGCGGAGAGCGAACCATCCGCCAGCATATCCCGTACCGGATCGGGAAGCTTCAAAAGCCGCAGGCTGTTGGCAACGTGGCTTCGGCTCTTGCCGATGATTTCGCCGAGATCATTCTGCGTATAGCCGTGTTCGGCGATCAGCTGCTCATACCCCATCGCTTCTTCGAGCGGATTGAGGTCGGAACGCTGTACGTTTTCGACAATCGCCAGTTCCAGCGCCGTGCGGTCATCCACATCGCGAACGATGACGGGAACATCGGTAAAACCCGCCAGCTGCGCGGCACGCCAGCGCCTCTCGCCCGCAATAATCTCGTATCGGTTGACTCCAACCGTTCTTACGACCACAGGCTGAACAATTCCATGCTGACGAATGGAGGCGGCAAGATCCTGCAGCTCATTCTCATCGAAATGACGCCGCGGATTCCTCTGGCTGCGAGCGATGAATTCGATGGGAATGGTACGATCGGCGTTAACAGCACGCTGCGGCTCACCCACCGGCACAGGCTGGTCCATTTCTCCGATCAATGCGGCAAGACCGCGCCCCAGCCGACGCTTGGAAAGATCATCACTCATAAGATATTACTCCATACATTCCGGCAAACGTCAGGCGGCTTTACGCAGACGCTCTCTCTGAATCACTTCGGACGCCAGTTGCAGATAGGCCTGGCTACCGGCACATTTCAGATCATAGAGAATTGCCGGTTTACCATAGGACGGCGCTTCGGAAACACGCACGTTGCGTGGAATAAGCGTGTGATAAACCTTTTCGCCCAGATGCGTGCGCACATCCGAAACAACCTGCTGTGCAAGATTATTTCGCGCATCGAACATCGTAAGAACAATGCCCTGTATGTCGAGTTGCGGGTTCACCGATCCACGAATCTGACTGACCGTATCCAGCAACTGGCTAAGGCCCTCCAGCGCAAAGAACTCGCATTGCAGCGGCACGAGCACGGAATGTGCGGCCGTCATGGCATTCATCGTCAGAAGATTGAAAGAGGGGGGGCAGTCTACGAGAATATAGGAATAGCCTCTGGCTTCCTGCGTCTCCATGGCCGCACGCAGGAGGAAAACGCGATTGGAAACATTCGCGACCTGCATTTCGAAACCGAGCAAATCCATCGTGGAGGGGACGATGTCGAGATTGGGAACGGCGGTGGGAACAGCAACTTCCGCTACCCCATGATCTCCCACCAGAAGATCATAGGACGAAAGCTTGCGCTCCTTGCGGTCGATTCCAAGTCCGGTACTCGCATTACCCTGCGGGTCCAGATCCACGATCAGTACGCGCTCACCAATAGCCGCCAGCGCGGTAGCCAGATTGATGGCGGTTGTTGTTTTACCAACGCCGCCTTTCTGGTTTGCAACTGCGATAATCCGGTTTTTTTCCAAAGTCATGCCGCACCTGGCCAGCTCATCAGCGCCTCAAAGCGAGGTTGCTAATTTCAAGAACAACAGAATCTGCCTCAATGGCACTCTGATGTTTTACCAGATCAAACTCCCAGCGACCATGTGCTTTCTGCACTTCAGAATCATAATCCCGGCCTTTATTAAAATAGGCCTTGAGATTCGGGTTATTCTGCGCCCAAGGATGGATATAATCGAAAAGCAGATCCAGTTCGGCGAGTGCGCGCGCTGAAATAGCGTCGCAATTTTTAATGATTTCCGGTGCTGTCTCGATCCTGACAGGGTGGACTGCACCTCTTGCACCGGTTTCCTTCAGTGCAATTCGCAAGAATGCCGCCTTTTTATTATTGCTTTCGACCAGATCAACCCAACCGTCGCCAAGCTCCGCCAGAAAAATCGCCGTGACGACACCGGGGAATCCGCCACCGCTTCCAAGATCAATCCACTTTTTTGGCTGCGGAGACAGTTGGAATATTTGCGCACTGTCGGCCACATGCCGGTTCCAAAGCTCGGCCAAAGTGGAAGGCGCTACCAGATTTGTGGTTCTGTTCCACTTCTTAAAAAGCTCGACAAAATGTTCGAGCCTTTCCTGTGTTTCACGTGAAACACTCTGGCCGTTTATCTTCATAATCCGACTCGCTATTGGTGCATGCGTAATTTTTCACTTCGCGTTGCGGAATCCTTCCGCAGAAGTGCGAGCAGCAGCGATATCGCAGCCGGCGTCATGCCGTCAACACGAGCAGCCTGGGCAATATTCTCAGGACGGGCTTTTTCCAGCTTTTGTTTAAGCTCGTTGGAAAGGCCGGACAGACTCTTAAAATCAAAGTCATCAGGAATTTTTCTGTCTTCGTCCCGCTTGATATCGACGATATCAGCGCTTTGCCTCTGCATATAGACCGCATAACTCGCCTCGATCTGCAAGACCTCGGCAACTTTTCCGTCAAGGGCGCCCAATTCCGGCCAATGTTCGGTAAGGACTCCGAGAGTCATATCCGGATAGGCCAGCAATTCATAAACGGATCGGCGTTGACCGTCCTGATTAAGTTTCAACCCTTGCTTCGCCGCCTGGGACGGGCTGATGGAAATCGCCTTCATCAGCTCTCGACCGCGATCCAGATCGGAGATGAAATTTACGAAGCGTTCCTGCCGCGCGCGGCCGACAATGCCAGCCATCTGAGCGACTGGTGTAAGCCGCAAATCCGCATTGTCCACGCGCAGCGAAAGACGATACTCCGCTCTGGACGTAAACATGCGGTAGGGTTCGCTGACACCTTTCGACGTCAGGTCATCAATCATGACGCCGATATAAGACTCGGTTCGGCTAAAATAGACCGGATCGGCCTTGCCTGCATAAAGGGAGGCATTCAAACCTGCAACGAGACCCTGAGCACCCGCTTCTTCATAACCCGTCGTACCATTAATCTGGCCGGCCAGAAACAATCCGGGAATCTTGCGGCATTCCAGCGACGGCTTCAGCTCGCGTGGATCGACATAGTCATATTCGATCGCGTAACCCGGCTGCAGGATCGTCACCTGTTCAAGGCCTGGTATCGTTCGGATAAATTGCTCCTGAACGGAAGCGGGAAGGGACGTCGATATGCCGTTTGGATAAATAGTGTGATCGTCGAGACCTTCCGGCTCGAGGAATATCTGATGACCGTCCCGTTCACCGAAACGGGTGATTTTATCCTCAATTGACGGGCAATAACGCGGACCGACCCCTTCGATCTGTCCTGAATACATCGCCGACAGATGAATATTCTCCTGAATAATCTTATGCCCAGCCGGAGTGGTGCGAGTTACACCACATTCTATTTGCGGATTGAGAATACGATCCGTCATGAAGGAAAAGGGGACGGGATCCTCATCGGCAGCCTGTCGATCCACCGCATTCCAGTCAATCGTGCGTCCGTCCAGTCGAGCAGGGGTGCCGGTTTTCAGGCGACCCATAACGAGGCCCAGTCGCGAGAGCGTGTCCGAGAGGCCAACAGACGGCATTTCTCCCACGCGTCCCGCCGGAATCTTTTCGGAACCGATATGAATGAGACCGCGCAGGAAGGTGCCACTCGTCAACACGACCGCACCGCAGGGAATCCGGCTACCGTTCTTCATGATAACGGCTGCGACGCGATCATCGGCCATCTCAATATCGAAAGCATCGCCTTCAATGATGGTCAGGTTTTCAATCGCATCGATCTCACGCTGCATGGCTTCGCGATAAAGCCGCCGGTCGGCCTGTGTGCGCGGACCACGCACGGCCGGCCCCTTTTTACGGTTGAGCATGCGGAATTGGATGCCCGCTGCATCGGCAACCCGACCCATCAAGCCATCCAGCGCATCGATCTCACGAACGAGGTGTCCCTTGCCCAGACCGCCGATGGCGGGGTTGCAGGACATGACGCCAATCGTCTCTCGCTTATGGGTAACAAGGGCGGTTTTTGCACCATGCCTTGCAGCGGCAGCCGCGGCTTCGCTGCCCGCGTGGCCACCACCAATAACAATGACATCGAATGACTGGTGCATGTCCCTGCGCCCTGTTCTATAAGCATCGACATCGCCGCCTCGGCCGTCGATGTTTCACGTGAATCATTTTCCTATGCAGAATTCCGAGAAGATCACGCCTAGCAAATCTTCCACATCAACGCGGCCGGTGATCCGTCCGAGCGATGTCGCCGCGAGTCTTAAATATTCCGACCTTATCGCAAGGTCCAGGGTCTCGGAATCGAGCGCATCACTAACATAGTTCAGCGTCTCTTCAAGTCGTTTTTTATGCCTGGCGCGCGCGGGAACCAAAGTCTGGCCGGCGCCGACGCGTTTTTCTATCTCCTGCTTCAGCATCGAACGCAGTTCGTTCAAGCCTATTCCTTCCTTGGCTGAGATAGACAAATCAAATCCATCATCCAAGATAGGGGAATGAAGCGCTGTTTTCGTTCTAACCCGTAAATAGCTCTGGTTCTTGAACGATTCGAGAGATTGTTTCGGTAACGAATCCTTATCCTGCAGCAGCAGAATGAGATCTGCTGTTTCCGCTGTCAGAACCGCGCGCCTTACACCTTCAAGCTCCACAACATCCTGTGTTTCTCGTATTCCTGCCGTATCGAATACCCGGACGAGATATCCTTCCAGATTGATATCGACGCTCAAGACATCTCTCGTCGTGCCGGCAATATCGGTAACGATAGCAACATCGCGGCCGCTAAGGGCGTTCAAAAGCGTGGATTTGCCCGCATTCGGTTCACCCACGAGCGCGACCTTGAACCCGTCGCGAATGATTTCTCCGCTTTCGCCACCCTGGAGATGATCGCCGATTTCCTTTTTGAGAAGCGCCATGGCTTCCCAAACCTGAGCCGCCACCGAATCCGGAACATCCTCCTCGTCGGCAAAATCCAGTTCCGCTTCGATGAGAGCGCGAGCGCGCGTCAGGCGACTGGCCCAACCGTCATAGAGTGCCGACAATTTGCCGGTACTCTGTTCCACTGCCAACCGCCGCTGCATTTCCGTTTCAGCCTGCAACAGATCGGCGAGGCCTTCAACCTCAAGGAGATCCATCCTCCCATTCTCGAAAGCTCTACGAGAGAATTCACCGGCATCGGCAGGCCGAAGTCCCTCAAGATTTTCAAGCTCTGCGAAAATCGAAGCCATGACCGCACGACTGCCATGGCTATGAATTTCAACACAATGCTCGCCCGTGAAAGAATTTGGAGCTGGAAAGGCAATTACCAGCACCTGGTCGATGATCTCATCGTTTCGATTCCGAATCGAGCAGAGCGTAGCCTTTCGTGGTGAAGGAAGTTCCCGATCCGTCAACATCTCCAAGGCATCGAAGGCCCTCGAGCCGCTGATCCTGAGAACAGCCACGCCCGCCGGCAGGGCACCGCTGGAAAGCGCATAGATCGTATCGGCGGAAGCTGGCATCATTCACCTCGGTCTAAAACAGTCAAGCCGCATCCGAATAAACGGATACGGCTTTAAAGCTCTTATGATGAATCCGGCTAAAGTTCGGATCAGGTATTCATCGATTCGAAGAAATCCGAATTGTTCTTGGTCTGCTTCAGCTTGTCGATCAGGAACTCGATGGCATCCATCGTACCCATCGGCGCAAGAATACGGCGAAGAACGAAGATCTTCTGCAGATCCTGACGCGGCACCAGCAGGTCTTCCTTACGCGTACCGGATTTCAGAATATCCAGTGCCGGGAAGATGCGCTTGTCGGCAACCTTGCGGTCGAGCACAATTTCCGAGTTACCGGTACCCTTGAATTCTTCGAAGATGACTTCATCCATACGGCTGCCGGTATCGATCAGCGCGGTCGCGATAATGGTCAGCGAACCGCCTTCTTCGATGTTGCGAGCGGCGCCGAAGAAACGCTTCGGGCGCTGCAGCGCGTTGGCATCCACACCACCCGTCAGAACCTTGCCGGAGGAGGGAACAACCGTGTTGTAGGCACGGCCGAGGCGCGTGATGGAATCGAGCAGAATGACGACGTCACGACCATGTTCGACCAGGCGCTTCGCCTTTTCGATGACCATCTCGGCGACCTGCACGTGACGAACGGCCGGTTCGTCGAACGTGGAGGACACAACCTCGCCCTTCACGGAACGCTGCATGTCGGTCACTTCTTCCGGACGCTCATCGATCAGGAGAACGATCAGGTAACATTCCGGATGGTTTGCCGTGATGGAATGGGCGATGTTCTGCAACAGAACGGTTTTACCGGTGCGCGGCGGCGCCACGATCAATCCGCGCTGACCCTTGCCGAGCGGCGCGACGAGATCGATCACACGCGACGACAAATCCTTCGAGGTCGGAACATCCAGTTCCATCTTGAAGCGCTCATTCGGATAAAGCGGCGTCAGATTGTCGAAGTGAACCTTGTGGCGGATCTTTTCCGGATCGTCGAAATTGATCGTATTGACCTTGAGAAGCGCGAAATAACGTTCGCCTTCCTTGGGGCCGCGGATCGGGCCTTCGACTGTATCGCCGGTCTTCAGCGAGAAGCGGCGGATCTGCGACGGCGAGATATAGATATCGTCCGGACCGGGCAGATAGTTTGCATTTGCGGATCGCAGGAACCCGAAACCGTCCTGCAGGACTTCAACGACGCCCTCGCCGATGATTTCGATGTCCTGGCTCGCGAGAACCTTGAGGATTGCGAACATGAGCTCCTGCTTGCGCATGGTGCTCGCATTTTCAACTTCCAGGGATTCGGCAAAAGTCAGCAAGTCGGTAGGCGATTTGCTCTTAAGTTCCTGAAGCTTCATTTCAGCCATGAAGAGAAGACCGTTTGATAATGTAATGTCGGGGGAGGGCGTGTTCGCGAATCAGATGCTGTGGGAGATACCGCAGATGACTGAATAATTCACATGCCACGAAGATGAGTGGCCCGAAAATAGCGATTGAACACGGCCGCTGCAAGAGGAAAGCACGAATTCCGCGAAATTTATCGTCGCACCGTCTTAACCGAAGGGTTTCACAACCACAAGTATGACGATGAGGATCATCAGCACCGTCGGAACCTCGTTCATCAACCGCCAGTGACGGGCAGGCCGCGTATTTTCATCCCGCGCGAAACGTTTTGCACTGCGCGTGAAATAAACATGGGCCGCAGTCAGAAGCACCACGAGCGCGATCTTGGCATGCAGCCAGCCGCCGGAAAAACCATAAACCGACCAGGCAAGATAAAGTCCCAATATCCAGGATATCATCATCGCCGGGTTCATGATCACCTTGATCAGCCGCTGTTCCATCACCTTGAAGGTTTCAGACTGCTGCGAACCGGCGGGTGCGTCGGTGTGGTAGATGAAGAGCCGCGGCAGGTAAAAAATCGCCGCCATCCAGGAAATGACGGCGATGATATGCAGCGCCTTGATCCAGAGATAGAGATCGGCCGGATCGGCATAAAATAACAGGGCAACGAAAGCAGCAAAGACACCCAGCGCAATGCCGGCGCGCAATGCCGCCCGGTTTCCGGAACGGGTGGATGTCTGTTTTTCGCCGCTCATGCCCCGGCTCCGCCGGAACGCACCCGCTGCACCAGCCGGGTGACGTTTTCCGGGTCAGCCTGCGGGGTGATGCCATGGCCGAGATTGAAGATCAGCGGACCCTGTGCAAGAGCCTGCAGCACGGCATCTATACCATCCTGCAGAGCCCTGCCGCCCGCCACCATCAGCATGGGGTCGAGATTGCCCTGCACGGGCCCTTCCTTCTGCAAATCCCTGGCAAAGCTCAGCGGCACCGACCAGTCGAGCCCAATGGCGTCGGCGCCCGTCTTGCGACGATAATCCTTGAGAAGATAACCAGCCCCCTTGGCGAAGGCGATGATTTTTGCCGAAGGCCGACGGGTACGCACCGATGCGATAATGCGGGCAACGGGTTTTATCGCATAATCCTCAAATTCCTTCTCACCGAGCACGCCGGCCCAGGAATCGAAGATTTGAACCGCATCCGCACCTGCATCGATCTGCGCGACCAGATAATCGGCGGAAACGTCGGCGAGGAAAGCCAGCAGCTTTTCCATGGCAGCCGGCTCCTGATAACCGAACAGCCGCGCCGGGGCCTGATCCGGCGTTCCGTGTCCCGCGATCATATAAGTCGCAACCGTCCACGGCGCGCCGCAAAAACCGAGAAGCGTCGTTTCATGGGGCAAAGAGGTGCGCAGACGGGAAACGGTTTCGAAAACGGGAGAAAGATGCGCCATGACATTTGCGGCATCCAGCTTCTCGATACCGCTGACATCGATCGGGTCCATGGCCGGACCTTTTCCTTCGCTGAAAGACACGTTGCGGTGAAGCGCATCCGGTATCACCAGAATATCGGAAAAGAGAATGGCGGCATCGAGCCCGAACCGGCGAATGGGTTGGAGAGTAACCTCCGTCGCCAGTTCGGGATTATAACAGAGATCGAGGAAACTGCCGGCGCTCTTTCGCGTTTCCCTATACTCGGGAAGATAACGCCCAGCCTGTCGCATCAGCCATATGGGCGGCGGTGTGACCGTCTGCCCGTTCAACACCGTCATAACCTTGCGTTCGCTCATGGCACCCAGCTTCTAAAAAATAAAATCAAAGAGATTTAAAAGATTTTCTATTTCTTAGAGTCTGTGGGTAGCAAGGATTAAAATCATTCCAGTCGAAATGCCGCAGCCGTAAAATTCCAAGCGCGCCTGCGGATGTTATCGGCCCAATTGTTTTGGAACAATCCGGAAAATAGAAATTTTATAAATAATTTCAGTTATTTATGGCGGCCCGGAAAAACAGGTCGACTGTGGATAATCTGGGGAAAATTTTGAATGGTTCCGCATTCTTCCAACAATTCACAAGCACGTCGGAGACGATTGAAGCTACTTGCGGATTGTGGAAAAACACCACCTTATTCACGTCGCGGTTCGACCCGCAGGACAATTCGGAGATTTGTCCCGGTTTATCAACAGCGGGAGAAAAACAGCGTGGAGAACAAAAAAAGCTTCTTCCATCTGCACCTGATTTCGGACTCAACGGGAGAGACTCTGATGTCGGCCGGTCGGGCCGTTTCGGCCCAGTTCCACGCCTCCATGCCGGTGGAACATGTCTATCCGATGATTCGAAACCAGAAGCAGCTCGCGCAGGTCGTCGATCTCATCGACAAGGAACCGGGCATTGTTCTCTATACGATCGTCGACCAGCAGCTGGCCGAGTTTCTGGATCTGCGGTGCCATGCGATCGGGGTGCCCTGCGTAAATGTCCTTGAACCCATCATCGGCATCTTCCAGACCTATTTAGGTGCGCCGTCCAGACGGCGGGTGGGTGCGCAACACGCCTTGAATGCGGATTATTTCGCCAGGATCGAGGCGCTCAATTTCGCCATGGATCATGATGACGGGCAAATGCCCGAAACCTATGATGAGGCTGATATCGTCATCATCGGCATCAGTCGCACCTCAAAAACACCGACCAGCATCTATCTCGCCAACAGGGGGATAAAGACCGCCAATATACCGGTCGTTCCCAATGTGCCTTTACCCGACAGCCTCTATGCGGCCACGCGGCCGCTGATCGTCGGGCTGGTCGCGACATCGGACCGGATATCGCAGGTGCGTGAAAACAGAGAACTCGGCGCGACGGGCGGATTTGATAGTGGCCGCTACACGGACCGCGCCACCATCATGGAAGAGCTGAAATATGCACGAGCGCTCTGCGCCCGCAACAATTGGCCGCTGATCGATGTCACGCGCCGCTCCATCGAGGAAACGGCGGCGGCCATCCTTGCCCTTCGTTCGAGGACACGATAATCCGAATCGCACCATTCGGAGCAGACAGTCGATGCAACAAGAATTGATCCTCGCCTCGTCCAGCGCATCCCGCCAGATGCTGATGCGCAATGCGGGGCTGACATTTTCGGCCATCCCGGCGGATATTGACGAGCGTGCGCTCGATGAACAGCTGGAACGAGACGGCGCCAGTCCGGAAGAGGTTGCGCTGGAACTCGCTAAGGCCAAGGCTCTTGCGGTTGGCGCGCTTTATCCGGAAGCACTGGTTCTCGGCTGCGACCAGACCATGGCGCTCGGCGCCCGTGTTTATCACAAGCCGAAAACCATGGCGGAGGCCGAAGGGCATCTGCTGTCATTGTCCGGTAAGGTCCACCGCCTGAACAGCGCTGCCGTTCTCGTCCGACATGGCGAGGTGGTGTGGCAGATCGTTTCCAGGGCCGAGCTGACCGTTCGGACTTTGAGCGCCGAATTTGTCTCCCGCCACCTGCAACGGGTGGGAGAAAAGGCCTTGAGCAGCGTCGGCGCGTATCAGCTCGAAGGAGAGGGAATCCAGCTATTCACCTCAATCGAAGGCGATTATTTCACGATTCTGGGTCTGCCGCTTCTGCCGCTTTTATCGAAACTACGCGACATGGATGTCATCGATGGCTGATTCACGTGAAACATTAACCATAAACGCCTTCGTTGTCGGCTATCCGATCAAGCATTCGCGATCGCCTATTATCCATTCCTACTGGCTGAGGAAATTCGGCATTGCCGGTTCCTATAAGGCGGTGGAAATCTCTCCGGACGATTTCGCGAATTTCATTGCAACGCTGAAGCAGGGCAAGCCAGGCACTGCCGTCGGCGGCAATGTCACCATTCCCCATAAGGAAGCGGCTTATCGGCTGGCAGACAGACCAGATGCTCTGGCGGAAGAACTCGGCGCCGCCAACACTGTCTGGATGGAGGAGGACGAGCTTCACGCCACCAATACGGACGGTTATGGTTTCGTCTCCAATCTCGATGAGCGGCATCCGGGCTGGGACAGGACAGAGCGGGCAGTGGTTCTGGGTGCCGGCGGCGCAAGTCGGGCGGTGATTCAATCGCTGCGTGATCGCGGCATTGCCGAAATCCACGTCCTCAACCGTACCGTCGAACGGGCGCGCGAACTGGCCGACCGTTTTGGGCCACGGGTTTTTGCCCATCCCCAGGCAGCGCTTCATGAGGTCATGCAGGGTGCCGGGCTTTTCGTGAATACGACGTCGCTCGGCATGGATGGAACGGAAGCGCCGCATCTTGATTTTTCGCCGCTGGCAGATCAGGCCGTCGTAACCGATATCGTCTATGTGCCGTTGAAAACCCCGATCCTGAAAATGGCTGAAGAGCAAGGCATCGCAACCGTCGACGGACTCGGCATGCTGCTTCATCAGGCAAAACCCGGTTTCAAGCGATGGTTCGGCAAAACACCGGAGGTCGATGAGGCCCTGCGTTCTCTCATTATCGAGGATATGGAGAAACATTGATGATCGTCATCGGTCTCACCGGCTCGATTGGAATGGGAAAAACGACGACGGCGAAGTTGTTTGCCGGGGAGGGGGTTCCGGTTCTCGATTCGGATGAGATCGTGCACGGGCTTTACCGGGCGGAAGCCGTCCCGCTGATTGAAGCGGCCTTTCCTGGCACTACCGTTTCCGGTGCGGTGGACAGGCAGAAACTCGGTGAGGTCTTGCGGCAGAATCCGGCTAATTTCAGCAGACTGGAAGAGATCGTGCATCCGCTGGTGCGCGGAAGGCAGGAGGCGTTTCTGGCGCAGACGAGGAAAGAGGATCGGCAATTCGCCCTCCTCGATATTCCGCTGCTGTTCGAAACCGGGGCGGAAAGCCGCGTCGATAAAGTCGTTGTCGTCAGCTGCGCGCCGGAGATTCAGCGCGAGCGGGTTTTATCCCGACCGGGAATGACGGAAGAGAAATTCGAAATGATCCTCGCCCGGCAGATGCCCGATGCGGAAAAGCGCCGGCGTGCCGATTTTATCGTCGATTCCGGAAATGGTGTCGAAGCGGCACGGGATCAGGTAAGAGAGATTCTGCAGAAACTGGCCGCTGAGTCGCGCCGCGGAGAGATGAATGCGTGAGATCATTTTCGATACGGAAACCACGGGCCTTGAATCGAAGCTGGACCGCGTGATTGAAATCGGCGGCATCGAGCTGGTCAACCACTTTCCCACCGGCCGCACGCTGCATCTCTACATCAGCCCGGAAGATCGTAAGGTTCACCCCGACGCACTTGCCGTTCACGGGATTACCGACGAGTTTCTGAAGGATAAACCCAAATTCGCCGAGGTCGTCGACCAGATTCGCGACTTCTTCGAGGGCGCGCGCTGGGTGGCGCATAACGCCACATTCGATATGGGCTTCATCAACGCGGAATTCGCCCGTCTCGGTATTGAACCGGTCGCCGCCGATCTGGTGACGGATACGCTTTCGCTCGCCCGTCGCAAGCACCCCATGGGACCGAACTCGCTGGACGCACTTTGCCGGCGTTACGGCATCGACAATTCCCACCGTACCAAGCACGGCGCTCTTCTCGACTCCGAATTGCTCGCGGAAGTTTATATTGAAATGATCGGCGGGCGCCAGACGGCGCTCGGTTTCGGTTCCGCCGCCAAGCAGGAAACCATCATCGTCGAGGAAGACGTTCCGCTTGAGCCGCTGCAAAGGCCGCGGGCTTTGCCCTCGAGGCTGGATGCGGAAACGGTCGCGGCCCATGGCAAACTCGTTCTCGGCATGGGCGACAAGGCGATCTGGAACCGTTACCAGAATTGATGCCTGTCCAGGCACCGGAAACGATGAATGCCGTCAAAGAAAAACCCGGGCATGAACCCGGGTTTTGTTTTGTCTGAATTCTGCAGCGCAGAGCCGCGTCACTTAGTTCGGTACGGCCTGAACCTTGGCCTTTGCCTGTTCTTCGGCAACACGCTGGGCGAACATCTGCGCGAAATCGATCGGATCGATCATCAGCGGCGGGAAACCACCATTGCGGGTAACGTCTGCAATGATCTGGCGCGCAAAGGGGAACAGCAGGCGCGGGCATTCGATGAAGAGCACCGGCAGCATATGTTCTTGCGGGAAGCCGGCGATGCGGAACACGCCGCCATAAACCAGCTCAGCCGCGAACAGCACCTTGTCGCCATCCTTTGCTTCCGCGTTCAGCGTCAGGACAACATCGAAATCCGAACCCGAGATCGGGTTTGCATTGACGTTGACATTGATGTTGATCGACGGCGCATTGTCACGGGCCTGAAGCGAGCGAGGAGCACCCGGATTTTCGAAGGAAAGATCCTTGATGTACTGGGCAAGAATGTTGAGGGAAGGACTTACTGCGCCCTGTGCACCATTTTCAGCGGTCATTACATTTCCTCACGGCGTGAATTCGTGGAAGGCGGTCTATCATTTCGACCGGGGGCTTACAACCCTTCGTGATCGGGTCATAGCGATCCATTCCGCTAGGGATCAGGGTTTGGGCAGATCGCGATCGTCCGGTTTGCGCGACCATGGGGAACCCTTTGGCTCTTCGCGATGAAACTCCTCCTCGTCGAGATCCACTACCTTCGAATTACCCGCATGTCCCGGATCATTCCGAAAGCCGGAAAAATCACCGGGCTGAGGACCGGATTGCTGGCCGGATTGCCGAAAGGAACCCGCAACGACGACGCGCGGCCCGAAGGCTTTCCAGAAAAAGCGCCGCACGGTGGGCGACAGAAGCAGAAGGCCGAGAATGTCGGTAATGAAACCGGGAATGAAGAGCAGGATCCCGGCAACGACGCGCATGGCGCCATTCACCAACTCATCCGCCGGCTGCGCACCGGTGCGGCCCGCATCCTGAAGGTTTCTCACCATGCCGATGCCGCCCAGCCGCAGGATGAGCAACCCCAGAAACGAGGTGAACAGGACAAGCGCCAATGTCAGCCACAAACCGATTGCCTTGCCGACAATGATGAAACCGGCAATTTCGAGGATGGGCATCATCAGGATGACGATGGGGAGAAAGGAAAAACGCATCTTCTAGCCTTGCGTGTGCATCTCTGGCAGATTGCCGGTTCCCGGGACACCGATGATTGAATCTGCACATTTGAATGATGATAAGATGCAGACTATATGATGGTGTGGTTTTCGAATTTAAATGGCGGTTTTGGTAAAAGATGGGCTTCAGCGACTTTATCACATTGTTTTTTCTCGTTGCAGCGGTGCTGATCTTCTTTCAGCTGCGCAGTGTCCTCGGTCGCCGCACGGGCAATGAGAAGCCGCCATTCGACCCCTATAGCCCGCGAGATGTGGCGAAGGGTCCCGTTGCAGACGATAACAAGGTCGTGACCCTGCCGAGGCGCAGCGAGGGTGACGACGAAAACCGTTTTGCCGAGGCGGATGCGCTTGCGCCCGTCGATACGCCGCTCAATGCGTCGCTGCGTGAGGTGATGACCAGGGACCCATCCTTCGGACCGAAGGAATTCCTGAACGGCGCCCGTATGGCCTATGAAATGATTGTCATGGGCTTTGCAGATGGCGACCGCAAGACGCTCAAGAACCTTCTGTCGAAGGAGGTTTTCGATGGTTTCGAGGCGGCCATTTCCGAGAGGGAAGGTCGTGGCGAGGTGGTGAAGTCCACCTTCGTGGGTATCGAGAAAGCAGATATCACCCAGGCCAGTGTGCGCGATTCCGAAGTGCAGATCACGCTGAGGATCGTCAGCCAGTTGATTTCGGCGACCTATGACAAGGATGGCAAGCTGGTGGATGGCGATCCGGATGCG
Source organism: Agrobacterium leguminum (assembly GCF_005144435.2). NCBI lineage: Bacteria > Pseudomonadati > Pseudomonadota > Alphaproteobacteria > Hyphomicrobiales > Rhizobiaceae > Agrobacterium > Agrobacterium leguminum. The sequence goes on from NZ_CP120211.1 coordinate 2,723,151, forward strand.
GTTGCGGAGGTGGACGACATCTGGACCTTCTCGCGCGATATCCGCTCGCGCGATCCGAACTGGAAGCTGATTGCTACCGAATCCGAGCAATGACCGCGCCCTTTTCGATCGAAGAAGTTTCTTTCAGCGACCTGCCCGGATGGCGGCAAGACGATCCGGGCAAGCTTTTTCCTGCGATGGCGACCATCCTGTCGCATCTTCGGAATGCAAAACCCTACAGGACCGGCGCGCTCGGGGTCACGGCGGCGGAACTGGTCTCGCTTCTGGAAAGCGCAGAGAAAAACCAAATAAGCAGCCCGGAACAGGCGCGCCGGTTTTTTGAAACCCATTGCGTGCCTTTCAGGATTTCTCCGGCTCAGGGAAAAAGCGGTTTCGTGACCGCCTTTTACGAACCTGAACTGGAAGTGTCGTCCGAGCCCGACGACATTTGGCGTTATCCGATTTACCGCCGGCCGCCGGAGTTGGTGGATATCGACGACGCCAATCGGCCTGCCGGCTTCGATACGTCCTATGCTTTCGGCAGGGAGGATGAAAACGGTATTTCCTATTTTCCCGACCGCCGGGAGATCGATGAAGGGTATCTGGAGGGCAGGGGCCTTGAGCTTGCCTGGGCAAGATCGAAGGTCGACCTGTTTTTCGTTCATGTGCAGGGTGCGGCGCGTCTGGTGTTTCCCGATGGCGCGGTAAAGCGCATCACCTATGCGGCCAAGGCCGGGCATACTTTTTCGCCGATTGGCCGTCTGCTTCTTGATCGCGGGGAACTCGATCCGAAAACCGTGTCGATGCAGACGATCCGCAAATGGCTCGCTGACCATCCGGATGAGGTGGATGGGGTGTTATGGCATAACCGCTCCTATATTTTTTTCCGGGAGGCGGATGTCGCCGATCAAGATATGGGTCCGATTGCGGCTGCGAAAGTGCCGTTGGTCGCGGGGCGAGCGCTTGCGGTGGACAGGCTCATCCACACTTTCGGGCTTCCTTTCTTCATCCATGCGCCGTCGCTTACCCATCTCGATGACGGAAAACCTTTTGCGCGGCTGATGCTGGCGCTCGATACCGGCTCGGCCATCGTTGGCCCGGCGCGTGGCGATATTTTCACCGGCTCCGGTTTCGAAGCGGGAGAGCTGGCCGGTACGGTGCGTAATGAGGCCGATTTTTATATACTGATACCGCAGGTGGCTGCGCAGAGGTATCGGCGATGAAGAGCAGTCGCAAGCTCGGCAAGGAAGAGCGCATCCTGTGGGGAAAGGTCGCAAAAACCACGCGGCCGATCTCCGGCAGGCTGGAAGACCTGCTGGCCTTCGACGACATAGAGGAACCTCCGGTGGAACCCGATGTTCCGCAGACCGGCAAAGGCGCTTTTCCGCGCATGCTTGCGGAGCCGGCCGAGCCGTCGCCACCCGCTCCGGACAAGAAGCCGAAGATTCATCAGCCGATGGAAAAACCGGTCAAACGCAAGCTCACCCGTGGCCGGCTGCCGCTGGAAGGGCGGATCGATCTGCACGGCATGTTCCAGAGCGAAGCCCATGCGGTGCTGCTTGATTTTCTGTTGCGCGCGCATGAACGCGGTCTGAGGCATGTGCTCGTCATAACGGGCAAGGGCCGTTCCATCGGCAGCGACGGCGCGTTGAAAAGGGCGGTGCCCATGTGGTTTTCCAAGCCGGAGTATCGCCACCTGATTTCATCCTATGAGGATGCATCCGCCAATCATGGCGGCGACGGTGCGCTTTATGTGCGGCTGGCGCGTCGGCGGGGTGAAAAATCATGACGCCCTTTGCGGAGGCCGTGCGGCAGCTTCGCGGGCGCAAGGGCGTGACGCAGAAGGAAATGGCTGCCGCCATCGGCGTGTCGCCGGCCTATCTTTCAGCGCTGGAGCATGGCAAGCGCGGCAAACCGAGCTTCGATCTCCTCCAGCGCATCGCCGGATATTTCAACATCATCTGGGATGAGGCGGAAGAATTGTTCTTTCTGGCCGGCTCGTCCGACCCGAAAGTGGTGATCGACACCATCGGCCTGCCGCCGCAATATACGGCTTTCGCCAACCGGCTGGCACGGGATATTCGCAAGCTGCCGCCGAGTGTGGTAGAGGAACTGTCAGCCGTGCTGCAAAAAAGCCGTTCTTGCGATTGAAACCCCTCTATCCCCTGCTTTATGCAGCATCCTGAAGCATGCGGCCTTTGGGATTGGGTGTAGAATTTCTATAGTCGCATGTCGGATTTGAGTGATTCGCTGGCTTCAGGCCCTCTCACTGGAAACCTGGCCCGAGAAAACTTTGGAAAGAGTATTTATGACCGAAACATCGTCAAGCGAAGTCGGCGCGAACGCGGAATATGGAGCCGATTCGATCAAGGTCCTCAAGGGCCTTGATGCCGTGCGCAAACGGCCCGGCATGTATATCGGCGATACCGATGACGGTTCCGGCCTGCACCACATGGTCTATGAGGTCGTCGACAACGCTATCGACGAGGCGCTTGCCGGTCATGCCGATCTGGTGACGGTGACCCTGAATGCCGACGGCTCGGTGACGGTAACGGACAACGGACGCGGCATTCCGACCGACATCCACTCCTCCGAAGGCGTTTCCGCCGCCGAAGTCATCATGACCCAGCTGCATGCGGGCGGCAAATTCGACCAGAACTCCTATAAGGTCTCGGGCGGCCTGCATGGCGTCGGCGTCTCCGTGGTCAATGCGCTTTCCGTCTGGCTGAAGCTCAGAATCCGCCGTAACGGCAAGCTGCACGAAATCGGCTTCACCCATGGTGTCGCCGATGCGCCGCTTTCCGTCATTGGCGAATATGAAGGCCGCTCTGGCACGGAAGTGACCTTCCTCGCGAGTCCGCAGACCTTCACCATGACGGACTATGATTATGGAACGCTGGAGCATCGCCTGCGCGAACTCGCATTCCTGAATTCCGGCGTGCGCATCCTGCTCACCGACAAGCGCCATTCGGACATCAAGCAGGAAGAGCTGCTGTATGATGGCGGTCTCGAAGCCTTCGTTCGTTATCTCGACCGTGCCAAGAAGCCGCTGGTGGACAAGCCGGTCGCCATCAAGGGCGAAAAGGACGGCATTACGGTTGAGGTCGCGCTCTGGTGGAACGATAGCTACCATGAGAACGTGCTTTGCTTTACCAACAACATTCCCCAGCGCGACGGTGGCACCCATATGGCCGGTTTCCGCGCGGCGCTGACCCGTCAGGTGACCTCCTATGCCGAAACGTCGGGCATCCTGAAAAAGGAAAAGGTGAGCCTGCAGGGTGAGGACTGCCGTGAAGGTCTGACGGCCATTCTCTCCGTCAAGGTTCCCGACCCCAAGTTTTCCTCGCAGACGAAAGACAAGCTCGTTTCGTCCGAAGTGCGTCCGGTCGTGGAAAGCCTTGTCAACGAGGCGCTCTCCACCTGGCTGGAGGAACATCCTTCCGACGCAAGAATCCTCGTGGGCAAGGTGGTGGAAGCGGCGGTCGCCCGCGAAGCCGCCCGCAAGGCGCGCGAACTGACACGCCGTAAAGGTGCGCTCGATATCGCCTCTCTGCCCGGCAAGCTTGCCGACTGCTCCGAGCGCGATCCGGCAAAATCCGAACTCTTCCTCGTCGAGGGTGACTCCGCTGGCGGTTCGGCCAAGCAGGGCCGCTCGCGCGAGACGCAGGCAATCTTGCCGCTGCGCGGCAAGATTCTGAACGTCGAACGTGCCCGTTTCGACAAGATGTTGTCCAGCCAGGAAATCGGCACGCTGATCACCGCGCTCGGCACCTCCATCGGCAAGGACGAGTTCAACGCCGACAAGCTGCGTTACCACAAGATTATCATCATGACGGATGCTGACGTCGACGGCGCCCATATCCGTACCCTGCTCCTGACCTTCTTCTTCCGCCAGATGCCGGAGCTGATCGAGCGCGGCCATCTCTATATCGCTCAGCCGCCGCTTTATAAGGTCACGCGTGGCAAATCCGTGCAGTACCTCAAGGATGAAAAGGCGCTGGAAGAGTACCTGATCTCCATGGGTATCGAGGAAGCGTCGCTGACGCTCGGTTCTGGCGAAGTGCGTATCGGGGCCGATCTTCGCGAAGTCATTCTGGATGCGGTGCGCATGCGCTCGCTGATCGATGGGCTGCATTCGCGTTACAGCCGCTCGATCGTGGAACAGGCCGCCATTGCCGGCGCGCTGAACCCCGAGCTTTCTGCCGATGCTGCCCGCGCCGAGGAAACCGTTGCCGAAGTGGCGCGGCGTCTCGACATGATCGCGGAAGAAACCGAACGTGGCTGGTCAGGCACGGTGCTGCAGGATGGCGGCTTGCGCTTCGAGCGCATGGTGCGCGGCGTCAAGGAAGTCTCGACGCTGGATATGGGCCTGCTCGGTTCGGCCGATGCCCGCCATATCGATCAGCTCGCAGCCCGCACGCGCGATATCTACGCCACGCCGCCGGTCCTGCAACGCAAGGATGGCACCATGGAACTGGCCGGTCCACGCGCGCTTCTGGATGCGATTTTCGCCGCCGGCCGCAAGGGTCTTTCCATGCAGCGCTATAAGGGCCTCGGCGAAATGAATGCCGAGCAGCTGTGGGAAACCACGCTCGACGCCAATGTTCGCTCCCTGCTGCAGGTAAGGGTGAGCGACGCGACGGATGCCGACGGCCTGTTCGCCCGTCTGATGGGCGACGAGGTGGAACCGCGCCGCGACTTCATTCAGGAAAATGCGCTGAGCGTCGCCAACCTCGACATTTAATCCTGTGGGGTGTTTCGCGTAACGATTCACGTGAAACGAAAATTTAACAAAAGGCCCGGCGGTCAATTTCCGCCGGGCCTTTTGTTATTCAGAGAACATCAATCAACCTTGCCGGTGAAGCGCCCTTCGAAGGCCACATCCGAAAGGGGCAGACGCTTGCTCGGCACTTCCCGTTCCGCCAGATCATCAGGGAGAACGGACTTGTCGGTCAGCGTGCCGATGGCGACCCCGGCCTCCACCTTGTAGCCTTCCGGGATGTTCAGTTTTTCAACGATCTTGTCCTTCAATATGCCAGCCATGCCATGGGCGTGGTAACCGAGCAGGTGAGCCTGCATGGCAAGCGAAAACCAGGCAGCGCCGGCATCGAAGGAATGGGTCGCTGATGGTTTTTTCTCACCGTCGCGGGAGATGTTATAGTCGCGGGAAATGACAAACAGCAGCACGGAGGCGTTTTTTGCCCAGCGCTGGTTTCCCTCCATCAGCAGTTCCACGAAGAGCGGCCAGTCCTTACTATCCTTGTGCGCATAGACAAACCGCCATGGCTGATAGTTGGAGGCAGACGGCGCCCAATGCGCGGCATCCAGAATTGTCATCAGATGCTCTTGCGGCATGGCGTGGCCATCGAAGGCGCGCGGAGACCAGCGATCGAGGAAGAGGGGATCGACGGGATATTCGGATTGCCGGGAATTGCTGTTCGTCACGGGCCATGTCCTTTTGATTGACGGGAAGGAAAAGGTATTTTTCGAAACTTGGCGCAGTCAAGGGGTGACAAGTATGAATGCATCGTTCATATATGCATCACCTTGTCTGACAACCGGGAGAGAGTTCCATGAAATTGATGCGTGTCGGCCAGCCCGGCCAGGAAAAACCTGCAATCCTCGATGCGGAAGGAAAAGTCCGCGATCTGTCCGCCCATGTCAAAGACATTGGCGGCGAAGCCATTTCTCCCGAGGGCCTCAAGAAGATCGCCGCGATCGATCTCGGCACACTTCCGGTGCTGAACGAAGAGCGCATCGGCGCCTGCGTTGCCGGAACGGGAAAATTCATCTGCATCGGCCTCAACTTCTCCGACCACGCCGCCGAAACGGGTGCCACCGTACCGCCGGAACCGGTCATTTTCATGAAGGCGACCTCGGCCATCGTCGGTCCGAATGACAACGTCACCATTCCGCGCGGTTCTGAAAAGACCGACTGGGAAGTCGAGCTCGGCGTCGTCATCGGCAAGACCGCCAAATATGTCTCGGAAGCCGATGCTCTCGACTACGTTGCCGGTTATTGCGTTTCGCACGATGTGTCCGAACGCGCCTTCCAGACGGAGCGTGCCGGGCAGTGGACCAAGGGCAAGTCCTGCGACACCTTCGGTCCCATCGGCCCCTGGCTGGTGACGAAGGATGAAATCGCCGATCCGCAGAATCTCGGCATGTGGTTGAAGGTCAACGGCCAGACCATGCAGGATGGTTCCAGCAAGACCATGGTGTACGGCGTCGCCCACGTTGTCTCCTATCTCAGCCAGTTCATGTCGCTGCATCCCGGCGATGTCATTTCCACCGGCACTCCGCCCGGTGTCGGCATGGGCCTGAAGCCACCGCGTTACCTGAAGGCTGGCGATGTCGTGGAACTCGGTATCGAAGGCCTCGGTTCCCAGAAGCAGACTTTCGTCGCAGATATCTGATCGCCACGGCGTTCAACGGAAAGTGAGGCGCTGGCGGGAAACCGCCAGCGCCTTCGATTTTGTGCACCTGCGAAAAGCTGCTATGGTTGAAAAAAAGAGCGTGATCGCGAGGGAGGCGTCATCAGTGTTCTACCACCTCTATGAAATGAACCATGCGGCCATGGCGCCGCTGCGTGCCGGCGCCGACATGATGCGCCAGGCCTGCAACAATCCGCTCAACCCGCTTTCCAGCACGGCTTTCGGAAGAAGCCTCGATGCCGGTTTTGAGGTCTTTGAGCGCATGACGCGCCGTTACGCAAAACCGGAATTCGCTCTCGGCAATACGATTGTCGATGGCCAGACCGTCAATGCTGTCGAAGAGACCGTCTGGTCGCGTCCGTTCTGCAATCTCGTTCATTTCAAGAAAGAACTCGATCCAGCCCGCCAGTCCGATCCGAAGGTGCTGCTGGTAGCGCCGATGTCCGGCCACTACGCCACTTTGTTGCGGGGGACGGTGGAGGCCCTGCTGCCTTCGGCGGATATCTACATCACCGATTGGGCCGACGCCCGCACCGTGCCGGTGAGTGAGGGCACCTTCGATCTCGACGATTACATCAGCTATGTCATCGAGATGCTGCGCGCGATCGGACCAGGGGCGCATGTGGTCGCCGTCTGTCAGCCATCCGTGCCTGTGTTGGCCGCCGTCTCGTTAATGGAGGCGGATGGGGATAAATTCGCACCAGCGTCTATGACGCTGATGGGTGGTCCGATCGACACGCGCATCAATCCAACGGCTGTCAACGGTCTTGCCAAGGCGAAACCCATTGAATGGTTCCGCGACAATGTCGTCATGCAGGTGCCATGGCCGCAGCCCGCTTTTGGCCGCAATGTCTATCCCGGCTTCCTGCAGCTGTCCGGCTTCATGTCCATGAACCTCGACAAGCACATGACAGCGCATAAGGATTTTTACCTCAACCTCGTCAAGAATGATGGCGATTCCGCTGAAAAGCACCGTGAATTTTACGATGAATATCTGGCCGTCATGGATCTGACGGCGGAGTTCTATCTGCAGACGGTGGAAACGGTCTTTATTGACCATGCGCTTCCGAAGGGGAACATGCTGCACCGGGGCAGGGCGGTTGATCCCGCCGCCATTCGCAAAGTCGCATTGTTTACGGTGGAAGGTGAGAACGACGATATTTCCGGCGTTGGCCAGACAAAGGCGGCCCATGATCTCTGCCGGAACATCCCTGAAGACAAACGCGCCCATTACATGCAGCCGGATGTCGGGCACTACGGCGTCTTCAACGGTTCGCGCTTCCGCAAGGAAATCGTGCCGCGCATGCTGGACTTCATCCGTAAACACCAGACAGCTTAAGGGCAGACGGCGGGCCATGCCGCGCATTTGCATGGCCAACCGACGGTCGAATCGGTTATGAAGAGTTCATGTTTTCGCTCCTCAGAAAATCCCTGAAATCACCGGCCCCAAAGAAGGCGCTGCCCAGCCAGCGCACCGTTGCGGTGGCGGGCAGGCAGGTGCCGATTACGGTCAGGGAAAATCCGCGCGCCACGCGCATTACGCTGCGCATCGAACCGGGCGGCAGGGCGCTGAAGCTGACGATCCCGATGGGCCTGCATCACCGCCAGGTGGATGATTTTCTCGAGAGGCATCAGGGCTGGCTGGAAGGCAAGCTTGTGAAATTCAGCCCCGACGACGGTTTGCGTCCGGGTGCGACCATCGATATTCGCGGCATAGCCCACCGCATTGACCATAGTGGCAGCCTGCGAGGGCTGACACATGTCGCGAAAGACGCCGATGGGGTGGCCGTTCTGAAGGTCAGCGGCGCGCCGGAACATTTGAGACGACGGATAGCGACATTCCTGAAAAAGGAAGCGAAGGCGGATCTGGAACGGCTTGTGGCTGTTCATGCACGCACCGCTGGCCGGCCGGTGCGCTCCATCAGCATGAAGGATACGCGCAGCCGCTGGGGCTCCTGTTCCCATGATGGCAATCTGAGCTTTTCCTGGCGCATCGTCATGGCTCCGGAAAAGGTCATCGATTATCTCGCCGCCCACGAGGTTGCGCATCTCAAGGAAATGAACCACGGACCGAAATTCTGGGCTTTGTGCGAAAAACTGTGCCCGCATACCAATGAGGCCAAGGACTGGCTGAAACGCCACGGTTCCAAACTTCACGCTATCGATTTCGATTGAAACCTGTGGCGCGGATCGCCATCTGGATTCACGTGAAACATTCCATCGGGAATGGATGCGATTTGGCTCGACTCTTGTCGCATTTCATGTCAGGTCGCGGGTATGAAACCGGATATCAAGATTTGCGGATTGAAGACACCGGAAGCGCTGGAGCGCGCCGTCAGGCGTGGTGCGTCCCATGTCGGTTTTATTTTCTTTGAAAAGAGCCCGCGCAACATCGAGCCCGATATTGCCGGCAGGCTGGCGGAAGGTGCCCGTGGCGCCGCCAAGGTGGTTGCCGTCACCGTCAATGCCGACAATGATTATCTCGATGAAATCGTCGATCTCGTCAAACCGGACATCCTCCAGCTGCATGGCAATGAAAGCCCGGAACGGCTGCTGAACATCAAGGCGCTATATGGCCTGCCTATCATGAAGGCGATTTCCATTCGCGATGCCGCTGATCTTGCCAAAATCGACCCTTATATTGGAATAGCCGACCGTTTTCTGCTGGACGCCAAGGCGCCCGCCGGTTCCGAGCTGCCGGGTGGCAACGGCGTCTCCTTCGACTGGACCATCCTGCGATCACTTGACGGAAGTGTGGATTACATGCTTTCCGGGGGATTGAACAAGGACAATGTCGTCGAGGCGCTGGCGGAGACCAGGGCAAGCGGACTAGATTTATCGTCCGGTGTGGAAAGCGCGCCGGGCGTCAAGGATCTGTCCATGATCGACGCATTTTTCGATGTGGTGAATGATTGGTCGAAAGGCCCAAAGGGAGCTTGAAGTGAACGACGCGCCAACACCCAATTCTTTTCGCGCTGGTCCCGATGAGGACGGCCGTTTCGGCATTTACGGAGGTCGCTTCGTTGCCGAAACGCTGATGCCGCTCATTCTGGATTTGCAGGCGGAATGGGACAAGGCCAAGACCGATCCCGCGTTTCAGGCGGAACTCAAGCATCTCGGCGCGCACTATACGGGTCGTCCGAGCCCGCTTTATTTTGCGGAACGCCTCACGGCGGAACTTGGCGGCGCGAAGATCTATTTCAAGCGCGAAGAGCTGAACCACACTGGCTCGCACAAGATCAACAATTGTCTCGGCCAGATCCTGCTTGCCAAGCGCATGGGTAAGACCCGTATCATTGCCGAAACCGGTGCCGGCCAGCACGGCGTTGCCTCCGCTACCGTCGCTGCACGCTTCGGCCTGCCTTGCGTCGTCTATATGGGCGCGACGGATGTTGCCCGTCAGGCCCCGAATGTGTTCCGCATGAAGCTCCTTGGCGCTGAAGTGAAGCCGGTGACGGCCGGCCACGGCACCCTGAAGGACGCTATGAACGAGGCCCTGCGCGACTGGGTCACCAATGTCGAGGATACCTATTATCTGATCGGCACCGCGGCCGGCCCGCATCCCTATCCGGAAATGGTTCGCGATTTCCAGGCCGTTATCGGCGAGGAAGCCAAGGCGCAGATGCTGGAGGCGGAAGGCCGCCTGCCGGATCTGGTCGTCGCGGCTGTCGGCGGTGGTTCGAATGCCATCGGCATCTTCCATCCTTTCCTCGATGACAAGAATGTCCGCATCGTTGGCGTCGAAGCCGGCGGTAAGGGTCTTTCGGGTGATGAGCATTGCGCTTCCATCACCGCCGGTTCGCCGGGCGTGCTGCATGGCAACCGCACCTATCTGCTGCAGGATGAGGATGGCCAGATCAAGGAAGGCCACTCCATTTCCGCCGGCCTCGATTATCCCGGCATCGGCCCTGAACATTCCTGGCTGAACGATATCGGCCGCGTGGAATATGTGCCGATCATGGACCATGAGGCGCTGGACGCCTTCCAGATGCTGACCCGCCTCGAAGGCATCATTCCGGCTCTTGAGCCGAGCCACGCCCTGGCGGAAGTCATCAAGCGCGCACCGAAGATGGGCAAGGATGAAATCATCCTGATGAACCTCTCCGGCCGTGGCGACAAGGATGTCCACACCGTCAGCAAGTTCCTTGGAATGGATGTATAAGATCATGACTGCACGTATGGACAAGCGCTTCGCCGATCTGCGCGCTGAAAATCGCCCGGCCCTGATTACCTATTTCATGGGCGGCGACCCGGATTTCGAAACCTCACTCGGTATCATGAAGGCCCTGCCGGAAGCCGGCGCCGATGTCATCGAACTCGGCATGCCCTTTTCCGACCCGATGGCGGATGGCCCGGCCATTCAGCTGGCCGGCCAGCGCGCGCTGAAAGGTGGCCAGACGCTGAAAACCACGCTCGATCTTGCTCGCGAGTTCCGCAAGGGAGATGACGCGACGCCGATCGTGATGATGGGTTATTACAATCCTATCTATATCTACGGCGTCGAAAAATTTCTGGACGACGCAATCGCGGCCGGCATCGATGGCCTGATCGTTGTCGATCTGCCGCCGGAAATGGACGATGAACTCTGCATCCCGGCACTCGCGCGTGGCATCAACTTCATCCGTCTCGCCACGCCGACGACGGATGGCAAGCGCCTGCCTGCCGTCCTTAAAAATACCTCAGGTTTCGTCTATTACGTCTCGATGAACGGTATCACCGGTTCAGCACTTCCCGATCCGTCGTTGATCTCGGGCGCTGTCGGTCGTATCAAGGCGCATACGGAGCTGCCGGTCTGTGTCGGTTTCGGTGTCAAAACGGCCGATCATGCAAAAGCGATCGGTGCCGTTGCGGATGGCGTTGTGGTCGGTTCGGCCATCGTCAACCAGATTGCGGGTAGCCTGACCAAGGACGGGCAGGCGACCGCCGATACCGTACCGGCCGTTACGACGCTGGTAAAAGGACTTTCAACGGGCGTGCGTGCATCGCGCCTTGCCGCTGCGGAATAAGCGCGCGGCCCAGTCAGGAGTAGACAGTTGAACTGGATCACCAATTACGTACGGCCCCGGATCAATTCCATGCTTGGCCGCCGCCCGGAGGTTCCGGAGAACCTGTGGATCAAGTGCCCGGAAACGGGCGAGATGGTCTTCCACAAGGACCTGGAAGACAACAAGTGGGTCATCCCGGCTTCCGGCTACCATATGAAGATGCCGGCCAAGGCACGTCTTGCCGATCTTTTCGATGGCGGTGTCTATGAGGCACTACCGCAGCCGAAGGTAGCGCAGGACCCCTTGAAGTTCCGCGATTCCAAAAAATACACCGACCGCCTGCGCGACAGCCGCACGAAGACCGAGCAGGAAGACACAATCCTTGCCGGCGTTGGCCTCCTGAAAGGCCTGAAGATCGTCGCCGTCGTGCATGAATTCCAGTTCATGGGCGGTTCGCTCGGCATTGCCGCTGGCGAGGCCATCGTCAAGGCCTTCGAGCGCGCCATTTCCGAGCGTTGCCCGCTCGTGATGTTCCCGGCCTCGGGTGGCGCACGTATGCAGGAAGGCATTCTTTCGCTGATGCAGCTGCCACGTACCACGGTTGCGGTGAACATGCTGAAAGAAGCGGGAATGCCATATATCGTGGTTCTGACGAACCCGACGACCGGCGGCGTCACGGCCTCTTACGCCATGCTGGGCGATGTGCATATCGCCGAGCCGGGCGCCGAGATTTGCTTCGCAGGCAAGCGCGTGATCGAGCAGACCATTCGCGAAAAGCTTCCCGAAGGCTTCCAGACCTCGGAATATCTGCTGGAACACGGCATGGTGGACATGGTGATCGACCGTCGCGAAATTCCCGACACGCTGGCAAATCTGCTCAAGATCATGACCAAAGCGCCTGCTGGGAATGCAAATGCGGTCGTCCCGTTGGCCGCTTCGGCCTGAGGAAAAAAATATGTCGCCCGGAGGCATAAACTGCCTTCGGGATGATGCTATACGTTGCATGATTTCATCTTTGATGCGGCGGACAAATGGCAAGCAAAACGCCTGAAAGGCGAACGGAAGACATGACGAAGCCCGCGATCGGTGAGGCCGAGAAGATCATCGAAGAGCTGATGCAGCTCCACCCGAAGGGGTTCGATCTTTCGCTCGACAGAATTTCCCGTCTTCTTGAAAAACTCGGCAATCCCCAGAACAGGATGCCACCTGTTATCCATGTTGCGGGCACCAACGGTAAGGGTTCCGTCACGGCCTTTTGCCGAGCGCTTCTGGAGGCGGCGGGCCTTTCCGTTCACGTCCATACCTCTCCGCATCTGGTGAACTGGCACGAACGTTATCGTATCGGCGCTTACGGGGAAAAGGGCCGTTATGTCGAGGATGCTGTCTTTGCGGATGCGTTGCGCCGTATTGAGGCTGCCAATGCAGGCCAGACGATTACGGTTTTCGAAATCCTGACTGCCGCGATGTTCGTGCTTTTTGCGGAACAGCCCGCCGATGCCGCCGTCGTGGAGGTTGGTCTGGGTGGGCGTTTCGATGCAACCAATGTGATCAAAAATCCGGCCGTCTCCGTCATTATGCCGATTTCGTTGGATCATCAGGCCTATCTCGGCGACCGGGTGGAGCTGATCGCGGCGGAAAAGGCCGGCATCATGAAGTCCGGTTCCCCCGTCGTCATAGGCCATCAGGAATATGATGCGGCACTAGAAACGCTCGTCGCCACGGCGGAGCGGCTCGGTTGCCCGGTATCGGTCTATGGGCAGGATTTTTCCGCCCATGAAGAATTCGGCCGCATGGTCTATCAGGATGAGTTCGGCCTAGCCGATGCGCCGCTGCCGCGGCTTCCCGGCCGCCATCAGCTTGCCAATGCTGCCGCCGCGATCCGTGCCGTCAAGGCCGCCGGTTTCGAGGTGACGGAACGGATGATCGAAAAAGCCATGACCTCCGTGGAGTGGCCCGGCCGTCTGCAGCGCATCCTGACTGGCAAAATCGCTGAAATGGCCCCGAAGGATTCGGAAATCTGGATTGATGGCGGTCATAACCCCGGCGCGGGCGAAGTCATTGCCGAAGCGATGGCCGGCTTTGAGGAAAAGACGCCACGCCCACTGTTCATCATTGCAGGCATGATCAATACCAAGGATCCGGTGGGCTATTTCAAGGCCTTCGCCGATATTGCCGAATATGTCTTCACCGTGCCGATTGGCGGCACCGATGCGGCGATCGATCCCGTGGTACTTGCTCATGCGGCCTTCGATGCCGGCCTCGTGGCGGCACCCACCTCGTCTCTCACGCATGCTCTGGAAGAGCTATCGCGCCGCTTCGACCCCGAAGGACCGGCGCCGCGCATCCTGATCGGCGGCTCGCTTTATCTTGCCGGCAACGCGCTTGCCCTGAACGGCACGGTTCCCCAATAAAAAAGCCCGGCATCGCTGCCGGGCTTTTTCATTCCACTGATATTGTTTATGCGGCGCCCGAAATCCAGGCGGACAGCGCTGTCTTGGGAGCAGCGCCAACCTTGATGTCGGCCACTTCGCCGCCCTTGAACATGGCGAGCGTCGGGATGGAGCGCACGCCGAACTGGGCAGCCAGTTCCGGGTTTTCGTCGATGTTGAGCTTCGCGACCTTGACCTTGCCGGCAAGCTCGGACGAAATTTCTTCGAGGCTCGGCGCGATCATCTTGCACGGGCCGCACCATTCGGCCCAGAAATCCACCACGACGGGTTCGGCGGATTCGAGGACTTCGGACTGGAAGTTGGCGGCATCGACTTTTACGGTAGCCATATCTGGCTCTCCTTTCAGCTAAACTTTTCCGCTATCGATGTGATGCGGGCGCGTCGGAATTTCAATGCCCCGGTATCTCACTTTGTCTTTATTGCGGCAAGAGCCTGCGTCATTGCATCATCGTCAACCCGCACAAAAGCGGCATTTTCCGTATAGATCAGCGCGCAGACGAATTCCTTGCCGGGATAGAGCGGTGCAAGAATTTCGCGATAAATGGCAAGCTGCGCGGTGTGGGAGAAAGGTATCTCGCGTGCCGTGCGCGGCGGAACCCGGTTCGTCTTGTAGTCGACCAGAATAACGCGATCACCATCCACCGCCAGCCGGTCGACACGGCCGGACACGGCATAGTGCTGCCGGCCGATGGTCATCGTACCCATGATGGAGATTTCCGCGCGGCTATTGGCGGAAAAGGCCGGTTGCACCGCCGGTTCGGAGATGACCCGCAGAACCGCCCGGATCAAATGCTCACGTTCGGCCGCGGGCCAGAAACGGGCCGCTCGCTCCGCATAGCGGCGGGCAGCCTCTTCCCGCTCCGTCTCGGCAAAACCCGGCAGGGCCTGCAGCATGCGATGCACCAGCCGGCCGCGCTGTAGCGCCAGCGAAGAGACATCGGCTTTCTCGCCGAAAAGCGGTGAACGCACGGCAAGATCATCCGCACCGTCGTCGATGATGGTGCCTGCACCGGAAGGGCTGAGTGGCCTTGGCAAGGAGGGCAGGGCAGGCAGGGGAGCAAGCAGCCCGGGCGGAAGAGCATATTCTTCGTCCTGCTGCTTTTCCGGCAGCCTTTGCGGAAGAGATGTCGCGCGAGCCTCGGATTTACGCCAGACAAGCCCCTGCCATTCCTCGCCATCGGCCGTGAAAAGCTGCGGCTTGCAATGGTCTTCATTGTTGGCAAGCGCCGCCCTGACGATGGCATGCCAGCATTCGGGATTTTCCTTCTGGCCGCGATAACCGCAGACGACCAGGTGATCGGCGGCGCGTGTCATTGCCACATAAAGCAGCCGCCGATATTCGTCTTCGGCTGCCGTCTTCAGCCGTTCCTCGTCCGAGCGAATGAGATGGTTGGAAAAGCCGCTGCCGGGCAGCCAGACCGGGAAGGCGTCCTCGCCCGCTTCGACAAAGCGCAGTTTCGGCACATGGCTGTGATTGAAGGCCTTCGAACCGCCATCGACGACAAAAACCACCGGCGCTTCCAGGCCCTTGGAGGCGTGCACGGTCATGATACGTACTTCGCCACGATCCTTGTCCTGCTCGCGTTTCACTTCCGGTGAATCGGTTTCCAGAACGGAGAGAAAGGCCTGAAGGCCGGGCAGACCGGTTCTTTCGTGGTCCAGCGCAAAGGACAGGAACTCATCCAGAACGTCGCTCGCCTCATTGCCAAGCCGGCCGAGGAATTTTTTGCGCCCGTCATGCAGGGTCAGGACCGCTGCAAAGAAATCATGCACGGTGGCCGTTTTGGAAAGCGCGATGAAACCTTCCAGCTTGGCGGTAACGGTGGAAAGGTGGCTATTCTCTTCCTGCGAAAGGATTTGCAGCCGTTTCCAGACGCTTTCCGTTTCCGATCGCATGGCAGCGATGTTGAAAACGTCATCTTCGGTCAGGTTGAAGAGCGGGCTCTTCAACAGTGCGGCGAGCGAAAGATCGTCTTCGGGCAGGACCACGAAATGGCCGAGCGCCAGAAGGTCCTGCACGGCAATGTGGTCGGTCAGGCGAAGGCGGTCGGCGCCGGCAACGGGGATGTTCTTGCGTCGTTTCAGCTCGCGCGTCAGCGCATTGACAAAGGCATGGCGTTTTCTGACGAGAACCAGAATATCGCCGGGCTCCACGGCACGCTCGACGCCCTTTTCGATGATGGTCTCGCTGCCGATCATATCGGCGATGCGCGCGGCGATCCGGCGGGCGACGATGGTGGCTGGCGCGCTTTCCCGCAGCGCATCGAAGGGCGCTGTCCAATCCTCTTCGTCTTCGGCGGTTTCCGGCGCCACCATGTCCCACACCTCCACGGTGCCGGGATGGCCGGCGCGGTTGGATCGGTGTTCCACCGGCTCGTTATCGGCGCTAAGACCGCTGGCGTTATTCGGGTCTGAAAACACCTGATCGACGGCGGCCAGAACATCCTCGGTGGACCGGAAAGAAAGCGGCAGGCGGATGCGGTGAAAGGCCTGCTCGACGGAATCGACGCGCTTTTTGGTCTCTTCGCGCTCCTGCGAAAACCGTTCCGGCCGGGCGCCCTGGAATGAATAGATCGACTGTTTTTCATCGCCCACGGCAAAAAGCGTGCGCCGTCCCAAGCGGGCGCTCTCGCCGGTGAAGAAATCCGCTGCCAGCGACTGGATGATCGACCATTGCACCGGGCTGGTATCCTGCGCCTCGTCAACGAGAATATGGTCGATCCCCTGATCCAGCTTGTAGTGCACCCAGGCGCCCGCCGTATCGCGGTTGAGGAGGTTAGCCGCGCGCTCGATCAGGTCTTCGAAATCGAGCTGGCTTCGCTGCTTCTTCAGGTCTTCGAAATCGCCGATCAGCCTTTCGGCCAGCACAAGGGCACATTTTGTCGCCGCCAGCATCCGCACCAGACGATAACGGTTGCGGCAGGAAACGACATGGTCCCGCGCCAGTGTCAGCGCATCGAGAA
Source organism: Agrobacterium leguminum (assembly GCF_005144435.2). Lineage (NCBI taxonomy): Bacteria > Pseudomonadati > Pseudomonadota > Alphaproteobacteria > Hyphomicrobiales > Rhizobiaceae > Agrobacterium > Agrobacterium leguminum. The sequence continues at coordinate 2,739,962 of NZ_CP120211.1, forward strand.
GTTCGGGGGCGGATTTCTGCATGCCCTTGTTGATGACATAGGCATCCGATTTCTTTTCGCCCTTGGCTGTCAGCAGCGCCGCTTCGATGAACTCCATCCGCCGCACGGGGTCCGACTGCCGTTTTGCCTCCCTGAGCGCATAAGCAACATCGATGACGCGTGATCCACCCACCTCGTCGGCAAGGGTGAGATACGTATCGAGCGCAAGGCCTGAGAGGCCAGGCAGAGGCCAGAAGGCCGCCGCCGCGGTTTCTTCGGTTTCCCCATCTGCGATCTGCATCGCTTGCCGCAGCCGCGCATCGATGCCGCCCGACTGTTTGGCGTCCAGAAGAAAGGCGCGAAGGGCGCTGCGATTGGCGATGATGGCGGAGAGCAGCGATTCCAGTCCGCTTTCGTCGGCGAGATCAAGCACATAAGCGAGCGATTGTGCGAGCTCCGCGTCCCGCTCCGTTGAAACCGCCGTCAGAAGCGAACGGCGTGCTTCGGCGAGTAGGGTAGTAGCGGCGCGGTCGTCAAGAACGGAGAAATGGCCGGCGACATTGGCCTCCAGCGGAAACTGATGCAGCAGCGCCTCGCAGAAGGCGTGGATCGTCTGGATTTTCAACCCGCCCGGCGTTTCCAGCGCCTTGGCAAACAGCCTGCGGGCTTCGGCAAGCTTGATGCGATCCGGCGCCTTGCCCTCGATGGCGGCGATGCGGTCCTTGAGATCGGAATCCGGCAAAGTAGCCCATTCCGCCAGACGGTCGAAGACACGGCTGGACATTTCCGACGCCGCGGCCTTGGTATAGGTAAGGCACAAAATCGCCGAGGGTCGACATCCGGCCAGAAGCAGGCGGATGACGCGCTGGGTCAGAACATGGGTCTTGCCAGAGCCGGCATTAGCCGACACCCAGGCAGAGCTTGCAGGATCGGAGGCAAGCCGCTGCCGGGCGCTGGTCCAGTCGATCCAGCTTTCAGGCGTGTCGGCGGCGGGGCCGGCATCGAAGGGATCAATCGTCATCGCCGTCTCCCGGTTCTGCCGTCGACCATTCCGAAACGCGGGCGAGGTGGTCATATTCCCCGCCATAGGATTGTTGCTCTTCCGGCACGAGCCGCGAGGCGAAGCCGTTTTCGCCGTCACGCAGGGAATGAACGAATTTGGCGAGCTGTTCGATCGATTCCGTCGCGAGCTCAATCGCCGATTTCGGCGGTCTTTTGCCGCTTCGGCTGGAATGTTCGTTATTGACCTGATCGGCAAAAAAACGCTCGCCCGGCCGCAGGCGAACATAGATGAGGTTTTCCGGTGTAGGCGAACCGGCTTCGCGGAAGGCGCCGCGCATCAGTGCGGCCGCCTCCAGCGCAAGCTGCGGATCGAGCAGCGCGCGCGCCTGATTGACGGAAGGCGCAAGCCCCGTCTTGTAGTCGATAATATCCGCCTGACCGTTTGTCTTGATGTCGATGCGGTCGGCGATCCCCGTCAGCCTTATACCCGCCTCGACGATTTCCTGCCCGGCGCGCGCCTCGTAGAAGCTGTGGCGAATGGATGGATGACGTTCTTTTTCCCAGTCGATAAAGGCGCGCGCTACCGCCGCAAAACGCGGTCGCCAGATGACATCCACATGGGGAGGCAGGTTTTCCGCATCGAAACATTCGTCCAGAATGCGCTGCATGGCCGCGAGCGAGGCCGGTGTGCCGGGAATATGTCCCTCACGGGAATAGCGCTCGATAATCGCGTGATAGAGCGTGCCGCGGTCGGCGGCGTTCGGATCGCGATTGAAGGGATCGAGCGGGTCCAGCTTCAGGATGCGTCGCGCATAGATCGAATAGGGATCGCGACGCAGCCGCCCCACTTCGCTGAAGGAATAGCGCGTCGGCTGCAACTCGGCCGGCGGTTTCGGGGCAGGGCGCTTTGCCGCTTCCTGATCGATGCTTTCATCCATCAATCCCGCCCAATGGCGATAGGTCTCGCCGCGCTTCCTGAGTTTATCGGCAAAATCCTCGCCGCCCAGCGCCAGAAGACGCTGCAGCCAGCGTGAGGCGACAGCGGGCGTTGAGCCCTGCCTCAGCGCGCGGGTGTAAAAAATCTGCCGGGTGCCATTTGCCATCTCGAAATCATGCGCAAGCTGGCCGATGCGTCGTTCCGGCGGTTCGAGGCCAATGGCGGTCTTCATGGTGCGGGACAGGAATGGATTATTCGCCGTCTGCCCCGGCCAGAGTCCTTCATTGAGACCGCCGATGACGACGGTATCGACGCTTTGCAGCCGTGCCTCAAGCGCGCCGAAGATGAAAATGCGCGGATGACGCATCGATCTTGGCTTGATCGATTCACCGGCTACCAGTGCCGCAAAAATATCGATCCATTGCGGTCCATCCGCATCGAGGATTTCGCCGCTTTCCATCAGCTCGCCGAACAGCTCGGAAAGCTTGTCTCCCGCTTCACCGGACCAGAGCGCGGCAAGATCGCTGTTTTCATCCGCGCAGATGGCTTCGATCACGCGGCCCGTCCGCTCCGCCCAAACAGACAGCGGCAATTTATCGGTGAAGGCGCGGCCGGATCGATCTTTGCGGATAAAGGCGGAGCCAAGCGGCTCGGTCGCAATGGCAATCCGCCGTGCCAGGTCGCGCGCGGCCTCCGCGCTTGCCTCCGGCAGCGCCAACCGCCAGGCAGGTGGGTGCCGGTCATCGCGCTGCGCCAGAAGCTGCGCCTCCAGAACCGCTTCCAGATTGCCGATTTCGGTCTCGACACGGCCGCCACGCAGCGCGATCAGCTCGAGCGCTTTGGAGGCTTTTGCGAAAGCTTCATCGGAAAGCCCGAAACGGCTGAGCGGATGTTTCAGAAGGGAGATAATAGGCACCGGGTCGCCGGGCCTCAGGATCGCTTCCAGCGCCAGTTGCGTCAGCCCCGCTTGTGGGGTGGCGGAGAGCGGCGTACCTGCCGAGTCGTCGGCTTCGATGCCGAAGCGCTGCAACTCAGTCGCCACGCGCCGCGCCAGCCCGCGGTCTGGGGTTATCAGCGCCGCCTGCGACGGACGCCCAGCGCCTGGGGCTTCAAGCGCCAGCCGCAGAGCGACCGCGATGGCCGTCGCTTCCTCGCGCTCATTGGCGGCTTCCATCAGCGTGGCCGTCGCGAAGGCGTCGTCGAAAAAGCCGGGCTGCCTGTCCTCGCGCCAGCGATTCCAGTCGCTGGTGGATTTGGCCGGCGCGAGTGCGGCCGAAAACACGGCTGCGCGCTTTTCCAGATCGCTATCGATGGCGCCCATCTGAACCACATCGTCGCGCAGGATGCCGAGCTTCTGCAGCAGCATATAAAGCCCATATTGCGAGTGGGTGCGGCTCGAAGGATCGGTAGGGTCCTCGGCGATTGCCTCCCATTGCTCCTCCGGCATGGCAAGGTCTAGCCCCGGAAGCACGACGGTGCCCTGGGGCAAGGCGGCAACGGCGGCGATGAGATCGGCTGCGGCAGGAATGGAACCCGTCGACCCGGCGACGATGATCGGTCCCGTATCCGGCAAATTGGCAAGCCGGTTCGCTTCCGCCCGCAGGATGGCGTTGCGATGCCGACCGGCCGAGGAACGGTTGAGTTCGGCAAGCCGCGCCGGCCAGAAGACGCTGGCTATCCGCAGGAAATCCGCCGTCAGCTGCCACCATTGGGCGTGATCGCCAGTATCGAGACGCTGAAGCGCTTCCCAGTCCTTTTCTTCCGTATCCATCGCATCGATCACCTCGCCAAGCGCACGCGCCAGCCATATGGCGTCTGCGGGGCTGGCGGGGGCGACAAGCGGCGAATCCGAGTGAATTGCCCGGATGGCGTCCGGCAGGCTGTTGCGCCAGGCGAGAATGAGACGCGCCAGTTCGATCAGCCGGCCGGTGCCGGAAATCGGCGGCGCCAGATCCATGATTTCAGGATTTTCGATCTCGAAGAAGCCGCTGTCGTCGTCCGTTTCGCCCAGCGGCCGGATCAGCGGCAGAATGGCGGACCGGCCGCCCAGAAGATCGACGAATTCGGAGCGCAGCACACGGGCGGAGCGCCGCGTCGGCACATAGATCGTCACCTTGGCAAGCGACAGCGGATCGGCCGGATCATATTTATAGCCGGCTGTCAGTGTCCCGTCACACAGCGTTTCCGCGAGCGTCTTGAGGAACGGCGTTCCTGCAGCGATCGTCAGAACGCGCTTTGCGTGGTGGGTGAGCGTCATGCAGAGCGTTTTTCCCTGAATTGGCGGATGATGCTTTCAGCATCTTCTATCGCATCCGGCGTGCCGACGGTGATCCAGTGGCCATCCAGAGAAAGCCCGAAAAGCCGGTCTCTTTCAATGGCGCGGTCGAAATAGATATTGAGGTTGAAGGCATCCGCCGGCGCATCGTCCAGCAGCTGCGAATCCATGGCGATGGCTCCGGCATAAACCACGGGGTTCGGATCGCCATCGCGATACCGCGTCAGTTTCCCATCGGCGGAGAGGTTGAAATCCCGCTTGCCATTGTGCCCGGTGGTGCGGTCCATGTCGACGCAGAGCAGCGCCATGTCCATTCGGGTCGGGTCGAAGAATTGCGCAAGCTTGCGCAGGTTGCTGACCGCATTCAGCTGCTCGCCAATCCAGAAGAGATCGGCATTCATGACGAAGACCGGGCCGGGTTCCAGAAGCTTCAGGCCCTTGGCGAGACCGCCGCCGGAATTCATCAGTTGCGTCCGCTCGTCGGAAATCAGGATTTCGGCGTCGGTGCGCTGCCCAAGATGGGCGACCATCTGTTCCGCGTGGTGGTGTACATTGACGACAATGGTTTCCGCACCGGCTTCGACAAGGGCGTCGAGCGCATAGTCGATCATCGGCTTGCCCGCGATCTGGACGAGCGGCTTCGGGATCGTATCCGTGATCGGGCGCATCCGCGTGCCAAGCCCGGCGGCCAGCACCATCGCATTCTTAATCGTCATCGTGGTCAACCGTCTTTCAGTCGTCGAATTCCATGCCCATGCGCAGGCACCAGTCTTTGAGCGGTGCGAGTTCCGGATGCAAAAGCGCTGCACTGAGATAGCGGAACGTCCTCGGCATATGTTTCATATAACCGGGTTTTCCGTCCCGTTCCAACAGCCTCACCCAGATACCGGCGAGCTTGCAGTTGCGTTGCGCCGACATGATGGCGAAAGCCTTGAGGAAAGCAGCCTCATAGAAAGAGGGCGCGCTTTTCCTGTTGTCGAGATAGTGCGAAAGCAGGCGCGCCTGCAATTCGGGTGAGATGGTGACACGGGCGTCCTGCACGATGGAGGCAAGATCGTAAGCGCTCGGACCGATCATCGCATCCTGATAATCGATCAGGCCGACCTGCCGGACGCCGCTATTCTGCGCCTGCCAGAGAATATTCGGCGAATGGAAATCGCGCAGCAGAAGGCCGGTTTCGCAGTCGGCGAGCTGGTCGATCAGCGTGTCCCATAGAGCGTAATAGTCGCTCTTTTCGCTATCGGTGAGGGGCTTGCCGCGTTTATGCGGCAGATACCATTCCGCCAGCAGCGAAACCTCGATCTTCATCGCCTGGCGGTCGAACGGGGGAACCTCATAGGCGCTGCCGTCACCCACCGGCAGCAGGCCAGGTTGCGGGGCCTGATGGAGTGCGGCAAGGCAGGCGACGCTTTGCAGATAGCGGTCCTCTATCGGCGTTCCGTCAGGTGCAAGTACCCCATCCCGCCCGAGGTCCTCCAGCAACAGAATACCCTGATCGATATCCGCCGCCATAATCTCGGGGGCGCAAAGGCCGTTGTTTCGAAGATAATTGCCGATCGCAACGAAGGAGCGGGCGTCCTGGGCAAGATGGGCGATTTCCGCGTAGGTCTTGCCATCCGCGATGATTGCACCCTTCAGGGGACGTCGCCAATCCATAAGGATAAGGTCCGGGCCGTCAGTGGAAACGGTCTCATAGGCGCGTGTTGAGGCGTCGCCGCTCAGAAAACGCCGGGCCGCGTCGCCCTTACCATTTTTCGCAAGAAACGCGCGGATGGCGAAAACCCGTTCAAGCCGTGCTTTCAGCTTTGCCGAAGCCTCGATGGAGGCGATCCGCCCTTCGCCGGAATGCGTCAACCGGAGCGTGACGGTCTGCTCCGGCGGCAGAATCTCGGCGGCCATATCCGGCCATTCGATCAGGCAGATACCATCCTCCAGCATCTCATCGATGCCGAGTTCGTCCAGTTCCGAAACATCCGAAAGCCGGTAGAGATCGAGATGGGCGACTGGAATACGGGCGGCATAGGTCTGGACGATCGTGAAGGTAGGGCTTGGAACTTCAAGATCCGGCTCGTCCGCCATTGCCCGGATGAAGGCGCGGGCAAGCGTCGATTTGCCGGCGCCAAGATCGCCGATGAGTGCGAGACAATCGCCGGGCTTCAAAGCCAGCGCAAGGTCTTCACCGAGCCTGATGGTGTCCTTTTCTCCCGCAAGGGGAATGGTGATCGGCAAGATGTCTTCGCTCATTCTGCGGCGATGGAATGCGGCCGTGTGCCGGAAGGAATACGGCAGGTGACGATGGTGCCGTTGCCGGGCCGGCTGTCGATGCTGACCGTGCCATGATGTAGGCTGACGAAGCTTTCGACGATGGAAAGACCAAGCCCCGCACCGGTTCGCCGCCCGCCATTGCCGCGCGTCGCGAAGCGGTCGAACACGCTCTTCAGCATGTCCTCAGGAATGCCCGGACCCTTATCCGCCACCGAGAACACGAAGTCGCCTTCGCTGCGCTGGCAGGAGAGCTGCACGGAGGAACCTTCGGGTGCGAAATTGATCGCATTGGTCAGGAGCTTGATGAGAATCTGCTTCAGCCGCTGGTGATCGGCCACCAGACTGCCGAGATGGGCCGGCGCAACGATCTCGAGCGAAATTCCGCTCTCCTGCAGCCGGTCGGCGATCTGCACCGAAACGTCTTCAAGCAATTCGTTCAGATCGTTTTCCGAATAATTGAGCTGCATGATGCCGGCATCGACGGTCGCGAGATCGAGAATATCGTTGACGATGGTCAGGAGCACCGAGGACGAAGTGGAAATATGGTCGAGATATTCCGCCTGCCGTTCCGTCAATTGGCCGATGCCGGGTGTCTTGAGGAGATCGGTGAAGCCGATGATATTCGTCAGCGGCGAACGCAGCTCGTAGGAAACATGCTGCACGAAATCGTTCTTAAGCTCGTCGGCCTTCAGAAGCGCATCGTTCTTTTCTTTCAGCGCCCTCTCGGCCCGCACGCTGTCGGTCATGTTGACGAAGGTCAGCATGGTCTGCGCGTCCGGCAGCGGAATGATGGCGTAGTCGAGCACAAGACCGGAAAGCAGTTCCAGCGTGCCCTGCCGCGAGGGCCGCTCATCGTCGAAGCTGGTGATGAACTGGCTGAAGGCGCGCCAGCCGTCCGGCCTGTCATAGGATTGCGTGCAGGCGGTTTCGATGGCGCGGATATGGGTGCCGGTCTCGGCCTGTTCCGCGGTCACGCCCCAGAGCGCCCGGAATGCCGGGTTGGAGAGGCGAATGCGCCCGTCCGCGCCGAACACGGCCACACCTTCGGCCAGATGGTCGATGGTTTCGCCCTGAACCTTTACCAGCGTGTTGTAGCGCATCTGCAGATCGACCTGCTCGGTCAGGTTCTCGAAAACCCAGGTTGCGCCGCCCTGCGGATGGGCAGTCGCGATGACCCGAAGCGTCTGGCCGTTCGGCAGGTGCCAGAGATCGGTCTTGGTATCCAGCGAACGGTAGACGGAGAGCGCCGTCTCCTTCCAGTTCTTCCAATTCAGCTGCTCCGGCAATTTGCCGGCGGTGCGCAGCCTGTCCAGAAGTTCGGAATTGTCAGGGCTGGATTCGAGGAAAACGAGATCGAGACCCCAGAGAGCCGCAAAAGCCTGATTATAGAATTGCAGCCGCTGCCGGCCGTCGAAAATGGCGACAGGCGTTGCCAGATGATCGAGCGTTTCGGCGTGGCTCTTCAGAACCCGCTTGAGTTCCTCGCCGATGGTCTCGGCCTCGGTGGCATCGATGGCGATGCCGGCAGACCCACCCGCCGTCTTGATGTCGACGACGTCAAAGAAGGTGCGGTTTCCGGAAACCACCGTCGAAATACGGTCGTGATAGGGCGATTCCGGTGTCGCGGCCGCGCGTATCTTCTGCCGGGTAACCGTGTTCAGCAGTTCGCGTTTTTCATGAACGGCCTGTTCGGTGTCACGGGCATCCACCGCCTGCGCATAGGCGTGGTTGACCCAGATGAGGTCACCTTCGCCATTGCGCCGCCAGACGGGCTGCTCGATGGAATCGAGAAGTTCCTGAAAGGTCGAGACGGAAGCGATCAGGCGCTCGCGCTCTACCTGCAATTCAGCGAGTTCGGCGCGCAGATTGTTGAGGGCTATGAAACGCGCAAAGGCATTGCCCCCGGAAACCCGACCCTGAACTTCAATGACTTCGCCGCGCTGCGTCTCGATGGTCAGGTCGAAACTCTGGGCATGGCTGCGGAGTTTTTCGATGGATTTATCAAGCTGGCTTGCGGATGCCGGTTTCAGCCAGCGGCCAAAGGCCAGAAAATCGTGATCCGCCTGCGGCACACCCGTCTCGGCCGGCAGCTGTCCCAGAAATTCGGGCCGTTTGTCTGCGCCGTCCCAGATGACGATGCGGCGGCTTTTGTCGGAAATCAACGCTTCGTATTTCGCGATCTTGTGGTGGGACTGGGCAAGCGCCTGTCGGTATTCGCTGCTTTCCGCCTCGATATTACCGCGCTGGCGCACCAGCCAGACGACGGAAAACAGCGTTGCCGAAAGCATGCCGACGAAAAGCGAATAGGTGATGGTTTCTCCGGATGAGAACAACCGCGCGCCGGTCTTTGCCACGAGGCCGTCCTGCGCCAGCGCCACGCTTGCGGAGCCGGCCAGAACCGTGCCCGACATCAGGACAGGAAGCCTCGCAAAGCCTGTCTGAACCGCACTGACGACCTGCCGGCAACGCGCAAGAGCCGCGCTCAATGCCACGCCCGCTTGCGTGTTTTCAACGCGTTGAACTGTCTGCTTGCGCAGATCCGAATTTTGAACCGACATCCCCGGTCTGTCTCCGTCCTATGTGCCGCATCTTCGACAAGACATCCCATTTCGTCCCCGCCGCCCTTTGGCGTGTCCGAATCAAGTCTGATGACAATACCGCCTTCATAAATCTGCGAAAAGGGAGCGCGCAAAAAAGATGCCGCGCGCTTTGTCAAGCGCACGGCATCTAGATATTGTGTAATTTCAGTGGATATTAACTATGAGATTAATATCTGTAGTGTTCGGCCTTGAACGGACCTTCCTTCGAGATGCCGATATAATCTGCCTGAAGGTCGGAAAGTTCGGTCAGGCGCACGCCGAGCTTCTCGAGATGAAGGCGCGCGACCTTCTCGTCGAGGTGCTTGGGAAGCACGTAAACTTCGTTCTTGTATTCGCCCTGCTTGGTGAAGAGCTCGATCTGGCCCAGCACTTGGTTGGTGAAGGATGCCGACATGACGAAGGACGGGTGACCGGTGGCGTTGCCGAGGTTCAGCAGGCGGCCTTCGGACAGAAGAATGATGCGGTTGCCCTTCGGGAACTCGATCATGTCGACCTGCGGCTTGATGTTCGTCCATTTCAGGTTACGCAGCGAGGCGACCTGAATCTCGTTGTCAAAATGGCCGATATTGCCGACGATGGCCATGTCCTTCATCTCGCGCATATGCTCGATGCGGATCACGTCCTTGTTGCCGGTGGTGGTGATGAAGATATCGGCGGAGGAAACCACGTCCTCCAGACGAACGACCTCGAAACCATCCATGGCGGCCTGAAGCGCGCAGATCGGGTCGATTTCGGTGACCTTCACGCGGGCGCCGGCGCCCTGCAGCGAGGCGGCAGAACCCTTGCCCACATCGCCGTAACCGCAGACCACGGCAACCTTGCCGGCCATCATCACGTCGGTTGCGCGGCGAATGCCGTCCACCAGCGATTCCTTGCAGCCGTATTTGTTGTCGAACTTCGACTTGGTGACGCTGTCATTGACGTTGATCGCCGGGAAGGGCAGCAGGCCCTTCTTGCTGAGATCGTAAAGACGGTGAACGCCGGTCGTCGTTTCTTCCGTGACGCCCTTCAGTGCGTCGCGCTGCTTGGTGAACCAGCCGGGCGAAGCCTTGAGGCGCTTTTTGATCTGCGCGAAGAGGATTTCCTCTTCTTCCGAACCGGGGTTGGAAAGAACGTCCTCACCGGCTTCAGCGCGTGCGCCGAGCAGGATGTACATGGTGGCGTCGCCGCCATCGTCGAGGATCATGTTGGAGAGACCGCCATCGGCCCACTGGAAGATCCTGTCGGTATATTCCCAATATTCCGTCAGGGTTTCACCCTTGACGGCGAATACCGGAATGCCGGCTGCCGCAATGGCCGCCGCCGCATGATCCTGCGTCGAGAAAATGTTGCAGGACGCCCAGCGGATGTCTGCACCGAGTTCCTTCAGCGTCTCGATCAGAACGCCGGTCTGGATCGTCATGTGAAGCGAACCGGTGATACGTGCGCCCTTCAGCGGCTTGCTTTCGCCGAATTCCTTGCGGCAGGACATCAGGCCCGGCATTTCGGTTTCGGCGATGTCCAGTTCCTTGCGGCCGAATGCGGCAAGGTTGATATCGGCGACGATGTAGTCCTTCTCAAGGCTCATGAAGTTCTCCAGATCAGAAACGCCGCGCCTTGCGGCCCGGCTCTTAAACGTAGCAGCGGTTTAGCAGGCCACGAACGATCTGGCAATGATGATATAAAGAAGTCTTTATGTCTTTATATGGTGCCGGCTCAGGCTTCTTCGCCGAAGCGGTCGGCGACCAGCGCCTCCAGCGCTTCCAGCGCTTCTTTCGCCTGATTGCCGCTTGCCTCGACATAAACGCTGCAGCCGGGGCTTGCCGCCAGCATCATCAGGCCCATGATGGAGGTGCCGCCAACGGTCATGCCATCCTTGGAAACCGTGATCGTCGCGTCAAAACCTTCGACCATCTGCACGAATTTAGCAGAAGCCCGGGCGTGAAGACCGCGTTTATTGATGATCGGTAGTTCCCGGGAGAATGGCGACATGGGCTGACTTCTCACTTGCCGCTCAAAACGCGGCTGGCGACGTTGATATATTTGCGGCCGGCATCGGATGCGTCCTGAAGGGCCTTGTCCATATTATCTTCGCTGCGAACACCGGCAAGCTTGATCAGCATGGGAAGATTGACCCCTGCGATGACTTCGACATTGCCGTTATTCATGACGGAAATCGCGAGATTGGAAGGCGTGCCGCCGAACATGTCCGTCAGGATGATCACGCCATTGCCGTCATTGGCGCGTGCAACGGCGTCGATGATATCCTGCCGGCGCTGATCCATGTCGTCTTCGGGACCGATACAGACCGTCTCGATCAATTTCTGGGGACCGACGACATGCTCCAACGCATGGCGAAACTCCTCAGCCAGCTTGCCATGGGTGACAAGCACTAGTCCGATCATGAAATGCTCCCTTGCACACGCACTCTCATTGCCGACTATCGCAACGCGGCAATCCTGTCCATCGGTGGGATTTCATCTTGATGAGGAAAATGCGAATCGCAAGCCTAAAATCGCCCGAATCATCGTCACTTCACATTCGTTTCAAAAAGATTCTGAGCAAGTGCAGCAAATTTTCCATAGGGCGTAAGACTGGAAAGCGGAATGCGCAGAAGCCTGATATGCCCGCCGCAGGGCAGGGAAAACACCTCGTCATCTTCGGGAAGTCTTGGATTTGTCCCTGAAAGAACTGTCGTGACCGCAAAATGTAGTGGAGCGCGCGCAACGCTTTTGACGGAAACAATGCCGCTGCCGCGCAATTCCAGCAGACCGGCGATTGCGTCCGGCCGCTCGGCAATGATGTTGTCGCCATCGCGATACACGAAAATCTGATCGTCCGCGATCAGCGCCGCCGGCAATCCGCAGCGTTCCGCCTCTGTCAGGAAGCTGAAGGCAAGCTCGCTTTTGCCGCTACCCGACGGTCCGACGAAAAGGATGCCGGTGTCTTGAACGGTGATGGCGGTGGCGTGCAGGTTGAAGCGTTCAGCGTTCATGGGTTTCGGCCGCCGGCAGCGACAGGGTGAAGCGCGCGCCGGAAATCACGCCATATTTGTCGACCACGTTTTCCGCCCGCAGACTGCCGCCATGGGCTTCGGCGATCTGACGGCTGATCGAAAGGCCAAGGCCGGAATTCTGTCCGAACCCTTCGCTCGCCGGCCGGTCGGTGTAGAAGCGCTCGAAAATCCGGTCGATGTCTTCGGCCTGAATGCCGGGCCCGTTGTCCTCCACCTGCACGATGCAGCGATCCTTGTGACGGGAAAGGCGCACGGTGATGCGACCGCTTTCCTCGGCAACGAAGGAGCGCGCATTCTCGATGAGGTTGGTGACGATCTGGCCGATACGCAGGTCGTGGCCATTCACCACGAAGGAGGTTTTCGCGCCCGCTTTCCGGTCGACGACATAGTCTATCGTTACGCTTTTCTTCTTGGTGCTTATCTGGCGGGATATGTCCACGAGCCCCTTCATCAGCACATCGAGATCGAGCGGCGAGGCGTCGGCGCGCGCCAGTTCGGCATCGAGCCGCGAGGCATCCGAAATGTCGCTGATGAGGCGGTCGAGACGGCGCACATCGTGGAAGATGATTTCGGTCAGGCGCTGTTTCGACTCTTCGGTCTTGGCGCGCGGCAGGGTTTCCACGGCGCTGCGCAGCGAGGTCAGCGGGTTCTTGAGTTCATGGCTGACATCGGCGGCGAAGCTTTCGATGGCGTCGATACGGTCGTAAAGCGCCGTCGTCATTTCACGCAGCGCAATCGAAAGATTGCCGATCTCATCCTGACGCGCCGAGAAATCCGGTATTTCCTCGCGGGTTCTCGCCCCGCGGCGCACGCGGATTGCGGCCGCCGAAAGCCGCCGCAGCGGCGTGGCGATGGTCGAGGACAGGAGCAGCGAGAGCACGATATTGACCAGCGTGGCGATGCCGAAGACACGCATGATGGCGAGGCGCTCCGCATGCACGATCTTGTCGATATCGCCCGCCTGCGTGGACAGCAGCAGAACGCCGAGCACGGCCCGGAAGCGCTGCACCGGCACGGCGACCGAAACGATCAGCTCACCCTTTTCGGTGACGCGCACCACAGCGCCACGCACGCCGGTCAACGCATTCATCACTTCCGGATAGATCGAACCGTCGCCGCCCGGCGCTTCCTTATATTGCGGCAGGCTGCTCGGCTGCAGCATGCGGTTGAACATGCTGGTGAACCAGTCGCCCCAGGTCTGGGTTTCCGGCGTCACCGGCGGCAGATCGAAGCGCAGCACCTGGCCGCGCGAATAAAGGTGACGGGAATCCAGCAGCAGATTGGCGTCGGCATCGAACAGCCGCGCGCGGGTACGCGTCGGCGAAATCAGCCGCCGCAGCACCGGCGCCACCCGCTCCGGATTGATAGGGAAACTCAAGTCCTCGTCATTGGGGGCAGGGGTGATGCTCTGCCCCGCCTGCAATTCGAGCAGCTTTTCCGGATTGATGGTGATCGAATTGGTATCGACCGAGGCGGAAGCGGAGACAGCGCCAGCGATGATCTCGCCCTGCGTCAGCAGGCTTTCCACGCGCGCATCGATCAGCCCTTCGCGGAACTGGTTGAGATAGAGAATGCCGCCGACCAGAACCACCGTCGCCGCGACGTTGAAAAAGAGGATGCGGCGCGTGAGGCTGGAAAACACCGCATTGCCGAAAATGCGCCGGATGATCGTCAGCGGATGGATACGATGGCGGCGTTCGCTGCCGCGTTCTTCGGCATCGTCGCTGTCCGAGACGGTTTCCGGCGTTTTCTTCAACACGTATTAAAGTCCTCACCACCCCCATATCGGGTGGTCCCTTCTGCGCGAGTCGGCTTGTTCAAGCCGCTTCGCGGAAGCGATATCCTACGCCATAAAGCGTTTCAATCATATCGAAGTCGCCATCGACCAGTTTGAACTTCTTGCGAAGGCGCTTGATGTGGCTGTCGATGGTGCGGTCATCCACATAGACCTGTTCGTCATAGGCGGCATCCATCAGCGCGTCGCGGCTTTTCACCACGCCCGGCCGCTGCGCCAGCGAATGCAGGATGAGGAATTCGGTGACCGTCAGCGTCACCGGCTCACCCTTCCAGGTGCAGGTGTGGCGTTCCTGGTCCATGGCGAGCTGCCCGCGTTCAAGCGTGCGCGCCTGCTGATCGGCGGTCGGCTTCAGCACACTGCCGGTTGCGGCGGACGCCTCACGGCTGCTGGCGCGGCGCAGGATGGCCTTGACGCGTTCCACCAGAAGGCGCTGCGAGAAGGGTTTCGTGATGAAGTCGTCCGCACCCATCTTCAGGCCGAACAATTCGTCGATCTCTTCATCCTTGGAGGTGAGGAAGATGACCGGCAGATCCGACTTCTGGCGAAGACGCCGCAAAAGCTCCATGCCGTCCATGCGTGGCATCTTAATATCGAAAATGGCGAGCTGCGGCGGACGGGCGATCAACCCGTCAAGCGCGGAAGCGCCGTCGGTATACGTTTCGACCCGGTAGCCTTCGGCTTCGAGCGCGATCGATACCGAAGTCAGAATATTCCGGTCGTCGTCGACAAGCGCGATCGTCTGCATGTAGTTGGTCTCCATCGTCATTTTCTCGTAACTCCCGACATTCACCCAGCCAAGGTTGTGCGCCGCGAGCCACTCTCTTGAGTATAAAGGTGGAACAAATTGTGGCAAAGGAAAACTCGCTCCGAAATCGCCGGTCAGGCGGGAGCGGATTTTGCGAAAAGGCCACAGCTGGATTTTAATGCGCCTTCAACCGATTTAAAAAGAAATAAAATCTTTTAAATCGATTAATATATTGAAATTGCTAAGTTTTTTAAAGTTCGGCTCTTGCGTTTCTAAAAGCTGCCACGTATTTTCCGAGGAAATTTCAACGTCCTTATCGTCATTAACAAGGAACGCGTCATGAACGAGCTTGGGGTTCATAATCCTGCCAATGGAGTTGCGGAACTCGGACTGGGCGAGGCCTCCCGCGTCTTTTATAACCTCAACGAGAGCGAATTATACGAAGAGGCGATCCGCAATGGCGAGGCCGAACTGACCATCGATGGCGCGCTGCGCGCGGTCACCGGCCAGCACACGGGCCGTTCTCCGAAGGACAAATTCGTCGTCCGCGACGCGTCCACCGAGAACACCATCTGGTGGGACAACAACAAGCCGCTTTCGCCGGAAAATTTCGAGCTGCTGCGCAAGGACATGCTGGCCCATGCCGCCGGCAAGACGCTTTACGTGCAGGACCTGATCGGCGGTGCCGATGAGGAAAATGCGCTGCCGACACGCGTTGTCACCGAACTTGCCTGGCATTCGCTGTTCATCCGCAATCTGCTGATCCGTCCGAAGCGGGAAAAACTGGCGGGTTTCAAACAGAAGCTGACCATCATCAACCTGCCGAGCTTCAAGGCCGATCCGGCCCGTCACGGTGTGCGTTCGGAAACCGTCATCGCCTGCGATCTGACCAACGGCCTCGTCCTCATCGGCGGCACGTCCTATGCCGGCGAAAACAAGAAATCGGTCTTCACGGTGCTGAACTACCTGCTGCCGGCCAAGGGCGTCATGCCCATGCATTGCTCGGCCAATGTCGGTCCGCAGGGCGACTCCGCCGTGTTCTTCGGCCTCTCCGGCACCGGCAAGACCACGCTGTCTGCCGATCCTTCGCGCACGCTGATCGGCGATGACGAGCACGGCTGGGGCGAACACGGCATCTTCAATTTCGAAGGCGGCTGCTATGCCAAGGCGATCAAGCTTTCGGCCGAAGCCGAGCCGGAAATCTACGCCGCGACCCGCCGTTTCGGCACCGTTCTCGAAAACGTCGTGCTGGACGAAAACCGCGTTCCTGATTTCAACGACAATTCGCTGACGGAAAACACCCGCAGCGCCTATCCGCTGCACTTCATTCCGAATGCATCGGAAACGGGCATTGCCGGCCATCCGAAGACGATCATCATGCTGACGGCGGATGCCTTCGGCGTGCTGCCGCCGATTGCGCGTCTGACGCCGGAGCAGGCCATGTACCACTTCCTCTCCGGTTACACCGCAAAGGTTGCCGGCACGGAAAAGGGCGTGACCGAGCCGGAAGCCACCTTCTCCACCTGCTTCGGCGCACCCTTCATGCCGCGCCACCCGGCGGAATACGGCAACCTGCTGCGCGAACTGATCGGTAAGCATGGTGTGGATTGCTGGCTGGTCAATACCGGCTGGACCGGCGGCGCTTACGGCATCGGCAAGCGCATGCCCATCAAGGCGACCCGCGCGCTTTTGACCGCAGCACTGACCGGCGACCTGAAGAATGCGGAATTCCGCACCGACGCGAATTTCGGTTTCGCCGTGCCCCTGTCGCTGGATGGCGTCGACAGCGCGATCCTCGATCCGCGTTCGACCTGGGCCGATGGCGCAGCCTATGACGCGCAGGCAAAGAAGCTGGTGTCGATGTTCGTCACGAACTTCACCAAGTTCGAAGACCACGTCGACAGCAAGGTTCGCGACGCTGCACCTGGCCTCTTGCTCGCGGCTGAATGAATGAAGCCTCATTTATGAGGAGGAGGGGACCCGGCCTTGTGCCGGGTTCTTTCGTTTGGCCTGCTGTTTCCATTCCTGCCGATCTATGGCATCACCGGCGCGGAGAAAGATCATGGCCAGCGACCCGCTTTACATCAGCAACCGTATCACCATCGCCGGCTGGGAGCTGACGGAGCAATTCGTGCTGGCCGGAGGGCCGGGCGGCCAGAACGTCAACAAAGTCTCGACGGCGGTTCAGCTGTTTTTCGACATTGCCAATTCGCCCTCCCTTCCGGATCGGGTAAAGACCAACGCACTGCGCCTCGGTGGCAGGCGTGTGTCGAAAGACGGCGTGCTGATGATAGAGGCGAGCCGGTTTCGCAGCCAGGAGCGCAATCGCGAAGACGCGCGCGAGAGGCTGAAGGAACTGATCCTCGAAGCTGCCGCCCCTCCGCCGCCGGTGCGCAAGGCCACCAAGCCAACCAAGGGCTCCGTCGAGCGCCGCCTCAAGGCGAAGTCCGGTCGCTCCGATATCAAGAAAATGCGCGGCAAACCCTCGGGTGAATAGGGGCAAAATGTTTCGCCCTTGTCATAGAGCTTCAAATATCGTCTGGTAAGCCTCCCTACAACCAAGGAGGGTGCTATGGGTCTGTTCAATTTCATCAAGGAAGCGGGAAAGAGGCTCGGTATCGGCGGCGATGATGCCCCGGATGTCGAAGCGGTCAAGAAGGAACTCGCTTCCCACGATCTCGGCACGGACAGGGTTCAGGTCGAGGTGGTGGACGACAAGGTCGTTCTGAAGGGCGAAGTGGCCGATCAGTCGGTTTTTGAAAAGGCGGTCATCGCGGTCGGCAATACGCTCGGCATTTCCAAGGTCGAGGCCGGCGAGCTGAAAGTGACTGAGGCGCCGGCGAAAGAACCCGTCTTCTACACGGTCAAGAAGGGCGACAATCTCTGGAAGATTGCGGAAGCCCAGTACGGCAAGGCCAATGGCGCGAAGAACAACATCATCTTCGAAGCCAACAAGCCGATGCTGACGCATCCCGACAAGATTTATCCCGGCCAGGTTCTGCGTATTCCTGACCTTGCGTAATAACGGTTTTTAACTGCCGAAGGTGCCGCCACGCGCGGCATCTTCACAGCTTGCGAAGCGCTACCGTGTCGATCAGGTGGTTCTTGCCCTTGCGAAGGATAAGATCGGCACGCGGGCGCGTCGGCACGATGTTCTGCCGCAGGTTCTTCAGGTTGATGTTTTGCCAGAGACCTTCGGCAATGCTCAGCGCCGCCTCTTCGCTGATCGAGGCATAACGGTTGAAGAACGAATTGGGATCGCGGAAGGCGGTTTTTCTCAGATTCATGAACCGGTTCACATACCAGTTGTGAATGAGGCCCTCGTCGGCGTCGATGTAGATCGAGAAATCGAAGAAGTCGGAAACGATCGGCACGATCCGCCCGCCTGCCGGCAGGTCTCGCGATTGCAGCACGTTAATGCCCTCGAAGATGAGAATATCCGGCTGGTCGATGACAGTGAATTCGTTCGGCAGCACGTCATAGGTCAGGTGCGAATAACGCGGTGCCTTCACATTCGGCTGGCCCGCCTTGATCGCCGACAGGAAACGCAGGAGCGCGCCGATATCGTAGCTTTCGGGAAAGCCCTTGCGCTCCATCAGGTTTTCCCGCCGCAGAACCTCATTCGGATAAAGAAATCCGTCTGTCGTGATGAGATCGACCTTGGGGCTGGAGGGCCAACGGGCCAGAAGCTCCTTCAGGATACGTGCTGTCGTCGATTTTCCAACCGCCACGGAGCCGGCAATGCCGATAACGAAAGGCGTCTTGTTGACATCCGCCATGTTGAGGAAGCGGTTGCGCTGTTCGAACAGCAGCTGCGACGCCTCCACATGCGATGACAGGAGGCGCGACAATGAAAGGTAAATGCGCCGCACCTCGTCCAGATCGATCGGGTCGTCCAGCGAGCGCAGACGTTTGACCTCGTCGGCGGAAAGCGTCAGTGGCGTATCGGCACGAAACTTCGACCATTCTTCCGAACTGAAGAAGTGGTAGGGCGAATATTCATCTGGTCGGAAATGATCGAGTGTGCTCGGCATGCCTCTCTCCCCGCTGCCTGCCTCGACATTCATGATGTCGGCCTCGCTGCCTTTTCCGCAAGGCCGGTCTGCCCCGTACGGCGCTCCAGCTCGGCAAAAACGTCGTCCAACGGAATGTCTGCGATCTTCAGCACCACCAGCAGATGGTAAAGCAGATCGGCCGCCTCGTTCTTCAGCCCGTCGCGATCCTTCGCGATAGCGGCGATAACGGCTTCGACAGCCTCTTCACCCAGTTTTTTCGCCGCACGCTCCTGGCCGGAAGCAACCAGCTTGGCCGTCCAGGATTCATCAGGAGAGGCAGCGGCGCGTGTCGCGACGATGCGTTCCAGATCGGAAAGGGAAAATGCGCTCATGTGAAGTTCCTGCAATCAGTCGAGACGCATGGCGATGCCGTGCTCTGCCATGTAGTTCTTGGCTTGCCCGATCGAATAGGTGCCGAAGTGGAAGATGGAGGCGGCAAGCACCGCAGTTGCGTGGCCATCGCGCACGCCCGCCACCAGATCGTCCAGCGTGCCGACGCCGCCGGAGGCGATGACGGGCACGCGAACCTGATCGGCAATGCTGCGTGTCAGGCCGATATCGTATCCGCTCTTGGTGCCATCGCGATCCATCGAGGTGACGAGCAATTCACCGGCGCCGCGTTCGACCATCTTGATGGCGAATTCCACGGCATCGATCCCGGTCGGCTGGCGGCCGCCATGGGTGAAGATTTCCCAGCGGCCTTCTTCTCCATCCTTCGAAACCCGCTTGGCGTCGATGGAAACGACGATGCATTGGTTGCCGAACTTGTCGGCCGCCTGCGCCACGAAATCCGGATCCTTGACGGCTGCGGAGTTGATCGAGACCTTGTCCGCACCGCAAAGGAGCAGCTTGCGAATATCCGCGACGCTGCGAACCCCGCCACCGACGGTGAGCGGCATGAAGCAATGATCGGCGGTACGTGAGACGACATCGAAGATCGTGTCGCGATTATCCGAAGAGGCGGTAATGTCGAGAAAGCAGAGTTCGTCCGCTCCCGCCGCATCATAGGCTTTCGCCGCCTCGACCGGATCGCCGGCGTCGATCAGGTCGACGAAGTTCACGCCCTTGACGACACGGCCATCTTTCACATCGAGGCAGGGAATAACGCGGGCTTTGAGGGTCATACGCGTACCTCCTTTGCAGCCTTGATGAGGGCAAGCGCCTCGGCAGGGTCGATACGGCCATCGTAAAGCGCGCGGCCGGAAATCGCGCCCTCGAGCTTTGCGGCGTCGGGCTGCAACATGCGCTTGATGTCGTTGATGGAGGCGAGACCGCCGGAGGCGATGACCGGGATGGAAACGGCATCCGCCAGTTCCAGCGTAGAGGCCCAGTTGATGCCGGCCAGAATGCCGTCGCGATCGATATCGGTGTAGATGATGGCCGCGACGCCGGCACCTTCGAAGCGCTTGGCCAGTTCGATGACGCCGAGTTCGGACGCTTCCGCCCAGCCTTCCACAGCAACCTTGCCGCCCTTGGCATCGATGCCGACGGCGACCTGACCGGGAAAACGCTTGCAGGCTTCGATAACCAGAACCGGATCGCGCACCGCAACGGTGCCGAGAATGACACGGGCAAGCCCACGGCTCAGCCACGCTTCGATATGATCGAGCGTACGGATGCCGCCGCCAAGCTGCACCGGGTTTTTCGTGGCTTTCAGAATGGCGTCGACAGCTTCGCCATTCACGGTCTCACCGGCAAAGGCGCCGTTGAGATCAACGACATGCAGCCATTCAAAGCCCTGATCCTCGAAGGCCTTGGCCTGTGCGCCGGGGTCTTCGTTATAAACGGTGGCCTGGTCCATATCGCCGAGTTTCAGGCGAACGCACTGGCCGTCTTTAAGGTCGATTGCGGGAAAAAGAATCATGTCAGGGCTTCCAGCGCAGGAAATTGGAAATCAGGGCAAGGCCGAGCGTCTGGCTCTTTTCCGGGTGGAATTGCGCACCCGCCATATTGTCGCGGCCGACGAAAGCCGTCATCGCGCCACCGTAATTGGTGGTGGCGATGACATCGGTCGAATGCTTGGCGGCCAGATGATAGGAATGCACGAAATAGGCGTGCAACCCGTCCGCGCCGGTCTTGATGCCGTCGAAAAGAGGGTGGGCGTGGCGAATTTCCAGCGTGTTCCAGCCGATCTGCGGAATTTTGAGGCTGGGATCGGATGGCGTCATTTCCACGACATCGCCTTCGATCCAGCCGAGCCCGGTGCTGACAGTTTTTTCCAGCCCGCGCGAGGACATCAGTTGCATGCCGACGCAGATACCAAGGAACGGATGGGCCTTTTTCTCCACGGCTTCGACGAGTGCGTCATGCATGCCGGGAACGGCGTCGAGACCGGCGCGGCAATCCGCATAGGCGCCGACGCCCGGCAGAACGATGCGATCCGCCGAGGCGACATGATCCGGCTTGTCGGTCAGGTCGATGGTTGCATTGATGCCGGCTTCACGGGCGGCACGCTCGAAAGCTTTTGTGGCCGAACGCAGGTTGCCCGAACCGTAGTCGATGATCGCGACACGCATGTCAGCGCCTTCCATTCAAGTCGAAAAGAAACGATCCGGCGGGATCGTTGACGAAGTTTTTGTCGCCGCTCTTTTGCGGCGAAGGGGTCCAGACCGGCTGGGACAGCTGTTCCGCCCTCTCGGTGTTTTCGGAGAGACCGGAGAAATATATGTCTTCGGCGCTCGAAAGATCAGGGGCGGAAACGACGGATGTCAGCGTCCAGCCTTTGCGGATCAGGTGCCGGACGAGAAAATCGCGCCCCTCCAGCGCCGTGATGAGCCCGATGGCGAAACCGCAGAGAATGCTAACCGGTTCGAATCCGGCTAATATCGAGATCTGACCGGCCAGAAGGAGTGCGATCACAACCACCGCCGTCGCCAGCCACAGGCGGTTGATGGCGAGCCATAGCCAGGGCGCAATGAGAGCCAGCCAGACGAAACGGTCTGCAACAAAGCGGGTCGTCTTGTGGTCCCTGTCCGGCCCGTTGGGGGCTTCCAGAACGAGATAGCTTGTCATGGGCTTCCTGACAGCTTTGGCGTCAGGCCAGCATGCCCTTCGTGGAGGGAACGCGGCCTGCCTGCCGGGGGTCGATCTCGGTTGCCGTGCGAAGAACGCGGGCAACGGCCTTGAAGCATGTTTCGGCGATATGATGGTTGTTCGCGCCGTAATGGTTCAGGATATGCAATGTGATGCCGGCATTCTGCGCCAGCGCCTGGAAGAACTCGCGCACCAGCTCCGTGTCGAAGGTGCCGATCTTCGGCGCGGAAAAATTGACATTCCAGACCAGGAAAGGCCGGCCGGAGATATCGACGGCGGCCTTGGTCATCGTCTCGTCCATGGCAAGATCGAGCGAGGCGTAACGGGTAATGCCGCGCCGGTCGCCCAGCGCCTTGGCAATCGCCTGGCCGATGGCAATGCCGGTATCTTCCACCGTGTGATGGTCGTCGATATGCAGGTCGCCCTCTACCTCGATCTCCATATCGATCAGCGAATGGCGGCTGAGCTGGTCCAGCATATGGTCGAAAAATCCCACGCCGGTGGAAATTTTCGATTTGCCGGTGCCGTCGATATCCACGCGCACCGAAACCGAGGTTTCGTTGGTCTTGCGGATAATCTCGCCTTTACGTTCTGCCATTTTGGCCGCTCCGTGAAAATGTCGCCGTTCCTTATCAGCACGGGACACAAATATCCAGTTGTTCCATCGTCTTGCCTGACATGACGAAAACGGTGCGTCGTCTCGAAGATTGCAATCGTGAAAAGCAAACTTACATAGAACCCGAGAAGGGCCGCATCCCGGCCCATTAACCGCAGGCCCGGCAGGGCAGACAGGTGTTTGATGACAACAATTATTACAGTCAGGAAGGGCGGCAAGGTCGTCATGGCTGGCGATGGTCAGGTAAGCCTTGGCCAGACCGTCATGAAGGGCAATGCCCGCAAGGTTCGCCGCATCGGCAAGGGCGAAGTGATTGCCGGTTTTGCCGGTGCGACGGCGGATGCTTTTACGCTGCTTGACCGTCTTGAAAAGAAACTCGAGCAATATCCGGGCCAGCTCATGCGCGCCGCAGTAGAGCTTGCGAAGGACTGGCGCACGGATAAATATCTGCGCAATCTCGAAGCCATGATGCTGGTGGCCGATAAATCCACCACGCTCGCCATTACCGGCAATGGCGATGTGCTGGAACCGGAACATGGCGCGATTGCCATCGGTTCCGGCGGCAACTACGCCTTTGCTGCCGCCCGCGCCATGATGGATACGGACAAATCGGCTGAAGAGGTGGCGCGCCAGTCTCTCGATATCGCCGCCGATATCTGCGTTTATACCAATCACAATCTCGTCGTCGAAACCCTCGACGCCGAATAAGCTAGTTTCTCACCCAAGGGTCCTGTGGGCCGGGCCGGAATGGCCGGCCGGAACAGGAAAGCCGAGAGGATAGAATGACCACTTTTTCTCCCCGGGAAATCGTCTCGGAACTTGACCGCTTCATCATCGGCCAGCATGAGGCCAAACGCGCGGTCGCGATTGCGCTGCGTAACCGCTGGCGCCGCCAGCAGCTCGATGAGAGCCTGCGCGATGAAGTCATGCCGAAAAACATTCTCATGATCGGGCCAACCGGTGTCGGCAAGACGGAGATTTCCCGTCGCCTCGCGAAGCTGGCCGGTGCGCCCTTTATCAAGGTCGAGGCGACCAAGTTCACCGAAGTCGGTTATGTCGGCCGCGATGTCGAGCAGATCATTCGCGATCTGGTCGAGATCGGCATCGGCCTCGTGCGCGAAAAGAAGCGCGCCGAAGTACAGGCCAAGGCGCATCAGAGTGCTGAGGAACGGGTGCTCGATGCGCTCGTTGGCGCAACCGCCTCGCCCGGCACGCGTGAAAGCTTCCGCAAGAAGCTGCGCGATGGCGAACTGGACGACAAGGAAATCGACATCGAGGTGGCGGATAGCGGCTCGGGCATGCCCGGTTTCGAAATTCCCGGCATGCCGGGCGCCAATATCGGCGTTCTCAACCTGTCGGAAATGTTCGGCAAGGCCATGGGCGGACGCACCAAGAAAGTGCGCACCACGGTATCGAAATCCTATGCCGATCTGATCCGCGATGAATCCGACAAGCTGCTCGACAATGAAATGATCCAGCGCGAGGCGGTGAAATCGGTCGAAAATGACGGCATCGTCTTCCTCGACGAAATCGACAAGATCGCCGCCCGCGACGGCGGCATGGGTGCCGGCGTCTCGCGCGAAGGCGTGCAGCGCGATTTGCTTCCGCTTGTCGAAGGCACGACGGTTTCGACGAAATACGGGCCGGTGAAAACCGACCACGTCCTCTTCATCGCATCGGGCGCCTTCCATGTGGCGAAGCCTTCGGACCTCCTGCCCGAACTTCAGGGCCGTCTGCCGATCCGCGTCGAGCTGAAGCCGCTGACAAAGGAAGATTTCCGCCGCATCCTGACGGAGACGGAAGCAAGCCTCATCCGCCAGTACAAGGCGCTGATGGCGACGGAAGAACTCGACCTCGATTTCACCGACGATGCAATCGATGCCCTGGCCGATGTGGCTGTTCATCTCAATTCGTCGGTCGAGAATATCGGTGCGCGCCGTCTGCAGACGGTGATGGAGCGCGTTCTGGACGAGATTTCCTTCAATGCGCCGGATCGCGGCGGTTCCGCCGTCAAGATCGATCAGGAATATGTCCGCAAACATGTCGGCGATCTCGCCGCCGATACGGATTTGTCCCGCTATATTCTCTGAAGACTTCAGGGATACGAGAAAGAGGAGTGCGGCCATATTTGCCGCACTCTTTTATTTTATCCGCCTTGTCTCGCATTCAGCCCGCATTTTGTTTATGGGAAGGGCTGCATTCCGGTTGGAACCGCTTTAGTGGAATGATCCGGTTTTCCCAGCGTATTTCGCTGGCGGAAGCCGCAGGCTTGAGAAAAGGCATTCGCTCGTGCGCAAAACTCTTCTGGCATTTGCCGCTGCTTTGACGTTCACCGTCACCGCGTCTTCTTACGTCGAAGCCGCGACGGTCGTTCCGCCAGGCAATCGCAATGCCGAACAGCCCGGCGTTCCCGGCGCTTCCGCAAAAAGAACAAAGGCGTCCAACACCTCTTTCGAGCGCAAGTACCAGAAGGTCATCGATCTCTTGTCCTCTGACAAGGCGCTGATCGCCAAGATCAAGTCGACTGCCGGGCGCTACGGTATCGATCCGATCCATATGATCGGCGCGATCGTCGGCGAACATACCTATAATGTCGACGCCTATGACCGGCTGCAGTCCTATTACGTCAAGGCGGCCTCTTATGCGGGCAACAGCTTCCGTTTTGGCTACAAGGACGAAACCATCGCGCAGTTTCTGACCCATTCGCAATTCGCCAAATGCCAGTCGAAGAGGGATTCCTACAGTGTCTGGAACTGTCGGGAAGATGTCTGGGAAGACAGTTTCCGCGGCAAGACGGTCGATGGTGTCGCCTATCCGAACAACCGTTTCAGTGCTGTGTTTTTCCAGCCCTTCTATGCCGGCCAGACCTTCGGCCTCGGCCAGATCAACCCGCTGACCGCGCTGATGTTGTCCGATATGGTGTCCAGAACTTCCGGCTATGAGAAGCTGGATGAGAACGACGCCACCGCCGTCTACACCGCCATCATGGACCCTGACCGGTCGCTCGCTTTCATGGCGGCGTCCATCCGCAAGTCCATCGACGACTATAAATCTATTGCCGACATGGATATTTCGAAAAATCCGGGTGTGACCTCCACGCTTTATAATGTCGGCGGGTCGCAGCAGCGTGCCGCTGCGCTTGCCCAGAAGAACCGCCAGCGCGCCTCAGGCGGGGAGCAGCCCTTATTGCCGGAGGAAAATTATTACGGCTGGCTGGTGAATGACCGCATCAAGGACCTGCAGGCGCTTTTGTAGAAAAAGGCGACTATTGCCCGTATTGTTTCCAAAACGGAAATAATATTTGGCTGTCCGCCGCAATTGACGAGCGGCCGTCTCCGCGTCCAATCTGTGCCTTCAGAATAGAGGAGGCGCATGTGAGCCGCACGAATAAATTCGGTCTTTCCATCGATGACAGGCTTTATGCCTTTTTGACTGACGACGTCCTGCCCGGCACGGGTCTGGACAGCGAGGCGTTCTTCGAAGGTTTTTCGACCATTGTTCACGAGCTTTCTCCGAAGAACCGCGAATTGCTGGCAAAGCGTGACGCCCTGCAGGAAAAGCTGGATGGCTGGTATCGGCAGAATGGCGCGCCGGCGGATTTTGACGCCTATGAGGGCTTTCTGAAGGAAATCGGCTATCTTCTGCCGGAAGGTCCCGGCTTCCAGGTGGAAACCAGCAATGTCGACCCTGAAATAGCCGCCGTTGCCGGCCCGCAGCTCGTCGTTCCGGTCATGAATGCGCGTTATGCGCTGAATGCGGCCAATGCCCGCTGGGGTTCGCTTTACGATGCGCTTTACGGCACGGATGCTATTTCTGACGCCGACGGCGGGGAAAAGGGCAGGGGGTACAATCCGAAGCGCGGTGAAAAGGTCATTGCCTGGGCGCGAAACTTCCTCGATGAATCCGCGCCGCTGGAGACGGGAAGCTGGTCCGCGGTGACCGGTTTCAAGATCGAGGATGGCCTGTTGCAGCTTGCCATCGGCGACGCCAGGACTGGCCTCAAGGATGCAGCCCAGTTTAAGGGTTTCAGCGGCGAAGCGGCAAAGCCTGCAACGATCCTGTTCGGCAAGAATGGTTTGCACACTGAAATCGTCATCGATCCCACGACCGAAATCGGCAAGGGCGACAAGGCGGGAATCTCCGATGTCATTCTCGAATCCGCGCTCACGACCATCATGGATTGCGAGGATTCGGTTGCCGCCGTCGATGCCGAAGACAAGGTGCTGGTTTATGGCAACTGGCTTGGCCTGATGCGCGGCGACCTGACCGAAGAAGTCTCCAAGGGCGGCAAGACCTTCACCCGCAGCCTCAACCCGGATCGCTATTATACCGCTCCCAGCGGTTCTGCGCTCACACTGCCCGGCCGTTCCCTGATGCTGGTGCGCAATGTCGGTCATCTGATGACCAATCCGGCGATCCTCGACAGGGACGGTCGTGAGGTTCCCGAAGGTATCATGGATGCCGTCGTCACGGCGTTGATTGCCCTCTATGATGTCGGTCCATCAGGGCGACGTCAGAATTCCCGCGCCGGCTCCATGTATGTCGTCAAGCCGAAGATGCACGGGCCGGAGGAAGTGGCCTTCGCCAACGAAATCTTCAGCCGGGTCGAAAAGCTTGTCGGCATGGCGCCGAACACTATGAAAATGGGCATCATGGATGAGGAGCGCCGCACCACGGTCAACCTCAAGGAAAGTATTCGCGCCGCGAAGGATCGCGTCGTCTTCATCAATACGGGCTTCCTCGACCGTACCGGTGACGAAATCCACACCTCGATGGAGGCGGGTCCGATGATCCGCAAGGGCGACATGAAGCAGGCGGCATGGATCGCGGCTTACGAGAACTGGAACGTCGATATCGGCCTCGAATGCGGCCTTTCCGGCCATGCGCAGATCGGCAAGGGCATGTGGGCCATGCCGGATTTGATGGCGGCGATGCTGGAGCAGAAGATCGCGCATCCGAAGGCCGGCGCCAACACCGCCTGGGTGCCGTCGCCGACGGCAGCAACGCTGCATGCCACGCATTATCACAAGGTCGATGTCGCTGCCGTTCAGGAAGGTTTGAAAAGCCGCGGCCGTGCGAAGCTTTCCGATATTCTGTCGGTGCCGGTCGCGCCGCGTCCCAACTGGACGCCGGAAGAAATCCAGCGCGAACTCGACAACAACGCGCAGGGCATTCTCGGATACGTCGTGCGCTGGGTCGATCAGGGCGTTGGTTGCTCGAAGGTGCCGGATATCAACAATATCGGGCTGATGGAGGACCGCGCCACGCTGCGCATCTCCGCGCAGCACATGGCGAACTGGCTGCGCCATGGCGTCGTGACGCAGGAGCAGATCGTCGAGACCATGAAACGCATGGCCGCCGTGGTCGATGCGCAGAATGCCGGCGATCCGGCCTATCTGCCGATGGCACCCGATTTCGATGGCTCGGTGGCATTTCAGGCGGCTGTCGAACTGGTGCTGAAGGGCCGTGAACAACCGAACGGCTACACCGAGCCGGTTCTGCACCGCCGCCGTCTGGAACTGAAGGCCAAGCAGGCGGCCTGAAGCCGTCAGCCGTCCTGAGAAACAAAAAAGCCGCCGGGGAAATCCACGGCGGCTTTTTCTGGTCTGGTATGTGATCTTTACTGGATCACGATGACCTTGGTGCTGCGGCCGGGACGAACGCGGCTGTAAAGGTCGATGACGTCCTGGTTGATCATGCGAATGCAGCCGGAAGAGGCGGCGGTGCCGATCGAGGCCCATTCGGGCGAACCATGGATGCGGAACAGCGTGTCCTGCCCCTTTTCATTGAAGAGATACATGGCGCGCGCGCCGAGCGGGTTGGTCAGACCCGGACCCATGCCAGCCTCGACATATTTGGCGACTTCCGGCTTACGGTCCGCCATTTCTTTCGGCGGATGCCACATCGGCCATTCCTGCTTCCAGGCGACATAGGCCTCACCGGCCCAGGCGAAACCTGCCTTGCCGACGCCGATGCCGTAACGAACCGCGCGGTTGCCGGAGAGGATGTAATAGAGGTAACGCTCACGCGTATTGACGATGATGGTGCCGGCGCGTTCGGATGTCTGGAATTCGACGATCTGACGGCGGTACTTCTCATTCACACGGTTGATCGGAATGGCCGGCAGCGCATAGCCCGCATCGGTCACGGGACCGTAGACATCGTTGAAGATCTGGACCGTTTCGACCTTCGCCGGAACGGGGTCAGCAACCGGTACTGACGCTGCGATCTTGCCGGAGGTCGGAGCGGAGGATTGGGAGGTAGTTTCGGCGCAGCCGGCCAGAGCCAGTGCTGCCGTCAGACCGAGTGCGGTCAATGGGGTGCGGATGCGCATGTCGTTCTCGCGGAAAATTCGCCAAATTGTGCGAAAGAGTAGGCTTAATTGGATAAATCGGTTATTTTCCATTCAGCCGCTCTTGGCAAGCCGTTGCGCCGCCGCGAAACGGTCGGGCATTTAAAATTGCCGGTTGATTGCCTTTTTGCAACAATAGGCCAAACGCTTCAGCAGCCTTTATCCATGACTATTCTTTCCGTTACCAACAATAATCCGTTAATAGACGGTCGCCAGTCGGACAAGGCGATGCTGGTGCGCCGCGGCGTTCAGGTGCTTCTGCACGAAATGCGCCATTCGGTGCTGCCGGAACTGCCGCTTGCAAGCGGGCGACGGGCAGATCTCATCAGCCTGTCGGTCAAGGGTGAAATCTGGATCATAGAGATCAAATCCTCCATCGAGGATTTCCGTGTCGATCGCAAATGGCCGGAATACCGCCTGCATTGCGACCGGCTGTTCTTCGCCACCCATCCTGAAGTGCCGACCGACATATTCCCGGAGGAATGCGGGCTGATCCTGTCGGATGGATATGGCGCCCATATGCTGCGCGATGCGCCGGAGCATAAATTGCCACCGGCAACCCGCAAGTCGGTAATGCTGGATTTCTCGCGAACCGCTGCGACCCGGCTGATGCTGGCGGAATGGACGACCGGGCGCAGCTTCGGAGAATGACTTCCGTTATTTGGGCGCGCGTTTGGCGAGAATGCGTTGCAGCGTTCGCCGGTGCATGTTCAGCCGGCGGGCGGTTTCCGAAACGTTGCGCTCGCACATTTCATAGACACGCTGAATATGCTCCCACCGAACCCGGTCTGCCGACATCGGGTTTTCAGGAACTTCGGTCTTTTCGCCCTTGCGCTGCGTCAGCGCATTGAACACATCGTCCGCATCGGCGGGCTTGGCCAGATAGTCCAGCGCCCCAAGTTTCACGGCGGTAACGGCGGTTGCGATATTGCCGTAGCCGGTCAGAACGACGATCTGCGTATCGTCCCGGTTCTGCCTGATGGCCTCGATGACTTCCAGACCGTTGCCATCCGCAAGCCTCAGATCGACAACCGCATATTTCGGCGGTGCAGCTTTGGAGCGGGCAATGCCGTCGCTGACCGTCTCGGCGGTGTCGACGGTAAAGCCGCGTGTTTCCATCGCCCGGGCAAGCCGGCGCAGAAACGGGCCGTCATCATCGACGATCAGCAGCGATCTGTCCGGTCCGATCGGGTCGATGTCGTCCGTTGGCGCGCTGGTGGAGTTGTTCTGGTCTTCTGTCTTCATGTTTCCGGCCTTCCGGCAACTTCGTCGGCTTGGTTTTCTTCTTCTTATCGCCGCTTCAACGTGGATGGTAAAGTCAACGGCTTCTTTTATCGTCCATAAGCGCCCGAGGCCAGACGATTGTGACCCGCGCTCCGGTTCCGCTCGTGCCACGATTTTCAAAGGTGACGGTGGCGCCGGAGCGCTCCAGCAGGGTCTTGGCGATGAAAAGCCCGAGCCCGAGCCCGCCCGCCCGTGTGTCATTGTGACGTTCGGTCACATAGGGCTCGCCGATACGGGCAAGCACGTCATGGGCATAACCCGGCCCATCGTCTTCAATGATGACGGCGACGTTCTGCTGGTCGTAATCCACCGTCACGATCACCTTTTCCCGCGCATAATCCACGCCGTTTTCAATGAGGTTGCCAAGACCGTAGATGATGCCGGCATTGCGGATACCGACCGGCTCGTCGGCGCGATTGTTCTTTTCAACGAGTTCGAGGCGGATGCCGAATTCCCGGTGCGGCGCCATCACTTCCTCGATCAGTGAGGAGAGCGGCAGGCGGCGCATGTGCTCCTCATTGTCGGCGGAAAGCGAAGTGAGACGGCGCAGAATGTCACGGCATCTTTCGCTCTGGCTGCGCAACAAGGCTATATCTTCGCCAAATTTTTCGTCGTTTCCGAGTTCCCGCTCCATCTCCTTCGCGACGACACTGATGGTCGCGAGCGGCGTGCCAAGCTCATGCGCCGCTGCCGCCGCCAGCCCATCCAGCTGCGAGAGATGTTTTTCCCGCTCAAGCACGAGCTCGGTTGCAGCCAGCGCATCCGCCAGCTGATTGGCCTCATGCGAAACGCGATAGGCGTAAAAGGCCGCAAAAGAGGTTGTGGCGATGATCGCGACCCAGGTGCCGACATGCAGCAGAAGCTGGATCGGCAAAACCTCGCCGGGATACCACGGAACCGGAAAGGGCGAAAAGGCGATCGCGGTCGAGCAGATGACGGCAAAGCCGAGGAGAATGAGCGAATGCCGCAGCGGCTGGGAGGCAAAGGCGATGATGACCTGCACACAGATCAGCGGCGCGAAGGGATTGGAAAGTCCGCCGGTGATGTAAATGAGCGCCGTCAATTGCAGCAGGTCGAAGGCTAGCAGCAATGTCGCTTCCCAGGGCTCCAGCCGATAGGTGGAGGGAAAGCGGGCGGTGAGAAACAGATTTGCAAGAGCGAGTGCCGCGATCAGAAGGCCGCAGGCCAGAAGCGGCAGGGGGAAATTGAGCCCGAAAGCGACAAGCAGTATCGTTGCCGTCTGTCCCGCAACCGCCAGCCAGCGCAGCCAGACGATGGTCTGCAGCCTTATCCTGCGGCTGGCGCGGCCGAGCCTCGTGGTTTCGATAGAATGGCCAGCCACCGTCATCTCCTTTGCCCTGTTCATCATCGTCACGTCCCGCGCGGTTTTGCACGGCTTGTCGGCAGGGCCGATGCCGGGTCTTCCGGCCATGGATGGCGTGGATAACGCCCGCGCATATCCGCCCGCACATCCTTCCAGGACCCCGACCAGAAACCGGGAAGATCGCGTGTCGTCTGTATCGGCCTGTGCGCCGGGGAGGTCAATTCCAGGAGCAGCGGCAACCGTCCCTGTGCAATGGACGGGTGGGCTCTCAGCCCGAAAAGTTCCTGCACGCGAATGGAAAGCGTCGGTTCGCTG
Organism: Agrobacterium leguminum; assembly: GCF_005144435.2. Taxonomy (NCBI): domain Bacteria; kingdom Pseudomonadati; phylum Pseudomonadota; class Alphaproteobacteria; order Hyphomicrobiales; family Rhizobiaceae; genus Agrobacterium; species Agrobacterium leguminum. The sequence goes on from NZ_CP120211.1 coordinate 2,771,537, forward strand.
GCGTCGTAACGAATGGGATGCCGCTGGCCTGTCGGTGCTTCGAAATGCGTCGGCGCCAACTTGGCGAGATCGCGCGCTACCTCATGCGGCACCAGAGACAGGATCCCTTCGGAGAGGCTGCCGGGCCGGATGTCCTGCAGGCTGCGCGCACCGTTCTGAAAAGGGACGAACCATTCGTCCAGCTTGGAGAGCAATGCCTCGTCGCTGACATCCGGCCAGGGCTCCCCGATACTGGCGTTCAGAAAGCCGATCCTGTCACGCAACTGCAGCGTCTCTTTCGAAAAAGGAAGAATGCCGATGCCGAATTCCCGAACGCCATTGGCGAGCGCCTGTGCCGCCTGTTCGCCCTCGGGACGGGGCAGGGGTGTCTCATCGAGTATGATGGCGCCAAGCCGCGTCACCTTTCGCGCGCGCGCCTGGCCGCTCGCCTTGTCGAAAAGCAGCTGGTCCTGCTGAACGATGAGATGCGGCATCCGCTCTTCTATATCGGTCCTCTCTATGCCTGCCGCCGCAAGGATGCGCGGCTGCGCCGCTCGCCCGGTAATATCGGCAACCACCAGCATTTTGCTCGCCGCCAGCCGTTCTGTCTCGGTAAGCTCCGCGCCACGCCCGTTGGCCATCACATAACGTCCCCGCGCACCGCGCTGAAGCGCGATCCTGTCCGGATAGGCATGCAGCAGCAGCGGCCCCGCCTCACTCGGCAACTCGGTTGCCGCCGTTTTGTCACCGATCGCGTCGAACAGCCTCGATGCCAGCTTGCGCGCCGCGTGCGCCCTTTCGCTTCTGTCAGAAAGAAAGCGCCGCAGCCGTTCATCGAGATCGATATCGTTTCCGCCGAGCCCCTGTTCCGTCAGCATGACGGCGAGCATCGCCGCCTTTTTCCCCGCGCCTTCGCTTGCCGCCGCAATCACCATGGCCGCCAGCCGTGGCGGCAATGAAAGGCCGCGCATCAGATGGCCGCGCT
>NZ_CP120211.1:2777500-3034963 GCF_005144435.2 Agrobacterium leguminum
AGGTGAAAAGCACCCCGACGAGGGGAGTGAAATAGAACCTGAAACCGGATGCCTACAAACAGTCGGAGCCCGCAAGGGTGACGGCGTACCTTTTGTATAATGGGTCAACGACTTAGTGTAACTAGCAAGCTTAAGCCGGTAGGTGTAGGCGCAGCGAAAGCGAGTCTGAATAGGGCGATTGAGTTAGTTGCATTAGACCCGAAACCGAGTGATCTAGCCATGAGCAGGCTGAAGGTTGGGTAACACCAACTGGAGGGCCGAACCCATAACTGTTGCAATAGTTCGGGATGACTTGTGGCTAGGGGTGAAAGGCCAATCAAACTCGGAAATAGCTGGTTCTCCGCGAAATCTATTTAGGTAGAGCGTCGACCGAATACCCTCGGGGGTAGAGCACTGGATGGGCTATGGGGACTCACCGTCTTACTGATCCTAACCAAACTCCGAATACCGAGGAGTACTAGTCGGCAGACACACGGCGGGTGCTAACGTCCGTCGTGAAAAGGGCAACAACCCTGACCTCCAGCTAAGGTCCCCAAGTCATGGCTAAGTGGGAAAGGATGTGAGGATCCCAAAACAACCAGGATGTTGGCTTAGAAGCAGCCATCATTTAAAGAAAGCGTAACAGCTCACTGGTCTAAATAAGGGTCTTTGCGCCGAAAATGTAACGGGGCTAAAGCCATGCACCGAAGCTGAGGATTTGCACTTTGTGCAAGTGGTAGCGGAGCGTTCCGTAAGTCTGTGAAGGCGGACCCGTGAGGGCTGCTGGAGATATCGGAAGTGCGAATGTTGACATGAGTAACGATAAAGGGAGTGAGAGACTCCCTCGCCGAAAGACCAAGGGTTCCTGCTTAAAGTTAATCTGAGCAGGGTTAGCCGGCCCCTAAGACGAGGCGGACACGCGTAGTCGATGGGAACCACGTTAATATTCGTGGGCCTGGTGGTAGTGACGGATCTCGTGTGTTGTTCAACCTTATTGGATTGGTTGGGCGGCGAAGAGGTTCCAGGAAATAGCTCCACCGTATAGACCGTACCCGAAACCGACACAGGTGGTCAGGTAGAGTATACCAAGGCGCTTGAGAGAACTATGTTGAAGGAACTCGGCAAATTGCACGCGTAACTTCGGAAGAAGCGTGACCCTTTTGTACGCAAGTATGATGGGGTGGCACAGACCAGGGGGTAGCGACTGTTTATCAAAAACACAGGGCTCTGCGAAGTAGCAATACGACGTATAGGGTCTGACGCCTGCCCGGTGCTGGAAGGTTAAAGGGAGGGGTGCAAGCTCTGAACTGAAGCCCCAGTAAACGGCGGCCGTAACTATAACGGTCCTAAGGTAGCGAAATTCCTTGTCGGGTAAGTTCCGACCTGCACGAATGGCGTAACGACTTCCCCGCTGTCTCCAACATAGACTCAGTGAAATTGAATTCCCCGTGAAGATGCGGGGTTCCTGCGGTCAGACGGAAAGACCCCGTGCACCTTTACTATAGCTTTACACTGGCATTCGCCAAGGCATGTGTAGGATAGGTGGTAGGCTTTGAAGCAGGGACGCCAGTTTCTGTGGAGCCATCCTTGAAATACCACCCTTATCTTCGTGGATGTCTAACCGCGGTCCGTTATCCGGATCCGGGACAGTGTATGGTGGGTAGTTTGACTGGGGCGGTCGCCTCCGAAAGAGTAACGGAGGCGCGCGATGGTTAGCTCAGACCGGTCGGAAATCGGTCGTCGAGTGCAATGGCATAAGCTAGCCTGACTGCGAGACTGACAAGTCGAGCAGAGACGAAAGTCGGTCATAGTGATCCGGTGGTCCCGTGTGGAAGGGCCATCGCTCAACGGATAAAAGGTACGCCGGGGATAACAGGCTGATGACCCCCAAGAGTCCATATCGACGGGGTTGTTTGGCACCTCGATGTCGACTCATCGCATCCTGGGGCTGGAGCAGGTCCCAAGGGTATGGCTGTTCGCCATTTAAAGCGGTACGTGAGTTGGGTTCAGAACGTCGTGAGACAGTTCGGTCCCTATCTGCCGTGGGTGTAGGAATATTGACAGGATCTGTCCCTAGTACGAGAGGACCGGGATGGACGTATCTCTGGTGGATCTGTTGTCCTGCCAAGGGCATAGCAGAGTAGCTATATACGGAATGGATAACCGCTGAAGGCATCTAAGCGGGAAACCAACCTGAAAACGAGTGTTCCCTATCAGAGCCGTGGAAGACGACCACGTTGATAGGACGGGTGTGGAAGCACAGCAATGTGTGAAGCTTACCGTTACTAATAGCTCGATCGACTTCTTCGTTCCCATTGAATATGTTCATCAAGCCAAGCTTGATGATCTGTTCTGTCCTGACGCCCGAAGGGCTCCGGACGGGCCGCGCCACAGGGCGCGACGACCTCTGGTCTGTATGGCTGCCATGCTCATTGTTGAGCAAAGGTGGAATACCGACAGGTCACAGAAAGACGTGTAAATTAAATAGAGCGTTCAGCTCTCCAGCTTCTCGAAACAACAGTTTCCATGTGAAAACATGGTCTGTGATCGCTTGGATCAGACGTTGCCTCATATGCGAGGTGACCGTATGGCCAATTGGTGTCCCCTGTGAGCGTCAAGCGAACAGGATAAGGTACACCAATAAACAAGCAATCATATGATCCATGCGAAACGCATGGATCATATGTTGCGTTTTGCCGACCTGGTGGTTATCGCGGGGCGGCTGCACCCGTTCCCATTCCGAACACGGCCGTGAAACGCCCCAGCGCCAATGGTACTTCGTCTCAAGACGCGGGAGAGTAGGTCGCTGCCAGGTCTGCAAAACGCAACACAAAATCTTCTCAATCACAAAAGGGGCACAAAGCCCAAATCAAAAGGCCGCAACAGCGGCCTTTATGCTATAATAAAACCATCAACGCGGGGTGGAGCAGCCCGGTAGCTCGTCAGGCTCATAACCTGAAGGCCGCAGGTTCAAATCCTGCCCCCGCAACCAAATATCTTCAAGACTGTCAAAGGGCTCCGAAACAACGCGGAGCCCTTTTTGCATTCGATGTGGTTGCTCACGAGATCAATCACGCTACCTACTGCCACGGCCAACTCCATCTTCGGCATTGCCATGCACCGCAAAACCGTGATGATGCACAATCATTCCACTTCGGATAAACCGCCGTGACCGCTGATCCCTTGCATATCCTCAAGACCGTCTATGGCTACGATGCGTTTCGCGGAAGGCAGGCCGATATCATTCGGCATGTAATGGCGGGAAACAATGCCTTCGTTTTGATGCCGACGGGCGGTGGAAAGTCGCTTTGTTACCAGATCCCGGCGCTTGCGCGTGACGGCATGGGGTTGATCGTCTCGCCGCTCATCGCACTGATGGTCGATCAGGTCGCTGCCCTGCGTCAGGCCGGCGTGCGGGCCGAAGCTCTCAATTCCGATCTTTCTCCGGAAGAGCGGCGCGCGCTTTGGCGAGACATGCGGGCCGGCAAGGTCGATATTCTTTATGCCGCGCCGGAAACCCTGCTCAAGCCGGATGTGCTCGATGCGTTGCAATCCATCGACCTGTCGCTGATCGCGATCGACGAGGCCCATTGCCTGTCTCAGTGGGGGCATGATTTCCGGCCGCCCTACCGCCAGCTAGACACGCTGATCGAGCGTTTTCCCGATACGCCTCGCATGGCGCTGACGGCGACGGCGGACGAGCCCACGCGCGCTGAAATTCTCGGTCACCTGGGGATTGAAGAGCACGATGCCTTCATTGCCGGGTTCGACCGGCCTAATATCCGCTATGCGATTATGGAAAAGGATAATCCGCGCGCGCAGCTGAAGCGCTTTCTGAAGGATCGCGACGATGAGAGCGGTATCGTCTATTGCCTTTCCAAACGCAAAGTGGACGAAACGGCGGCATGGCTGCGGGAGGAGGGTCGCGATGCGCTACCCTATCACGCTGGCATGGACAAGGCTGCCCGCGAGGAGAACCAGACCCGTTTCCAGCACGGCGAGGCGGTCATCATTGTCGCGACCGTCGCTTTCGGCATGGGCATAGACAAGCCGGATGTGCGCTTCGTGGTTCATATCGACCTGCCCGGCAGCATCGAGGCCTATTATCAGGAAACGGGCCGAGCCGGTCGTGATGGTCTGCCGTCGGACGTGCTCATGCTCTATGGCTATGAAGATATTGCCCTGCGCAATCGTTTCATCGAAGAATCTGATGCCGCGGACCAACGCAAATATATGGAGCGCCAGAAGCTCGATGCGCTGCTCGGCCTCGCAGAAACGGCGAGTTGCCGCCGGCAGGTTCTGCTCTCCTATTTCGGCGACCGGTGCGAGCCCTGCGGCAATTGCGATACCTGCGCCGAGCCGCCGGACCTGTTTGACGGGGCCATCGCCGCGCAGAAACTTCTGTCCTGTATTTATCGCACGGGTGAACGTTTTGGCCAGGCCTATGTCATCCGCGTATTGCTGGGTGTCGAGGACGAGCGGATTTCCCGCTTCGGCCATGACCGCATTACCACCTACGGGATAGGCAAGGAGCACGACAACCGCACATGGCGCGCCATCCTGCGTCAGCTGGTTGCGTTACGTATGATTGAAGTGGACCTGTCCGGACATGGCGGCCTGTCCATCTCCGAGGATGGACGGCGGTTCCTGCGCGAAAAACCGGCATTGATGCTGAGGATACCATCCGCTCCCCGCTCCGCACGGCAGCAGATGCCCAGTAACGCGGTATCGGCGGTCTTGCCGGAATCGGATCGCAGTCTTTTTGAGGCGCTGCGTGCGAAGCGCATGGAAATTGCCCGGGCACAGAACGTTCCGCCCTATGTCATTTTCCACGACAAGACCCTCATAGAACTTGCGACGATAAAACCAGCCTCGGCGAAGGAAATGGCTGGGATTCCCGGCGTCGGCGACACCAAGCTCGAGCGATACGGACCTGCTTTTCTGGCGGCGATCCTGCAGCACGCCGCTGGCGAATGACCGCAGATATCCAAATTAATAGCCGAGTAATAAAGCTGGCGGAACGTTGCGAAGGCTCAGCCGGTCGTGTCCTTGAATAGAACGTTCTGATCGATGAGATAGCGCGAAAACAGGGGCAGGCTCGCGCCGCCGATTGCCCGGGCCTGGCTACCGACCGCGCCTTCGATGATGTCAGGCACCGTGACACCCTGCAGATCGTGGTGTTTAAGGGCTAGGCGGGTGGCGGCGACGATTCTGGTTCTGACCCAGTCGGGAAAACCGCCATCGATGATGACGCTCGAAAAATCGATGATGGAGGCGGCGGCAATGACGGCCTGCGCCAGCGCCGCGGCGGTTTTCCTGATCCAGCTTTCCAGCGGCTCGCCGAAATCGATCCACTCGTCCGGAGAAAACCAAAGGGGACGCGGATCGATACCCTTTTCGCGCAGCATGTTTTCCAGAACGAAGATCGACGCGATTTTCAGAAGCTGGACGGTATTGCCATCCTGCCCCTGCACCGGCAGGGGGCCGATGGCGCCGGCCGTTCCCGTCTTTCCGGAAAATAGCGCCGAATTCAAAACGACACCGCCGCCTATGAAGGAGCCGATGAAGACGTAAAGAAAATCCGGATAGTGCTGGCCTGCGCCAAAAACCAGTTCGGCGCCGCAGGCGCTGGTCGCGTCGTTCTGCAGAAAAACCGGATAGCTGACGTTTTCGGCAATTTCCGACCGGATATCGACACCCCGCCATCTCTCCATTTCAATCTGTGGAGCGCCCACTTCCTGCGCCCAGTTCCACAATTCAAATGGAGCGGCGATGCCGACGCCGGCAATTTTCTCCCGCTCGGCAGGGGAAAGCTTCGATTCGAGTTCCGTTATGCCGTCGATTACAAAGGGTAGTATCCATTCCGGAAGAGGGTAGGGATAGGTTCTGCGCAGCTTGAGCCTGATCCGGCCGACAAAATCCATCAGCACGAGATCGACGCTGCGTCGGCCGATCTTCACACCGAAAGAAAAGACGGCGTCGGGATTAAGCCGCATCGGCGTCGATGGCTGGCCGACTTTGCCGCGCAACCTTTCACCGCGAATGAGAAGCCCGTCCTTTTCAAGCGAGCGCATGATGACCGAGACGGTCTGCGCTGAAAGGCCGCAAAGTCTTGATATCTCGGCTTTTGACAGTCCGCCGTGACGGCGAACGAGAGACAGCACAAGCCGCTCATTATAAGCGCGCACTCCGATCTGGTTGGCGCCGCCGCTTATATCCATGGTGGTGGGCGGCGCTGGCGGCGCCGTCTCGACAGATTGTCTCATAGTGTCATCCTCCCGCCCGCCCTATCCGCCGCGACCGATAAAGCAGGCTTTATGGCAATCTTGCTATCGCAACGTTAAACGACGCGGCGATATTCCTCCCTGCCGCATATTAGAATGCCATAGGGAATTAATAATTCAATCGGATTTATTTATTGACAGGCGTTTCCTTTGGTGGTTCCATCTGAGCCAACGGTCGTCGATCTCGGAGGAGACGGGATCGTCGGGTAACCGTCACGGTGCTCAAATATCCATTGGGAGGATCTCATGAAGACCACTGTTTCCGCTCTTCTGGGCGCGCTTGCGCTTGGCGTTTCTTTCGCTTCCGTTGCGTCTGCGGCCGATACTTCGGTTTGCCTCATCACCAAAACCGATACCAATCCCTTTTTCGTCAAGATGAAAGAAGGCGCGACCGCCAAGGCTAAAGAACTTGGCGTGACGCTGAAATCCTATGCCGGCAAGATCGACGGCGATTCCGAAAGCCAGGTCGCCGCCATCGAGACCTGCATCGCCGATGGCGCCAAGGGTATCCTGATCACCGCATCGGACACCAAGGGCATCGTTCCGGCCGTGCAGAAGGCGCGTGACGCCGGTCTTCTGGTCATCGCCCTCGATACGCCGCTCGAACCCGTAGATGCCGCCGATTCCACCTTCGCCACCGACAATCTTCTGGCCGGTGAGCTGATCGGCAAATGGGCTGCCGGCAGCCTCGGCGACAAGGCCAAGGATGCGAAAATCGCTTTCCTCAACCTGACCCCCTCCCAGCCGACCGTGGATGTGCTGCGCAACCAGGGCTTCATGAAGGGCTTTGGCATCGACGTGAAGGACATCAACAAGATCGGCGATGAAAACGATCCGCGCATCGTCGGCCATGATGTCACCAATGGTAACGAAGAAGGCGGCCGCGCGGCGATGGAAAATCTGCTGCAGAAAGACCCGACCATCAATGTCGTCCACACCATCAACGAACCTGCAGCAGCCGGCGCTTATGAGGCGCTGAAGGCGGTCGGCCGTGAAAAGGATGTTCTGATCGTTTCCGTCGATGGCGGTTGCCCGGGCGTCAAGAACGTGGCGGAAGGCGTGATCGGCGCGACCTCGCAGCAATATCCGCTGCTGATGGCGGCTCTCGGCGTCGAAGCCGTCAAGAAGTTTGCCGACACGGGTGAAAAGCCGAAGCCGACCGAAGGCAAGAACTTCGTCGATACCGGCGTGACGCTGGTAACCGACAAGCCGGTCAAGGGCCTCGACTCGATCGATACGAAGGAAGGTCTCAACAAGTGCTGGGGCTGATGCCTCACCGTTGAAACCCGCGGGGGCATTCGTGCCCCCGCCCTTGGACCAGAATGAATATCAGGCACGATCCGGGGGATCGGACAAAGGAACAAACGAGCGCGTCACGCGTCCTGCGGGGATGATATAGGCCGCTTCACAACACTTTGAAATCTACGCATCATTCTCTTTGGAGATAGACCCGGTGTCAGGGCTGGTGCGATAGAGCGATCGGGAGGAAAATCCATGAGCGATCAGCCGGTGCGGGCTCAGCCGCATAATGAATTTGAAAAAGTGCTTTCGGGAAGTTCGACGCAGGTCGCCGCTTTCGATACGCACGACAAGAGTGTGCTGGAAAAACTGCAGCACTTTCTCCACTCCAGCCCGGCGGCCGTTCCGCTTATCGTTCTGGTGCTGTCGCTGATTGTTTTCGGCCTGCTTCTCGGTGGCAAGTTTTTCTCGGCCTTCACGCTGACCCTTATTTTGCAGCAGGTCGCCATCGTCGGTATTGTCGGCGCGGCGCAGTCGCTGGTCATCCTGACGGCGGGCATCGATCTGTCGGTTGGCGCGATCATGGTCCTGTCCTCCGTCATCATGGGACAGTTCACCTTCCGTTACGGCTTGCCGGCGGAACTCTCCATTCTCTGTGGCCTTGCCGTCGGCGCATTTTGCGGCTTCATCAACGGTATTCTGGTCTCGCGCATGCGCCTGCCGCCCTTCATCGTCACGCTCGGCATGTGGCAGATCGTACTGGCGACCAACTTCCTCTATTCCGCAAACGAGACGATCCGCGCCCAGGATATCGCCCAGCAGGCGCCGATCCTGCAATTCTTCGGCGCCAATATCCGAGTCGGCAGCGCGGTCTTCACCTATGGCGTCATCGCCATGGTCCTGCTCGTCGCCCTTCTCTGGTATGTGCTGAACCGCACCGCCTGGGGTCGCCACCTCTATGCTGTCGGTGACGATCCGGATGCCGCCGAACTAGCCGGTGTCAACGTCAAGCGCATGCTGACCACCGTTTACACACTGTCCGGCCTCATCTGCGCCTTTGCCGGCTGGGCCTTGATCGGCCGCATCGGCTCGGTTTCGCCGACCGCCGGTCAATTCGCCAATATCGAATCCATCACTGCGGTGGTTATCGGCGGCCTGTCGCTGTTCGGCGGGCGCGGCTCCATCATGGGCATGATCTTCGGCGCCCTGATCGTCGGCGTCTTTTCGCTTGGCCTCAGGCTTATCGGAACAGACCCGCAATGGACCTATCTGTTGATCGGCGTCCTCATCATCATGGCTGTCGCAATCGACCAGTGGATCAGAAAGGTAGCAGGCTGATGGCAAAAGAACCCATTCTCACAGCACGCAATCTCGTCAAGCGCTATGGTCGTGTGACCGCCCTCGATCATGCCGATTTCGATCTCTATCCGGGCGAAATCCTGGCGGTGATCGGTGATAACGGCGCCGGCAAATCTTCTCTCATCAAGGCGATTTCCGGTGCGGTGACACCCGATGAAGGGGAAATCCGGCTGGAAGGCAAACCCGTCCAGTTCCGCTCGCCGATAGAGGCGCGCAAGGCTGGCATCGAGACGGTTTATCAGAACCTCGCGCTGTCGCCGGCGCTTTCCATAGCCGACAATATGTTTCTCGGCCGTGAAATCCGCAAACCCGGCATTCAGGGCAGCCTGTTCCGGGCGCTGGACCGCCCGGCCATGGAAAAATTCGCCCGCGAGAAACTGTCGGAACTCGGCCTGATGACGATCCAGAACATCAACCAGGCGGTGGAAACCCTCTCCGGCGGTCAGCGTCAGGGTGTGGCTGTGGCGCGTGCAGCGGCCTTCGGCTCCAAGGTCGTCATTCTTGACGAGCCGACGGCGGCACTCGGCGTGAAGGAAAGCCGGCGTGTTCTGGAGCTTATTCTGGATGTGCGCTCGAGAGGCCTGCCGATCGTCCTCATCTCGCACAACATGCCGCATGTCTTCGAGGTCGCGGATCGCATCCATATCCACCGGCTCGGCAAGCGCCTGTGTGTCATAAATCCGAAGGACTACTCCATGTCCGACGCCGTCGCCTTCATGACTGGCGCCAAGGAAGCGCCGAAGGAAACGCTTGCCGCATGACGCTGAAGCTTGAAACGATCGCCGAAGACGTTCTTCGGCGGGCAGAAGGTAAATTCCGTTTTATCGTCGCCATTGCCGGTCCCCCTGGGGCCGGCAAATCCACGCTGGCGGATGCCCTTTGTGATGCTTTGCTGGCACGGGGCGAAACGGCCGCCGTCCTGCCCATGGATGGCTTCCATATAGACAATGGCATTCTTGAAGAGCGGGGGCTGCTGCCGCGAAAAGGCGCGCCGGAAACATTCGACGTGCGCGGTTTTCTCGATATCGTCTGCGCCGTCCGCAAGGGCGGGCAGGAGGTGCTTGTTCCGGTTTTCGACCGCTCCCGTGAAATCGCCATAGCGTCTGCTCGTGCGATTGCGCCGGAAACACGCTTTATCCTCGCTGAAGGCAATTATCTGCTGCTGGACGAGGCGCCGTGGACAACTCTTTCCAAAAGCTTCGACCTCACCATTTTTGTCGGGCCGTCCGTCGAGGTGCTGGAGGAGAGGCTGCGGAAAAGGTGGCAGGGCTATGGTCTCGACGAGGCTGAGATCCACGCCAAGCTTTTCGAAAACGATCTTCCAAACGGAAAAAGGGTGATCGAAAACGCTCGTCCCGCCGATATCCGCATCGATATCTGGGAATAGATTAACGCTTTTCTCTCTTTGAGCGGCGGCATGCATGTGCCGTTAAGCCTTCGTTGACCATGTGTTGAATCTTTTTGATCCACAGGGTGGGGCTTTTGTGTGTCTATTCATTGACGCGAAAATTTCCTCATATACTATATGTGGTGTTCGAGGTTCTTCCGATTCGCAAGGGTCGGGAGCTAAGACGGGAATTCGGTGCGTAACGCCATATGGTGGAGCAAGGCCGAAACTGCCCCCGCAACTGTAAGCGGTGAGCATCGTTCCGATTTGGGTCACTGGGGCTGAAAGCTCCGGGAAGGCCGGAATAGATGTTGTGACCCGCAAGTCAGGAGACCTGCCTTGAGCGCAAACGTCCACGGGCGGGGTGTCCGGAGGAAGGTGTATGACGCAAATGATTTGCGTGCGCCCTTTTCTGCCCCCTCCAGAACAAGCTTCGGGGTGAAGTCATGCCAGTGCATTTGTTTGAGTTGCTGCGCTCGTCGGCGTAGAGAGTGATTTTACGCGGCTAAAAGCCGCGCACGCCCACCCTAATGACAGATCCATCGCCGCCCGATTGCGATTGCAATCGGCAATGTTGAGCCGTGTCCGAAACCGGCTTCGAAAGAGGAAATTATGACCGTCACCGTTTACAGCAAGCCCGCCTGCGTCCAGTGCACTGCCACTTACCGCGCCCTCGACCGCATCGGTGTCCCCTATGAGATCGTCGATATTTCCGAAGATGCGGATGCGCTCGATCATGTCCGTGGCCTCGGCTATATGCAGGTTCCCGTGGTCGTCGCCGGTGAACGGCATTGGGCGGGTTTCCGGCCGGATATGATCGGCTCGATCAGCTGAGGCGACGGGGCGATGGGCCTGATCGTCTATTATTCCAGCCGCTCTGAAAACACCCATCGTTTCCTTCTGAAACTGGGGCGGCGTCTCTTTCGCCTGCCGTTGGGTGCCGACGAGGATGTGCCGCATGTGTCGGAGCCCTATGTGCTGGTCACCCCCACCTATGGGGGCGGCGGCACCAAAGGGGCCGTCCCGAAACCGGTCATCCGGTTTTTGAACGAGCCCTCCAACCGAAATCTCATTCGCGGCGTCATCGCGGCGGGAAACACGAATTTTGGCGCAGCTTTCGCATCCGCCGGAGATATCGTCTCGCGCAAATGCGCCGTGCCGTTTCTCTATCGCTTCGAGCTTCTCGGCACGGAGGAAGATGTCGCCAACGTCAAACATGGATTGGAACGATTTTGGACACGCTGACCTCGAGCGCCATGCGCAAGGACGCTAAACAGCCGGCAGCCGCATCCCAGAAACCGCTCGATGCGGCTCTGGACTACCACGCGCTGAACGCGATGCTGAACCTTTACGACGAGAACGGAAAGATCCAGCTAGACAAGGATCGCCTGGCCGCCCGGCAATATTTCCTCCAGCACGTCAACCAGAATACCGTCTTTTTTCATAACCTCAGGGAAAAGCTCGATTATCTGGTGACGGAGGGATATTACGAACAGGAAGTGCTGGACCAGTATTCCTTCAATTTCGTCCGCGACCTCTATGACGAGGCCTATGCCCGGAAGTTCCGCTTCCCGACCTTTCTCGGCGCTTTCAAATATTACACCTCCTACACGCTGAAGACCTTCGACGGAAAACGTTATCTGGAGCGTTACGAGGATCGCGTCTGCATGGTGGCGCTGGCCCTTGCGCGTGGCGATGAGCAGCTTGCCCGCGATCTGGTCGATGAAATCATTTCAGGCCGCTTCCAGCCGGCAACGCCGACATTCCTCAACGCCGGCAAAAAGAGCCGTGGTGAACTGGTTTCGTGTTTTCTGCTGCGTGTGGAAGACAATATGGAAAGCATCGGCCGCTCCATCAATTCGGCGTTGCAGCTTTCCAAGCGCGGTGGCGGCGTGGCGCTGTCCCTGACCAATATTCGCGAATTCGGAGCGCCGATCAAACAGATCGAAAACCAGTCGTCCGGCGTTATTCCCGTCATGAAGCTGCTGGAGGACAGTTTTTCCTATGCCAACCAGCTTGGCGCGCGCCAGGGTGCCGGCGCGGTCTATCTGCATGCCCACCACCCGGATATCATGCGCTTCCTCGATACCAAGCGCGAAAACGCCGACGAGAAAATCCGCATCAAGACCCTGTCGCTCGGCGTGGTGATCCCTGACATTACCTTCGAGCTCGCCAGGAACAATGAGGATATGTACCTGTTCTCGCCCTATGATGTGGAGCGTGTCTATGGCGTGCCGTTGACCGAAATTTCGGTCACCGAAAAATACCAGGAAATGGTTGCCGATAGCCGCATCCGCAAGAAGAAGATCAAGGCGCGCGAATTCTTTCAGGTCATCGCCGAAATCCAGTTCGAGAGCGGTTACCCCTATATCATGTTCGAAGATACGGTGAACCGCGCCAATCCGGTTGCCGGCCGCATCAGCATGAGCAATCTCTGCTCGGAAATCCTGCAGGTCAGCGAGGCAAGCGAGTTCAATGCCGATCTCTCCTACAGCCATATGGGCAAGGATATTTCCTGCAATCTCGGCTCGCTCAATATTGCTTCGGCGATGGATTCCGCCGATTTCGGCAAGACCATCGAGACCTCCATCCGGGCGCTGACGGCCGTGTCGGACATGAGCCATATTTCCTCCGTGCCATCCGTGGAAAAGGGCAATGATGCCAGCCACGCCATCGGGCTTGGCCAGATGAACCTGCACGGTTATCTGGCGCGTGAGCGCATCTTCTACGGTTCCGAAGAAGGCGTCGATTTCACCAATATCTATTTCTACACGGTGACCTATCACGCTATCCGCGCCAGCAACCGGCTGGCGGTGGAAAGGGGCCAGAGCTTCAAGGGCTTTGAGAACTCCAAATATGCCTCGGGCGACTATTTCGACAAATATACCGACCGGGAATGGTTGCCCGCGACGGAAAAGGTCCGTGAGCTGTTCGAAAAAGCCGGCATCGCCATTCCAACGCAGGAAGACTGGACAGCGTTGAAGCAGGACGTGATGGCATCTGGTCTCTATAATCAGAACCTTCAGGCCGTACCGCCAACCGGTTCGATCTCCTATATCAACCACTCCACCTCTTCCATTCATCCGATCGTCTCGAAGATCGAAATCCGTAAAGAGGGCAAGATCGGTCGCGTTTATTACCCGGCTTCCTATCTCTCGAACGACAATCTCGAATATTATCAGGATGCCTACGAGATCGGTCCTGAAAAGATCATAGACACCTATGCGGCCGCGACCCAGCATGTCGACCAGGGCCTGTCGTTGACGCTGTTCTTCCGCGATACGGCAACGACACGCGATATCAATCGGGCGCAGATCTATGCCTGGAAGAAGGGCATCAAGACCATCTATTACATCCGTTTGCGCCAGATGGCGCTGGAAGGCACGCAGGTTCAGGGCTGCGTTTCCTGCACGCTCTGATTTGAGGGACAAGAGAATGAACATCGCCGTAAAACCCGCGTCCCGCATCCGCGCGGTCAACTGGAACCGCATCGAGGACGACAAGGATCTCGAAGTCTGGAACCGACTGACCTCGAATTTCTGGCTGCCGGAAAAGGTGCCGCTCTCCAACGACATCCCCTCCTGGGGAACGCTGAAGCCGGAAGAACAGAAACTGACGATCCGTGTCTTCACCGGGCTGACATTGCTCGACACCATCCAGAACGGTGTCGGCGCGGTGCGCCTGATGGAGGACTCGGCAACGCCGCATGAGGAGGCGGTGCTTTCCAACATCTCCTTCATGGAGGCGGTGCACGCTCGCTCCTATTCATCGATTTTCTCGACGCTGTGCCTCACCCCTGACGTTGACGACGCCTATCGCTGGTCGGAGGAAAACGAATTCCTGCAGCGCAAATCCGCGCTCATCATGCGGGAATATGACAGCGGCGATCCGCTGAAGAAAAAAATCGCCAGCGTGTTTCTGGAAAGTTTCCTGTTCTATTCCGGCTTTTACCTGCCGATGTTCTGGTCAAGCCGCGCCAAGCTCACCAACACGGCGGATTTGATCCGCCTCATTATCCGTGATGAGGCCGTGCATGGTTATTATATCGGCTACAAGTTCCAGCGGGCGCTGGAGCGTCTCAGCGAAACGCAGAGACAGGAGATCAAGGATTTCGCCTTCGATCTCCTGCTCGAACTTTACGACAACGAAGCGAAATATACCGAAGACCTCTATGACGGCGTCGGCCTGACGGAGGACGTCAAGCAGTTCCTGCATTACAACGCCAACAAGGCCCTGATGAATCTGGGTTATGAGGCGCTGTTTCCGGCCGAGGCCTGCCGGGTCAACCCCGCGATCCTCTCGGCGCTCTCGCCCAATGCCGACGAGAACCACGACTTCTTCTCCGGCTCCGGCTCTTCCTATGTCATCGGCAAGGCGGTTGCGACCGAAGACGAAGACTGGGATTTCTGAGGCCGGTTTGTCGGCAGGACCCGCAAAAGCTATTGCGGGTTCACCACCTGGCTCGCAAGGCGGAAGGGGCTGGCAACGGTGGCGCCGATCGCATCGAAAACAAAGGCTCCGGCGCTGTTGATATCACCCCCGCGCCTGCTTGCCTCAAGTTGCGGCACCATGGAGGCCAGCGCCGCATAGCGGTCGTGGTTGAGCGGGTCCGACGCCTTCAGGTTGGAGATGTCGACGAATTGCACGCCCTCCTTGAGGGCGGCCTCCTGCACTTGGCGGTCGGTGACATCCAGCGCGCCGATGCGGGTAACGTCCGCACCGAGGATGGAAGAGGCTTTGAGCGCGCGGTCGTCCTTTGAAACGAGAACGGTGAGCGGCGGGCTGAGCCGGCCGACAACCTCGATCTGCTTGCGGAAGACATCGGCATCGATATCGGGCGCAGCCAGCACCACCTGCAGCTTGGCGATGACATCGTTTCTGCCCTGGAAGCGCAATTGCCGCAGCGCCTCCATGACCAGCCAGCCGCCCATGCTATGCCCGAACACGACGACGCTTTTTTTCGGCGTCTGCCGGGTGAGATCGATCAACATTGTAGCGAGCGCATCGCGTGAAAAGGTGGCCGATTCCTTGTCGGCCACATAGCCGGCAACAGTGGCCTGCGACGGCCAGGAAAAGACCAGCGGCACGCCGTTCATATTGGCATCCGCTGCCATCTGCGCCGCGCGGAACAGGGCTTCTTGATAACTGTAATTATAGCCGTGTACAAAAAGTGCGATCTGCTTGCCGGAGCGGGCTATGTCGCCAAGATCGGCATTAAAGCGCGTCTTCGTCAGCATATCGGCCCTGGTAACGACGAAATCCTTTTTCGGGTCGGGCTTGCCGCTGGCCCATTCGATTTTTCCGCTTTTATGGGTGGGCGGAATGGAAATATCGAAACTGGCGTAGTTCGGCTCCATTGCCCGCGCCGTGCCGAAGCCCTTTTTCGCGTCCGTGTTTTTCTCCCGCGTGCTCGCCACGAAGGCGGTCACGATTTTCGTGCCGTGGGTCCTGGTGTTGACGGCTTCCAGCACATCCGCCCCCGGTCGGCCTGCGCAGGAGGA
The DNA here is from genome assembly GCF_005144435.2 of Agrobacterium leguminum. Taxonomy (NCBI): domain Bacteria; kingdom Pseudomonadati; phylum Pseudomonadota; class Alphaproteobacteria; order Hyphomicrobiales; family Rhizobiaceae; genus Agrobacterium; species Agrobacterium leguminum. The sequence continues at coordinate 2,793,250 of NZ_CP120211.1, forward strand.
GAGAAGACCGAGAGTGAGAAAGAGAGAAAAGATCAGGCGCATGAATGGGCTACCGATGATGAGGACCGGTTCATAAATAACCGGCGACTAAAAAAGTTGCTACTGAAGAATGAATTGCACTCTAGCGGCTGTCTTCGGTGCGGACGGACGCTCCCCACCTTGCTATCCGTCCCTCTTCGTTTTAGGCCGTACACATGACGAACAAGGTGTCGCTTTTACGGCTGAAACTTACGGACTTCCGCAATTATGCGGCGGCTGCACTCACGCTCGATGAACGCCATGTGGTGCTGACGGGCGACAATGGTTCCGGCAAGACCAATCTCCTGGAGGCCGTCTCCTTTCTCTCACCCGGAAGGGGCCTGCGCCGCGCCACCCTGTCTGATGTGACGCGGGTAGGGGCCGAAGCCACCGGTTTCTCGATCTTCGCCGATGTCGAGGGCATGGATGGCGAAGTCGCTATCGGTACGGGAATTGAAGGGGATGGCGAGGTGGTGTCGCGTCGCCTGAGACTGAATGGCACGCCGGTGAAATCCGTCGATGAATTGACTGACCATCTGCGGGTATTGTGGCTGACGCCGGCCATGGATGGCCTCTTTACCGGCTCGTCCTCGGACCGCCGGCGTTTCCTCGACCGGCTGGTGCTGTCGCTCGATCCTGCCCATGGGCGGCGGGCAAGCGATTTCGAAAAGGCCATGCGCAGCCGCAACCGGCTGCTTTCGGAAGGCCGCTTCGATCCGGTCTGGCTGGACGGCATCGAAAAGCAGATGGCCGAACTCGGCATCTCCATGGCGGTCGCCCGTTACGAGATGCTCGGCCTCTTGAAGAGCCTGATCGAGGGGCGGGCGGGCAATGCCGCTTTCCCTTCCGCGGCGCTTTCGCTCTCCGGTTTCATGGACGATGGGCTCAATCGTCCCGCCGTCGATCTGGAGGATGAATACAGGCTTATGTTGCGCGATGGCCGGTATCGTGATGCCGCTGCCGGCCGCACACTGGATGGGCCGCACCGCGTCGATCTCTTCGTGCGCCATGCGGAAAAGGATATGGAGGCCGAACGCTGTTCAACCGGGGAACAGAAGGCGCTGCTGGTGGGGCTGGTGCTTGCGCATGCGCAGTTGACCGCCAATATGACTGGTCATGCGCCGGTTCTGCTGCTGGACGAGATTGCCGCCCATCTGGATGAGGGCAGGCGGGCGGCTCTGTTCGATCTCATTCATGCGCTTGGCGGCCAGAGTTTTATGACCGGAACGGATACGGCGATGTTCTCCGCCCTTGGCGACAGGGCGCAATTCTTCAATGTATCCAACGGGAGCATTACCGCATGACGGCTAAGAGATGGAGGGCGACATGGACCCGCTGAGCCCGGAAGAAATCGAGCGCTACAAGCGCCATATCCTGTTGCCGGAAATTGGCGGCGTGGGCCAGCAGCGGCTGAAGGCGGCGCGTGTGCTGGTCATCGGGGCCGGCGGCCTCGGTGCTCCCGTCCTGCACTATCTTGCCGCCGCCGGTGTCGGCACGCTCGGCATGATTGATGACGATGTGGTTTCCCTGTCCAATCTGCAGCGACAGGTCATCCACGATACAGGTACGATTGGGGAACTGAAGACGGAGAGCGCGTGCAAGGCCATCGCCCGGCTCAATCCGCATGTCCGTACGCGTGTTTATGAAGAGCGCTTTTCGCAGGTCTGGGCGCATGACCATCTGCGATCCTTCGATCTCCTGATCGACGGCTCGGATAATTTCGATACGCGTTATACCGCCGCCGATGCGGCGGAGGCTGCGAAAAGACCGTTGGTAACGGGGGCTGTCGGCCGTTTTGATGGTTCGGTGACGGTGCTGAAACCCTATGAGACGAATGCCGAGGGCGCTCTGCTGCCCGGCTATCGTGACCTGTTTCCGGAACCGCCGCCGCAGGGCCTCATTCCCAATTGCGCGGAAACCGGCATTGTCGGCGCGCTGACCGGGGTTATCGGCACGCTTATGGCCATGGAGGCGATCAAGGTTATCACCGGTGCCGGCGAGCCGCTGATCGGCCGCCTGCTCCTCTACGACGCCCTCTCGGCCCGTTTCGAAACCGTGCGATACAAGCGGCGGTCAGCGGGAAAAAAACCATGATGGAGATCGTCAGGATCGGGGAGGAGTTCGATCGCTGGCAGGAATTGCTGGCGCTTATCATGTCCTCCTTTGCTTATATGGATGGCGTTATCGACCCGCCGTCGTCGGCTCATCGCCTGACGCTGGAAAATCTGGCGGAGAAGGCGAGGGTGGAGATCGCTTTCGTGGCGATTGATGGCGATGAGATTGTTGGCTGCCTGTTTTGCAGACCGGAGCCGGCCTGTCTTTATATGGGCAAGTTATGCGTTTCGCCGAAAGCACAGGGAAAGGGCATCGGCAGGATGCTTGTGCAGAGGTCCGAAGCGCTGGCTCGTGAACTGGCGCTGCCGGCGCTGCGGCTGGAAACCCGCATCGAACTCATCGCCAATCACGCCAGATTCGCCGCCTGGGGTTTCGTCAAGACTGCTGAAAACGCCCATGCCGGTTACGAGCGCACGACCTCGATCGAGATGACCAAGTTACTCGGCTAAAATTGCCTTCAGCCGACCCCACTGTGTCCTTCGCCATCGCAGAGCCTATTGCAAAAGGCCGGATTGCACCATCTGAGAGAGAAAAACGGAGGAGATGCGGTCAATGCCGGTCTGCGGCTGGTTTTCTGCCGACCCGACCCGCCACACAGCTTTGTCAGGCCCGCTGAAGAGCTGGATTTCCGTGCTGACCTTGTGGGTGAGAGGAGCCGCCTTCGTGGCTTCCACCATCTGCTTCATCAGTCTTGCGGACGGCATGCGCGTTCTATCGCCTGTCTCATTCGCATTTGCGCTGGCCTTCAGTCGCTGGAAAGCTGGCGCGACATCCGGCAGAGAGCAGTTCATCTTGATTCGCGCCACAACAACACCCGTGGGCGTTTGGGCACCGAGACGCGCAGGTTCCGCCTTACAACGCACCCGCTCGGTACTTGCCACCCAGAGCCTTGAAAACTGTTCCGATTGTTCGTTCGTCGTCCCCTTGGGTGAATGCATGCCCCTGTTCTTGCGCTGCCACGCGACCGGGTCCGCAACCAGTTCCATATCGGTGTAGCGCCGGCCGCCACCCGAAGCCCCCCATTCCCTGTTCAGGCGAGACATGCTGGTGCGATCAAAATTCAGCCAGGCGCGATAATAGAGTTCCGCAGTCTCTTCAGGGGAAGGTGAAGCGGCCCAGGCCGGACCGCCGACCAGCATGAGCAGAACGGAGATCAGCGCCAAGAACTTCGCCCGGATACCCATTGAACTCTCCCTCCCCATGATCGAAAGATGGCGGCCCGAACCGGCTCAGTTCCGCCCCGGCAGCACCCGGTTCGGCGGACGGTGGCCGTCGAACAGCGTGCGGATGTTGATGATGACCTTGTCACCCATTTCGATACGGCCCTCAATCGTCGCAGAGCCCATATGCGGAAGCAGCACGACCTTGCCTTCCTTGGCGAGCTTTATGAGCTTGGGATTCACCGCGGGCTCATTCTCATAGACATCGAGACCGGCGCCGGCGATCTTGCCTTCGCGCAGGCACTGGATCATGGCCGCCTCATCGATGATATCGCCGCGCGCCGTATTCACGATGTAACTGGTCGGCTGCATCAGCGCCAACCGCCGGGCTGAGATCAGGTGATAGGTTGCGGGCGTCGAGGGGCAATTGACGGAGACGATATCCACCCGCGCCAGCATCTGGTCGAGACTGTCCCAATAGGTCGCCTCAAGCTCCGCTTCCGTCGCCGGATTGACGCGCTTGCGGTTGTGATAATGAATGGAAAGCCCGAAGGCTTTGGCGCGTCGCGCCACCGCCGTTCCGATGCGACCCATGCCGACAATGCCGATACGCTTGCCGGAAATGCGCCGCCCGAGCATCCATGTGGGCGACCAGCCCAGCCATTCGTCCGCACCATTGTCAAGCACCCGTGTGCCTTCGATCATGCGGCGTGGCACGGCAAGCGCCAGTGCCATCGTAATGTCGGCGGTGTCCTCGGTCAGCACGTTGGGCGTATTGGTGACGGTAATGCCCTTTCGGGCGGCTGCATCCACATCCACATGGTCGATACCGTTGGAGAAGCTGGCGATCAGCTTCAGTTGCGGTCCGGCCTTCTCGATCATCGCGGCGGTGATGCGGTCGGTGACGGTGGGTACCAGAACGTCGACCCGCTGCAAGGCGGCCACAAGCTCGTCTTCGCTTCGCTGCGTATCGTCGATATTCAGTTCGGCATCGAAGAGTTCGCGCATTCTGGTTTCGACGACGTCAGGCAATTTGCGGGTGATATAGACTGTCGGTCTCTTCTTGTGGGTCATCGTTTGCCGCTGCCTTGTTCAGAAGTCATTAACCAGAAAGAGCGATAATTTCTTTCAATCAGGGCGTTTCTACCAGACCCACCGGCGAAGACAAATAAAACTCGCTGAAGCTTGAGGCATGTGGAAGCGAGCCTCCTTAAATATCATCCGGTTTGCAGAAGGCGGGAAACGGAAATGGGCATGCGCAGTGTGGTTTCTATCGTTTGCATTGCATTGTCTTTGGGCCTCCTCGGTGCGGCAACCGACGCCATGGCGCAGGGTGCCGCCAAAGGCGCAAGCGGCCTGCCGCTGCCGCGTTTTGTCAGCCTGAAATCCAAGCGCGTCAATATGCGTATCGGACCGAGCACGGATTATGCCGTGTCATGGATGTATCTCAAATCGGGAATGCCGGTGGAAATCATTCAGGAATATGAAAACTGGCGGCGCATCCGCGATGCCGACGGCACGGAAGGCTGGGTCAACCAGGCTCTGCTTTCCGGTGAGCGCACGGCCGTTGCGGCTCCGTGGATGCGTGGCAAGGGCAAGGAAGTTTACGTGAACATGCGCCGTGAGGCGCAGTCGGGCGCTTCCGTCGTGGCACGGCTTGAGCCGGGCGTCGTCTTCAGAATCGGCGAATGCAATGGCGACTGGTGCCGCGCCGAGGCCGGCCAAGCCTCGGGCTGGGTTTCGCAGGGCGAAATCTGGGGTGCTTACCCTGGTGAAGCCTTTAAATAAGGCCGTGCTTCTCGCCTAGCGCCTTGAGCGATGACATCGGGCGCGGCCCGACCTGCTGAATGACGGCGGCAGCCGCAAGGCAGCCGAGCTTGCCGCAATCTTCGAGCGACCGGTCCTGCGTATAACCGAACAGGAAGCCCGCAGCGAAAAGATCGCCGGCGCCCGTCGTGTCGACCACGTCGTGCACCGGATAGGCTTCGACCTTCACACGTTCCGTGCCGTGCAGGATGACGGCGCCTTCCTCGCTCATCGTCACCGCTGCGATCTTGCAGTCGGCTGCGATTTTGGTCAGCGCAAGCTCGAAATCGTCGGTTTCGTAAAGCGAAAGCGCTTCCTGCTTGTTGGCGAAAACAATGTCCACAGTACCGGAACGCATCAGGTCGAGGAATTCGTCGCGATAGCGGCCGACGCAGAAGCTGTCGGAAAGCGTCATGGAGACTTCGCGACCATTCTCATGCGCAATGCGGGCGCATTCGCGAATGGCGTCCTTGGCCCGCGGCGGGTCCCAAAGGTAACCCTCGAAGTAGGTGACTTTCGTATCCGCCACCACGTCTTCTTCCACGTCTTCAGGACCGAGATCGACGCAGGCGCCGAGATAGGTGTTCATCGAACGCTCGCCATCTTCAGTCACGAAGATCATCGAACGCGCAGTCGGCGGGAAAGTGCCTTCCGGCTTGGTTTCGAAATAGACGCCCTGTGCGCGGATATCGTGCTGGAAGATTTCGCCGAGCTGGTCTTCAGCAACCTTGCCGAAATAGGCGGCCTTGCCGCCGAAATTGGCCACACCCGCCGCCGTGTTGCCAGCGCTGCCGCCAGAGGCTTCGAGAGCCGGTCCCATCAGCGAGTAAAGCAACTCGGCCCGTTCCGCGTCGATGAGGTTCATCGCGCCTTTGGTAATGGCATTGTCGTTGAGAAAGCTATCGTCGCAGCGGGAAATGATGTCGACGATGGCATTGCCGACAGTCAGTACGTCGAATTTCGTCATAGGCCCTATCCGTTTCGCACGGTGTGTGCGTATTTTTCGAAAGGTCTTAAACATTTCTGGCGGCAAGAAAAGCCCAAACAGAAAATATGCGGTTCTCCGCGAGGAGCGAAAACGCGTCATCTGCCTGTAATGTGGTTAAGCTATTTCATTTGTCAGAGCAAAAGGTGTGTGAATGCATACCGGAATGGAAGACATGATGGTCTTCTGGCTCAACCGTTATCTCCGCCACGGATGTACTGGCGGCATATAACGGACATAAAAGGCGGGGGAGACCCCGCTTTTTCTTTTGGGCAACGTTCGATCTTGCGAATTTTACAGGCCAAGATGCGCTTTCTGCCCGAAGCGACTCACCGGCCTCCTCCTTCTTGGGCGCCCATTTGGCGAAAACAAAGAGTGGGAGCGTTTTCGCGATTCCATTCCCGTGGAAAAGGCTCTAAAGCGGAGTATCTCCCGCAAAAGCCGCGAAAGCTTTCCCTCCATGTCTGCCGTTGCCGCGAATGTCGCCCCGATTTTCATTCTCATCCTGATCGGCTGGCTCACCGTCAAGGCCGGTCTGTTCAGGGCCGATGCCGGCGATATCCTCAGCGATTTCGTGTTCAAGATCGCCGTGCCGACCTTGATCTTCCGCACACTTGCGGAAGCGAATTTTCACGGTGCTTCGCCCTTCCGGCTCTGGATCACCTATTTCGCCGGCGTGGCCGTCACCTGGACGATCGGGCATATCGTCACCCGTTATGTCTTCAAGCAGGATGTCCGCATCGCCGTCATTGCCGGCATTTCCTCGGCATTTGCGAACAATATCTTCATCGGCCTGCCGCTGGTCGGGCGCTCCGTCGGGGATGAGGGGCTGGTGGCTCTCTCCATTCTGCTGGCCATCCACCTGCCGGTGATGATGATCGCCGGGACGATCCTGATGGAAAACGCCACGCACAAGGCGGTCGGCGGAGAAAAGCGAAGCATGGCGGCGGTCTTCAAGCAGGTGGGCCGCAACCTCATCACCAATCCTTTGGTGATCGGCCTGTTCATCGGGCTTTCTACCAATGTTTCCGGCGTGGCGCTGACGCCCATCCTGAAAACCGTGGTCGATCAGATCGCCTCCATGGCGGGGCCGGCAGCGCTTATCTCGCTCGGCATGGCGCTGACGAAATACACCATTCGCGGCAATCTCGGCATTGCCGTCACCATGACGGTATTCAAGCTGCTGTTTTTCCCGGCCTGTGTCTGGGCCATGGGTCACTTTCTCGGCCTCAGCCGGGAATGGACGGCAGCGCTTGTGCTCACATCTTCCGTGCCGACGGGCGTGAATGCCTGGCTGATCGCCAACCGCTTTGGCATCGGCCACAGCGTTGCGGCCTCCACCATCAGCATTTCCACGGCGACCGGCGTTCTTTCCGTGTCGCTGTGGGCATGGCTGCTGAGCTGATTATTCTGCCGAGTTGATTATTTCTGGGCGCTCAGAATCTTGAAGCGGGCGTTACGGCACACCTCAGTGCTGGTGCGGAATTCCGCCGCGAGCACCGGCTCATAGGGCATGCCGCGATTGGCGACCATCAGCAGCTTGCCGCCGCTGCGCAGCGCGCCGGCGGCAGCCTTGATGAAGGCCTGGCCGAGGGCAGGTTCTGCTGCCTGTCCCGCCGCATGGAAAGGCGGGTTCATGATGATGAGATCGTATTTTTCCTTCGGCGGTTCGTTTGCCAGATCCTGCCAGAAGAAGCGCGCCGTCAGCCGTGGATTGTTTTCGAGAAGATTGGTCTTGGCGAATTCCAGCGCGTTCCAGTCCGCCTCGAACAGATCGATACGGGCCGTGCGCGGCGATTTCTCGGCCAGCATGACGGAGAGATAACCCCAGCCCGCGCCGAAATCGGCGGCATTGCCGTCAAAATCTGTGGGCAGGCGCGATGCGAGCAGTTCCGAGCCGTCGTCCACGCGGTCATGGGAGAACATGCCGGGCAGGGCGGTGAAGCGGCCTTCGACCGTGACGGGCTTTTGAGCAAGCTTCGATACGACGGCTGCAACATCGTCCGGCCGTTTGAACCAGAGGGCGACGCCGTGATACTTCGGCGTCGATTCCGCTTCGATGCCAAGCTTTGTCAGCGTCTTGCGCAGCGTCACGATACCGTCTTCCTTCGATCCGGCCGCGACGATCAGGCCGCCCGCCTTCACGCGCGAAAGCGCTTCGGCGACGCGGTTTTCATTCTCGCCGCGATGTTTGCCGCAGAGCAGCAGCGCCGCATCGTAGTCCTCGCCCGAAATATCCGGTGTCACCTCAGCGCCCTGAGCCTGCAGAGCACGATAAAGCGGCCGTAGATGCTGAACCGCGACGATCTCCGCGTCAAAACCGTCCAGCCGGGGACCGGCTTCCGCTCCCAGAAACAGAACGCGTTCTCCCTGTTTCGGCATGGCAAGCATGTCCGAGGCGAAGGGATGGAAAAGGGTTTTCACGGCGTCACGGCTCATGGGAGCGTCCTCGAGGTAGGATGAAGTTTGTCAGGGAAAAGTGGAAACCGGTTTTCCCGAAAAAGCAAACGATAACAAAACGAAAAAAAGGCGCGGGCAAAACCCGCGCCTCGATAGGGTCTGGCGGCGCGGCCTTATTCGGCAGCGGCTTCGCCGTCTTCCCTCTTCTTGTCGGCAGCGACTTCCTTGCCGGTTGCCTGGTCGACAACCTTCATGGACAGGCGAACCTTGCCACGCTCGTCGAAGCCCATCAGCTTCACCCAGACCTTGTCGCCTTCCTTGACGACGTCAGAGGTCTTGGCGACACGCTCGGAAGCGAGCTGCGAGATGTGGACGAGGCCGTCACGGGCGCCGAAGAAGTTGACGAAAGCGCCGAAGTCAGCGGTCTTCACAACCGTGCCTTCGTAGATCTGGCCGACTTCAGGTTCCGCAACGATGGAGTGGATCCACTTGCGGGCCGCTTCGATTTCCTTGCCGGAAGAAGACGCGATCTTGACGGTGCCGTCGTCTTCGATGTTGATCTTCGCGCCGGTCTTTTCGACGATTTCGCGAATGACCTTGCCGCCGGAACCGATGACTTCACGGATCTTGTCGACCGGAATGTTCATCACTTCGATGCGCGGTGCGAATTCGCCGAGCTGGCTGCGGCTCTCGGTGATGGCATTGGCCATTTCGCCGAGGATGTGCTTGCGGCCACCCTGAGCCTGCTCCAGAGCGATCTTCATGATCTCTTCGGTGATACCGGCGATCTTGATGTCCATCTGCAGCGAGGTGATGCCGTCGGCCGTACCCGCAACCTTAAAGTCCATGTCGCCGAGGTGGTCTTCGTCACCGAGGATGTCGGAGAGAACCGCAAAGCGCTCGCCTTCGAGGATGAGGCCCATGGCGATACCGGCAACCGGCTTGGCCAGCGGAACGCCGGCGTCCATCAGTGCGAGCGAGGTGCCGCAAACGGTTGCCATCGACGAGGAGCCGTTGGACTCGGTGATTTCGGAAACGACGCGTAGCGTGTAGGGGAACTGTTCCGCAGTCGGCAGCATCGGGCGGATAGCGCGCCATGCGAGCTTGCCGTGACCGATTTCGCGACGGCCCGGGGAACCCATGCGGCCTGTTTCGCCGACCGAGTAGGGCGGGAAGTTGTAGTGCAGCAGGAAGCGTTCCTTGTACATGCCGGTGAGGCTGTCGACATACTGCTCGTCTTCGCCGGTGCCGAGGGTCGCAACGACGATCGCCTGGGTTTCACCGCGGGTGAACAGTGCCGAACCGTGGGTGCGCGGCAGAAGGCCAACTTCCGAGATGATCGGACGAACGGTCGACAGGTCGCGGCCATCGATACGGCTCTTGGTGTCGAGAACGTTCCAGCGAACGATCTTCGCCTGAAGGTGCTTGAAGACAGCGCCGATTTCTTCCGGCGTGTACTTGGCTTCGCCTTCTTCCGGCAGGAAGTGTGCCTTCACCTTCGCCTTAACGGCGTCGACGGCGGCGTAGCGGGCTGCCTTTTCGGTGATCTTGTAGGCATCGCGCAGTTCGGCTTCGGCGAGCGCCAGCATTTCGTTTTCGAGCGCGGAGAAATCCTCCGGTTCGAATTCGCGCGGTTCCTTGGCGGCAACTTCGGCGAGCTTGATGATCGCGTCGATAACCGGCTGGAAGCCCTTGTGACCGAACATGACGGCGCCGAGCATGACGTCTTCGTTGAGTTCCTTGGCTTCGGATTCAACCATCAGAACGGCGTCGGAGGTACCGGCGACAACCAGGTCGAGCGTGGATTCTTCCATCTCGTCCAGATGCGGGTTCAGAACGTATTCACCGTTGATGTAGCCAACGCGTGCGCCGCCGATCGGACCCATGAACGGAATGCCGGAAAGGGTCAGCGCAGCCGAAGTGGCGACCATCGACAGAATGTCCGGGTTGTTTTCCAGATCGTGCTGGATAACGGTGACGACAACCTGCGTGTCGTTCTTGTAGCCCTCAGGGAAAAGCGGGCGGATCGGGCGGTCGATCAGGCGCGAAACCAGCGTTTCGTTTTCGCTCGGACGGCCTTCGCGCTTGAAATAACCGCCGGGGATCTTGCCGGCTGCGTAGGTCTTTTCCTGATAGTTGACGGTCAGCGGAAAGAAGTCCTGACCGGGCTTCGGAGACTTTGCGGAAACCACGGTCGCGAGAACCATCGTCTCGCCGTAGGTTGCGATGACGGCGCCGTCAGCCTGACGGGCAACCTTGCCGGTCTCGAGCTTCAGCGGGCGGCCTGCCCATTCGATTTCCACGGAGTGTTGATTGAACATATCTTGTCCTTGGTTGTGGCTGCCCGCTCCGGCGTCGTACCGGCGGAAGCAGCGCTGTGACTCAATCACGGGCAAGACAGCGGGAGGCTTCCCAAAGAAGCATCCGGCAATCCTGCCCCATGACAGGTCTGCGGTTGAAAAAGGCGGCACCGGCCCATCCGGGTCACCCTTATCGTCCGGGGCCACATTTGCGGCGAACGCCCGGAAATTTCTTTGGCCTCAAAGGCCGGATATAAAAACCGGCGGGCATCGTTGCGAAACCCGCCGGAGAAGTTATTAGCGGCGAATGCCGAGAGCACCGATCAGCTTGGTGTAACGGGCTTCGTCCTTCTTCTTCAGATAGTCGAGAAGCGAACGACGGCTCGAAACCAGCGTCAGAAGGCCACGACGGGAGTGGTTGTCCTTCTTGTGGTCCTTGAAGTGACCGGTCAGGTTGTTGATCCGCTCGGTGAGGATTGCGACCTGAACTTCCGGCGAACCGGTGTCGCCTTCCTTCGTGGCATATTCCTTGATGAGGGCGGCTTTGCGCTCTGCAGTAATCGACATCGGACGATCCTTTCTGTTTTAAGGAAAAATGGGACGCCTAAAGCCGGGATGTCGTCCAGCTCAGGCCATTCAGCAGCATAGGCAAAGCCCAAGCTGGCGCTGCCTATAAACTATTCCGGGTGCAATTGAAAGAGGCGATTGACAGCGCCTCCTTGAGCGTTTCCAGGAAAAGTGCGAAGCGGTTTTCCGTCCGGAAACGCGTAAAACAAATAGATAGAGCCCGTTTCAGCCGAAAACACGCTTCGGCCGGAATTCGCCTTCGCCGATTTCGCCGATGGCGACGAGCTTGCCATGCGCAGTGGCATAGGCTTCCGGATGGTTGGCCGGTGCATCGCGCCCGCGCAGCAGGATGGGGTTGCCCATCTTCAGCCGGTGTGCCTGGTCGTCGTTGATGATGAGGCGGGGAAGGGCGGAAAGCGCCTCGGCCGTGTCGATCAGGAAGGCATCCAGCGCCTCCAGTCGCTCGTCGCGATCCTCCACGGCTTCCAGCGCCGTCAAGGTTTCGAGCGGCACCATCATATCTTCGCCGAAGGGGGCGACCATGGTGCGGCGCAGTTCCGAAATATGGCCGAAGCAGCCGAGATCGCGGCCCATGTCGCGCGCCAGTGCCCGTACATAAGTACCCTTGCCGCATTCCACTTCGAAATGCGCGGTGTTGGCGTCCGGACAGGCAAGCAGCGTCAGGCGATGGATTTCCACCTCACGCGCGGGAATTTCCACCGTCTCGCCGTCGCGCGCCAGATCATAGGCGCGCTCGCCGGCGATCTTGATGGCGGAAAATTGCGGCGGTGTCTGGAGGATCACGCCGGTATAATTGGGCAGGATATCGCGGATTGCCTGTTCGTCCGGGCGCGCTTCGGAGGATTCGACCACCTCGCCTTCCAGATCGTCGGTCGAGCGCTGCTCACCCCAGGTCACGGTGAATTCGTAGATTTTCCGGCCGTCCATGACATAGGGGACGGTCTTGGTGGCGTCGCCAAGCGCGATCGGCAGCATGCCGGAAGCAAGCGGATCGAGCGTGCCGGCATGGCCCGCCTTCTGGGCATTGAACAGCCACTTGATCTTGGAAACGGCCTCGGTGGAGCCGAAATCCAGCGGCTTGTCGAGAATGAGCCAACCGGAAATCGGACGGCCCTTGGGTTTGCGGTTCTGCTGTTTGCGTGGTTTGGACATGCTTCAGTTCTGTTCGTCGTCTTTTTCGTTCGAAGGTCCAAGATCGCGCTGCACCTCCGGTGACCGCAGGAGTGCGTCGATCTTCTGGTAGTTGTCGAAACTCGTATCGTCGCGGAAACGCAGTTCCGGCATGTATTTCATCTGCCGAAGCTGGGGCCCGAGACGGCCGCGGATGAACTTGGCATGACGATTGAGTGCATCGATGGTGCCGGTGTGATCGGCAACGCCAAGCGGCGTTACGTAGGCTGTCGCGATCTTCAAATCGGGCGACATACGCACTTCCGAGATTGAAATGACGGTCTTTTCAATAAGATCGTCGCGAACTTCGCCGCGTTGCAGGATTTGCGTCACGGCCGCGCGAACCTGTTCGCCGACGCGCAGCATACGCTGCGAAGGAGCCGATGATGTTGCTTTTGCCATTTCTTTTGCCCCTGCACATTTCCCCCCAATCTTTTCGGACGAGGAGGGTGTGTGCAAATCTAGCGCATAGGTCCGAAAATCGAAATCTATTTCCGATGCGAACGATGCGCAGTTTCAAAGTGTTAGAGCGTCCGGACTGCGTCTGAAACGACCAGCGGCGCTCTGGTGTTACGGCGACCTTTGCACGCTTCGAGTGATTGAGGGCGCTATAAAGAATCGAGCGCCGGCTTGCCGGCGCCCAATTGCGATTTTTATGTACGTTTCAACCGGACGCTTAGAGCGTTCTGGTGATGTGCTCGACGCGGAAGCACTCGATGGTGTCGCCGGCGCGGATGTCTTCGTAGTTTTCGAAGGCCATACCGCATTCCTGACCGACCGGCACTTCTGCCACTTCGTCCTTGAAGCGCTTGAGGGTCTTGAGTTTGCCTTCGTGGATGACGACGTTGTCGCGTACCAGACGCACACCCGCACCACGTTCCACCTTGCCTTCGACGACGCGGCAACCCGCGACTTTGCCGACCTTGGTGATGTTGAACACCTCGAGGATTTCCGCGTTGCCGAGGAAGGTCTCGCGACGCTCCGGCGACAGCAGGCCCGACATCGCTGCCTTCACGTCATCCACCAGATCGTAGATGATGTTGTAGTAGCGGATCTCTATGCCGGCGCGTTCGGAAGCCGTACGTGCCTGTGCGTTGGCGCGAACGTTGAAGCCGATGATCGCGGCGTTGGATGCCTCGGCAAGCGAGATATCCGATTCCGTGATGGCGCCAGCGCCCGAGTGAACGATACGAGCGCGGACTTCATCGGTGCCGAGCTTGTCGAGCGAAGCGATAATGGCTTCGACCGAACCCTGCACGTCTGCCTTGATGACCAGCGGGAATTCCTTCATTCCCGAAGTCTGCAGCTGGCTCATCATCTGTTCCAGCGAACCGCGCTGGCCCGTCTGACGTGCGACAGCCTTGTCGCGTGCCAGACGCTGGCGGTACTCGGAAATCTCGCGAGCACGGCTTTCGTTTTCGACAACCGCGAAACGGTCACCGGCAGACGGCGTACCGGAAAGACCGAGAATCTCGACAGGCATGGCCGGACCGGCTTCCTTGACGTGTTCACCCTTGTCGTTTACGAGGGCGCGAACGCGGCCCCACTGGTCGCCGGCCACGATGATCTGACCAGGCTTCAGCGTACCCTTCTGCACGAGAACTGTGGCGACGGCACCACGGCCGCGGTCGAGTTCCGCTTCGATGACGGTACCTTCTGCGGTACGGTTCGGATCTGCCTTGAGGTCGAGAATTTCAGCCTGCAGCAGGATCGCTTCAAGCAGCTTGTCGAGACCGAGCTGTTTCTTGGCGGAGACTTCCACGTCAAGCACTTCACCGCCCATGGATTCCACGAACACTTCGTGCTGCAGGAGCTGCTGGCGAACCTTTTCGGGGTTTGCCTCGTGCTTGTCGATCTTGTTGATCGCAACGACGATCGGAACACCGGCCGCCTTGGCATGGTTGATGGACTCGATCGTCTGCGGCATCACGCTGTCGTCTGCGGCGACCACCAGAACGGCGATATCCGTCGCCTGCGCACCGCGGGCACGCATGGCCGTGAAGGCGGCGTGGCCGGGGGTGTCGATGAAGGTGATCTTCTGGCCGTTCTTTTCGACCTGATACGCACCGATATGCTGGGTGATGCCACCGGCTTCGCCTGCGACCACATTCGCCTGACGGATGGCGTCGAGCAGCGAGGTCTTGCCGTGGTCGACGTGGCCCATGATCGTGACAACCGGCGGACGCGGCAGCATTTCGCCTTCGTCGTCTGCCTGGTTGAAGATGCCTTCTTCCACGTCGGATTCGGAAACGCGCTTGACGGTGTGGCCGAATTCGACGGCGATCAGTTCCGCCAGATCGGCGTCGATCACGTCGCCCGGCTTCATCATCTGGCCTTCCTTCATCAGGAACTTGATGACGTCGACGGCGCGTTCGGACATGCGCTGCGACAGTTCCTGAATGGTGATGGTTTCCGGCAGGATCACTTCGCGCATGACCTTTTCACGGGTCTCCTGCATCTGGCTGCGGCGGAATTTTTCCTGACGGCGGCGCATGGATGCCATGGAGCGTCCGCGCGGCGTGCCGTCTTCATCCAGGTTGGACGAGGTGACGGTCAGCTTGCCGCGACGGCGTTCTTCTTCCGTCTTCAGGCGGGCAGCCGGCTTTGCCGGTGCAGGTGCGGCGACCTTGCCACGGACCGGCAGGTTGCCACGGCGTGCACCGCGATCGTCCTCGTCGTCGCCATCGGTACGGCGTCCGCGCGGAGCAGCGGTTTCGGGAGTTGTGCGAGCAGGGGCGGCAGCGGCGGGCTGAGGACGAGCCTCGGCGCGCGGCACGGGCTGGGCGGCTGCAGCCGGCTTTTCATCGACCGGTTCCGGCTTTGCTTCCACGGCGGGCTGGCTTGCGGCCAGCTTGGCGGCTGCGGCCTCTTCGACGGCACGGCGTGCGGCCTCTTCCTTTTCGGCGGCGATGCGGCGCTCTTCTTCCACCTTGCGGCGCGCTTCGTCTTCAGCACGCTGCTTGGCTTCGATCACGTCGCGGGCCTGTGCTTCCATCAGCGCACGGCGGCGGGCTTCCATCTCGCCTGCCGACAGGTCGTGCAGGACGTTGCCGCGCGGACGCTCAGGCTGGCGCTGCTGCGGTGCGGACGAGCCGGAACGCTGCTGCGGCTGGGAGGAACCCGGACGCTGCTGCTGGCCGCTGGGCTGGTGGATGCGCTGCTGCGGCGCCTGCGGACGCGGTGCTGCCGCGGGGGCAGGAGCGGCCGGCTTCGGAGCGGGCGCTGCAACCGAATGAACCTGCTTCTCGTCTTCAGGACGCATGGGGCGGCGCTTGCGTGTTTCCACGACAACCGCGTTCGTGCGACCTCGACCCATATCCTGCCGCACGGTGCCCTGATTCATCCCGCCCGGCTTGAGGGTGAGAGTCTTCTTAGGCTGTGCGTTAAGTGTCTTGTCGTCGTTGTTGTCGGTCATTCCGTTCCCGTTCCTTCGGACGAGAACCGGATGACGTTCATCAGGTCTCGTCGTTCAATTGCTGCATCGGAACGCGGCGACCGTTCATATCGGGCAACCGCGTCATTGTTCTGTCCGGGCAGCGTCGCGTTCCGCCTGAGATCGACCGCCAAGGCGGTACCGCTCAAGCATCGTTGCGCGCTTCACTACACCCTCACCCGCCTGCCCTGCAAGCGCGCAGGCATGGATAAAAGCATTCTGGCCCATCAACTCGTCCATTTCGGCGCCGCTAAAGAGCCGGAAGGACGGAATTTCATTGCCGGCATCGCTGCCGAGCGCCCAGGCCTTGCGGGCCTGGTCCAGTTTTCTCACGCCGTCTGCCGCAGCATCGGTCGCGTGGAACACGGCAATCGCATTCCCCGAACGGACGGCGGCGTCGACTTTCATCGCGCCGCTGATGAACTGGCCCGCCTTGCGCGCCATGTTCATCATGCCTGCAAGCTGCTGCGCCATCAGCCGGTCGAGAAGAGCAAGAAGCTCCGGCCCGGCCTTGACGTCGCGTTTGAGAGCCCGTGCGAAGAGCTTCTTCGCGACGGCTTTCTCGATCAGGGCGCGCTCGGGTGTTACCCAGCAGCCGCGCCCCGGCAATTGGCGTTTCAGATCCGGAACGACGCTGCCGTCCGGCCCTGCGACGAAGCGGATCAGCTCATCGGGCGATCCGCTTTGCCGTGTCACAATGCACATACGTCCATTGACGTCGCCCTTGAGCCGCCCGTCATCATCCGTTTCGGGCAGCTCATCCGGCTCATGCGCCTGCGATATCATTCCTGTTCGGCGGTATCCGCCTCCTCGGCAGCCTCAGGATCGGCTTCCTCTGCGGAAGCAAGCTCCTCGGCGGTGATCCAGCCTGCCAGAAGACGGGCCTGCACCACCATGTTCTCGGCTTCGACGCGCGAAACATCGAGCTTGGAGAAGATGCCTTCGAACTTCTTGGTCTCGCCGTCCTTGCGCTCGCTCCAGCCGACCAGGTCGTCCGCCGCGCAACCGGCAAAATCCTCAATGGTCTTGATGCCGTCTTCACCCAGCGCCACCATCATCTGCGAGGTCAGGCCGTCAATCTGGCGCAACTCGTCGGAAACGCCGAGTTCCTTGCGCTTGGCGTCCATTTCGGCTTCCAGGCGCTCCAGATATTCGCGGGCGCGGGTCTGGATTTCATCGGCGGTGTCTTCATCGAAACCGTCGATCGAGGAAATTTCGTCGAGATCGACATAGGCCAGTTCTTCGACCTGCGCGAAGCCTTCGGAGGCCAAAACCTGACCGACCATCTCGTCGACGTCGAGGGCTTCCATGAACAGGGCCGTGCGCTCGTTGAATTCCTTCTGGCGGCGCTCGGATTCTTCCTGCTCGGTCATGATGTCGATATCCCAGCCAGTCAGCTGCGATGCCAGACGCACGTTCTGGCCGCGGCGGCCGATGGCGAGCGACAGCTGCTCGTCCGGAACCACCACTTCGATGCGCTCGGATTCTTCATCCAGAACGACCTTGGCGACTTCCGCCGGCTGCAGGGCGTTGACAATGAAGGAGGCCGGTTCCTGGCTCCACGGAATGATGTCGATCTTTTCGCCCTGGAGTTCACCGACAACGGCCTGCACGCGCGAACCGCGCATACCGACGCAGGCGCCGACTGGATCGATGGACGAGTCGTTGGAGATGACGGCGATCTTGGCGCGCGAACCCGGGTCACGGGCAACCGACTTGATCTGGATGATGCCGTCGTAGATTTCCGGAACTTCCATGGTGAAGAGCTTCACCATGAACTGCGGATGGGTACGCGACAGGAAAATCTGCGGGCCGCGCTGTTCGCGGCGAACGTCGTAGACGTAAGCGCGCACGCGGTCGCCGTAACGCATGTTTTCCCGCGGGATCATCTCGTCACGACGGATGATGCCTTCGCCACGGCCGAGATCGACGATGACATTGCCATATTCGACGCGCTTGACGGTGCCGTTGACGATTTCGCCGATGCGGTCCTTGAACTCGTCATACTGGCGGTCACGCTCGGCTTCGCGCACCTTCTGCACGATGACCTGCTTGGCGGATTGGGCGGCGATGCGGCCGAAATCCATCGGCGGCAGCGGATCGGCGATGAAGTCGCCGAGCTTGGCGTCCGGGTTGCGGTCGCGGGCCAGCTCCAGCGGGATCTGGGTCGAATAATCCTCAGCGGCCTCGACAACTTCCAGAAGACGCTGCAGGCGGATTTCGCCGGTCTTGGAGTTGATGTCGGCGCGGATGTTGGTTTCCGAACCATAGCGCGAGCGGGCGGCTTTCTGGATAGCGTCGGCCATTGCGGCAAGCACGATTTCGCGGTCGATGACCTTTTCGCGCGCCACAGCATCGGCGATCTGCAGAAGCTCAAGCCGGTTAGCACTCACTGCCATTTTTCTATCTCCGTAAGTCGCATGATTGCGGGGTTCGCCCTTGTTTCCGGGCTTTACGTTGGAATTAGTCTTCGTCTGCTTCGTTTTCGTCGTTCTGGTTTGCGGCGGCGGCCTTGGCCGCCTTGTCCGCCCGCAGCGCATCACGAATAAGATCGTCCGTCAGAATGAGCTTCGCATCCGAAAGCGCGCTGAACGGAATGATGACTGTCGGTTCCTCGCCATAGGCGATCTGGTCGCGTTCCAGCTTGAAGCCGTCCGCATTGACCTCGACGATCTTGCCGCGAAACCGCTTGCGGTTCTCGACCAGAATGGAGGTTTCGACCTTCACCAGATGACCCTGCCAGCGGGTGAAATCCGATTTGCGAACCATCGGCCGGTCGATGCCGGGCGAGGAAACTTCGAGATGATACGCTTTATCGACCGGATCTTCCACATCAAGAACCGGTGAAATCGCCATGGAGACGGCTTCGCAGTCCTCGACGGTCATGGTGCCGTCTTCGCGCTCGGCCATGATCTGCAGGGTCATGCCGTTCTGGTTTGAGAGCCGCACGCGCACCAGAAGATATCCCATGCCCGTCAAAACAGGCTCGATGATCTCGGCAATACGCTGGTCGATGCCCGTTTCGGTTATCAGTCGCGGTTCATGTGCGGTGTCTGCCATCTGGCCTTCCGGTCTTTGATGTTCACCGGGCCTTCTGCCCGTGGTTTCCGGTTCGCCTAACGAAAAAGAGCGGAGCCTTGCGGCCCCACTCTTCATCAAGCGATCAAGAATTTCAGGGCTCATATAGACCCATCGGGGCAGGATTGCAAGGTTTTCGCGGGCGTCTGCGTTTCAGTGACGGCTCGGCCACATTTTCACCCTTACCATGTCGGAAAGGCTGGCATGATTGCCGGCACTGTCTATAGTTGCCGTTTGACAAATCGCAGTTGCATCAAGTGGACAGAGCGTGCCTGACCGTAAATCGCCACTCGCGCCTTTAAGGCATTTGACTTACAGACGAATCTGGATCGCCAGCCTTGCCTCGAATTTCGGCGGACTGATCCAGGCGGTGGGCGCCGCATGGATGATGACGTCGCTTTCAAGTTCGGAAAACATGATCGCGCTGGTGCAGGCCTCCACCTCTTTGCCGATCATGCTGTTCTCGCTGATTTCAGGCGCACTGGCCGATAGTTTCGACCGCCGCCGCATCATGATTTCGGCGCAGCTTTTGATGCTGACGGCCTCCGTGCTGCTGACGGTTTTTGCCTGGTCCGGCTGGCTCACGCCGTGGCTTCTGCTCTTCTTCACCTTCATGATCGGCTGCGGCACGGCGCTCAACAATCCGTCCTGGCAGGCCTCCGTCGGCGAAATGGTGCCGCGCGAGGATTTGCCCGCCGCCGTGACGCTGAACAGCGTCGGCTTCAACATCACCCGCAGCGTCGGCCCGGCCATCGGCGGCATCATCGTCGCTGCCGCCGGTGCAGCTGCCGCGTTTTTCGTGAATGCGCTGAGCTATTTCACGCTGATCTACGCCCTGTTTCGCTGGCAGCCGCCCAAATATGCCTCGACCCTGCCACGCGAGCAGCTTCTGGCCGCCATTTCGGCCGGCATGCGTTATGTGGCGATGTCGCCCAACATCGGCAAGGTGCTGGTGCGCGGCTTCCTTTTCGGCCTTTCCGCCAGCGCCATCCTTGCCTTGATGCCCATCGTCGCCCGCGATCTGGTCGAAGGCGGCCCCTTAACCTACGGCGTCATGCTGGGTGCATTCGGCGTCGGCGCCATTGGCGGTGCCCTGATCAGCGCCAGATTGCGCGAGGTGCTGTCCAGCGAATGGATCGTGCGCGTCGCATTTCTAGGCTTCGCCTTCAGCGCTGGCGTAACAGCGGTGAGCACGAGTGCGATCGTCACGTCGCTGGTGCTGACCGTTGCCGGCGCCTGCTGGGTTCTGGCGCTGTCGCTCTTCAACACCATCGTCCAGCTCTCCACCCCGCGCTGGGTGGTTGGCCGGGCGCTCTCGCTCTACCAGACGCTCACCTTCGGTGGCATTGCGGTCGGTAGCTGGCTGTGGGGCGAGCTGGCGGAAGATTACGGCATTTCCTATTCGCTGCTCTGTTCGTGCGCGCTGATGTTGCTCGGCGTCGTCGTCGGCCTCAAGCTCGCCATGCCAGCCTTCGCTTCGCTCAACCTCGATCCGCTCAACCGTTTCGTGGAGCCGCCGCTGAGGCTGGATATCAAGCCGCGCAGCGGCCCCATCGCCATCCTCATCGACTATGAAATCCACGACGAGGACCTCGGCGAATTCCTGCCGCTGATGGCCGAGCGCCGCCGTATCCGCATCCGGGACGGTGCCCGCAACTGGAACCTGATGCGTGATCTGGAAAACCCCGATATCTGGACCGAAAGCTACCATGTGCCGACCTGGGTGGAATATGTCCGCCACAACCACCGCCGCACCCAGGCGGATGCGGAAGCCTGGGACCGGCTGCTCGAGCTTCATCGCGGCAAGACACGGCCACGCGTGCACCGGATGATCGAGCGGCAGACCATTCCGCCGACCGACGATATCTTCCACAAGCCCCATACCGATCAGCATTGAGAGGCTGGGAGAGGCAGAAACGGGTCAGGTAAAAAGGCTGTTGATGGCCCTTGCCATAACCCTCGACGTCATCCTCGGGCTTGTCCCGAGGATCCAACCACGTATCGTTAAATCAATCGGTTGCAAATGCTCGGGACAAGCCCGAGCATGACGACGGAGAGGTTTTCCGACGTCGCCCGTAACGTGCTATTTCAGCTTAGCCTTCAGGCTTGCATCTGGAAAACACGTCGGTGAAAGCCCGTTTTTCGCCTGCCAGTCCCCGAGCGAGCGGCGCGTCTTGAAACCGGCCAGCCCATCTGCCTTGCCGACATCGTAACCTTTGGCCACCAGCGCCTTCTGCATGGCGAGAACATCCGAGCGCAGCATGGATCCGACATTACCCCATTCACCCTTGAACGGGCCCGCCCCATGGGCGATGCGGTCGGCGAGATTGCCGATGAACAGCGCATAGAGATCGGAATTGTTATATTCCTTGATGACGTAGAAATTCGGCGTCACCACGAATTCCGGCCCGTGCCGTCCGGCCGGCACCAGCATCATGCCATCGGCGGATAGGTCATTGGACGGAAAGGCTTTTCCGGAAATGCGGGTAATGCCCATCTTCGCCCAGTCGGCCACCGGCCGGGCAAGATCAGGTCCTTCCTGCGCGCAGGAGACATTGGCCGGGATCGAGACTTCGAAACCCCAGTCGCGATTGCGCTGCCAGCCGCGCTGGGAAAGATAGTTCGCTATGGATGCCAGCGCATCCGGCACGGAATTCCAGATATCGCGATGGCCGTCGCCATCGAAATCCACGGCATATTTGAGATAGCTCGACGGCATGAATTGCGGCTGGCCGAGCGCGCCGGCCCAGGAGCCCATCATGCGCGAGGCTGCGATATCGCCGCTTTCGACGATCTTCAGCGCATCGATCAGCTCGGTGCGGAACATCTCCTTGCGGGTGGACATATAGGCTTTCGTGGCCAGCACATCGACCACGGAATGCGGCAGTTTCGCTCGGCCAAAACCGGATTCGCGGCCCCAGATCGCAACGACGATATCGCCGGGCACGCCGTATTTCGCCTCGATCCTGCGCAGCGTCGCCGCATGGGTGGCGGCAAGCGAGCGGCCGGTGCCCGCCAATCCCTGCAGCCGTTTTTCGGAGAAATAGGCCCCCGGCGAGGAAAATTCCGCCTGACTCTGGCTCTGTTCTTTCGGGGGCTTCTGGCCGGGAATGACGAGATCAGGCAGGTTCCAGCTGATGGAAAGACCGCTGAGCGTGGCCTCAAGTGTTTTCTGCGAAATGCCGGCCTTGCGGGCTTCAGGCCAGATTTCCTTTTTCAGCCAGACGTTAAATTCGGCGTCGTATCGGGCTGCGGCTGCACCTGTCGGTGCCGACTGCGCAAAAGCCGTCGTTGCTGAAAAAACGGAAAGAAGTGCAGCCAGTGCCTTCGGGGCAAAATGGTTTCGCATTCGGTCTCCTCTTTGAATGACGGGGAGGGAGGCTTCAGATCGACGTGCGGGCCCTGAGTGCCGCCGTTAACGTGCCCTCGTCGAGATAATCGAGCTCACCGCCCACCGGCACGCCATGCGCAAGCCGGGTGATCTTGATGTCGAGACCGGAAAGGCGGTCGGTAATGTAATGGGCGGTCGCCTGTCCTTCCACCGTCGCATTGACAGCGATGATGAGCTCGCGGATGCCACCGACGCTGACGCGGTCGATCAGGCCCTTGATGTTCAAATCCTCCGGACCGACGCCATCGAGCGGCGAGAGCGTGCCGCCCAGCACATGATAGGCGGTGTTCATCGCGCCCGTCCGCTCCAGCGCCCAAAGATCCGACACGTCTTCCACCACGATGATGACCGACTGGTCGCGTCGCTCGTCGGTGCAGACAGTGCAGGGGTCGATTGTATCGACATTGCCGCAGCAGGAGCAGATCTTCACCTTGTCATAGGCCTCGCCCATCGCATGGCCCAGCGGCCCAAGAAGCTGTTCCTTCTTCTTGATGAGATGCAACGCCGCCCGCCGCGCCGAGCGGGGGCCAAGCCCCGGCACTTTTGCCAGAAGCTGGATCAGTTTTTCGATTTCGGGACCGGTGACTCGTTTTGCCATGAGCGTTTTCTACTGCATAAATCGGGAAACGGGAATCATGAAGCGCAAAGGGCAGTCCATGAAAATACGGGCGGTGTGCCGGGGCGAGGCGAAAAGCCTGCCGGGAAAGACGATGAAGACGGGTATTTTCAAGCATCCCGTCCACGGCCCGGTCATGGTGGATGCCGAAGGTATCGTCAGCGATGCCGTCTGCAATCGCAAACACCACGGCGGGCCGGATCAGGCGATTTACGTCATGGGGTCCGTCGATCTCGACTTCTGGTCCCGCTCTCTGGGCTTTGTCGTCGAACCCGGATTTTTCGGCGAAAACCTCGTGCTGGAGGGGGTCGACAGCGCAAAACTCCATGTCGGCGACAGGTTCTCGGCCAGCGAAGTCGTGCTGGAGGTAACCGCCGCCCGCATTCCCTGCGCCACCCTGTCAGCCCGCATCGGCTATCCGGACTTCGGACCGCGCTTCCGGCAGGCGGGCCAGCCGGGTTTTTATTGCCGGGTGCTGAAAGGCGGAATGCTCGCCGCCGGGGAGGATATCGCCTTCGCACCCTATCAGGGAACGAAACTGCCGATACCGACTATTCTACAGCGCTTCCGTCCCATGCAGCTCGACATGGCTGAACGCGCGGCCTATCTCGAAACGCCGCTTGCAAGCCGGTTCCGCGCGATGCTGGAAGCCTAGACCCTGTCTTGACGCGAGGACGGCGTGCATCACGCCATCCTCTTCGGTCGGATTATATCAGAACGGGAACTTCATGCCGGGCGGCAGCGGCAGACCCGCGGTCAGGCCGGCCATCTTTTCCTGCGCCTGTGCTTCGCCCTTTTCCTTGGCGTCCTTGTGGGCAGCCACGATCAGGTCTTCGAGGATTTCCACCTCGTCTTCCTTGAACAGCGAAGGATCGATTTTCAGGCCGCGCATTTCGCCCTTGCCGTTGAGAATGACGGTCACAAGACCACCGCCGGCCCTGCCTTCGACTTCAAGGGCGGCGATTTCTTCCTGCACCTTCTCCATCTTGGACTGCATTTCCTTGACCTTGCCCATCATGCCCATGATGTCACGCATGTGCCAATCTCCTGTTCTTTTTGTTTAAAACTCGATGTCGTCGCCGGGAAGGATGTCGCCTTCGCTCGATTCTGCAACCGATGGCGGCGCGATCTCTTCAGCCTCCTCCTGTGCGGCGGCGCGGATGCGCACGTCGGTGATTTTTGCACCGGGAAACTGCGCCAGAATGGCGGCAACGTCAGGATCCTGACGCGCATCGACAAGACGGGCGTCGCGGGCATTGCCTTCCGCTTCAACAAGGGTCGGCTCGCCCTGTTCCTTGCTGAGGCTGACGATCCAGTGGATACCGGTCCATTCCTTGAGCTTGACGCCAAGCTCACCCGGCAGAGAGCCCGGCGCGCCTTCGCCGAGGCGCATATCAAGCCGGCCGGGCTCCAGCCGCACCATCCGCACAAAGTTTCGCACCTTCGCCCGCATGACGGGATCGCGGTTCTTCTGGCAGAGATCGGCAATATCCTGCACCGAAGTGACGGGAACCTTCGGCTCCGGCCGCTCTTCGGTTTTCGGTGCCGCGACCTGCATCTCCTGCGGGCGGCTGTCCGGAACGGCGCGCAGCACGGCGGAGGTCTGCGGTGTTGTCTGGCGCTGGGCGGGAAGATCGACAGGTCTTCCCGCGGCCACGGCCTGTCCCGACGAATAGGCGCGGGCACCGCCGCCATTGCCGCCGCCCGAAGGTCCGCCATTGGCGTAACCGCCGTCACCGTTCGAAAGCTCCGCCAAGCGCCGCGCGGCATCTTCAGGTGCGGGCAGATTGGCGGCGTGCGAAAGCCGGATCAGCACCATTTCGGCCGCACCGGCCGGGCGCGAAGCATTTTCCGTTTCCGGAATGCCTTTCAGCAGCATCTGCCAGATGCGCGAAAGCGCGGTTACCGCAATCGTCTCGGCAAATTCCGCGCCGCGCACGCGCTCGATCTCGGAAAGCGAGGGGTCTTCCGCCGCGTCAGGCACATATTTCATGCGGGTGACGAGATGGGTGAAATCGGCAAGATCGTTCAATACGACGACAGGGTTTGCGCCCGCCTCATATTGCCCGTTGAATTCCGAAAGGGCGGCGGCGACATCGCCTTTGACGACATGCTGGAAAAGATCGACGATACGTGCACGGTCGGCAAGGCCGAGCATGCCGCGCACCGCTTCGGCCTCCACGCGGCCTCCACCATGGGCAATCGCCTGATCGAGCAGGGAAAGGCCGTCACGCGCAGAACCTTCGGCAGCGCGGGCAATCATCGAAAGCGCCTGCGGATCGGCTTCGAAACCTTCCTTGCCGGCAATGGCGGTGAACAGGCCGACCAGATCGGCGGCGCTGATGCGGCGCAGATCGAAACGCTGGCACCGCGACAGAACGGTGATCGGAACCTTGCGGATTTCGGTGGTTGCAAAGATGAATTTCACATGCTCCGGCGGCTCTTCCAACGTCTTCAGAAGACCGTTGAAAGCCTGCGTCGAGAGCATGTGCACTTCATCGATGATATAGACTTTATAGCGTGCCGAAACCGGACGGTAACGCACCTGTTCGATGATCTCGCGAATATCGTCGATACCGGTATGGGAGGCGGCATCCATCTCGATCACGTCGACATGCCGGCCTTCCATGATCGCCTGACAATGTTCGCCGGGGATACGCAGGTCGATGGTCGGCTTGTCGATGGTGTCGGTCTTGTAATTCAGCGCGCGGGCGAGAATGCGGGCCGTGGTCGTCTTTCCCACACCGCGAACGCCGGTCAGCATATAGGCCTGCGCGATGCGGCCGGTCTCGAAGGCGTTGGTCAGCGTGCGGACCATCGGCTCCTGGCCGACCATCAGATCGGAAAAATCCTTGGGGCGATATTTGCGCGCCAGTACCCGATAGCCGGTCCCGACCTGGGATTCGCTTGATGTGGTGGGTACGGTGTCGCTCATTGCCTCGCCAGTTTGTTTTGCCAGTTGTCTTGGGGCGCTGAACTGGCCCGGCGAAAGCTGAGCACGTCTTTTAAAAAAGGGTGGGAGGCTGGCACGGCGACCCGTGCCGGGCTCGTTAGGGCTGCTTCCTTCCGGACCTGACCCGGTTGGCGAGTGGCTCGTCCACCACCAACCTCCCGGGGCCACATATCGGCAATATCGAAAGCAAATGCAAGCCAAGCCTTCAAAAAACTGCTATCACAATGAAAACAAACATGGAGGACACCTTGGAGACATTCCGGCTGGATGACAGACTGGCGCGCGACAGCGTGCTTGTGACGCGTTTGGGACTATGTGAACTGCGTTTGCAAAACGACAACCGCTGGCCCTGGCTGGTGCTCGTGCCGCAGCGAGACGGCGTCAGCGAATTGTTCGATCTCACCCCGCTTGATCAGGCCGTGCTGACATTCGAGACCAATCTCGTCGCGTCTGCCTTGAAAGAAATCACCGGAGCCACCAAGATCAATGTCGGTGCTTTGGGCAATATCGTCCGGCAGCTTCATGTCCACATTATCGCCCGCAATGAAGGCGACACCTGCTGGCCGGGTCCCATCTGGGGTCACGGAACGCCTGTGCCCTATGCCGCGGGCGAAAAGGAAAGTTTGATGAAAAAAATCTCCGGCGCGCTCTGATGATTTCCATGAAAATTTTTGAAACCACTGCCCCCCATCCCGAAGCAAGCCTGCTGACAGCCTTTTCCAAGAACGCCCTCGACCGTTTCGCCGAAAAACGGTCGGAAGAGTGCGTTGCCGACGCGCTGAAAATCGATGGCACCCATATTTTCGCTTTCTCGGGCAACCGACTTGTCCTGAAGCATGACGAGCAGGTCATCGACCCCCTGTTTTCCGCCTATGAGCTGGCCGAACTGCAGCCGGATTTCGACAATGCCGTGCTGCTCGGATATCGCGAAACCGGCGAGCCGAGAATTGCGGTGCCGGTTGCCGTTGCCGAGGATCAGCTGGCAAGTCACTACAAGCTTGCTGACGCCCGTACTCTTTATCGCGACCATCTTCTCGATGAGGAATTGCTGAGCGAGGTTGCCCAGGCCGTCAGCCTCACCCACTGGAACGCCGACAATCGATTTTGCGGTAAGTGCGGTGGCACCATGGAGCTGCGCATCGGCGGCTACAAGCGTATCTGCGCCGCCTGCAATCACACGATTTTTCCCCGCACCGATCCCGTCGTCATCATGATGACGATCGATATCGAGCGTGATCTTTGCCTGCTTGGCCGCGGTGCGCATTTTGCACCGGGCATGTATTCGTGCCTCGCCGGTTTTGTGGAGCCGGGCGAAACCATCGAGCAGGCCGTACGCCGCGAAACGCATGAGGAATCCGGCGTCGAGATCGGCCGCGTGCGTTATCACGCGTCGCAGCCCTGGCCGATGCCGCATACGCTGATGATTGGCTGTTATGCCGAGGCACTGTCTTTCGATATTGCCCGCGATGAGATCGAACTGGAGGATTGCCGCTGGTTCACACGGGCGGAAGTCGCCAAGATGCTGGAGACGGCAACGGGTGAGGGCTTTTCCGCGCCTCCCGGTGGCGCCATCGCGCATCGGCTGATGCGCGACTGGGTGGAATGGACGAAATAATCGCGTTCGGCAGGCTCAACCCTGGTTGAGCTTGCCGCGCATCGCATGGCCCTTGTAGACGCCGAGAATGCGGACTTTTTCGGAGAAGAAGCGCAGCTCGTCCAGCGCATGCCGCACCGGCTCGTCATCGGGGTGGCCTTCGATATCGGCATAAAACTGCGTCGCCACGAATTTGCCGCCGAGCTGGTAGCTTTCGAGCTTCGTCATGTTGATGCCGTTGGTCGCAAAGCCGCCCATGGCCTTGTAGAGCGCGGCCGGAATATTGCGGACATTGAAGACAAAGGTGGTGACGACGATTTCGTCGCTCGACTGACGCTTGGCCCAGTTTTCATCGCGGGAAAGCACAACGAAACGCGTCACGTTGTTTTCCGAATCCTCGACGTTTTCAGCGAGAATATCGAGGCCGTAGAGATTGGCGGCAAGGCGCGGCGCAAGCGCCGCCATGCTGCGGTCGCCCTTTTCTGACACCAGTCTCGCGGAGCCCGCCGTATCGCCGGCGATGACGGGCTTCCAGCCGTTGGAACGGATGATTTTCCGGCACTGGCCAAGCGCGTGAATGTGGCTGTGGACGGTGCGGATCTCGTCCTTCTTCACGCCCGGCATCACCATCAACTGGAAGCGGATCGGCATGAAATATTCGCCGATGATGTGCAGGCGCGATTCTGGCAACAGGTGATGAATATCCGCAACGCGGCCGGCCAGCGTGTTTTCAATCGGGATCATGCCGAGATCGGCTTCGCCATTTTCAATGGCGTTGAAGGCATCCTCGAATGTCGGGCACGGCAAAGGCTCCATATCCGGGAACATGTCGCGGCAGGCCATATCGGAATTCGCGCCGAATTCGCCCTGGAAGGCAATGCGATTTGTGCTCAAGGTCATGGGACTGTCCGTTAGAGGGTTCTGCTTGCGAGAATTTTGCGGGCTTTTTCCAGATCGTGCGGCGTATCGACCCCGAGCGGCACGGAACTGACGATTTCGGCGTCGATGCGCATCCCCGCTTCCAGCGCGCGCAGCTGTTCCAGCCGCTCGCGTTTTTCCAGCGGCGAGGGCGGCAGGCTCACGAATGTCTCCAGCGCGGCGCGGCGATAGGTATAAAGTCCGATGTGATGATAAAGCGGGCCATCGCCATAAGGGGCGGTGGTGCGGGTAAAATAAAGCGTGCGCAATCGCGACTCGGAAAGCGGGCTGCCCACCACTTTCACCACGTTCGGATTGGTTTTTTCTTCCTCGTCGGTGATTTCGACCGTCAGTGTCGCAATATCGACGGCGGCATTTTCCAGTGGACGCAACGAAGCGCGGATCGTCTCCGCTTCGATGGTCGGAAGATCGCCCTGGACATTGATGACATATTCCGCCTTGCCATAGGGGTCGGCCTTTTGCAGCGCTTCGAAAATGCGGTCCGAGCCGGACTGGTGGTCGTCGCGCGTCATCATCACGTCGAAACCGGCATTTTTGACGGCCGAAAACACCTGTTCGTCGTCGACGGCTACAACGATTCGCTCTGCGCCGGCCTCGCGTGCGCGCAGCGCCACCTGCACGATCATCGGCTTGCCGCCGATGTCGGCGAGCGGCTTGCCCGGCAGGCGCGTGGATGCCATCCGCGCCGGTATGAGGACGACAGCTTTCTCGAAATCCCGATTCTTCATCCGACACCCTTCAAATCCCGCCCGAAAAGTGTCAAAACGTCACGGTGTGGGGAGCATTATTCAAGTTGCGCAGGCTGTGCAAAAGCCATAGCTTTCGAGCAATTTCAAGATGCCCGTTATATCAAGCGGATGCGAGGGAGCGCATATAGATGAATTCTTATGTAAATATGGGCGTTGGGGCGTTGCTTGGCACGGTTTTCGTCCTGATGTCGGTGTCGATTGCGTCTGAGGGCATTTTCCATGCGCCTGCGCCCGAAAAGGAAGGTTATGCCATCGCTGCGGCAGAGGGTGGCGGCGAAGCAGCCGGCGGAGAAGCCGCTGCCGCGGCGACGCCGATCGCACAATTGCTTGCCAGCGCCGATGCCGCCAAGGGCGAGACGGTCTTCAAGAAGTGTACGAGCTGTCATACCGGAGAGAGTGGTGGTGCAAACAAGGTCGGCCCCAATCTCTTCGATATCGTCAACCGGCCGATCGCCAGCCATGAAGGTTTCAGCTACTCCGCAGGGATGAAGGATTTCTCCAAGGGCGGTTCCGTGCATTGGGATTACGATCATCTCAGCTTCTTCCTCGAAGCTCCCAAGAAACACGTTCCCGGCACGGCCATGGGCTTTGCGGGCGTGAAGAAGGAGACGGAACGCGCCGATCTCATCGCTTATCTGCGGACGCTGTCGGCAAACCCGGCACCGCTTCCGGATCCCGCTGCGGCTCCCGCGCCGACAAACTGATCGTTACGATGATCTCATGAAAAAAGCCCGGCATCGCTGCCGGGCTTTTTATTTTTGCAGCGCCGGATTGCGGCTGCGGCAATGGCGCCTGAAAAATCAGAACCCCTTGCCGCCGCGCAATTCGGAAATCACCGTTCCGACCATGATCTTGATATCCAGCCAGAGCGAAAAATTGTCGACGTAATAAAGATCGGAGACGATTCGGGCGCGCGCCTTGTCGCTGCGATCCGTCGGGCCGCGCAACCCCCGCATCTGGGCAAGGCCGGTAATGCCCGGCCGCACCCGGTGCCGCATATGGTAGTGCGGCACCAGCTCCTCATAAAGACGGCCGGCCGCCAGCATGCCGATGGCATGGCAGCGGGGCCCGACCAGCGACATATCGCCTTTCAGCACATTCAGAAGCTGCGGCAGTTCATCGATATTCGTGCGGCGAAGAACCGCGCCGATCCGGGTTATTCTGGGGTCGTTCTTCACCGTTTGCGCCACGCCGGTGGCGTCGCAAAGATCGGTCCTCATGGAGCGGAATTTATAGACACGGATTTTCCGCCCGTTCATGCCCCAGCGGACCTGCGAAAACAGGACCGGTCCCTTGCTGTCGAGTTTGACCATCACTGCCACGGTGAGCAGCACCGGCGCGAGTGCGACAAGGGCGATGGACGCCCCTGCGATGTCAATCGTTCTTTTGAGCGCGAACTGGCCGCGCAGGAATGCGGAGACGGTTTTTTCCGAAGAGGAAGGTTGCGTTTCCGGCGATTCGAAAGTGGTGGCTGCGGAATAGGAGGCACCGTAAAAAACGGCATGCGATGAGCCTTTAGTACCCAGCATAATATAAAGCCCTGAAAAGTTATTTTGATAGAAGAAAATTAATTTATATGAACGATTAATAATTCATTTACCGTAAAAAGTCATCCGAAATGTAACCGCCCCGGCGCAAATGGCAATCTACGGTTAATGCGACTGCACGCGGATGTTGCAGGGGAGGCATCCTCTCCGCTCGTGGCTGCGGAGACGGCCTGTCCCATGGAACCAAATCCTGCAAAATCGGGAATTTTCGTGCAGTACTGGCGAAATCGCCATCGGCCCTGAGAGCAGCGTCTTTCGACCACTCTAAGCCGTCAGTTTCCCATCAGAATATCGAGCAGGGTCGTCTGCTTCGGTCCGGATGGCGCCTGACCGCCGATATCGGCGGGTGGTACAGGCCCGTTGCCGGCTGAATAGCCGGGTTCGATATCGCGGGAAGGGATATTTGCCGGCGGCATCGGTGCACCGGGCTGATTCGGATTCGGCGCAACCGGGGCTTCGGGATAGGCGCGCGTATCCACCGTTCCGCCGCCGAGCGCATTGGAAATGATATCGCCGATGGAGGAGGGCGCGCTTTCCGGCGCCGGCTGCTGCATTTCCCCAAGCGGCGGCACGCCGCCTGCGCCAAGCCCGAAGAGCGGCGAGGGCGAGAGGCCCGAATGGGCGGCGGTCATGAAATCTTTCCAGGCCTTTGCGGGAAGCCCGCCGCCGGTGACCTTCTTCATCGATGTGCCGTCGTCATTGCCGAACCACACGCCGGTGGTCAGGTTGCTTGTGTAGCCGACAAAAAGGGCGTCGCGGAAGGATTGCGTCGTGCCGGATTTTCCTGCCGCCTGCCAGCCCTGCAGCCGTGCCGCCTTGCCGGTGCCTTCGGTGATGACGCGCGACAGCATGCTGTTCATGGTCGCGGCGATCTCTTCGCTCAGGACGCGCGGCGGATTGTCGTATTTGTTTTCGTAAAGCACCTTGCCATCCGCATCGGTGATGCGTTTGACGATATGCGGCGTCGCCTTGTAGCCGCCATTCATGAAGGGGGCGTAGGAGGCCGTCAGCTCCATCAGCGACACTTCCGAGGTGCCGAGCGCGATGGAGGCATTGTTTTGCAGTTCGGATTCGATACCCATGCGATGCGCCACCTGGGTCACACGATCGGGACCCACTTCCATCACCAGCTGCGCGGCAATGGTGTTCAGCGAATTGGCGAGCGCGGTGGCGAGCGTCACTTCGCCTCGATATTTCTTCTCGTAATTTTCCGGGGTCCAGTTGCCGATACGAACAGGCGCGTCGTTGCGGATGGTATAGGGGGTGAGCCCGGATTCGAGTGCGGCGACGTAAACGAAGGGCTTGAATGCGGAGCCGGGTTGCCGTTTTGCCTTGGTGGCGCGGTTGAACTGGCTTTCGGCATAATCCGCCCCGCCCACCAGGGCCCGGATCGCGCCCGTGCCATCGATGGAAACCAGCGCCGCCTGCGAAGCGCCCTGCTTCTTGCCGTCACCCTGCAGCACGTGGGTCAGCGCCTTTTCGGCGTCGCGCTCGAGATTGGGGTCGATGGTCGTATCGACGACAATGTCCTGCTTGACCTCGCCGACGAGGTTGCGCACTTCCTCCAGCACCATATCGGCGGCGTAATGTTCGGCGCCGGACCAGAAACGTTTCGCCTTGGTCGGCGGCTGCGACATGGCGGTCTTGATTTCATCGTCGGTGATGAAGCCGACATCGCGCATGGATTGCAGCACGACCTGCGCCCGTTCTTCCGCCGCCTGCGGATCGCGCGCCGGCGAAAGGCGCGAGGGCGCTTTAAGAAGCCCGGCCAGCATGGCCGCCTCGCCCAGATTGACGTCGCGCGCGGACTTGTTGAAGTAGCGTCGCGAGGCCGCCTCGACACCGTAGGCATTGGAGCCGAAATAGACGCGATTGAGATACATCGCGAGAATCTGGTCCTTGGTGAACTTATGCTCCAGCCAGAAGGACAGCAGCACTTCCTGAACCTTGCGTTCCAGCGTTCGATCCGGCGAGAGGAACAGGTTTTTCGCGAGCTGCTGCGTCAGCGTCGAGCCGCCCTGCACGGTTCGTCCCGTCAGCACATTCGTGACGATGGCGCGTCCGAGACCGAGCGGATCGACCCCGAAATGCGAATAAAACCGCCGGTCCTCAATCGCCATGACGGCCTGCGGAATATAGGGCGACATATCTTCCAGCGCGAGCGCCTCGCCGCCGGTGGTGCCGCGATTGGCGAGCACGCTGCCATTCACCGAAACGATCTTCACATTCGGCGGGCGTTCGGGAATGGACCAGCTGCTGGCGCTCGGCATGCGCGCGCCGTAATAGAGAACGAGACCTGCAACACCGATGCCGCCCCAGATGCCGAGTACGATGCACCAATAGACGAGGGAGCGAATGAAGCCCGTCGCGCCGCGGCCGGAGCCGCGGGTGCGCTTTTCTTTTTTCCTGGATTTGGTGCGGCCGGATGTCTGCTTCGGTTTTCTGACTTGCTGCTTTGTGGTTCCGCTGATGCGTTCGCTGGCGTCGAGGCGCAGGTCATCACCGGATTCGTGGAAATCCCCGAAGGAGGGTTCTACCCGTTCGCGTGATTTACCCTTGCCTGCCATCCAGCCGAAGTCGCTCCTATTCGCGAAACCGCGCGCATCCCGTTCGGGTTTTCAGGCTTCTATGCCTGCGCGATCCTTAATCCAGGATGAAGAGTTTAAATGCGGCAATTTAAGGCGGGGTTAAGTCCTGGCCGGATCAAATCGGCGTCATTGGCAGACGTCGACCCATTCCGCATCCGTCAGCTCGGCCATCACCTCCGGCGAAATCTTCACCGCCGCATTGGTGGCGCCGGCCGCGGGAACCACCTCATGATAGTTTTTCAGCGAGACGTCGCAAAACACCGGAAGCGGGGAGGGCAGGCCGAAAGGGCACACGCCGCCGATGGGATGGCTGGTCACCGCAACCACCTCTTCTGGTCCGAGCATGCGCGGCTTTGCGCCGAAATGATCGCGGAATTTGCGGTTGTCGAGCCGCTTCGTGCCGGCGGCGACGACGAGCAGAATGGTTTCACCCGCCTTCAGGCAGATGGTTTTCGCAATCTGGTCGGGGTCGACACCATGCGCTTCGGCGGCCAACGCAACCGTCGCCGAACTCGTTTCCGTTTCGATCACGGCGACCTCGGGCGACTTTTCGGTGAAAAAGGCTCTGACGGATTCGATAGACATGCGTATTTATTAGGCGTTACGCGGAGAAGCTTCAAGTCACCTTGAAATAGCTATGCATTATGCGCAATGCTGCGCTGCGATGAAACGTCTGTTTTTTAAGCGGCGATCCTGTATCTTCAAATCATCGAAGCGACGCACTCCTCCTCCCAGCGTCGCCCGATTGGACTGACAATACTCCTCCTCCCAATTGTCAGTCAGTTTCAAGAACCCGGCGCACCTCCTCCCGCGCCGGGTTTTTGCTTTTTGGCGTTCCTGTTGTCTGGCTCCCCGCTGAACCCTGGCCAGATGGTCGTGCTCAAAGAAACTTGACTTTCAGCCCCTTCCAACCTAGGTACTTCGCCATCGATATTTGTTTGACGACCAGAGCTTCGGCGTCTTTTTAGACGCTCACGACGATCTTTTCCTTCAAATTCGACCCAAGTCCGCACTGCTCGCAGTGCAAATACAATTGCCAACGGAAGGAAATCGTTATGGCGACTGGTACAGTAAAGTGGTTCAACGCAACCAAGGGCTACGGCTTCATTCAGCCTGACGACGGTTCGCAGGACGTATTCGTTCACATCTCCGCTGTTGAGCGCGCTGGTCTGACCGCCCTCAACGACGGCCAGAAGCTCTCCTACGAGCTGATGCAGGATCGTCGCTCGGGCAAGATGTCCGCAGGCAACCTCGTTGCTGCCTGATAAGCGCTTTGGCCCGAAAGGGTCATTCGCATGAATGGAAAGGCCGGATTTTTCCGGCCTTTTTCTTTTGCAGGAAGGGGCTGGACCGGTTGCCCTTGAAAAAGCCAGGTCACATACCAATATAGGGTTCAACAGTGCTCCGGACCGGAACTGCCGGGAATGGCGCTTTTAAAAGTGCCGCTGCTGTTGCGTTAACCAAAGATTAACCAAAGCAGCCGATCCTGAGCCGGAAAGCAGCGTCGATATCCTTGACGCGCTCTGGAGCATCAGACCGTTTAAACGCTTTGACCACGGATGTACTGGCATTGACGGAAAACGGATGGAAAGGTCGGGCTTGCCCGGCCTTTTTGTTTTATGTGCCGAGGAGGTGCCGAATATTCGGCACCTCCTCTTTTTTTCAGGATTATTTCGCCGCGAGGGCGTCGAGAATACGGACCCAGGAGCGAATGCCCTTGTGGAAGGACTGCAGGTCGTATTTTTCATTCGGCGAATGAATACGGTCATCGGTAAGTCCGAAGCCGACAAGCAGCGAATCCATTCCGAGCATCTTCTGGAAATCGCCGACGATAGGGATAGAGCCACCCATGCCGATGACGACGGCTGGTTTCGGCCACTCTTCCGAAAGCGCGTTTTTGGCTTTGGTCAGCACGGGCGAGTCGTAGGACAGCTGGATGGCGGGCGAACCGCCATGTTCGTGGAACTCCACGGAGCAATCGGCGGGAATCTTCGAGCGCACATAGGCCCGGAAGCTTTCACGAATAGCCGCAGGGTCCTGCTCGCCGACGAGGCGGAAGGACACCTTGGCGGAGGCCTTGGCGGCGATCACGGTCTTGAAACCATCGCCGGTATAGCCGCCGATAATGCCGTTGACTTCCGCCGTTGGCCGCGCCCAGGTCTGCTCCAGCACGGAGCGGCCCTTTTCGCCCGAGGGAACCGAAAGGCCGACTTCGCCAAGGAAGGCTTCGGCCGTGCGGCCCAGCGTCTCCCAGGAGGCCTTGATGTTGGCTGGGGTTTCTTCCACGCCGTCATAAAAGCCTGAAAGAGTTACCCGGCCGGTCGCGTCATGCAGGCCGGCGAGAATATCGGTGAGGATGTGGATGGGGTTTGCCGCCGCCCCACCGAACAGACCGGAATGCAGATCGCGGTCGGCTGCGGTGATGACGACTTCTTCGCCGACCAGGCCGCGAAGGGCTGCGGCAATGGCTGGCGTATCCCGGTCCCACATGCTGGTATCGCAGACCAGCGCATAATCGGCCTTCAGTTCTTCCGCATTGGCTTCGAGGAAAGGCTTCAGCGACGGCGAGCCGGATTCTTCTTCGCCTTCAAAAAGAATGGTGACGCGCACCGGCAGGCCGCCATTGACAGCCTTGTACGCCCGGCAGGCCTCCACGAAGGTCATCAGTTGGCCCTTGTCGTCTGCCGTTCCGCGTCCGGTAATCACCTGCCGACCGGCGCCGATATCCTTGACGGCGGGTTCGAACGGATCGTTTTCCCACAGCTCGAGCGGATCGACCGGCTGTACGTCATAATGACCGTAGAAAAGCACATGCGGCGCGTCCTTGGTGGCCGCATCGTGATGCGCCACCACCATGGGGTGGCCGGCCGTATCGCGCACGGAGGCCGTAAAGCCGAGCGCCGAAAGCGTTCTGACCAGCCATTCTGCCGCCTTGCGGCATTCCGCCTTGTAAGCGGGGTCCGTCGAAATCGACGGAATGCGTACAAGCTCGAACAGTCGTTCAAGGCTGGAGGTGAGATTATCGTCGGCGGTGGAAAGAATGGGGGAAAGGTCTGTCATCGCTGATCCTGTCATGTCTGTCGTGACCCGGCGATAAGACGAAACATCCGGGCATCGCGCATCGCGGGAAACAAGGGGGCCGGCGCGTCGTGAATCGGCAAACGTGCGGCCGCCGGAACGATAGAGCAGTTCAGGGAAAGTGCGAAGCGGTTTCGGGCTGTAAATGCTATTTCGCTTTTTTGGCGCTTTCGATCGCCCGGCGCATATATTCCAGCAGCAGTTGCCTCTCGAAGCGCCGGAAATCCTTGAGCAGCGCGTCTTCGGTGGCTTCGGAGGCGGCAATGGCGTTGGCTTCCAGATCCCTGCCGCGCTGGGTCAGTTCGATGATCTGGGCGCGGCGGTCGCTTGGATGGGATTTGCGGACGATCAGCCCGTCGCGTTCCATGCGCGAGAGCGTATTGGCGAGCGTCGCCTGTTCGACATCGATTCTATCGAGCAATTGTCTCTGGGTCAGGCCGTCCTCATGCCAGAGCTCGATGAGGATGGGGAATTGCCCGGGCGAGAAACCCAGGGCGGCGGCTCTTTTCTGCAGCGCCATGGTGAATTCCCGCGCCATTTTCGAAGCGAGATAGATTGCCGATTCGTCCCGGGAAAATCCCATTTTTCCGCCCATAAAGCATCACGGCCGGCTCAGCCCGGCAAGTCGATAGCGCGATATATATCGCATGATATGTTTATGCCAGCCTGAAACGGCGCATAAAATAAAACCGCCATGGCCGGGAGGGGTCGGCCATGGCGGTCATATTGGAGGACAAAGGCCCGGAGAGGGGGAAAGGCCTTTGTCCGGTCTGACGCGGCGGGGGACGAGCCAGCTATCAGACTACGGCGTGATCAGGCGCCGTCCCTTATGAAATGTGTCTGCAAATGCGGCTTTTCAAGGGAAGGGCGGATTACAAATCGGTAACGTTCAGGTGAATTTTGCAGGCCTGTGGTACCGCCTCATTCCCCGCTCTTTACGGTGCGTTGTGCGAAGTTTCGGTAGACGTCAAAACGGCCCCGCGCTATCCATGCTACCCATGAAAAAAGGCGATCATCTCTTCCTCGTTGACGGTTCCGGTTTCATTTTCCGGGCCTTCCATGCAATCCCGCCGCTGAACCGCAAGTCGGACGGGCTGCCGGTCAACGCCGTCTCCGGCTTCTGCAACATGCTGTGGAAGCTGCTGAAGGATGCGCGCAATACCGATGTCGGCGTGACGCCGACCCATTTTGCGGTGATTTTCGACTATTCGTCGAAGACCTTCCGCAACGAACTTTATGATCTCTACAAGGCCAACCGCACCGCGCCGCCGGAAGATCTGGTGCCGCAATTCGGCCTGATCCGTGAGGCGACGCGCGCCTTCAACCTTCCCTGCATCGAGACCGAAGGCTTCGAGGCGGACGATATCATCGCCACCTATGCCCGGCAGGCCGAGGCGATCGGCGCCGATGTCACGATCATCTCCTCCGACAAGGATCTGATGCAGCTCGTTACGGCCAATGTACATATGTACGACGCCATGAAGGACAAGCAGATCGGCATTCCGGACGTTGTCGAAAAGTGGGGCGTAGGCCCCGAAAAAATGATCGACCTGCAGGCGATGACCGGCGACTCGACCGATAATGTTCCGGGCATTCCCGGCATCGGGCCGAAGACGGCGGCGCAATTGCTGGAGGAATACGGCGATCTCGATACGCTGCTGGCGCGGGCAGGCGAAATCAAGCAGCAGAAGCGCCGGGAAAATATCATCGCCAATGCGGAGCTTGCCCGCCTTTCCAGACAGCTCGTGGCGCTCAGAACCGATGTGCCGCTGGATCAATCTCTCGAAGCGCTGGTGCTCGAACCGCAGAACGGGCCGAAACTGATCGCCTTCCTGAAGGCGATGGAGTTCACGACGCTGACACGCCGGGTGGCCGAGGCGACCGAAACCGACGCTTCCGCCATCGACCCTGCCAATGTGCCGGTACAATGGGGTGCCGATGCCCATGGTCCCGATCTCGATGCGCCGGCCGCTGCCGTGAAGGCTGGCGAAGTGGCCGCTGATGCGACGGGCGCTGCGGCTTCGCCTGCCGCTCCGGCAAGGAAAGTAACGGGGGAGGGCAGCGCGCCCGCTGATCTCGCCACAGCGCGACAGGCGCTTTTTTCCGCCGCCAAGATCGATACGACCGCTTATCTAACGATCAGGGACCTTGCGACGCTCGACCGCTGGATCGCGGCGGCCCGCGAGACAGGCGTTGTCGCCTTCGATACGGAAACGACCTCGCTCGACCCGATGCAGGCGGAACTTGTCGGTTTTTCTCTGGCCATTGCCGACAACGGCAAGGATGCCACGGGCACCGATATCCGGGCCGCTTATGTTCCTTTGACGCACAAGACCGGTTCCGGCGGCGATCTCTTCAGCGATGGCATCAAACTGGCCGAAGGGCAGGTGCCCTTTGCCGAGGCGCTGGCGCGTCTGAAGGACCTGCTCGAGGACGAAGCCGTTCTGAAGGTCGCGCAGAACCTGAAATATGACTATCTGCTGATGAAACGCCACGGCGTCGTCATGCAGAGCTTCGACGACACGATGCTGATTTCTTATGTCCTTGAGGCCGGCAAGGCAACGCATGGTATGGATTCCCTGTCCGAACGCTGGCTCGGCCACACGCCGATCGCCTATAAGGACGTGGCGGGATCGGGCAAGTCGAGCGTCACCTTCGATTTTGTCGATATCGACAAGGCAACCGCTTATGCTGCGGAAGATGCCGATGTCACCCTGCGGCTCTGGATGGCGCTGAAGCCGAGGCTTGTCTCGGAACGGCTGACCAAGGTTTATGAGCGGCTGGAGCGTCCCCTCGTGCCGGTTCTGGCGCATATGGAAGAGCGCGGCATCACCGTCGACCGGCAGATTCTCTCGCGTCTTTCCGGCGAACTCGCCCAGAAGGCTGCATCCTTCGAAGAGGAAATCTACGAGCTGGCGGGTGAGCGCTTCAACATCGGCTCGCCAAAGCAGCTCGGCGATATTCTGTTTGGCAAGATGGGCCTGCCGGGCGGTTCCAAAACCAAGACCGGGCAATGGTCGACATCTGCGCAGGTTCTCGAAGATCTCGCAGCGGAAGGCGCCGAACTGCCGCGCAAGATCGTCGACTGGCGGCAGCTGACGAAGCTGAAATCGACCTATACGGATGCGCTGCCGGGATATATCCATCCCGAGACGAAACGGGTGCATACGTCCTATGCGCTTGCCTCCACCACCACGGGGCGTCTGTCCTCCTCGGAGCCGAACCTCCAGAACATCCCGGTCCGCACCGCCGAAGGCCGCAAGATCCGCACGGCTTTCATCTCCACGCCCGGTCACAAGCTTCTGTCGGCCGATTACAGCCAGATCGAGCTGCGCGTGCTGGCCCATGTCGCCGATATTCCGCAGCTCCGTAACGCCTTTGAAAACGGCATCGACATTCACGCCATGACGGCATCGGAAATGTTCGGCGTGCCGGTGGAAGGCATGCCGTCGGAAGTACGCCGCCGCGCGAAGGCCATCAACTTCGGTATCATCTACGGCATTTCCGCCTTCGGGCTCGCCAACCAGCTCGGCATCGCCCGCTCGGAGGCAGGCGACTATATCAAGAAATATTTCGAGCGCTTTCCCGGCATTCGCGACTACATGGAGGCAACCAAAGCCTTCGCCCGCGAAAACGGCTATGTCGAAACGATTTTCGGCCGCCGTGCCCATTATCCGGAAATTCGCTCTTCCAACCCTTCGGTAAAAGCCTTCAACGAACGCGCGGCCATCAACGCGCCGATCCAGGGCTCCGCCGCCGATATCATCCGCCGCGCCATGGTTCGTATCGAGCCTGCGCTGGAGGCGGAAAAGCTTTCCGCCCGCATGCTTTTGCAGGTGCACGACGAACTCATCTTCGAAGTCGAGGAAGCGGAAATCGAAAAGACCTTGCCGGTCGTCGTCTCGGTGATGGAAAACGCGGCCATGCCGGCGATTTCCATGAGGGTGCCGCTGAAAGTGGATGCCCGCGCGGCTGACAATTGGGATGAGGCGCACTAACTGGCGAGCCGGCTTTCTGGGAATTCCGGGACATGAACCACTTCAACGAGCGTGTCGTTTTCGATAAGAGGTGAGGCATGATATGCGATGCCTGAGGGCAGCTCGCCGCGCTGATTCCGTTGAATCGGAAAAAATGCGCGTCAGGGCTGGTCAAAGCCCGTTTGGGCATGTATAAGCGCGCCAAATTTCCGATATCGAGACATCCGACATTCGGCCTTTGGTTCTGGCCGGTTCCGTTGTTTCGCCGCTTAAGTGGAGTAACAAAAATGGCTGTACCAAAAAGAAAAACAAGCCCGTCCAAGCGCGGTATGCGCCGCTCGGCTGACGGTCTCAAGTCTGCGACCTACGTTGAAGACAAGAACTCCGGCGAACTGCGCCGTCCGCACCATATCGATCTGAAGACCGGTATGTATCGCGGCCGTCAGGTTCTGACGCCGAAGGAAAGCGCATAAGCTTTTCTGAAATCATCTTTGCAAAAAACCGGTCCTCGTGGCCGGTTTTTTGTTTTCAGGACCGTCCACCTGCCTTTTCCGCTCACTTGGAAAATTCGGCCACTCCTCCTACACTCTTTCAGGGAGAGCAGGTTTGATGCCTGCCACAGGAGGGGAGCTTCGGTGAAATATCGCTGGATTTTATTGATGCTTCTCAGCCTCGGTCTCGGTTATGGCGCCGTGACGAGAGGTGGCGGTATCATCGCGGAAAGCTATTTCGGCGAAATGTCCGAGCAGGGCCGCACGACGCTGCGGCTGGCCGTTTCCGCCCTCGGTGGGCTTTTGAACCGTTACGAGCCGCTGCCGGCGCTGATTGCCGATCACGACGATATTGAGGAACTGGTCGCACATCCCAAGGATGCCGAACTGCGCCAGCGCGCCAATATCTACCTCAAATCCATCAATACCCTGCTGGAATCCTCCGATATCTACATCATCACGCTGGATGGGGAGACGATCGCCGCCAGCAACTATGATGGTCCAACGAGTTTCGTCGGTGAGAATTTCAGCTACCGTCCCTATTTTCAGGATGCCGCCAAAGGCTTCCAGTCACGCTTCTTCGCGCTTGGCACCACGTCCCACAAGCGTGGCTATTATTTTTCAGCGCCCATTCTCTTCAACGAGGAGATCAAGGGCGTCATCGTCTTCAAGGTCGATATTGAAGGCATAGAAGCGTCATTCGGCGATGGCGAGAACCGAATTCTGGTATCGGACCCGGAAGGCATCATCTTCATGACCGGAACGCCGCAATGGCTTTATTCCGGCCTCATGCCGCTGACGCCCGAAAGGCTGGCGCGAACGGAGGCTTCCCGCCGCTACGCCAATGCCACCCTTAAGGAATTGCCCCTGAAAAACGGCAATTTCGGTTCGCATCAACTGATGACGATCAGCCAGGATGACGGTGAAAGGGAATATATGGTCCTGTCGCAGCCGATGCCGGACGCGGGCTGGACAGTCAGCGTGCTGATGGACACGGGTTCGCTCCGAACGCAGGTGAAGACGGCGATGATAGCCATCATCCTCTGCCTGTGTCTTGCCGCCGCCCTGATCGCCGCCATGCTGCAAAGGCGTCGTCGTCTGCGGGAGCGCCTGACCCATCAGGCGGAGGCGCAGGCGGAACTGGAACGCCGGGTGGAGGAGCGCACGGCCGATCTGGCGCGGGTCAATCAGGAGATCGAGCACGAAATCGCCGAACGCCGCCAGACGGAAAAACAATTGCGCAAGATGCAGAACGATCTGGTGCAGGCGGGCAAGCTCGCGGCGCTCGGGCAGATGTCGGCGGCGTTGTCGCATGAGTTCAACCAGCCGCTCGCAGCCGCCAAGAACTACGCCGAAAATGCCTCGCTTCTCGTGGAGCGGGGGCGGCTGGAGGAGGTGACGGAAAACCTCAGGCGCATTTCGGGCCTTATTGATCGCATGGCCTCCATCAGCAAGCATCTCAGGAATTTCGCCCGCAAGCCCAATGAAAAAATGGCCGCGGTAAGTCTGGAAGCTGTCCTTCGCGATACGCTCGAAATCGTCGGTGCGCGGCTGAAGGCCGCCGATGCTGTTCTGGATGTGGATCTCGGCCGGGTGCCGCTTGCCGTGAAGGCCGGCCCGGTGCGGCTGCAGCAGGTGCTCGTCAACATCATCTCCAATGCTGCCGATGCGGTGGAGGGGCGGGAGGATCGCCGCATTGCGCTGCGTGCCGTGCAGCATGGCCAGTCGGTGTCGATTTTCATTCGTG
This sequence comes from Agrobacterium leguminum, assembly GCF_005144435.2. Lineage (NCBI taxonomy): Bacteria > Pseudomonadati > Pseudomonadota > Alphaproteobacteria > Hyphomicrobiales > Rhizobiaceae > Agrobacterium > Agrobacterium leguminum. The sequence continues at coordinate 2,835,973 of NZ_CP120211.1, forward strand.
ATCGCGGTCCGGGCGTGCCGGCGGCAATTTCAGAACGCATTTTCGATCCTTTCTTCACCACCAAGGGCGTGGGACGCGGCCTCGGTCTTGGCCTGTCCATCTCCTATAACATCATCAAGGACTTTGGCGGCCAGCTCCGTGTCAGAAACCATGACGAGGGCGGGGCAGAGTTCGAGATCGAATTGCCGGCCGCCGCCTGGCGCGTGGAGGCGGCTGCGGAATGACCATGTCGCGGGTTTTGTTGATCGATGACGAGGAGGAGCTGCGCTTTTCCACCGCGCAGGCGCTGGAGCTTTCCGGTTTTGCCGTCACCATGCTCGCAAGCGCGGAACATGCGCTCGAACTCATCGGCTACAGCTTCGATGGCGTCGTGGTCAGCGATATCAGGATGCCCGGCATGGATGGCATGACGCTGCTGCAGAAGGTGCGGGAGCTCGATCCTGAAATACCTGTCATCCTGATGACGGGCCACGGCGATGTGCAGCTCGCGGTCAACGCCATGCGCAACGGCGCGTATGATTTCATCGAAAAGCCGTTCACGCCGCAATATCTCGCCGGCATCATCAAAAGGGCGAATGATCGGCGGGCGCTGGTACTGGAAAACCGCCGCCTCAAGGCGGTGGCGGGCAAGCATGACGATCTCGAAACGCGTCTGCCCGGCAGAACCCAGATCATGGTCGATCTGCGGTATCGTATCCGCGCCATTGGCGCGACGGACGCCGATACGCTGATCGTCGGTGACACGGGCGCCGGCAAGGAGGTCGTGGCGCGGGCGCTTCACGACATCAGCGCCAGAGCCAACCGGCCCTTCGTGGCGATCAATTGCGCCGCCCTTCCGCAGACACTGATTGAAAGTGAACTATTCGGCCATGAGGCCGGTGCGTTTCCGGGAGCGCTGCGCCCACGCTACGGCAAGTTCGAACATGCTCGCGGCGGCACCATATTGCTGGATGAGATCGGATCCATGCCCTTCGAATTGCAGGGCCGCTTCCTGCGTGTCTTGCAGGAACGGGTGATTACCCGTCTCGGCTCGAATGAAACGGTCGAACTCGATGTCCGTTTCATCGCCACCAGCAAGGTCGATCTGGAACAGGAAGTCGCGGCTGGCCGGTTCCGCGCCGATCTTCTTTATCGGCTCAACGTGGCGACACTTCTCGTGCCATCGCTCTCACAGCGCAGCGCAGATATACCGCTACTTTTCCTGCATCTCGTGCGGGAAGCCGCTGCCCGTTACGGGCGGGAAGACATGGAGGTGCCGCAAAGTCTGCTTTCGGCCGTCTCCCTGCGTGAGTGGCCGGGCAATGTGCGTGAATTGCGCAATGCCGCAGACCGCTTCGTTCTCGGTCTGGAAAGCGATGTTTCCGAAACCTCGCTGCCGTTTCAGGATGACGGAAAAGCGGCCCTTGCCGCGCGGGTCGCGGCTTATGAAAAAAGCCTGATCGCACATGCAATCGCCGCACACGGCGGAAATCTGAAATCCGTTTATGAGAATCTCGGCATTTCGCGCAAAACGCTCTACGAAAAAATGCAGAAATACGGGCTGCACCGGCACATGACCGAGGTCTGATGGGTGGATTTCCACCCATGGATGAGCCCCTATGGGTAGAAATCCACCCATTGCCGTTAAGGATAGCAATAAAAGCGCACCTCACGACAAGACCGCCATTGCTGAACGGTGATCCCGGATCGCAAATATCTTACCCCGGTCGCCATGGAGGAGCATGCGCGGCTGAAGTGGCGAAACATTTTCATCCGGGAGGAATCGATGAAAATACTGAAGACAGTCACCGGCCTTGCTGCCGCCGCTGCCGTTTCCCTTTTTGCGCTGTCCGCATCCGCTCAGAACTATCCGGAGCGCAACATCACTATGGTCGTGCCCTTTGCCGCCGGCGGCCCGACGGATACGGTCGCGCGTCTTGTCGCTGAATCCATGTCGAAGGATCTCGGCCAGCAGATCATCGTCGAAAATGTCGGCGGCGCAGGCGGCACGCTGGGTGCTGGTCGTGTGGCATCGTCCGATCCGGACGGTTACACCGTTCTTCTCCACCATATCGGCATGGCGACAAGCGCCACGCTCTACCGCAAGCTTGCCTATGACACGCTGAACGCCTTCGAATATGTCGGCCTGGTCACCGAAGTGCCGATGACCATCCTGTCGCGCAAGAACCTCGAGACGACGGATCTGAAAGGTCTGATCGAATACGCCAAGGCGAACAAGGACAAGGTCACCGTTGCCAATGCCGGCATCGGCGCTGCCTCGCATCTGTGCGGCATGCTGTTCATGAGCGCCATCGAGACACCGCTCGTCACCGTTCCCTATAAGGGCACCGGTCCGGCCATGACCGATCTGCTCGGTGGCCAGGTTGACATCATGTGCGACCAGACCACCAACACCACCAAGCAGATTCAGGGCGGTACCGTGAAAGCCTATGCCGTGACCACGGCCAAGCGGCTGGACGTGCTGCCGGATGTGCCGACGGTTGTCGAAGCGGGCCTGCCGAAGCTCGAAGTGGGTATCTGGCACGGCATCTATACGCCGAAGGGCACGCCTGCGGAAATCAACGAAAAGCTCTCCAAGTCGCTGCAGGTCGCGCTGAAGGACAAGAATGTCGCGGCTCGTTTTGCCGAACTCGGCACCACGCCCTCCTCGGAAAGCGATGCGACGCCTGCGGCGCTGAAGGCCAAGCTTGAAAGCGAAATCGCGCGCTGGAAGCCGGTGATCGAAGCTGCCGGCCAATATGCCGACTGATGAACGCGGAATGACCGGCGGTGTCTCGCCGCCGGTCGACCGTGATCATTTTAACAGACGGACCGGTGTGATGCCGGCCGCGGTGGAGGGGCATCTTTCATGAAGTCGTTATTTAATGACCCTGCCGAGGCAGTCTGCGGGGCAATTTTCATGGGACTTGGCGTCTTTTTCGCCTTGCAGTCTTACGGGCTGGAGATCGGAACTGCTTTTCGCATGGGGCCGGGCTACTTCCCGCTCGTGTTGGCAATCATCCTGATCCTGCTCGGTGGCGTCATATTTCTGCGCTCAGCCCGCCCGGCCGGAGAAGGTATCGGAGCAATCGCCTGGCGGGGCATATTCTTCATCCTACCCGCACCGATCTTCTTCGGTTTCACTGTCCGGGGTCTTGGTTTCGTGCCGGCGCTTTTTTTCAGCGCCCTTATCGCAGCCTTCGCCTCGCACAAGATGAGCCCGCTCATGGCGGTCATTCTTTCCGCTGCCATCACGGTCTTTTCCGTCGCTGTTTTCAACTACGGTCTCGGCCTGCCGTTCCAGCGCTTCGGCCCCTGGCTTAAATTTTGAGGTGCCGTGATGGATTTGCTCGATAATCTCGCTCTCGGTTTCGTCACGGCATCTTCGCTGGCAAACCTGTTCTTCTGCCTGATCGGCGTGCTGCTCGGCACCCTGATCGGTGTGCTGCCCGGCATCGGCGCGACGGCGACCATCGCCATGCTGCTGCCGATTACCTTCCAGCTCGAGCCTGTCTCGTCTCTGATCATGCTCGCCGGCATTTATTACGGCGCGCAATATGGCGGCTCGACCACGGCCATCCTGATCAACATGCCCGGCGAATCGTCATCTGCCGTCACCGCCATCGATGGTTACCAGATGGCGCGCAAGGGCAAGGCGGGCGCCGCACTCGCCATTGCTGCCATCGGTTCGTTCTTTGCCGGCACGGTGTCCACCTTTCTCGTGGCAATCTTCGCCCCGCCTCTGACGGCGATTGCGCTGGAATTCGGTGCGGCGGAATATTTCTCGCTGATGGTCGTCGGCCTTGTGTCGTCCATTGCGCTCGCCCATGGCTCCATCGTCAAGGCGCTGGCCATGGTGGTGCTCGGTCTGCTGCTGGGCTTGGTCGGCACCGATATCTATAGCGGCACACCGCGCTTCACCCTCGGCATCCGCGAATATGCCGACGGTCTGAACTTCGTGGCCGTGGCCGTCGGCGTCTTCGGTATCGCCGAAATCCTGCGCAATCTCGAAAATGAGCGCACCCGTTCGGTGCTGATCGCCAAGGTCAGCGGGCTGATGCCGACACGGGAGGATTTCAGGAAAATGATCGCGCCGGTGCTGCGCGGCACGGTCATTGGTTCCGCTCTCGGCATTCTTCCGGGCGGCGGCGCGATCCTCGCGGCCTTCGCTTCCTACACGGTGGAAAAACGCGTCTCCAAGAACCCGGAAGAATTCGGGCATGGTGCGGTTGCCGGCGTGGCCGGTCCGGAATCCGCCAACAATGCCGGTGCCCAGACCTCCTTCATCCCGCTGCTCACGCTCGGCATTCCCGCCAATCCGGTGATGGCGCTGATGATCGGCGCGATGATCATTCAGGGTATCGTGCCGGGTCCTAACGTTGCGATCGAACAGCCGGCGCTGTTCTGGGGCATCATTGCCTCCATGTGGATCGGCAACCTGATGCTCGTCATCCTGAACCTGCCGCTGATCGGGCTGTGGGTGAAGCTTCTAACGGTGCCCTATTATGTGCTGTTCCCCATCATCATGGCCTTCTGCGCCATCGGGGTCTACAGCGTCAATTCCAACGTTTTCGATCTCTATGCCGTCGCCTTCTTCGGTTTCATCGGTTACGTGCTGGTGAAACTGCGTTGCGAGCCGGCGCCGCTGCTCCTGGGCTTCGTGCTTGGGCCGCTGCTGGAGGAGAACCTGCGCCGTGCCATGATCCTGTCGCGCGGCGATCCGACCACCTTCGTCACCCGGCCGATCAGCGCCACCCTGCTTTTCATTGCTCTGGCCGTGCTGATCGTCGTCTTCCTGCCCAGTGTGAAGAAGAAGCGCGAAGAGGTTTTCGTAGAAGAAGACTGAGGAATGCCAAAGACTCGGATGCCGGCGATGGAAACATCGCCGGCTTTTTCCGTTTCCGGATCGCCATGACGAATTCGCTTCACCAAAGCGACATATGGTTGACTTAGGCGCTTCTAGGCCCAAGGAAGGGCTGGAAAGAGAGGTCGATATGACGTTGGAAACCGAAAAACGGATCATCGCGCTCGAGGAGACGGCCGCGCATCAGGCGAAGGTGATAGAGGAGCTGTCCGATCAGCTGGCGGAACAGTGGAAGGTGGTGGAACAGACCCGCGCCAAGCTCGACCGCCTGACGGAGAGGTTCCTGAGCCTGGAGGAGCAATCGCTGGACGCGCCCGCGATTACTCGACCGCCGCATTATTGACAGGGAAGAGCCAATGAAAAACGACACCGCCGCGCTGGCCGCCGATATCGTCGATTTCTGGAAGAAGGCCGGACCGGACAAGTGGTTCGACAAGGACGCCGCCTTCGACAACCACTTTCACGACCGTTTCCGCGATGCCCATTTTGCAGCAGCACGGCGTGAGCTGGACAACTGGCTAGAGAGTGCGGAAAGCAGCCTCGCGCTGATGCTTCTGCTGGACCAGTTTCCGCGCAACTGCTTTCGCGGCACCGCTCACATGTATGCAACCGACCCGCTGGCGCGGCTCTTTGCCGATGCGGCCATCCGCCGTGGCCACGATCAGGCGATGGGCGGGGATTTGCGCGTTTTCTTCTATCTGCCCTTTTCCCATGCCGAAGATATCAAGGCCCAGCAGCGCGCCTGCGACCTGAACCAACCGCTTGGCGGACTTTATCTTCACCATGCCGAAGAACATCGCGATATCATCGAGCGTTTCGGCCGCTTTCCGCATCGCAACGGCATATTGCTGCGGGAAACGACGCCGGCGGAACGGCAATATCTGGATGAAGGCGGCTTTTCCGGCTGAGCCGGAAACGAAAACGCCGCCAGTCCCGAAGGGTGGCGGCGTTCTAAAGGCATGGGAGCGGCGACAGTCAGCCGTCGAAGAATTCCTTCATCCGGGCGAAGAAGCCCGTTGATTCCGGATTGTTCTCCTTGGAGGAGAGCTGCTCGAACTCCTGCAACAGCTCGCGCTGACGCTTGCTGAGTTTCTGCGGCGTTTCGATCTGGATCTGGATATAGAGGTCGCCCGTCTGCGCCGAACGCAGCACCGGCATGCCCTTACCCTTCAGACGGAACTGCTTGCCTGGCTGGGTTCCTTCCGGAACCGTAACGCGCGACTTGGTGCCATCGAGCGTCGTGACATCGAAAGTGCCGCCAAGTGCCGCCGTCGTCATGGAGATCGGCACGGTGCAATAAAGGTCGGCGCCGTCGCGCTGGAAGAATTCATGCGGACGCACGGACAGGAAGATGTAGAGATCGCCCGCCGGACCGCCACGCATGCCGGCCTCGCCTTCGCCCTGCAGGCGAATGCGAGTACCGTCCTCGATGCCCGAGGGAATGTTGACGGAAAGCGAACGCTCTTCGGTTACACGGCCCTGACCGTGGCACTTGCCGCAGGGATCGGAGATCGTCTGCCCGCGACCATGGCAGGTCGGGCAGGTGCGTTCCACCGAGAAGAAGCCCTGTGCTGCACGCACGCGGCCGGAACCCTGACAGGTGGCGCAGGTCTTCGGCTGCGTGCCGGGCTTTGCACCCGAGCCGGAACAGACATCGCAGGTGATCGAGGTCGGAACCCTGATCTGCGCCGTCTTGCCGGTGAATGCCTCTTCCAGCGTGATTTCCATATTGTAGCGAAGGTCGGCGCCGCGCTCGCGTCCGCCGGAAGAACGGCGCGCACGGCCGCCGCCCATCATCTCGCCGAAGATGTCTTCGAAAATATCCGAGAAGCCGCCATTGGCGAAACCGCCGCCGCCAAAGCCGCCACCGCCGCCCATGCCGCCATTTTCAAATGCGGCGTGGCCGAAACGGTCATAGGCCGCGCGCTTCTGCGGGTCCTTCAGCGTTTCATAGGCTTCGTTGATTTCCTTGAATTTCCGTTCGGAATCGGCATCGTCCGGGTTCTTGTCCGGATGGTATTTCATCGCGAGTTTGCGGAAGGCGCTTTTCAGCTCTTTTTCGTCCGCGGTCTTGCTGACGCCAAGTGTTTCGTAAAAGTCTGCTTTCGCCATTAAGTTAACAAGCCCCGCAAATGGATTTCCGGCTGCACGTCGGCAGCCGGATGTCTTGCATATGTTTTCAGGAGACGGGAGGTCACGCGATTAGGCGGACTTCTTGTCGTCCTTGATTTCCTCATAGTCGGCGTCGACGACGTCGTCCTTGCCTTCTGCGGAAGCATCGCCGGCCTCGGCCTGCTGCGCTTCGTAGATGGCCTGACCGAGCTTCATGGAAACTTCCATGAGGGTCTGGGTCTTGGCCTGAATATCGTCGGCATCCGGCTCAGCGGCTTCGACGGCGGTCTTCAGGCTGGCAATGGCGTCTTCGATAGCCTTGCGGTCGGTCTCGGAAACCTTGTCGCCATATTCCTTCACCGACTTCTCGGTGGAGTGGATGAGGCTCTCGGCCTGGTTCTTGGCTTCCACACCCGCACGGCGCTTCTTGTCGGCCTCGGCATTGGCTTCAGCGTCCTTCACCATCTTCTCGATATCGGCGTCGGAGAGACCGCCGGAAGCCTGGATGCGGATCTGCTGTTCCTTGCCGGTGCCCTTGTCTTTCGCCGAAACCTGCACGATGCCGTTGGCGTCGATATCGAAGGTCACTTCGATCTGCGGAACGCCACGCGGTGCCGGCGGCAGGCCGACGAGGTCGAACTGGCCGAGCAGCTTGTTGTCCTGCGCCATTTCGCGCTCACCCTGCGAGACACGGATGGTCACGGCCGACTGGTTGTCTTCGGCGGTCGAGAAGGTCTGGCTCTTCTTGGTCGGGATCGTCGTGTTGCGATCGATCAGACGGGTGAAGACACCACCGAGCGTTTCGATGCCGAGCGACAGCGGGGTCACGTCGAGCAGCAGAACGTCCTTGACGTCGCCCTGCAGAACGCCGGCCTGAATAGCGGCGCCCATGGCGACCACTTCATCCGGGTTCACGCCCTTGTGCGGCTCCTTGCCGAACAGCTGCTTGACGACTTCCTGCACCTTCGGCATGCGGCTCATGCCGCCGACGAGAACGACTTCATCGATCTCGGAAGCGGAAACGCCGGCATCCTTGAGTGCCGCCTTGCACGGTGCGACGGTGCGCTGCACCAGATCGTCCACCAGGCTTTCGAACTTCGCACGGGTCAGCTTCAGCGTCAGGTGCTTCGGACCGGAAGCATCGGCCGTGATGAAGGGCAGGTTGATTTCGGTCTGCTGCGAAGACGAAAGTTCGATCTTCGCCTTTTCGGCAGCTTCCTTGAGGCGCTGCAGAGCGAGCTTGTCGTTCTTCAGGTCGATGCCCTGATCCTTCTTGAACTCGCCGGCCAGATACTCGACCAGACGCATGTCGAAGTCTTCACCACCAAGGAAGGTATCGCCATTGGTAGACTTCACTTCGAAGACGCCGTCGCCGATTTCCAGAACGGAAATATCGAAGGTGCCGCCGCCAAGGTCGTAAACGGCAATCGTCTTGCCGTCCTTCTTGTCGAGACCGTAAGCAAGCGCTGCCGCAGTCGGCTCGTTGATGATGCGCAGGACGTCCAGACCGGCGATGCGGCCGGCATCCTTGGTTGCCTGACGCTGGGCGTCGTTGAAGTAGGCAGGAACCGTGATAACGGCCTTCTCGACCTTTTCGCCGAGATAGGATTCAGCCGTTTCCTTCATCTTCTGAAGGATCATCGCGGAAATCTGCGAAGGGGAATAGGGCTTGTCCTGCGCCTTCACCCATGCGTCGCCATTGTCGCCCTTGACGATTTCAAAGGGGACCAGAGCCTTGTCCTTTTCGACGGTCGGGTCTTCATAACGGCGGCCGATAAGGCGCTTGACCGCAAACAGGGTGTTGGTCGGGTTGGTGACCGCCTGGCGCTTGGCCGGCTGGCCGACAAGGCGTTCGCCATCGTCGGAAAATGCCACCATGGACGGCGTGGTGCGCGCGCCTTCCGCGTTTTCAATTACTTTCGTGTCCTTGCCGTCCATCACTGCAACGCAGGAATTGGTCGTGCCAAGGTCGATACCGATTACTTTTGCCATGCTCTTCTCTCCTTGAAGCGAGCTGTCGGAACCCCGTGAGGCATTCTTGTGGCAGCTCCTTGACTTGGATTTGCAGTATTTGCTGCAGTTCTGCGGCGTATATAAGGAGCGATTTTTCCTGCTGCAAGGCGCAAGAGAGGGGGAAGCGCAGCAAAAAAGCGCAAGAAACCCCTGTCTGTGCAGAAGCATAGCCATCACGGCTTGCGGAAGAGGGAAAACGCGACTTGTGTGCTGCACGGCGCCGTCGGTCGGCATCGCGGTGGGCGAACCGGTGAGGTTTGCTTTTAACGGCATCGGGGTGGGGTGAAATGGCGGACAGGGTGGGATTCGAACCCACGGTACGCTTTCACGCACACACGCGTTCCAGGCGTGCGCCTTAAACCACTCGGCCACCTGTCCTTTTTCAAATCTGCATGTTTTGAAGAATGCAAATCACTGGAACGGCGCGATATATACCGATGAATTCGCAGGGATCAACACGAATCTGACAGTTTTTTGAAATGTCGGCAATTTCCTGTGTTCCGATGCGATTGCAAACCGGTTTTCCCGCCTTTATCGATGCATTATAGATTTCAAAATATGGCTGTCTGACCGGCAGATCGTAAGCGAGGTGTCCCTGATGAAAGCTTTTTTGCGGTTTTTGAGCTTTCTTTTCCTCGTTGCGGCGGTTTTTCTGGGTGTGCTCGATTCGATCCGCTCGGTTTCCACATCCTCGGTCAACATCACCGGCATCCTGTCTGTCTGGAACTATCTTCTTCCTGCTTCCCGCACCATGGTGGAAGCGGCCATGGCTCACTATATTCACCCTGAAGCGTGGCGCTTCATTGAAAATGCCCTGTCGGCGGTGCCCGCATTTGCCGTTTCCCTGGCGCTTTCCCTGCTCTGCTGGATGGCGGGTTACAGGAAACACAAGGCGATGAGGCGTTTGTCGGCCTGACTTGTATCTGTCGAATTGGGCGCCCGCAGACGTGAACCATGAGAAGCGGCGGAACTGGCCGCATGGAGGACCGAATGTTCCTGTTCGATACGCTTTCAAAAAAAACGACGATGCCGACCGAAGAAACCGCCTTGCCCGGCCGTGAAGAGGCGCTTGCGGTGCCGGAAGCCCATTTCGTCAATGGCCGGCCCTTGAAGGGGCCTTATCCTGACGGACTTGAAACTATCTATCTCGGTATGGGCTGCTTCTGGGGTGCGGAACGGTTGTTCTGGAAAACGCCGGGCGTGTGGGTGACGGCGGTGGGTTATGCCGGCGGCTTCACCCGCAACCCCACCTATCAGGAGACGACGACGGGCCAGACGGGCCACGCCGAAGTTGTCAAGGTTGTCTACGATCCGGCCGTGATCTCGCTCTCGGGTCTGCTGAAGATATTCTTCGAGGAGCATGATCCGACACAAGGAATGCGGCAGGGCAACGATGTCGGCACGACCTACCGTTCCGCCATTTACGCGACGACGGAAGGGCAGTTGCAACAGGCGCAGAAGGCGAGCGATGCTTTTCAACAGGCTTTGGACGAGGCCGGCCATGGCAGCGCCATCACCACCGAGATCGGGCCGCTTGAAAAGTTTTATTACGCTGAAGACTACCATCAGCAATATCTTGCCAAGAACCCGGGCGGCTACTGCGGCCTGAGGGGAACCGGCGTAAGCTGCAATATCGACTAGATTTTTTGCAGGTCGCCCCGGTGGAAAGACCAAAAAAGCGCCAGAATAAAGTTTTTCCACCGGGTCAAAAAAACCGGGTGAATTTTTCATTGAGCCATGCAAGGATATGAGGCAAGCACAGCCGGGAAAACGGCTGGCGGTTCCGCAGACATTCCCGGTCAACGGGATTGCGGGAGGACCCTTAAAATATCAATTGCAACAACAGGGCTGCACAATGAAAAAATCCCTTCTGACGCTTTTTGCGCTCGCCGCAATGTCGGCTTCCGCGCTCGCCGCCGATATCAAGCCGGCGCTGGTCTATGGCACGGGCGGCAAGTTCGACAAATCGTTCAACGAAGCCGCTGCGGCCGGCGCTGAAAAGTTCAAGGCAGAAACGGGCATCGAGTTCCGCGATTTCGAGCCGACCAGCGACACGCAGGGCGAACAGGCCATCCGCAACTTCGCCAGCAAGGGCTTCAACCCGGTCGTTGCCGTTTCCTTCGCCTGGACCTCGGCCATGGAAAAGGTCGCAGCCGAATTCCCTGACACCAAGTTCGTCATCGTCGATTCCGTCGTCGAACTGCCGAATGTCCGCTCCGTCGTCTACAAGGAGCATGAAGGCTCCTATCTCGTCGGTCTTCTGGCGGGCATGGCCTCCAAGACCGGCAAGGTCGGCTTCATCGGCGGCATGGATATTCCGCTGATCCGTAAGTTCGCCTGTGGTTATGCACAGGGCGCCAAGGCTGCCAACGACAAGATCGAAGTCTTCCAGAACATGACCGGCACCACGGGTGCTGCCTGGAACGATCCGGTGCGCGGCGGCGAACTCACCAAGAACCAGATCGACCAGGGTGCGGACGTGATTTACGCGGCAGCCGGTGCGACCGGTATCGGCGTGCTGCAGACTGCCGCCGACAACAAGAAGTTCTCGATCGGCGTCGATTCCAACCAGAACCACCTGCATCCGGGCTCGGTTCTGACCTCCATGGTCAAGCGCGTCGATCTGGCCGTCTACAATGCCTACAAGGATGCCAAGGACGACAAGTTCACCCCCGGCATCGTTGCGCTCGGCGTCAAGGAAGATGGCGTCGCCTACGCGGTCGACGACAACAACAAGGCCCTGATCACACCGGAAATGACCGCCGCCGTGGACAAGGCGAAGGCCGATATCATCTCCGGCGCCGTCAAGGTTCATGACTATATGGCGGATAATTCCTGCCCGAAATGATATGATATGTAACAGGGGCGCATGATGTTTTTCATCTTGCGCCCTTTTCATATCCAGCCTTCGGAGAGGTTTCGGTTTGAGTATGGACCCTGCAATCGAACTGGTGGGCATCGACAAGAAATTCGGTGCCGTTCACGCCAACAAGAATATCAATCTGACTGTCGCCAGGGGCACGATCCACGGCATCATCGGGGAAAACGGTGCCGGGAAATCGACCCTGATGTCGATCCTCTACGGCTTTTACCAGGCGGACGCCGGTGAAATCCGGGTGAATGGCACGCCCGTCGCGATCCGCGACAGCCAGACGGCCATCAACGCCGGCATCGGCATGGTGCATCAGCACTTCATGCTGGTGGAAAATTTCACCGTGCTGGAAAACGTCATGCTCGGCGCGGAAGGCGGTGCATCGCTCGCCAAGGGCCGGGCGGCGGCCCGCAAGGAATTGCAGCGCCTCGAGGACGATTACGGTCTGGAAGTCGATCCCGATGCGGTGATCGAGGAACTGCCGGTCGGTCTGCAACAGCGCGTCGAAATCCTCAAAGCCATGTATCGTGGCGCCGAAATCCTGATCCTCGATGAGCCGACCGGCGTTCTGACGCCGGCCGAGGCCGATCACCTTTTCAAGATTCTCGGTGTCCTGCGCGAGCAGGGCAAGACCGTCATCCTCATCACTCACAAGCTGCGCGAAATCATGGCGATTACGGATTCCGTCTCCGTCATGCGCCGCGGTGAAATGGTCGCGACCCGCAAGACCTCCGAAACCAGCGTCGAGGAACTGGCCGAGCTGATGGTTGGCCGCCGCGTGCTGCTCAGGGTGGAAAAGGGCGAGACGACGCCCGGCGATGTTCTGCTCTCCATCCGCAATCTGACCGTCAAGGACAGTCGCGGCGTCACCATGGTGGATGATGTCTCGCTCGATGTCCGTGCAGGTGAAATCGTCGGCATTGCCGGCGTGGCGGGCAATGGCCAGTCGGAGCTGCTCGAAGCCATCGCTGGCATCCGCAAGCCCTATTCGGGCGAGATATGGGTGGATGGCCAGAAGGTGGACCGCCCCGATCCGGCCATTCTGCGCAGGCTCGGCCTCGCGCATATCCCGGAAGACCGCCACCATATGGGGCTGGTGCTGAAATTCGAGGAATATGAAAACTCCATCCTCGGTTATCACCATGATGAGCGTTACGGCAAAGGGCCCTTCCTCAACCCCGAGGCCATCCGCAGGGATGCGGTCGAAAAGATCGAGAAATACGATATCCGCCCGCCGAACCCGCAGCTGAAGACCGCCAATTTTTCCGGCGGCAATCAGCAGAAGATCGTCGTCGCCCGCGAAATCGAACGCGACCCCAAGATGCTGATCATCGGCCAGCCGACACGCGGCGTGGATATCGGCGCCATCGAATTCATCCATCGCCGCATCATCGAAATGCGCGATGCCGGAAAGGCTATTCTGCTGGTTTCGGTCGAACTCGATGAAATCCGTTCCCTTTCGGACCGGATCATGGTCATGTTCGCCGGCCGTGTCGTTGGAGAAAAAACGGCGGAAGCCGAAGAACAGACGCTGGGCCTGATGATGGCCGGCATCGCCGCATGAGGCATGAATGAGCACCGCTTCCGTACCCTTACCAAACTGGATCAGCTACGGCCTGTTGCCGTTTTTGAACGTCGTCACCGCCTTTCTGATTTCCGGCCTCGTTGTCTGGTCGATCGGGGAAAGCCCGCTGGCGGCGCTGCGCCTGCTGATCGAAGGTGCGCTCGGCCGTGGCGACGCCATCGGCTTCACGCTGTTCTACACGACGAGCTTCATCTTCACCGGCCTTTCCGTCGCCGTGGCCTTCCATGCCGGCCTCTTCAATATCGGTTCCGAAGGTCAGGCCTATATTGGCGGTCTGGGTGCGGCGCTGGTTGCGCTGGCGCTTGATCGTTACGTGCCATGGTATGTGACGATGCCTTTCGCCGTCATCGGTGCGGCACTTTTCGGCGCGGCCTGGGCCTTCATTCCGGCCTGGCTGCAGGCAAAACGCGGCAGCCACGTCGTCATCACCACCATCATGTTCAACTTCATCGCGGCTGCGCTGATGGTCTATCTGCTGGTGAATGTGCTGATCGTGCCGGGCAAGATGGCGCCTGAAACGCGCACCTTCCTGCCGGGCGGGCAATTGCCGAAATTGGACTGGCTGATGGCGCTGTTCGGCCTCAAACTCGGGCCGGCGCCGTTCAACGTCTCCTTCATCATCGCGCTGGTCATGTGTTTCCTCGTCTGGGTGCTGATCTGGCGCACCAAGCTCGGTTATGAGATGCGCACGCTCGGCATCAGCCCGTCGGCCGCCATCTATGCCGGCATTCCCTATGCGCGAACGGTCATCATCGCCATGCTCATTTCCGGCGGTCTGGCGGGCATGATGGCGCTGAATCCGGTCATGGGCGCTTCCGCCCGCCTGCAGGTGGAATTCGTCGGCGGTGCGGGTTTCGTCGGCATCGCCGTATCGCTGATGGGGCGAAGCCATCCGCTCGGCATCATCTTCGCGGCATTGCTGTTCGGCATTCTCTATCAGGGCGGTGCTGACCTTTCCTTCGAGATGCCGAATATTACCCGCGAGATGATCGTGGTCATTCAGGGTCTGGTGATCCTTTTTGCCGGCGCGCTGGAATATATGTACCGGCCGGCGGTCGTCCGCATCTACCAGCGTTTGGCAAAGGGGTGAGCTGATATGGATTTTTTCGATATGCTGGTCAGCATCCTCGGCTCGACCGTCCGTCTCACCATCCCGCTGCTCTTCACCGCACTTGCCGGGCTCTTTTCCGAACGCGCCGGCGTGTTCGATATCGGGCTTGAAGGCAAGATGCTGGCGGCGGCCTTCGCCTCCGCCTGCGTCGCCTATCTCACAGCGGACCCATGGGCCGGTCTACTGGCGGGCATCACTGTTTCCATCCTCTTCTCGTTGATCCATGGTTTCGCCGTCATCACCAATCGCGGCAATCAGATTGTGTCGGGCGTGGCGCTGAACTTCATCGCCGCCGGCCTGACGGTGGTTCTGGGGCAGGCCTGGTTCGGGCAAGGCGGCCGCACGCCGCAATTGCCGTCCGAGGGCCGCTTTGCGCCGATCATCCTGCCGGGTGCGGATGCGATGCGCGAGGTGCCCTTCATCGGCCCGCTCTATGCCAATGTCATTTCCGGCAACAATATCCTCACCTATCTCGCCTTTCTGGCGGTACCGCTGTCGTGGTGGGTGCTTTACCGCACCCGTTTCGGCCTGCGTCTGCGCGCTGTGGGTGAAAACCCGGGCGCGGTGGATACGGCAGGCATTTCGGTGACATGGATGCGCTTCCGCGCCGTCATCGTTGCCGGTTTCCTCTGCGGTTTTTCGGGGGCCTATCTCGCCGTTGCGCAGTCGGCGGCCTTCATCGCCAACATGTCGGCCGGCAAGGGCTATATCGCGCTTGCGGCGCTGATCTTCGCGAAATGGAAGCCGGTGCCGGTCATGTTCGCCTGCCTGCTCTTCGGTTTTCTGGATGCCTTCGCCAACTTCATGCAGGGTAAATCCGTGCCGGGTATCGGCGAGGTGCCGGTGCAGATTTTCCAGGCCATGCCCTATATTCTGACCTGCATCCTGCTTGCCGGTTTCATCGGCGTCGCCAAGCCCCCCAAGGCCGGTGGCGTTGCCTATGCGAAGGAGCGTTAAATCCATGTCCCGAGACCCGATGTCCCATGCCTTGTTCGAGGCAGCGGTGGAGGCCATGACCTTTGCTCATGCGCCCTATTCGAAATTTCCGGTCGGTGCGGCGATCCGCGCTGAAGACGGCAAGATTTACAAGGGCGCCAATATCGAGAACCTCTCCTTCCCGCAGGGCTGGTGCGCTGAACCTTCCGCCATCAGCGCCATGATCATGGGTGGGGCGAAGAAGATCAGTGAAATCGCCGTTATCGCCGAAAAACTTGCTCTCTGCCCACCCTGCGGCGGCTGCCGGCAGAAGATCGCCGAATTCGCCACGCCGGATACGAAAGTCTATCTCTGCGACGCAACCGGCGTGCAGAAGGTCATGACCATGGAAGAGCTTTTGCCCTTCAGCTTCAAGACAGAGCTGCCCTGATGCCGGATATGCTGATCGATATTCTGGTGGAGCGCCTGAACGGCCTGATGCCGCGCGTCGCCATCGTCCTCGGCTCGGGCCTCGGTTCGCTGGTGGAAGACGTCAGCGACCCGATCCGGGTGCCCTATGCCGAACTTCCCGGTTTTCCTGCGAGCGGCGTTTCCGGCCATGCGGGCGAGTTGGTGGCGGGCTATCTTGGTGGGGAGCCGGTCATGATGCTCTCCGGCCGGGTGCATTATTACGAAAAGGGCGATCCGTCCGCCATGCGCGCGATCATCGGGGCGCTGGCCGGTCTCGGCGTGCAGTCGCTCATCCTCACCAATTCGGCAGGTTCGGTCAGGCAGGATATGCCGCCCGGCTCGGTCATGCAGATCACCGATCACATCAACTATTCCGGCATGAACCCGCTGATTGGCGAGGAAAGCGACCGCCGCTTCGTCGGCATGACCACCGCTTACGATCCTGATCTGATGCTTGCCATGCGCAACGCCGCCATCCGTGCGACGGTGCCTTTGTTCGGCGGCGTCTATATGTGGTTTTCCGGCCCGAGCTTCGAAACGCCGGCGGAAATCCGCATGGCGCGGCTGCTGGGGGCGGATGCCGTTGGCATGTCCACCGTGCCGGAAGTCATCCTTGCGCGCTTTTTCGGGATGCGCGTCGCCGCCGCATCGGTTATTACCAATTACGGTGCCGGCATGACCGGCGCGGAACTGAGCCATGAAGAAACCAAGGATATGGCTCCCGTGGGTGGCAAGAGGCTTGCCGCTGTCTTGAAGGAAATGATCGCAGGAGGAGCGTGACCATGGAACTCCAGCGTCCGCGCGAAGCGGCTGCCCTCACCCTGTCCTTGCTGGACCTGACCAATCTCAAGGAAGACTGCACGCCCGAGCAGATCGCCGCTCTGTGCCAGCGGGCGCATACGGAGTATGGCAATACGGCTGCAATCTGCATCTGGCCGCGCTTCGTGGCGCAGGCCCGTGCTGCTTTCGGAAAAGACCATGCTATCCGCATCGCCACGGTCGTCAATTTTCCTTCGGGCGATCTCGACATCGCGACCGTGGTTGCCGAAACCGAGGCGGCAATCCGCGACGGCGCTGACGAAATCGATCTCGTCATTCCCTATCGCAAATTCATAGCAGGCGATGAAACGGCGGTGTCCGCCATGGTGTCCGCCGTTCGCAAGGCCTGCGTTGCACCCGTGCTGCTCAAGGTCATTCTTGAAACCGGCGAGTTGAAGGACAAGGCGCTGATCCGTCGCGCATCCGAACTCGCCATTGCCGAAGGGGCCGATTTCATCAAGACCTCAACCGGCAAGGTCGCCATCAATGCCACGCTGGAAGCAGCCGACATCATGTTGCAGGCGATCCGCGACAGCCGGCAGAAGGTGGGTTTCAAGCCCGCCGGCGGCATCGGCACGGTGGAGGACGCCACGCTTTACCTCAGGCTTGCGGAAACCATAATGGCGCCCAACTGGGCCATGCCGTCCACCTTCCGTTTCGGCGCTTCCGGTGTACTCGATGATGTGCTGAACGTGCTGGCCGGCGGCGAGCCCGCCAAGGCCGCCAGCGGGTATTGAGCTTGATCCCCCAGGAGATCATCCGGCGCAAACGCGATGGCCTGTCTCTTGAGCCGCAGGAGATTGCCGCTTTCATAGAGGCGCTTTCGAAAGACGGCATCTCGGAAGGGCAGGCGGCTGCCTTTGCCATGGCGGTGTTCTTTCGCGGCATGAACCGGGATGAGATGGTGGCGCTGACGCTTGCGATGCGCGACAGCGGTGAGATCCTGTCCTGGAGCGATCTCGGAAGACCAGTGGCGGACAAGCATTCCACCGGCGGCGTCGGCGATAATGTCTCCCTGATGCTCGCCCCCATCGTTGCCGCCTGCGGTCTCGCCGTGCCGATGATTTCCGGCAGGGGCCTTGGCCATACCGGCGGCACGCTGGACAAGCTGGAAGCGATCCCCGGTTACAAACTCATGCCGGACGAGGCGTTGTTTCGCCGGACGGTAAAGACGGTCGGCTGCGCCATCATCGGCCAGACAGGCGATCTCGCTCCCGCCGACAAACGGCTTTATGCCATTCGCGATGTGACCGCGACGGTCGATTCCATACCGCTGATCACGGCCTCCATCCTGTCGAAGAAGCTTGCAGCCGGGCTGCAGACGCTGGTTCTGGATGTGAAGGTCGGCAGCGGTGCTTTCATGCAGAGCGTTGAGGATGCCCGCAATCTGGCCCGCGCTCTGGTCGATGTGGCGAATGGCGCAGGCCTGCCGACAACGGCGCTGATAACCGACATGAACCAGCCGCTTGGCGATGCCGCCGGCAATGCGGTCGAAATCGTCAACTGTCTGGATTTTCTGACCGGTCGCAAGGCCGGCACCCGTCTTGAAAAGGTGGTCCTGTCCTTTGCGGCGGAAATGCTGGTGCAGGCGCAAAAGGCGGTCACGCTGGAGGAAGGAGAGACGCTGGCGTCGGCTGCGCTCTCCTCCGGCCGGGCGCTGGAAATCTTTGCACGGATGGCTTCGGCACTGGGCGGTCCATCGGATTTCGTCGAGCGCCCGTCGCGCTATTTGCCATCAGCGCCGGTCATTCTTCCGGTTCTAGCGGAGCGCAGCGGTTTGCTCGCCTCCTGCGCCACGCGCGATCTTGGCATGGTTGTCGTCGAACTCGGCGGCGGCAGAAGAAAGCCATCGGACACGATCGATCCTTCCGTCGGTATTTCGGATATTCTGCCGCTCGGTATCAAAGTGGAAAAGGGCGAGCGGATCGCCACCGTTCATGCTGCTTCCAGGGACGAAGCGGAACGCGCCGTGAAAAGGATAGCGGCCTGCTACGGAATTGCTGACAGCGCGCCGGAGATTGGTGCGCCCGTTCTTGAGCGGGTCACCTGACCAGCCGCATCTCGCCGCCCGATACCTTGAAGGACGATAGTTGCTTCAGGAAGCTCATGCCGATCAGCATGTTGCTAAGCGCATTGTCCTTCAGCACCATGGCGTCGACATTCTGAACCCGGATAGCGCCGATCTCCACCCGGTCCAGTTTCACATAGGCTGCCATGGTCTGGCCATTGGCCGTTGAAATCGCATATTTATAATCGAGGCTGTTGACGCCGTAACCGAGACGGCGCGCAATCGTCTCGTTGATGGCGACCATGGAAGCACCGGTGTCGACAAGCCCGTCGAAGGATTTGCCGTTGATGCGGAAAGTGGCGTTGAAGTGGCCGCGGGCATCGGCTTTCAGATTGACGCCGCCCAGCGAAACGGACTCCGGTTTGGCCGCTTCGGGTCTGGCTTCCGCTTTCTCGATGCTTGCTTCCGGGCGCGGCTGAAACTTTTCCACCAGCGCCGGAATTTGCGTGGCACCGACCGAAAGACCAACAAGCAGAAAAATCGCGCGCGTCAGCAAGTCTTTGCTCCTCCAGGGGCAGGTTATTCTTGCCCAGAATAGACGCAAAACATGCTGAAACCTTAAAATAAAAAGCCATTCGCCGCTGGTGGAGGCGGCGAATGGCTCAAACGGTTAAGCGATGATGAACGGCGTTATTTGGTGCCGTACATGCGGTCGCCGGCATCGCCGAGGCCGGGAACGATATAGCCCTTCTCGTTCAGATGGCTGTCGATGGCGGCGGTGTAGATATGCACATCGGGATGCGCTTCACGGAAGTTCTTGAT
The DNA here is from genome assembly GCF_005144435.2 of Agrobacterium leguminum. NCBI lineage: Bacteria > Pseudomonadati > Pseudomonadota > Alphaproteobacteria > Hyphomicrobiales > Rhizobiaceae > Agrobacterium > Agrobacterium leguminum. Next base: position 2,855,544 of record NZ_CP120211.1, read on the forward strand.
GCCTTCGGGCGCCGCCAGCAGACACAGGAAGCGGATGTTCTTCGCACCACGTTCCTTCAGCTTTTCAACGGCGGCGATGGAGGAGTTGCCGGTTGCCAGCATCGGATCGACAACGATGATAAGGCGCGCATCGAGACTTTCGGGAGCCTTGAAGTAATATTCGACAGCTTCCAGCGTGTCATGATCGCGATAAACGCCGATATGGGAAACACGCGCCGAAGGAACGAGTTCGAGCATGCCTTCCAGCAGGCCGTTGCCGGCGCGCAGGATGGAGGCGAAAACCAGTTTCTTGCCTTCGAGCACGGGGGCCTCGATGGTTTCAAGCGGCGTATCGATGGTTTCCATCGTCATCTCAAGGTCGCGCGTCACTTCATAGCAGAGCAGCGTCGAAATTTCCCTGAGCAGGCGGCGGAAGCCGGCCGTCGAGGTTTCCTTCTTGCGCATGATGGTAAGTTTGTGCCGCACCAGCGGATGTTCGATGACTGTGACGCCGTCCATGAAACTGGCCTTCCTTTTATCTTATGCCCCTGTAATTCACCGAAAGCGTGCTTTTCGCAAGCCTTCTTCGCGGTTTTACCCCCGCGAACCTCAGCGTCAGGCGCCGTCGAGTTTCGCAAGCAGTCGTGCGCGTGTTGCCTCGTCCAAGAAGGCGCATTCCAGTGCGGTCCGTGTCATACGGTCGATCTCGGCATCGCTGAAGCCGAACTCGTCCGCAGCCAGCGCATATTCCCGCGCAAGCGAGGTGAAGAAGAACGGCGGGTCGTCGGAACTGATGCACACTCGCACCCCGGCGTCGCTGAGAGCTTTCAGCGGGTGGCTGGCAAAATCGGGATAGACGTTGAGCGCGATATTCGAGCCGGGGCAGACTTCCAGAACCGTTCCCGCCTCGGCCAGCCGGGCGATGAGACCGGCATCTTCGATGGCGCGCACGCCATGCCCGATGCGGGACGGTTTGACGAGATCGAGCGCATCGGTAACGCTTTCCGGTCCGCAAACCTCGCCGGCATGAATGGTCAGCCCAAGGCCGGCATCGCGGGCGATGTCGAAGGCGCGTGCATAATCGGCGACGCGGCCCATGCGCTCTTCGCCGGCCATGTTGAAGCCCGTCACCAGCGGATGTTGGGCGCGTGCCGCATATTCGGCCGCGGCGATCACCCGCTCCGGGCCGAAGTGGCGCTCACCGGTGACGATGATGCGGGTTTCGATCCCCGTCTTTTCCCTTGCGATACGGATGCCCTCGGCAATGCCAGCCAGATAGGCGTCGGCACCGAGCCCGATGCGGTCGCCGTGATCGGGCGAAATGATCAGTTCGCTATAGATCGTATTGGCTTCGGCGAGTTCGGTCAGGTAGGCCTCAGTCAGGATGGCATAGTCCTCATCCGTCTTGAACACCTGCGCCACCGCATCGTAACAACGGATGAATTCGGCGAAATCCGACCAGACATATTGGCCGTTCCGCAGAAAACCGCTGGTGTCGATGCCGTATTTCTCCGCCTGTTTAGCGACAAGGGCGGGCGGGGCCGCACCTTCGATGTGGCAGTGAATTTCCGCTTTCAGCAAATGCGATGTCAAATGAAGCTCCTGCCGTGAGAACCGGCCTCGATGCCAAGATGGTGGGCGATGCTTTCGCCGATATCGGCGTAGCTTGAACGGATGCCGACATCGCGTGAGCGAATGCCCGGCCCGAATGCCATGATCGGCACCCTTTCCCGTGTATGGTCCGTGCCCCGCCAGGTGGGGTCGCAGCCGTGATCGGCGGTCAGAAGGGCGATGTCACCCGGCGCCATCTTGCGATGGATTTCGGGGATTCGCGCATCGAAGGCCTCAAGGGCGGCGGCGTAACCGGCAACGTCGCGGCGATGGCCATAAAGCATGTCGAAATCGACGAAATTGGTGAAGACGAGATCGCCGTTTTCAGCCTCATCGATAGCCTGCAACGTCGCATCCATCAGGGCGCCGTTGCCATTTGCCTTGATGACGCGGGAGACGCCTTGATGGGCGTAGATATCGCCGATCTTGCCGATGGCGTGCACTTTTCGGCCGGCCTCCACAAGCCTGTCGAGCAGGGTCGGTTCCGGCGGCAGAACGGAGAAATCGCGGCGGTTGCCGGTGCGCTCGAAAGTCGCGACCGTCTCGCCGATGAAGGGGCGGGCGATGACGCGGCCGATATTCAGCGGATCGAGCAGCTTGCGTACCGTCTCGCAGAGCGCGATGAGCCGCTCCAGACCGAAATGCGTTTCATGCGCGGCGATCTGGAAAACGGAATCGGATGAGGTGTAGCAGATCGGTTTACCGGTCCTGATATGCTCCTCGCCGAGCGCAGCGATGATCTCGGTGCCGGAAGCATGGCAATTGCCGAGAATGCCCGGAATATCGGCTTGCCTGCAGATCGCTTCCACCAGTTCCGGCGAAAACGCATCGCCTTCCGTCGGGAAATATCCCCAGTCGAAGGTGACGGGCGTACCGGCGATCTCCCAGTGGCCGGACGGGGTATCCTTGCCTTTTGAGATTTCGCTGGCGGAACCGTGCAGGCCGAAAATGCGCTCGGGCGGTTCCATGCCGGCGGGAATGTCGCCGCTTGCCTGCCGCGCGATCTCCAGCAGGCCGAGCGAACACATGTTCGGCAGTTTCAGCGGACCGGAGCGAAGCCCCGCTTTGTCGGCAGCGCCCGCTGCACAGAATTCCGCGATATGGCCGAGCGTGTTTGCGCCAAGATCGCCATAGCGCTCCGCGTCGGGTGCGCCGCCGACGCCGAAGGAATCCAGAACGAGAAGAAATGCTCTTGCCATAACTCACCGAAACAAAATGCGCCGACGGGCAATGTCAGGCCGAACTGTCGTTATAGATCAGCAAAACGTGAAGAAGGAAGTGCTTTTATGAACCATCCGGTAAAACCGGCTGCTTAGTCCTCGTCCCGCTTCGGTTTGGGGGCGTTGAGGTTGCGCAGGACATACCAGCCCGCAGCCACCACCATCGCCGCCAGAATATACCACGTAACGGCATAGGAGAGGTGGTTGTTGGGAAAGGTGAGCATGGTCTTGCCGCCGACCGGCAGGCCGCCCGGATTGGGTGTCGCATCGGCGTCGACATAAAACGGCGCGACATCGGAAAGGCCGGATGCCTGCGAGATTTGCGGAATGTTGCGGGAATACCAGCGGCCATTTGCCGGATCGTTGGTGCGCAGGAAAAGCCCGCCGGTTTCGGGCGCGCGCATCAGCCCGACGATCTCGACCTTTCCGGCCGGTTCGCCTTCCTGGCGGGAGGACGGATCGCGTCTGTCGGACGGCACGAAGCCGCGATTGACGATGATGCTGGAGCCATCGTCGCGTTTGAGCGGCGTCATCACCCAGTAACCGGGGCCGAGGTCCGTGACCGTATAGACCTGAACCTCCCTGTCATTGAGGAAGGTGCCGGACAGTTTCACACGGCGATATTCGTATTCCGCCGGATCGCCGAGCGCCGGCCATTCTTTGGCGGCAGGGGCGTCGACGGGATCGGCATGGGCGCGGGCTTCGACCCGCTCGATAAGATCGAGCTTCCAGGAAAGGCGCTTGACCTGCCATGTGCCGAGCGCGAGCAGCAGACCCGTCAGAACAACGGTCAGGAACAGGACGACGATGGCCGCAGGGCGGATGCGCCGGTTATGGGGTGTGGTTTGGCTCATGTCACGGTCCTTGCGAAGCGCGCCCGGCAGAAACCGGTCTGCTTTGGCGGGTTTCCTGGAGCATTTCCAGGAAAAGTGGAACCCGGTTTTCCGTCCGGAAATGCGCCAAAACAAAGAGTTAGAGTGTTTTCGCGATTCGAAGAAAAGCGAAAAAACTCTAGCACCCGCATGCGCTTCTTCCAGCAAATAACCCCATAAATCGCACCAGGATTCATGGGGGTATGTGTTGGCGCGAAGGCGGCCCGCCGGAAACCCGGCAGGCCGTTGATTTATGCTGCTCAGGGCAGGTTTTTCACATCCTCGATGTGCAGCGGCATCATGTTCTTGTTCATGTTGTACATGACCCAGAGCGAGCCGGAGAGCGTGATCAGGAGCACCACGACGGTGAAGATCAGCGCCATGAAGGTCCAGCCGCCTTCGGACTTGGTGTCCATGTGCAGGAAGTAGATCATGTGCACGAAGATCTGGATGACGCCGAGACCCATGATGGCGATGACCAGCAGGGTCTTGTTTTCAAGAACGTCGCCCATGACCAGCCAGAAGGGGATCGCCGTCAGGATGACCGACAGGACGAAGCCGATCATGTAGCTCTTGAACGTGCCGTGGCTCGCACCATCATGGTGATGATGGTCGTCGCCATGCGCGTCGTGATGTGCGTGTGCTTCGGAACTCATCAAAGAACTCCCATGAGGTAAACGAAGGAGAAGACGCCGATCCAGATGACGTCAAGGAAGTGCCAGAACATCGACAGGCACATCAGGCGGCGCTTGTTTGCCGCGATCAGGCCGTGCTTGGCGACCTGGAACATCAGCGTGACGAGCCAGATGATGCCGAAGGTGACGTGCAGACCGTGCGTGCCGACCAGCGCGAAGAAGGCCGACAGGAACGCCGAACGCTGCGGACCCGCGCCTTCCGCGATCAGGTGATGGAACTCGTAAAGTTCCACGGCGAGGAAGGCGAGGCCGAAAAGGCCGGTCACACCCAGCCAGACCAGCGTGGCCTTTACCTTCTGCTTTTCCATTTCCAGCATGGCGAAGCCATAGGTGATGGAGGAGAAAAGCAGGAAGCCGGTATTGATCGCCACCAGCTTCAGGTCGAACAGGTCGGCGCCGGAAGGGCCGGCCGCATAGTTGCGGCCGACAACGGCATAGGTGGCAAACAGCGTCGCGAAGATAAGGCAGTCGCTCATCAGGTAGAGCCAGAAGCCCAGCGAGGTGCCGTTCTCCGGGTGATGGTCTTCCTTCAGGTAGAAGACCGGTGGTTCAGCGCCGTCGACGCTTTGTGCAGGTGTATGAGACATGTTCCGTTACGCCTGTTCCGCGAGCAGCTTGGTACGTTCCGCTTCGACCGTGGAAACGTCGGAAGCCGGAATGTAATAATCGCGATTGTAGTTGAAGGTATGGGCGATGGAGACCGCGATGATGGCGAGCATCGACAGAGCCGCAAGCCACCAGATGTGCCATACCAGGGCGAAGCCGAGAACCACGCTGATGGCGCTGATGATCACGCCGGCGCCGGTGTTCTTCGGCATATGGATCGGAATGAAGCCTTCCTTGGGACGGTTGTAACCGCGCTTCTTCATATCCGCCCAGGCGTCGACATCGTGGATGACGGGCGTGAAGGCGAAGTTGTAGGCGGGCGGCGGCGAAGACGTCGACCATTCCAGCGTACGGCCGTTATAGGGGTCGCCGGTCACGTCACGCAGCTTGTCGCGCTTCAGGAAGCTGACGATGAGCTGGATGACGAAGGAGGCTATGCCGAGCGCGATCAGGAAGGCGCCGAATGCGGCGATCACGAACCAGATCTGCAGGGAATTATCCTCGAACTGGCTGATCCGGCGGGTGATGCCCATCAGGCCGAGAATATAAAGCGGCATAAAGGCGAAATAGAAGCCGATGAACCAGAACCAGAAGGACAGCTTACCCCAGAACGGATCGAGCCGGTATCCGAAGGCCTTCGGGAACCAGTAGACGATACCCGCAAGCACACCGAACACGACGCCACCGATGATGGTGTTGTGGAAGTGGGCGATGAGGAACAGCGAGTTGTGCAGCACGAAGTCCGCCGGCGGAACGGCGAGAAGAACGCCGGTCATGCCGCCGATGACGAAGGTGATCATGAAGCCGATGGTCCAGAGCATCGGAACGTCGAACTTGATGCGGCCCTTATACATGGTGAAGAGCCAGTTGAAGATCTTCGCGCCCGTCGGGATCGAGATGATCATCGTGGTGATGCCGAAGAAGGCATTCACGCTTGCGCCGGAACCCATGGTGAAGAAGTGGTGCAGCCACACGATATAGGCGAGGATGGTGATGACGCCGGTGGCGTAGACCATCGAGGCATAACCGAAAAGGCGCTTGTTGGAGAAGGTCGAGACGATTTCCGAGAAGACGCCGAAGGCCGGCAGCACCAGGATGTAGACTTCGGGATGGCCCCAGATCCAGATGAGGTTGACATACATCATCGGATTGCCGCCGAGATCGTTGGTGAAGAAGTTGGTGCCAACATAACGGTCGAGGGTGAGAAGGGCGAGCGTGCCGGTCAGGATCGGGAACGAGGCCACGATCAGGATGTTCGAACACAGCGATGTCCAGACGAAGATCGGCAGGCGCATCATGGTCATGCCAGGCGCGCGCATCTTGATGATCGTCACGATCAGGTTGATGCCTGAGAGTGTCGTTCCCACACCGGCGATCTGCAGACCCCAGATGTAATAATCGACCCCGACGCCCGGGCTTCCATCGATACCCGAAAGCGGCGGATAGGCGAGCCAACCGGTCTGCGCATATTCACCCACGAACAGCGAGATCATGGTGATGACGGCGCCGGCCGTGGTCATCCAGAAGGAGAAGTTGTTGAGGAAGGGGAACGAAACGTCGCGGGCGCCGATCTGCAGCGGCACGACGAAGTTCATCAGACCCGTGATCATGGGCATGGCCATGAAGAAGATCATGATGACGCCGTGGGCCGTGAAGATCTGGTCGTAATGGTGCGGCGGAAGGTAACCTTCCGATCCGCCCGAGGCGATCGCCTGCTGGACGCGCATCATGATGGCATCGGCGAAACCGCGCAGCAGCATGACCAGCGCCAGGATGATGTACATGATACCGATCTTCTTGTGATCGATGCTCGTGAACCATTCATTCCAGAGATAGCCCCAGAGGCGGAAATAGGTGAGGGCGCCGACGACGGCGATACCGCCCAGAGCCACGGCCGCGAAGGTTGCGACAAGAATGGGCTCGTGAAGCGGGATGGACTCCCATGTCAGCTTCCCGAACAGGAACGACGTTTGATCGGAATTGACGATCATTTTTAGCCTCTTGCGATTCTAAGACATAAGATCGGCGCAGCCATTGGCCGCGCCGCATAATGCCGGGACGTATCCGTCAGCCAGCGACTTGTTTCGTTTCCGGCAGCGCCGCAGGTTCGAAAGTCTGTCCTTCGAGCGCAGCCGGAGTGGATTGGGGACCGCTGGCGACGCCAAAGGGCGCAAGCGGCGTGCAGACGACGGAATTCAGCGCCTTGGCGATATCGATGCCTTCCTTGCCGCCGCCGCCATTGGCGTCGATATGCATCATGTCACGCATGCAGAGCTTGTTGGGCTCGACGCAGCGGTTGAGGATGGCGCTGTAGAGTTCGGGATCGACCGAAGCGAAATATTGTACCGGTTCGCGCTCGGAAGGCTTGGCGAATTCCAGATATTCCTGACGGCCAAAGCCCTTGCCGCCTTCTTTCGCCTTGGCAACCCACTGGTCGAAGCCCTGCTGGCTGAGGCCGTGGAACTTGAAGCGCATGTGGGAGAAGCCGGGGCCGGAGAAGTTGGCCGAGAAGCCGTCATAAACGCCTTCCTTGTTGATGACCGCGTGCAGCTTGGTCTGCATGCCGCCCATGGCGTAGATCTGGCCGGCGAGCGCGGGCACGAAGAAGGAGTTCATCGCCGTCGTGCCGGTGATCTTGAAATTGATCGGAACATCGACCGGAGCGGCGAATTCATTGACGCTGCCAATGCCGAGTTCGGGATAGAAGAACAGCCACTTCCAGTCCATGGCCACCACTTCCACCGTGATCGGTTTGACATCGGCGGTCACCTGGCGGTTCTCGTCGATACGCTCCAGCGGGCGATAGGGGTCGAGACGGTGAGTGGAAATCCAGGTCACCGTGCCGAGCATCAGGATGATGGCGACCGGAGCCGACCAGATCACCATTTCAAGGCGCGTGGAGTGGTGCCACTCGGGATCGTAATCCTCAGCCTTTGCCGATTCCCTATACTTCCATGCGAAGAAAAGCGTCAGGACGATGACGGGGACGATGATCAGCAGCATCAAGACCGTGGACGTGATGATAAGATCGCGCTGCTGGATGGCGACGTCGCCCGAAGGGTTCATCACCACGAGGTTACAGCCGCTGAGCAGCAGCAGAGCCGGGATTGCCAGAAGGGCGGATAGGATTTTTTTGATCGTGCGCACGTTCTTTGAACTCGTACAGTTTGGATTATGCCGCGAATAATTGCCGAACATCATTTTTCAAATGAGGTATATTGTCGCGGTGCAGCGAAACCTTCGCGATGCACCATGTCTCGGGCAGAGCTGCGTTTAAGGACGGAGCGCGTGCATTATCGCATGGTCGGCTGACTGGGCAACCCTTTATTGCCAAACTTCAATTGACGTTACGTAGGGTGCGTGTGACAATCCGTCGCATCGTAACGCAACGGAAGAGGAGCCGGCGCGTTACAGGAAATGGTTCGTCCATGACGCAGGAGGGATATTATGAGTTATACGAATGCTGCTCCATCCTTTGGGCAGGCGCCGGAGGCGAACGGAAATGGGGCCGGTCCCGTTAAGGTCGATCCGGATCGCATCACGATTGCGGTCATTCTTGCGAGAATGACGGAATTCTTCGACTTTTTCATCTATGCCATCGCCTCCGCGCTCGTTTTCCCCCACGTCTTCTTTTCTTTCGTCGATCCGCTGACGGCGACGCTCTATTCCTTCGCGGTTTTCTCATTGGCCTTTATCGCAAGGCCGATCGGCTCGCTGATCTTCCTCCAGATCGACCGCAAATTCGGGCGCGCCGTGAAGCTGATGGCCGCGCTCTTTACGCTCTGTGGTTCCACCATGGCGATCAGCTTTCTTCCGTCCTATGCGGAAGCGGGCATACTTGCCCCCTGTCTTCTGGCGGTATTCCGCATCGGCCAGGGCCTTGGGCTTGGCGGTGCATGGGACGGTCTGGTTTCGCTGCTCGCCATGAATGCGCCGCAGAAACAGCGCGGCTGGTACGCCATGATGCCGCAGATCGGTGCGGCCATGGGCTTCGGTCTCGCCAGCGCCTTTTTCATCGTCTTCGTGACGCAGCTTTCCAATGCGGAATTCCTCGCCTGGGGCTGGCGTTTCCCATTCTTCGTGGCGCTGGCGTTGAATGTTCTCGCGCTTTTCGCCCGCCTGCGTATGATCGTGACGCCGGAATTCCAGGCCATGCTGGAACAGCACGAGCTGGAACCGCGCCCCATGTTCAAGATGCTGCGTTCGCAGTTTCCGGTGGTGGTCACAGGTGCATTCGTGCCGCTGGCAAGCTTTGCGCTCTTTCATCTTGTCACGGTCTTCCCGCTGAGCTGGGTTTCGCTCAACACCAGCCAGCGTGTCTCGGACTTCCTGTTCGTGCAATTCGTCAGCGCCATCATCGCCGGCGGAATGATCGTGGTCTCCGGTATTCTGGCCGACCGGATCGGTCGACGGAAGCTTCTGGCCATCGCGGCGGTGCTGATCGGCCTTTTCAGTCTGGTTGCGCCGGTTCTTCTTGGTTCCGGCGATATTGGCCGCTATCTCTTTGTGCTGATTGGCTTTTCGCTGCTTGGCCTGTCCTTCGGCCAGGCGGGCGGCGCGCTTGCTTCCCGCTTCAGCCGTGAGTACCGCTATACCGGCGCATCGATCACCTCGGATATTTCCTGGCTGATCGGCGCCGGTTTCGCGCCGCTCGTCGCGCTCGGATTTTCGTCCAAATTCGGCCTTTTCGCCGTCGGCATTTACCTGATGTCGGGTGCGCTCTGCACGCTGATTGCCCTCTGGTTCAGCCGCACGCTGGACATGCCTTCGGAGTGATCCGGGCAATTTAAAAATCTCTGCAGCCATCGCGCCGCGGAATCCTGTCGGATTTCGCGGCGTTTTTGTTTTTTTATTGCGCCGGGTCGATTTTAATCTTGACTCGGTCGATCATGAAATATTATGTAAGGAATACTGACATAATTCAGTGTATCTCACCGCCGGACAGCCGGCCATCAGGGAACGCGATGCGAACGACGACGATCATTATTTGCGAAAAAGCGGCCATCGCCGCCAAGCCGTTTGACGGCCGCAAAACGACCGTTCGCGCCATTAAACGCCGATAAACAGAAGAATGAGGAGCAGCCAGGTCGCCTGCGGCTCCGCCCGCAGAGTGCCGGCTGACGCGCCGGGTTTCGGGGAAGAGGGCGATGCCGCGCGAAATGCGCAACGAGAGGAGAGTGCCTTGAGTGTGACGGAGCAAAAATTCGGCCTTTACGATGCGGCTTTTGAAAAAAGTAGCTGTGGTGTCGGTTTCATCACCCGCAAGGACAGCGTGCAGACGCATGATGTGCTGAAGCGCGGCCACGAAGCGCTCTGTGCCGTGCCGCATCGCGGCGGCATGTCGGCGGAAGGTGTCGGCGATGGTGCCGGCGTGTCGCTGGATTTGTCTCTCTCCTTCTTTCGGGAATTGACGGGTGAGGACGGTTTGCGGGCCGGCCGTTTCGGCGTCGGCAATTTTTTTCTGCCGCAAAATCCGGCTTTCCACGGCGAGGCTGTCGGTATCATCGCAAACGCCCTCAAAGAGCAGGGCTTTTTAATCCTGCTCGTTCGCGATGTGCCGGTGAATGATGCGGCCATCCGTCCCGCCGCCATCCCTTACCAGTTGCCGATCCGCCAATGGGTCTTTTCGGCTCCGGCCGAATGCGGCAGCCTTGCCGAATTCGATTGGCGCATCCACAAGGCGCTGCTCGCCATCGAGGCGCTTGCCTATACCGTGCCGGAACTTGCCGGCTTTTATCCACTGTCGCTCAGCGCCCGCACGCAGGTTCTGAAAGGCCGCCTCAACTCGCATGAGGTCATGCCCTATTTCTGTGACCTCACCGACCCGCGTCATGAAGTGCATACGATGTATTTCCACACGCGGTTCTCCACCAATACCGATCCGCACCCTTCCATGGCGCAGCCCTTCCGCCTGATGGCGCATAATGGCGAACTCAATACCGACAAGAAGAACCGGCTGTCGGAAGCGGCCGTGGCGCTGGCGAAGAATGCCAGCATCATCCGCCCGAAGGGCCAGTCGGATAGCTGCCGCCTGGACCAGACCCTGCAGGCGCGGGTGATGGAAGACGGACTCGACCTCGTCACCGCCGTGGTCTCGATGATGCCGCCGGCCTGGGAAAACGACGATACCCTGTCACCCGACGTCAAGGCGATGCTGGAATATTTCTCGCTCTATGAGGAGAAGAATGACGGCCCTGCCGCGCTGATCTTCGGCGACGGCACCATCATCGGCGCGCGGCTCGATCGCCTTGGCCTGCGCCCGTTGCGCACCGTCGAGACGCAAGATTATCTCTGCGTCATGTCGGAAGCCGGGCAGATCGCCTTTCCGGCGGAAAGCGTCATCCGTCGCGGCCGCATCGAGGCGGGCGGCATGCTTTATTACGACCATGCAGAACGCCGCGCCTTTTCCACCGTCGAGGCGCTGGAACTTCTCGCCTCACGCCGCGACTATTCATCCCTGCTGCGCGAAGCCCGTGTCATGCTGGAGGATCTGCCGGAAGTGCCGGCGGAAAAGCAGGGTTCGCCGCTGCGTTACAACGGCGATCTGGAACGGCACCAGCGTTATGTCGCCTATTCGCATAATCAGGAAAGCTTCAAGTTCCTGATGGACCCGATGCTGGCCTCCGGCGCGGAAAAGATCTCGGCGATGGGTTACGGCAATGCCATCAACGCGCTGTCCGATCAGGAAGGCGGCGTTGCGAAGTATTTCTCGCAGCGCTTCGCGCAGGTCACCAATCCGCCGCTCGACAGTATTCGTGAGGCCGATGGCATGACGTTGCGTGTGGCCCTTGGTGCGAAGCCGAACAGCGGCGCGAAGAAGGCCCGCCAGATCGTCGTGCGCTCTCCGATCCTGACCCATCTCGATATGCTGCGTATTCGCGAGCAGTCGGAGACGCCCCTTCGCCGTTTCGAAATGCTTTATTCGCCGGTCTTCGATGTTGCGGGGGCCAACGAAGTCGCCCTGCGGCAGGCAATCGATGGCCTCTGCGATGAGGTTGTGGCTTTTGCGGCTGAGGAAGGCGGCATCGCCATCATCACCGACCGGCACGTTTCGGCAAACCGCGCGGCCTTGCCGATGATCATGGTCGTCTCCGCCATCAATCAGCGGCTGATCGAGGAAGGTTTGCGGCTGCGCGTGTCGCTGATCGTTGAAAGCGGGCAATTTTCCTCTTCGCATCACATTGCAGCGAGCCTCGGTTTCGGCGCTTCGGCCGCCTATCCGCTCGGCGTGCAGTTTCGCGCCGAGGAGAAATTCGGTGCCGATGCCGACAAGGCCTTCAAGCGTTTCGCCAAGGCGGCGGAAAAGTCGCTGATGAAGACCATGGGCAAGGTCGGCCTGTGCACGGCGGAAAGCTATATCGGCGGCGAGTTCTTTGAACCGAACTTCCTCGATACCAATGATGCGGTGCTGAAGCGCTATTTCCCGAATGTGAAGACCCCGGTCGGCGGCGTCAACTTCGCCGTCATCGCGCAGGCCGTGGCGGACTGGCACCGCAAGGCGTTGTCCGTGAAGGGCGAAAACGACATACCCCTGCTCGGTCTCTTCAAGGAGCGCGCGGAAGGTGCTGGCCATTCCTATGGCACGACGGCGGTACGCGGTTTCGTGGATATGACGGAAGAGAAGATCGGTTTCGACAACGGAACCGAAAACGAGGAGGCTTTGCGTCTCCTGCCGCTCAACCGGCTGGAGGATGCCTTCGGTCTCAACGATGCGGCCTATTATCACAACAGCTTCGACCGGCTGACGCCTGACGCAATCGACAGATTCGAGGTAACGCCCGGCTATCGCGCCTTCGCCCGCATGATGGCGGAGGAAAGGGCGCGCCGCCCCGCCGCCTTGCGCGATGTTCTGGAATTGCCGGCCGACGTGACATTCGCCGGTTCCGCAGAAGAATTCCGCCGGGAAATGGGCCGTTTTTCCCGTCAGGGCAATAACAGCTTCATGGTACGCGGATTGCGCTGCGACGAGGTGGGAGACGGCGCATTCCGGCTGCAATTGACCGGCCCGCACGGTCATGAGCTTGCCCGGCTTGCCGCGCTCGGCCAGTCGTTGCTCGACCGTTTCGGTGCGGATATTCCAGGCCATTGGCTGGAAGGCGGCGCGCTCATGGTTCAGGCAAAGGGTGAAGCCTCCGCCTATCTCTCGCTTATCCGCACCGCGCCGGAAAGCATTCCGCTCGATGCCGTTCAGAAGGCGAGCGAGATCACCAAAACCCTTGCATCGGGTGCCATGAGCCATGGCGCGCTGGTTGCCGCTGCCCATGAGGCAGTTGCCCATGGCACCAACATGGTCGGCGGCATGTCGAATTCAGGCGAGGGTGGCGAGCATATTTCCCGTTATGGCACCATCCGTGCCTCGCGCATCAAGCAGTTTGCCTCCGGCCGCTTCGGCGTCTGGGCCGGTTATCTTGCAGATCCGATGCTGGAAGAGATCGAGATCAAGATTGGTCAGGGCGCAAAGCCGGGCGAGGGCGGGCAGTTGCCGTCTCCCAAGGTGACGGTGGAAATCGCCGCCGCGCGTGGCGGCACGCCGGGCGTCGAGCTTGTCTCGCCGCCGCCGCATCACGACACCTATTCCATCGAGGATCTGGCCCAGCTCATCCATGACGCCAAGGCGGCGCGCGTGCGCGTCATCGTCAAGCTGGTCTCGTCGGAAGGCATCGGCACGATTGCGGTCGGCGTCGCCAAGGCGGGTGCGGATGTCATCAATGTCGCCGGCAATACCGGCGGCACGGGCGCGGCGGCCGTTACCAGTCTCAAATATACCGGCCGTGCGGCGGAAATCGGCATTGCCGAGGTGCATCAGGCGCTTTGCGCCACCGGCCTGCGCGCCAAGGTGCTGCTGCGTTGCTCCGGCGCGCACCAGACGGCGAGCGACGTGGTGAAGTCAGCACTCCTCGGCGGCGACAGTTTCGAATTCGGCACGACGGCGCTGATGATGCTGAAATGCGTCATGGCCAAGAACTGCAACATCAAGTGCCCGGCCGGTCTCACCACCAATCAGGAGGCCTTCAACGGCGATCCGCGCGCTCTGGCGCAATATCTCATGAACATCGCCCATGAAACGCGCGAGATTTTGGCCGGGCTTGGGGTTGCCTCACTGCGGGAAGCACGCGGCCGTTCCGATCTTCTTCACCTCCTCGATCATCCGGCCAGCGTCGGCCAGCTTGACCTCCGGGCAATGCTCGCCGTGGTCGAAGAGGTGAGGATCGACAGCCCGGTCTATATGGAAAAGGACTTTGCGCTTGATGATGCCTTCATCGAACTCGTGCGCTCGGCCCTGGTCGACAGCCGGCGCGAGAATATTGAGCTTGGCGGCAATCGTTTCCTCAACAATTGCAACAAGAGCGTCGGCGGTCAGCTTGCCGTCGATATCGAACGCATGCTGAACCATGAACTTTCCGACGAAGAGGCGGATGCGTTACCGGCCGTCAAGCGGGACAGCCGCGGTCGCCGGTTCCTGGAGGCGGGTTCGGTGCGCATCGATACGTCCGGTTCCGCCGGACAGTCCTTCGGTGCCTTCTGCAACGACGGCATGGTCATGGTCCATACCGGCACCTGCAATGACGGCGTCGGCAAAAGCGCCTGCGGCGGCACCATCGTCGTGCGTTCGCCCGGCGGCGGCTCGGAAGAGGCGGGCGGCAATGTGCTTGTCGGCAATTTCGCGCTGTTCGGCGCCACCGGCGGCCGCACCTTCGTGGAGGGGCAGGCGGGAGACCGTTTTGCGGTGCGTAACTCCGGCGCCACCGCCGTGGTCGAAGGCGTGGGTGATTTTGCCTGCGAATACATGACCAACGGCGCGGTGCTGAACCTTGGCAGCTTCGGCAAGGGTTTCGGCAATGGCATGAGCGGCGGTTTCGTCTACCAGTATGATCCCTATGGCGATCTGCCGAAGAAAGTCAGCCACGATTCCATCCTGCTCGGTTCAGTCACCGGTGAGGATGAACAAGCTGCAGTTCATAATCAGGCCATCCACCAGCTTCTGACCTGGCATGTCGCAGAGACCGGCTCGGCCAAGGCGGCATGGCTTCTGGAAAACTGGGAAAGCGAACAGCATAATTTCGTCTATGGCATGCCACGCGCCCTGCTGCTTTATCAGGATAGCGATGAGATTCTGAAGGCGAAGCCCCGCAAGGAACTGCTGGAGGAACTGGCATCCGCGCTTGCCGCTCATCAACTGCGCAAGTTCAAGCTCGCCTATCGTGACCGCAAGGCCGTCCTGAACGGAACGGTGCCGGGTTATGGCGAGACGGATACCGAGGAAATGTATGCGCTGCTCAACAATTATACCGTGTTGAGCATGGCGCAGGCCATCGCCTTGCAGCGGGTGCCGATGGCGTCAGGTCCTTCCGACCCGGCCATTGAAAAAGCCGTGCGCAATCTCATCCTCACGGAAGACTATGCGCTGATGCAGCGGCTGCTGAGATATGCCCGCGAGGCGCTTTCGGACCATAGCGATGAACAGCTTGCGGTGATGATCGCCGCCAAGCGTCTCGACGATTACAAGCAGGCGCTGGCGCGCAGGAACATCTGGTCGGTGGACAGCCCCGGCACTTATGGCTGGATCATTCAGCAGAACCGGAAAAACATCGAGAAGATCGGCCGCCTGCCGGGCTTCGAGGAGCTTTTCGCAGCCCGCGCCATCCCCGACCTCGCCACCGCATCCAGCCACAGGGCAGCATGATGAAGATACCTTATATTCCCGAAGACGCGCCCTTCAACGGTGATCAGCGCGCATGGCTTTCCGGTTTTCTGGCGGGGCTCCATTCCCGCGCCGCCATCGGCCTGGAGACATCGGTTGCCGCCGCTGCTCCCAGGGCGGCGGCTAGTGTGCTGAATATTCTCTTCGGCACCCAGACCGGCAATGCCGAGGCGCTGGCGATGGATATTGCCGCCGCCGCCCGCGCGCAGGGCATGCAGCCGGTGGTGACGGCACTCGATGATGTCTCGATGGACAGTCTCGGCGCGATGAAACGGGTCATCGTCGTCACCTCGACCTATGGCGAGGGTGAAATGCCTGATAATGCCCAGCTTTTCTGGGAAGCGCTCGCCGCCGACAGCGCGCCGCGTCTGGACGAGATGAATTTTGCCGTCCTCGCGCTCGGCGATACCGGCTATGACGGCTTCTGCCAGGCGGGCAAGCTTATCGATACGCGGTTCGAACAACTCGGCGGCAAGCGTATGAAGACGCGTATCGACTGCGATATCGACTTTGAGGACGCTGCCGCCGCATGGATCGGTGAGACCCTGCCGCTCGCGCTTGCTGTCGATGGCGGCAGCGCGGCATCTGTCACCATGCCCGACATCGCTGAGCCGCCCGTACGGGCAAAGCAGGGCTGGAGCCGCAAAAATCCCTATTCCGCTGAGGTAAGCGTCAATCGTCGCCTGTCCGGCCCCGGCTCGTCCAAGGAAATTCGTCACTACGAATTCGATCTCGGCGAAAGCGGCCTGGACTATGAGGCGGGTGACGCTCTTGGCGTCGTGCCCCTGAACGATCCGAAACTGGCCGGCGCGCTGCTGGAACACTTCGGAGCGGCTGCGGACAGCCAAATCGCCGGGTTGGACCGGCCGGTCGGCGATGCGCTTCTCAACATGGTCGAGATATCGACGCCCTCGCGCGACCTCGTCGCCGAAATCGGCAAGCGGGCGGGGCATGACGAACTCAGCCACATTCTCGCAAACGGAGACAGGGAGCAGCTGGCCGCCTTTCTCTGGAGCAAGGATATTCTCGACCTCATCAATCTCGGCGGAAAGCCGTTATTCGATGTTGCTGAATTCGTGACATTCCTGAAGCCGCTGCAACACCGCGCCTATTCCATCTCCTCCAGCCCTCTGGTTGCAAAAAACAGCGTGCATCTTACCATCGCCAGCGTGCGTTATCGCGCCGAGGGCCGTGAGCGTGGCGGCGTGTGCTCCACCTATCTCGCCGACCGCGTTGAGGCCGGGCAGAGTGCCGGGATTTTCGTCTCGCCGAACAAGGCGTTTCGTGTGCCGCAGGACAATGATGCGCCTGTTATCATGGTGGGACCGGGCACGGGCATCGCGCCCTTCCGGGCTTTTTTGCAGGAACGGCAAGCCCGAGGCGCAAAGGGCAAAAACTGGCTGTTTTTCGGCGACCAGCACCGGCAGTCGGATTTCATCTATGAAAACGAGCTTGGCGACATGAGCCGCGATGGTGTGCTCACCCGCCTCGATCTCGCTTTCTCGCGGGATCAGGCGGAGAAGATCTATGTCCAGACCCGCATGCGGCAAAACGGCAAGGCGCTCTATCAATGGCTTGAAGATGGCGGTTACTTTTACGTCTGCGGCGACGCGACCCGCATGGCGAAGGATGTCGATGATGCTCTGCACAACATCGTCAGCGATGAGGCCGGCATCTCCGCCGAGGCGGCAAGCGAGTACGTGAACCGGCTGAAGCGCGAAAAACGCTATCTGCGCGACGTCTACTAACGATTGCCATGACGAGACCGTCCTGACGCACCGATTGGTTCAGCAATTGGTGCAGACGGTCTCGGCGTCGCGCTGTTTGAAGAAATACTCGCGGCCGATCGTGATCGACTTCACCCCAGACGAGGCAACGTCAGGCATGAACATCAGCAATTCATGCGGGATGGAAAGTTCGACGTGGATGAGAAAGCTGTTTTCCACGAGCAGGCGCGTCGGAACGGCGACGGGTGACCCCACCGCATAGGGTCTCAGATTTTTCTCATCCCAGGACCAGGTGATTTTCGCCCGTTTTTGCGCATCGATCTTGATGCCGCTGATCTTCAGCTGCAGACCCTTGGTGCTGTAGGGCGCAAACACGGCGGCTGCGACGTCCTGCATGCCCGCGAGATAGGTTTTATCGACGGACCCTGTTTTCGATATCAGATCGTTGATGGAGGCTGCGGCGGTGCTTGCCCGCTTGTAGGTGTTGTATCCGATCGTCAATTCGAAAGAGGTCAGATAAAGCGCAAGCAATATCGGAAAGAGGATCGCGAACTCCACCGCGCCCACGCCACGGCGATCTTTGGCAAAGCGTGAAACGAGCACCATCAGGCGTCGTTTGCCGTTTGCCGCAACGGACACCAGCCCTGCCATCATGAGCCCCCGCCTGTGATGTATTTCTCGTTCATGAACGCATTTGTCGCGACGATGAGGAAATGTGACGGCATCGATCCATCGGCCGGACGTATTTTAGTCAGGTATGGCCGGATGATATCGGCAACCACACGCCAGCGATAATAGACACGCAACATGTTGATGGTTTCCGGCCCGCCCGGCTTGAAGCCGAATTGAGCCGTATCGAGATCGTAATATTCGCCGTAGGCCTTCAGCGGTATCGTGGTCGGAATATCCTTGAAGGCGGTAAAGGAGCGAAGGTCGATATAGAGCTTCTGTTCTTTCTGGATTTCATCCGCTGAGCAGGTGATCATCACCGAAACTTCATTGCAGAAGCTCTTGCGGAAATCCTCTTTCGAAATCGAGCTGCTGATCTGCCCGGTGCGCAGACGCCGCGCCATGTTCTCAGTGGCATTGGCGACGACCTGTTCCGCCATCAGGGCGATGAAGGTCTCGATGATCGCAAAGACGACGAGGAAATAGGGGATCGCGAGTATCGCGAATTCTATAGCCGCTGTCCCGTCGCGCGAGACTCCGAATTTTTCCAGCAATGGCTTCAGTCTGGCCAGTCGCATGAGGCGATATCGATCTCTAAGAATATGCGGCAAGCGCAACCGTTGAATTTGTTGCGGACCATAACCACCCGATGTTTAAATTCAGTTACTCCAATAAATTATACTTTAGTGATTTCCGAAATTGATACGACCCACAATATAAAAAGCCCGGCACATGGCCGGGCTTTTGTCGAAGTTGAAAACGGGGCGCTTATTCCGCATCCGCTTTGGAGAGAACCTCCAGCGTGGGTGTGGAGGTGATGTTATAACCACAGTCCACATAATGGCATTCGCCGGTAACACCGCGCGACATATTGGACAGCAGGTAAAGCGCCGATCCGCCGATATCGTCGATATCCGCCGTCCGCCGAAGCGGTGCGTTTTTCTGGTTCCATGCGTAGATCGCCCGCGCATCCGAGATGCCGGCGCCCGCCAGCGTGCGGACCGGACCGGCCGAGATGGCGTTGACGCGAATATCGCGCGGGCCGTAGTCGGCGGCGAGATAGCGCACGGACGCCTCGAGGGCCGCCTTGGCGACGCCCATGACGTTGTAGTTCGGAATGACGCGCTGCGAACCATTATAGGTCAGCGTCAGCATGGAGCCGCCATTGGTCATCAGTTCGGCGGCGCGCTTGGCGATTTCCGTGAAGGAGAAACAGGAAATGACCATGGTACGGCTGAAATTCTCGCGCGTCGTATCCGCGTAGAGGCCCTTCAGCTCGTTCTTGTCGGAAAAGCCGATGGCGTGGACGATGAAATCCAGCGAGCCCCATTTTTCGCGGATCGTCGCGAACAGGGCGTCGACCGAGGCGATATCCTCGACATCGCATGGTACGATGAAATCGGATCCGAGCTCGGCGGCAAGCGGTTTCACACGTTTGCCGAGCGCTTCACCCTGATAGGTGAAGGCCAGTTCTGCGCCCTGTGCCGCAAGCGCCTTGGAGATACCCCAGGCGATGGAATGATTGTTTGCGACGCCCATGATGAGGCCGCGTTTACCCTGCATGATGCCGTTCATGGGCAATTATCCGTTATGACGCTGGAAGACGAGCGTGGCGTTGGTGCCGCCGAAGCCGAAGGAGTTGGAAAGGATGGTGTCGATCTTGGCGTTGTCGATGCGGCTGCGAACGATCGGAACGCCTGCAAATTCGGGATCGAGCTCGGAAATATGCGCGCTTTCGCCGATGAAGCGTTCCTGCATCATCAGCAGGCCATAGATCGATTCCTGCACACCGGCCGCACCCAGCGAATGGCCGGTGAGCGACTTGGTCGACTGGATATGCGGGATCTTGTCGCTGAAGACTTCCCGGATCGCGCCGATTTCCTTGCTGTCGCCAACCGGCGTCGAGGTGCCGTGGGTATTGATGTAGTCGATGTCGCCCTTGACCGTGGAAAGGGCCTGACGCATGCAGCGGATTGCGCCCTCACCGGAGGGAGCCACCATGTCGTAACCGTCCGAGGTCGCGCCGTAACCGACGATCTCGGCGTAAATCTTGGCGCCGCGCGCCTTTGCATGTTCCAGCTCTTCGAGAACCAGCACGCCCGCACCGCCGGCAATCACGAAACCGTCGCGGTTGACGTCATAGGCGCGCGACGCGACGCTCGGCGTCTCGTTATATTTGGACGACATGGCACCCATGGCGTCGAAGAGGTTGGACATGGACCAGTCGAGATCCTCATGGCCGCCCGCAAACATCACGTCCTGCTTGCCCCACTGGATCATTTCGGCGGCGTTGCCGATACAATGCGCCGAGGTGGAGCAGGCCGACGAGATGGAGTAGTTGACGCCATGGATCTTGAACCAGGTGGCGAGCGTCGCGGAGGCGGTGGAGGACATGGCCTTCGGCACGGCAAAGGGGCCGATGCGCTTCGGGCTGTTGTTCTTCAGCGTGATATCGGCTGCCTCGACGATGGTGCGGGTGGAAGGACCGCCCGAACCCATGATGATGCCGGTGCGCTCATTGCCGCTGATGTCGCTCTCTTCGAGACCGGAATCGGCGATCGCCTGCTTCATCGCGACATGGTTCCACGCGCCGCCCTGCGACAGGAAGCGCATGGCGCGGCGGTCGACCAGATCGGTCGGGTCGAGAGACGGCTTGCCCCAGACCTGGCATTTGAAACCGTGTTCGGCAAAATCCGGCGAAAATGAAATGCCGGATTTGGCATTGCGCAGCGATGCGGTGACTTCAGCGGCATCACCGCCGATGGAAGAAACAATACCGAGGCCGGTGACAACAACTCGTCTCATGAAAGGGACCTTTTCTTAAGATTTCGGCTGGACGACCGAAGCCGCCCGGCGTTTGTCAGGACTATTCCGTCTGCCTCAGGCAGCCTTTTCCTTCGACAGGCCTACGCGCAGGTCCGTCGCCTGATAAATGGTTTCGCCATCCGCCTTCAGCCAGCCGTCGGCGGTTCCGAGCACCAGACGGCCGCGCATCACGCGCTTGAAATCAATACCATATTGAAGGAGCTTGGTGTGAGGGCGAACCATGCCCTTGAACTTCACTTCGCCGGTTGAAAGCGCCATGCCGCGGCCTTCTTCGCCCAGCCAGCCGAGGAAGAAGCCGGTCAGCTGCCACATGCCGTCAAGGCCGAGGCACCCCGGCATGATCGGGTTGCCCTGGAAATGGCAGGGGAAATACCAGTCGTCGGGGCTGACATCGTATTCGGCGCGGATGAAACCCTTGTCGAAGGCGCCGCCGGTTTCGGAAATTTCGGTAATGCGATGGACCATGAGCATAGGGGGCAATGGGAGCTGTGCATTTCCCGGGCCGAACAATTCGCCGCGACCGCAGGACAGGATCTCCTCGTAATTGTAACTTGATTGCCTCGTTGCCATACCGCTTTCACTTCCCCAGTTACTGGTGTTGATCGACTTCACTAGAGCAAGTTAGGTTCAAAATGAAGCGCTGCAAGGGCAGAGGCCGCTCTGCCCACATTCTTTGTCTTCGAACCTTCTTCGCAGAAGTCATTACCTCAATATGCCGTCCGCATACAGGAACCGTACGGCTGGAACCAGAGGAAATTTGCAGGAATGGCCGGTTTGCCGCCATTTGCCGCGCCTAAGCCACGCCGAAACTATTGAAAGCACTCGCCGCAAAAGATATATGCTAATGCAATTGGTAAGTTTCATACCTCTGTTTGGAATGGGATTGCATGGCATTTGACGCCACATTGGATATCGGAACGAGGTTGCGGCGCTCGGGGCTGCGCCCCACGCGACAGCGTGTGGCTTTGGGCGATCTGCTTTTCGCAAAGGGCGATCGCCATCTGACGGTCGAGGAACTGCACGATGAGGCGGTTACCGCCGGCGTGCCCGTTTCTCTCGCCACGGTCTACAATACGCTGCACCAGTTCACCGAAGCCGGCCTTATCCGTGTTCTCGCCGTGGAAGGCGCCCGCACCTATTTCGACACCAACGTCTCGGATCACCACCACTTCTTCGTGGAGGGCGAGAACGAGGTTCTGGATATTCCCGTCAATAACCTCCAGATCGACAATTTGCCGGAAGCGCCCGAGGGCATGGAAATCGCCCATGTGGACGTGGTCATCCGCCTTCGTCGCAAGCGCGGATGAGGCTTCAGTCCGACAACAGACATGAAAATGGCGCCCATGGGCGCCATTTCTGTTTTCGGCGGTCATTTCTATATGTCACTTCATGACATCTTCCGGCCGTCTGCCGGGCTTTGCCTTATAGGGCGGAAAAGTCCAGCCGAAGATCAGCGCACCCGACCGGACGGCGAAGGCCGTCAGGACGCCTGCGGCTGATGCGGCATAAAGCGGTGCGCCGAGGAAATAGACGACAATGAAGGTGGAGGAGCCCAGGAGCGCACAGGTGATGTAGATTTCCGGCCGCAGCAGCACGGACGGTTCGCCGGCGAGAATATCACGCAGCACACCACCGAACGTCGCCGTCAGAACGCCGGTGACAATGGCGACGGTTGCGGAGCCGCTGGCGGCAAGCCCCTTGGCTGCTCCCATGACGCAATAAGCGGAAAGGCCGAGTGCATCGAGCCAGATCAGTACGCGGTAACGGGATTCGAACAGATGCGCGGTGAAAAACAGCAGCACCGCGACCGAGACGCAGACGAGGATATAGGTCGGGTTCACCACCCAGAATACCGGCGTCCTGCCAAGCACCAGATCGCGCACCGTGCCGCCGCCGATGCCGGTTGCGGCGGCGAAAAACAGGAAGCCGATCAGGTCGAGCTGCTTGCGCGAGGCGGTGAGCGCGCCGGTGGCGGCAAAGATGGCGACGCCGGCATAGTCGAGAAAACCCAGAAGCGTCATGAAAAGGTTCCCCCCCCCCCGAAACACGGGCTGCGAACACGTCAGTGTCGCGCAAGCACTAAACTCTAGGCTGGCCGCCCGGATGATCGCAACATCCATAACCGAAACGGATGCAAAGGAAAATGCCGTGCGAATCGCTCTCGTTGCCGCTCTTCAGGCGCTGGTTCTCTTGATGTTTCCGGTAGCGCTCTCGGCGCAGCAGCAGCTGGTGAACGACCCCGAGATCTACGAGAAGGACCATTTCCGCAACGAGTGCAAGGTGGCGGCCTTCGGCGACGATTTCGTCACGCGGCTGGATATCAACAATGACGGGCTGATGGACGCCGTCGTCAATCACGGCGTTCTCGATTGTGATGGCGAAAAGGGCCGCAGCTGCGACGACGAGGGATGCCCCTATAATTTTTATGTCCAGGTGAAAGAGGGCGGTTATCTGATGATCGCGACGGCCCGGATTTACGATTATGATTTCATCAAGCGCTTCGGCAACATGGTTTTCGTGCTGAAGATGCATCCGCGTTATTGCGAGCGTACCGACAAGGAACCCTGCCGGATGACGGTGCGGGTGCGCGGCACGAAATTCGTCACCATCTCGCGAAAGTGACGGCGACGATTTTCAGGGCGTAATCCGCCGGATTTTGACCCTTTGATTGTAGCGCTGGCGAAGCGAGCGCGGAATGATGAAGGTGGCGATGGCGACGGCGAAAACCGTGGCCGCAACCACCCAAAGGGCATTCGATTGCAAGGTGGCGGCGAGAACGGCGCCGCAGATCGCGCCGCATATCATGCCAAGCCATGGCACGATCTGAATGCCCCAGTCGAGGCTTCGTTCGCCGAGAAGAAAACGGCCGATGCCGCGGCCGAAGCGGGAAAGCGCGCCGGTCACATAGGTAAGCCCGATTGGCAGTCCCTCAATGTGCTCAACGGCGGCGTTGACCATGCCCATGGCGAAAACGACGAGATAAAATCGCGCAAGAGCGGAAGTCTCGCCGCCGAGCAGCGCGGCAATTGTTACCAGCAATCCCACCGCCATCAGAACGGCGAAGATGCGCCGGTCGAACTTATGCGCCACCACGATGCCGCCTGCATTGCCCGCCACGAAGGCAACGATCGCGAAAAGCAGTTTCGCGGCGTGGGAATAGAGGCCAGCCTCCATCGAGACTGCGGCGCGCGTGGTGTTGCCGGTCATGAAGGATACGAAGTCGCCTGAAATATGCAGGCCCACCGCATCCGTCATGCCCGCGATGAAGGAAATGGCGGCAACCAGCGCAATTCCGGTTCCTGTTCGCCTTGCCCTGATGATACTGCGACGTCTTTGTCTGGTCATGGAAAGCTCGATATGGAAAAACGGCGGGCCTGTGCGCGGGGCCGTGTTATCCTATGTCTAGAATGCCGGATGGTGTATTTGCAATCTTTCTGGAGGCCTTCGGAAGCTTCTATTTTGTCTAGACAAATATAAAATCCCTGCCTACCATGCCTCAAATAAAGCGATAAACAACATCGCACAAAAATAAATCAAAAGGGGTTCAGATCATGAAGAAAACATGGGTTCTCGCCACAGTCGCCGCGCTGTTGTCATCCGCTTCCGCCTATGCCGAGACGTCGGTGACGATTGGCATGTCCGGCTGGACCGGTTTTGCGCCGCTGACGCTCGCCAAACAGGCCGGCATTTTCGAAAAGAACGGCCTGAAAGTCGATATCAAGAAAATCCCGCAGGCGAGCCGCCATCTGGCCCTTGCTTCCGGTGACATCCAGTGCGCCGCCACCACGGTGGAAACATGGATCGCGTGGAATGCCAATGGCGTGAAATCCACCCAGATTTTCCAGATGGACAAGTCGCATGGCGCCGATGGCATTGCGGTGCGCAGTGATGTTGCCAAGGTCGCAGACCTGAAAGGCAAGGCGGTTGCCGCTTCCGCGCCGGGCACTTCCCCTTATTTCTTCCTTGCCTGGATACTCAAGGAAAACGGCCTCACTCTTAAAGATGTCAAGGTCGTCAACCTCGAGCCGGGACCGGCCGCGCAGGCATTCGTTGCCGGTCAAAATGATGCGGCCATGACCTATGAGCCCTATCTGTCCACTGTCCGCGCCGCCCCCGACAAGGGCAAAATCCTCGCCACGACGCTGGATTATCCCGCCGTCATGGATACGTTCGGTTGTACCCCGGATTTCTTGAAGGCCAATCCGCAGGCGGCGAAAGCCTTGGCGGACAGCTATTTCCAGGCCCTTGAACTCATCAAGGCCGATCCCGAAAAGTCCTATGCGACGATGGGGGCGGATGTGAAGCAGACCGGCGAGGCCTTTGCCGCTTCGGCAAAGTTCCTCGAATGGCAGGACAAGGCCGCCAACCAGAAGTTTTTCGAGGGTGAATTCAAGACATTCTCGGAAAAATCGGCGGACCTGCTGCTGGAAATCGGTGTGATAAAGTCGAAACCCGATCTTTCGACCCTCGCGGACACGTCTTTCATCAAGTAACAGAAAAGGCGGCCGCGTTCCCTGCGGGGAATATTGCAGCCAAAGACAGGTGAGTGCGTCGATTGTGCGTCACGAAACGCGCACGGCGTTCTGATGGCGCGGCGAAGGTGCCGCGCCGGTTTTCCGGACAGGCGACAGATGCAACCTCTTCAACCCATACGGAACAGCACGAGAATTGCTCTCGGCATCCTGTTCTTCGTGCTGTTTTTTTCCGCCTGGGGCTTTGCCACGCTGGGCGGTTTCGTATCGCCAACCTTTCTGGCCGACCCCATCACCATGCTGAAGGACGGCATCTATCTGCTGACCGATCAGGGTTTTGCCAGCGATATCGGCATGACGATCTGGCGCGTGGTCGGCGGTTTCGTGCTGGCATCGCTCGTTGCCGTGCCGGTCGGCATCGCCATGGGGGCCTATAAGCCCATCGAGGCGCTGCTGGAGCCCTTCGTCTCCTTCGCGCGCTATCTGCCGGCTTCCGCCTTCGTGCCGCTCCTTATTCTCTGGGCCGGCATCGGCGAGATGCAGAAGCTGCTGGTGATCTTCATCGGCGCGGTGTTCCAGATCATCCTGATGGTTGCCGTGGCTGTCGCCGGCACGCGGCGTGATCTGGTGGAGGCCGCCTACACGCTTGGTGCGAAGGACCGGGGCGTTGTTCGCCGTGTTCTCATTCCTGCCAATGCGCCCGATATTGCGGAAATCCTCCGTCTCGTTCTCGGCTGGGCCTGGACCTATGTCATTGTCGCGGAACTGATCGGTGCCTCCTCGGGCATCGGCTATATGATCATCAACAGCCAGGCGCTGATGGCGACCGGGCAGATCATCTTCGGCATCATCGTCATCGGCATTATCGGTCTTATTTCGGACTTCGCGTTCAAATCGCTGAACCGGAAGCTTTTCGCCTGGAGGCTTGCCTGATGAACGAACTCGTTATCAAGGGCGTCAGCCGCACTTTTCCGGGTGTGCAGGGCGGGCAGCCGACGCTGGCCCTCCAGCCCACCGATCTGGAAATTCCCCGCAATGATTTCGTCACCATCCTCGGCCCGTCAGGATGCGGAAAATCGACCTTGCTGCGCATCATCGCCGGTCTCGACCGCCCAACGACGGGCGAAGTGCTGCTGTCCGGCAAAGCGGTGACGGGCCCGGGGGCGGATCGCGGCATGGTGTTCCAGTCCTACACCCTGTTTCCCTGGCTGACGATCCGCGAAAACGTCGCCTTCGGCCTGCGCGAACGCGGCGTTGCCGAGAAGGAAAAATGGGAGATCGTCGACAGCTATATCGACAAGGTTGGCCTGCGCGGCTTCGAGAACCATTGGCCGAAACAGCTCTCCGGCGGTATGCAGCAGAGAACGGCCATTGCCCGTGCCCTGGCGAACGGCCCGAAAATCCTGCTGCTAGACGAGCCTTTCGGCGCTCTCGATAACCAGACGCGCGGGCTGATGCAGGAATTGCTGCTCGGCATTTGGGAGCGGGAGCAGAAGACGGTCATTTTTGTGACCCACGATATCGAGGAGGCGGTCTTCATGGCGTCGCGTGTGGTGACCATGTCTGCAAGGCCGGGTCGCATCAAGTCGATCACGCCGGTCGACCTGCCGCATCCGCGTCACTACACCGTCAAGGCCAGCCCGGAATTTTCTGAGCTGCGCGCCAAGCTTACGGAGGAAATCCGCAGCGAGGCGATTGCCGCCGCTGCCCATGGATAGTTGATCAGGCAAAGGGGAGGATAAAAGCATCGGGATGAGGAGCACAGGCGCCGATCTTCAGGAAAAATCGCTGCACGAGCGCATCCGCAATGATGTCGAGCGCCACATCATGTCGGGCGAATGGCCGCCGGGTTATCGTATTCCCTTCGAACACGAGATGACCCGGCAATATGCCTGTTCGCGCATGACGGTGAACAAGGCTCTCAGCGAGCTGGTGCAGCGCGGACTCATCGAAAGACGCCGCCGTCTCGGCACCTTCGTTCGTCAGCCCCATGCGCAATCCGCCGTTCTGGAAATCCACGATATCGAGCGGGAGGTGCAGGCGCTGGGTCTGGTCTACGGTTACCGTCTCGACAAACGACGGCTGCGCCCTGCGGGGGAAGAAGACGGCGCGGCCATGGCGCTTGCCGCCGACGCCCCGGTCCTGGAACTCACCTGCACGCACTTCGCCGGCGGCGTTCCCTTTTGCCTTGAAGAGCGCATCATCAATGTCACCGCCGTTCCGGAAGCGGAATCTGCCGATTTTTCGCAGATCGGTCCGGGAACCTGGCTGCTGAAGATGGTTCCATGGAGCGCTGCCGAACATCGCATCAGCGCCGTTTCCGCCGACCGTAAAAATGCGGCAGCGCTCGGCATAACCTCCGGTGCGGCATGTCTGGTCATCCATCGTCGCACCTGGCATGGGGCGGACTACGTCACCAGCGTCCGGGTGACCTATCCCGGTGACCGCCACGCCCTCGTGGCGCAATTTTCGCCCTCTCAAAACGCCTGAAGGCGCTCCCACGGTCAATTTTTTGTAAAGAAGAGTTTACGGGTGGTCTTTTGACAATATAATAGTTGTCAAAAGAACTCAGGTTTATTATCGGAACGTCAAGCTTTCACGACGGTATCCGTTCATGACCCCGGTTTTCAGGAACCGGTCAATCTGCGGATGAGTTCATCGACGGAAATCCGGGATAAAAATTATGTCAGCTGAGACCTCAACTTCTTCCGCATCCTTCAACAAGGCAAACACGACAAGGCATTTCTCCCTTGCCATGACTGTCACCTTGCTGGCCGGCTTGAGTGCCGGCGCGGTTTTCGCTCAGACGGCATCGGAAACCCAGATACAGCCCGCACCGCAAACGGAAGCGGTTCAGCCAGCACAGCCGGCGGCTCCTGCAACGCCGAGCGCTCCGGCCGCCGCGCCCGTCCAGCCTTCCGCGACTGCACCGGAACAGCCGGCCGCCACCGCACCCTCGCAGCCTCAGTCAACTCAGCCCGCACCGGCCCAGCCTGCACCCGCTCAGCCCGCGACGAATACCGCACCGGGAGCCGAAGGCCTGGCGCCGCAGCCGACGCAGACCGAGCAACCCGCACAGACGGGCCAGACGACCGCGCCGAATGAAGCCGCGACCCCGATAGAGCCTGTCAGCTCCGAGCCCGCGAGCGCCGAACATCGTGCGGATATCCCGCACAACCTTTCTCCCTGGGGCATGTTCATGGCGGCCGACTGGGTCGTGAAGGGTGTCATGATCGGCCTTGCCTTCGCATCTCTGGTCACGTGGACGGTCTGGGTCGCGAAGTCTATCGAGCTTGCAGGTGCGCGGGTGCGCGCCGGCTCGACGCTCAAGGTCATTCGCAGGGCAAAAACCCTGACGGAGGCCACCGAGGCCGTCGAAAAGAAGGGCGGGCCGGCAGCACTGATGCTGCGCATGGCAACCCACGAAATGCAGCTTTCCGATGCGGTGGTCGAACACACGGATGGCGGCGGTATCAAGGAGCGTGTCTCTTCGGCGCTGTCGCGTATCGAAACCCATGCCGGTCGCCGCATGTCGCGCGGAACGGGTGTTCTGGCGACCATCGGTTCCACCGCTCCCTTCGTCGGCCTGTTCGGCACCGTCTGGGGCATCATGAACTCCTTCATCAGCATTTCGGAATCGCAGACGACCAATCTTGCCGTCGTCGCGCCGGGCATTGCCGAAGCGCTGCTCGCCACCGCCATCGGCCTTGTCGCCGCTATTCCGGCCGTGGTGATCTACAACGTCTTCGCCCGCTCCATCACCGGTTACCGCCATCTGCTGGCGGATGCCGCAGCCGGCGTGGAACGCCTCGTCAGCCGCGATCTCGATTTCCGCCGTATTCCCCCGGGCAGCACCAGCAAGCCCGCAGTATCGCTGGTTGGACGGTGATCGGCCATGGCTGGCGGTATTCGCGAAAATAGCGGAGACGACCTCTCCGAAAACCACGAGATCAATGTCACGCCCTTCATCGACGTGATGCTGGTTCTGCTCATCATCTTCATGGTGGCGGCACCGCTCGCCACCGTCGATGTGAATGTCGATCTGCCCGCATCCACCGCAAAGCCGGCGGAACGCCCGGAGGAGCCGCTTTATCTGACGGTCAAGGACGACCTCTCGCTCAATCTCGGTAATGATGCGGTTGCCCGCGAAGCACTGGCGGCCGCCATCGACCGGCAGACGGGCGGCAAGAAGGATACGCGCATTTTCCTGCGCGCCGACAAGGCCGTCGACTACGGCCACTTCATGGAAATCATGAACCTGCTGAGAGATGCCGGTTATCTGAAGATCGCCCTCGTAGGGCTGGAAAACGCGGCTGCCGTAGCGCAGCCCGCTGCCGCTGGCCAACCTGCAGCGCCGGGAACCGCGCCATGACTGAAAACGGCTACCCGCAGGCCCGGCATTCCCGTATCGGGGAAGTGACGCTGTGGTCGGCCGCGGCGCTGCTCATGCTGGGCGTTCACGCCGGTTTTGCCTATTATCTGATGCAGGAGCCCGAGGAACTGGATGCCGGCGGGCCGCCGCCTGCTGCAATCATGATCGAAATGGCGGCGATACCGGAGGCCGTCAAGACTGAAGAAACGACGCCTGCGCAGGATGTCGAGGACGCCGAAGAGGTGAAGAGCGACAGCAGCGAACCGGTGGAGGAAGCCGCCCCGGAAGAGCCGCCGCCACCGGAGCCGGTTGCGGAAACGCCGCCGCCAGAGCCGGTGCAGCCGCCCGAACCGCCGGTCGAGGAGATCGTCGAACCGCAGGAAATTCCCGAACCCGTGGAGCCGATCGATCCGGTTCAGGAGCAGATGATGGCGGAACTCGAAAATGTCGAGGTTCCTCTGCCCGTCATGCGTCCTCCGCCGCCGCCCGTCGAAAAGAAGGTGGAAAAGAAAGAGCCGGAAGAGAAAAAGAAGGTCGAGCGCCAGCGTCCCAAACCGCAGCAGGCATCGGAATTGCGCGAAACGGCGAAGGCTGAAGCCCAGCAGTCCGACCGGACAGCGGCATCGCGCAGCAATGCCGGCTCCTTCTCGTCCTCGTCCATGTCAAATGCCGATTGGGGTGCGAAAGTGCGCTCGGCGATGCAGCGGCGACTGGTCCGCTCGGCTGGAAAATCGGGGATGACCATTACGGTTTCATTCAAGATAGACAGCGGTGGTTCCGTCGGCGGTGCGAGGATTATTTCATCCACCGGTGACTCGGCGATGGATCAGAAGCTTCTGGCCGTCATACAAAGAGCGTCCGTCTCGCCGCCGCCGCCAGGCGCAAATACGAGTTTTACCCTGCCGATTCTTTTCAAGTAGGGTGAAACAGCCCGACCGCATAAGGGCATCCCGACTCTGGAGAGGATGGGATGCCCGGTTTATTTTCCATGTTGATTTGCAGCGACCGTATACCGCAAAGTAGGACCAATCCGTCCCATCGCATGCAAGCCAACAGGAATCACGAAAATCATGAAATTCTCAATCGCAGAGGCAGAGGATCTCGTATCCTCTATCTTTGAGCGCAATGGCGTTCTGCCGCAAAACGCCCGTTCGGTGGCAAAGGCGCTCGTCGCCTCCGAGGCGGCCGGCCAAGGCGGTCACGGTTTTCGCCGCATCCCCGTTTATGTCCGGCAGGCGCGGGTTGGAAAGGTCGATGGCAAGGCGCGTCCGGTGGCGACCCGCGTGAAGCCGGGCGTGCTCTCGGTCGACGCCAATCACGGCTATGCCTATCCGGCGATCGATTGCGTCCTTGAGGAATTGCCGGACATGGTCCGGCAGCAGGGCATTGCGCTTGCCGCGATCCACCGCTCTCATCATGCGGGTGTCATGGCCCTGACCGTCGAACGCCTCGCCGAAATGGGTTTTGTCGCGCTCATGTTCGCCAACGCCCCGGCATCCATGGCGCCCTGGGGCGGCAGCAAACCGCTCTATGGAACCAATCCGATCGCTTTCGCCACTCCCGTCGGCGGCGCCGATCCGCTGGTCATCGATCTCGCGCTCTCCAAGGTCGCGCGCGGAAAGATCATGGCGGCCCGCCAGAAGGGTGAAACAATCCCCGGCGACTGGGCGCTCGACCGAAATGGTCGGCCGACGACCGATCCCGAAGAGGCCATAGAGGGAACCATGGTGCCCGCAGGCGAGGCCAAGGGTGCCGCGCTGGCGTTGATGGTGGAGATCATGGCCGCTGCGATTACCGGCGGAAACTTCGCATTCGAGGCTTCTTCCCTTCTCGACGACAAGGGAGCGCCACCCTCTCTCGGCCATACGATCATCGCCATAGACCCGGTATCCTCAGGCGGTACGGCCTTTACCGAGCGGCTGGCGCTCATCGCCGGCGAGATAGAAAAGCAGGAAAATGTGCGTCTGCCCGGCCGCCGCAGCCAGGGGATTCGCAAACAGGCGCTGGAAAGCGGCATCGTGATTGAAAGCGATATTCTGGCCGAAATTCAATCGCTCTGACCTGATAATAAAAACCCGGCGGGTCGAATATGACCCGCCGGGCAAACCGTAAATGGCTGCTTTGCATTTGCGTCAATAGGGCCGGACATCATGTCCAGCCCGCTTTGGTCCGCCATCCTGCCATTGATATGGAAGGATTTTGACGCAGAAAGCCGCTCATTCGGTTTTCAGCTTACGGGAGGGGACGTTTCGCGTAAGCTTGGATGATCAGGTTGGCGATTATGCGTCCTGCTCGATCAGGCCGCGCAGCAGGGCGATGCTGACGGCATTCAGCAGATTGGCCGCACCCAGTCTGTGGCGCACCCTTTCCAGAGTGTCCTTCACGTCCGCTTCGTCCGCGCCGGTTATCAAGGCGATGTGGGACGGATGCTTGCCCCGCGCGACCAGCCCCAGATAATGCCGCTCACGCTCCGAAAGGATGATTTCACGCGTCTGGCGATGTTCATGCGGCGTATTTGAAGACATTTTCTTTCAGCCTTAAAAGAGATTGGCCTTCCCGGGGCACGATCAGTCAATGATTCATTCCCCGAAACCAGCTCGTTTACCGCTCTGTCTATACGCGAACAGAAACGCTAATTTCGCCAATAGGTTTCATCGGGCATCGGTAATTACGCAATAAAGGGCCGCTTTCGCAGCCAGCCGATCCCGGCGCGGACGCTCTATTCTGTGCATTGAAAGGAACTGCGACATCGATATCGCCAGAGACCACAATTGGTCTGGCGTGAAATGCAGCTTCAAGGCTCTGGAATGTTTTCGTCACACCCGAAGGATATGCGGCGCTCTAATAGGCGATGTGCCTCACCGATAGAATAACATCTCGCGCCAAGTTTTTCGTTTTATTGTTATGTTTCGGCACATATTGCGATGAGCGCTGACATATTTCTCAAATTTAATGCGTCATTTCGAAATATTGATGCCGTCAACATGTATCATCCGGCGGAATGATGCGCGTGTTTCTTGCGAATATCGGTCGGTGTTGCGCCGAACCAGCGGGAGACGGAACGCGAAAACGCACCGGGTGTCGAATAGCCAAGCCTGTAACTGATGTCGGATACCGGAAGATCGCTTTCCACGAGGAGTTTGAAACCGGCATTTTTGCGAATGGCATCCTTTATCTCGTTGAGATTGGTGCCGAGCTCTGCGAGCCGCCGTTGAAAACTCCGTTCCGACAGGTTGAAATAGGGAGCGATCTCGCCGAGCGAAAGCTCGGCATCCGAGAGCCGCATCTGCATGTACCGCTTCACCTGGTCAATGAAATGGGTCGCGTCCGCCGATGTTTCCGGTCGCAACATGCGGCATTGCAGGTTCATCAGCTCGAACAGCCGCTCATCCGCATTCGGATTGACCACATCGAGAAGCGATACCGGAAGACGCATGGTATGGATCGGCTGGGAAAAACTGACGCGCCTGGTCATTCTTTCTTTAAATAGCTGAATATTATTCGGTTTCGGCCGCTCCAGACCGATCTCGATCTGGTTGATACGATCTCCGAGAATATCACGGAGACGTTGTACCAGGACGGCGAGCGACAAATCCACATACTGATCGCGTTTGGCGATAACCGGCGCGAAGGACCATGACAGGGTTACCTGCGTGGCATCCGTTACCATGGTGAAATTGCTGTTGTTGGTCGCGTAATAGACATGGTCCTGAAGAAAACGCAGGAACGCCCGTACCGTCGGTGCGCTGATCAGCCCATATCCGAACGCGCCGGATGCACCCGCTGGAAAGGTGGAGGCGCATTGTAGACCGAAGGCGTCGTCGCCGGAAATCAGTGCGCAGGTTTCGAGCAGGCGGGAAAATCTATCGAGGCTGATACGTTCCGTCAGGCTGCTGAATATGGCTGGATCAATGTCCAGAGCCTTGCAGATCGGCGCGATATCGATGCCCCGGGACCGGGCATAATTGCTGACGCCGGCAGCCAGACCGGCCACCACACTTATCTCGTCGCTGACCCTTTTCTCGGGCATCCCTCGCCTTGGCGTACCATGTTTGGAAATTGTCGCCTGATGGTAAGCCTTGAGAGAGCGTTTGTCGAGCAGCCCGGCTCCGGGATTTTAAGTGCGGTCGGTGTCTGCGCTTTGCTCCAGCACCTGCATGATGGCTTGGCCGGCATCTTCGATAGCGCCGCTATTATCGACGGTCGTAACGTCGAAATCTCCAGCGACCGTCAACGAGCTGCGTTCCAGCCGCCGGAGAATATCGTCCCGGCTCTCCCGCCCGCGCTGCTCCAGCCGCCTTGCCAGCACATCCGGCCGCGCAACGATGTTCACGACCTTAAGACGGGAAAAGGCGGTGCCGAAATGCGGCAGGGCGGAACGCGAACCGTTGGCGATGACCACGTCTCCCGCATTGAGATGATGATAGACAGCGGCCGGGATGCCATATTTCAGCCCATGCGCCTGCCAGGACACCGCGAAGGCGCCCTCATCTTCCAGCCGGTTGAACTCGTGCATCGAAACGGCATCGTGGTTTTCACCCCCCGCATCGCCGCTGCGGGTAATGACGCGGCGGGTGAAGTGAAAGCCCGGCCGCCCACACAGTCGCGCTGCGGCATAGTCCATCAGCGTGTCCTTGCCGGCCCCGCTCGGGCCGACAATTACGATCATCGTGCCGGGCGATGCCGCGCGCCGGCTATCCTGCCCATCGTCGGTCATGCCACGCGCTTGCCCTGACGCCAGACGGAACGGGCGACCGGCACACCATCCTCGCGGTGAACCCGGACCAGGTCGGCCCGCAATCCCGTCGCGATACGACCGCGATCGAGAAGGCCGACGGTGCGCGCCGGCGTGGCGGTGACCATGCGCAGCGCCTCCGGCAGGCTGATGGCTTCTACCTGATCGGCGAGCAGGAATGGCGCGAAGAGCAGGCTGAAGGGCACGTAGTCGGAAGAAAGAACATCCAGCACGCCGATCTCGGCAAGATCGCGGGCGGCGATGTTGCCGGAATGGGACTTGCCGCGAACGATGTTCGGCGCGCCCATCAGCACGCTCATGCCGGCGCTGTGCGAGGCTTTTGCGGCCTCGACGCTGGTGGGGAATTCCGCCAGCTTCACGCCGTGGCCGATAGCCTCGCCGACATGCGCTTCGGTGGCGTCGTCATGGCTTGCGACCGTAATGCCGCGCTCGGCGCAGCGGGCGGCCAGATAATCGCGGTGCTTGGCGGAATATTCCGCCGACGCCGCCTGCCGACGCCGCACGAACTCGGCGAAAGCCTCGTCGCTCAGCCCACGCTTCTTCTGGTAGTAGAAGATATATTGATCCATCGACTGGAACTGGCGCTGCCCCGGGGAGTGGTCCATCAGGGAAATCAGCCGCACGCGCGGATCGGTTTCGAAGTCTTCGAAATGTTCCAGCACATCCGAGGAGGCGACTTCACAGCGCAGATGCAGCAGGTGATCCGAACGAAGGCGGTTCTGATCCGCCGCGGCCTCGATGGCGTCAGCCATTTCGCGCATTTCACCCTTCTTGAAGCCGCCGTCTTCATCCGAACCGAGCCGGAGGCAGTCGAATACGGTGGTGATGCCGGAGGCGGCCACCTGGGCGTCATGGGCCTGAATGGCGGCGATCTTGTCCCAGATCACGCCGGGGCGCGGCGAATAATGCTGCTCAAGATGGTCGGTATGCAGTTCCACCAGACCCGGGATCAAATAATCACCTTCGAGATCTTCGCCGGTTTTGGAAGCACCTTCGCTGATATCGGCGATCTTGCCGTCACGGATAAGGACGGAGCCCAGAATAATATCGTCTTCCAGAACGATACGGGCATTGGAAAGGGCGTGCTCGGTCATGGGTTCGCATCTTTCTTTGGTGGCTGGCCAAGGGGGTGCCAGCTATGAACGGTAAAGGGCGCGCCGCGCGTTTCTTCAATGAACAAGGCGAGGCCGGAAATGCTGAGAGGCCGATCGGTGAATTCGGAAAACCGCACCGAAAGCACCTCGTGCATGGCGGGCTGCTCGCTCTCGTCGATGCGGCCGGTCAGCGTCATGTGAAAACGGAAATCATCCATGACATGCGGGTAACCCCAGAGCGACAGATTTTGCCGCTGGCTCTCCGTCAGCATCTGTGGCCGCCGACGGGCAATATCGGTCTCTGACAGGGGCGCGCGAAACCGGTCGAAATGATCGACGATCTCGGCGGCAAAATCCTGCAGCGGTTGATAGGTGCGGTCCGGGACCAGTGCAAAAAACGGCCCGAGTGCACCGACGACGACGCGCGGAATTTCGAAGGTGGACTGGCTGGCCGCGAAATCTTCGAAGGCCGTGAGTAGCTCCGCCTCGCTGTATTTTTCGGCAAGTTCGAAAGGAGCCTTCAGGGTCGCGTGGAAACCGTAACGGCGTGGCTCCTCCGTCATGTCGGCATAGTCGTCGTGGTCGTCATGCAGCGTGCCGGAAAATGCGTCGCGGCCGAGCCAGCGCGACGCTGCCTCAGTCAGCGGGTGATCTTTAGCCGGAGAAAAATAGATGGCATAGCGCACGGCAAGCACTCTTCAGTGTCATGGGAGACCAGGGATGAGAAGCTATTTGGCGTGACTCGCCGGCTTCCCGCAAGGTCAGGAGTGCGAGGTAATTGGTTTCCGTGACAGAATGATGATGCCGAAGGAAAAAAGCGCATTGGAAATGCGGCAAGCTTCCGAATGTGCTGAAGACACAGGCGGAGATGATGATGGGATACGGCCGGCATAAATCGGGACTGCGCGAGTGTCCGGCTGGATATGACGAACATCGTTACGACGTTCGCCATTCCATCCCTTCAGGCCTAGTGTTGTGTTTTGCCGATCAGGCGTGAACGCAGCGAATTGGAGATGTGGTCGAACAGGAAAACGACGAAGAGGATGAGCAGGACCATATAGGCGACCTTGTCCCAGTCGGCATTGGTGCCCATCGCTTCCAGTAGTTTCAGACCGATGCCGCCGGCGCCCACCGCGCCGATGATGGTGGCGGAGCGGGTGTTGCTTTCCCAGAAATAGAGCGACTGCGAAATGAAGACCGGCAGGACCTGCGGCAGCACACCGAAGCGGTTGACCGCAATTGGGGAAGCGCCGACCGATTTGACGCCCTCGCGCTGCTTGTCGTCGACATTTTCCAGCGCCTCGGCATAGACCTTGCCGAGCGCTCCGGTGTCGGTGAAGAAGATCGCGGCAATGCCGGGGATCGGTCCGGGGCCGAAGCTGCGGGTGAAGAACAGCGCCCAGATCAGCATGTCGATGGAACGCAGGAAGTCGAACAGCCGCTTCATGCCCCAATTTGCGGCCCTGTTGGCGGTGATGTTGCGCGCGGCGATGAAGGCGAGCGGCAGGGCGACGAGCGTGCCGAACAGCGTGCCCACAAAGGCCATGACCAGCGTCTGCATCAGCTTGGAAAGAATATCGGCATGTTGCCAAACGCTGTTGTCGAGGAAATCATCCACCATATGGCCGATATTGGAGCGCTCGGGATCGAGCCTTTCTCCCCACAGCGCGAGAGCGGCGAGTTCGCCAAAGCCCTTGCCCCAGAATTCCGATTTGGTGTCGAACAGGAAATTCGCCCATCCAAGGAAACGGCGCTGTACATAGACCTGGCTGGTGCGGATTTCCGCCTGTCCGGCAAAACCAAAATGCACGAGAACCTTGTTGCCGTCCTGCTGGATTTCCTGCGGCCCATCGTCGGATGCCCGAGCCTGTTCTCCATTGATGATGACGGGATAATTCTTGCCGTCGACATAGACGTCCACCCGGGTCGGGGTCACGTCGAGGCGGTTTTCCATGCCCGCATAAACGACGCTGTAGCCACCGCCCGGCAGGGGCTGCAGCCAGTCGATCTTTGCATCGACCGGATATTGCCCGCGGCTGGACCATTGCGGCTCCACCTTGCCGTCTTCGAAACGCAGGCGCGGCTGGGCGCGCCAGGAATACCAGTCCTGAATATAGCTGGAGGCACGATCCCACCGGCCCTGCATGAAGGCCGGACCGACATTGAAGAAGAAAAAGCAGCCGATGAGATAAACGGTAACAGTGAGAAGGCCGAAGAGCAGGCCATATCGCTGCATGAAACCGCGATTGAACACTTGCGGATGCGCGGCCATCAGCCTCTCGCGGTCGGCGGTGTTGAGAATGAAGCTGGACGACATCAGGCCGCTCCCCGTCCGAATTCGAAGGATTGATGGCCGATCAGCCTGCGGCGCAGCCAGCTGGAAAACTGGTCGACGGCGATGATGGTGATCAGCAGCAGGATGATGATGGCATAGGTCTTGGAGGCGTGGTCGTTGCCGATCGACAGGCGGAAGACCTCGCCGATGCCGCCGCCGCCCACGGCACCGATGATGGTGGAGGCGCGCACGTTGATTTCGGCGCGCAGCAGCGCGTAAGAGACGAAATTGGGCAGAACCTGCGGCACGATGGCGAAACGCACCCGCTCCAGCCAGTTGGCGCCCGCGGCGCGCAGGCCTTCATCGGGCTTCATGTCGGCATTTTCCACCACTTCGAAGAACAGCTTGCCCAGAGCGCCGATCGTGTGGACCGAAATCGCGATGATCGCCGCTATCGGACCGATCGACAGGATGGCGGTGAGTAGCCCGGCGACGACGATTTCGGGGAAAGCGCGCAGCACTTCCATCACCCGGCGCACCACCCAGCGCACGAGGCCGGCGCCGACAAGGTTGGTGGAGGCGAAGAAGCACAGCACGAACGCAAAACCCGTGCCGATGATTGTCGAGACCAGCGCAATATTGAGCGTGATGATCAGCTGATAGATGAAGTGCGGTATGTAGAAGCCGTCGGTGATGTAAACGCGGTCCGCGACATAATTGTATTTCAGCGAGCCATCTGCATAGGGCGACGGCAGGTCGAACATCGCGCGGAAGATTTCCAGCGGACTATCGGGCACGAAGGTTTTCATGAAGTCGAAAAAGTAGGGTAGACGCTCGAAGAACTTGCCAGAATTGGCCGCATTGGCGAAATTCAGCGAGGCGGCGAGGATGGCGAGAAAGATCACGAGCGAAATGACGGTATAGATTCGCCGTGTCGCAAGCTGCTGTTGATAGTGACGCATGACTGTCTTGGACGATGCGCTCAATCCCTCAGGCGAGAGGGTACCATGGTGCAGTGTGGTCGCCATGCCGCTTTTCCTTTATTGGCAAAAGCGGCGCTGCCGCAAGGCACCGCCGCTTCCGAATATGATCTGAGGATCAGCCGCCGATAACGGACTTACGGGCGTCGATGATCGTCTGGTAGAAGGACGGATCGACCTTGATGTAGGCGGTGTTCTTGCCCTGGGTGAAGCCCTGGAAGCAGGCGAGGTCCTTCTTCGGCAGTTCCATGAAGAAGTCTTCGACCTTCTGCTTCATCGCGTCGCCGAGCTTGTTCGTAACCATCAGCGGACCGTTCGGGATCAGCGGCGACTTCCAGACTTCGACGATATCGTCCATGTCGAGGTTGCCCTTCTTGACCATCTGGTAGAGGTTGCCGGCGGTGTAGCCTTCTTCCCATTTGCCGACGCCCGAACCGAAGGTCGTGCCGACATCGAACTTCTTGTCGAGAACGGCGAGAACGAGGTTCTCATGGCCGCCGCCGAAACCGGTTTCGGAGAAGTATTCCTTGACCGGAACGCCGGTTTCCTTCGGGATCGCCACGTTCGGAACGAGGAAGCCGGAGGTGGAGTCAGGATCGGCGAAGCCGATCTTCTTGCCCTTGGCATCCTTCAGCGTCTTGATACCGCTGTCCTTGCGGGCAACCATGATGGTGTAATAACCGGTCGAACCGTCAGCGCCGGCGGTGGTCAGGATTGGATCGACGGCCTTCGGATCGGCCAGAGCGATCTTGGCGTAGGAGGACGCGCCCATGGAAGCGATGTCGATGGTGCCGCCGAGAAGACCCTGGATGACGCCGTTATAGTCCGGCGACGGGAAAACCTGAACTTCGGCAACGCCGGTCGCGGCCTTCAGGCCATCGGCAACGCACTTGGTGTTGCGGATCTGGTCGGCTTCGTTTTCAGAGCCGTCGAGACCGATGCGCAGAACCTTGACGTCCTGAGCCATGGCGGAACCGGCCAGAACGCCAAGCGCGACTGCCGAAAGAAGGACTTTCTTCAACATGGACTTTCTCCTGTTTCCCGGCGAGCCGGAGTTTGTTGTGAAATATCGGCCCTTGACGCGGGCGCAAACGATGCTGAGCGGTTCCTCAGAGCCCGGCGAGAGCGAGCGGTTCGGGGCCGGCAGATTGCTGAACCGGACGCGCGGGAAGCTGCGCACCGGGAATATTGATGCTGGTCGAGGTCATGGTCTCGTCGATGCCGGACCCTTGAGAATCGGTTCCGTAAATCTCCGTGACGGCCGCAGCCGTCAGCTCAGTAGGGGTTCCGTCGAAGACGACGCGGCCCTGAGACATGCCGATGATGCGTTCGCAATAATTGCGCGCCGTATCCAGCGTATGCAGGTTGGTAATAACCGTAATGCCTTCGCGTTCGTTGATGTCGCGCAGCGCGTCCATCACGATCTTGGCGTTCAGCGGGTCGAGGGAAGCGATCGGCTCATCGGCCAGAACCATCTTCGGAGACTGCATCAGGGCGCGGGCTATGGCGACGCGCTGTTGCTGACCGCCGGAAAGCGTGCCGGCAGCCTGCATGGCCACATGCTCGATGCCGAGCCTTTCCAGGGCGGCGATGGCCATCAGGCGCTCGTCATTGGTGAAGATGTTGAACAGGCTGAGCGCCGTCGAGCGGTGGTTGAGGCGGCCGAGCATGACATTGGTGAGCACATCGAGGCGCGGCACCAGATTGAACTGCTGGAAAATCATGGCGCAGTCGCGCTGCCAGCTGCGAAGCGCTGCGCCCTTCAGCGCCGAAACTTCCGTGTCGTTGAAATGGATGGAACCCGAGGACGGATCGACGAGGCGGTTGATCATGCGCAGCAGCGTCGATTTTCCCGCACCCGAGCGTCCGATAACGCCAACCATCTGGCCCTGCGGAATTTCGACATTCACGGAATCGACCGCAGTGTGGTTGCCAAAGCGGCGCGTGACT
Source organism: Agrobacterium leguminum (assembly GCF_005144435.2). NCBI lineage: Bacteria > Pseudomonadati > Pseudomonadota > Alphaproteobacteria > Hyphomicrobiales > Rhizobiaceae > Agrobacterium > Agrobacterium leguminum. Next base: position 2,896,350 of record NZ_CP120211.1, read on the forward strand.
TGCTTCAGGTGAAAGCTCATTTCCCCGTCCAATCTTCTTTTTGACGGGGTTCGGCGTAACAGCGGTGCGTGAAGTGTGGATGTCAGTTTGATGAATAAAATATTACAGATTTCATGGATCTCGCATCCGCCTGTTCGCCGACAAAGCTTTCGGGAGGAATCTTGGACCGTTCAAATCCGCGTGTCTTTTTTGATCGCATAAATAAAAATCCCGGGGTTTTGCCCCGGGATTTGCAGGTGTTCGGCAGAGGGAGATTTCATCCGCCATATTTCGCGACGAAATCCTCGGCGTCCAGATTGCGGAAATCGTCGAGAGCGATGCGCAATGTAGCGTGGTCCCAATCCCACCACTTCAGATTATCCATTTGCCGGCCCAGTTCCGCCGGGAAGCGTTCCCGGATCAGCCGGGCGGGCACGCCGCCGACGATGGTATAGGGCGCGACGTCTTTTGAGACGACTGCACCCGCCCCGATCACCGCACCGTTTCCCACCGTGACACCGGGCAGGATCGTCGCACCATGGCCGATCCACACATCGTGGCCGATGACGACGCGTTTGGCGCGGCGGGCAGCAAAGAAGTCCGTCTCGTCCTCCGCATCGTCCCAATAGTTGTGGGCACGATAGGTGAAGTGATGCAGCGTCGCCCGCTGCATCGGGTGATTGGTGGCGTTGATGCGGACGGAGGCGGCGATGTTGACGAATTTGCCGATGGTGGCGCACCAGATCGCGCCATCCTGCATGACATAGGAGTAGTCGTCCATCTCGACCTCCTCTATGCGGCAGCGTTCCGAAATTTCGGTATAGCGGCCGATCGCGGAGTTGCTGACACGGGCGCTTTCGTGGACGACGGGTTCCGGACCCACCTTGACGCTCATGCCGCTGCCTTTCTGGGAGAAAACTGTGAGACGTCCAGAATGCGGTCGGCCACGGCTTCCCGCACCTCCTCGTCATGGAAAATGCCGAGCAGTGCCGTGCCCTTCTGTTTTTTCTCGACGATCATATCGACGACGACACGCCGGTTGAGGGCGTCCAGCGAGGCTGTCGGCTCGTCCAGAAGCAGGATCGCATGGTTGGTGATGAAACCGCGCGCGATATTCACGCGCTGCTGTTCGCCGCCCGAAAAGGTTGCCGGCGGCAGTGACCATAGTTCCCGTGGCAGGTTGAGCTTCGAAAGCAGCATGGCTGCGTGTTCACGGGCTTCATCGGCGGCAACCTTGCGCGCCAGAAGCGGTTCGGCGACGACATCTATGGCAGCGACACGCGGCACGGTTCGCAGGAACTGGCTGACATAACCGATGGTGCGGTGACGGATATCGAGGATCGTGCGCGGCGAGGCGTTGCCGATATCGATGACCTGGCCCTCATGACGAACGAGAATCTGCCCGCTGTCGATGGCGTAGTTGCCATAGAGCATTTTCAGGATCGAGCTTTTGCCGATGCCGGAGGGACCGCCCAGTACGACACATTCGCCGCCGCAAACGGAGAAATTGACATCGCGCACAACGGGCAATTCGATACCGTCGCGAAGATGCATGGTGAAGCTTTTGAAGACTTCCGAAACGATAAGAGGCGTCGGCATGGCGTCAAACCTGCAGAATAGAGGAAACAAGCAATTGCGTGTAGGGCTCGCGCGGGTCGTCCAGCACCCGGTCGGTCAGACCATGTTCGATGACATCGCCGCCTTTCATCACCATCATGCGATGGGAAAGCAGCCGCGCCACCGCCAGATCATGGGTGACGACCACGACGGCAAGACCGAGATCGTTGACGAGACCGCGTACCAGATCAAGCAGGCGCGCCTGCACGGAAACATCGAGCCCGCCGGTCGGTTCGTCCATGAAGACGAGGCGCGGCGAGGTGACGAGGTTTCGGGCGATCTGCAGGCGCTGGCGCATGCCGCCGGAAAAGGCGCGCGGCTGATCGTCGATGCGGTCGGTGCCGATTTCCACCCGCTCCAGCCATTCGCTGGCCGATTGCCTTATGTTGCCGTAATGCCGGTTACCGACGGCCATCAGCCGCTCGCCGACATTGGCGCCGGCCGAAACCGCCATGCGCAGCCCGTCCGCCGGGTTCTGGTGCACGAAACCCCAGTCGGTGCGCATCAGGAAACGTCGTTCGGCCTCACCCATATGATAGAGGTCACGCACCGAACCGTCGCGCATGCGATATTCCACACTGCCCGCCGTCGGCATCAGTCGGGTGGAAATGCAGTTGAGAAGCGTGGTCTTGCCGGAGCCGGATTCGCCGACAATTGCCAGAACCTCGCCGGGATAAAGCTCGAAGGAGACATTGCGGCAACCGGCGCGGTCGCCATAATATTTGGAAACGTCCCTGACTTTCAGAAGCGGTGCGTCGCTCATTCTGCGGCCTCCTTCACATCCGCCAGCAGGTGGCCCTTGTGGCCATGGGCGCGGCGGTCCTCGCAATGGTCGGTATCGGAGCAGACGAACATCCGCCCGCCCTTATCATCAAGCACCACCTCATCCAGATAGACATTCTCCGCACCGCACAGCGCGCAGGGCTTGTCGAAGCGCTGGATCTCGAAGGGATGGTCCTCGAAATCGAGGCTGACGACGTCGGTATAGGGCGGCACGGCATAGATGCGCTTTTCGCGTCCTGCGCCGAAGAGCTGCAGGGCGTCCGAGAGATGCATTTTCGGATTGTCGAATTTCGGGGTAGGCGACGGATCCATGACGTAACGCCCGGCCACCTTCACCGGATAGGCATAGGTGGTGGAGATACGGCCGTTGCGGGCGATATCCTCGTAAAGCTTGACGTGCATCAGGCCGTATTCCTCCAGCGCGTGCATGACACGCGTTTCGGTCTCGCGCGGTTCGAGGAAGCGCAGAGGCTCAGGAATTGGAACCTGATAGACGAGGACCTGACCCGAATGCAGTTCTTCTTCGGGAATGCGGTGCCGCGTCTGGATGATGGTTGCATCCTTGGTGCGGGTGGTGACGGCAACATTCGCCACCTTCTGGAAGAAGGCACGGATGGAAACCGCATTGGTCGTGTCGTCCGCGCCCTGGTCGATAACCTTCAGCACATCGTCTGGGCCGAGAATGGAGGCGGTTACCTGCACACCGCCGGTGCCCCAGCCATAGGGCATGGGCATTTCGCGGGAAGCGAAGGGAACCTGATACCCGGGAATGGCGATGGCTTTCAGGATCGCCCGGCGGATCATTCGCTTGGTCTGTTCGTCCAGATAGGCGAAGTTGTAGGCAGCCAGCCCGTCGTCAAATGAAACTTCTTCAAGCATTGCGCGTTAGCCTTGTGAAAAAAGGAGTACAAGCTCATGGAGATTGGAATTCTTGCAGCCGTGTTCTTTGCTGTGTTTGCAGCATCGACCGTCTTTTGCGCTTACTGGTTTGGCGAGCAGCACAGCCGCTGAGCTATTCGGCCGCATCGCCCATCCACTCCGCGCCATTGGCGTTGACCGCCTCGAAATCGGCACGCATTTTCCTGACCAGACCGAGTTCGGCCTGGAAATCCACGTAATGCGGCAGTTTCAGATGTTCGACGAAGCCCGTCGCCTGAACGTTGTCGGCGTGTGAAATGACGAATTCCTCGTCCTGCGCGGGGGCCACGACATCCTCACCGAACTCGCCGGCGCGCAATGCGCGGTCAACCAGCGACATGGCCATGGCCTTGCGCTCACTCTGGCCGAACACCAGACCGTAGCCGCGGGTGAATTGCGGCGGCGCTTTTGCCGAACCCTTGAACTGGTTGACCATCTGGCATTCGGTGACCTGTATGTCGCCCAGCGAGACGGAAAACCCGAGTTCCGGCACCTCCAGTTCGACCTCCACCTCGCCGATGCGGATTTCACCGACGAACGGATGGGTGCGGCCGTAGCCGCGCTGCGTCGAATAAGCGAGCGCCAGAAGGAAACCCTCATCACCGCGCGCCAACGATTGCAGGCGCAGGTCACGCGGCATTGGAAATTCCATCGGCTCCCGCGTCAGGTCGCCGGCAATATGGTCAGCCGGCATATCGCCGTCGGTTTCGATCAATCCTTCTTGCGCCAGAATGTCTGAGACGCGCATGACATGTTCCGGCTCGCCTTCGCGCTGGGTGGCTGTCTCAACGGCCTCGTCCTCGAGAAGCGAAGGATCGAGCAGGCGATGGGTGTAATCGAAGGTCGGCCCCAGCAATTGTCCGCCCGGCAAATCCTTATAGGTCGCGGAAACGCGCCGCTGCACCGTCATCTCAGCGGTATCCACCGGAACCGAATAACCGAAGCGCGGCAGCGTCGTGCGGTAGGCGCGCAGCAGGAAGATGGCCTCGATCATGTCGCCGCGGGCCTGCTTGACGGCAAGGGCTGCAAGCGACTGATCGTAAAGAGACGCTTCCGCCATCACCCGGTCGACGGCCAGCGAAAGCTGCGAAACGATCTGCACGACCGTCATGGCGGGCAGGTCGCGGTCTCCGCGCCGCTTGTCGGCCAGAAGCCGGTGGGCGTTGGCAATGGCGGTTTCCCCGCCTTTGACAGCAACATACATCTTATGCCTCCACGGGTTGAATGCGCGTCGTGCGCGGCAGGCAGACAAATCTGTCGGCGGATGTCAGGATGACGTCGACGCCGCGCGGGAAGATGGCGTTGTTCTCCGCCCACAGCCGCGAGAATATGTCCGGCAGGCCGGTGGGGCTGATGATGTTGACGTGGCGGATACCGGGGCCGGAGAGCAGCAATTCCCGTCCCCCATCCAGATCAGGCAACTCGATGATGAGCGTGGTGGAGCGGTCGGGATATTCCTGACTTCCCTGCGCGAAGAGACCGAAGGAGGCTATGGCGCTGCCCGCTTCGATGACGGCGAAATGCGCTACGCTTTTTTCTTCGGTCGGGACCGCACCGGTATGAAATCCGATCCAGCCGGGGACGGTGGTTTTTCGTAGCGCGCCGCTCAGCCAGACCGGCGTATCGTGATCGCAGAGCGCCAGCAGGACCGCGCCGGTCGCGGGGGCGAGAGGCGACGGTGGGGCGACCGCGGTTTCGATTGTCTGCGGCGTGCCCGGCCGGGCCATGCCATCCATGAGTTTCTTGAAAATCCGTTGGGAATCGAAGACGGCGTCGGAGAAACCGCCCGTCAATGCTTCGGCCTTGACGCTCATCAATCTTCTCCTCGAACCATGGTGAAGAAATCGACCCGTGTTGCGGCGGTCTCTTTTGTTTTCCTGTCCTTCTCCTCGGCCAATCGTTTCTCGACCGGTGAAAGAAGCTCGGTTTCGATGAAGCCGCGGGTCGGGCTTTCCTGCCAGAGCGCATCGAAAACGGCGGCATACCAGGCCTTCTTGCGGCCGGTGCCGAGAACATGGGCGTGACCGACAGTGCCCGAGGCAAGTTTGACGGTTGCCCGGGTAACGGTCGTCTCACCCAGATTGAAGGGCGCGCCGCCGCCGCCGATGCGGCCCTTGACCATGACGAGCCCGGTTTCCGGGCCGCGTACATTTTCCGTCCGGGGGCTCTCATCCTGCCGGTTCCAGACGGTTTCGAGTTCCTGCACGGTGGCGCGGGCAAGAAGCGCCGCCACCCGCTTTCTGTCTGCATGCAAGTCTGCAGTTTCGTGAATCATCGCTTGACCTCTAATGTCTATTGATATAGACAACTATACAATATAAGGTACATTTAACGTTAGTGAATGACAAGCGTGTGACATGAGCCCTTCGGCAGCGATGAAAAGAAAGAACGGCGTGGCGCTCTGGCGGCAGATCGCCGACAGAATCAGAGGCGAGATCGCGGCGGGCGATCACGATGAAACCGGCATGTTGCCGCCTGAAATGGCGCTGGCTGAAAAATTCGGCGTCAACCGCCATACCGTCCGAAGCGCCATTGCCGCACTCGCCAGCGAAGGCATCCTTGAGCCGGTGCAGGGGCGCGGCACGATGATCGCCCGCAAGGAGCGCCTGAGTTTTCCAATCTCACGGCGCACGCGGTTCACGGCGGGGATCGCCGATCAGGTCAAGGAAATGGAGGCCCTGCTTCTTTCCCACACGACCGAACCGGCCAATGCCGATCTGGCGGCGCGGCTGCAATTGCCGGCGGGTGCGCCGCTCATACGTCTCGAAACGCTGCGCAAGGCCGATAACCGCCCGGTGTCCCGCTCAACCACATGGTTTCCGGCGGATCGTTTCGCCGGAATAGGGGAGGCCTATCAGAAGAGCGGCTCGATTACCGCTGCCTTCAATATGCTAGGGGTGGCGGATTACGTGCGTATTTCCACCGTCATCTCCGCCAGCCATGCGGACACGCAGGATCTGGCCGATCTGGAGCTGTCGCCGGGTGCAATTCTGCTCGTTACTCAGGCGCTGAATGCCGATATGGATGGCGTACCGGTGCAATATGCCATCAGCCGTTTTTCGGCCGATACGGTCGAATTCACGGTAGAGAATTAAGCCGAAAGCTTACTCCGCCTGCGAAAGCCCCAGCACATCCAGCATCGAATAGAAGCCCGGCTTCTTGTCGAAGGCCCAGACGGCTGCAGCAATCGCGCCGCGTGCGAAAATGGAGCGGTCGCCGGCATAATGCGAAAGCTCGACGCGCTCGCCCTCTCCGGCGAAGATCACTGAATGTTCGCCGATCACCGAGCCGCCACGCAGCGTGGCAAAACCGATGGTCCCCACTTCACGCGCACCCGTATGCCCGTCGCGTACGCGAACGGAAGATGTGGTGAGATCGACTTTGCGTCCGGCTGCCGCCGCCTCGCCGAGCAGAAGGGCGGTGCCCGAGGGCGCATCCACCTTATGTTTGTGATGCATTTCAAGGATTTCGATATCCCAGTTCTGCGCGTCCAGCGCCTGCGCGGCTTGCTGCGTTAAAACGCTAAGCAGGTTGACGCCGAGGCTCATATTGCCCGACTTGACGATGCGGGCATGGCGCGACGCCGCCTTGAATTTTTCCTCGTCTTCCGCCGAGCAGCCCGTGGTGCCGATGATATGCACGATGCGGGCCTGTGCGGCGAGGCCGGCAAAGGTGACGCTGATTGCCGGCGAAGTGAAATCGATCACCCCTTCCGCATGGAGAAAGGCCTGAAGGGGATCGCTGGTGATCTCGACGCCGATCGGGCCGAGACCGGCGATCTCGCCCGCATCGCGGCCGACAAAGGCCGAGCCTTCGCGCGCCACGGCGGCATGTAGCTGGACGCCGGGCGTCTGGTGAATGAGGCGGATCAGCGCCTGTCCCATGCGGCCCGCCGCGCCGACCACCACCAGTTTCATGCCGCTGCTGCCCATGCTGTCACTCACTTTTCATCTCGGGCGGATCGAGATCCGCCGGTATCGGTCGATTGATGTTTGCAGCAGCGACGTTAAAGACCGCCCGCCCGCTTCGCAAGCATCACGAAGGGCTGACCGTTGGAAACGATCAGGCCCTCCAGCGTCGCCCGTCCAGCGACAGGCCGAAATCGGACGGCGTTCTCGAATAGGTGGCGAGGCCGGAAAGCGCCGCCTGCGGATGGGTGACGACGAAGGTGGGAATGGTTCGCATCAGCGCGCTGTGCGGCGCCTTGTCTTCGAAGGCGGCGCGGAATTCCGGGCTCTTCAGCGCCGGGATGATCTTCTGCGAAATGCCGCCGGCCAGATAGACACCGCCCTTGGCCATGAAGATCAGCGCGAGGTCACCGGCCACGCGGCCGAGATAGGTGCTGAAAAGGGACAGGGTCTCTTTCGCCTGCGGGTTCTCGCCCGAAAGGCCCTGTGAGGTAATGTCGGCCGGATCGGAAAAGACAGGCCCGATGCCATCGGCGGTGCAGACGGCCCGGTAAAGATTGACCAGCCCGCGCCCGCACAGGATTTGCTCACCGGCGACACGGCCCTCGATGGTTTCGATATGCGGGAAAACCGCATAGTCACGCGCGCTTCTCGGGCCGATATCGATATGGCCGCCTTCGCCGGGCACCGGGAACCACATATGGCGGGCGTAAACCAGCCCGGCGACGCCAAGCCCCGTGCCCGGTCCGAGAACGACGCGCGATGCCAGTACATCCTTGCGGCCGGAGCCGATGGATTCGCGGTTGTCGTCGTCAAGCGCTGCAATCGCCAGAGCCTGCGCCTCGAAGTCGTTGATGACGATGACATCCTTCAAGCCGAGATTGGCCAGCATGTCCTTCGGCTTGACGACCCAATGGCAGTTGGTGAGCGGAATCTCGTCCCCTTCGATCGGGCCAGCAATCGCAAGAATGGTCGAGACCGGCTGGAGCGAGGTCTTGTCCAGAACCGCCTGCTGGATGGCGTCGTCGATGGTCGGATATTCCGCTGTCTTCACGGCGGTGAGGTGCACCGGTTCGGCAAAGGAATCGATTAGAATGGAAAAGCGGGCATTGGTGCCGCCGATGTCGCCAAGAAGGATCGGAAAGGACAGATATTCGGTATCGGACGTCTTCGGCATTGCCTGTTCCATGTTGGGAGGTTCAATTGGCGACGTGGAAGTCGATGAGATTTTCTGCGGTGGCGCGGTTGAGCGCCATGGGAATATCGTAAACCGTAGCAAGCCGGGTCAGCGCCTTCACATCAACATCATGCGGCATCGCCGTCAGCGGGTCGGTGAAGAAGATCAGCATGTCCACCTCGCCGGTGGCGATCATCGCGCCGATCTGCTGGTCTCCGCCGAGAGGCCCGCTTTTGAGGCGAATGACTTCAAGACCCGGACAGGCTTCCTGTACCCGTCCGCCGGTGGTGCCGGTGGCGACGATCCTGAAACCGGCGAGCGCTTTCTGGTGGTGACGGGCGAAATCCGCCATATCGTCCTTTTTCTCGTCATGAGCGATGAGCGCGATACAGCGTTGTTCTTCCATGGTCCCAACCCGTTCCATCAAGAATTAAATCGATTTGAAGCCTTCTATAACAGCTTGCCGCCATTTGAAAAGGGAAGCTGTTGAATGCCCCATTTCTGTTTCAGTTCAATGTCGGGCGCTGGGTGGGAAGCGGAATATCCGAAGGAGGCTGCAGGGCGGGGGCTGCCTGAATGACCTGCTCCACGCTTTGCTGGCGCGTTGCCGGAGCAGGCGAATAGGCCTGGGCCGCGAGCCCCTCGGGGTTAGTGGAAGGGGCAGCGGCCACAGCGGCGCAGGCCGAGGGCAGATCGGAAACCATGACCGGGCGCGGTTTCACCGGCTTGGCATTGGGGTCCTTTTTCGGCGGCGCCCATGGTTCCTTGCTGAACCACCAGGCCAGCGACTTGTCGCAGCCGTCGCCTTTGCCCACGGCCGCCTGCGGTTTGCAGTTGGGCGCGCCGGGCGGGCATTCGAGACGGATGTGGAAATGCTCGTCATGGCCGTAGATCGGCCTGATCTTGCCCATGAAGGTGCGGTCGCCGGTCCATGTCTGGCAGAGTTTCTGCTTGATCGCCGGGTTCACGAAGACACGCTCCACCTGCGGGTAGCTTGCAGCCATCATCACCAGCCGGGCATTGAGCGGTGACCACTTGCGGTCATCGACCGTCAGGAACTTGCTCTTGTCCAGCATGGAGATGAAAGGCACGGTTTCGCGCTGCTCCACGCTCAGCCGTGGGCTCGGCATCGGCCGCCACCAGATGTCCACATCGAGGCCGATCTGGTGCGACGCATGGCCGGTCAGCATCGGCCCGCCGCGCGGCTGGGAAATATCGCCCAGCAGCAGGCCCGGCCAGCCGATCTTCTGGGCATCCTGCGAAAATTGCTCGAGGAAGGAAATCATCTGCGGCTGGCCCCAGCGCCGGTTGCGGGAAAGGCGCATGGCCTGCCAGCCGGGACCATCCGTCGGCATGGCGATGGCGCCGGACTGGCAGCCCTTGGCATAGGAGCCGATCGGCTGCGAGCCCGTGGCGGAAGGCAGCGCCATGTGGCCGAACACTTCTTTCGCGGGCCTGTCCTCGGCCGATGCGGTTTCCATCTGCAACTGCAGCGCGGAGACGACCGAAATCGCCAGCATGGCCGCCTTGAAAACTCTCGATGATCCCGCCGTCATATCGTCGTGCCCGTCCGATCAGATGATTCTCTTTCCCCTTAAGATAAACTGGAACGGGATTTTGTTGAAACCATGTTTCGCCCCGCCTGTTGCAAAGCGGGAGGATAAAGGCGCGGATAAAGAGCTTGTGAGCCAGCGCATCTGTTTTTTGCCAATCTTTGTTTTATGCTCTCTTCAACAAACGCGAAAACAGGGACATTCCCCCGATGATATTGGCACCACTGAAATCCCGTCTCCTCATTGCTCTTGCGGCATCCGCCCTGCTGATACCGGCGGCGGCCTTCGCACAATCGGCCGATGTGTGGCGAAAGGGGATTTCGACAGTCGGGGAACTGAAACATCCCGATGGCTTCGATCATTTCGACTATGTGAATACCAAGGCGCCGAAGGGCGGCACCCTTCGCCTGTCGACAGCGGGCACCTTCGATACCCTCAATCCGCTGCTCGCCAAAGGTGAGGCGGCGACCGGCCTTTCGCTCGTTTTCGATACATTGATGAAATCGACGGAAGAGGAGCTGTCGGCCTCCTACGGTCTTCTGGCCGAGGGTGTGAGCTATCCGGACGATATTTCGAAAGCCACCTTCCGGCTGCGCGCCGAAGCGAAATGGGCCGATGGCAAGCCGGTGACGCCGGAGGATGTCGTCTTCAGCTTCGAAAAAGCGAAGGATCTGAGCCCGCAGCTAGCGACCTATTACACCCACGTCACCAAGGCGGAGGTGAGCGGCGAAAGGGACATCACCTTCACATTCGATGAAAAGAACAATCGTGAATTGCCGCAGATTGTCGGGCAGTTGCTGATCGTTCCCAAGCACTGGTGGGAAGCCGCCGGCCCGGATGGCAAGCCGCGTGACATATCGCGTGGCACGCTGGAGCCGGTGATGGGTTCCGGCGCCTACAAGATTGCCTCAGTCTCTCCCGGCTCGACAATCGCTTATGAACGCCGCGACGACTACTGGGGCAAGGACGTCAACGTGAATGTCGGGCTGAACAATTTCAAAACCATCGCCTACACCTTCTTTGCCGATCAGGATGTGGAATTCCAAGCCTTCAAGTCCGGCACCGTCGATTTCCGCCAGGAAGCCTCCTCCAGCCGCTGGGTCACGGGTTATGATTTCCCGGCCGTCAAGGAAGGCCGCGTCAAGAAGGAAGAATTGCCGAATATCTATCGCTCCGTCGGCATCATGCAGGCCTTCGTGCCGAACATGCGCAGGGAGAAGTTCCAGAACCCGAAACTGCGCAAGGCGCTCAATTATGCTTTCGATTTCGAGGAGCTGAACCGCACGCTGGCTTACGGCCAGTTCCAGCGCATCAACAGCTTCTTCATGGGCAGTGAGCTGGCCTCTTCCGGCCTGCCCACCGGTCGCGAGCTGGAAATTCTTCAGGAACTGAAGGATCAGGTTCCGCCGGAGGTCTTCACGACAGAATATCGCAACCCCGTGGCAGGCGACCCCGCCAAGCAGCGCGACAATCTGCGCGAGGCGGTCAGGCTGATGAAGGAAGCCGGTTACGAGCTGCGCGGCAACCGCATGGTCAATGCGAAAACCGGACAGCCGCTCGATATGGAGTTTCTGATCGATTCCGCCGGCATGGAAAGAACCATCCTTCCCTATGTCCAGAACCTCAAGAAGATTGGCATCAACGCGACGATCCGGACCGTCGACGCCTCGCAATATACCAACCGCACTCGCAGCTTCGATTATGACGTCATCGTCAAGCTCTGGGCGACTTCGGCGAACCCCGGAAACGAACAGGCGGATTTCTGGGGCTCGGCCGCCGCCGACCGGCAAGGGTCCAACAATATTGCCGGCATCAAGAACCCCGCCGTCGATGCGTTGGTCAGGAAGGTCATATTTGCGCCCAACCGGGATGAACAGGTGGCCGCCGCACGCGCTCTCGACCGGGTACTTCTGGCAAACAGTTACGTCATACCGCAATTCTACCGTGGTGAGATGTTCATCGCTTACTGGAATACGCTCATCCGTCCGGAAAACCTGCCCCAATATGGTGTCGGTTTTCCGGAAGCATGGTGGTCCAGTCAGGCCGCGAACTGACGCTGGCCTTGCTTTCGCGCCGAAGGCTTGATTCACATAGGGCGAGACGAATCGCTTAAAGCGCAGGCAGCGCTTTCAGGAAAGGACCGGGTTTGACAGAAACGAAAACCGCTGACGTATCGGCCGGGAGCAGAGGCTGATGGGCGCCTATATCCTCAGACGTCTGGCGCTGATGATCCCGACCATCGTCGGCATTATGGGCATTTCGTTTCTCGTCATCCAGTTCGCGCCGGGCGGGCCGGTGGAACAGGTCGTCGCGCAATTGACCGGGCAGGGCGACAGCGCCTCCGACCGGCTCTCGGGCGGCGGCGATCTCATGGGCCAGTCCGGTGGTTTCGATGACAGCGGTTCGAAATATCGCGGCGCGCAGGGTCTCGATCCGGAACTGATCGCCAAGCTCGAAAAGCAGTTCGGCTTCGACAAACCGCCGCTCACCCGTTTTCTCGAAATGATGTGGAATTATATCCGCTTCGATTTCGGCGACAGCTTCTTCCGCAATTCCTCGGTGATCGATCTCATCATCGACAAGCTGCCGGTCTCGGCCTCGCTCGGTTTCTGGATCCTGATTATTTCCTACATCATCTCCATTCCGCTCGGCATCAAGAAGGCCGTGTCCGACGGCTCGACCTTCGATGTCTGGACCTCCGGCATCATCATCATCGGTTATGCCGTGCCGAGCTTCCTTTTCGGCATTCTGCTTATCGTCCTCTTTGCCGGTGGATCCTTCTTCGATTGGTTTCCGCTGCGCGGTTTGGTATCGGATAATTTCGCGCAACTGAACTGGTGGCAGAAGATCATCGACTATTTCTGGCACCTGACCCTGCCGCTCATCGCGCTGTCGCTTTCGGCCTTCGCGACAACGACGCTGCTGACCAAGAATTCCTTCATCGACGAGATCAAGAAACAGTACGTCATCACCGCCCGCGCCAAGGGGCTCACGGAGCGCAAGGTTCTTTATGGTCATGTCTTCCGCAACGCGATGCTGATCGTGATCGCCGGTTTTCCGGGTGCCTTCATCTCGGCCTTCTTCACCGGATCGCTGCTGATCGAGAATATCTTCTCGCTCGATGGTCTCGGTCGCCTCGGTTATCTCTCGGTCGTCAACCGCGATTACCCGATCGTGTTCGGCACGCTCTTCATCTTCTCGCTGATGGGCCTCGTGGTCGGCCTCATTTCCGACCTGATCTATACGTGGATCGATCCGCGTATCGATTTCGAGCGGAGGGACGTGTGATGACGCTTGCCCATACCGCCGCAGCAGAAACGATAGAAAAGCCGAAGCGCCCGTGGTTTTCGCCGACTACCAAACGCCGCTGGCAGAATTTCAAGGCGAACCGGCGCGGTTACTGGTCCTTCTGGCTGTTCCTGCTCCTGTTTTTCCTGAGCCTGATCGCGGAATTCATCGCCAATGACAAACCCATCCTCGCCTCCTACAAGGGCGAGCTGCTGGTGCCCGTCATGGTGGATTATCCGGAGGAAAAATTCGGCGGCTTCCTGGCCCAGACCGATTACAAATCCTCCTTCATCCAGGACGAGATCAACGCCAATGGCTGGATGATCTGGCCACCGATCCGTTATTCCTATCAGACGGTCAATTCCAATATTCCGCACTCTGCGCCCACCGCGCCCTTCTGGCTGATGGATGAAAAAGACCGTTGCTCGGCCTACCCGCAGGGCAATGCCGACGCCGGCTGCACGCTTGGCAATCTCAACTGGCTCGGAACCGACAATCAGGCGCGCGATGTCACGGCGCGGATGATCTACGGATTTCGCATTTCCGTGCTTTTCGGCCTGACACTGACGATCGCGTCGGCCCTCGTCGGGGTGACAGCCGGCGCCATCCAGGGTTACTTCGGCGGCTGGACCGACCTGCTGTTGCAGCGTTTCATCGAAATCTGGTCGTCCATGCCGGTGCTTTATATCCTGCTCATCATCGCGGCCATCCTGCCGCCGGGCTTCTTCGTGCTGCTCGGCATCATGCTGCTTTTCTCATGGGTCGGCTTCGTCGGCATCGTGCGCGCCGAATTCCTGCGCGCCAGAAACTTCGAATATGTCCGCGCCGCCCGCGCGCTCGGCGTCGGCAACTGGACGATCATGTTCCGCCACCTTCTGCCCAACGCCATGGTGGCGACACTGACCTTCCTGCCCTTCATCCTCTCCGGTTCGATCACGACGCTCACCTCGCTCGATTTCCTCGGCTTCGGCATGCCGCCGGGATCGCCGTCGCTCGGCGAGATGATCGCGCAGGGCAAGAACAACCTTCAGGCCCCCTGGCTTGGCCTCACTGCGTTTTTCACCATGTCCATCATGCTCTCACTGTTGATTTTCGTCGGTGAAGCGGTGCGCGACGCCTTCGACCCACGCAAGACGTTCCGGTGATCGCCATGACGGAAACAAAGACCCAACCGCTTCTCTCCGTCCGCGATCTCTCCGTCGCCTTCCACCAGGGCGGCGCGACCAGCATCGCCGTTGATCATGTGTCCTTCGATCTGATGCCGGGTGAGGTCGTCGCCCTCGTCGGCGAGTCCGGTTCCGGCAAATCGGTCACGGCGAATTCCATTCTCAAGTTGTTGCCCTATCCGGCGGCAAGCCATCCGTCGGGAAAAATCCTGTTCGACGGCAAGGACATGCTGACTTTGCCGGAACGCGCCCTGCGTGCGGTCCGCGGCAACGACGTCACCATGATTTTTCAGGAGCCGATGACCTCGCTCAATCCGCTCCACACCATCGAGCGGCAGATCGGCGAGATTCTGGAACTGCATCAGGCAATCACCGGGGCCGAGGCGCGGGCGCGCACGCTGGAACTGCTGCTGCAGGTGGGTATCCGCGAACCGGAAAAGCGCCTGAAGGCCTATCCGCATGAATTGTCTGGCGGCCAGAGGCAACGTGTGATGATTGCTATGGCGCTTGCCAACCGGCCGAGACTGCTGATCGCCGACGAGCCGACGACGGCGCTCGACGTGACGGTTCAGGCCCAGATCCTCGAACTTCTGAGCGACCTCAAGACGAAGCATGGCATGTCCATGCTGTTCATCACCCACGATCTCGGCATTGTCCGCAAATTTGCCGACCGCGTCTGCGTCATGACCAAGGGCAAGATTGTCGAGACCGGCACCGTGGAGCAGGTTTTCAATGATCCGCAGCACGCCTATACCCGCCATCTTCTGGCGGCGGAGCCAAAGGGCGAGCCTCCCCATTCTGACGCCAGCAAACCCGTGGTCATGCAGGGTGACGACATCAAGGTCTGGTTCCCCATCAAGGCGGGGCTTATGCGCCGGGTGGTCGACCATGTGAAGGCGGTGGATGGCATCGATATCACCCTGCGCGCCGGCCAGACTGTGGGCGTGGTGGGCGAATCCGGCTCCGGCAAGACGACGCTCGGTCTGGCCCTCTCGCGATTGATTGCGTCTGAGGGGCGTATCAGCTTCATCGGCCAGTCGATCGACCACTATTCCTATGAAATGATGAAGCCGCTCAGAAACCGGTTGCAGGTGGTGTTTCAGGATCCTTATGGCTCTCTCAGCCCGCGCATGTCGGTGGGCGAGATTGTCGCGGAAGGCCTGAAGGTGCATGAGCGGTCACTTTCCGCCGATGAGCGCGATACGCGTGTCGCCACCGCGCTCGAAGAGGTCGGCCTCGATCCGGCCACCCGCTGGCGGTATCCGCACGAATTTTCTGGCGGCCAGCGCCAGCGCATCGCCATTGCCCGCGCCATGGTGCTTAAACCCCGTTTCGTCATGCTGGATGAGCCGACCTCCGCGCTTGACATGAGCGTGCAGGCGCAGGTGGTCGATCTGCTGCGCGATCTGCAGGCGAAACATGAACTCGCTTACCTCTTCATCAGCCACGATCTGAAGGTGGTGAAGGCGCTCGCCAACGACCTGATCGTCATGCGCCACGGCAAGGTGGTGGAGAGCGGCCCGGCGGCGGAAATCTTCGCCAACCCGCAGCAGGACTATACCAAGGCGTTGCTGGCGGCCGCCTTCAACATCGAGGCGATGAAAACGAAGGCGATAAGCCAGTAGGCCGCATTGCTGTTTCTGTTAAGGTAATGATTTTTCTGTTGCTTCGCGGAAAATGCCGACCCATGTTGAGGGGCATGTGATGCGGAAACGGATTGATTGCCATGGCAGCGGATGTGATCGTTTTGGGTGCGGGGATCATCGGGGTCTCCGTCGCCCTGCAACTGGCCCGCAGGGGTAAGTCGGTGGTGCTGGTCGACCGGCGCGGGCCGGGTGAGGAGACCTCCTTCGGCAATGCCGGGCTGATCCAGAGAGAAGGCGTCGTGCCTTATGCCTTCCCGCAGGATCTCGCCCTGCTGCTGCGCTATTCCCTGAACAACAGCATCGATGCCCGCTATCACCTCTTTGCCCTGCCGAAGATCGCGCCGTTTCTCGGCCGCTACTGGTACAATTCCGCAGCCACGCGCCACGCGGCAATTGCTCGCGCCTATGCGCCGCTGATCGAGCATTCGGTTTCGGAGCACAGCATTTTGATCGACGAGGCGAAGGCCGGCGATCTCATCGTCAAGAACGGCTGGATGGAGGCCTACAGAACCGCCGCAAGGCGGGATGCCGATTTTGCTTTCGCCGAGCGTCTGGCGCGCGACCATGGCATTTCCCATACGAAACTCGACGCCGAGGAGCTTGCCGCAGCCGAACCGCATCTGAGCCATGATTTCGTCGGCGGCCTGAAATGGAACGATCCCTGGTCGGTGCGCGATCCGCATGCGCTGACGCTCGCTTATGTCCGGCTGTTCGAGAGCCTCGGCGGAAGCTTCGTTAGAGGCGATGCCTCCACCCTCAGCCAGACGGTGAGCGGGTGGACGGTGCGCACCGAAACCGGCGCGGTCGAGGCCGAACATGCCGTCGTGGCGCTTGGCCCCTGGGCGGATACCGTTACGGAACGGCTGGGTTACCGCTTTCCGCTTGGTGTGAAGCGCGGTTACCACATGCATTATGCGCCGCAGGAAGGCACGAAGCTCAATAACTGGCTGATCGACGCCGAGCGCGGCTATTTCCTCGCGCCGATGCGAAAGGGCATCCGCCTGACGACGGGCGCGGAATTTGCCGAACGCGATGCACCGAAATCTCCCGTGCAGATCGAGCGGACAGAGCAGGTGGCGCGCACCGTCTTTCCTCTCGGCGGCCGGCTGGATGCGGAACCGTGGATGGGTGCGCGGCCCTGCACGCCCGATATGATGCCGATCATTGGTAAAGCGCCGCGCCATAAAACATTGTGGTTTGCTTTCGGGCACGCCCACCATGGCCTCACACTTGGGCCGATCACCGGCCGTGTGCTGGCGGAAACCATGCTGGGTGAAACGCCGGTTATCGCCATCGACGCCTATCGCCCGGAAAGGTTCAATCCCTGATAGCTAAATCCGCTGGCCTTCCGATGATAGGCCACGTAACATGGTCGCATGCAAAGGGAAAAGGGGCGAAACGTCATCATGGTGGCGAGGTTTCTCATCTATCAGCAGCAGGACGACTTTCGTTAGCGCAACTCGCTGCGCATGAAACGAGATGGAAACGGCTTGCTGGTGCATGATGGATGATATTGAAAACGCAAAGAAATTTTTCGTCGATAACCCTGATATCGAAATTCTCGAAGCTTTCGTCATAGATGCGAACGGCGTGCCGCGCGGCAAATGGATTCCGCGCGAACGGGCAATCGACGTTCTTGAAAAGGGAATGGCCATTCCCCGGTCGGTCTATGCGCTGGATATCTGGGGCCGGGATGTGCATGCTGCAGGTCTTGCGGAAGGCACGGGCGATCCGGACGGGTTTTGTTTCCCCGTTCCAGGCACGCTGTCGCGGGTTACATGGCTTGGCCGCCCGACGGCACAGGTTCTGCTGGCAATGAAAAATCCGGATGGAACCGGCTTTTATGGCGATCCGCGCCATGTTCTGGCGCAGGTTCTGGGCGCTTATAAAAAGGCCGGCCTCACGCCGGTCGTGGCGACCGAACTCGAGTTTTACCTGATCGACCCCGTCCGCTCAGCGCTCGATCCCGTCCGTCCGCCGCACAGCCGCGAGGGCCGGTGGCATACGGGGCAGACACAGGTTCTGTCGATTTCCGAACTGCAGGATTTCGAGGACGTCTTCCATGATATTGCCACGGCCTGCCGCGCACAGGGCGTGCTTGCCGATACGACGCTGCGGGAGAACGGTCCCGGCCAATATGAGATCAATCTCAACCATGTGCCGGATGCGTTGCAGGCGGCCGATTTCGCGGTCTTCCTGAAACGTATCGTCAAGGGCGTGGCGCGGCGGCATGACCTTGATGCCACCTTCATGGCCAAGCCTTACGGGTTGCAGGCCGGCAATGGCATGCACGTGCATTTTTCCGTTCTCGACAGGGACGGCAGGAACATCTACGCCGGAGAGGACGGTCCATCGGATGCGCTGATGCATTCCGTCGGCGGCCTCTTGGAAAACATGGGTGAAAGCATGGCGATCTTCGCCCCCCATGCCAATTCCTATCGCCGCCTGACCCCCAGCGAACATGCACCCACCTATGCTTCCTGGGGCATCGACAATCGCTCGGCGGCTGTGCGTGTCATCGTAGCCAGCAAGGCCGCGACGCGTATCGAACACCGGGTCGCGGGCGCCGATACCAATCCCTATCTCGTTGTCGCGATGATCCTGAGCGCCGCATTGGCCGGCATGAAGGAGAAACGCCAACCGGGCGGCGCGATTGCCGGCGACAGCCACGCGATCAATCACGAGCCGCTGCCCACCAACTGGGACTATGCGTTGCAGCGCTTCACGCGGTCGAGCTTTGCCTATGCGACGCTCGGCCAGAAGTACCGCACGCTGTTTTCCGCCTGCAAACAGCAGGAGCTTTCCGAATTTTCCCTGCGTGTAACCGACGTCGAATATGACGCCTATATCAGGACGGTGTGAAATGGCTGAGGTAACGAATATTCCCAATCCCGGCCACACATCGTCATGGTATGCGGCCTCCGCCAATGTCAAAACCGTGCGGCCCACGCTCGAAGGCGCGCTGGACGCCGATGTCTGCATCATCGGCGGCGGCTTCACCGGTATTTCCGCCGCGCTGGAACTCAGTGAACGCGGCTATTCCGTCATCGTTCTGGAAGGCGTCCGCGTCGGCTTCGGCGCTTCGGGTCGCAATGGCGGCCAGATCGTCAACGGCTATAGCCGCGATCTCGAAACCATCGCTGGCCGCTATGGGCATGACAAGGCGGTGAAACTCGGCGAAATGTCGCTTGAAGGCGGCGCGATCATCCGCAACCGCATCGCCAAATACGCCATCGATTGCGATCTCGTCGATGGCGGTTTCTTCGCCGCCTTCACGCCGAAACAGATCCGCGAGATGGAGGCCCATAAGGCCCATTGGGAAAAACACGGCCATGGCGGGCTCGAAATGGTCTCGAAGGCAGATGTCGGCCAGTATGTGAAGACCGATCGATATGCCGGCGGCATGATCGACCGCTTCGGCGGGCATATCCACCCGCTCAATCTGGTACAGGGCGAAGCGGCGGCGGCCGAAAGCCTCGGTGCGCGCATATTCGAAAATTCGCGGGTCATTGCGGTGGAGCTGGGCGCAAACCCCGTGGTGCGCACGGCGACAGGCAGCGTGAAGACGAAATATGTCCTCGTCTGCGGCAACGCCTATCTCGGCAAACTCTTGCCGGAAATCGGCGACCGGATGATGCCGGTCTCAAGCCAGGTCATGGCGACGGAGCCGCTCGATGCCGATCTGATCGAGGCTCTTTTGCCTGCCGATTATTGCGTTGAGGATGCCAACTACATTCTCGATTATTATCGCCGGACCTCGGACAATCGCCTGCTCTATGGCGGCGGCATCGGTTATGGCGGCAGCGATCCGGCCGATCTGACGGGTGTGATCCGCCCGAACATGCTCAAAACCTTCCCGCAACTGGAAAAAACGAAAATCGACTTTGCCTGGAGCGGAAATTTCGCGCTGACCCTGACGCGCATTCCGCATATGGGTAGGCTGTCGGACAATATCTATTTCTCGCATGGCGACAGCGGCCATGGTGTTACGACAACCCATCTGCTCGGCAAGATACTGGGCGAGGCCGTTGCCGGCCACGCCGAACGTTTCGATATCTGGAGTTCGCTGCCGAACTATCCGTTCCCTGGCGGCAAGACCTTCCGGGTGCCGCTGACCGTGCTTGGCGCATGGTGGTACGGCCTGCGCGACAGGCTCGGATTTTAGAACGTCACCGTCTTCAAACCGGAAAGTGCGTTCTTCGCAATATCCTCCGGTGTGGCATCGATGCTGACGGTCACGACGCCCGGTTCGCCGGTCGGCACTTCCAGCGTGGCAAGCTGGGTCTGCAGCAGCGAAAGCGGCATGAAATGGCCCTTGCGTTCGCCCATGCGCCGGCTGAGAAGCTCCAGGCTGCCATCCAGATAGACGAAAGCCAGCGGGCCGCCGGTGGCCTTGCGAAGGCGGTCGCGATAGATTTTCTTGAGCGCCGAGCAGGAAACGACGACACCGTTGCTTTCGCTGCCCTTGCGAAGCTCCGCGCCGATCAGATCGAGCCAGGGCCAGCGGTCTTCGTCCGTCAGCGGAATACCCTCGGACATTTTATCGACATTGGATTTCGGGTGAAGCTTGTCGCCCTCTATGAAAGCAACGCTCAGTTTCTCCGCCACTGCTTCCGCGACCGTGGACTTGCCGGAGCCGCTCACTCCCATCACGACAATTGCCTGTGTCACCCGAACCTCGAATGTTTCTGTTTCGACGGTCAGCCCCTACCATGTGCGGCAGGTATCGGGAATATAAAAATGCGGGGCTTGCCTGGGTCAGTGCCCGGTTTTGCGCGCCGCAGTCTTTTCCATGGCGGAAAAGGCAGCGTGAATCAGGATCGCCAGCGCCGCAACGATCAGCCCGCCCTGAAGAATGAAGGCGAGATTGTTGGATTGCAGGCCGGCAATGATCACTTCGCCGAGGGTACGCGCCGCGACGGTCGAGCCGATGGTCGCGGTCGAGAGGCTGATGACCGCCGAAAGCCGGATGCCGGCGAGAATGGCTGGAAGGGCAAGCGGCAACTCCACTTTGACAAGGCGTTGCCAGCCGGTCATGCCGCTGCCTCTCGCGGCATCCATCACCGTGGCGGGCAGGGTCGTAAGACCCGTCAACGTATTTTCGAATACTGGCAGAAGCGCGTAGAGAAACAGGGCAATGAGCGTGGGTTTTTCGCCAAAACCGATCATCGGCACGGCCAGCGCCAGCACCGCTACCGGCGGAAAGGTTTGGCCGATATTGACGATGCTACGCGACAACGGCAGGAAATCCGCCCCGAATGGCCGGGTGACGAGAACCGCGAGCGCTCCCGCCGTGAGCGTGGCGAGCCCCGTGGCAATCGCCACAATGGTTAGATGCGACAGCGTGAGGGAAAACAGATTGGCCTGCGTGTAGATTGCCGGTGCATTGGCCAACACGAGAGGGCGGAACACCGGTGCGAAGACCTGCGGCACGGCAAGGAAGATGGCCAGCGCCAGCGTCAGGAAACCGAAGGCAAAGAAGGATAAGGCGTTTTTCATGGGGCTCCGGCGGCACGCTGGAGGAGAACGTCACGCCGCACCCGGCCGGCGGGTTGCCCATTGTCCCTGACGACCGGCAGGGCATCGCAGCCCGCCCATAACATCGCCGACAGGGCGTCGCGCTGGCTCGTATGTTCGGTGAGCGGTTCGCCCTCTGCGTTTCCCGGCTCCACGACATCGGCGACGGAGAGAACGGACAGCAGTTTCAGCGCCCGTTCGTTTTCGCCGATCATGGTGCGCACGAAATCCGTCGCGGGTTTCAGCACCAGTTCGGCCGGCGGGCAGTCCTGCACAATGCGGCCCTTGTCCATCACGGCGATACGATCCGCCAGATGAAAGGCCTCGTCCATATCGTGCGTGACGAGAACGACGGTCACGCCGAGCTTTTTCTGGATATCGAGAAGATCGTTCTGGGCCTTGGCGCGGATCACCGGGTCCAGCGCACCGAAGGGTTCGTCCATCAGAAGAATGTTCGGCTCGGCGGCCAGCGCACGCGCCACGCCGACACGCTGCTGCTGACCGCCTGAGAGTTCATGCGGGAAACGGTCGGCATAAAGCGCGGGATCGAGCTGGAAGAGATGCATCAGCGCGTCGATCTTCGCCTCGATCCGCTTGCGATCCCAGCCGATCAGCTGCGGAACGGTCGCGATATTTTCGGCCACCGTCCGGTGCGGAAACAGGCCATGGCCCTGAATGGCGTAGCCGATCTGGCGGCGCAGCTTGAAGCCGGGTATGGCGCTGACATCCTCACCGTCGATACGGATCGCGCCGGAGGTCGGCTCCACCAGCCGGTTTATCATGCGCAGCAGAGTGGTTTTTCCCGATCCTGACGTGCCGACGATGACGGTGACGGTGCGCGGCGGGACGGTTAGCGATACCTGATCTACGACGGCTGCATCGCCATATCGTTTCGTAATGGTGTCGATTTCGATCATGCCTTTTGCCTTCCGCCTGCGCTGAGGAGATTGCTGTCTATTAGGGCGTCTAGTGTTATCGCGGCGGCAAAACCGAGAAGAACCGTCGGCACGGTGCCGAGCAGCACGAGGTCCATGGCCGTCTGCCCGATGCCCTGAAATACGAAAACGCCAAAGCCGCCGCCGCCGATCAGGGCGGCGATCGTCGCCAGGCCGATATTCTGCACCAGCACGATGCGGATGCCGGTGAGGATGACCGGCATGGCCAGCGGAAATTCCACCTGCAGCAGCCGTTGCACCGGCGTCATGCCAAGCCCGCGCGCCGCTTCCCGAACCGCCTGCGAAACACCGGAAAGACCAACCACCGTGTTGGAAACGACCGGCAGCAGCGAATAGAGAAACAGCGCCACGAAAGCGGGCGCCATGCCGATGCCGGCAATGCCGATTTTCGCGGCACCCGGCACAGTGGCCGCGATCCACCCGAGCGGGGCGATCAAAAGGCCGAAAAGCGCGATGGAGGGAATGGTCTGGACAATGTTGAGGCTGTTCAGCACGCCTGCGCGCAACCGCTCAACCTTGTAACAGAGTATCCCCAGGGGAATGCCCACCATGGTCGCCGCGATCAGCGAGCCAATGGCGAGTTCCACGTGCCGCAAAGCCTCTGTCCAGAATGTATCGGCCCGACCGGTATATTCCTTGATGATGGAGAGGTCATTCCAGAGGCCGCCTGTCAGCACGGCCGCGAGCGCGGCGATGGCCGCAATCAGCAACAAAATCCGGGCTGTGGGCTTCGGCTCAAGACGCGCAATGCAATCCGTGGCGAGCAGAGCCAGCCCGGCAAATATCAGCCAAAAACCGCTGGCAGGTGAAACGCGGGCAAAACCGTTACCCTCCGGCATGAGGAAAGAAGCCGCCTTCCCGACGAAAACGGCCAGTGCAGCAAGACCGACCAGCGCAAATGCGAGCTTCAATCGCGTGGGAAAGCGGAAAAACGCGATGAAGGCTGAAAGAAGAACGATGGTGGCGAGAACAGTTGCAGCCGAACCCGGAAGAGCTTCGAAGATCGTCCGTGTCTCGCCCTGAACGATCCGGTTGGCACGGAATGTCATGAAAGGCGACGCAAAAAGCGCATAAAGAAGCAGGCACGAAATCACCACGCCCACTTTGTCAGGCCATTTCGTCAAATCCTGCTCCCCTGTCTTCTGGCCCGTGTACTCTGAATTGGGACGGGACCACGGGAACGCACCGGTTCCCGCAACCCGCTCCGGCGCCGCGAACGGTTACTTGACGAAGCCGTTCTTTGTCAGAAAGTCGAGCGCCACGGTTTTGGCCTGTTCGCCGCCCACCTGTACGCGGGCGTTCAAATCCTGCAGCGTTGCCAGATCGAGCTTTTCGAACACGGGTTTCAGCAGCTCTTCGATATTCGGGTGCTTTTTCAGAACCTCTTCGCGAATGATCGGCGCTGGCTGATAGACCGGCTGCACATGTTTGTCGTCCTCCAGCACCACGAGACCTGAAGGCGCGATGCCGCCATCAGTGCCATAGACCATGGCGGCATTGGCGTTGTTCGTCTGGTTGGCGGCGGCGGCAATCGTGGCCGCGGTATCGCCACCGGAAAGCGTGATCAGCTGGTCAGGCTTCATGGTGAAGCCATAGGTGGTCTGAAATGCAGGGAGCGCGGCGGCGGAGTTGACGAATTCGGAAGAAGCGGCAAGGACGACTTCGCCGCCATCGGCAACATATTTGCCGAAATCGGAAAGCGTCTTCAGATTGTTCTTGTCGGCAACATCCTTGCGCAGCGCAATGGCCCAGGTGTTGTTTGCTGGCGATGGTGTCAGCCAGACGATCTTGTTGGCGTCGAAGTCGAGTGTTTTCGCCTCTTCATAGCCCTTGGCTGCATCTTTCCAGAGCGGATCGTCGGCCTTGGAGAAAAAGAACGCGGCGTTGCCGGTATATTCCGGATAGATGTCGATCTCGCCGGCCGTTATCGCTTTTCGCACAACCGGCGTGGCGCCAAGCTGGATGCGATCCGTCGTTTCGATCTTGTTCTGGTTAAGGACGGCGAGGATGATGTTGCCGAGAACACCGCCTTCCGTGTCGATCTTCGACGACACAACCACCTGCGCCTGAGCGATGGAAACAGAAAGGGCAAGCGCAAGTCCGGCGCCCGTCAACGTCTTCAAGCGGTTCATGAATGTTCCTCCGGTGGGTCAGCCTGCCGAACAGGCGAAAGATCGCCGCCGCAATTGCGGCCGAATATAAACGGCCGGGAGGAAAAATGGTTGCATGCCACCTGCGTTTTCGCGTCGATGGCTCCGGCTACACGCCGATGGTCAGGTTTCGCCGTTGCGCTTGCGTGCATCCTTGCCCATGACCAGCGGCATGAGAACCGAAAGAAACAGGAGCCTGATGACGTGGTGGGAGCCGACATAGGCGGTATCGGCATGCATCATCACCGCCATTGCCGCCATGGTTTCCAGGCCGCCCGGCGAATAGGCGATCATGACGGCATTCAGCGGAACGCCGGTCACGCTGGAAATCATCCAGGCAATGCTGCCGGCAATCAGCATCACGGCGATGGTGACGACGAAGCCCGCCAGAAAGCCTTTCCGCACGTCCATCAGTGAGACATTCGAAAAGCGCGTGCCGATAAGGCAACCGATCAGCACATAGACGGGCAGGCTGAGCCAGGTGGGAACGCCACCTTCGGTAAGGCCGGTAATGTGGGTGCCGATGGAAATGGCGACGCCGCCAAGCAGCAGCGCGGCCGGAAACTTCCAGCGCAGGAAAAGCCAGCCGGTCAGAAGCGATGCGCCGATGGTCAGCGCCAGCGTGAAAAGGCCCATTGGCGGATTGGCCACAAGCGGTTCCGTGCTGACGAGATCGAAATATTCGACGATCAGCGGCACGGAAAGCGTCAGCGCCAGCACCCGCACGCTTTGCACGATGCTGACGGTCGCAAGGTCACTTTTCGTCTCGGCGCCGAGGCTGATGATATAGCTGAGATGACCGGGAGAGGCGCCCAGCATCGCCGTCGTCCGGTCGTAACCGAAGCCGTAATGCAGGATCCAGTAGGCGACATAGAGCATGATAACGACAGCGACGAGCACAACGACGAAGCTCAGGGGCCATGTCTTTGCCGCGTCGATCACGGAGGGCGTCACGCTCGTTCCCATGGAAATGCCGACGACGACGAAACAGGCATTGCGGATGAAGGCGGGAACGCCAAGCCTTACACCGGCCAGCCCCGTGATCGTTACGGCAAGCGCCGGGCCGGAAAGAAAAGGCGCCGGAATATCGATGAGGCTGGCGAGTAGCGCCCCTATGCTGCCGACGAGCGCGGTGAGCGCAAATGTATGGAATTCAGGCTTGATGATCATTGCGACGCTGATTGGTTGCTTGAAAAAGCTCGCGACCAAATGCGCCGCTTCCATTCGCGACGTCAACACGCAGGATCAAAAATATTACATTTCATGCGTATTCTATAAAAGAAAAGCCCGTGGCCTGAAGGACACGGGCTATGGCAATTGCCGATGCGGCAATGGGACGGTCAGGCGGCCGGAAGGGCGGCGATCTTCGGCATTTCCGTATCGAGGCCCAACAGGAAGTTGATCTGAGGCCGGGCCTTGACGAGATCGTCGATCGAATATTCCGCCAGAACGTCGAAAAAGGCATTGAGCGCCTTGCGGAGCGCCGAATTGAGGCCGCAGCTATCTACAAGTGGACACTCCACAGCACCGTCCTCGAAGCATTCCGCCATGGCGAAGCTGTCTTCCGTCACTTTCACCACGTCGAACAGGCTGATCTTTTCGGCGGGTTTGCCAAGGCGCACGCCGCCGTTGCGACCACGCACGGTTTCCACCAGGCCTGCCTTATTGAGCGGCTGCAGGATTTTGAACAGGAACAGCTCCGAAACGCCATAGGCTCTGGCGATCTCAGGAATGCGGCTCAGATGGCCTTCATTGGCGGCGCAATACATCAACATGCGAACGGCATAGTTGGTCTGTTTGGTCAAGCGCATGCTGGTCTCCTAACTCTCAATGTGGAGTTATATAGTCTCTTTTTCAGTTTAGAACAATTCCAGAAACTGAAAAAACTGGCACCCATCCGATATTTCTCGAACAGCCTTGTTGACCGTCCGGATGATTCATGAACAAACAAGTCAAGAATCGGAATGTAATGGAGGCATTCATAATGGCAAGCTTGAAATCATACTTTTCCGCTGCCGTTTTTTCAGGGCTGACGATCCTTGTCGCCGCGCCCGTCGCTTTGGCAGAGGGGGAGGTTAACGTCTATTCCTATCGCCAGCCTGAATTGATCCAGCCGCTGCTCGATGCTTTCACGAAGGAAACCGGGATAGAGGCGAATGTGCTTTTTCTCGATAAGGGGCTGGTGGAACGCATTCAGGCCGAGGGCGTCAATTCGCCGGCCGATGTGCTGCTGACGGTCGATATCGCCCGTCTCGTCGAGGCGAAGGAGGGCAAGGTTACCCAGCCGGTCCTCAACGATCCCGTCATCGAAAAGGATATCCCCGCCAATCTGCGCGATCCCGAGGGCGAATGGTTTGGTCTCACCACGCGCGGCCGGGTGGTCTATGCATCGAAGGAGCGGGTGACCCAGAAGGATATTACCTATGAGGAGCTTGCCGATCCGAAATGGAAGGGCAAGATCTGCATTCGCGACGGCCAGCATTCCTATAATATCGCGCTGATCGCCTCAATGATCGCCCATCACGGCGTCGATTATACCCGCACATGGCTGACCGGCCTGAAGAACAATCTTGCGCGCAAGCCTGACGGAACCGACCGCAGCCAGGCGAAATCGATCTTTTCCGGTGAATGCGACATCGCGCTCGGCAACACCTATTATGTCGGCCTGATGCTGACCAATGATCGCGAGCCGGAAGAAAAGGAATGGGCCGGATCGGTGCGGGTGATCTTTCCCAATGCGGGCGATCGCGGCACGCATGTAAATATCTCCGGCATGGCGCTGACGAAATACGCCCCCAACAAAGACAATGCGCTGAAACTGATGGAATTCCTGGCCTCGCGCGAGGCGCAGGAAATCTACGCCAAGCAGGTCTTCGAATATCCGGTGCTGCCCGGCGCGGAGCCATCCGATGTCGTGAAGGGCTTCGGCCCCATCAATCCGGACAAGCTGCCGCTGACGGACATAGCGGCCCATCGCAAGCAGGCGTCCGAACTGGTTGATGAAGTGGGTTTCAACGACGGCCCCACCAATTGAGCTGGCTTTTGATCGAACTCTGAGAGTTGCGATACCGGCGGGTCAGTTACCCGCCGGCTGGTTGTCCAGGGAAGCGTTGTAATCGAGAATGGCCTTGCGCCTTTCCGGCGTTCCGGGATGGGTGGACACGATACTGGTGCCGTCCTTGTCGCCCAGCTTTTCCTCCAGCAGCGCAAAGAACCGTTCGATGGCGGTTGGGTCGAGCCCGGCCTTGCGCATCAGCTCAACGGAGCGCTGGTCCGCCTGCCGCTCGGCATCGCGCGAATGCGATAGCGCCAGAAGACCGCCGCCCTGGGTGAGAATATCTTCCATGGCCGAACCGACATCGCCGGCAATCAGCATGACGAGACCGGCAACCCCGGCGGCGCGGTAAAGCTGCCGCAGGCTGTGTTCATATTCCACATGGCCGATTTCATGGGCGAGAACCCCGGTGATCATCTGCCTGTCGTCGCCCGCGAGTTCCACCAGCTCGTCCGTCAATACCAGCGTGCCATCGGGAAGCGCAAAGGCATTGGGGCCGATATAGCCGCCCTTGCGGAAATTCAGCTTGTAGTCCTCGGGCGAACCTTCCGCATGGGCGACGATCCGGGCAAAATCCGCACGGATGGCGTCCTGCTCTTCCTGCGGAAGTTCGCTTGGAGAAAATACCGCCTGGTCGAAGGCCTGCATGGTGCTGGCCGACATGACCTGCGGAACGATGGGCGGCGTTACGGCGACCGCCAGTTCCACCAGCGCCGGAAGCGCCAGCTTGTAGGTGCCGTAAGCCAGAAGAACGGCTGCGGCGGTGATGCCGATCAGTCGTGGGCGGAACTGTTCCAGCCAGTGCACGAAACCGGAACGCTTGGTAATGTGCTGGCCAAGCAGCCGGTCCACGCCGTCATTGTCACGGGTTTCGAACAGCGACCCGTCGGGAAAATGCAACTCCCGGGGGATAGTGCCGACCCGGTGGCTGATCTCCACCGTTTTTATCTCGGCCTGGGTTCTGACGTGGTTGTCCTTCGCGTCGAGCACGAGAAGGACCGTGCCGCCAAGCTTCAGCCTGGCGACGCTGGAAAGGTTGGAGCGAGCGGCATGCCACTCGCCCGCAACGGTTTCTCCGGTATCAGAAACCAAATTCGAAACCTTCCATATCCATATATTCGGCGCTGACGGCGGCGCCTGTCGCCTCCATCGAGGAGAGAACCTCACCGACATCGCCATTGAAACGGATTGCCGTGCGTTCGACCGTGTAACGCGCTTCGCGCACCGCCGCCCATGGCCGCATCAGGCCAAGCGTGAAGACGGTGACGATGAGGTTGGAGATGACGATCCACAGGTAGCGGCGGCGCTGAATCGCACTGTACAACTCATGCTTTCCATCGAGCAGCATCGATGCGACGACGACATTGCGCACGCCTGCGCGATAGACGATGCTCGCAAGACCATAGACGACGAAAGCGCCGAAAAGACCAATATTCAATACGGCCATGATCATCATCGTCGCTGTTTCTTCGTCCGCGATCATCATGGTGTTTGACGTCATCATGGAAAAACCGACAAGGCCGCAAATAACGGCTCCGATAACCACCATGATGGCGGGCACGATCCAGACGTCATACAGTTCCACAATTTTGGGGTCGGCACTGAACGGACGATCACCATATCGCAGGTTGCTGAATATGTAGCGATTGGCCCAGCGGCTGCTCAATGGTGCCAGAATACCAATGGAAAATAGCGCGACAAGACCGCCGAGCATGATCGAGACGAAAGCACCACCGGCTGTACCGACGAAATCGAACCGCACATTGCGATAGCTCGTCACCCGCGCATTGAAACGAATGCTGCGCGTGATCAGCCATGGAAAGAAGATTGTCAGCAGGATCAGCGGAGCAAAGACCAGAAACGGATGGATGAGGGTGACAAGCTGCGAAATGACGATGAAGGCAAAGGCGATCAGCCGGCCCTTGAAGATTTGCCCGCCGGTAGCGTGGTAACCGAAGGCGCGGCCGGCCAGCACGGTATTGCCGTTGAAGTAACGCTTGCGGCGCACCTTCGCCCAGGCGGAATAAATGCCAAGCGTTATGATCGTCAGAAAAATATTCACGATCCAGATGCCGAAATACTCCTTGGCATTTCCGGTAAAAGAGCCGCGTTCGATCGTGCCCTGATCTGCACTGATAGAGATGTCACTCATAATGATCCTTTATGGCATGCCCTCTCTGGGCGGATTGAATTTGCAGGCGTCCTGCAGCGTCCCCACGCCGCACCCGTCCGCTTACGCCATAACAGCTTTAAGTGGAATTATTTTAACAGAAGAAAACGTGATTTTTTGAGTTATCTTTTAATCAAAAAAGCCCCGCCGTGAAAACAGCGAGGCTCTTTGTAATTTAGAGGGCTCTGCCCGCTTACTTCATTGTCGGCATCACGAATTCAGCGCCCGACTTGATACCCGACGGCCAGCGCGAGGTGATCGTCTTGGTCTTCGTCCAGAACTTGATCGAATCCGTCCCGTGCTGGTTGAGGTCGCCGAAGCTCGAAGCCTTCCAGCCGCCGAAGGAGTGATAGGCAAGCGGAACCGGGATCGGAACGTTGACGCCGATCATGCCGATATTGACGCGGCTTGCGAAGTCGCGGGCGGCATCGCCGTCACGGGTATAGATCGCAACGCCGTTGCCATATTCATGCTTCATCGGCAGTTCCAGCGCGTCTTCGTAGTTCTTGGCGCGAACGACGGAGAGAACGGGTCCGAAGATTTCCGTCTTGTAGATGTCCATATCAGGGGTCACGTGGTCGAACAGGCAGCCGCCGACGAAATAGCCGTCTTCATAGCCCTGCAGCTTGAAGTCGCGGCCATCGACCAGAAGCTTCGCACCCTGTGCAACGCCGCTGTCGATCAGGCCCTTGACGCGCGTCTGCGCTTCCTTGGTGACGAGCGGACCCATATCGGCCTTGTCGTCGGTATAGGGGCCGATTCTCAGGCTTTCGATCTGCGGAATGAGCTTTTCGACGAGACGGTTTGCCGTCTCCTCACCAACCGGAACCGCAACGGAAACAGCCATGCAGCGCTCGCCCGCCGAACCGTAACCCGCGCCCATCAGCGCGTTTACTGCCTGGTCGAGATCGGCATCCGGCATGATGATCATGTGGTTCTTCGCACCGCCGAAGCACTGCGCACGCTTGCCGTTCATGGCGGCGGTGCCATAGACATAGCGGGCGATCGGCGTCGAGCCGACGAAGGAGACCGCGCCGATATCGGGATCGGTCAGGATGGCGTCGACGGCGCCCTTGTCACCGTTGACGACGTTCAGGATGCCGGCCGGAAGACCGGCTTCGATCATCAGTTCGGCAAGACGGATCGGCAGCGACGGGTCGCGCTCGGAAGGCTTGAGAATGAAGGCGTTGCCGCAGGCAATTGCCGGCGCAAACATCCACATCGGGATCATGCCGGGGAAGTTGAACGGGGTGATGCCCGCGCCGATGCCAACCGGCTGGCGGATCGAGTACATGTCGATGGCCGGGCCGGCGCCTTCGGTGAACTCACCCTTCTGCAGATGCGGAATACCGCAGACGAATTCGCAGACTTCAAGGCCGCGCACGATATCGCCCTTGGAATCCTCGACGGTCTTGCCATGCTCGCTGGAGAGCAGCACCGCCAGTTCGTTCATGTCGCGGTTCAGAAGTTCGACAAACTTGAAGAAAACGCGGGCGCGACGCTGCGGGTTGGTGGCGGCCCATTTCGGCTGCGCAGCCTTGGCGCTCTCTACGGCGGCGCGCAGTTCGGCGTCGCTTGCAAGCGTGACAGTTGCCTGAACTTCGCCGGTGGCCGGGTTGTAGACATTCGATGTGCGGCCGCTGGTGCCCGGCACATGCTTGCCGTTAATGAAATGACCGATTTCCTTCATGGGTTTTCCTCCAGAATGTGATGGCGCAGCATTACCTTTCGATTTGCACAAATCAATCGCCTGAAATAAGCATCCATTGTGCAAAAATAGACATAAGGAGGGTGCCATGAACTGGGATGATGTGCGTTTGTTTCTAAGCGTGGCGCGAAGCGGCCAGTTTCTTTCGGCGGCCAGAAAACTTGGCGTCAACCATGCCACCCTCAGCCGGCGCATTTCCGCACTGGAGGCGGCCATCGGCACGCAGCTCTTCCTGCGGAGCACCAATGGCTGCGAGCTGACCGAAGAGGGGCAGCGCCTTCTTGCCGGGGCCGAGCGCATGGAAACCGAAATGCTGAATGCCCAGGCAAATCTCGGCCGCGTCGATACGGCGGTGGCGGGAACGGTGCGCATCGGCGCGCCGGATGGTCTCGGCGTTTCCTTCCTCGCGCCGCGGCTCGGCCGGTTGACGGCGCGTTATCCCGATCTGAAAATCCAGCTCGTGCCGGTGCCGCGCTCTTTCTCCCTGTCGCAGCGCGAGGCCGATATAGCCATCACCATCGAAAGGCCGGAGCAGGGCAGGCTGATGTTTTCGAAGCTCACCGATTATTCGCTGGGCCTCTATGCCTCCGCGGACTATCTGGCCGATTATGGAACGCCTGATGATATCGAGGCGCTGAAGCGCCACCGGCGGATCGGTTATGTGGAAGACCTGATCTTTTCGCCTTCACTGAACTTTACCGGTGAGATCATGCGCGACTGGGACGCCGCCTTTGAAATCTCCAGCGCCACCGGGCAGACCGAGGCGGTGCGTTCCGGTGCGGGTATCGGCATCCTGCATAATTACATCGCCGGGCAATATCCCGAACTTCTGCGGATCATGCCGCACCTCACCATCAGCCGGTCCTACTGGACCGCCTATCACGAATCCGCCCGTCAACTGGTCCGCGTCCGCACGGTGGTCGATTTTCTTCAGGAACTCGTAGCCGAAGAACGGCGAATCTTCACCTGACATCCCACATGTCGATATTATTAGTACTATTAATTGTTCGGGCCCGGCCGTTCGGGGCTTGACAAAGGATGGCTGGCTGGACGACCAATGCAGCCATTGGGAGAGATCGGAACTGACATGTCTATGATACGTAAGCTTTCGCCGACTGGCCTCGGCGTGGCCGTCATGCTGCTTGGAATGCTGCTTTTCGCACTGAACGACGCCATGGGGAAATGGCTCGTAGCCACCTATAGCCAGGGTCAGGTGATCCTCATTCGCAGCGCGGCGGCGCTTATTATCCTCGTTCCGATCGTCTGGCGTGCCGGCCTCTCCGGCCTTGTCAGAATTGAGCGTCCCGGTCTTCAGTTTGCGCGCGTTTTCTTTTCCACCGCAGAGCTTTTCTGTTTCTATTTCGCGGTCGCGGCCCTGCCGCTCGCCGATGTCATGACCTATTGGCTGGCCGCCCCCATCTATGTGGCGGCGCTCTCGCCGTTTCTGCTCGGAGAAAAGGTGGGTTGGCGTCGCTGGACGGCCATCGCCATCGGTTTTGTCGGCGTTCTCATTGCGCTCAAACCCAGTTCGGCAAGCCTCACCTCCGCCGCATTGTTTTCGATCCTCGGCAGCGCCGCTTTCGCCTTCATGATGTTATCTGGCCGCCAGCTGCGCAATACGCCGGATACGGTGCTTGCCTTCTGGCAAATCATCGGTGCGGCGCTTGCGGGCATTGTCGCGGTATTCCTCACGCCATCGGGATGGCTGCCGGTTCAGTCCAGTTTCGATCTGGCATTCCTTGGTCTGCTCGGCGTCGTCGCCATGACGGCGCATGTGCTGGTCAACCGCGCGCTTAAACTCGCCGATGCCGCCACCGTCGCGCCGCTGCAATATACGCTGCTGCTCTGGGCCGTGATTTTCGGCTGGCTGTTCTTCGGCGATGTGCCGCAGACGAGTATCGTCGTCGGCGCAGGCCTGATCGTTCTTTCCGGCCTTTATATCTTCTTCCGCGAAAATACTCTCAAACGCCGCCGCGAAACCGCTGAAGGACTGGCTGTGGAGCAGGTTTGATCTTTCTCAGGGCCTTGATCACGATCACGGGACTTGACGAAGGCGTGATCTTCGGGGAGTAAGAAAGAGCCCTGCGATGATTTGTCTCGCAACGGCAGAGGAAACAAAGGTGCCGGGCCCCTCTGGCGAGAGTTTTACGGCGCTCTCGCGATGTCGGTACCGCCTGCAAAAATTGGCCGGCGGATTAAAAACTATGAAAAACCTGAATGTGCTTCGCGCGCGTGCTTTCTGCGTGCGGCCTGACGCCCTGCGTCGGTCCGTGAACGCCCTCGTTATGGGAGGCGACCGGACATGAGCGCCGCCCAGAAAAACACCCTTACCTACTTCAAGTGGGCCTTTATCGTCACCGTGGTCGGTTTGATCCTCGGCGGTTATCTCGGTTGGGAAATGACCGGAACGGTCGGCGGCACGGCGACGATCTTCTTCATCTGCGTCGTGCTGGCGGTGCTGGAAATCTCACTTTCCTTCGACAACGCCATCGTCAACGCCAACAAGCTGAAGGATATGACACCGGTCTGGCAGCACCGCTTCCTGACCTGGGGTATCCTGATTGCCGTTTTCGGCATGCGTATCGTCTTCCCGCTGCTTATCGTGGTCGTCGCGGCCAATGTCGGCCCGTGGACGGCTCTCGTCATGGCGGCCACGCAGCCGGAACGTTATGCGGAAATCATGCGTGACGCCCATCTGCCGATTGCGGCTTTCGGCGGCACCTTCCTGATGATGGTCGGTCTCAACTTCTTCTTCGACCATGAAAAAGACGTGCACTGGGTGCGCTGGATCGAGGAAAAGGCTGCAACCTATTCCTCCGTCAAGGGCATCGAGATTGCCTTCGTGCTGGTCGTCATGCTGATCTTTTCCCGCATTATCGGCGCAAGCGACAATCCGGAACTTGGTCCGGTCGCGGCCAACACCTTCTTCCATTCGGCGATCTGGGGTCTTTTGACCTTCCTGCTGGTGGAAGTCGTCGGCGGCATTCTCGACCGCAGCCAGGAAATGCTGGAAGGTGCGGCGAAAGGCGGCTTCGGTGCGTTTCTTTATCTCGAAGTGCTGGATGCCAGCTTCTCCTTCGACGGCGTTATCGGCGCTTTCGCGCTGACGCAGAACCTCTTCATCATCGCCATCGGCCTCGGCATCGGCGCCATGTATGTGCGTTCGATGACCATCATGCTGGTCGAGAAGGGAACTCTGGCCGAATATCGCTATCTGGAGCACGGCGCCTTTTATGCAATCCTCATCCTGTCCGTCATCATGTACGTGCAGACCATGGTGCATATTCCGGAGGTCATCACGGGCCTTGGCGGTGCGGGCCTGATCGGCATCTCGCTCTGGTCGTCGATCCGCTATAACCGGCGACAGAATGCCGATGCGGTCGATGCCGCGCGCGGCGCGGAGATCTGATCCGCAATTACCCATGCCTTCCGCTGTCGTGGCGGAAGGCAGTTTTTAAGCATTGAATTATTTTTTGCCTGTTTTTGTTGCTGTTTATCCTTTGCGAAAAATTTCGCCATAAGGCGGAATTTTTGCCTTAAGTTGCTGTTTTTACGAGTATTTGTGCGTTGCATTAAAACTGGCACGCTTCCTGCATCTTATTCTGCAAGTCCAGAGGGGACATTATGGCTCGAAAACGGGTCAACAAATACCGCCGCGCCGCGCGATCTTTCCGATCTGCGCCGTGCGGCGGTTCTGTTTGTGCGGGATGGTTCTTGAGTTTTCCGTTCGGTTGAATGAAAACGATAAGACAACGACTGGAAGGGTCACGGTTTGCCTGCACAATTGTCGCCCACGGAGGCCCTGGGTCTCTGGCATCGTGTATCCACGGCGCAGGTCATTGACGATCAGCCGGATTTGACCTTGCGTCAAACCGCCATCCTGCTGCAGATTTATCTCGTGCCGCCGCCGCACACCGTGCGGGGCCTCGCCGCCATGCTGGGCGTGACCAAGCCGGTTATTACCCGTGCCCTCGACAGTCTCGGTGCTCTCGGATTGGTCGATCGGGTTCGCGATGAGCGGGACAAGCGCAATGTCGTAATAAAACGCACCGTGGCCGGTGCGCTTTATCTGGAAAAATTCGGCGATCTGATTATTGATCAGGCGCGCAAGATCTAACCTTTGGATGTGAAACCCATGATGCTCGACCGCCGCCTGAATGTCTTCCGCTCCGATCTCGCCGATGAAAAGCTGCAGGGCGTGGTGCAGGCCGAACGTTTTGTCAGCGGCTCGCCTGCGCAGATCGCGGTGCCGGTTGTTGGCCTGCGGCCGACGCCGGACCTTGCCGCCGGCA
This sequence comes from Agrobacterium leguminum, assembly GCF_005144435.2. NCBI lineage: Bacteria > Pseudomonadati > Pseudomonadota > Alphaproteobacteria > Hyphomicrobiales > Rhizobiaceae > Agrobacterium > Agrobacterium leguminum. The sequence goes on from NZ_CP120211.1 coordinate 2,932,233, forward strand.
TCGATACCGAGCTGCTGTCTGGCGAAACTATTCGTGTTTTCGACAGGGCGAACGGCTGGGCATGGGTGCAGGCGGATGCGGATGGTTATGCCGGCTATGTGCCGGAAACGGCGATCGGCGATGTCGTTGTCGCCACCCATCGGGTGATTGCACCGCGCACTTTTCTCTATCCAGCCGCTGAATTGCGCAAACCGCCGGTCGCAGCGCTGTCCATGGGTAGCTTGATCCAGATCGTAGGCGAGGCGGAGACACGCGGCACCCGTTACCTGCTGACCGAAAAGGGCGAAGGCATCATCGCCGCCCATTGCCGCGCCGTCGATGCGGCGCTTGAGGAAGACTATGTGGCGGTGGCGCTGCGCTTTATCGAGACCCCCTATCTCTGGGGCGGCCGCTCCGGTTTCGGCATCGATTGTTCCGGCCTCGTGCAACTTGCCATGGCCATGACGGGCCGGCGGGTTCTGCGCGATACCGACATGCAGGTGAAGTCGCTCGGCGTGGAAATAGAGCGGGATGAATTGCGTCGCGGCGATCTCGTCTTCTGGAAGGGCCATGTCGGTCTCATGGAAAACGAGGAAACGCTGCTGCATGCCAATGGCCATACGATGAATGTCGCACGCGAAAATCTCGATGCGGCCATCGAGCGCATCGGCTGGCTTTACGAAAAGCCGACGGCTTTCCGCCGCCTGGAAGACTGAAAAGGCGGCTTTCACGAAATTGTGCCTGTGAGGCCCTTTGTGCGAGAGCAGCCGACAGCCTACATCGGTTGGATGATGGTTCGGGACCGGCATCGATGAAGACAAGAACGGCGACACGATTGGCAGCGATCTTCGCGGCGGTTTTGCTGAGCGCGTCGGCGCAGGCGCAGACTGTTTTCCAGAACGGTTTTGCCCCCGCACCGGATGCCTATGCAAACCTGCCCGGCGTCAAGGATCCGCGCACGCTACAGCCAAAGGTCCGTTACAATTGCCACAGCGCACTTGGCTCGACCGGATATTCGCGCGGCCCCTACCGGAATGTTTTCGGCAGCCGTGGACTTCCCGTTCAGGGTTATCGTTGCACCGATGAAAACGGAATTTCCAGCTTCGGCGGCAGAAATCCGGTTTCCAAGGACTGGTATCCCGGCATAAACCCCGTAGACCCGACCTTCTGAGGCGGCATCGCTCCAGCAGCGGACCGAAAACCCCATTGCGCTCTTCGGAAAATCAATGCGCGGGCGGTGGCGGCGGGCATTTGCCTGGCCGGTGCTCTGGACTTGTTGTCGCTTTTTCAGATAAATCTTCCGCATGACAGGTTGATACCTGCCGGGGTGCGGAGTGACATCGGCTATTCTGACCTTTGGCCGATATTGGGGAATGCGAGTATGACGAAGACCGATATAGCCACGCGTGTCCATAATCATACCTGGAAACTCGACCCTATCGTCCGCAGCCTGATCGATACGGATTTCTACAAGCTCTTGATGTTGCAGATGATCTGGAAACTCTATCCGGAAGTCGACGCGACGTTTTCCCTGATCAACCGCACGAAGACGGTGCGGCTGGCGGAAGAAATCGACGAGATGGAGCTGCGCGAACAGCTCGATCATGCACGCACCCTGCGTCTTTCCAAGAAGGAAAACATCTGGCTTGCGGGTAACACGTTTTACGGCCGCTCGCAGATTTTCGAGCCGGAATTCCTCTCCTGGCTGTCGAGCTATCAATTGCCGGAATATGAGCTTTTCAAGCGCGACGGGCAATATGAGCTGAATTTTCATGGCCGCTGGATGGATACGACGCTCTGGGAAATCCCGGCGCTCGCCATCATCAACGAGTTGCGCTCGCGCAGCGCCATGCGTTCGCTCGGTTATTTCACGCTCGATGTGCTTTATGCCCGCGCAAAGGCCAAGATGTGGGAGAAGGTGGAGCGGCTGCGGGAACTGCCGGGCCTGCGCATTTCCGATTTCGGTACTCGCCGCCGCCACAGCTTCCTTTGGCAACGCTGGTGCGTCGAAGCGCTGAAGGAAGGCATCGGGCCTGCCTTTACCGGTACGAGTAACGTCCTGCTCGCCATGGATTCCGATCTCGAAGCCGTGGGCACGAACGCGCATGAACTGCCGATGGTGGTCGCGGCGCTGGCGCAGACGGATGAGGAGCTGGCTGCAGCACCCTATCAGGTTCTGAAGGACTGGAACCGGCTTTATGGCGGCAACCTGCTGATCGTGCTGCCGGACGCCTTCGGCACGGCGGCCTTCCTGCGCAACGCGCCGGAATGGGTGGCAGACTGGACGGGTTTCCGTCCCGACAGTGCGCCGCCTATCGAAGGCGGCGAAAAGATCATCGAGTGGTGGCAGAAGATGGGCCGCGATCCGCGCAAGAAGATGCTGATCTTCTCCGACGGTCTGGATGTCGACGCCATTATCGACACCTACAGGCATTTCGAAGGCCGCGTTCGCATGAGCTTCGGCTGGGGCACCAACCTCACCAATGATTTTGCCGGCTGCGCGCCAAAAACCATCGCCAGCCTCAAGCCGATCTCCATCGTCTGCAAGGTGAGCGACGCCAATGGCCGGCCGGCGGTGAAGCTCTCGGACAATCCGCAAAAGGCCACCGGCGACCCGGCCGAAGTGGAGCGTTACCTGAAGTTCTTCGGCGAAGAGGACCACAAGGAACAGAAGGTTCTGGTTTAAAGCCTTTCCAGGAAAAGTGGAGCCCCGTTTTCCATCCGGAAATGCTCGAAATTGAGAACGGGCGCTCCGGTTAAGGAAGCGCCCGTGGAAGCCCGAACCTATCAGCAGATTACTTAGCGAACTGGTGTGCGATGTAGTGGAAGAGTGCGCGGATACCCTGCGCCTCCCCGCCAATCGATGAGTGATGCCTCTCGCTCAGAGACCAGCCGTAAATATCGAAATGTGCCCAGCGCCTGGTATTGGTGACGAAACGCTTCAGGAACAGGGCGGCGGTGATCGATCCGCCCATGCCGCCCGAAGGCGCGTTGGTGATATCGGCTGCGCGTGAGCGGATATCCTTGTCGTAGCCCATATAGAGCGGCATGCGCCACAGCGGATCGTCCGTATCGATGCTGGCTTCCGCGATATCATGCGCCAGATCCTCGTCATCGGTGTAGAAGGGCGGCAGATCCGGGCCGAGCGCGACGCGTGCGGCACCCGTCAGCGTCGCCATGTCGATCATCAGGTCCGGCGCATCTTCGTCCGCATAGGCCAGCGCATCCGCCAGAACAAGACGGCCTTCAGCGTCGGTATTGTCGATCTGCACCGTCAGCCCCTTGCGGCTGCGGTAGATATCGCCGGGGCGGAAGGCATTGGCGGAGATGGAGTTTTCGACCGCGGGCACGAGAACGCGAAGATCGACCGGCAGCTTCGCATCCATGATCATCAGCGCAAGGCCGAGCACATTGGCCGCACCTCCCATATCCTTCTTCATCAGCGCCATGGAAGCGGCGGGTTTGATATCGAGGCCGCCTGTATCGAAGCAGACGCCCTTGCCGACGAGAGTGAGGCGCGGATTGCCCTTCTTGCCCCAGTTCATCTCCAGAAGCCGCGGCGCGCTTTCGCTGGCCCGGCCGACAGCATGGATCAGGGGTAAGTTTTCCTTGAGCAGATCATCGCCGGTGGTGACCTTCACCTTTGCCTTGTAATGGGCGGCAAGCGCGCGGAAGGCAATCTCAAGCTCATCCGGTCCCATATCGTTGGCCGGAACATTGATGAGGTCGCGCGCAAGGAAAACGCCGGCCAGAACGCGCTTGATCTCGCCGTCTTCCGCGTCCTGCGGAATAAGGAGCTTTGCCCCGTTCGTCTTGGTGGTCTTGTATTTGTCGAAGCGGTAGCTGCCGAGGCCGAAACCGAGAGCGAGGCGATTGGCCGTCAGAGGTGCGGTCTCGATGTGCCATTCGCCTTCCGGCAGCTCACGGGCAAGTTTCCCGGTGATGAAGGGGATTTCCGAGGGATTGCCGCCAAGGCCGAGAAGCACGCCGCCCAGCGAACCATCGGCGGAAGGAACCAGGAGGATGGCGCCTGCCTCCGCCTTGAACCCCGCCTTCTTCGCCCAGTCCAGAGCGACAGGATCGATGGCGCCCTGTTCGATATGGGCCGGCGTGACGGCGAAAACCGGCAATGTGCTGCCGGCCTTGGAGCTGAAAGGGGTTGGGCGTTCGATGAACTGATAGGGCGCCATTGTATGCTTCCGTAAATGTCGAGAATCGGTGCGATTAACGCTCTGTTAGGGTTAACAGATTATTGCTTAAGCGAAAGTTGCGTCATGTGAGTCTGTCGTGTGTCGGGCGCAAGATTGATCATTCTTGGGCGGGGGCGCTGCCATGACTGCATTTTCTTTGGGCGAGACAGGCCGGACCGGGTTGCTGCGGGGAGCATGTCTTGCCGCATTGGTTCTTGCGGTTTCAGGATGCGCGGGCACCAACAAGCCTGATCGCATGTCCACCGGCTCCATTCCCGCCGCCACACGCTCCTATGATCACATGAACATGGAGCAGCTTCGGCAGGCGGAGGAGAGCGCCGGCAAAGCCTATGAACGCAGCCCCAAGGATAAATCGGTCGGCATGAATTATGCCAGCGTGCTGATGATGACCGGCAAGAACACACAGGCTCTTGCGGTCATGCAGCAGATCGCCATCGCCAATCCGGCCGACCGTGATGTGCTTGCCGCCTATGGCAAATCTCAGGCCGCCGCCGGCCAGCTGGAACAGGCGCTTTCGACCATCCAGCGGGCACAGACGCCGGACCGGCCCGACTGGCGGCTTTATTCCGCCGAGGGCGCCGTGCTCGATCAGCTTGGACGCTCGAACGAGGCGCGTTCCCGCTACAGGCAGGCGCTTGACCTGAAGCCGAACGACCCGAGCGTATTGTCCAACCTCGGCATGTCCTATGTCCTGTCGAGCGATCCGCGCACTGCCGAAACATATCTGCAATCCGCCATCGCCCAGCCGGGCGCCGATAGCCGCGTTCGCCAGAACCTCGCGCTCGTGGTCGGTCTACAGGGCCGCTTTGCCGAAGCCGAGCGCATCGCGGTTCAGGAACTCTCGCCACAGCAGGCGCAGGCAAACCTCACCTATCTGCGTGCCATGCTTTCTCAGCAGAACTCCTGGCAGCAACTGGCGAAAAAGGACGGCAAGCCGGCTGGTTGATAACGCTTTCGGTTGTACCGGCGCGATCCTGCAACGTTATGACTTCCGTTCCACTCGACCTGCCGGCGCGTGTCTTCGTCAGAACGTATCCATGACTCGAAGGCCGGCTGGTCCGAGAATGACGGCAATGAGTACCGGCAGGAAAAACAGGATCATCGGCACGGTCAGTTTTGGCGGCAGTGCAGCCGCCTTTTTCTCGGCTTCATTCATGCGCTCGTCCCGGCCTTCCTGCGCGAGAACGCGCAGGGCCTGAGCGAGCGGGGTGCCGTACCGCTCCGCCTGGATAAGGGCCTGCACCACGCTTTTGACGCCTTCCAGCTGGGTGCGCATACCAAAATTCTCAAGGGCCATGCGCCTGTCCTGCAGGAAGGATAGTTCCGCTGTCGTCAGGATCATTTCTTCCGCCAGTTCAGGCGACTGTTCACCCATCTCTTCCGCCACGCGGCGCATGGCTGCTTCCATCGATACGCCGGATTCGATGCATATCAGCATCAGGTCAAGTGCATCCGGCCATGCCCGCTTGATCGAGGCCTGTCGCTTGGTCATGCGGTTCGAAACATAGATATTGGGGGCGTAAAAGCCGACATAGCCGAAGAGAAGCACCGCCATCAGCCGAACGACAAAAGCCTGATCAGCCAGGTTTCCGAGAATGAAAACCCAGGTGAATGCCACGGCCAGGAAAATGAACGGTAAGACGAACCGGGCAGCAAGAAATGTATTGAGCGCATTCTGTGAACGGAAACCGGCGGCGCGCAGCTTATTCATCGTGTTCTTGTCGGCGAGCGCTTCGCGAAGATTGAATTTTTCAACGATGCGCCGTGCGGACTTGTTGTTATTGCTGCGAAGGGAGGTTTTACCCTCTCTGGTCGCGGTTGCCAGACGCTCGCGCTCGCGGCTGCGAATGAGTTCCCGCTCTGACGATACGGCTTTCATGCGCTTGGCGAAGTCTTTCCGTTCGAAAAAAGGCATGATCAGCGTATAGAGGGTCGCGAAAACCGCCAGTGTGACGAGGATGGCGATAATAGTCTGCGGGTCTGTCAGACGAGAAAGCAGATTTGCTGTCATGGCCGCCCCTCAGATATCGAAATTGATCATTTGGCGCATGATGAAAATCCCGATGAGCATCCATAGTCCGGATGCGCCCAGAATGATGTGGCCCCGCACATCGGTGAAAAGTACCGAGAGATAGTCCGGCGACGTGAAGTGCACCAGCACCATAACAATAAAAGGCAATGCGCCGATAATGACGGCAGATGCTTTCGCTTCCATGGACAGGGCATTCACTTTGGCGCGCATTTTTCTTCGGTCGCGTAATACCCTTGAAAGGTTGGACAATGCCTCCGAAAGATTACCACCTGCCTGTGCCTGGATATTGATGACGGTGCTGAAGAAGCTGACTTCGAAAAGCGGCATGGTCAGCATCATGCGCTCGATACCCTGTGGGATTCCGATACCCACCTGCTGCGCATCGACAACCCGCTGAAACTCCGTTTTCACCGGTTCCTGACCGTCCGAGGCGATCAGACGTACCGCGTCGTTCAGCGGCAAACCCGACTTGATCGAGCGGCACATGACATCAAGCGCATTAGGGAACTCCTCGAGGAATTTTTTCTGCCGGCGCTTGAGGAGAAATGCCAATACCCAGCGCGGCAAACCCAAAGCCGCAACGGCTGCTATGAGGAGAGCGGTTAGCAACGAGAGACCATAGATAAGTGCAATAAAAGCGGAACAAGCCGCCGCGCCGACGCTTAGAAGGTGGAATTGCCGAACGGAAATTGCCAGCCCAGCCTGCACGAGTTTATCGCGCAGGCTCACATTCTTTGCTTTTTTCGCCTTTTCATTTTGTTTTTTTTCCATATCCCGCAGGCTGTCCTGCATGGATTTGCGGCGCTTGCTGAGTTCCTGGACCCGATCGCGTGCAGCTTTGATATTTACGTGATCCGTCTCTGCGGCCTGCACCCGCTTGAAACGGCTTGTGGTCTTTTTCTCGACCTCTATCTGCTGGAAAAGAAAGACGTAGGCGAGTGCTCCTGCCGAGATGGCGACAAGTACGGCCAGTAACACTATTGTCGGGTCCATGGCAGTCGCTTTCCCTTAGGATGTCTTTTCCATCTCATCGAGCGCGGCCGCCAGGCGTTTCTCTTCGCCGTAATAGCGTGCACGATCCCAGAAATTGGGCTTGCTGATGCCGGTCGATACGTGCCTGCCGATCAGCTTGCCGTTCGCATCTTCGCCTTCGATTTCGTATCGCATCAGATCCTGAGTGACGATGACATCGCCTTCCATGCCGATCACTTCCGTAATCTGCGTTATCCGGCGCGAGCCGTCACGCAGACGCGCCGCCTGAATGACGACATCGATCGAGCCTGAGATGATTTCACGTACAGTCTTGGCCGGCAGGGTGAAGCCGCCCATGGCGATCATCGATTCGATACGGCTGAGGCATTCGCGTGGCGTATTGGCGTGAAGTGTTCCCATCGAACCGTCGTGACCGGTGTTCATGGCCTGGAGAAGGTCGAAAACTTCCGGTCCGCGCACTTCGCCGACGATGATGCGTTCGGGCCGCATGCGAAGGCAGTTCTTGACCAGATCGCGCATGGTGATCTCGCCTTCCCCTTCGATATTGGGCGGACGCGTTTCGAGCCGCACCACATGCGGTTGCTGCAGCTGCAGTTCGGCGGTGTCTTCGCAGGTGATGACGCGTTCATCCCTGTCGATGAAGCTCGTCAGGCAGTTAAGAAGCGTCGTCTTACCCGAGCCGGTGCCGCCCGAGATGACGACATTGCAGCGGACGCGACCGATGATCTTGAGCAATGTTGCGCCTTCAGGCGTAATCGCTCCAAAACGCACGAGCTGGTCGAGTGTTAGCTTGTCCTTCTTGAATTTTCGGATCGTCAGCGCCGGACCGTCGATGGCAAGCGGCGGAGCGATGACATTGACGCGCGATCCGTCCGGCAGGCGCGCGTCGCATATCGGGCTCGATTCATCCACGCGTCGGCCGACCTGGCTGACGATGCGTTGGCAGATGGAAAGCAACTGCGCATTGTCACGAAAGCGGATATCGGATTCGATGGTCTTGCCGCCGACTTCGATGAAGGTCTGGCCGGAACCGTTGACCATGATATCGGCAATGTCGTCGCGTGCGAGAAGCGGCTCCAGCGGACCGTAACCAAGAACGTCGTTGCAGATATCTTCGAGCAGCTCTTCCTGCTCGGCGATCGACATGGCGAAGTTCTTGATCGTGATAATGTCGTTGACGATATCGCGAATTTCCTCGCGCGCGCTCTCCGCGTCGAGTTTGGCGAGCTGCGAAAGGTCAATCGTATCGATAAGCGCGGAAAATACCTGGCTCTTGGTATTGTAATAGTCTTCCGTGCGGGCGCGTTTTCTCTGCGCGGGCGGTGCGCTCGTTGCCGCCTGACGCACCACTGGTGATTGGCCGGGTTCAAGAGTGTCAATTGCAGCAGAACGAGGCTCAGGCGCTGTCATCACCTGCGTGGACACAGGTGCAGCATGATCCGGCTTCGTGCTTCTGGCTGGGCCTTCAGGCCCGCGTTTTCCGAACATCGGCGTTTCCGTTTAAGGACGCAGGCAGAAGACCTACTTGCGCTTGAGAATATTCTTCAGTTTTTCCAGACCGCCGCGCCTGCTTTTGCGCAGCACGGAGCGGCCTGTGATGGTATGGGCGATTTGCGAAAAGGTTTCCGCCGTCTGGGATTTTTCATCCATCTCGCTGATCATACGGCCGCTATTGGCGGCATTTCCGAACAACTGTGCGTCGAACGGAATGATCGCGATCGGTTCGATTTCCAGCGGCTCAAGGAAATCCGTCGGCGCGATTTCCGGACGCTTGGGCATGCCGACCTGATTGAGAACGAGATGCGGCAATTTATCGTTGGGTCTCAGCTTGATCAGCGCGTCGAAGAGGTTCTTCGTATTGCGCAGATTTGCGAGATCGGGAACCGCCGTTATGACCACCTCATCGGCTTCCGAAAGGACTGCCCGTGTCCAGTCGCACCATTGGTGGGGAAGATCGAGAACCGCAACCGGGGCACTGCGCTGCAAAACCTCGAGGATCGGTAGAAAGGCCTGACGATCGAGATCATAGGTTCTGTCGAGAAGAGACGGCGCTGCCAAAAGCGACAGATGATCGGAACATTTCGTCAAAAGACGATCGAGAAATACCTCGTCCAGCCGCTCCGGCGAAAAGACCGCTTCAGCCATGCCTTGGGCAGGGTCCTGATCGAAATCGATATTCGCCGTTCCATAGGCAAGGTCCATATCCGCCAGAATGGTTTCCGTGGAGAAAAGACTCGAAATGCCGAAGGCGCAATTATGCGCTATGGTGGATGAGCCTACGCCGCCCTTGGCGCCAATGAAGGCGATGTTGCGGCCCAGCGGCTCCGCTTCCGGATCGACGAAGATCGCGGCGATAGAGGCCAGGAGATCGGCCATATTGATCGGAGCGACGAGATATTCGGAAATGCCGTTGCGGATGAGATCGCGATAAAGCGTTATGTCGTTGTGTCGGCCGACGATGATGACACGCGTGGAGGGATCGCAAACTTCTGCCAGGGGCGCGAGATCGTCCAGCAGCGAGGCGGTTGAGCTTGCCGTTTCAAGAACGATGAGATTGGGCGTGGGCGACGTGGAAAACATCGTGGCTGCCGCATTGATATCGCCCTTGGTCACCCGCAGGGTGACCTTGCTCATGCGCCGGTCGCTGGACAATGCGTCCATGACGCCTTGCATATTGTCGCTGACACAGAAAGCGTGAACGGAAATTCGGGGCAGGGGGCGCAGGCGATCCATATCCGAAGCGCGCACCGACGGTTCGGCTTCTGCGCCGCCGCTAGGCTTGATATCGTATTCTACAGCGCTCATCGTCTTTCCTGCCGTGACAAATGTTGGGTCTGCATCAATCTGTTGTCGCGGTCGAAGTCTTGCCGCGATAGGTGTCGATGACGACCGCTCGGCGCTCGGCATCGATCGGGCTCATACCGCGCGGGCCGACCAGATCCATGGGATTGGCAATCTGCGCCGCGAGATTGCTTTGGGAAGCGCACCCGAAATTGTACCAGTTCTTGTTGGCGAAGGTATTGTCCGAGAGATCCTCGGGCCATTGGCCGCACTGACCGGTCATGGCGGTAACGGCGACATAGCTCAGGCGGATGGGGGAGGTGTCGCCATTCGGGGAAGCGGCATAACGCGTCTCCATGATCTTGCCCGGCGCTACACCCGCGCCGGAAAGCGTCGAGCGGATCTGTTTTGCCATTCGCGATGCGGCCGCCGAATTGGCCGATCCCGACGGGGTCTGAATATTGATGATCCCGGTCGACATCGACGCATAATTCTGGGCAAAACCGCGGACATTATCCGCCATCGCTGTGGTCAGCCGGCTGTCGCTGGCCGAGACCGGAATATCCAGCGAATGCTCCGCTTCCGACAGGGTAATCGGGTGGCGTGTGCGATAATCGTCGGGAATGGCGTTGGTGGTCATCGGGTCGCGTGCGCAGCCCTGCAAAAGGCCAGCGGCAAGCGCGGCAACGACGACGAGGCCGGTCCGTCTTCCGGAAAGGTAGGGGGAAAAGGAGGAATAGGGTTCCTTCATGACGTTTCCTGCCCTGACCGGGCTTGCTGTGAAGAGGGGATTTTGTGTGCGTGTCGTCATTTGTAGATGAACCCCACTGACCCCTGATAGGGCGCCGCCTGAACCTGATCCTTGCGGCCATAGACCTTGTTGACGCGGTTCATGAAATACATGGCGGCGTCGTTTTCCGGATTGAAGTTATCGTCTGGCCGGGCGATCTGATTGCGGGCAACGGGCCGGACCAGATAGGGCGTTGCAATGATGACCAGTTCCGTTTCGTTGCGCAGGAAGTCCTTGCTGCGAAAAAGCGTGCCGAAAATCGGTATTTTCGACATGCCCGGAAGGCCGGACATTGCCTGGCGGATATTGTCCTGAACGAGACCTGCGATCACGATCGAACCGCCAGAGGGAAGCTCGACCGTTGTGGATGTTTCACGCTTGCGGACAGACATGTAGGTTGAACCTGGAATGCCTCGCCCGTAGTTTCCGGTGACGACATTACCTTCATAAGTCGGTTCGGACACGTTGGTCTCGATCTTGAGACTTATTCTTCCGGGTGAAAGCACTACAGGCTTGAAGTTCAGCGTAATGCCGTAGTCGACCGTTTCCACCTCACGTTTGACGACCGTGGTATTCGTATCCTTGTCGAGCGAAACGTCCTGTTCCGCGGCGATCCGGAAATCTCCCCCGACGTAAAATTTCGCCTGTTCACCAGAAATTGCCGTCAGGCTCGGTTCTGCCAAAGTGCGCATGACACCTGCCTGCTCCATGGCATTGAGATAGGAGGCGAACCTGAGTGAGCCGGAGCCTATTGCACCGCTGGCGATCCTGGATGCAGTGTCGATTGTATTCCCGAGATTGGAAGGGTTTGCGAATTCGAAACCATTGTTGCTTGTCGAACTGCTGATGGAGCCATTGAAGCCGAGTTGCTTCAGAACCTGCCTGCTGACTTCGGCGACGGTGACCTTCAACGTCACCTGATCTTCACCTTCGATCGTCAGCATGTTGACGATTTGCGATACCTGCCGGCGCTCGGCAAAAATCGCCGCATCGCCGCCATTGTCGCCGCCCGTCAATGATATATTGCGGGTGGTGGCCTCGCCGCCTTTTAGAAAGGCGTCGGCAAGTTGAACGGCGCGCGCGGAGTCCTGCGGTGTACGCACGGATCCCGTAAGGACGATGTTGTCCGAGACGATTTCTACCTTGATATCCGACTCCGGAATGAAACGGCGGATATTGGCCTCGAGCCCGGAGATGTCGCGCTCGACCTCCAGGTCGAGGCTGACGATTTCCCGGCCATTTTCACCAAAGATGAAGATGTTGGTCTGTCCCACCGTTTTACCGAAGAGATAGATGCGTCTTGATGTGCGGGTCACGGCATCGGCAAGACTTGGATCGGCAACAAGAATGTCGTGGGCATCCTCCGGCAGGTCGATGACGAGCGCCTTGTTCAAACCGAGGTTCAAGCGCTTGCGAGTGCCAGCGCCGCTTTCGGTGATCCGCACGACGCTCGCGCTTTGCGCCTCTGCTTCGCTGACGCGCAGAAACCCGGGGGCATGCTGGCCGGGAACACCTGAAAAGGCCAGGCAGAATGCGAGCCCACCCGCCATCGATGAACGCAGGCGTTGTTTTAGACGGTTTGTCATGAGCTCCCCGGTCATTGTGATGCTCCTTGACCGCTTTTCACGATCGAGCCGGATTTGATCACCTGAATTTCCGGTTGTCCGGAACCTCCATTGAGAAGATATCCGGCCGAAAGCGTGTCGTTTTCCTGTGCATCGGCGACGGAGCGCAAAGCAAGCGTGAGACGGTCCGCCATTTGCTGCGCCACCGTTATGATCTTCGCCTGTTCCGGTGTGAGTTCGAGCGTGGCGGTTGCGCCGACCACCGCCGACGTTCCGTCCTCGCCTTCCTTGATCTGCTGATCGATTGCCAGGACACGAACATTGTTCAAAACATTTTCGGTCAGAAAGTTATTATTGTCGCCCTTGCGGACCATGATCACATCGACCCGGTCGTTCGGCAGTACGAAACCGCCTGCGCCTGTCGAGACGGAAATCTCGGTGGCGACGGCGCGTTTTCCGGCCGGCAAAAGGGAGGACATGATGCGCGTGCTGGAATCGACCACTTTTTCCGGCCGGATCGGTTCACCTTCGAAGAGAGGCAGCCGCACGACCGCGCCGGTGAGTTCGGTGATGGCGTCGGGCCTTTTCGCTTCCGTTATGAAACTGTCGACCACATTGCCCTGTGGCCAGGGTGTCCAGCGCACGGAGCTGTCATTCAGGCGGCTGCCGACGGGCAGGTTGATCGACGAAACGAGAACGTTGACCGTCGGCTCCTTCTGGATGATCGTTTCTGCTTTTTCGATGACCTGCTTCGCGCCGGAAATTTGCATGGCGACAACACCGGCAAGACCGGCGGCCACCAGAGCAACAGAGAGAATGACGATACGCGACGGTTTCATGCTCGATCCTTGAGGGAATCAGATTCTTCTCCCGTCAGGATGGCGCGCGATTGGTATAATTATGGTTAATATTATGCTTGGATTTGTAGTTAACCGATGCTTAACCCTCAAGGTTACTCAAGAAAGGCTTGCAATGGCTGCCTTGACAAGTGGTGTTTCCCCATAGGTTAGAAGACCAGCTATCGCTATGCCGATACCGTAAGGGATTTTTTTTGCCACCAGCAGGGAATCGGGTACCGGAATGCCGGCCGCCATGATTTCTCTTGAGCGTGTTCGCAAAAGAAGGATGCCGACCGTCAAAGCACCGCCGATAAAGGTCACCGCAAGTAGAAACTCGATGACGGAGATGTTGAAGCCATACCAGATCGCTGCGGCGGTCAAGAGCTTCGCATCCCCCCCGCCCATGACATTGGCGGCGAAGAGCGCAAAACAGGCGGCAAAAACTACGGCTCCGGCGGCGAAACTAAGGGCAAAAGTTTGCCAGTCCATGCCTGAAACGGGCGCGACAATTATAAAGGAAAATAACAGGATGAGCGGTATCCTGTTGGGAATCGTCATGGTGAAGAGGTCGTTCAGCGCGGCGAAGCTGAGACAGAGAGGAAGAATAAGGAATATCGCCGCAACTGTCATGGTTTTAATACCTGTAAGTAGAAACTATGTTGCCCCGCAATGACGGGGCAACACGATCAAATCCATTTTGACACGGAAATTACGGTGTCGGATTCGTCTTCACGTTCATGTAGCTGCCCAGGTTCGTGAACTGGGTGCTGAGGCTGGTGCCCAGGGTCTTGGCGCCGCCGATAATGGCAACAGAAATAAGGGCCGCAATCAGGCCATATTCGATAGCGGTCGCACCGGATTCGTCCTTGAGGAAACGAGCGAAAATCTTGGTCATAGGGTCTCTCCTAACTCTGTGTTGGTTCAGCACGCCGACAACTGTTCTCCGTTGTTCGGTTGGGTTCAAACTACAGCCGAGCGATTTCCAAGCGCTTAAAAAAAACGATTAACTCAAAGTAAACGGCAGGATGAGTTTCTCTTGGTAAATAAAAACAAAAAGTATTGTCTGCATTTTTATATTTGCTGATAAACAAATATATTCAGGCACTGACCATTTCTCTCTTTCGGCAAAGTTTCCTTTGAAAGAGGCGCAGCTGTTCAGTTTTGACGCGGGGCGGAGAGACGTGAAAATATCAATACATTACGAATGGTTACCATCCTCCTTGCGGATTTTCGCCATTTAACGCTTCATTCACTAAAACCGCGCATTCTGTGGAACAATAAAGTGCGGATAGTGAGCAAGGGCCAAACGCGTGTCATCCGGAAAACTGGCGAAAATTGTGGTCGGCTTGTCCGTCTTTCTATCGGGTTCGCTGCAGCCCGCTTTTGCTGAGGATGACATATTGCGCGTTTCGATGAATCACGCCCGTGTCCTTCGTCTCGATCGCGCCGTCAGCAAGGTTATCGTCGGCAACTCCAAAGTCGCCGATGCCACGGTTGCCGATGCCACCACGATTGTTTTGACGGGTCGCAGTTTCGGCACAACCAATCTCGTGCTTCTGGATGCCGATGGCAATCCAATCGTGGATGAACGCATTCTCGTCTCTATCGACGAGGGCAATACGGTGCGTGTTTTCCGGCAGACGGAGCGGACCGTTCTGTCCTGTACGCCGAATTGCGAACAGCATTCGCAAAATAGTGGCGATAAAGACGCTCAGCCATAACAGGCAAGGTCGATCATATTTCAGACAGGAAAACAGGCCTTCCGACAAAAACGGAAGCGGCCTGTTCGTAGCTTTTCTGTAAGTGGAAAAGGCGAAAAAGCAACACGCTTCCCGGCGTTTACCGGTCGGCTATATGTTGCTGTTTTTTCGGCTAAGTTCTTGATCTGGCTAAGATCAAAAATGGAATGGTGCCCAGAAGAGGACTCGAACCTCCACACCCTTGCGAGTACCAGCACCTGAAGCTGGCGCGTCTACCAATTCCGCCATCTGGGCGACGGAGAGCGATGTACGAGGGCAGCCGCCCGGTGTCAACAGACTTTTTGAACTTTTATGACGATCATTGATTTTAAAGGGAAAAAACTTGGTTGGGGCTGTTGAAACATGTCGCCGGGTCAGGTGTCGAGCCCTTCATGCTTCGTTCTGTCCACATGACCGAGGTCGCGCTCCGGGTCGATGATGTCACGGATTCTCTGTTTGAGTTCTTTGGGGCCGGGAAAACCGCCATCGCGTTTGCGTTCCCATATGGTCGTGCCGTCCACGGTGATCTCGAACAGACCGCCGGTTGAGGGAACGAGGCTGACTTCGCCGACATCGGAAGCGAAGGTCTGCAGGATTTCCTGCGCCATCCAGCCTGCCCGAAGCAGCCAGTTGCATTGCGTGCAATAGCGGATGGTTATGCGGGGTTTGGTCTCGGTCATCCTCACGTCTCCTTCACCGCCTGGCGGCAATAATGTTCACGATAATGTCAACTATAATACTCATGTTTTTACCGGGCGTACGCTTGTTCTTATCATGCGGCTTTGCGAACAGAGAAGCTGTCGAAGGCTGAAACGTGGAGATCCTATGGCCCAGTTCGAGAATAATCGTCAGCGTCTTTTCGTTCCGGCGGTCGCACCGCTTTATAATGCGACACACGATCTGGTGGAGACGATCCTGCGCGTCACTGCCGGGCTTCTCCTCGTCACCCATGGGTTCGGCAAGATCGTCAATCCTTTCGGCGCGGTCGGCATGGTGGAGAGCCTCGGTTTTTATCCCGGCGTCTTCTGGTCGCCGCTGCTTGCTGCCACGGAATTTTTCGGCGGAATTCTGGTCGCCATCGGCCTGTTCACACGGCCGGCATCCTTCGCGGCCATGATCGTTCTTTTGGTAACCGTTTATTTTCACGGCATCGTAAAGGCGGAAGGTCTGGGTGGCGCGGAAAAATCTATTCTGTGGGCCGCGATTTTCCTGTTCTTCGCCGTTCGTGGCGGCAACCGGCATTCCGCAGACGCCAAGCTGGCGCGTGAATTCTAAGGCGCATCAGATCAGGTCATCCGCCTGTCGTCGCACTGGCGACGCCGCGGCTCTTGAAAATCGATTTTTCTCGTGGTGAAGCTGGATTCGATCGGCACTCTTGGCCGGTTGAATCCATTGTCGTCTCCACGAGGTCTTATGCGCGTCGCAATCATAGAAAACATGGCGGGTACGCCGCACGGGCAGCTCGGCGTAGCGCTGGAAGAAGCGGCGGCGGAAATCCATGTCATCCGCGCCTATGCGGGTGAGCCTCTCCCAAGGGATGCCGCCGACCATGATGCGCTCGTCGTTCTGGGCGGCGAACAGAACGCGCTTGACGATGCGCTTTATCCCTATCTTGCCGATCTCTCCCTTCTCATGAAAGCCTTTGGCGATGCTGGTAAAGCGGTCATGGGTGTGTGCCTCGGCAGCCAGTTGCTGGCGCGCGCCTATGGGGGAGAGAATATTCTCTCGGGGCCGCCGGAATTCGGCTGGCAGGATGTATCCCTGACGGAAGAGGGCGTGTCCGATCCGCTATTGGCCGGGCTGGAAAAGACATTCCCTATTTTTCAGTGGCATTGCGATACATTTACGCTTCCGCCGGACGCCACGCGGCTTGCGACCAATGGCGCGACACGAAATCAGGCCTTTCGCATCGGCCGGGCGGTCTATGGCACGCAATTCCATTTCGAGGCCTCGACCGCCGTGGTTGATGGCTGGTGCCAGGCGTTTCCTGCTTCCGTCGAAAGAATGTCGCCGGGCTGGCTGGAGAACTATCGTGACCACCGTGGCTTGCGCGCAGAAATGGCCGATGCAGCCGGGCTTGAAATCGCTCGAGCCTGGGTACGGCTCATTGAGATCTGCGATTTTCCGTTGCGAAAGTGATCGAGGCCGAACAAAGTTGCGGCTGATGGACTACCGCGCGAAAGGAGGCGCAAAGATTATGTACAAATTCGAAATCTATCAGGACAAGGCCGGCGAATATCGTTTTCGCTTCAAGGCATCCAACGGGGAAACAATGTTCTCGTCGGAAGGATACAAGGCGAAGGCGTCGGCCATCCATGCGATCGAATCGATCAAGAGAAATTCCCCCGGCGCCGACACTGTCGATCTGACCGCCATGACGGCCTGAGCCGCGCCGCCGCGCGAGAACTCGAACCGTTTCGCCTGCCAGAAATGACGGGCGCATCGGCGGGTGCCGACGTAAAGATAAGATTCAGTCTTTTTTGATAATCTTCCGTTAGCATTTGTATTTCGAGGTCTCCGGGCGGCATCAGAGTGCCCCCGATTTGTTTTGCGTACGGGTTCTCATGCGTTCATCGGCTGTGCCAGCACTTTTCTTTGGTTGCTTCCTGCTTGGAGGCTGCACGTCCAGTTCCGGGCCGGAAAGCCTGATGGCCGGTTTGCCCTCGAAGGAAACGACGAGTTCGGTCACGCCATCCGCACCGGTGCCGCAGGCAGGCGTCGGTACCCAGGCCATCGCCGCTCAACCACGGCAGGAAGTTCTGGCATGGGGCGGGCCGGTGCCTGACGAACCCAAGGCCTTTTCCGCTGTCACCCCCAGGGCGTCGTTAACGCAGAATGCGCCTGAAATCCGTTTACCGGTTCCGTCACAGGCGGCCGGAATGGTGCGGCCGGCGGAGCGCCCCACGATCAACCAGATGGAGCGTCCGGTACAGTTGGCCATGGCTGCGGCCCCGGCGGCGAGCGCCGGTGCACAGATTCGCTCGCGCATTTTCCGCTCCAGCTTCAGCGATGCCAAGCCGATCAATTTCGGCAGGGTCCAGCCGCGTCATTTTCAGGTCCACGGGGTGGATGTATCCCGCTGGCAGGCCAATATAAACTGGCCGCAGCTGCGCACGCGCGGCGCCAATTTCGCCTTCATCAAGGCGACGGATGGCGGCGACCATCTCGATCCGATGTTCCGCACCAACTGGCAGCGCGCGAAGGAGGCGGGCATTCGCCGCGGCGCTTACCACTTCTTCTATTGGTGCCGCAACGCCAGCGAACAGGCGGACTGGTTCATTCGTAATGTACCGCGCGACCCGGACGCCCTGCCGCCGGTTATCGACGTGGAATATAACGGCGAATCGAGCTGCAAGATGCGCCATTCGCGTGAACGCGTTCTGGAAAAGATGCGCGTCTTCATGGACAAGCTCGAGCGCCATTACGGCCAGCGGCCGATCATTTATACGGCGCCCGATTTTTACAAGGACAACCTCCAGGGCGAGTTCCAGGACTATCCCTTCTGGCTGCGCGCCGTCGCCCAGCATCCGTCGGTGGTTTATCCCGGCCGCAAGTGGTTGTTCTGGCAATATTCCGGTTCCGGCCTGTCGCACGGCGTCGATGGCCGCATCGATCTCAATGTCTTCAACGGCAGCGAGGACGCATGGCATCGCTGGGTGGACCGCCGTTCGAGCTGACGATGGCAGCCGTCAGCGCGCGAATTTCCGCGCGCCTGCAACACAAAGCACCACAATAAGCGTAACGGCGATCATGGCCGGGCTCACCTCCTCATGCAGCAGGGTCGCGGCAAGTGCGAGCCCGAAGAAGGGCTGAAGCAATTGCAGCTGGCCGACGGCTGCGATGCCGCCAAGCGCCAGCCCGCGGTACCAGAAGATGAAGCCGATCAGCATGCTGAACAGGGAAACATAGGCAAGGCCAGCCCAGGCCTGCGGGTCGATGCCGGCAAGCGTTTCCGGCCCGGTGAAGAAAGCAAGCGGCAGCATTACCGGCAGGGAAAGAACCAGCGCCCAGGAAATGACCTGCCAGCCGCCCAGCTTGCGGGAAAGGGCAGCACCTTCCGCATAGCCGAGCCCGCAGACGATGATTGCGCCGAGCATCAGAAGATCGCCGGCAAGCGAGGCCTCGATCCCGGCGGCAAACGAATTTGACAGCGAAAACCCCGCAACAAGCGCGCTTCCAAGACAGGAAAAGAACCAGAAGACGGGGCGCGGGCGTTCTCCGCCGCGCAGCACGGCGAAGATTGCTGTCGCGAGCGGCAAGAGCCCCACGAAAACGATGGAATGCGCCGAGGTGACATGTCGCAGGGCGAGTGCGGTCAATAGCGGGAAGCCCACCACGACACCGAGCGAGACGATGAAAAGCGATGTCAGATCATCGCGCGCCGGGCGCCTTTGCCTGAACAGAAACAGCAGCGCCAACGCCAGCAGGCCGGCAATGCTGGCGCGGGCGACGGTCAGGAACACCGGATCGAAACCCGTTACCGCAATGCGTGTCGCGGGCAGCGAGCCGCTGAATATCACCACGCCTGTCAGGCCGCTCAGCCAGCCGCTCGTCGTCTTGTCCATTGTCAACTCCTGCGTTTTGCCTTTCTTGATCCCGAATGGCTGGCAGGAACAGCGACAATCATATACGATTTCAACAAACTGTTATGGTATCACAAGCGGTACAGTTGGAGGAAAATGTGGACGTACAGGTTGTCGTGGGCACGCGCATAGAAAAGGTGATGGCAAGTGTGCGGCAACGCATTGCATCGCGCAGCCTCGTGCCGGGCGCGCGCCTGCCGTCGGTCAGGGCGCTGGCGAAGACCATGCAGGTTTCCACCTCCACCGTTGTCGAGGCCTACGACCGGCTCGTGGCGGATGGTACGATAAGCTCGCGCCCCGGCTCCGGTTTTTTCGTTTCGGGCCCGCTTGCGCCCCTGTCGCTCGCCGATATCGAGCCGCAGCTCGACAGGGCGGTGGATCCCTTGTGGGTCTCGCGGCAGGCGCTGGATGAAGGTTCCGTTCTCGCCAAACCCGGTTGCGGCTGGCTTCCCGCATCGTGGATGCCGCAGGAAGCGTTGAGGCGGGCGATGCGCGGGCTTGCCCGCGCCGACGCCGCCCTGCTGACGGATTATGGCAACCCGATGGGGCTGCTGCCCCTGCGCCAGCTTCTGTCGCGCAGGCTGGCCGAACACGGGGTGCAGGCGGGCGCCAGCCAGATCATGCTCACCGATTCCGGCACGCAGGCGATCGATCTTCTGTGCCGTTTCCTGCTGCAACCGGGGGATACGGTTGTTGTCGATGACCCATGCTACTTCAATTTCCATGCTCTTTTGCGGGCGCATCGGGTGAAGATCGTCGGTGTTCCCTATACGCCGACCGGACCGGATCTGGCACTTTTCGAGCAGGCGCTGAAAGACCATCAGCCCCGGCTTTATATCACCAATTCCGCAATCCATAATCCGACAGGTGCAAGGCTTTCCGCCGTTTCCGCCCATCGCCTGCTGATGCTCGCCGAGCAGGTGGGGCTGACCATCATCGAGGATGATATTTTTGCCGATTTCGAAACCCAGGCCGCGCCCCGGCTGGCGGCCTTTGATGGTCTGAACCGCGTCGTCCAGATAGGCAGTTTTTCAAAAACACTATCGGCCTCCGTGCGGTGCGGTTTCATTGCAGCACCCATGGCTTGGGTGGAGGCCCTGACCGATCTCAAGATCGCCACCACTTTTGGCGGAACGCATTTTTCGGCGGCGCTGATCCTCTCGCTTTTGACCGATGGCAGTTACCGCAAGCATATCGAGGCGCTGAGGCAGCGTCTTGCGGCAACGATGCCGGAGGTGGCGGCGCGTCTGAGGTCGGTCGGATGTGTGCCGTGGATCGAACCGCAGGCGGGCATGTTTTTATGGTGCCGCCTGCCGGACGGGGTAGATGCCGCCGATGTGGCGCGCCGCGCGCTTTCGCGGCAGGTGGTGCTGGCCCCCGGCAATGTGTTCAGTTCCTCGCAGAATGCCTCCGGTTTCATGCGTTTCAATGTGTCGCAAATGGCAGGTCCGCAGGTCATGACGGTGCTGGCGGAGGCGCTTCAGCAAACGCCCGAACCTTGTCGGTTGTAAGCGTTCTGGAAGGAATCGGAACAAAATCCCGTGAACGTCGTTTTCTCCGCAGAATGAAGAGGAGGAAACACCATGACATTCGATCCCAACAACCCGCGTCCGGACCGCGATCTTCGTCCGGAAGTGAATATCAGCAATGAACCGCGTGCCCGCACGTCGTCGTCCTGGGTGCCGTGGTTGGCGATCATCGTTGTCGTATTGGTGGGCGTTTTCGCCTGGTCGCAGATGAGCGGCCCCACCACCGATCCGGCCACGACATCCTCCACCACGCCGCCTGCGGCAACGGATCAGGCACCGGCGCCCATGGCTCCGACCGCTCCGGCAACGCCGCCTGCGAACAACACCGCACCGGCAAGCCCGAATACGGGCGGCACGCAGACCCAGCCGTAACGGGCCTACTGATATGATAAAACCGCCTGCCTCCGGGCAGGCGGTTTTTCTTTGCGGCCCTTATCCGCGCCCTAAAGCTGCTCCATTGCGGAAGGGTGGTTGGAAACCCTGGACCAGCGGCTGATGGACTCCTGTGCCAGTTGCGAAAGGGCAATGCTTCCGAAACGGGACAGCAGAATGTTCTCCGCCTCTTTCATGGCCTCGAAAAGTGCTGCATTGACGGCCTGTTCGATGACGCAGTTCGGGTTGTCGCCCGCCAGCCCGATCGAGAACAGCTCCGGTGCGCCAAGCGCCCGGTAAATATCGAGCAGCGTGATTTCGCTGAGCGGCCGCGCCAGCACCCATCCGCCGCCATGGCCTTTTTCCGACGAGACATAACCATGCTCTCGCAAGCCGGCCATTGTCCTGCGCACCACCACCGGATTGGTCTGAAGCATCGCCGCGATGCTTTCGGATGTCGCCGCACCCTTATGATTTTCCATATGGATCAGAATATGCAGCACCCGTGAAAGGCGCGTGTCGTGTCTCATTGTCCAAACCCGTCTGTTTACACCGACGCTATCACTTTCGAGGTGACGTAACAATATAAGTTGCGTGACTATTGACTCCGAAAATCACGTAACAATATAAGTATCGTGAAATGAACGGGCGCTTCCGCCTCTTTCCTGAAACGATGGGTGCATCATGAAATTCGACGTCATCATTATCGGCGGCAGCTATGCCGGCCTCTCGGCCGCCCTGCAGCTTGGACGCGCCAGAAAAAACATTCTGGTGGTGGATGCCGGTGAACGGAGAAACCGTTTCGCCAGCCATTCCCACGGTTTTCTCGGCCAGGATGGCAAGGCGCCGGGTGAGATTATCGCCGAGGCGCGCCGCCAGATCGAACGTTACCCGACCATAGATTGGGTCGAGGGCAGGGTGACCGATGCCGAAGGCTCCTTCGGCGATTTTGTAGTCGAGATCGATGGCGAACGTCGTGAGACAGCGGACCGGCTGATCCTCGCCATGGGCGTCACCGATGAATTGCCTGCTATTGCCGGGCTGAAAGAGCGTTGGGGCTCTTCGGTCTTCCATTGCCCCTATTGCCATGGTTACGAGCTCAATCAGGGAAAAATCGGCGTCATCGCCGCTTCACCTTTGGCCATTCACCACGCATTGATGCTGCCCGACTGGGGCGAGACGACCTTTTTCACCAATGGCGTATTCGAGCCGGATGGGGATCAGCAAGTATTGTTGTCGGACCGGGGCGTGCGGGTGGAAACAACCCGCATCCGGGAAATTACGGGGCATGCGGATGTCGTTCTGGCGGATGGACGCAGCATCGCGTTGGCTGGCCTTTTCACCCAGCCTAAATTGCGTATCTCCTCGAACTGGCTGGAAAAACTTGGCTGCGCCGTGGAGGAGGGGCCGATGGGATCGACCATCGTGACAGATCCCATGAAACAGACCACCGCCCACGGCATCTTCGCCTGCGGTGATGTGGCAAGGCCTGCCGGCTCGGTCGCCCTTTCGGTGGGAGACGGCGCCATGGCGGGTGCTGCGGCTCACCGGTCGATCCTGTTTCCGGAATGATCAATGCGAAACAAGGTTGAGCCAGCGGCCCGGCGGCATGCCGAAGGCATTTTTGAAATGTCGGGTAAAATGCGCCTGATCCGCAAAACCGCAGGCAAATGCCGTTTCCGCAAGGCCCGCACCCGCACGCATCATGTCCTTGCATTTCTGCAGTCGGCGCATGATGAGATAACGGTGCGGGCTGGTGCCGAACAGGAAGCGAAAGTGCCGAAAGAGCGTGAAGCGGTCGAGCCCGCTTATCCGTTCCAGCTCTTCAGAGCCGACCGTGTCGGCACTATTCTCCAGCAGATAGTCCCGGCACCGTAAAACGGCGATACGGTCGATCCGTTTGATGGTTCTGGCGCTTCCGTTTGAATGTTTCCAGAGCAAATCCGCCAGTCTCGACTGCCAGTCGGTGAGAAGCAGATTGTCCGGCTCGCCTTCCAGATTGCCAAGAGCCTCGATGAGGCATTGCCGGAATTCCTCATCCTCGATGACGGGATTCTGGGCGAAGGGCAGCGCATTATATCCCGCCTCAGTCGTTTTTTCGGGCGGAAGATAAAGCATACGGTAGCGCAGGCCTTCATCGGTGCCTGCGCCGCCATCGTGAACTTCGTCCGGATGCAGCACGATTACCTTTCCGGGCGTGCTGAAATGCGATTTCCCCCGATAGGAAAAGGTCTGGACGCCGGAAAGCGTGACACCCAGCGCATAGGTATCATGACGGTGCGGCGCATAGGCGTTGCCATGAAAGCGCGCTTCGATGCGTTCTATGCCTTCGCTGGAGGGCGCCTGCACGATCCCTTCGAATTTGCACGAACGTTCAAGATCGCCGACGCCCTGAGGCGCTAGGATCGCTTCTCTTTCGTAACCACAGCCAGATTGAGTTCGCATGTTTGATACCAAGATCGCCGTCATCCTTCGCGATGACCTTGCCGTGTGGCAAAAACTGAATGTTACCGCATTTCTCATGTCCGGGATCGTCGCCCAGACCAAGGAGATCATTGGAGAACCATATCGCGACGGGGCGGGCAACGTCTATAATCCCCTGTCCATCCAGCCGATTGTCGTCATGGCCACGGATCAGGAGGCGCTGCGCAAAATCCACCAGCGATCCCTCGAGCGCGACGTTACGACATCGCTTTATATCGAGGAAATGTTCGCCACCGGGCACGATGTCGCCAATCGCCAGGTATTTTCGGAGTTTTCGCCGGAAAATGCCAAGGTGGTGGGCATGGCGCTGAGGGCCGACAGGAAGATCGTCGACAAGATCACCAAGGGCGCGAAGCTGCACGCGTGATAGAAGCCTAAACGCAAAAGGGAGGCTCTGGGCCTCCCTTCCATAGCGATGGCAATATGATTTTGCCGCTTATTCGTCGTTCATCTTCAAGGCGGCGATGAAGGCTTCCTGCGGAATTTCCACCTTGCCGAACTGGCGCATGCGCTTCTTGCCTTCCTTCTGCTTGTCCAGAAGCTTGCGTTTGCGCGTCGCGTCGCCGCCATAGCACTTCGCCGTCACGTCCTTGCGCAGCGCGCGCACGGTTTCGCGGGCGATGACCTTGCCGCCGATGGCCGCCTGGATCGGAATCTGGAACATGTGCGGCGGAATGAGTTCCTTCAGCTTTTCGCACATGCCACGCCCACGCCGGTCGGCCGCCGAGCGGTGCACCAGCATGGAGAGCGCATCCACCGGATCGCCATTGACGAGGATCGACATCTTGACGAGATCGCCTTCGCGATAGTCGATGATGTTGTAGTCGAACGAGGCGTAACCCTTGGAGATGGATTTCAGCCGGTCGTAGAAATCGAACACCACTTCGTTGAGCGGCAGTTCATAGGTGATCATCGCACGGTTGCCGACATAGGTCAGCTCCGTCTGCAGGCCGCGCCGGTCCTGACAGAGTTTCAGGATGCCGCCGAGATATTCGTCCGGCGTCATGATCGTCGCCTTGATCCACGGCTCGCGGATTTCCTTGATCTTCACAACGTCGGGCATGTCGGCCGGGTTGTGCAGTTCCTTCTCCGTGCCATCGGTCAGCGTCATTTCATAGACGACCGAAGGTGCCGTCGCGACGAGATCGAGATTGAACTCGCGCTCGAGGCGTTCCTGAATGATTTCGAGATGCAGCAGGCCGAGGAAGCCGCAGCGGAAACCGAAACCGAGGGCGGCGGACGATTCCATTTCGAAGGAGAAGGAAGCGTCGTTGAGGCGAAGCTTGCCCACAGCCGCACGCAAATCTTCGAAGTCGGCCGCATCGACCGGGAACAGGCCGCAGAACACAACGGGCTGCGCGGGCTTGAAGCCGGGCAGGGCCTGCGCCGTCGGGCGCTTGTCGTCGGTAATCGTATCGCCAACACGGGTATCGGCGACTTCCTTGATCGAGGCGGTGATGAAGCCGATCTCGCCGGGGCCGAGGCTGTCGACATTGACCATCTTCGGGGTCAGCACGCCGACGCGCTCGATGCCGTATTTCGCGCCCGAGCCCATCATGCGGATCTGCTGGCCCTTGCTCAGCACGCCATCGATGACGCGCACCAGAACCATGACGCCGAGATAGGTGTCGTACCAGCTATCGACCAGCAGCGCCTTCAGCGGTCCATTTTCGCCGACTTCGCTCTTCGGCGGCGGCAGACGGTTGACGATGGCTTCCAAAACGTCGGGGATACCAAGACCGGTCTTGGCGGAAATCATCACGGCGTCGGAGGCGTCGATGCCGATCACCTCTTCGATCTGCTCCTTGATGCGGTCGGGTTCGGCCGCCGGCAGGTCGATCTTGTTGAGCACGGTGACCAGCTCGTGATTGTTGTCGATGGCCTGATAGACGTTGGCGAGCGTCTGGGCTTCCACGCCCTGCGATGCATCGACCACCAGCAGCGAGCCTTCGCAGGCCGAAAGCGAGCGGGACACTTCGTAGGCGAAGTCGACGTGACCGGGCGTGTCGATGAGGTTCAGCACATAGGTTTCGCCGTTATTTGCCTTGTAGTGCAGGCGCACGGTCTGGGCCTTGATGGTGATGCCGCGTTCGCGCTCGATATCCATCGAATCGAGAACCTGTTCCGACATGTCGCGTTCGGCAAGGCCGCCCGTCGACTGGATCAACCGGTCGGCCAGCGTCGATTTGCCATGATCGATGTGGGCAACGATCGAGAAGTTGCGGATATGGTCCAGGGGCGTGCGGGTCGAATTTGTGCTCATGTCCCGCGCTATAGCAGGGGCTTGTCACACCGCAAAGCGGGAATTTGGTTAAAAGCCTTTTAAAATGGGCTTTTCAGATCGCAAATTGCTCCGGCCAGTCGCGCCGGGTGGCCACCTGTCCCTCTGTGCGGAGCCTTGCGACGGCGGCAAGATCGATATCGGCGATCAGCAGCGAGCTTTGCGTGACCGCATCACGCTCGCTTTCCGCAATGACGCCGGATGCCGGCATGCCATAGTCCGAAGGCACGTAAAGGGCGGCGCGGCCGCGATTCTCATCGACGGCGGGAGACCATGGCGCTTCCCCCGCTGTGGGGGCGGAAAGAACGGCATATTGATTTTCCAGCGCCCTGGCCTGCGCGCCGATGCGCACCCGGTAAGCACCGGCCAGCGTATCGGTGCAACTCGGCGCGAGCACGAGTTCGACGCCAAGCTCCGCCAGCCTGCGGCCCAGCATCGGGAATTCGTTGTCGTAACAGATCAGGATGCCGAGCCTGCCGATCGGCGTCTCGAAGGCTTTCAGGCCCTCGACGCCGGCATGAATGTTCCATTGCTCCCGCTCGAAGCGGGTCATGATCTGCTTGTCCTGATAACCGATCAGCCCATCCGGGCCGAACAGCCATGCGCGGTTGCGGAATTTGCCGTCCGGATCCTTCACCGGCGCGCTACCCGGTTGGAAGAGGATTTGATGTTGCCGCGCCAGCTCCTCGCAAAGCTCCACCCAGGAGGGTATCAACTGTTGAAGCTCTTCGATGGAACGATGCAGATCGGCCCGGATATCGGGCGGCAATTGCCCTGTCAGCGTCATCGCCGAATATTCCGGCAAAAGCAGCAGCTCGGCACCCTTTTCCTTCGCTTCGCGGACAATGGCGGAAAGATGTGCGGCGTAAGTCTCCCATGTCTCGATCAGTTCGATGGCATATTGGCTGGCGGCAACTCGGGTCATCTGTTTCCGTCTCCTGCGGCGATGTTCTTCATCCAGAAGGACAGGGGTTTCGGGCTTTCAGCGCTTTCGTCGAGGTCCTGCCATGTGAAACTGGTGCGCAGTTCCGGGTGATGGCGATAACCGCGCTTTTCCCAGAAGGTGTTCAGCGGAACGTAGTCCGCCGGCCGGCGTGGATGGTCTGCGGGCCGCTCGACCGCGCAAAAGGTACAACGGTTAAAGCCGAGCCGTTTTGCGTGCGCCTCCCGTTCTTCGAAGAAGCGCACCCCAATGCCGTGGCCGCGATAGCCGGGCAGAAGTACGCTTTCACCGAAGTAAAATATGCGGTCCGGATCGTAGCCCGCCTTGACGAAGGGCGT
Source organism: Agrobacterium leguminum (assembly GCF_005144435.2). Taxonomy (NCBI): domain Bacteria; kingdom Pseudomonadati; phylum Pseudomonadota; class Alphaproteobacteria; order Hyphomicrobiales; family Rhizobiaceae; genus Agrobacterium; species Agrobacterium leguminum. Next base: position 2,959,692 of record NZ_CP120211.1, read on the forward strand.
TTTCACCTCTTCCGTCTCGGCTGCCATCGGCATGCCCGTGGACATGCCGATCACTCTGCCGTCATCGAGCGCCAGCACGAAGACGGCGCCGTCCGTATCGGCATAGGTCGCGAGATATTTGCGCTCATAGTCCAGCGAGCCGTCATAGAGATAGGGAAAGGCGCGAAACACCTCGATCCGCAGGCGCGCGAGGTCATCGAAATAGGGTGTGGCGTCAATGCCGGAAAGAGACTTGATTTCGACGGTCATGGGCATTTTCACTTTCGGTTGCACTGGTTATACCGTCATGGAAAACCCGCGCAAGCATTGAACGGAGAAGACGATGACCGCCACAGAGACCATCCGCGCTTACTATGATGCCTTCAACCGTCAGGACATGGATGCCTTTCTGGCGCTTCTTCACGATGAGGTGGTGCACGACATCAATCAGGGCGAGCGCCAGACCGGCAAGGCCGCCTTCGCCTCCTTCATGGACCATATGAACCGCTGCTATAAGGAAAATCTCACTGACACGGTCATCATGGCGAGCGAAGATGGCAAGCGTGCTTCCGCGGAATTCATCGTCAATGGCGAATATCTCAAGACCGACGAGGGATTGCCCGAGGCGAATGGCCAGAAATACGTACTGCCGGCCGGTGCCTTTTTCGACCTGAAGGACGGCAAAGTTAGCCGAGTAACTAACTACTATAATCTGAACGACTGGATTGCCCAGGTCGGCGCCTGAGACGCCCTTTTGCCGCAAAGCAACCGGCGGCAAAGAAGATGATAGTTTCCATTATCGTGGATATTGACTCCATCATATGAGAGTGCAATTCTCATATGATGGAAAACGAAGATCATATTCTCGAACGCTCGATCGGTGAGCGGATCAAAACATTGCGGGCGGAAAACGGTTTGACGCTGGACCGGCTTGCGTCCGAATCCGGCGTCAGCCGCGCCATGATTTCCCGCATCGAGCGCGGCGAGGCGAGCCCCACGGCCTCGCTGCTGGCCCGTATCTGCGCAGCCCTTGGCTTGTCGCTCTCCGGTTTCTTCGCCGAAAACGAAGAGGCTGTTTCCCCGCTCATGAAAAAGCGCGATCAGCAGCTCTGGAAAGACCCCGAAACCGGTTATGTCCGCCGCGCCATCTCCCCGCCGCGTGTGGGATCCGATGTCGATATCGTTGAAGTCGAATTTCCACCCGGTGCGCGCGTGGGTTTCCCTCCGCACGCGGCGAGCCGGGGAATGACGCAATATGTCTGGCTTTTCGAAGGTGTGCTGGAAATGACAAGCGGCGGAGACATCCACCGGCTGGAGCCCGGCGATTGCCTTTTTATGCCGGTTGGCGAGGGACATGTTTTCCACAACCCCTCCGAAAAACCTGCCCGTTATGCCGTCGTGCTGGACCAAAGACAGCGCTGATTTCCCCGACAGGAGTTAATATGACCACCATCCGAGTGTTGAACGGACAAGAGACCATCGATGTCTTGCCCGAACTCTGTGAGGTTCTGGCTGCCTGCGTGAACGGCGGCGCATCCGTCGGCTTCATGTTGCCCTTTTCTCCACAGGATGCCGAACCTTTCTGGCGATCCGCAGCGGAAACGGCGGGCGAGGGGACGACCATTCATGTGGTGGCGGAAGTGGATGGCAGGGTTGTGGGCACCGTTCAGGTCGGCCTTGCCTCCAAACCCAACCAGCCGCATCGCGGCGATCTGATGAAGCTCCTCGTGCATCCGTCCGCGCGAGGCCTCGGGCTTGCCCGCAAACTCATGCAAAAAGTGGAGGAGGAGGCGGCGAAACGTGGTCGTACCCTTTTGGTGCTGGATACGGCTACGGGCAGTGATGCCGAGGCGATTTATCCTCGCCTCGGCTGGGAGCGGGTCGGCGTCATCCCCGATTACGCCCTGTTTCCGGATGGACGCTTTTGCGGCACGACCCTGTTTTACAAGCGGATCGGCTAGGCCTCTCAGTCTGCGGCCCTATTGACCCGGCTTAAGCGTGCGGTTGAAGGCGGCAGCGATCATCGTCTCCAATTGTGCGTGAATATCCGCGCGGTCCCGTGGTCCGGCCGGTTCGCAGATGGGATCGCGCTCGCCGACGGATTTGAGAAAGGCGTCGGCATCCGGTTTGCACAGCGGCAGGAAGCTGAAATGATTGGCCTCGTCCACCTGCTGATAGGTCGCGCCGGGCACTTGGTCCGCGAGTTTATCCGCAAGCACGGCCGGCGGAATTTTGCCCTTGCTGCCGAGATTGATGAAGGTTAGCGGAATATCGATCTGCTTCAGGCTATCAAGCTGAAAGGCAAGCGCCAGACCGGGATCGACCAGCACGGCGGACCGAATACGGGGATCGCGGTTCTGCTGCTCGAAACGGGCCTTGTCGAGGGTTCTGAGATCGAGCTTCGGCACGTTAACCGCCTCGCCATTGAGGTAACCCCGGCCACCGGCGAACCATTGGCAATCCATCATCGTGGAATAGTCTTCGCAATAGCGCGCATAGGCATCAAGATCGGCGCGCGCGCCCGAAATCTCCATCGCCGCGCTGCCGCCGAGCGAAAAGCCGAGCACGCCGATCCTTTGCGCGTCGATCACACTCGACCATTTGCCCTTCGCCGTTAGAACAGTGACAATCGTGGAGAGATCGTCCGTTCGCTCCCAGATTTTCGGCGTGTCGGCGGGTGTGGAATCGCCGCTGGTCGTACCGGGGTGGTTGGCTCCGGCCACAATGAAACCTTCGCTCGCAAGTTTTGCGGCGATCCATGCCATGCCGGACACTCGTGAACCCGAGCCGTGGGACAGAAGCACAAGCGGCAGCCGACCCGGTTTCACGGCGCCATCCTTGAATATGGGCGTGCCCTGAAAAATCCGGTCATCGCCGGAAAGCGTCTGCGTGCCCTTTCCGTCGGATGGATACCAGATTGTGACGGCAAGGTCCTTGCCGCGTGCTGGCGAATGGATGGTGGTTTCGCTGACGCCGACAGCCTCTCCTGCAAGAACAGGCTGGGTGACGAGAGCGGAAAACAGGATGGTCGTGACGGTGGTGATAGGGCGCATGAAAACCTCGTGCGGTTGGAAAGAACGGGGTTCAATCTGCGCCGCGACATGTTTTTTGCGTCCTTGATCGTGTTAAAGGTCGTCCCGAAACGTGATCTGGTCCATGAATTGGCGATATAAGCCGTTGTTCCGGGGATATTCATTCGTGCTGTTCATTCCGCTGCCTTTCGTTGTGGCGCTTCTGCTGGTTGTCATGTTCATCGTTTTCTTTCGAGGCGGAGACGATGTGCGAACCAATCGGGCCTTTCTGACGCTGATCGCGCTTTGTGCCCTGCAATCCGTCCTTGTCGGACTGCGCTGGGGGTATGGCGTCAGCGAAGCGCGTTATGTTTTGCCGGTCCTCGCCGCCTGCCTGCCGCCGCTCGTCTACATTGCTTTTCGTGGGCTGATGAGAGTGGCGGCGGAGAGCAGGATAGCGATGCTCGCCAACCTCGCTTTGTCGCCTTTGCTCATCGTCATCATGGAATTCACCTGGCCGATGGCGATTGATCTTGCGCTGATCGTCATCTTTGTCGGCCACGCCATTGCCCTGCTTCTTCTTGGCAGAAAGGGGCCGGATGGGCTGGACGAGGCGCAATTTGCCAGCGTCACCTCGGCGCACCGGGCGCTTATCATCGCTGCCATCGCTCTTTGTGTTTCTGCCCTATTCGATCTTCTGGTGTTTTTCGATTTCGAATGGGCGCATGGGCAGAATGTTGCAGCGCTGGTCAGCAATGCCAATCTTTTCGGCCTGCTGCTGATTGGCCTCATGGCCGCGCTGGCTGGCAAGAGCAAGGCACCGCAAACAGCGGTAGAACCTGTCGCGGAATTGTCACCGTCGGCGGAGCCATCGGAACAGGACCGGGATATCATTGCAAGGGTTGATCGGCTGATGGAGACACAGGCGCTTTACCGCGACGAGAACCTCAACCTGTCGCGGCTTGCAAGACGCCTCGGCCTGCCGAGCCGGCAGATATCGGGCGCGATCAACCGCTCGCTCGGCGTCAATGTCTCGCAATATGTCAACCAGTTGCGCATCCGCGAAGCCTGCCGGTTGCTGGAAGAGACGGAGCAATCGGTGACCGCGATCATGCTGTCCTCCGGCTTTCAGACCAAGTCCAACTTCAACCGCGAATTTCGTCGCGTCACCGGCATGAGCCCGGTCGACTGGCGGGAGCGTGAAGTGTGGAAGCTGGTCTCGCCAAACAAAACGGCCACCCGGCAGATGCCGGATGACCGTTTGAAGATCGTCGGGAAATGATGGGGATCAGAGCGTGCCGTTGCGCTGCTGGATCATCATGTAGGTGTCATAGGTATATTCGGCGATCTGCGCCCAGAGATAGGCATCTTTCTTGAAGGCCTGCTGGCTCTCATAAATCTTCTTGAAGCTTTCGTTCTTGGCAGAAATCTCCGCATAGGTGTCCTGGGCCGCCTTGTGGCAGACATCGAGGATTTCCTGGCTGAAGGGGCGCAGGATGGCGCCCTGCGCCACGAGTTCCTTCAATGCCTTCGGATTGCGCGCGTCGTAACGCTCCAGCATGCTGGCGCTGCCGGCGGCGCAGGCGTCTTTCAGGATGCGCTTGTAGTTCTCCGGCAGTTCATTGAACTTCTGCAGGTTCACGAAGGCATGCACGGCCGGGCCGCCTTCCCACCATGCCGGGTAGTAGTAATATTTCGCGACCTTGTAGAAGCCGAGCTTCTGGTCGTCATAGGGGCCGACGAATTCGGTGGCGTCGATTGTGCCCTTTTCCAGAGCCGCATAGACATCGCCGCCGGCGATCTGCTGCGGTGTCACGCCAACCTTCTGCATCACCTGGCCGGTCAGACCGGCAATGCGCATCTTCAGACCCTTCAGGTCGTCGATGGTGTTGATTTCCTTGCGGAACCAGCCGCCCATCTGGGCACCGGTATTACCGAGCAGGATCGAGTAGATATTGTGCTGGGCGAGGAATTCATTCAGCAACTCGTTGCCGCCGGCCTGATTGAACCAGGCATTCGTCTGGCGTGCATTGAGGCCGAAGGGAACCGAGGTTCCGAGCGCGAAGGTTGGATCCTTGCCAACGTAATAATAGGCGCAGGTATGCGCCATTTCGACGGTCCCGGCCGTCACCGCATCCGCCGCCTGCAGCGCCGGCACGATTTCGCCGCCGGCAAAGTGCTGAATGACGAAGTTGCCGCCGGAGGCTTCCTTGACATGGTCGGCGACGATCTGGCCCGCGCCGAAAAGAATGTCGAGGCCCTTGGTGAAGGACGACGTCATGCGCCAGGTGATCTTGGGGTTTTCCTGTGCGATGGCCGGAGCGGCAAGCGCCGTTGCGGTAACACCGGCGCCGAGAGCGCCCGCCTTGCGGATAAATGATCTGCGATCCATGTCGATAAGCCCTGCTATGTCTGCACATTATAGGCGAACCGCACGGTACGCCTCCCGCGGGCTACTAATCATTTATCCCCGCAGCCATCAAGAGGGAATGTTCGAAACTTGCGTGATCTCCGGTGATGCTTGGCGAATGTTGCTTCGTCACGTCTTTCCGCGTCACTTGCTGCGCATCAACGCCGGGTCGTCCATTGCGGGATTATAAAACAGCGAAAGCGTCAGGCTTCTGGCGATGCGTTCCGCCGTTTCCATGAACCAGCCATGGGCCTGCCTGTTCGGCGCGATGTCATCCAGCGTGGCGGAAAAAAGCGCAAGCCATTGCGGGAAAAGCTCCGCCGACATGCCCTTTACGCCGAGATGCGCCTGCACGGGCTTGCCGCCATAGCCACCATTCTTGAACGCGACAGCCGCCCAGAACTGTTTCATCCTTGCCATATGCTCCGGCCAGCGCCCGGCAAGCCGCGCATCAAAAACCGGACCGAGCGTGGGGTGTTCAAGAACGCGACCGTAAAATGTTTCCACCAGCAAATCGATGAAACCGGCATCGACGCCGATCTCCGCCATGGCTTTTTCCGCCCTATGCTGAATTTCCGCGCTGTGGGCGGCTCTGGCCGTAACGTCGTTCTGCATGGTGTTTCCTTTTTTGCGAATTTACCCCGCCGCGATGCGGCCCGCAATGCGACCCTTTGCCATGTTAGAATTATTCTAAGATGGCTTGATCCTGCTGCAGCATGAATGTATTTAGAATTATTCTAAAAAAGGTTTCAGCCATGTTTCGCAGTCTTTTTTCCCTGTCCAAACGCCCCTTTTCCTCCCTCGGCGAACAGGAAATCCTCGCGCTCGCCATTTCGTCCGAAGAAGACGATTCCCGCATCTATCGCTCCTATGCCGACCATCTGCGTGCGCAATATCCGCAATCGGCGAAAGTCTTCGACGATATGGCGGAAGTCGAGCAGCAGCATCGAAATATCCTGATCGACATGCATCGCCGTCGTTTCGGAGAAACCATCCCGCTGATCCGCCGCGAACATGTGCGTGGTTTTTACGAGCGTACCCCGGACTGGCTGGTGAAGAACCTGTCGCTCGAAAAAATCCGCGCCCAGGCCGAATTGATGGAAGCCCAGGCGATCCGCTTCTATGATGAGGCCCTCAAGCGCACCAGCGATGCCTCGACGCGCAAGCTCCTCGGCGATCTGGCCGAGGCGGAGCGGGGGCACGAAGACATCGCGCAGATGCTGGAAGAAAAACACCTCGATGAAAACGGCAAGACCGAAGAAGCGGAAACCGCAAAACGGCAATTTCTTCTGACCTATGTGCAGCCGGGTCTTGCGGGGCTTATGGATGGCTCCGTCTCGACGCTCGCACCGATTTTCGCGGCCGCCTTTGCCACGCAGGATACCTGGCAGACCTTCTTGATCGGCCTCTCGGCCTCCGTCGGTGCGGGCATCTCCATGGGTTTCACCGAGGCCGCCCATGATGACGGCAAGCTTTCCGGCCGCGGTTCTCCGGTAAAGAGGGGCCTGGCTTCGGGTATCATGACGGCCATAGGCGGTCTCGGCCATGCCTTGCCCTATCTCATTCCGCATTTCTGGACAGCGACGGCAATTGCCGCCGTCGTCGTTTTCGTGGAACTCTGGGCCATCGCCTTCATTCAGAACCGCTTCATGGAAACGCCGTTCCTGCGCGCGGTGTTTCAGGTGGTTCTCGGCGGCTCACTGGTGCTGGCGGCCGGCATTATCATCGGCAATGGGTGAAAAAAGAAAGAGCCCGCGATGGCGGGCTCTCAATGCATCAAATGTGGAGCCAGGCGTTAGCGCAATGCGCCGACCAGCACGTCGCGGCCATCCTCAATGGAGACCCAGCGGCCCGTATTGAAGGACGCCTGCCGCTTCAGATAGGTATAGTTGGTGTCGGTCCAGAGCTTCACGTCGTCGGTGAGATTATCGAGAATATAGTCGCCGTCGGTGGTGCGAAGGGTCAGCACGGCATGGCCCTCGCCATCCGGCTTGCGCACGACGGTGATCAGAAGATCAGCCACGGAAAAACCGCGCTCAACCAGCTTCTTGCGCTTCAGCAGCACGAAATCTTCGCAGTCGCCGGCGGTCGTCGGATATTCCCAGACTTCGTCCTTGCCGTATATTTCCTGGTCGGTCATCGCCACGATGGTGGTGTTGACGGACGTATTGACCTCGCGAATGACATCCCAGCCATAATCCGTGACGCGGGGCGGCGGTGTCGCCTTGCTGCGAATATTGCACTCGTCGGCATATTTCTGACAGAACTCATAATGGCCGATCGGCTGGGATGTAATCCCCCCCGTCACCATGGAAGGGCTTCCCTTGGTTTCCGCCGTGGCGGAGGCAGCAGTCATTAGCCCGGCGGCAACTGCAAACAGCAGCGCACGCGCCAGCGGTGCGTTCATCATGAAACCCGTCCCTTAATTCTTAACGAAAAGTTAAGAGGGATAGGGGTCTTGAGTCAATCGCTAGCAATCGGCGGCGCGCAAGACTCGTCGAATATGGTTAAGAGCGTTGCGCAAATGCCTATATTGCAAGGGCTTTGACCGCGGCGAGCATCCGCTCGATATCCTGCGGCCGGGAAAGCCGATGGTCGCCGTCGCGGATCAGCGTCAGCACGACGTCGTCGGACGGAAGATGTTCGAGAAGCTTCAGTGCATGCTGATAGGGAACATCGGGGTCGCGCATGCCCTGCAGGATGTGAACGGGGCAGCCGGTGGTGATGATACCCTGCAGCACGCGGTTCTGCTTCCCGTCCTCCATCAGCGCGCGGGTGAAGATGTTGGGCTCGGGGCTATATTCCGAATGTTCCTCGAAATAACCCTTTTCCGCCAGAGAGATTTTTTCCGCATCCGAAAGGCTGGGTTCTATCAGCTCCTGCGTGAAATCCGGCGCTGGCGCAATGAGGACGAGACCGGCGACGGATGGCGCGCCACCCGCCTTGCGCAGCTCCTCGACCATGCGTAGCGCAATCCATCCGCCCATCGAGGAGCCGATGAGAACGACGCGCGACGGCGCCTTTGCGCGCACCACGGCAAGCGTCTCTTCCAGCCAGCGGGAAATCGTGCCCTTCCTGAAGTCGCCGCCGGAGGCGCCATGGCCGGAATAGTCGAGCCGCAGGCAGGCAAGGCCGTTTTCAGCGGCGAAGCGATCGAGTTCAACCGCCTTGGTTCCGGTCATGTCGGAACGATAGCCGCCGAGCCATACCAGCATCGGCATATTCTCGCCCGAAGCCGCCGGGCGATGAAGGAAAGCGATGTCGCGAGTGTCGTTGTCGGGGCCTACGCGCAGGAATTCAGCGGCTTGTTCGGTCATGTATATGCAATTCTCCTGATTTTGGTGCAACAACGGCGGCGTATTTGCAAAAACCGTGACAACAGGTGATCTTTTCGGGCAGATATGCTATTGACTTCGCCACAGCAATAACGACATTTCCGCCGCTTGTACCAAACAAGCTGTTTTTTGCTGACGTGATCCAGAAACAGATCAGGAGAATACGACCATTCGCAGACCTTTCAAAGCCGATGCCCCCGTCAAGGAGGGGCCGCGCTCCAACCGGGAAATTCGGGTTCCCAGAGTTCAGCTTATTGATGAAGAGGGCCAGAACCTCGGTAGCATGCCGACGGATCAGGCTTTGAAACTGGCGGAGGAGGCCGGTCTCGATCTCGTTGAGATTTCGCCGAACGCGGAACCGCCGGTATGCAAGATCCTCGATCTCGGCAAGCTGAAGTACTCGACCCAGAAAAAGGCCGCTGAAGCGCGCAAGAAACAGAAGATCGTCGAAGTTAAAGAAATCAAGATGCGCCCCAACATCGACACGCATGACTATGACGTGAAGATGAAGGCGATGGGCCGTTTCTTTGACGATGGCGACAAGGTGAAGGTAACGCTGAAGTTCCGCGGCCGCGAAATGGCCCACCAGGAACTCGGCATGAAGCTTCTCCTCCAGGTTAAGGAAGACACCCAGGCGATTGCCAAGGTGGAGGCCGAGCCGAAGCTGGAAGGCCGTCAGATGATGATGGTTCTCGCCCCGAAATAATCTTTTTACGCGTTCACATCACCGGCGCGTATCCCACCGCAAGGGGAAATTCTCATTCCCCGTTGCGCTTTTAGCCGACTGCGGTTATAAGCGCGCGTCCGAACGGTCCGGCAGGGCATGCCGAGGCCGTTCCTGAATAGCTTGAAATAGGCCTCGTCTGCCTGTTTCGATACAAAAACGGAGTAGCAAAATGCCCAAGATGAAGACGAAGTCCGCTGCAAAGAAGCGGTTCAAGATCACCGCAACCGGCAAGGTTGTTGCAGCCGCCGCCGGCAAGCGCCACGGCATGATCAAGCGTACCAACAAGTTCATTCGCGACGCGCGTGGAACCATGGTTCTCGCCGACGCTGACGGCAAGAAGGTCGTCAAGAACTACCTGCCGAACGGTCTCTGAGACTTTTCCGCACTTTTGGACACTTTAAGGAGATCATGACATGGCACGCGTAAAACGTGGCGTAACTTCCCGCGCCAAGCACACCAAGACACTCAAGGCAGCCAAGGGCTTCTACGGCCGCCGCAAGAACACTATCCGCGCAGCAAAGGCTGCCGTGGATCGTTCCAAGCAGTACGCTTACCGCGACCGCAAGGTCAACAAGCGCAACTTCCGCGCTCTGTGGATCCAGCGTATCAACGCTGCTGTTCGCGAATTCGGCCTGACCTACGGCCGCTTCATCGACGGCCTGAACAAGGCTGGCATCGAAGTCGACCGCAAGGTTCTGTCCGACATGGCTATCCATGAGCCGGCAGCATTCGGCGCGCTCGTCGAAGCAGCGAAGAAGGCGCTTGAGTACCTCAAGGATGCTGGTACGGCCAACGAGTTTGAAACCGCTGTAAAGTAATTACGGCGCGGACAATCTGTTGTTCATTTGAAACCCGCGCCGGTTCTCCGGCGCGGGTTTTCGTTTTTTGGAATTCACGGCAGTTTCGGCAAAGGCGTGGAACGCTTTTGCGCCGAGGTTGCCAAAAGGGTGGGGCATCCGGCTCTCGGTCGGCAGGTTCCATTGGGGGCGGAAAATGCTGGTTGCCGCAAGCGAGGCGGAAAAGGCGAAGGGTTTCCACGTCCATCTCGAAGATGGCGATATCGCAGCCTTGATGCGGGCTTTGCTTAAAAGCGAGCGCCGCGTGCAGAAACTCGAGCTTTCCGCAACAACCGTGTGGATCAAGCGCCAGGGCACGGAAACGCCATCCTGGTGGATAAAGCTGCAGACCTTTCTCGCAAAGCTGCTTCCCTACACTTTCATGCGCCCATCGCCGCCGCTCGATGGCGCAGGCCTGATGCGCCGTGAACTCGAAACATTGCAGGTCTTCAAGGCCCGCGGTTTTCCCGTTCCGCCCATCATCTATTCTTCGTTGACGGCCGTTGTCCTCGGTGATGTCGGCCCCACCATCATGGAGCATATGGACGCGATAAAAACCGCGAGGCCGGTAGAGCATGATGCCCTGCTGGTAAAATCTGCCGAGGCACTTGGCGAATTGCATGCGGCAGGCCTTTGCCATGGGCGACCGCATGTGCGCGACTTTTTTCTCGAACATGGCCGCGTCGGTTTCATGGATTTCGAAGAGCGCCCGCAGGACGTCATGCCGCTCGAGACGGCGCAGGCCCGCGATATATGGCTGCTGTTTCTGCAGGTCGCGACACGCGCCTGCGATGCGCGGAAAACCTGCGATGCCGCCTTCGCCCGCTGGCGCGAAAACGCCCCGCCCCGGGCGCTGGAAGAATTGTGCCGTCTGACCGGCATTCTGGGGCGTTTTTTACCGGTTGCCCGGTTGATCGGGCGCGTGCGGATGGGTAGTGATCTGCGACGCTTTATCATGGCGACCGACTATCTGATGAATGCTGTGAACCCCGAAGCCGCTGTTAAAAAGACCGGCAAGGCAGGAAAAGATGACTGAACTTGATACCTTGAAATCGCAATTGATGTCGGAGATCGCCACGGCTGCCGATGAGCCGGCCATCGAAGCCGTGCGTGTTTCCGCGCTGGGCAAGAAGGGCTCGGTTTCGGAGCTTCTGAAGACGCTTGGCAGCATGACGCCGGAAGAGCGCCAGACCCGCGGCGCTGCCATCAACCAGCTCAAGACCGAAATCACCGACCTCATCGGCGAGCGCAAGAATGCGCTGAAGGACGCCGCCATTACTGCGCGCCTGAAGGCCGAAACGGTGGATGTCAGCCTGCCGGTCCGCCAGTCTCCGGCCGAGCGCGGCCGCATTCATCCGATCAGCCAGATCGTCGATGAAATCACCGCCATCTTCGCGGATATGGGTTTCTCGATTGCCGAAGGTCCGGATATCGAAACCGACTATTACAACTTCACGGCGCTGAATTTCCCCGAAGGCCATCCGGCCCGCGAAATGCACGATACCTTCTTCTTCCAGCCGGATGAAAACGGCGAGCGCAAGGTGCTGCGCACCCACACCTCGCCGGTGCAGATCCGCACCATGGAAAGCCAGAAGCCGCCGATCCGCATCGTCATTCCCGGCAAGACCTACCGTCAGGATTCCGACGCCACCCATTCGCCGATGTTCCATCAGGTCGAAGGCCTTGTCATCGACAAGAAGGCGCATGTCGGCAATCTGCGCTGGATTCTGGAAGAGTTCTGCAAGACCTTCTTCGAGGTCGACAGCGTGGTCATGCGTTTCCGCCCGTCCTTCTTCCCCTTCACGGAGCCGAGCTTCGAGGTGGATATCCAGTGCGACCGTTCCGGCCCCATCGTCAAGTTCGGCGAAGGCAAGGACTGGATGGAGATTCTCGGCTGCGGCATGGTGCACCCGAACGTGCTGCGCGCCGGCGGGCTGGATCCGGATGAATATCAGGGCTTTGCCTGGGGCATGGGCCTCGACCGCATCGCCATGCTGAAATACGGCATGCCGGACCTGCGCGATTTCTTCAACGCCGATGTCCGCTGGATGAACCACTACGGCTTCCGCCCGCTCGACATGCCGACGCTGTTCGGCGGTTTGAGCGTTTAATCCGGTTAGCCAAGGAGCAAAGACATGAAATTCACTCTTTCCTGGCTGAAAGAGCATCTCGATACCGATGCGACGCTGGACGAGATTTGCGAGCGGCTGACAGCAATTGGCCTTGAGGTGGAGGACGTTGACGACAAGGCGGCTTACAAGCCTTTCGTCATCGCCAAGGTGCTCTCCGCCGAGAAGCACCCGGAAGCTGACCGCCTGAAGGTTCTCTCCGTTGATGCCGGCGACGGTAAGCCGGTGCAGATCGTCTGCGGCGCGCCGAATGCACGCGCCGGCCTCGTCGGTGCGCTCGCGCGTCCGGGCATGTATGTTCCGGGCATCGACGTCACCCTTGCCGTCGGCAAAATTCGCGGTGTCGAAAGCCATGGCATGATGTGCTCCGAAAAGGAGCTCAACATTTCCGACGATCACGACGGCATCATCGACCTGCCGGAAGACGCGCCGGTCGGCACCTCCTTCGCCACCTATGCCGGGCTCGACGATCCGGTCATCGAAATCAACCTGACCCCGAACCGCCCGGACTGCACCTCGATCTACGGTATTGCCCGCGATCTCGCCGCTTCCGGTCTCGGCAAGCTGAAAACGAGACCCGCGCCGTCCTTCAAGGTGGAAGGCGCAACTCCGGTCGACGTGAAGTTGGAGCTGGACGATGCGGCGCTCTGCCCCGGCTTTTCGCTGCGGATCGTTCGCGGTGTCAAGAACGGCCCCAGCCCGAAGTGGATGCAGCAGCGCCTGCTGGCAATTGGCCTGCGTCCCATCAATGCGCTTGTCGACATCACCAACTACATGACCTTCGATCAGGGCCGGCCGATGCACGTCTTCGACGCCGCCAAGGTCAAGGGCGATCTGACGGTTCGCCGCGCGAAAGAGGGCGAGACCATCCTCGCGCTCGACCAGCGTGAATATAAGCTCGGCCCGAACAATGTCGTCATCGCCGACGAGAAGGGTCTCGAATCCATCGGCGGCGTCATGGGTGGCGAACATTCCGGCTGCGATGAAAACACCGTCGACGTGCTGATCGAGTCCGCACTCTGGGATCCGATCAACATCGCCAAGACTGGCCGTTCGCTCGGCATCATCACCGATGCGCGTTATCGTTTCGAGCGTGGCGTCGATCCTGAATATATGGTTCCGGGTCTGGAGCGCACCACCGAACTGGTCCTCGAACTGTGCGGCGGCGTCGCCGGCGAAGCTCGGGTCGTCGGTTACAAGGGCCATCAGCCAAAGGTCGTGGATTTTCCGTTGGCGGAAGTGAAGCGCCTGACAGGTCTGGAAGTCTCGGCGGAAGAGAGCCTCGCCATTCTCAAAGGCCTTGGTTTCGGTGTCGAGGGAACGGGCGAGCGCGTTTCCGTCACCGTCCCGTCCTGGCGTCCGGATGTCGATGGCAAGGCCGATCTGGTGGAAGAGGTCATGCGCATCCATGGCGTCGACAACATCAAGCCGGAGCCGCTGGAAAGCTTCGGCGCCGTCAATGGCCGTATCCTGACCACGCTGCAGATCCGTACGCGTACCGCGCGCCGTGCGCTGGCAAGCCGCGGCATGCTCGAGGCCGTCACCTGGTCCTTCATCCCGGAAGCGCAGGCAAAGCTGTTCGGCGGTGGTTCACCCGCGCTGAAACTCGCCAACCCCATCGCAGCCGATATGTCGGACATGCGGCCTTCGCTGCTGCCCGGCCTTCTGACCGCCGCGCAGCGCAATGCCGACAAGGGCTATGGCGATGTCGCAATCTTCGAGGTCTCCGGCACCTATGGGGGTGATACGCCTGATGCGCAGCGCCGCGTTGCCGGCGGTGTTCGCCGTGGCACGGCCTCGCTCGCAGGCAGCGGTCGTATGTGGTCAAATGCTTTGAAGGGCGGCGGCAAGCCGGTCGATGTCTATGACGCCAAGGCTGATGCGCTGGCGGTGCTGGAAGCCTGCGGCCTGCCCATGGCCAATGTGCAGATCGAAGCCGGCGGCCCCGGCTGGTATCACCCAGGCCGCTCCGGCACCATCAAGATGGGGCCGAAGGTCGTGCTCGGCTATTTCGGCGAGTTCCATCCGAAGACGCTGTCCGAGCTGGACGTCTCCGGCGCCTATTGCGGTTTTGAGATTTATCTCGACGCCATGCAGGAGCCGAAGAAGAAGGCAACCCGCACCAAGCCTGCGCTCGAACTTTCGCCCTTCCAGGCAGTCAAGCGCGATTTCGCCTTCGTGGTCGACAAGTCGGTCGAGGCGGGCGCCATCATCAAGGCTGCAACGAGCGCTGACCGCAAGCTGATCACCGGTGTCAATGTCTTCGATATTTTCGAGGGCGCATCGCTCGGCGAAAACCGCAAGTCGGTCGCCATCGAAGTGCAGATCCAGCCGGTCGACAAGACGCTGACGGACGAGGATTTCGAAGCGCTGACGGCGAAGATCGTCGGCAATGTCGAGAAATCGACGGGCGGCGTCCTGCGCGCTTGAGCCTGAAGGCAGCTGACGGAATGAAAAAAGCCGCGGCAACTGCCGCGGCTTTTTGTTTTTATCGGTTGGCCATCCGTGACATCTGTTCTGGGTAACGCGCGCCGGCGACTTTTGCGGGCGAAAGCAGCGCGCCGAGGCTGGCGGCTTCTTCTGCCGTCAGCGATACCTCCGCTGCGGCAACGTTCTTCTCCAGATTGGCGATTTTTGTCGTGCCGGGAATAGGAACGATGAAGTCGCCCTGCGCCAGAACCCAGGCCAGCGCCAGTTGTCCGGCGGTCACGCCCTTCTCAGTCGCCATGCCCTCCAGAAGCTTGATGAGCGCCAGATTGGCGTCGAAGTTTTCGCTCTGGAAGCGCGGCAGGCCGCGGCGGAAATCGTCGGATGCAAGTCCGTCTAGCGTCTTCAATGCGCCAGTCAAGGCACCGCGCCCGAGCGGGCTGAAGGGTACGAAACCGATACCGAGTTCACGGCATGTTTCCAACACGCCGTTTTCCTCCACGTCGCGGGTCCACAGCGAATATTCGCTCTGAATTGCCGCAATGGGATGAACGGCGTGCGCTTTGCGAAGCGTTTCGGCGCTCGCTTCCGAAAGGCCGAGATGTTTCACCTTGCCCTGCCGGACCAGCCCGGCCATGGCGCCTACCGTGTCTTCGATCGGAACATTCGGATCGACGCGATGCTGGTAGAACAGGTCGATCTCATCGACGCCGAGGCGTTTGAGAGAGGCTTCGGCGACGGCGCGCACATTGTCCGGGCGGCTGTCGGTGCCCACCATCATCTGGCCAGCGGGTTTGCTGGTGTCGATTTTGAAGCCGAACTTGGTGGCGATGACTACCTTGTCGCGATAGGGCTTCAAACCCCTGCCGACAAGGATTTCGTTATTGTAAGGCCCGTAAACCTCCGCCGTATCGAAAAAGGTGACGCCGAGTTCGACGGCGCGGTGCAGCGTTGCAATTGCGCTGCTCTCATCGCCGGTCGGGCTATAGGCATGTGTCATGCCCATGCAGCCGAGGCCAAGCGCCGAAACGGAAAGGTTGTTTCCAAGGGTTCTTTTTTTCATCTGTTCGTCCTTCCATAAGGAACCGCCCATCGCTAAGGGCGTGATGAGAAAATAGCGTCTCATGGCGGTAAAAATAATCGCTGCAAATCCGCTTGGGTTGTTCTATCATTTAGAACAATGAACCGTGTGCAACTCTCCCAGCTGGCCGTTCTCGCCGCCGTTGCCGAAGGCCGCAGCTTTCGCAAGGCTGCCGCCGAACTTGCCATTGCGCCTTCCGCCGTCAGCCATGCGGTGTCGTCGCTGGAGGCGAGCCTTGGGCTGCGCCTGCTTCATCGTACCACCCGCAGCGTTTCTCCGACAGAGGAAGGCAAGCGGCTTCTCGAGACGCTTGGTCCGGCGCTTGCCGATATCGATGCGGTCATCGAGACGCTTGCCGAGCAGGGCGGAAGACCGGCCGGCCCCCTGCGCATCACCCTGCCGCGACTTGCTGCCGAGGACCTCATCGTGCCCCGGCTGGGTGAGTTCCTGCGGCTCTATCCCGACATTTCACTGGAAATTTCAACGGATGATCGCTTCGAAGATATTGTCGCGAAAGGTTTCGATGCGGGTTTGCGGCTTGGTGAGCACCTCGATGCGGATATGATTGCGGTAAAAGCCAGCGGCGCATGGCGCGGCGCGATTGTTGGCGCCCCCGCCTATTTCGCAGAAAATCCACCACCGCAGGATCCACGGGATCTTATTCGGCATCGCTGCATCCGTCGGCGTTTCGCCAGCGGCCTTATCTATCGCTGGGAACTGGAGAAGAATGGCAAGCCGCTGGTGGTCGATGTGCAGGGACCGCTGATCCTGTCGGACCAGAGCCTCATTCGCAGGGCTGCCATCGACGGGGCAGGGCTTGCCTTTGTTTTCGAGCAGCGTGTCGAGGACGATATCAGGGAGGGAAGGCTGATCCGCGTGCTGGAGGACTGGTGCGCGCCCTTCGATGGTTTCTATATCTACTATCCCTCGCGCCGGCAGATGCGGCCAGCGCTGAGGGCTTTCGTGGATTTTTTCCGCTTCAGGAGTTGATCAGAACTTGATGCGATAGCGGATATGGCCGTCGCTTTTCACGTAGCTGTCATAGAGCTTCTGGGCGCGGTGATTATCCTCACCGGTGTGCCAGTACAGCCGTGACCAGCCCTTGTCCTTGCAGATGGTGACAAGATCGTCCATCAGCGCCCGGCCCGTTCCCTTGCCGCGGATTTCGCCATCGACGAACAGGTCTTCCAGATAGCAGTCGGGCGTCTTCACCCAGGTGGAATCATGGAAGTGGTGAATGGCGAAACCGGCCATGCGGTCGCCGAGCAGCGCCACCCGCATGGAAACGCGGGATGCGGGATCGAGAATGCGCGCCCATGTATGGTCGGTCACGTCATCGGCAAGATCGACATCATAAAAGGCGAGGTAGTCGTTCCACAGGCGCAGCCATTCCGTCCGGTCAGCCGGCTGCGCGTCGCGAATTCTGAGCTCCATGTTACGCGCCCGCCTTGTCGAGCAACGTCATCATCTCATCCGTCAGCTTTAACTCGACGGCGCGTTTGAAGCTTTCGAGCTGGGAGAGGCTGGTGGCGCTGGCGATCGGCGCGGTTATCGCCTTCTTTCGCAATAGCCAGGCCAGCGCGATATCGGCAAGCTTGGCCCCGGTTTCCACTGCCACCGCATCCATGGCGCCCAGAATGGCAAGCCCGCGCGTATTGACATATTCGCCCACGCGATAGCTGCGGGCGACGCCTTCCGTATCGGCCTTGGCACGATATTTCCCGGTCAGGAATCCGGCGGCGAGGCTGTAATAATTGATGACGCCAATCTCTTCCTTCTGGCAAAGTTCGGCAAGCGGGCCTTCGAAATCCGCGCGGTTATAGAGATTATACTCCGGCTGCAGCACGTCATAACGGGGAAGATTGTTCTTCGCAGCCGTATCCAGCGCGTCCTGAAGCTGGCTTGCGGAATAATTGGAGCAGCCGATGGCGCGGATTTTTCCCTGTTCCTTCAGTTTGCCGAAAGCGGTGAGCGTCTCCTCCAGCGGCACCTCCGCATCCGGCTTGTGGGCGAGGTAAAGGTCGATATAGTCGGTTTGCAGCCGCTTCAGCGAGGCGTCGACAGCTTCCGTAATCCACTTGGCGCTGAGGCCTGTCTTCTGGCCGCGATTGTCAAAACCGACCTTGGTGACGATTACCGCATCTTCGCGCTTCACGCTCGACTGCTTCAGCCATTTGCCGATGATGGTTTCGGACTCGCCACCCTCATGGCCATCCACCCACGCGGAATAGACATCCGCCGTGTCGATAGCGTTGAACCCGGTGTCGAAAAAGGCGTCGAGCAGGGCAAAGGAAGTCTTCTCATCCGCTGTCCAGCCGAACACGTTGCCGCCGAAAACGATCGGGGCGATGGAGAGGCCGGTGCGGCCGAGGCTTCGTTTTTCCACGGGGAATGCTCCTGTTGCTGTCTTGGTGGCAAGGTAGCAACTGCTCATCCGCATAACCATTCAATTCCTTTGATGGCATTCATCAGGCAGCGGCAGGGTTTGAGATTATCAGGCCTGAAAACCGCGATAATGGCTGGGCGGGTAACGATTATGCTGCTGCCAGACACGCCGTAAATGCCGGGCGGAGGCAAAACCCGCCCGTTCGGCAATGGCTTCCATATCCAGGCGACTGTTGGCGAGAATGTCGCGGGCGAGATTGACCCGCATCAGGTTGACGTAGTCGATGACGCTGATGCCGGTATGCTCGCGAAACAGGCGCGACAAATGCCTTTCGCTGAGCGCCGCAATATCGGCCAGCCGCTCCAGCGACCAGTCCTGCGCCGGCTCGGCCATTACACGGTCCTGAACCCGGTGAATGGCGGGGTGGATGTGGTTGCGGCCGGTCATCCAAGGGGAGATTTGCGGATCGCTGCCGCTGCGCCTGAGATAAACCACCATGGTTTTGGCAATACGCGCCGCGACCGCCGGGGATGTCAGCCGGGAAACCACATGCAGCATGAGGTCGATGCCGGTGGAAATACCGGCGCTTGAGAAGCGGTTGCCATCCTCGACGAAAAGGCGGTTTTCGGCGACCTGGGACAGCGGCGCGATGCGGCGCAGCCCTTCAACGCAATCGGCATGGGTCGTGCAGTTGCGTCCGTCAAAAAGCCCGGCTTCGCCAGCCAGCAGCGCGCCGGAACAGATCGAAATGACTGTCGTATCGGGGCGCACCGCGCGGCGCAGCCATGCCGCCAGCGCCTGCCGCTCTCGCCGTGTCTCCGGATCGTTGTCGAAGCGTGATGTGCTGCCCGAGATCAGCAGGAAAGCATTTTCCGGCAGGGTCGCAGGCAAGTTCTCCAGCCCTGAAAGCGCAAGGCCGATGGAAGATTGTTGTTTGTCAGTCGCCGCAATGTAGCGGCAGTCGAAATGGATGTCCCGTTGTTCCCCGTTGGCATAACGGATCACTTCGAGCGGGCCGGCAATATCGAGCAACAGCGCATGTGGCGGCACAAGCGTATAAATGGGAATGAAGCGTGTGCCGCCCTTATTCATCAGGCGGCCTCTTTCACGGTGGCAAGTGCGTCGTCGACGGTCACGATGCGCGCGAAGCGGCCGGCCAGCACCAGCTCGGTCCGCTTGCGGATATCGTCCGGGCTGAAGACGGTGCCGGAAGCATGTGTCATCGGGAAAGTCAGCGTCGCTTCGGTGACGTAATCGACGCTGTAACCGAGATCGGAAGCGTGCCGGGTGGTGGTTTCGCAGCATTGTTCGGTACGGATGCCGGAGACGATCAACCGGTTGATGCCCTTCTGCGTCAGCCAGATTTCGAGGCCGGTGCCGGCAAAAGCCGAATGGCGGTTCTTGTGAAAGGTGACATCAGGGGTGATCCGCACACCCTCCAGCGCCCGGATATAGCCGCTGCCTTTTGAAAAGGCCCGGTCGCCATCGACATGGAAGATTTGCACGACGGGAATGCCCGCAGCCCTTGCACCGTCGATCAGTGCCTGCTGCTTCTCCAGATAGGCGGCAAGCTCGCTTTCTTCGAAGTAAGGGGCGTGCCGAAAGGATTCCTGAACGTCGATGACAAGCAGCGCTGTATGAGAAGAGGACATTTCATGTTTCTCCATTGGGTTCATGCATAGCATAGTTCCTCTTATCCAGCTCAGAGAAAAGCTGGCATTCCGACAAAGACAGGACAAATTCAGCCATACCTTGTTCTGTCATGCATCTGCGGCTTGCCAGACCGTGTGACGATGGTAAGTTTCCGACTGATGGCAGAGCGGGAGAATGGAATGCTGCGCTTCGGAATAATCTCAACGGCGAAAATCGCTCAGGATCACGTTATTCCGGCGATACAGGATGCGCAGAACTGCGTGGTCAGCGCCATCGCCAGCCGTGACCATGCCAAGGCGCGCGCGGTGGCGGATCGTTTTTCCGTGCCCCACGCCTTCGGCTCTTATGAGGAGATGCTGGCCTCGGATGTGATCGACGCCGTCTATATTCCGCTTCCGACCTCGCAGCACGTGGAATGGACCATCAAGGCCGCCGATGCCGGCAAGCATGTTTTGTGTGAAAAGCCGATTGCATTGAAGGCAGAGGAGATCGACACCCTCATCGCCGCGCGTGACCGCAACCGTGTTATCATCTCGGAAGCTTTCATGATCACCTACGCGCCCGTCTGGGCGAAGGTGAAGGAATTGCTGGCGTCCGGCGCGATAGGCACACTGAAGCATGTTCAGGGCGCTTTCAGCTATTTCAACCGCGATCCCGGCAATATGCGCAATATTCCCGAACTGGGTGGCGGCGCCCTGCCGGATATCGGCGTTTACCCGACCATCGTTACCCGCTTCGCTACCGGCGCGGAGCCCCGGCGCGTACAGGCCACCGTCGAGCGCGATAAGGAATTCGGCACGGATATCTATTCCAGTGTCAGGGCCGATTTCGGCGATTTCGAACTGAGTTTTTATCTGGCCACACAGCTGGCCGCCCGTCAGCTCATGGTTTTCCATGGCACTGAGGGGTACATTGAGGTCAAGTCTCCCTTCAACGCCAATCGCTGGGGTGCGGAAGAGATCGAACTGACCAATCAGGCCCATAACCAGTCGCAAATATTCCGGTTTCAGGATAGCCGCCAATATAAGCTGGAGGCGGAGGCCTTTGCCCGTGCGGCGAAGGGCGAGGGCGACGTGGTTACGCTGGAAAGCTCGAGAAAGAACCAGCTTTTCATCGACGCTATCTACCGGGCAGCGGAAAAGGATGGCTGGGAGACGGTTTAGTCCTGATCTTGCCGTTGCTTTTGAAGCCGCCAATAGCCGTAAAGCGCAAGCGCCAGTGCTGCGATTATTGAAAAGGCAAGCGGGACGAGCGGTTGCACGAGAGGATTGCGCCATTGCAGCAGGGCAAACAGGCCGACACTGACGATACGTGAGGTGAGTGTGACGGCATTCATCAGAAAGCTGTTCAGCCTGGCCGATGCCTCACCATTTGCACGGTTCAGCCGCCAGCTTGTTGCAAGCCCCGTTGCTGCGCCCGGCAAACGGGCGGCCAGCGGATCGACACCGAGATAGAAAATAAGCAGACAGGTAACGGCAAGGTCGGCGGCCAGTCCGCAAATCTCGGTCAGCGCAAAGCGGGGAAGCCTCAAGACCGTGGGCTTTTAGAGGGTTGGCTGGGTGGAACGCGGGCGCTGCAGCACCAGAAGGCCGAGGACGACACCCACGACACCGAAATTGTAACCGGCGAGCGCCAGAAGCAGCGACATCAAGGGCACGGCCGTAGAAGAAAGTGCAATCGCCACGCCATAGGCGCCGATAATCATCATGCAGATGAAAACGATGCTGAAAACCGAACGAAGCGCAACTGCGGTTACGCCGAGCGCTGTGGCGGTAAGAAAAATCATGATGCCGCCTCCTCTTTGGTTGTCGGGCCTGGGGCAAGACGTAACGCCGTTTTCCCTAACGAACCCTTGTTTCCTCCTCCAATCCCCATTTTCCTAACTCGTTAGTTGAGGATATGGTTTCATCGCCGTTAAAATGAGGCTGGCCGGCGCCGGCATTTCCGAATCGACGGGTTTTGGTTACAAACGGGCATGAGCGATATCTTCTCCCACGCAGCATTGAGCAATCTTGCCGAGTTCTCGGTCTCCGAACTGTCGGGTTCCATCAAGCGCACGGTGGAGACGGCTTTCGAGCAGGTGCGGGTGCGCGGCGAGATTTCCGGTTATCGTGGGCCGCATTCTTCAGGACACGCCTATTTCTCGCTGAAGGACGACCGCGCCCGTATCGATGCGGTGATCTGGAAAGGCACCTTCTCGCGGCTGAAGTTCCGCCCGGAAGAGGGCATGGAAGTCATCGCCACCGGCAAGGTCACAACCTTTCCCGGCTCATCGAAATACCAGATCGTCATAGAAAGCCTTGAGCCTGCCGGCGCCGGTGCGCTGATGGCGCTTCTCGAAGATCGCCGCCGGCGTCTGGCGGCGGAAGGGCTGTTCGATGCGGCTCGCAAGCGCCGGCTGCCCTTCATGCCGCATGTCATCGGCGTCGTCACCTCGCCCACAGGCGCTGTCATTCGCGATATTCTTCACCGCATTTCGGATCGCTTTCCGGTCCATGTCGTCGTCTGGCCGGTCAAGGTGCAGGGCGAAGGTTCGGGCGAGGAGGTGGCGAACGCCATTCGCGGTTTCAACGCGCTTCAGCCCGGCGGTGAGATTGCGCGGCCGGATGTGCTGATTGTCGCGCGCGGCGGCGGCAGTCTGGAGGACCTCTGGAGCTTCAACGACGAAATCGTCGTACGCGCTGCTGCCGAAAGCGAAATCCCGCTGATTTCCGCCGTCGGGCATGAAACCGATACGACCTTGATCGACTACGCCGCCGATGTGCGTGCGCCGACCCCGACGGGGGCCGCCGAAATGGCCGTGCCGGTGCGGGCGGAACTGGAAGCGCAGCTCTCCGGCCTTGCCGCGCGTCTTTCAGGCTCTGTATCGCGGCAGATGGACAATCGCCGTCAGGGCGTGCGGGCGCTGGTACGCGCGTTGCCGTCTCTCGATCAGCTTCTGGCCCTGCCACGCCGCAGGTTCGACGAGGCCGCGAGCGGTCTCGGGCGTGGACTGGAATTGACCACGCTGAACAAGCGCCGCGCCTTTGAACGGTCCGCTTCGGGTCTCAGGCCGGAAACCCTGCTGAACGGTCTCAAACAGCACAGGCAACGGATTACCGAGCGCATGCATCGGGCCGAGACCCTGGTGGAACGCCGTCTGCTGCAGGGAAAAGGCCGCGTCGATGCCTTCGATTCCGCGCTGCGTTCGCTTCCCGCCCGGCTGCTCGGCCAGTTGGAGCGGCAGAAGGAGCGGGTCGTCACCGGCGCGCGCCGGGCCGATACAGCCATATTGCACCGCATGGCGCAGAACCGCGCAGGCCTTGCCGCCCATGACCGCATCCTGCAATCGCTGTCTTATAAAAACGTGCTGAAACGTGGTTATGCCGTAATCCGCGATGAGGAGAACCGGCCGCTGACCCGCGCTGCCGCTGTCGCTTCAGGTGCTGTGGTGTCGATGGAATTTGCCGATGGCCGCGTCTCGGCCATCGCGACGGGGGAGGGCGCGCCATCCCCTGATAGCCCCGTAGTGCCAAAAAAGAAGCCGGCCAAACCGGCTTCTTCCGATCCGGGCAATCAGGGCAGCCTGTTCTGATCAGATCGATGCCGCATCCGAAAAACGGCGGCTGACGGTGAAGGTCTTTTCGATATCGGGATGCAGTTCCATGCCAAGGCCGGCGCCCGGCGGCACGGTGATCATGCCATTCTTCACCTCAGGCAATGCGGTGACAAGATCGCGATACCAGGTCTTGTAGAAGGCGCGCACGCTTTCCTGCACCAGCGCGTTCGGCGCGTTGAGCGACAGATGGGTGGAGGCGCAGAGCACCACCGGCCCGGTGCAATCATGCGGGGCGACTGGCAGATGCCAGGCTTCCGCCATCGAAGCGATCTTGCGCGCCTCCGAAAGCCCGCCGCACCAGCTGATGTCCAGCATTACCACACCGGCAGCACCTGTCTCCAGCAGATCGCGGAAGGCCCAGCGGGAGCCGAGCGTTTCCGAGGCGGAAATGGGCGCAGGCGAAACGGCGGCATAACGCGCCAGGCTGGAAAGACTGTCCATCTTGATCGGGTCTTCATGCCAGAAGGTCTGGTAGGGAGTGAGCGCCTTGGCGATCTGCATGGCGGGCAGAAGTTGCCACATGGAGTGAAACTCCACCATGATATCCATCTTGTCACCCACCGCCTTGCGAATTTTCTCGAAAGGCTCGAGCGCGTTTTTCAGTTCCGGCATCGAGATATATTGCCCGCGCGTCTTTTCCGCCGCCGCATCGAAAGGCCAGATCTTCATGGCCGTGATGCCGTCTTCCAGCAGCGAATGGGCAAGCTCGTCAGCGCGGTGCAGGAAGCCATTAAGGTCGTCGTAATCCTTGCCGCTGGAGAGGCCGTAATTGGCCGTCTGCTGCCCGGTGGCCTTCTTGATATATTCGGTGCCCGCGCAGGTATTGTAGGTGCGGATTTCCTTGCGGCTGAAACCGCCGAGCAGCTGGGCGATGGGCTGATTTGTGGCCTTGCCGAAAATATCCCACAGCGCAATATCGAAGGCGGAATTGCCGCGCACTTCCGCGCCCGATGAACGGAAGCCGAGATAACCGACGAGGTCTTGCGCCAGAAGGTCGATCTGCAGCGGATCGCGCCCGATCACGCGCGGGGCAATATATTCATGCACATAGGTCTCCACCGTCTCCGCTCCGAAGAAGGTTTCGCCGAGCCCGGTAATGCCCTCATCCGTATGGACCAGAACCCAGAGCAAGTTTGTCCGTTCCGCCACGCGGACGGTCTCGAGTTTTGTGATTTTCATGAAGTGTCTCCTCCTCCAGAGGCAGGTCGTGTTCCGTCTGGAACGGTGTTTGAAAAATCAGGCGATGCCGGCTGCCAGAAGCGCGTGCACGCTTTCATCGAAATGCCGCGCCATCAGTGTTGAAGCCGTTTGCGGATCGCCGGCGGCAATGGCCTGTCCGATGGCGATGTGAAGCTCGCTTGCGGCATGGCGCTGCGCATCGGATGTGCGGCTTTTCCAGCCGATCGGCCATGTCTGGCGCGTCACGTTCTGGAAAGCCCCGAGAATGAGTTCGAAAACCGGGTTCTTGGAGGCCCTGGCAACGGCGATGTGAAAAGCAAGGTCGTGTTCCATGACCTTGTCGTTGTCGCCGAAATCCCGCTCCATATTGTTGGCAAGGTCGAGAATGGTGAGCGCTTCAGCATCCGTGCGCCTCAGTGCCGCCAGAGTTACGGTTCTGACTTCGATTGTGCGGCGCACATCGTAGATCTGCTGGATGTTGATCTGTTCGGTGTGAATGCCATGTTCGAACATCAATGACATTGCACCGTGATCCAGCGTTGCCACCGTCGCGCGCTTGCCGGCACTCACGTCGATCAGCCGCATGGCCGAGAGGGACCGGAAAGCCTCGCGAACGACGGTGCGGGAAACGCCGAGTTGCTGTGAGAGCGAAAGCTCGCTGGGGAGCTTCGCTCCCGGTGCAAGTTCGTTTTCGCGGATATGGCGGGTGATAGCGCCGATCGTGCTGCTGACGAGACCGGATTCATGCGAAATGGCAGTTAACATTTTTCCTCCAACCTGTAGTACAGGTTTATGGAAAATTGCTTACAGGATTTTTGGGAGCGAAACAAGCGCCATCACGGAGCCATTGTGTGTTTGTCGGGCCGAAAAGCCTATTCTTCAAAGTCCCGCAAAAACCGTTTCAGCAGCCGGTTCAGCGTCACGCGCTCTTCTTCGCTGAGACCAGCGACCAGGCGATGCTGGTTTTCGACGTGAGCGCCTGCCGCTTCCTCGACAATGGCAAACCCCCGTTCCGTCAACGATATCAGGACGCTGCGCCGGTCGTTCGGGTTATGGATACGCTCCACCAGCCCGGCTTTCTCGAGCTGGTCGATCCGGTTGGTCATGGTGCCGGAACTCACCATCGTCATGGCCAAAAGATCGCCGGGGGAGAGCCTGTAGGGTGAGCCGGAGCGCCGCAATGTCGCCAGCACATCGAAAGCGGAAGAGGAAAGCCCGTGCTTCAGCAGCACCGCCTCCACCTCCCGGCCGAGATGGGTGGTGAGACGGTTCAGGCGCCCGAGCAGCCCCATGGGGCCGACATCGAGATCGGGTCGCTCCCTGCGCCATTGCGCCAGAATGTGATCGACGTGGTCCAACGGTTCTTTGCTCATCACCAAGGCATAACAATTGATGTCTTGACGTCAAGATAAAATCGGCTAGATAATATTTATCTTGATGTAGAGATTCTTGAAATGAAGAAAAATACGACCTATGCCACCAATGTGCTGGTGACAGCCCTTGCCCCCGCCATCTGGGGAACCACCTATTTCGTGACGACCGAATTTTTGCCGCACGGTTATCCCTTTCATGTCGCGATGCTGCGCGCATTGCCGGCCGGCGTGCTTTTGCTGCTTTTCGTGAGAAAGTTGCCGCACGGTATCTGGTGGCCGCGCAGCTTCATTCTCGGAGCGCTGAATTTCTCGTTCTTCTGGGCGATGCTTTTTGTGTCGGCCTATCGGCTGCCGGGCGGCGTGGCGGCGACGGTGGGCGCAGTCCAGCCCCTGATCGTGATTGGGCTTTCCCGGCTGTTTCTCGCGGCGCCCGTCCGGCCGCTGGCCATCGCGGCCGGTTTTCTGGGCATTGTCGGCGTCGCGCTTCTGGTTCTGGCGCCGGGCGCTGCGCTGGATGGTATCGGTGTGGCGGCAGGTCTTGCCGGTGCCGTCTCCATCGCTTTTGGAACGGTGCTGACCCGTAAGTGGCGGCCGCCGGTGTCGAACCTCACGTTTACCGCCTGGCAATTGACGGCGGGCGGCCTTCTGTTGCTGCCGGTCGCCTATTTCCTGGAACCGGCCCTGCCGACGCCGACAGCGGCCAATATTCTCGGCATGGCCTATCTGGGACTTATCGGTGCTGCCCTGACCTATTTTCTGTGGTTTCGCGGGCTTGCCCGCATCGAACCTTCCGCCGCCGCATCGCTCGGTTTTCTAAGCCCGGTCGTTGCAACCCTGCTCGGCTGGCTGGCGCTCGGCCAAAGCCTTACGCCAGCGCAGATCGCCGGTTTCGGTGCGGTGCTTTTCAGCATCTGGCTCAGTCAGCGCAGCCAGTTGCCGAGATAGGTGTCGTCAGGCCCATTCGCCCTTGCGCATCACCGGAACCGTGGAGCCGTCCGGCTTCACACCGTCAATATCCACCTTGTCGGAACCGATCATCCAGTCGATGTGGATCAGGCTCGAGTTACCGCCCTGCGCCTTGATCTCATCCTGCGACAGCGAAGCGCCGTCGAGGAAGCATTTCGAATAGCATTGGCCAAGCGCGATGTGGCAGGAGGCGTTTTCATCGAACAGCGTATTGTAGAACAGAATGCCGCTTGCCGAGATCGGCGAGGAATGCGGCACCAGCGCCACTTCGCCGAGACGCCGCGCGCCCTCGTCGGTGTCGAGCACCTTGTTCAGCACCGCTTCGCCCTTCGAAGCCTTGGCTTCGACGATGCGGCCGGCTTCGAACTTCACCTGGATGTCGTCGATCAGCGTTCCCTGATGTGAGAGCGGCTTGGTGCTGGAGACGTAACCGTCGACACGCAGCGCATGCGGGGTGGTGAAGACTTCTTCCGTCGGGATATTCGGGTTGCAGGTCACGCCATTCTTGGCGGTGGAGGCGCCGCCATGCCATTCATGGCCGTCCGCCAGGCCGATCTTCACATCCGTACCGGGACCGGTGAAATGCAGCGCAGAGAAGCGCTCGCCGTTCAGCCATGCCGAACGTTTGGCGAGATTGGCATTGTGCTCGGCCCATGCCGCGACCGGATCGGCCAGATCCACCCGCGATGCGGCGAAGATGGCGTCCGCGAGCTTGCGGACCGCTTCGTCTTCCGTCACATCCGGAAAGACCTGCTTTGCCCAGGAGGGGTTCGGATAGGAGATGATGTTCCAGTTGATGTCGAAATTGGAAATCTTCTCCAGCGCCGGCTTGTAGGCCGTGGAGTTGGCCTTGTTGGCGCGGGCTACCTTGGCGGGGTCCTGTTCGGCCAGCAGCATGGGATTGTCGCCGGCAATCGCCAGCCGCGCCGCGCCATTGGCATAGGCTTTCGCCATGCCTTCGTAGAGCCAGCCGGAAGCCCGGTCGAAATTGGCGTCGCTGGCGTGGCGATAGCGGGCAAGCGTGGTTTCTTCGTCGGAATAGAAGGTGGTGACCAGTCCGCCACCCGCCATATAGGCGTGTTTGGTCAAAAATCGCACCAGCGGCAGGGCCGCCAGCGGTGCGGTAATCACCAGATCCTGATCCTTCTGCAATTGCAGGCCGACCTTGACGGCGACTTCGGCCAGTTTTTCGAGTTTGACGGGATCGATGGGGGAAACGGTCATGATCTGCCTTCGTCTATTTCAATAGGAGGCGCCGACCATAGCCCATTCCTTCCGAAAGCCAAATGCTTTCAGGCGCGCCTCCTGCGCTTCAATCGGCGACCAGCGGCGCGGCAATCGCCTTCAGTGCGCTTTGCGCATCGCGGGGCGAAAGCCTCACCTGCAGGCCACGCTGTCCGCCATTCATGTAGACATAATCATGCGCCATGGCCCCGGCCTCGATGGCCGTCGGCACCTGTTTCTTCTGCCCGAAAGGGCTGATGCCGCCGACATGGTAACCGGTGGCCCGTTCCGCATCGGCAGGCTTCATCATGCTGGCGGATTTGCCACCGAAGGCGGCGGCCAGCTTCTTCATGCTAACCTCGCGATCCGAAGGGACAACGACGCAGACCGGCTTGCCATCGAGTTCCGCCATCAGCGTTTTCAGCACCAGATGCGGTGGTTCACCGATCGCCTCGGCCGCCTGCAGGCCGATGCGGTCTGCATTCGGATCGTAGTCATAGGTAACGGTGGTGAAGGCAACGCCGGCCTTGGTCAGCATCTGGGTGGCACGGGTTGTTTTGGACATGGCGGGCTGCGTTCACGCAAAAAGGGTCTGGTAGGTTTCAGGTTTGAAACCGACGGTTATCCTGTCCTTCGCTTCCAGCACGGGACGCTTGATCATGGAGGGCTGTTCCAGCATCAGCTCGATGGCCTTCTCACGGGTGAGATCGGCCTTCTGGCCGTCATCAAGTTTCTTGAAGGTCGTGCCGGCGCGGTTGAGAACCGTTTCCCAGCCCGCGGCATCGCACCATGTTTCCAGATGGGCACGGTCGATGCCGGCCGCCTTATAGTCATGGAAAGAATAGTCGACATCGTTGGCTTCCAGCCAGCTTCTGGCCTTCTTCATCGTGTCGCAGTTTTTGATGCCGTAAATTGTGACCGTCATGCCATCTGCCTCTTCGTCTCTAAAAGCACTTCCGGCATAACAAAATATCCGTCTTATTCAACCCGCCTGCTGAAGTGCCCTGCGCATATACCCGGTTCCGGTGCTTAAGCCATGCAAAATCGCAATAGCTGATATCCAAACGAGCGCGAGCAAAGCTGCATGGCTTCCCTGCTGCATCATGAGTTGTAGAACGGGCCGGAAATGCCCATTATCTGGGCATCAAAGATGGAGAGAAAAATGCGTCAGGTTGCAAAGACATCGCGTAACTTCTTCGGTGAAACTTTCGCCGTTCTCGGTGCAGCGCTCTCGGTTTCGGCCGCTGTTCGCGCACATCGCAAGCCCGCCCGCGCCGATCTCGAAGCCCTCGGCATCGACGGCAAGGCTTTCGACACGGTACAGCTCTAAGCTGGTCATTATCCGTTGCGAGGCGATAGCGCCTCGCTTGCGCTCGGGATCGATAACCGGATCGGTTTTCGGCTGGCGCTAAAAGCATCGGATTCGCACAAGAAGGTTCCGCATAGTTCCCAATGGAGAATGCGGAAAAATTGTCGGTATCAGAGCGCTATGCCGCTTCGGGTGCATGTTATCGCACCGACGCCCTTTGTGTCGGCCGTTTCGAAGGTCCGATCACTTTTTCCGGCAAATGTAGCTGGCTTTCAGGCCGTTCATAACGCTCCGCTTTCGGCGAGAGTGCGAAGCGCCCAAGCAACTCATGCCGTGTTTCGCCATTGTGGCTGAAAACGAGTTCGAAGCTCCCCGCCAGCCAGCTATAGGGTTTGTCAGCCGGCATCAGCTCAATTTTCCCGCAGCCGTAGATCACGGTGAGATGCGGCGTAAACGACGATGCGGCGACATAGGGCAGGTTTGCCCGCCGCAGGGCGCGCTGCACCATTTTCGCCAGAGCCTTAAGTTCCTGCATCTCGCGGCTGCTGCGTAGCGCCA
Organism: Agrobacterium leguminum; assembly: GCF_005144435.2. NCBI lineage: Bacteria > Pseudomonadati > Pseudomonadota > Alphaproteobacteria > Hyphomicrobiales > Rhizobiaceae > Agrobacterium > Agrobacterium leguminum. Next base: position 2,989,873 of record NZ_CP120211.1, read on the forward strand.
GACTGTTGCGATTGCCGAAAAGCAACGTTCCATCGAATGTGATCGGCACGGGCCGCGCCTTGATCTCCCCCAGCGCTGCTTTCAGCCTTTCTACCAGCCCATGAGGCACGGTCTCGAAACCTCCGATACAGAGCAGGGTTATATGCAGAAGCTCCGGCGGACAGGCCTCACGCTTCGTCCGCCCTGCGGCATGGCGCGACGCATCGGCAAAAATTCGTTCCGCCAGGGCTGCCGGCGGTTTCACCGTGATCAAGAGCTTGCTGCTAAATCGCGGATTGAAACGCCGTATTTTCTCCGGCTCCCATCCTTCGAAGAAAAGCTGCCTTAAGCCTCCTTCATCTGCCAACCCGAAACCCATAGCGATGCTCCACGGCCTTTGCCCGGGCCGGGATATTATCACCAACGGCAACAATTAAAAGAACAAAAAGAGAACGAAAACATTAGGTGCTTACCAGATGCCGGGAAATAGCCGATAGCGCCTTTCACGGGCATAATCAGCATAACCGGGCAATTCGGCCTGGAGCAGACAATCTTCCCGGCCGGTGCGCAGGATTAGCAGGGCGATGGCCAAGGCGGCGGGGAGCAGAGCCACCCAGGAACCCAATGCGAGCGGTATGCCAGTGAACATGGCGATTGCGGCCGTGTAACCGGGGTGGCGCACGATACCGTATGGGCCCGACGTGATCACCCGCTGTCCGCGCTCGCTTTGGATGCGGACACCCGGCTCGAAGAACGGATTGACGGCCTGGGCCCATGCCGTAACCGCAATGCCGCCGACAAGCAGGATATATCCGAGCAGAATGGCCCAAAGTGGCACGACGGACCATCCCATCCGGCCGGCGTCGAGTGCCGCAACCGGGATTTCAGCGGCAAAAGCGAGAAGGATACCGGTGACGAGAAACAGGTCCCATGTCTTGGTCCCCGGCTGGAACCGGCTGCGCGCGTGGAAAATGACCGGGTTCACACGCGCCAATACCAGTGCGGAAAGGCCAAAGGCGGCGACGACGACCGCGAGGAAAACCCAGCCCGGACACCAGCCGATCCGGCCCGCAGGCAGAAAGATCAGGGCCATCAGGCTGAGCGGTGAAATAATGGCGTAAAGGATCGCGGCGCCGCGTGACATTGGCTTCGGATCGACATCGTGTGTCATCGATGGGCTCCTCCCATTGTCCTTTGCAGGCAAATGTAGCCTGTCCTAACGGACTGCATGGCATTGGCTAAAGCCATGCCGGACCGACGGGTGCTCTGCAAAGGATGGTCGAAATACTGGCGAAAAAGGGCGCAAAGTCAAACGTGCAAGCGGCTTCGTGGCTCGTCAACCGCACGACACGAGTTTCTGGACCGGGACGATGCGGCCTCGGTTCGGGGCGTGGATTAGCTGCCATCGGCCTTGGAATAGGTCCGCCATATCCGTCACGCGCACTCGGTCTCCGGCACGCTCTTGTCAGCGGTCATAGGCTAAAATCGCCTGGCGTTGACATTCTACCTACTAGTTGGTAGGTAGTTCTCATGAAAAATCCACAAACCAAGGCCGATGAAATCCTCCGTTGCGCACGCTCCCTGATCATAAAGGGCGGCTACAACAGTTTCAGCTATGCCGACATTTCCGCCGTGGTCGGCATTCGCAATGCGAGCATTCACCATCACTTTCCCGGCAAGTCCGATCTGGTCCAAAAACTTGTCGCTCAATACAGGCAGGAGGCCGAAGCCGGTATCGCCGAACTGGAGCGAAACATTTCCGACCCGCTCGAACAGCTCCGCGCCTATATCGGCTATTGGGAGGGCTGTATCGCCGAGGCCACTCATCCCTTCTGCGTCTGCGCTCTGCTCGCCAGTGAAATTCCGGTTCTTCCTGAAACGGTCGCTCTTGAAGTGCGCGCGCATTTTCGAAATCTCTCCGACTGGCTCACCGCCGTTCTGGAACGCGGCGTTGTCCACGGGCGCCTCGTGCTGAGCGGGACCGCCAGAGCGAATGCTGAAATCTTCATGGCCACCGTGCACGGCGCGATGCTCTCTGCCCGTGCCCATGGTGATGCGACGACTTTTGGCGCAATAACCCGCCCCATGCTGGAGCGCATGACCGCTTAAAATCGGAGTTTCGGGAGGGAGCTCGATGCATGACCTGAGCGGCACGCCACCGAAAAAATAGACCGTATTAAGCTGGCAGATTTGTCGATGACGGTCTGCTTCCCGGACCACCACGTCCTTCTGGACGAGAAAGGCAATCTCTCATGTTCGGAATTTCTCCGCTCGGCTGGATCCATACGCTTGGAAGCCTGCCGGCCATTCCCGCCGCCATTTACATGTTTGCCCGCCACGGTCGAATCGTTCCCCGATCAGCGCTAGGCACCCTCTATCTTGTCTCCATGCTGATCGGCGCTGCGACGGTCTTCCTCGTGGCGCATCAGCCGATCAGTTACGGCGTTGGCGTCCTGACCATCCTGTTCCTGCTCGCAGGTTACGGCATCGAAGGTGTTCTGGGTTCAACGCGCATGGCCAGATATATCGAAACCATCTGTCTCAGCATCAGTGCGTTTCTTTTGATGGTCCCGACGGTCAGCGAAATCCTGCGTCGTGTTCCAGACGGCCAACCTCTGGTTACGGACCTGAAATCGCCGCTGCTTCTCGGCGCTCAGGCAGGGTTGCTGGCGATCCTCGTGGTTGGCCTGACCGCCCAGATCATCTATCTCGCACGGCAAAACAGAAACGCCGCGAACTAGTCGCGGCGCCATCTTTATAGGACCTGTCGAGTATAGTCCTTATTCCCACTCGATCGTGCCGGGCGGCTTGCTCGTCACGTCATAGACGACGCGATTGATGCCGCGCACTTCGTTGATGATGCGGGTTGCTGCGCGGCCAAGGAAATTCATGTCGTAGGGATAGAAATCCGCCGTCATGCCATCCACCGAGGTCACGGCGCGAAGCGCGCAGACGAAGTCATAGGTACGGTAATCGCCCATGACGCCCACGGTCTGCACCGGCAGCAGCACGGCGAAAGCTTGCCAGATGGTGTCGTAGAGACCGGCCTTGCGGATTTCATCGAGATAGATCGCATCCGCCTTGCGCAGAATATCGAGCTTCTCACGGGTAATCGCACCGGGGCAGCGGATTGCCAGGCCCGGACCGGGGAAGGGGTGGCGGCCGATGAAGCTGTCCGGCAGGCCGAGTTCACGGCCGAGCGCGCGCACTTCATCCTTGAAGAGCTCGCGCAGCGGCTCGACGAGCTGCATGTTCATCCGCTCGGGAAGGCCGCCGACATTGTGGTGGCTCTTGATGGTGACCGAGGGGCCGCCGGAGAAGGAGACGCTTTCGATGACGTCAGGGTAAAGCGTGCCCTGCGCCAGGAAATTCGGTGCGCCCTTGCCATCGGCGGCGATCTTGGCCGCTTCGGCCTCGAAGACCTCGATGAACAGGCGGCCGATGGTCTTGCGCTTCACTTCCGGATCGGAAACGCCCGACAGTTCGCCGAGGAACAGGTCGGCGGCATCCACATGCACCAGCGGAATATTGTAATGGTCGCGGAACATGCCGACGACCTGCTCGCTTTCGCCAAGCCGCATCAGGCCGTGGTCGACGTAAACGCAGGTGAGCTGGTCGCCGATCGCCTCATGGATGAGGATGGCCGCAACCGAGGAATCGACGCCGCCGGAAAGCGCGCAGAGCACGCGGCCGGTGCCGACCTGCTCGCGGATCTTGCGGATCATTTCGGCGCGATAGGCCGCCATCGTCCAGTCGGATTTGAGCCCGACGATCTTGTGCACGAAGTTGGAGAGCAGCTTGCCGCCGTCAGGCGTATGCACCACTTCCGGGTGGAACATGGTGGAGTAGTAGTGGCGCTTCTCGTCCGCGGCGATGGCGAAAGGTGCATTCTCGGAGGTCGCGATGACCTCGAAACCTTCCGGCAGCTTCGTCACGCGGTCGCCATGGCTCATCCAGACGGGATAGCTCTTGCCCTGTTCCCAGAAGCCTTCGAAAAGCGGGCTCGCCTTTTTGATGTCGATATCGGCGCGGCCGAATTCCGCCGCATGGCCACCCTCGACCACACCGCCGAGCTGCGTGCAGAGCGTTTGCTGGCCGTAGCAGATGCCGAGGATCGGAACCTTGCTGTCGAACACCGCCTGCGGTGCGCGCGGGCTTCCTTCCGCCGTGACAGATGCGGGGCCGCCGGAGAAGATCACGCCCTTGGGCTGAAGCTTCTCGAACGCCTCTGCGGCATTCTGGAACGGATGGATTTCGCAATAGACCCCGGCTTCGCGGATGCGGCGCGCAATCAGCTGCGTCACCTGGCTGCCGAAATCGATGATGAGAATGCTGTCGGGATGGGCTATCTGGGTCATGGCGAGCCTTTAAAGAAAATGGCGGCTTTAGGCAACCCGGAAGCGGGCGTCAAACAGCGGAAATTTGCGAAAATCGCAAGGTTTCAAAGGGCGATCGCACCGTCTTCGATGGCGCGGCAAAGCCTGTCGACGGCATCCGCCAGCTTTTCATCGATGATGTGCAGGTACTCCGTCCAGTCGTCCACATGGTTCACATCCACCTTGCCATCGGAAATGCCGCGCAGACTGACGAGCGGTATGCCGAAGCGCTGGCAGGCCCTTAATACCGCAAAGGTTTCCATTTCCACCATATCGGCGTCGATCAGCCCGTAGACCTCGCCCGAAACGACATTGGCGCCCGTGGAAAGCCGCGCCTCGGCAATTTCAGGTATCCGCAAAGGCAAAGCCACTTCTGCGGGCAGATCGAGCAGCGGCGTGCAGCCCTTTTCGAAACCGAAGGCGGAGGCGTCCATGTCGCGATAGGAAACCGAAATCGCCTGATAGACGCCGGTTTGTTCCAGCGTCCGCGAACCGGCGGAACCGAGCGAAACGACGAGGTCGGGCAGGTGATCGGCCGCATCGAGACCGGCAAGAACGCCTGTGACGGCAATTGCCGCCTCGACCGGGCCGATACCGGTCATCAGCGGCGCAATGCGTGCCTGAAGATGGGGACCGTATTCGGGGGAAGCCGCCATGACGAAGAGGACGGATTTATCCGCAACATGCAAAAGCCGGTAGCTCATCCGGTAATATCCTCGCGCCCCTTCACCACCATCATCGTGCCCGTCATGGAGGCGATCAGCTTCGCCGGTCCGTCGGACAGCGCATAGGCGCGGCCATCGGCGACGATCAGGTTGTTGCCGGGCTTTATGATCTCGCCGCGAAACAGGAACCGCTCGCCGCGCCCGGGCGACATGAGGTTGACCTTGAACTCGATGGTCAGCAGCGAGGCTTCCGGCTCGATGATCGTATAGGCGGCATAGGTGCAGGCGGTGTCCAGACCGGCGGCGATGACGCCGGCATGCAATATGCCGTGCTGCTGCGTCAGCTTTTCATGAAAGGGGAGTTCGATTTCCACCAGCCGGTGTTCGATACGGCTGATCTCGGCGTTAATCGCCTGCACCACGCCCTGCCGCGCAAAGCTTCTTTCTATCCGCTGACGAAAATCGCCGGGATCCGTGATCTCCATGGCCTACCTGCCTGCTTCTGCCTCATCGCAAACTGACATGGCGTGTGGCGGCAGGCAAGGCAAGGGCGGTGCGGGGATTTAGTTCAACATGCCGATGCTTGCGTTCAACACCGTGGCAAAGGCGACCCACACGGCATAGGGCACGAAAAGCCACATGGATATGCGGTCACGGCGGTAGGTGAGCGCCACAAAGGCGACGATGCAGATCAGCATCGGAATGATGATGATGAGTGCACCCGCCGGGCTTTGCATTCCGAAAAAAATCGGAGACCACAGGAAGTTCAGCACCATCTGCGTGAACCAGAGCCGCATGCGCGTTCCCATCGGCTTGCGGATCCATGTCCGTGCGCCGGCAATGCCGATCAGCACGTAAAGCGCGGTCCAGATGGGCCCGAAAATCCAGTTGGGCGGATTGAAGAAAGGCTTCTGCAGCGATTGATACCATTCGCCGGGCACATTGTTGACGCCAATCAGCGCCCCCACGGCAACAACAGCAACCACAAAAACGACATAGACGGCAAGGTTTCTCATGATCCGTCCAATGCGCCGGCCGGGCTTTTGTTCCCCTTTCTTTTCAGTATTTTAGCTGGGCAGACGCACGATGTGCTGGTCCCACGCCACGTCACTGCGCCGGGTCTCGAAAAAGCCGTCATAGGAAGAAACCGCAATGCCTCTCGCGGCGGGCGCGACGCCTGCCGCTTCCCGCACGGTCGTCTCGGAAACGACGCGCCCGGTTTTCGCATCCAGCGTCACGGCGGCGTTGCCGTTGGGCGATGTCAGGCCCACCAGCCCATCGCGCCGGTTGACGGCAATGGCCCCGACATAATTGGCAAGGCGCACCGTCGTTTCTTCCGGCAGATCGACGAAGGTGAGAGCCTCGCCCCTGGAGAAATGGCCGACAAGCGGCGGGAGATCGTTGCGCGGTCCCTCATATTGGCAGGCGAACCAGATACGCCCGTCATCGCCGAGATCGACATGGCGGGTGGAAAGCTGCCGCAGATGCGCCGGCATGGCGTGTTTCTGGATCACTTGCCCGGTCGAGGCGTCCAGAAGCACGAGAGACGGCTGCATATTGTCGATATTGAGCTTGGTTCGACCGAAATCCGGATGGGTTTCGATGCCGCCATTGGCGATCACGATCAGCCGGCCGTCATCGCTCACCGTCATGTCATGCGTGCCGATGCCATGCGCATCATATTCGCCGATGCGGGCAAAGCCGTTGCGGGCGTCATAGAGCCCGATAACGCCACGATTGCCGTCGAAGTCGTTTTCGCTGGCATAGAGGATTGTTCCGTCAGGGGAAAATTGCCCATGGCCGTAGAAGTGGCGGTTTTCCGGCGTGTGCATCACGGTCGGTTCGCCGCGCCGCGCGGGGTCGAAGGCCATGAAGAAGGTGCCGGGCCGGCGCGCAAAGGCCACGGTCATGCCGGTCGCATGGCTCGTCGCCATTCCATGGGCGCGGGCAGGAAGCGCGACGCGGTCGATGATCTCGCCGCGCTCGCTCACCGTCGCAATGCCGTAGGACCCGTCACGGGCGCGGAAGGCGGAAGCAAAGACCGCGTCTGTCCGCTCCAGCGCATAAAGTGAACGGGGAGCCAGCGCGGCGAGGAAGGGAGCTCCCGCCGCTTTGATGAAGCTGCGCCGATCTATCAGCATCCGTTTGGCGCCGGAGATCATCGGCTCAGTCCCCATCGGCGAAGGAGAAGCCGGAGCTGAGGCCGATGGCGCCGCCATATTGATCGTTCAAGCGGTAGATCAGGTCTTTGCCATTGAGCAGCAGATAATCCACCTTGGCGCGCTGATCGTCCTGATCCAGCGCCTTTTGCACATCCGTATCGATGGTCCCGGCAACGCGGATCATCGATTTGGCGATGAAATCGATGGAGTTGACGATGGAGCGCTGATCGGGCGGTACGAGTTCGACCATATCCGCCGTGTGCAGCAGCGTCTGAACCGCCTTGATATTGGTGGAAATGCTCTGCCATGTCAGGCCGGAGCGCCAATAAATGGCGGTGCGGGGAAATCTTGCCTTGTCCGGTCCCTTGTAGAAGGTTTCGATCCGCTGGTCGCGAATGGCTTCGGAGCCATGGACGAGAATGCCGAGCAGGGAAACAAGCGCCTCGCGCTCGTCACGAAAGACGGGGTTGTCCGCTCCGGGCTGGGTCCAGTTTTTCTGCGCGCCGTCAGGCGCATTCCAGCTGTAGGAAAGTTCCGCCGCCACATTGGCGATATTGCCGGCGATAGCGGCGCCGTAACGGCAGCGGAAATCACCCTTCCTGTCGAGCAGTTCTTCCGCTCCGGTTCCGTAAAGCACGAACTCAAGAGCGCCGAGCCCCTGCGCCGCAACGCTCTTGCCGCTCAGGCCATCCGCACTCGTGACGCTTTCATCCTTTTCGGTGAGATAACGCTGCACCTGTTTCAGCCCGAGACCCTTCTTGTCGGGATAATAGAGCACGCGTTCGAAACGGTTCTTCTCGATGACGGGGCCGACACGCACGATCTCGATGGTCGACCAGCTTGACACCGTATCGACAAAGGCAGCCTTGGCCGCCGCTGCCGTCGTTTCGGAAGGAGCGGTGCAGAAAGCTCTCATGCGGCCTTCCAGCGTCTGCGCCGACTGCCGGAAGCGGTCATAGCCGGGACGGATGAAACCGTTCACCGCCTTTTCCATCACGCCCCGCACCTCAACCGGGTCGAGCGGCGGCGGCGGCATCAGTTCCACATCCTGCGCCCTTGCCGGCGGCGTGGTCAGGAGCAGCAGCACGGACATGACGCCGGAAATTTTTCGCATGGCATTTTTCATCAAAGGGACTCCAGAAAGGCCAGCAAAGCCTGCCGGTCGGATTTTTGCAAGGCGGCAAAGGCGTCGCGCGCTTTTTGTCCTTCGCCGCCGTGCCACAATATCGCTTCCGTCAGGCTGCGCGCCCGCCCGTCATGCAGGTAAAAACCGTTGCCATTGACCTTTTGCGTCAGGCCTATGGCCCAGAGCGGCTGGGTTCGCCACTGTCTGCCGTTTGCTTCGCCCACCTGCTGGCCATCGGCAAGTCCTTCGCCCATGTCATGCAGCAGAAAATCGGAATAGGGCCAGATCAGCTGGAAAGAATGCATGGGGTCGGCGGCGTCGCGGCGAGTGACGAATTTCGGGGTGTGGCAGGCCGTACAGCCGGAGGCGTAGAAAAGCTGCTTTCCCTGCAGGACCGTCGGATCATCGACGTTGCGGCGGCGCGGCACGGCGAGGTTTTCGGTATAGAAGGTCACGAGATCGAGAACCGGATCGGGCGCTTCCACCGGCCCGAGCCTCAGCTGCACACCGGTCGGCATGGCAAGACAGTCCTTCTGGACGCCCGTGCAGTCGCCATAGGCATTCGGCGCATCCGGTGTGGAAATGCCGATATCGTGGGAGAAGGCGCTGGCGCTCTGGTCTCGCACGCTCGCATTCTGCGCTTTCCAGCCAAACCGACCGAGTTTCACCTCGCCGGTGCGATGGTCTTTGACCCATGCGGGACGCCCGGCAATGCCGTCGCCATTGTTGTCGTCCGGGTCGGCCCTGGCCAGAATATCGGTCTCGGCAATGGCCTCGATCAAGCCAAGACCGAGGGTGGGCATGGCGATGCGCGCCGAAAGCGTCGTGTCCGCACCGAGCGAGCCATATTGCAGGTTCGCCACGGCATAGTCGGGCTTGCGCAGCATCACCACCTCACCATCCGCCAGCTGAAACGGCTCTTCCGTATAGGCGATGACCGGTTTGCCTTCGGCGGCGAGGCCGGGAATGGCTAGGTTCTGAAGCTGCCGGCCATAGGTCTCATCGGGAAAATTCAGGACCTGGTGGCTGGCAATGGCCTGTCGTTCGGCTTCATTGCGGGCCGGTCGCGCCAGCCGCAGAAACAGCGAGACGGCGTCTTCTCCGGCAAGAGGCGGTCGACCCCTGCCATCCTTCACATGGCAGGTCTGGCAGGATCGAGCGTTAAAAAGCGGCCCGAGCCCGTCCGAGGCCTGTGTGGAGGACGGAGAGGAGACCCAGAGCTTCTGGAACAGCGCATTGCCGAGCTTGAAATCCTGCTTCCGTTCGAGCGGCATGGTGGCGGAAGGATGCGAGAACGCGCCGCTGTCGGCCTTGCTGACGCTCGTCGTCGCTCCGCCGGACATGGCTTCGAAAGGTTCCGGCCTGGTAAAATCCGCCGTTGGCGCGGTCACGGCCAGCACGCGGCTTCGATCTTTCTCCGTCAGGTCGTTGCGCAGCGGTTCGGCAAGCGCCATCGACGCCACAAGGCAGGCTGCCCCGGCGAAGAAGAATGGCTTGCGGATCGGCGGCAGCAAAAATTGCATGACAATAAGGGCGGGTGAAAAGTAACGGGCCGCAGCGATCTGCGGCCCGCTTTACCACTTATTTGAAGACGGCGTTCGGATTGTCGAGGCTGTCGGAGCCTTCAAGCTCGATCTTGCCGAGATCGAGCGCCGCGATGACGCGTTCGACAGTCTTCGTCTGATCGAGAAGGCCGTCGATGGCCGTCTGAACCACGGCGTTGCCTTCCTTGTTGCCTTCACCGATCATCTGGTCATAGGCCTCGACGGTCTGCGCGCGCTTTTCCATCGCATGCATGGCGTCGAGCGTCTTGTTCAGCTTCGCCAGCATCTCGTCGTTCAGCGCCTTGTCCTTGGCGCCGACCAGTTCCGACAGCGAAGCGCCCGTCATCTTCGTTCCGTCCACGCGGGTATAGTCGCCGGTATAGGCCGAGGCGATGCCGATCGCGTCGTAAAGATGCGAATTGTAGGTGTTGTCGGAGAAGCAATCATGCTCCTCTTCCGGATCGTGCAGCAGAAGGCCGAGCTTCATGCGCTCACCCGCCAGCTCGCCATAGGAGAGCGAACCCATGCCGGTGAGAATGGCGGTCAGGCCCGCTTTCGGATCGGCTTCCACCGTTTTCGTGGCTTCGCCTTCCGGCGCCCAGGCATCCACCATCTCCTGAAGATCCTTGACCAGCAGGGTCGAGGCGGATTTCAGGTAATCGGCGCGGCGGTCGCAATTGCCGTTCGTGCATTTCGCCTTGTCGTAATCGGTGTAGGAGCGGTTGCCTGCGCCCGGTCCGGTGCCGTTCAGATCCTGACCCCAGAGCAGGAATTCGATGGCGTGGTAACCGGTCGTCACATTGGCTTCGACATCGCCCGCCTCGTGCAGGCTTTCGATCAGCTCGGGGGTGATCTTGGAGGCGTCGACCTCTTCACCGCTGATCTTGATCTTCGGATTGGCGATGATGTTGGCAACGTAAAGCTCGTTCTCGTCGCTTTCCGTACCGTAAGAACCGTCGACATAGTCGATCAGACCTTCATCCAGCGGCCAGGCATTCACCTTACCTTCCCAATCGTCGACTATCGGGTTGCCGAAACGGTAGACTTCCGACTGCTGATAGGGAACGCGGGCCTTGATCCATGCTTCCCGGGCGGCCTTCAGGGTTTCTTCGCTCGGCGTTGCGATCAGCGCATCGATGGCCTTGTCCAGCGCCTTCGCCGTGGACAGCGAATCCTCGTATTTCGCATGCGCGACATCGGCATAATGCTTGACGACGGCGGCCGCGTCGGTGGCGGCCCGGGCGGGAAGCGCGGTGAAAGCCGCAGATGCGGCAAGAAGCGCAAAAGAAGCGCTGAGAATGGTTTTGCGGATCATGATCCCTCTCCTTCGGCAGGCGTGAAATGACTTCGCGCCGCGGCAAGCGAGTTCTGACCCAATCACAAACTTGTGTCAAACATTCTAGTTTAGAATGCTTTGAAACAAGACCTGGTGTTGTTTTCCAAGTAAAATCAGTGCTTGCAAAGACAGCGTTATGCTTTGCGTTTCATCAAGCAGAAGAAGAAGCCATCCGTATCTGTGGTTGCAGGCGTCAGCGTCACTGTCTTGCTGTCGGAAGAATGCGGTTTATTCGCGTTGCCGCCGAAAGTCGTCTGCCAGCGTTCCAGTGCGGAGCCGATGGAAAATTCCGGATTTTCCACGCAGAAACGCCTTACCTGCTGTTCGTTTTCTTCGGGCAGAACCGAACAGGTGACATAAAGCAGCTCTCCGCCCGGGCGTACGAACCCCTTGGCCTGCGAAAGCGCCTCGCCCTGCTGCTGTACGCGCTCTTCCAGATTGCGGGCCGTCAGCCGCCATTTGGTGTCGGGCCGGCGACGCCATGTCCCGGTGCCGGTGCAGGGCGCGTCCACCAGAACGCGGTCGAATTTTTCCTGAAACGGCGTCAGGCCGGAGGCGCGGTCGTGCACCTGCACATTGCGCGTGCCGGCCCGCTTCAGCCGTTCGATGATCGGCGCAAGGCGCTTGCGGTCGGCGTCGAAGGCGTGGACCTGGCCCTTATTGTTCATGCTGGCCGCCATGGCCAGCGTCTTGCCGCCGCCGCCCGCGCAATAATCGAGGATCTGCTCGCCTTCATGCGCACCGGCAAGATCGGCAACGATCTGCGAGCCTTCGTCCTGCACTTCGAACCAGCCCTTCTGGAAGGACAGTTCGGCGGTAACGTTCGGCAGGCGGGAAGGGCCTTCGCCAGCGGGAATGCGCACGCCCTGCCGGGCGATATGTGTGGCTTCCGCGCCGCTTTCCTCCAAAGCCTTCAGCACCTTGTCGCGCGTCGCTTTCAAGGTGTTGGCGCGCAGATCAAGCGTGGGCCGCTCATTCAGCGCCTGCGCCTCGGCGAGCCAGCGCTCTCCAAAGGCGGTTTCGAAGGAGGATTGCACCCATTCGGGTATGTCGCCCTGAATATGGGCCGGTGCATCGCTGAGGGAACGGGACAGAAAGGCCTGCTGCCTTTGTTCATCCGGTGCGGCGGGGGCGAATTTGTCGCCGTCGAATTCCGCCGAAAGGTCCGAAAAGCTCTTGCCCCATTGGCGCAGCAGCACGGCATAACCAAGCGAGGCAGCGCTGTCGTCATCCATCAGCCAGGCGTGCGACAGTTTCATGCGCAGCGCGTCATAGACGATGTTGCCGATTGCAGCCCTGTCGCCGGAGCCGGCGAAACGATGGGCAAGGCCCCAATCTTTCAGAGCATCGGCGACGGGACGCCTGCGTCCCTCAATATCCGCCAATACTTCGATTGCTCCGGCCAAACGCCCGCCTAAACGCATTGTCTACCTCGTTCTTGTGCTAAGCCCGGTTGGTAGACGCGAATGGCGGCGAGGGCAAGGCTCAATCGGCCTTGACGACCTCGTAGCAGACCTTGGCGGTGCCGGAGTTGATCATGCCGATGTTCTTGGCGGCTGCCTTGGAAAGATCGAGAACGCGGCCCTTGATGAAAGGCCCACGGTCATTGATGCGCACCACAACGGCCTTGCCATTGCGCGCATTGGTCACCTTGACCTTGGTACCGAACCGCAGCGAGCGGTGGGCGGCGGTCAGGTTGGCGGCGTTCATGCGCTCGCCCGAAGCAGTCTTGGAGGTCAACGCATACCACGATGCGCCTCCACAACCATTTGCCGCATTCGCCTGAAGAGGCGCAATGATGGAACAGGCGGCGATAGTTGCAGCGGTGAAAGTTATACGACGGATATTCAACAAACTGTGCTTCCCTGAAAATCGGCCCCGCGCCGATTGATTGTGCCCTTGCTAAACGGCCATGAACTGGCCTGAACGCCTTTTGATGCGAGATTGTAGGGCGAGGGAAAAATGGCGAAAAAAAGCTGACCTCAAATCACGAACTGTTACAGTCTGTAATATTTGTGATCGTTAGCCGGAAAGTTGTCGGCAGGGCTTCCCGCCGAAAAGCTGGAAAAAATAACGCAGAATCAATGGATAACGGAAATGCTGTTGCAGGTCACGGCTTCGTGAATCCAGTTCACGAAATGTGAGTGAAATATTTTTCTAATGACTACGATTTTAGTGATTTTTGGATGGTTAATAAAATCCTAATTGGCTGAAATAAGACGAAAACCATCCGCAAAAGCGGGATTGGAAGGATTTTTCATCGCTTTTCAGGGTGGGGTTTTTCAGCCTCGCCAGAGGCTGTTTTCCCACAATTGTCTGAGGGAGAACCTGTACTCCGGAAAGCGGAAATCGAAGCCGAGATCGCGTATTCTGGCATTGGAAACGCGCTTGTTCTCGCCATAAAAAGAGCGCGCCATCGGCGTCAGATCGGCGGTCTCGAAGGCCTGCTCGGGTGGCGGTTCCACACCCATCAGCGCTGCTGCGAAGCTCACAACATCCTGCGGCGGGCAGGGTTCGTCGTCGGTCACGTTGAAGATGCCGCGTTCGTTTTTCCGTGCCAGAAAGGCAAGTGCGGCACCGATATCCTCGACCCGGATGCGATTGAACACCTGGTCTTTCTTCACCAGCCGCCGTGCCGTTCCCTTCTCGAAATTCATGAAGGCATTGCGTCCGGGGCCGTAAATTCCGGACAGGCGCAGGATGGAAAGCGGCACATCCGCCTTTTCCGCTGCCGCAGTCCAGGCGGTTTCCGCAGCCACCCGCTCCACGGATCGCGCGGAGACCGGGCGGCAGGGCGTTGTCTCGTCCACCCAGGCGCCGCCATGGTCGCCATAAACACCGACGGTGGAAAGATAAGCGACCCATTTCAGATTGGGCATGAGCTTTTTCAGATCGCCGCCCAGAAGCGCAAGCAGCGGATCGCCATCCTTGCCCGGTGCGACGGACTGTACGAGATGCGTGATATTGCCCATTGCGGTGACGAGCGCGTCACTGAGCTGAACGCCGTCGAAGAGCAACGGCGTCATGCCTGCGGCGGCGAGGTTTGGGAACTTGTCCTGGCTGCGTGTGGTGCCGGAAACGCTTGCTGCTTCGGTTCTCAGCGCGTTAGCGATGGCTTTGCCCGAATATCCCGCGCCGAAAATCATCACATGCATGCGTCACGCCTCTGCCAGTTGCCATTCCATTTCCGCCTCCGGATCAGGCTCCGGCGCGCGACCGGCAGAGTATGTACGGAATTCGTCCCTGTCCATAAGCCGTGACAAAGCCCATGCGGCCATGCCGCGTACTTCGGGCGAAGGGTCGGTTTCGGCAAGCGCCTTGCATCGTTCCACGAATTGCCGGTCGGCGGAGTTTCCCGCCGCGATCAGCACATTGCGGATGAAGCGATTGCGGCCGATGCGCTTGACGGGCGAGCCGCTGAAGAAACCGCGAAAGGCGGCGTCATCGAGCGTGAGCAGGAAGGCGATGGAAGGTTCCTTCAGATCCTCGCGCGCCTGCAATTTCATCTCGGAGGCGCTGGCTGCGAATTTGTTCCACGGACAGGCGGCAAGGCAGTCGTCGCAGCCATAGATGCGATTGCCGATAACCGGCCGGAATTCGTGCGGGATCGGCCCCTTGTGCTCGATGGTGAGATAGGAAATGCAGCGGCGCGCGTCCAATTGATAGGGCGCGGGGAAAGCGGCCGTCGGACAGGCATCGAGACAGGCGCGGCAGGAGCCGCAATGGTCCCTCTCGGCCTCGTCAAGACAGAGTTCGGCCGTGGTGAACATGCTGCCGAGAAACAGCCAGGAACCATGGGTGCGGCTGACGAGATTGGTGTGCTTGCCCTGCCAGCCGAGACCGGCGGCGGCGGCAAGCGGTTTTTCCATTACGGGTGCGGTATCGACAAAGACTTTCACATCCTCGCCGGCGCGCGCGGCAAAACGGGTAGCGATTTCCTTCAGCCGCCCCTTGATGACGTCGTGATAATCGCGATTGCGGGCATAGACCGAAACGGCCGCCTTATCGGGTTTGGAAAGCAGGCCGCGCGGATCTTCTTCCGGACCGTAGTTCAGCCCGAACATGACGATAGAGCGCACGTCTCCCCACAGCGTTTTCGGCTCTGCCCGGCGGGCCTCGGTTTCCTCCATCCACGCCATCGTGCCGTGATAGCCATTGTCGAGAAACTGTCTCAGCCGTTCCGGCGCGAGCGGAATGCTGTCTGGGGCAGTGATGCGGCAGAGATCAAAGCCAAGCGAAAGCGCTTCCTGACGAACGAAGTCCGTCAGTTTACGCGCGCGTATTCGCTGCTTTTCGCTCGCGACGTCGATGGTCGTCTCTCCTGCGGGTTATTCTGCGGCATATATAATGCATGTCGCCCGAAAGTGTGCAGCGGTTTCGGGACAACGACATGCTTTAGATACAGCCGCAGGCCACAGCAAATAACCGGAAGGGCAGACCTCAGAAGTCCAGATCGGCGTAGTGGGAGGAAGGGGCAAGGCGCGGAATGCGTTCGCTGAGGAACGGCCGGAAGGAAGGCCGGGATTTCACCCGCTGATACCATTCCTTGGCAATCGGCGCTTCGAGCCAGTTGATCTCACCGAGATAATCCAGCACCGAGACCGCGGCAGCCGCGGCAAGATCGGCATAGCTCAACCGGTCGCCGGCCAGCCAGGTGCGCGAGCCGGCCAGCCATTCCAGATATTTGATGTGCTGGCGAATATTGTTGCGGGCGGTGCGCAGCAGCTTGGAATCCGGCGGTCCGCCACCCTGCGCCGCCGTCATCTGTAATTTATAGATCCGTTCCCGCACCAGCGGCCGGGTCACATCGTTTTCCATCTTCTGCAGAAACCATTCCGTCAGGCGGCGAATTTCCGCGCGCTGAAACGGGTCTTCGGCAAGAAGCCGACGGTCGCGCTTCAGAACCCCGTGCGTTTCATCGAGAAATTCCGCAAGCACATAAGGCCCGCTCAGCGAGCGCATATTGTCGTCCAGATAGACCGGCAGGGTGCCGGCCGGATTGAGCGCCAGAAACTCCCGCCGTCTTTCCCACGGCTGCTCTTCCACGAGATCGGTCTGGAACCCGTATTCCGCGAGGATCAGACGAACGAACCGGGATGCGGTCGACATCGGAGAGTGATAGAGAGTTGGCATCGGTACTCAATTTTTACGATTGGTTGTCATGATCGGCATTTGCCGAAAAACTTTTTCAGTTTCGCTTCATCAAGACGCTATAAGAGCTTGGCTACTTTAAAACAAGTTTAACGCAATTGCCTTCCATTGCCACTTTCCCCCTGAAAAGAAGGATACCTCATGGGTGACCAATCGATCATCAGCGCGCTTCTGCTGGGCATTATCGAGGGTCTGACGGAGTTCATTCCCGTCTCCTCAACGGCGCACGTGCTGCTGGCCGGGCATTTCCTCGGCTTTAAATCACCCGGCAACACCTTTGCCGTTCTTATTCAGCTTGGTGCGATCCTTGCGATCCTTCTTGTTTATTTTCAAAAGCTTGTGTCGATTGCGCTCGCTCTGCCGACAAGCGCGAAAGCGCGCCGCTTCGTGCTGGCCGTTGCTCTCGCTTTCCTGCCGGCGGCGATAATCGGCGCTTTGGCGCATGACTTCATCAAGACCGTGCTATTTGAAACGCCGATGCTCATCTGCGTGGTGCTGATCATCGGCGGCGTCATTCTGCTCGGCGTCGACCGCATGCCGCTGAAACCGAAATATACCGACATCATGGATTATCCGCCGTCGCTCGCCTTCAAGATCGGCCTCTTCCAGTGCCTTGCGATGATTCCCGGCACGTCGCGGTCCGGCGCTACAATCGTCGGGTCGCTGCTGATGGGAACGGACAAGCGCTCCGCCGCTGAATTTTCGTTCTTCCTGGCGATGCCGACCATGCTTGGCGCTTTCACGCTCGATCTTTACAAGAACCGCGATGCGCTGAGCTTCGATGACGGCGCGCTGATCGCCGTGGGTTTCATCGCCGCTTTTGTCTCGGGCCTCTTCGTCGTTCGCTCCCTGCTGGATTTCGTATCGCGGCGGGGCTTTGCACCCTTCGCCTGGTGGCGCATCGCCATCGGTTCGCTGGGACTGATCGCACTTCTGGTTCTGGGTTGAACCAGGGGCGGGAATAATCTCCGTCCGCGACGAGCGAACAGAAAAAGAAAAGCGCCCCCGGAGAGCCGGCGGCGCTTTTTCTTTGAAACTTTTAAAGGCCGATCAGTTGGTGCTGATCGAGGCCGTTGCGCAGGGGTCGACGCCATAGGCGGGAGCGCAACCGCTCTTACCCGCTGCAACCGTTCCCGGCGCCATGAAAGAACCCGCCAGAACCACCAAAGCCGCACACGCAAAAAAGAGTGCGATAGATCTGCCCATTTTATGATTGCCTTTCAGACGTTCGTTCGCGCGGATCATGCCGCCGTGTGTGAATTGAGTGGTCGGGATATGTTTGGAATGTGGCGAATATCAATAAAGCAGCTTGTTGAATACCGGGTTAATACGAAGTCTTTTCCACAGTTGCGCTTGTGCCACGCTTGCCTGTGGAGGCCAGACCGACGTTAACTTTTACCCGGCTTTGCAAAACAGCCCTGGTTCATTCAATACCTCCCCTGCAGTTGAGGGGAAAATGCACGAATAGCGGTTTGGTTGCAATTGAATTGCGCAAAAACAAAAAGCGGGAATGGCTCCCGCTTTCGTTTATGGTCGATGAGGCTGAAGGTGGGCTTCAGGCCGCTTTTCCGGCATTGGAGAACTGGCCGTGAGGGCGATATTGCACCATGTAGGAAGGCAGAATGGATGCGACGCGAACGGGGGTGATGCCGATGCCTTCCAGCGTCAGGCCGTTCTTTTCGGCGTCAGTGGAAACGACATTGTCCTTTTTCAGCATGGTCACCTGATCGGGCGTCAGCGGCGGCGTAATCAGCGGCACCATTGAAGCGATCTTGCCAATCATCGACGCGACGCCGAAGGGCAGGTTGACGAAGGGACGCTCCCGATAGGTCGCGGCAAGAACCGCCTCGAGACAGTCACGGAACGTCATGACATCCTGACCGCCGAGTTCATAGATCGCGCCGGGCTTCAGCTTGCCATCGACGCCAAGGGCGACAGCTTCCGCGACATCCTCGACATAGACCGGCTGGAACCTGGTTTTTCCGCCGCCGATCAGCGGCAGGAACGGCATGCTGCGGGCCATCTTTGCGCACTTGTTGAAGAAATCGTCTTCCGGTCCAAAAATGATCGACGGGCGCAGGATCACGGCGCCAGGCAGGATGGAATGAATGGCAGTCTCGGCGCGGCCCTTGGTGCGGCCATAACCGGTCGGCGAACTGGCATCGGCGCCGATGGCGGAGATATGCGTCAGCGTGGCGCCGGCATCGCGGGCCGCCTCGGCAATGGCTTTTGCGCCGAATTCCTGTACGGCGTCAAAGGTGTTGCGGCCGCTTTCGGTCAGGATGCCGACGCAATTGACCACATGGTCGGCGTCTTCCACGGCTTTGACGATGGAATCGCGATAACGCAGGTTCGCTTGGGCGAAGGAAATCTGGCCGACATTGCCGAGCGGCTGCAGGAAACCGGCGAGATCCGGGCGGCGCACGGCGACGCGGATGCGATAACCGCGCTTCGCAAGTATCCGCACGACATGCCGCCCGACAAAACCCGAACCGCCGAAAACGGTGACGAGGGGTGGAAGGTTGGCCAAGGTCATGGGAGGCTCCTCAGAAGCTGTCGATAAAGCGTTTTTCAGTCTCTTAGCCCAAAGCCGCGCGCGCGTGAAGAGATGTTGTCGCGAGGCCGGAAGCCGGTTTGGGAAATGCGGTTGACGGTCGTCAAATTCCTTCGACGATCATCATCTCCGCATCCGCGACTTCCTGGCGGATTTTGGCCGCGGCCTGATATTCGGGAGAATTATAGCAGTCGATGGCGTGCTGCACCGACGGGAACTCGATAACGACATTGCGCGCACGCGCCTTGCCCTCCAGCTCGGTCAGCGCGCCGCCACGGGCCAGGAAATTGGCGCCGAACCGCTCGAAAGCGGGCTTAGCCGTCGTGACATAGTCCTTGTAACGCTCACTATCGCGCACATCGACGCGGGCGATCCAATATCCCTTTGCCATTTCATCTCCTCCGATTGTCGTTACTGATTGGCCGGAAAGCTGGCGCGCAGCATGTCGTCAAGAATGGCGCGGGCCGCCGCTTTCGGGTCTTCCGCCCTGACGATCGGGCGGGCGACGACCAGATGGCTCGATCCGGCCTTGATGGCGTCGTAGGGTGTCATCACCCGCTTCTGATCGCCGAGATCCGCGCCGGCCGGGCGAATGCCGGGGGTGACGACGGCAAGGTCCGGGCCGAGGATTTCGCGCACGGCGGTCGATTCTTCCGCCGAACAGACGATGCCGCCCATGCCCGCCTCGCGTGCCTGCTCCGCCCGGCGCAGCACCAGCGAACGGGCGTCAGAGGCATAACCCGCCTCGGCGAGATCGACGTCGTCCATCGAGGTCAGCACGGTGACGCCCAGCAGGCAGAGACCGGAGCCTTCGGCGGCCTTGACGGCAGCGCGCATCGCTTTGGGGTAGGCATGCAGCGTCAGCATCGACATGCCCATGCGGGCGATGTTTTCGACACCGGAGGCGACGGTGTTGTCGATATCGAGCAGCTTCATGTCGAGAAAGACCTTCTTGCCGCTCTGGACAAGGTCGCGCGCAAATTCGAGACCGCCGGCAAAGACCAACTGATAACCGATCTTGTAGAACAGAACCTCGTCGCCGATCTTCGACACGATGTCTTCGGCCTGCTGCACAGTCGGAACATCCAGCCCGACGATGAGTTTTTCGCGCGCGGTCATTGTCTTATCCCTGCCATGTTTCCATTGCCGTCCAGTCGCATGTGGGGGACGCGGCTGCAAGTGAAAAGTCGGCGATGGGGAAGCGAAAGAGATTGCCGCCGCCGGGCGGCTGGTCCTTGCTGCGACTGATGCCGCGGCCTTCGATATGGCATTTCAGAAGCGTACCCACGCCACCATGGCCGACAAAGGCAATCGGCTGCTGCGGGTCGTGCTGGTCAAGAACCGCTTTGACCGCCCCGACGATCCGCACCTGCGCGTCGATTGCACGCTCCCAGCCGTGAAAGCTTTCCTCGGGATGGGCGAAGAACCAGTCCGCCGCTTTTTCGAATTCCGGCGGCGGCAGGAAGCCGGTGGCGGACCGGTCGTTTTCATGCATCGCCTCGACGATATCCATTTCCGCCCCGGAGGTTTCAGCCAGGATGCGGGCGGTTTCGATCGCCTTGGTCTCGGCGCTGGAAACGATGCGGCGCAATGACCGCGCCCAGGGCAGGCGGCTTGCCTCGCGCGTCCGCTCGGCACCCCTGTCCGAAAGCCCCCATTCGGGAACGGGAACAGCCGGATCGATCTTGACCTGGGGGTGGGTGATGTAGAGCGCATGCATGGCAATCGGTCCTCAAGGGCGATGGAAAGGGCAAATCGACACCCTAACCATTCGTCACGACCGGGAAATGACGGGTTCCGGCACTCTGTCGAATATCAGGCCCGCGTATAGGTCCACAATTGCGCCGGCGGAATATTGCGCACGATGAAATCGAAATGGCGGATGTGGTAGAGATGCGGCTGGGCGACGATGGGGGAAATCGGACCGTAGGATATCTGCACGACGGGGCGGCCATGGGGCACGCGCTTCAGCAATTCGTCGAGAAGCTTGATACGGGCGGCCATGGGGAAATTCAGCATCGGCACGGCGGAGACGACGCTATCGAACATCTGGCCCTTGTGTTCGCCAAGCGTCGCATCGAGATCGAAGGCGTCGCCATTGACGAAATTGACGCCCGGATAGCTCCTGAGCAGCTGATTGTAGAAATCGGTCGAATATTCGATGGCGGTCAGGTTCTCCGGCTTGATGCCGCGCGCCAGAATGGCCTTGGTGATGACGCCGGTGCCGGGACCGAGTTCGAGAACCGGCAGGCCGGAATGGGGATTGATGACACTCGCCATTTTTTTCGCCGTGATGGACGATGTCGGCACAATGGCCCCGACTTTTTTCGGCTGGCTGACCATGCCCTTGAAAAAGCGGATTTCTTCTTCAAATTTCTGTTCAAGCCGTTGCTTCAGGTTAAGTGCCATAGTTCCCTCAGATGCTTTTGGTCATTGTCAAAAAACTGTTACGCAATGTTGATCCCATTTGGCGCAAAAACAAGGCAAAATGTCGTAACTGGAAAAATTCGCTTACGGTTTGAAATGCGCCTTCGCCGAATCAAAAAAGCCGGTGAAGTGTTCCACCGGCTTTTTTGATGAAATTTGCGGAAAATTCCCGTTTCAAACGCGCATCGGCATCAGAACATAAAGCGCATCGTCGCCGGCGGTGTCGCGAACGAGCGTCGGCGAACCGGCGTCGGCCAGCAGGAAAATCGCGTCGTCGCCGGAAAGCTGCGAGGTGATGTCGAGGAGGTATTTGGCGTTGAAGCCGATTTCCATCGAATCATTGTCGTAACCGACAGCCACTTCTTCCGTAGCACTTCCCGAGTCCGGGTTGTTGACGGTCAGCGTCAGCTGGCCGTTGGTGAGCGCGAGCTTCACGGCGCGGCCGCGCTCGGAAGAAATGGTCGAGACGCGGTCGACAGCCTGCGCGAAGGTCTGGCAATCGACCCGCATTTCCTTGTCGTTGCCGGTCGGGATCACGCGCTGATAATCCGGGAATGTGCCGTCGATCAGCTTCGAGGTCAGAACGACCGAACCGATGGTCAGGCGGATTTTCGCATCCGAGACTTCGACCGTGACTTCCAGCTCAGGGTTGTCCATCAGCTTCTGCAACTCGCCGACGGTCTTGCGCGGAATGATGATGCCCGGCATGCCTTCGGAACCGGAAGGCGCATCCACATCGGCGCGCGCCAGGCGGTGGCCATCGGTCGCGACGGCGCGCAGCTTCAGGTCGCCATTGCTTTCGATGGTATGGAAGAAAATACCGTTCAGGTAATAACGTGTTTCTTCGGTCGAGATCGCAAATTGCGTCCGGTCGATCAGCATCTTCAGGTCGGTAGCCTTCAGTTTGAAGGTGTGGCTGAAGGTGCCGGCGGTCAGATCAGGGAAATCCGTTTCCGGAAGGCATTGCAGCGAGAATTTTGAACGGCCGGAGGCAACCGTCATCGAGGAGCCGTCCGGATTGGTGGCCAGAAGCACTTCGGACCCGTCCGGCAGCTTGCGCACGATTTCATAAAGCAGATGCGCCGGCACCGTGGTGGCGCCTGCCTGCTCCACCATGGCCGGTGTCGCTTCGGTGATTTCGAGATCGAGGTCGGTCGCCTTCATGTCCAGATTGGCGCCGGAGGCGCGCAGCAGGACGTTGGACAGGATCGGGATCGTGTTGCGACGCTCGACGACCCGGTGGACGTGGTTCAGCGATTTCAGAAGGTTCGACCGCTCAAGAGTAATACGCATGGACGCTACCGCTTTCAACCGTTGCGAACCGGCCACCGCCGGATCGGCAAGAAGAGTCTTCACCGGCCAGAAAGCCGGATAATGTGGACGGGCAAAATGGCAGAGTTATTGCAGGAAATGCAAGAGCCGAGTGCATCTGCCACGGGTCATTTTGCTGCTATACAGCATGATCCACAGGCTGGGGGCGTCCGTGGACCTTGTTCGCCGGTTTTCTATTGCCCATAAAGAGAGGAAACCAGCGGCCGCGAATAATCGGCCAGAATGATTGGAAGCCGTGTGACGGAAGAAATATCGAACAGCGACTTGAGAGATGCGACAAAGAGTTTCAGGATCGGCACGGCCACCATTCCGGCGCGGCCGCTGGAGCCGGCGCTTTATCTCGTGGCCACGCCCATCGGCAATCTTGGCGATATCACCATCCGCGCGCTGGAAACGCTGGCCTCTGCCGATGTTCTCGCCTGCGAGGATACCCGCGTCACCCGCATCCTGCTCGAACGTTACGGCATCCGCACCCGCCCGCTCTCTTATCATGAGCACAATGCAAACGAAGCGGGGCCGAAGCTCATTGCGGCGCTTGAGGCGGGAAAATCCGTGGCGCTGGTCTCGGATGCCGGAACGCCGCTCGTTTCCGATCCCGGTTACCGCCTCGGCCAACTCGCGCTTGAGGCCGGGCATCGTGTCGTGCCGGTGCCGGGGGCATCAGCGCCGCTCGCCGCCCTCGTGGGTTCGGGAATGCCGAGCGATGCTTTCCTGTTTGCAGGCTTCCTGCCGGTAAAGGATCGCGGCAAGCGCGACCGTTTTGCCGAACTCGCAAAAATCCCGGCCACATTGATCTTCTTTGAATCGCCGCATCGCATCGGCGCTTCCGTCAAGGTCGCGGCCGAAGTGCTCGGCCGCGACCGCCGCGCCGTGGTCTGCCGCGAGCTGACCAAGACCTTCGAGGAGTTCCGGCGCGGCACGCTGGACGAGCTTGCGGATTATTACGATGGCGACCGCGTGGTGAAGGGCGAGATCGTTCTTCTGGTGGAGCCGCCTTCCTATGACGAGATTCCCGATATCGAGGATGTCGAGAAGCTGCTGAAGGATCTCGTCGCCACCATGCCCGCCGCCAAGGCGGCAGGCGAAGCGGCGAAGCTGACGGGCCTGCCGCGCAAGGAGCTTTATCAAAGGCTGCTGGATATGAAGGAAACGGATGGCCGCTGACGGGCGAAGCAATAAAAGGCGCAAGGCCGAGCGACGCGGCCATGCCGCGGAATATTGGGCGGCACTTTATCTGCTGCTGAAGGGATATCGCATCCTCGCCATTCGTTATCGCACCCGGCTAGGGGAAATCGATCTCATCGCCCGCAAGAAGGACCTCGTCGCCATCGTCGAGGTCAAGGCGCGAACGTCCGGTGAAGGTGCCGTGGATGCCGTCGGTTTCCATTCGCAGCAACGCATTCGGGCGGCGGCCGATCTATGGCTCGCCCGTCGCAAGGATGCCGCGCGGTTTTCGCTGCGTTTCGATATTGTCGCGGTCCTGCCGCGACGCCTGCCGCAGCATTTTATCGACGCCTTTTAAGGGGGAGGGAAACAATGTCCACGGAGCGGGAAAAAATGGCCGCGGGCGAATGGTACAGCTGCATGGATGCTGAGCTGGATATATTGCGCTGGCGGGCACGAGGGGCCGTCCACCAGCACAATACGATGCCGCCGGATGAGCGCGGGGCAATGGCCCCCTTGCTGCGGGCTCTGTTCGCTTCTGTTGGTGAAGGGGCATTTATCGAAGCGCCGTTTCATTGCGCTTACGGCTTCAACATCACGCTGGGCAAAAATGTCTATCTCAATGCCGGCTGCACCATTCTCGATTCCGCGAAGGTTACGATAGGCGACGGCGCGATGCTCGGGCCTGCGGTGCAGATCTATTGTGCGGAACACCATCTGGACCCGGTGCCGCGAGCGCAAGGCATTGAAATCGCAAAGCCCGTCACGATCGGCCGTGATGTCTGGATCGGCGGCGGAGCGATCCTTCTGGCTGGCATCACCATCGGCGACGGAGCGATTGTCGGCGCCGGTTCAGTCGTGACGCGCAATGTGCCGCCAGGCGTGACGGTGGTGGGAAATCCCGCTCGGCCCATAAAGCGCATGACCGACTGAGATTTTCGTCAGCCGCTGTAATAAATCTGACATGGAACTGTCAAAGAGGCGTCATGGAACGTCTCTATTCGCATCCTCATCCCAATAAATGGTGGAGAGGATTTAGTAATGTTGAAGAAGATTTCCATGGCCGCAGTGGCCGTCAGCATTTCGGCGACATCTTCCATGGCTGCTACCAACATCACCTGGTGGCACGGCATGGGCGGCCGAAATGGCGAAGTCATCAACGAAGTCGCCCAGAAGTTCAACGAAGCCCAGAAAGAATGCGCTCTGACGCCGGTTTCCAAGGGCTCTTACGAAGAAGCGCTGGCCAGCGGCATTGCTGCTTTCCGCTCTGGCGAACAGCCGAACATCCTCCAGGTTTTCGATGCTGGCGCCGCCACCATCATCAACGCCAAGGGCGCCGTCATTCCCGCCGAAGACCTCATCAACAAGGCCGGTTACAAGTTCGACCGCGAAGCCTTCATCAACGGCGTGCGTTATTTCTATGCTGCCGCTGACGGCAAGTTTGTCGGCATGCCGTTCAACTCCTCCGC
Source organism: Agrobacterium leguminum (assembly GCF_005144435.2). Taxonomy (NCBI): domain Bacteria; kingdom Pseudomonadati; phylum Pseudomonadota; class Alphaproteobacteria; order Hyphomicrobiales; family Rhizobiaceae; genus Agrobacterium; species Agrobacterium leguminum. Next base: position 3,015,158 of record NZ_CP120211.1, read on the forward strand.
CCCCATCATGTACGTCAACGACGAAGCCCTGAAGAAGGCCGGCGTCGAAGCCCCGAAGACCTGGGAAGAGTTCGAGCAGGTTGCGCCGAAGCTGAAGGAAGCCGGCTACATTCCGCTCGTTCAGTCGCAGCTCACCTGGCAGTTCACGGAGAACTTCTTCTCCCGCAACAACATCCAGTTCGCCACCAACAATAACGGTTATGACAGCGTTGCCGACACCAAGCTCAAGGTCACCGACCCGAACCTCGTCATGATGTTCGACAAGCTGAAGGACTGGAAGGACAAGGGCCTGTTCGCCTATTACGGCGCCGGCTGGAACGACAACCAGAAGCCCTTCGAAGAAGGCAAGGTCGCGTTCTGGATCGGTTCTTCGGGCTCCTTCGGCGGCCTGCAGAAGACGGCGACCATGCCGTTCTCGGCAACCTTCCTTCCCTACTGGGGCTCCATCAAGGGTGCCGGCACCAACTCCTTCATCGGCGGCGCTGCGCTCTTTGCAATGTCGGGCAAGTCTGAAGCCGAAAACAAGTGCGTGGCCGACTTCTTCCAGTTCCTGACCTCGCCGGAAATCCAGGTCTTCTACCACAAGGCAACCGGTTACGTCGCCATCACCAAGGCGGCTTACGAAAAGGCCAAGGCTGAAGGCTTCTACAAGGAAAAGCCGGTCGCGGAAGTCGGTATCCAGCAGCTCTCGCTGCCGGGCGGCGAATGGTCCAAGGGCTACCGCCTCGGCTTCTACCCGCAGATCCGCGCCGTCATGGAACGTGAATATAACCGCATCTTCTCCGGCGAAGTTACGCCGAAGGCTGCTTTCGAGATCATCGAGAAGGAAGGCAACGACCTGCTCGCCCGTTTCGCCAAGACGGCCGGCTGATCGTCTGTTTCGAAACCAATGACCATTGCCGAGCCTCCTTTCCCACGGAAGGGAGGCTCGCTCTCGGATAAGGAAGCGCAAGCGTGGCCTATACATCGTCTCAACCGCGCCGGTTTTTGTCCGGCTGGTCCGCAAAGGCTGGAAAGCCCGCCAAACCTGCCGACGCCGGCATGAAACGCGTGCAGTTCTCCTCGTCCTACGTACCTTACCTGTTTCTGGCGCCGCAGCTTGCGGTGATTTTCATCTTCTTCTACTGGCCATCGGTTCAGGCCATACATTCGTCCTTCTATATCGAAGACCCGTTCGGTTTCGGCGCTTCCTTCGTCGGACTTGCCAATTATTCGGATGCGATCTTCAGTCCCGAATATCTCAGCATCGCCAAATTCACGGTTGTCTTCACCGTGCTGGTCACCTTCTTTTCTCTGGCGCTCGGCCTGCTGCTCGCCGTCAAGGCGGATGCGGTCATTCGCGGCAGCTCGACATACAAGACGCTATTGATTTCCGTCTATGCCATCGCGCCGCCGGTCGCCGGTCTCATCGGAATGATGTTTTTCGACCAGCATATCGGCCCCTTCGTCAAGATGGCCGCATTCCTCGGCTGGGACATGAAGGTCGGCCTCAATTATTTCGATACGGCCTTCGCCATGATCGTCGTCGCGGTCTGGAAGCAGATCCCTTACAATTTCATCTTCTTCCTCTCCGGTCTTCAGGGCGTTCCGGTCTCCGTGCGGGAAGCTGCCGCCATCGACTGCTGCTCGGGCTTTCGCCGGTTCTGGACGGTGATCATGCCGCTTCTGGCGCCCACGGCCTTCTTCCTGCTCATCATCAACATCACCTATGCGCTCTTCGACACATTCGGCGTCATCGACGTGATGGTGAAGGACAAGGCGGCCAACAATCCGATCACGCTGGTCTACAAGGTGTTTCTGGATGGTTTCCGCGGCAATGACATCGGTGGCTCTTCGGCCCAGTCCGTCATTCTGATGCTGGTCGTCTTTGTTCTCACCATCATTCAGTTCCGCTTCATCGAAAAGCGCATCCACTACAATTGAGGGAAAAGACCATGTACAAGACAAAACCCCTCGATCATCTGGTGCTGATCATCGGCGCGCTGTTCCTGATCTTGCCGGTCATCGTGGCCTTCATGACCTCCACCCACACCGCTGCGGAAATCCACCGCAGCGGTTTGACGATGGTTCCCGGCGACAATTTCATCGAGACTTATGAAAAGGTCCTGACCCAGAAGGGCGGCTTCACCGGGCAGATCACGGGTCTCAACATGGTGCTGAATTCGCTGATCCTCGGCATCGGTTTTGCCGTCGGCAAGATCGTCCTGTCAATGACGGCGGCCTATGCGATCGTCTATTTCCGCTTCCGGTTCGCAACGCTCGCCTTCTGGATCATTTTCACGACGCTGCTTCTGCCGCTCGAAGTGCGCATCATGCCCTCCTACGAGGTGATGAGCAAACTTGGCCTTCTGAACTCCTATACCGGCCTCATCGTGCCGCTTCTCGCTTCGGCGACGGGCACCTTCTATTTCCGGCAGTTCTTCAAATCCGTGCCGGAGGAGTTGCTGGAGGCTGCCCGCATTGACGGCGCAGGGCCGGTGAAATTCTTCATCGACGTTCTCATCCCGCTGTCCCGCACCATGATGGCGGCGATCTTCATCATCATGTTCGTTTACGGCTGGAACCAGTATCTCTGGCCCATGCTGATGACGACGGATGAGGGCTTCTTCACCCTGATGCGCGGCATTAAGTCGATCCTGCAGGTCTGGGTCGGTTCGCAAATTCCCGATTACAACGAAGCTTTCGCGCTCGCCGTGCTGGCTATGCTGCCGCCGGTGCTGATCGTCGTCATTTTCCAGCGCTGGTTCATCAAGGGCCTGACCGAAAGCGATAAATAAGGAGACCGAAATGGCCGCGATAGAAATCAGTCAGGTCTGCAAGGATTATCATGGCGGCGTGCGCGCCGTGCACCACGTCGATATCGACATCAGGGACGGTGAGTTCATCGTTCTGGTCGGCCCCTCCGGATGCGGCAAATCCACGCTTCTGCGCATGGTAGCAGGGCTTGAGGATATTTCCGAAGGCACAGTGAAGATCGGTGACCGGGTGGTCAATCAGGCTGATCCGGCTGACCGGGATATCGCCATGGTGTTTCAGAACTACGCGCTTTACCCGCATATGTCGGTGCGCCAGAACCTGGAATACGGGTTGAAGAACCGCAAGACGGCGAAGACGGAGATCGATGCGCGTGTGGCCGAAGCCGCGCGTATGCTGCAGCTCGAACCCTACCTGGACCGCAAGCCGCGCGCCCTTTCCGGCGGCCAGCGGCAGCGTGTCGCCATGGGTCGCGCCATCGTGCGCAAACCGGCGGCCTTCCTCTTCGACGAGCCTCTGTCCAATCTCGATGCCAAGCTGCGCGTTTCCATGCGCGGCGAGATCAAGCGCCTGCAAAAGCGCCTCGGCACCACCTCGATCTACGTCACCCACGATCAGCTGGAGGCCATGACGCTCGCCGATCGTCTTGTGGTGTTGAATGGCGGCCGTATCGAACAGATCGGCGCGCCGCTCGATGTCTATCACACGCCTGCTTCGACCTTCGTTGCGAGTTTCATCGGCTCTCCCGCCATGAACCTGCTGAACGCCGAGTTGCATGGCGATAGCCTCGCCATCGGTCCGTCGCTCTTTGCGCTCAACGGCTTCGCACCTGCCTCCGGCCCCGTAACGGTGGGCATGCGGGCGGAAGATTTCCGCCTCGCTGCGGCAGGTGAGCAGGGCTTCCCGCTTCGGGTCGATTATATCGAGGAGCTGGGGTCGCAGCGACTTATCCACGGCATGATCGGCGACCAGAACCTGACAGTTGCTTTCCCGCCGGATGTCGAGGTTCCGTCTGCGCTTTCCGTCACGATCGCGCCGGAAAAACTGCATTTCTTCTCCAGCGAAACCGGCAAGCGCATCGCCGGCAAAGCGGAGCAGCTGGCGGCGCAGCCCGCGCAAATGGCGACAGTCTGAGTGCTTCGCAGAAATCGGCGCGATGACTAAAATTGCGCCGATTGTCAAAACCGCTTCGTTACGATCCCGATGATAGAAGACCTCCAATATTTCACGGGGGTTTTCTAATATGTCCTTCAAAATGATGTTCGCTGCCGCAGCAACCATGGCGGTCCGGACCGTGCCGATATTGCCGGCCTATTTGCGCCGGTCAAAAGACGAGGCCGTCGTCAGCGCATCCTGTACCGATTTGCGGCTTCAGCCGGCCCCTATCAATCCGGAATGGATCATTTCCGGCAACCCCCAGGCGCGCGCGGCGGATCATTCCAGAAGCGGCGACCGTGCCTCCAGCACCGCCATGTGGGATTGCACGGCGGGTGAGTTCCGCTGGTTCTTCGGCTGGGATGAAACCGTCTATATTCTCGAAGGCGAAGTGCATGTGACCGCGGAAGACGGTTCCATCAGTATCCTGCGGGTCGGCGATGTCGCTTATTTCCCTGCGGGAACATGGGCCACCTGGCGGGTGGATGACTATGTCCGCAAGGTTGCATTCATGCGCCGTCCGTTCCCCAAGGCGCTGGCTTTTGCCTATCGCGTCAAGAACAAGCTGTTTGCCGGCCGTTCCTATAAGCTGGCGGCCTGAACCCATAAAACATTCCAGTCGGCGGGGCCTGCACGGCTTCGCCGACGGAATTGTGAAGGTTCAATAAAACTCACACAAACCACCGCTTGCAGCAGTTGCCTTTGAATGGTCGCTGCCCTACATCTTCAGGGTTTTCTGAAGCATTTCCGGGTTTCTACCGGTCCTGCAGGGAAGCTTGAAAAGGCGAGGCAATGGGCACCGCGGGCCGACAAAGCGTCCGTATGCTGCAAGAGGAACATGCGCATGGCGAAGATCAAGAACGTCGCGATCCAGATGGATCATGTCTCCGGCATCAATATCGCCGGCGACTCCACCTTCGCCATGAGCCTTGAGGCGCAGGCGCGCGGATATCGGCTGTTCCATTATACGCCTGAGCGCCTTTCCATGCGCGATGGCAAGATTTACGCCACCGTCGAGCAGATGGAACTGCGCGACATCAAGGGCGACCATTTCTCGCTGTCCGAACCGGAGCGCGTCGATCTGTCGACCATGGATGTCATCCATCTGCGTCAGGATCCGCCATTCGACATGGCTTACATCACCTCGACCCATCTGCTGGAACGCATTCATCCGAAAACGCTGGTGGTCAACGATCCCGCCTGGGTGCGCAATTCGCCGGAAAAGATTTTCGTCACCGAATTCGCCGATCTGATGCCGAAGACGCTGATCACCAAGGACGTGGAGGAAATCGCCCGCTTCCGCAATGAAATGGGCGATATCATCCTCAAGCCGCTTTATGGCAATGGTGGCGCCGGCGTCTTCCATTCCGCGCGCGACGACCGCAATTTCTCTTCTCTGCTGGAGATGTTCGGCCAGATGTTCCGCGAGCCTTATATCGCCCAGCAATATCTGCCTGACGTCCGCAAGGGCGACAAGCGTATCCTCCTGGTGGATGGCGAGCCGGTTGGCGCAATCAACCGCGTGCCGGCGGAAAACGACGCCCGCTCCAACATGCATGCCGGCGGACGGCCGGAACCGACGGAACTGACGGCACGCGAGAAGGAAATCTGCTGCCGCATCGGCCCTGCCTTGCGCGAGCGCGGTTTTCTTTTCGTCGGCATCGATGTGATTGGCGACTATATGACGGAAATCAACGTCACCTCGCCGACCGGCATTCGCGAAGTGCGGAAATTCGGCGGTGCCGATGTCGCAAGCCTGTTGTGGGATGCGATCGAGAAAAAGCGCGAAGCCCAGGATTTCTGAGGCGAGCTTTCGCCGGTCCAGCTTTGTTCCGCGAGTACAACTAGACACAACTAAAATACATCGTCAGCGAGAAATTGTTCGCTGGATGTTCTTGTTTTATTCTTTGCCCTGTGGCACGTTGCTTGCGGGTGGCCGTGATAGGGCATGAAGCTCTGGTGACGCGGCCGGTTTGCGGGGGCAGGCCATGGTGGCAAGGGTCAATACGGTTGCATTTCAGGGCATAGAGGGTGTGCCCGTCGAGGTGCAGGTCATGGTCGCGCCGGGAAAGGTGGGCATCCAGATTGTCGGCCTGCCCGATAAGGCGGTGGCCGAAAGCCGCGAGCGGGTGCAGGCCGCCCTGCATGCCTCCGGTCTGACGCTGCCGGCAAAAAAAGTCACCGTCAATCTCGCGCCTGCCGATCTGCCCAAGGAAGGATCGCATTTCGATCTTCCCATTGCGCTTGGCCTCATGGCCGCTTTGGGCGCGATACCGGCGGAAATGCTGGCACGTTATGTGGTTCTCGGCGAACTCAATCTCGATGGCACCATCGGTATGGTTTCGGGCGCCCTGCCGGCGGCGATCGGTGCCAATGCGCTTGGCAAGGGGCTGATCTGCCCGGCTGAAAGCGGGCCGGAAGCGGCCTGGGCCGGCGCCGGTATCGATATTCTCGCCCCGCGCAGCCTGATTGCGCTGGCCAATCATTTTCGCGGCACCCAGCTTCTCTCGCGCCCGACGCCCGCCATCCGCGCCAACCCGGTCAATCTGCCGGATTTAGCGGATATAAAAGGGCAGGAGAGCGCCCGGCGCGCGCTGGAGGTGGCAGCCGCCGGCGGACACAACCTGCTTATGGTCGGTCCACCCGGCTCCGGCAAATCCATGCTCGCAGCCCGCCTGCCTTCCATCCTGCCGCCGCTGGAGGCGGCGGAATTGCTGGAAGTGTCCATGGTCCATTCCATCGCCGGCCAATTGTCCGGCGGCAAGCTTTCGGACCGCAGGCCATTCCGCACCCCGCACCACTCCGCCACCATGGCGGCGCTGATCGGCGGGGGGCTTCGCGCCAAGCCGGGTGAGGCTTCGCTCGCCCATCACGGCGTTCTTTTTCTGGATGAGTTCCCGGAATTTTCGCCGCAGGTGCTAGATGCGCTGCGCCAGCCGCTGGAAACGGGCGAATGCATCATTGCGCGGGCCAATCATCGCGTCAGCTATCCGGCGGAAATCCAGCTCGTTGCGGCGATGAACCCCTGCCGCTGCGGCATGGCGGGAGAGCCGGGTTTCACCTGCGCCCGAGGCCCGCGTTGTGTGACGGATTATCAGGCCCGCATTTCCGGCCCGCTGCTGGATCGTATCGATATCCGCATCGACGTTCCCGCCGTCTCTGCTGCCGATCTCATCCGTCCCGTCGCGTCCGAGCCGAGTGCCGCGGTCGCCGCTCGTGTCGCCCGGGCACGCCTTACGCAGCAGGAACGTTACGCGGCGGCGGGATTTGCCGCCATTCGCACCAATGCCCGCTGCACGACGACCCTGATAGAAAAATATGCCGAGCCGGATGCATCCGGACTGCAATTGCTGCGCGATGCGGCCGAGCGGCTGAAGTTCTCCGCGCGCGGTTATCATCGCATTCTCAAGGTTGCCCGCACCCTGGCGGATCTGGATGGAAAACAGACGGTCGGCCGTATCCATGTGGCGGAAGCCGTGTCCTATCGTATCGCTGGCGAAAGGCTGACGGCGGCTGCCTAGAGCATTTGCAGTAAAAGAACGAAGCGGTTTTTGTCAGGAAAGTGTGTAAAAACAAAGAAGTAGAGCACGTCTAACGATTCCGTTTAAGCCGGAGATGCTCCAGAAGGTCGCCTTTTGTGCCTTCCCTGAAAAAACACTGTGCCGCCAGCGGAGCCGGCGGCACATAAGAATATTCGCTAATCTCGCGCGCGATCGTACCGCGCTTGAAAGTTTGGCTTAAAGTCCAAGGCCTTCGAAAAGCGCTGTCGAAAGGTAGCGTTCCGCGAAGGAAGGAATGATGACGACGATGTTCTTGCCGGCATTTTCTTCCCGCGCGCCGACCTTGATTGCCGCCGCCAGCGCCGCACCCGAGGAGATGCCGACCGGCACGCCTTCCAGCCTTGCCGCCAGACGTGCGGTTTCGAAAGCCTCGTCATTGGTCACGGTGACGATCTCGTCATAAATGCCGGTGTCGAGGATGGCGGGTGCAAAACCGGCGCCGATGCCCTGAATCTTGTGCGGGCCGGGGTTGCCGCCCGAAAGAACCGGGCTGTCGGCAGGTTCGACCGCAATGACCTTCACCTCGGGCTTGCGGGATTTCAGCACTTGACCCGTGCCGGTGATGGTGCCGCCGGTGCCGATACCCGAGACGAGAATATCGACCGTGCCTTCGGTGTCGTTCCAGATTTCTTCAGCCGTCGTCTTGCGGTGAATATCGGGATTGGCGGGATTTTCGAACTGCTGCGGAATGATGGCGTCAGGCAGGGTCTCGGCCAGTTCCTGCGCCTTGGCGATGGCGCCCTTCATGCCCTTGGGGCCTTCGGTCAACACCAGTTCGGCGCCGAGCAGGGCCAGCATTTTCCGGCGCTCAACCGACATGGTTTCAGGCATGGTCAGGATTAACTTGTAGCCCTTCGCGGCGGCGGCGAAGGCAAGCGCGATGCCCGTGTTGCCGGAGGTCGGCTCCACCAGCGTGGTTTTGCCGGGGGTGATCTTGCCCTGCGCTTCCAGAGCTTCGATCATGGCGACGCCGATGCGGTCCTTCACGGAAGCGATGGGATTGAAAAATTCGAGTTTGGCGAGAAGGTTGGCCTTCACGCCCTTCTCCTTCGCCAGCTTGTCGAGCCGCACGATCGGCGTGTCGCCGATTGTTTCCGTAATCGAGGAATAGACGCGTCCGCGTCCGGGCTTTCTGGCTTCGGGCATGATGCTCTCCTGTGTAAAGACCGCAAGATTTGAGCGGCAGAATAGGAGCAATAGCTTTCGCAAGCTAGCGAACGTTCGTCCTAATATCCCTAAATTGCAGGAATAATTTCACGATAAATCGCATAAATGCACGAATTTGTTTTACGTGCTGCGGATCGCGATCATGGTGGCGGTTCCGGCCAGAATACCCGCCGCCGTGCGGTTGAGGATTGTCAAGGCGCTCGGCCTTTTCAGGAGGTTACGTGCCTTGGCTGCAAGCAGGATGTAAGGCAGGAGAACCGCCATCAGCACGACGAAGGTGATGGCGAGAAGTGTCGCATATTCCGAAGGACCGATCATGCGGATATCGATCAGCGTCGGCACCAGCGCCACATAAAACAGCATGGTTTTCGGGTTGCCGAGCGTGATCAGCAGGCCGGACAGGAAGGACATGGGCATGCTGGTGCTTTTCTTGGCCTTCAGCTCCTGTGGCAGCAGACCGGCGGTCCAAAGCTTCCAGGCAATATAAAGGAGATAGGCCGCGCCCGCGAATTTCAGAACCATGAAGGCTTCCTGAAAGGTCTGCGCGACGAAGGCCAAGCCCAAGATCACAGCGGTCAGGTAAATCATGTCGCCCAGCACCAGTCCGAGACCCATGAAGAAGGTTTCGCGAAAGCCCGAACCCAGCGCCCGTGCCACGATCGCCGTCATGCCGGGGCCGGGAATGGCAGCGGCGATGAAGAGGGCGGTGGCATAGGCGAAAAGTGTCGTCAGCGTCATGATCGTGTTTCCCGAAAAATCCGCTAAATCCATAACGAAATTGCCCGGTAAAGACAATCAGTCCGCGCGTCTGTCCCAGTGGTGTCGCTAAACCCCGGTGGAGCCGAAACCGCCGGCGCCCCGCGCCGTCTCGGAAGTTTCCGTCACCTCGCTCACAACAACCTGGGTTACCGGCGCAATCACCATCTGTGCAATGCGCATGCCGCGCTCGATGACAAAAACGTCCTGGCCAAGATTGGCGAGGATGACTTTCACCTCGCCGCGATAATCGCTGTCCACCGTGCCGGGAGAGTTGAGGCAGGTGATGCCGTTCTTGATGGCGAGGCCGGAGCGGGGGCGGATTTGCGCCTCGTATCCCTGCGGAACCTCGAAGATGAAACCGGTCGGGATCAGGGTGCGTTCGCCCGGTTGCAGGGTCAGCGGTTCACCGGAAGGTACGGCAGCGCGCAGGTCCATGCCGGCGGCGCCACGGGTTTCGTAAGACGGCAATTCGAGGTCAGCGCCATTGGCGAGGCGGACGAGCCGGAGAGGGGGGCGATTGTCGTTTTGAAGGGTCATGCGGCATTAGTTTGCCGAGATCGCGGCAAGGTCAATTGCAAATGCGGGCCTGAAACGCTAGATAGCCCGCAATTCCACAGGATTTGTCAGATGGCCGAAACACTTGCCGAGGCGGTCTCCCGCCGCCGCACCTTTGCTATTATCGCGCACCCGGACGCGGGTAAGACCACGCTTACCGAAAAACTGCTGCTGTTCGGCGGAGCGATCCAGCTTGCCGGTGAGGTGAAGGCGAAGAAGGACCGCATCCAGACCCGTTCGGACTGGATGAAGATCGAGCGCGAGCGCGGCATTTCGGTCGTTACCTCGGTCATGACCTTCGAATATAACGACCGTGTCTTCAACATTCTCGATACGCCCGGCCACGAAGACTTTGCCGACGACACCTACCGCACGCTGACGGCGGTGGATGCGGCGATCATGGTCATCGACGCCGCCAAGGGTATCGAGCCGCGCACGCTGAAGCTCTTCGAAGTCTGCCGCATGCGCGATATTCCGATCATCACCTTCATCAACAAGATGGACCGCGAAAGCCGCGACCCCTTCGAGATTCTGGATGAGGTGGAAGAGAAGCTCGCGCTCGATACCGCGCCGATCACCTGGCCGGTCGGTCGGGCAAAGACCTTCTGCGGCGCCTATAATCTCGCCGACAGCACCTTCCGTGGCGTCGATACGCAGGTGGAAGCCATGCCGGTTAACGGTCCGCAGGCGGTTGCCGATCGCCTGCCGGAAAATGAACGCCATCTTTTCGTCGAGGAAACGGAGCTTGCGCTGGAAGCCTGCCGTCCTTTCGATCGTCAGGCATTTCTCGAAGGTCATATGACGCCGGTATTCTTCGGTTCGGCGCTGCGCAATTTCGGTGTACGCGACCTCATCAATGCGCTTGGCGATTTCGCGCCGCCGCCGCGCGATCAGGTGGCCGATACCCGCACCGTACATGCGGCTGAAGAAAAAATGACGGCCTTCGTCTTCAAGATTCAGGCCAATATGGACCCGAACCATCGTGACCGCATCGCTTTTGCCCGCATCTGCTCCGGCAAGCTGGAGCGCGGCATGAAGGCGCGGCTTGCTCGCACCGGCAAACAGATGGGCCTCACTGCGCCGCAGTTCTTCTTCGCCTCGCAGCGCCAACTGGCCGATACGGCCTTTGCGGGTGACGTGGTGGGCATCCCGAACCACGGCACGCTGCGCATCGGCGATACGCTGACCGAGGGTGAAAACCTCGTCTTCCAAGGCGTGCCGAATTTCTCGCCGGAAATTCTCCGCCGCGTGCGTCTGGAAGACGCCATGAAGGCGAAGAAGCTGAAGGAAGCCCTGCAGCAGATGGCGGAAGAAGGCGTCGTGCAGCTCTTTTCGCCGGAAGACGGCTCGCCGGCCATCGTCGGTGTCGTCGGCGCGCTGCAGCTCGACGTGTTGAAGGAGCGCCTGATGGGCGAATATGGCCTGCCGGTCTCCTTCGAAATGTCGCGCTTTTCCGTCTGCCGCTGGATTTCCTCCGATCAGCCGGCGGAAATGGACAAGTTCCTCAACGTCAAGCGCGGCGATATCGCCCGCGATCTGGATGGCGATCCGGTGTTTCTCGCGCAGGACGCCTTCTCGCTCCGCTATGAGTCCGAGCGTTTTCCGGCGATCAAGATGGTCGCGATCAAGGAATATCACGTCGCCAAGGCGGCGTGATATCGGCCGGATTGCACTTTGTATGCCAAGGGCTTAGTTTCCCCTGAAACGGGAAACTGGTCCGGCATCATGACGCTTTCAGGCAAACATATTCTCCTCATCATCTCCGGTGGCATAGCGGCCTATAAGAGTCTCGATCTCATCCGCCGCCTGAAGGAGCGCGGCGCTAAGGTGACGCCGGTGATGACGAAGGGCGCCCAGGAATTCGTCACGCCGCTTGCCGTTGGTGCACTTTCCGCCACCCATGTCTTCACCGATCTCTTTTCCCGGCAGGATGAACAGGATGTCGGCCATATCAGGCTGGCGCGTGACTGCGACCTCGTGCTTGTGGCGCCCGCCACCGCCGATCTGATGGCGAAGATGGTACATGGTCTGGCAGACGATCTTGCCTCCACAGTCCTTCTCGCGACGGATCGAAAGGTGCTGGTGGCACCGGCGATGAACCCGAAAATGTGGGCGGCGAAGCCCACGCTGCGTAATGTCGAAACGCTGAAAAAAGACGGCGTGTTTTTCATCGGACCCATGGCCGGCGAGATGGCAGAGAAGGGCGAGGCTGGTTTTGGCCGCATGGCCGAGCCATTGCAGATCGTCGAAGCCGTCGCGGCACTGCTGGATGAGGGGCCAAAGCCCCTGAAGGGCAGAACGGCCATCGTGACCTCCGGTCCCACGCATGAACCGATTGACCCGGTGCGTTACATCGCCAATCGCTCCTCCGGCAAGCAGGGCCATGCCATTGCGGCGGCTCTGGCTGGGCTGGGGGCAGAGGTCACGCTGGTCTCAGGGCCTGTCACCATCGCCGATCCTGCCGGGGTCACGACGATCCATGTCGAGCGCGCCGAGGAGATGCGCGATGCGGTGATATCGAGACTGCCGGCGGATATCGCCGTCATGGTCGCCGCCGTCGCCGACTGGCGGGTGACGGGCTCGTCGGAGCAGAAGATCAAGAAGCAGCCGGGCGATGCGCCGCCGGCGCTGCAGCTGACGGAAAATCCCGATATTCTCAAAACCGTCGGCCACCATGAAAAGCGCCCGAAGATTGTGGTGGGCTTCGCCGCCGAAACGCAGGATGTCGAGAAGAACGGCCGGGCGAAGCTGGAGCGCAAAGGGGCGGACTATATCGTCGCGAATGATGTTTCGGCGGAAACCGGCATCATGGGCGGGGATCGCAACAGCGTGAAGATCATTTCCGCAGATGGCGTCGACGTTTGGCCGGATCTCGGCAAGGCCGAGGTTGCAAAACGTCTGGTGGCCCTGATCGCGGAGAAACTCGCATGAGCCTGTTCGATCGCAAGACTTTCGACAGGGTGCTCGGCAAATGGCCGGGCGTGCGTTTTGTCGACCAATGGGATTCCCATGTCGCCAAGGTGGGCGACAAGGTCTTTGCCGTGCTTGGCGAGCGGGAGGACTGGCGGCTGGTCGTGAAATGCTCGGAAGAGAGCTTCGAAATACTGACCTCGCTGGAAGGCATAGGGCAGGCGCCCTATTTCGCCAAACGCAAATGGATATCGATTGGCGATCATTCCCCGCTCGAACAGGAAGAACTGGAGCATTATGTGCGCCGCTCCTATGAACTTGTCGCAGCCGGTCTGACCAAAAAACTGCGGGGCGAACTCGGTATCGTGATCGATACTGCGCGTGCCCTGTAGTTTTTCGGTTCAGTCGAGCTTGGTGTCCTTGCCGATGATCTGGCGGACGCCTTCCTTGGTGAAGGGCTGCAGGAGCTGCGGCAGGAATCCTTTCGCAATCTTGCCCTTGATGCCGATATCGGTGGAAGAGGGCCGATCGGGGTTATGGTAGGAGCCGAAGATCAGATCGAAGAAGACGAGATTCTCGCCGTAATTGGTGTTTCCTTCCGGAAGCTGTTTTGAATGGTGCCAGCGGTGCAGGCGCGGGGTGCTGAACACGTAATCGAGCGGCCCCGTTTTCATATCGACGTTGCAATGGGTCAAAATACCGATGAATGCGGTAACGGCACCGAGCCACCAGAAAACCTGTAGCGGCGCACCCATGAAATAGAGCGGAATCTGGCTGAGAGCGATCTTGAACAGGGAATCGGCCACATGGAACCGTCCCGTATTGACGACCCAGAGCCGCACGACGCTGTGATGCAGCGCATGGAAACGCCAGAAGAATACGGTTTCATGTGCAATACGGTGGGACCAGTAGAGGCCGAATTCGGCAATCGTCACCGCAAGGGCGACCTGAACGATCATCGGCAGATGAGACGGCCACAGGTCGAAACGCATGGCGGCGAGCGGCTGCAGCACATTGGCGGTCACCATCGGGAAGATTGCCGCTGCGGCGGCTGCGAGCTGGACGAGCCCTTTCGTCAAAAGCGTATGGCCGATGCTGTTAACGGTCTCGCCATCACCCTCAAGCCATTGGATTTCGTAGGGAATATAGCGTTCGAGAAGAAACAGGCTCAAAACCGCGCCCGCATAAACGGTCAAAAAGGCCGCGATCGGATGGCTGCTCGTGAAAGCGAAATAGGACCCCACGAGGCCGCCGACGAACACTAGCGGCCACGAAGAATAGGAAAGGGCCTCTTTCAGTACTTGCGCTTTTGCCATCAAAATCAAATCCCGTCCGGCATCGTCCGTCTATACCGCCGGCGCAATTCCGCGCAGGCATCAAAGCAGCCCTTACCCCGCATCGATCACCTGTCTCGACTAGAGATCAGGCCCTTATCGCTCCAATGCATTACACAAACATGGCACTCACCGGTGCCGAGATGCTCAGCTTATCCTGATTGCGATGTAAAGAAGCGTCAGCGCTATGACCCAGAGTGCCGCCCGTCCCCATTTGGTGTGGCGCGCTTCCGCCTTGCCGATGGCTTCCGCCGTCTGCGCGTCGAAACGCAGGCCGTTCTCGCTCATATACATCAATTCGGAATGCAGCTTCTCCGTCTTGGCGGCGATCTCCGGCGCTGCCTCGGCAAGCTTGAGGGCCGCCTTCACGCCGTCCTTCAGATCGGTGACGATGCGTTTCGGGCCGAGATTGTCCCTGATCCAGCCGCCGACGACCGGGTCTGCCGCCTTCCACATGTTGAAGCGCGGATTGAGCATGCGCGACACGCCTTCCACCACCACCATGGTCTTTTGCAGCATCACCAGTTCCGGCCGCGTTTCCATGTCGAAAAGCTCGGTCACTTCGAACAGCAGCGTCAAAAGCTTGCCCATGGAGATCGTTTCGGCCGGCTGGCCGTGGATCGGCTCGCCAATGGCGCGGATCGCCTGGGCGAAGCTCGCTATATCGTGATGGCCCGGCACGTAACCGGCCTCGAAATGCACTTCCGCCACCCGCATGTAATCGCGGGTAATGAAGCCGTAGAGGATCTCGGCAAGGAAGCGGCGTTCCTTTTTGCCGAGACGTCCGGCAATGCCCATGTCGACGGCGACGATCTCGCCCTCAGCATCGACGAAGAGATTGCCGGGATGCATGTCGGCATGGAAGAAGCCATCGCGCAGCGTGTGCCGCAGGAAGGACTGGATCAGCGTGTCGGCGAGTTTGTTCAGGTCGTGGCCGGCGGCCTTCAACCCTTCGATATCCGACATCTTGACGCCGTCGATCCACTCCATGGTGACGACATCGCGCCCGGTGCGTTCCCAGTCGACCTCGGGAACTCGGAATCCGGGATCGTCCTTGGTGTTTTCCGCAAGTTCGGAAAGGGCGGCGGCCTCGAGCCGCAGATCCATCTCGATCTTGGTGGTCTGCTCCAGCGTGCGTGTCACCTCGACGGGGCGCAGGCGACGGGCGGAGCGGACGAAACGCTGCTGCAGATCGGCGATCAGATACATCGCCTCGAGATCGTTCTGGAAACGCTGGCGCACGCCGGGGCGGATGACCTTGACGGCCACCTTGCGCGGCCCCTTCGGCGTATCCACCATTGCCGGATGAACCTGGGCAATGGAGGCGGCGGCGATAGGATCGCCGAATTCCCTGTAGAGATCGGACACCGAACGGCCGAGCGAGCCTTCGATATTCGCTTTCGCCGCAGCCGCCGGGAAAAAGGCCATGCGGTCCTGAAGGCTCGCGAGATCGTCGGCGAAGTCGGCGCCCACCACATCCGGCCGGGTGGCGAGAAACTGACCCATCTTCACATAGGAAGGACCAAGCCGCTCCACAGCCACCGCCAGACGGTCGCTGCGCTGCGCCCTTTTCGCCTTGCTGCGGGCGAACGGCTTCAGCAGCGCTTTCAACAATTGGGCGGGAGCAGGTAGGTCATCGGAAGGCAGGGCCAGCACGACGCCTTCGCGCACGAGAACCCAGCCAACCCTTGCGAGGCGGAAATATGCGCCCAAAGTACTCATGCTTATGCTTGTCTCCTGCGTCTGCCGGCCATGGTCTTAAAGCTTCCAGCCGGAATGCAGGGCGGCGATGCCGCCGGTGTAATTGGTATAGGTGACGCGGGAGAAGCCGGCGGTGCGGATCATCGTCGCGAAATCCTCCTGATTGGGGAATTTGCGGATCGATTCGACCAGATATTGATAGGGCTCGGCGTCACCCGTGATCATCTTGCCGAATTGCGGAATGGCGTTGAACGACCAGGCGTCATAAACGCGGTCAAGCAATGGCATTTCTACTTCGGAAAACTCCAGCACCAGCAGCCGCCCGCCGCGCTTCAGCACGCGATGGGCCTCTTTCAGCGCGACATCGATGCGCGGCACATTGCGGATGCCGAACGCGACCGTATAGGCGTCGAAACTGTTTGCCTCGAAAGGCAGCTCCTCGGCATTGGCCTCCACGAAGGTCAGATTGTCGGAAAGTTTCTTTTTTGCCGCGCGTTCTTCGCCGACGGCCAGCATTGAGCCGTTGATGTCGAGAACGGTGGCATGCGCCAGACGGTTGGAGGCATCGATGATACGGAAGGCGATATCGCCGGTGCCGCCCGCAACGTCCAGAACCTTGTAGGTCGCGTCCTTGCGTGGCGAAAGTGAAGAGACCATGGCGTCTTTCCACAGCCGGTGCAGGCCGGCCGACATCACATCGTTCATGATGTCGTAGCGTTTGGCCACCTTGTGGAAGACCTCGTTGACCAGCCCCTGCTTTTTGCCTTCGTCCACCTTGTGGAAGCCATAGGACGTTTCCATGCCGCCTTGGGCAGTGGTACGGGCGTCGGTCATCGTCTGTCTCCATATTTATTGCGTGGCGGACCATAGCGGAAACGCCATGGCAACGCTATCTGTTGCCGCATCGCCTGGGCGCGACATTTCGCGTGCACTGTATAGACCACATGGTCCTAACGATAAACTGTCGGATAAGCCAGATGCCAGAATTGCCAGAAGTCGAAACCGTCAGACGCGGCCTTGCGCCCGCCATGGAAGGCGCAAGGGTCCGCAGGCTCCATCTCGGCCGCCCCGATTTGCGCTTTCCATTCCCGCAGGATTTTGCAGCGCTTATCGAAGGCAAGAAAATCCTGTCGCTCGGGCGCAGGGCGAAATATCTTCTGATCGAACTGGAGGACGGGCTGACCATCGTTTCCCACCTCGGTATGTCCGGCTCGTTCCGCATCGAGGCGGAGGCAGATGAGATTGGCAATGCGCCAGGTACGTTTCACCATGCCCGTTCCAAAGACGGCAAGCATGACCATGTCGTCTTTTATCTG
Source organism: Agrobacterium leguminum (assembly GCF_005144435.2). Taxonomy (NCBI): domain Bacteria; kingdom Pseudomonadati; phylum Pseudomonadota; class Alphaproteobacteria; order Hyphomicrobiales; family Rhizobiaceae; genus Agrobacterium; species Agrobacterium leguminum. Next base: position 3,032,369 of record NZ_CP120211.1, read on the forward strand.
GATAAAGGGGAAGAGCGCGTCTGCGTCATTTATAATGATCCGCGCCGCTTCGGCTTCATGCATCTGGTGGAGCGCAACAAGCTCGACCTTTATCCTGCCTTTGCCGAGCTTGGCCCGGAGCCGACAGGCAATGCACTGAGCGCGGATTATCTGGCGAGCCGGTTTGAAGGTAAAAGCCAGCCCCTGAAAAGCACGCTGCTGGACCAGAAGGTTATTGCCGGCCTCGGCAATATCTATGTCTGCGAGGCGCTATGGCGTGCGCATCTTTCGCCTTTGCGGGCGGCGGGAACGCTGGTGACGAAAGGTGGCAAGCCCAAAGCACAGCTCGTCGATCTGACGGAGAAAATCCGCGACGTGATCGCCGACGCCATCGCCGCTGGCGGTTCCTCATTGCGAGACCATATACAGACGGACGGAACGCTCGGTTATTTCCAGCATTCCTTTTCGGTCTACGATCAGGAAGGCCAGCCTTGCCGGACACCCGGCTGCGGGGGTACGGTTGAAAGGGTGGTGCAGGCCGGTCGTTCGACCTTTTATTGCGCCGCCTGCCAGAAGTAACGGAGCCGGAGTGCCGGAAGGGGAGATTGCCGTGGACTATGAAACGATACTGGTCGAGAAACGCGATGAGGTGGGTGTCATCACCCTCAACCGCCCCAAGGCGCTCAACGCTCTCAATTCGGTGCTTCTGAAAGAGCTGCGGCACATTCTGTCTTCGTTTTCCGCCGATGATTCCATCGGTGCGATCATTATTACCGGTTCGGAAAAGGCATTTGCGGCAGGCGCCGATATCAAGGAAATGCAGGGGCTGGATTTCGTCGATGCCTATGTCGGCGATTTTCTCGGCGGCTGGGACGAGGTTGCGGCCACCCGCAAGCCGGTCATCGCCGCCGTATCCGGCTTTGCGCTGGGCGGTGGCTGCGAATTGGCGATGATGTGCGATTTCATCATCGCTTCGGACACGGCAAAATTCGGCCAGCCGGAAATCACCCTCGGTGTCATTCCGGGCATGGGCGGCTCGCAGCGGCTGACACGGGCAGTTGGCAAGGCGAAGGCCATGGATATGGTTCTGACCGGGCGCATGATGGATGCGGAGGAGGCTGAGCGGGCCGGTCTCGTGTCGCGTGTCGTGCCGGCTGCAAATCTCATGGACGAGGCGGTGGAGGCGGCAACCCGCATCGCTTCCCTGTCGCGTGCTTCCGTTCTCATGGCCAAGGAAAGCGTCAATCGCTCCTTCGAGGTGCCGCTTGCGGAGGGACTGAGATATGAAAGACGATCCTTCCAGTCGCTCTTTGCGACAGTGGATCAGAAGGAGGGCATGGCCGCCTTCGTGGAAAAGCGCAAACCCGCTTTCCGGAATCGCTAAGGATTCGGAATATCGGCGCTTTTAAGCGTTTTGCGCGTTGACGGGCGTAAGCTTTAGCGGTATATGCCCGCCCACGGTTAAGGAAAGCCATCCGGCTTGTCCGAAATTACTCCCGCATTCTTGGGTTACGTGAGGTCTTCGAACGACCCGATCCTATGGTTGCGGAATTTGGTTTGAATTCGAAGAGAGGCATACATGGCCAATACAACTTCGGCGAAAAAGGCGACCCGCAAGATCGCTCGCCGTACCGCAGTCAACAAGGCTCGCCGTTCGCGCGTTCGCGGCTTCATCCGCAAGGTCGAGGAAGCCATCGCTTCCGGTGATCTCGCAGTCGCCACCGAAGCTCTGAAGGCAGCTCAGCCCGAGATCCAGCGCGCCGCCACCCGTGGCGTTCTGCACGGCAACACCGCATCCCGCAAGGTGTCGCGTCTCGCACAGCGCGTTAAGGCTCTTTCCGCCTAATCCGGCTAATCACAAATAATTATTCAAAAAGCCTGGTCTTTTGACCGGGCTTTTTGTGATTCTAACTGCCCGTTAACCATTGCTGCCGTAACGTGACAAACGCATGTCAGATGGACGACAGGAAATTTGTAATAAAAACAATGGTTTACTGGAGGTCTCTGGAAAACTCGGGGGCTTTCTCTACGGAAGTCGCGGCTAGTTTTGAGTCAAGAAGATTTTTATTTTTTTGCCAAAATCAGCTCTCAAAAATTGCCAAAATTGAATCTCATTGATTCATAAGCGATTCTGCTTCGCACCTTGTCGGTGATGCAAAACGGTCTTTGCGAGTCAATGGCCGATCTGAGTTTTTGCAGAAAAAACGCCATTGATCTCTCCCCACGATCCTGCCTAAATGCATTTCAACAAGGGGTGCGGATCTCAGTCCACAGATTATCTCGATGATCGTATCGACGATATTCACCTTCTTGCTGGCGGGTCTTTCGGGGTCCGTTTTTTCAGGTCATGGAGCTTTTTGTGCCGTTTCGGTCTCCGGAACGGGCGGGAGTTTTTTGTCCTCAAGAATGCGCCTTAAGGTTGTAACGAAAGGAGCGTTTTAGCGTGTCGCAGGCCTCTCCATGAGGGGGAGGGAAATGGGATAACCGGCTCGCAAACGAGTAGTCGCCTTTGACGTTCTTTCGAGGGGAACGCTGGAGGCAAAAATATACGAGGGGGATCTCTGGCGATCGATCTTTGATCGTCAGGCTATGATTGGCAATTTGAAAGGCGGCAAT
>NZ_CP120212.1:0-1220000 GCF_005144435.2 Agrobacterium leguminum
CAATAATAATCATCAATAATACTATTAATATACAATCTATCAGATATACTTCATATTCGTAATACAAACTACCATAATAAATACGCTCTAACCAATACAGTAATTTCAACATAAAAATCATATATTTACGCGTGTTATCGTCCCGCAATCCGCAAATTGCAGGCCGTAAAAACAAGATTCTGGCCGCGGATTTTCATCCGCCCTCAATATTCCTATACAATTCAACGTAGCATATATTTTATATGTTTCTGCGTATATATCTATATAAATATATGTTTACGGAATCCTCCCAGGTCGAAGGGGCTCTCCCCTCTTTATCTCGGCTTCCAAAGCTGAATCTTCTTCTGGTTGTACAAATATTGCTTCTTGCGACGACGATTCATAATCTTCGCCCCCTTCGCCTCATCAGGGCTGTATCTGCACGAGCTGCAAGAACGTACATTTCATAGAGACCCATTTGAACACACCTTTCCTATCACGCGACGCAGTTGCGACCGTGTTATGATCTTCATCTCTCTTTCCCATCTGCCTTTCAGCTCGATGGGCATTGCAACGGGGCACTGAAAACTGCCACCTGGGGAAATAAAGACACTTATCAGTGCCCCACATCAGTGATTTATGCCTGTCAGAGCCTGTCCTTCAGCCAATGCATTTCGAAGAGATAGAGAGACCCACCACAAACCCAATCCATCTCTCCTCCATTCATCACCAGAGGACATTCGCCGTAAGCGCGGAACGTCTCCCGGCTCATCGCAAAACAGGAGCAGTATAAGCTATGCAAACAGGCTGGGGATGAACGGGCAAATAAAAATGTTGCAAGGCACACAAACGGCTCGGCAACATTGGCCAGCCAACTTCACTTGTATGCTCGCATGAGCGCGCAAGCCTTGACACCGGATTGGCTCCCTCTGCAACAGCGCATTTCATTATCCATCTGAAACCGAACGGAAAAAACAGTACAAGAAAAGCCCTGCTCATTTACCGTTCAGGAGAGATCAATGTCACGGTTGGAAAATAGGATCGATATCGACCTACATCTCGTGTCAAAAGCGGAAAATTTTGAACCGCTGCGTGAGCACCGATAAAAAAATCAGGCAAAACGCCTGTACGAGAGCCGCCAGCACGACGATATTGGCCAAAGACCTTTCCCGCTAAAAACAATGCAGCGCGGGGAAAGGGAACCAGTTTTAATCCCGCCTCGTGAACGAAGACATCCAAAGCTTCAATACGCTCATACCGAACGGCAAGCTCCGCATAAACAACATCATTAATGAACAATGGACCGGAGACGCTTGCAATTTCTAGTTGTTCAATTGACCAATCGGCCCATGTCGGATCATTCGTTACCAGATCAAGCAGGACATTTGTATCAACGAGTGTCACTTCTCACCGCGCGTAAGCGCCAAGATGGCGTCTGTATCCAGGCCTTCTCCGGCATGGCCCCGGAGTTTGGAAAAGCGCGTTGGCGGCTGCTTTTTGTCGGCCCTGACGAGAACAATCCGGCCATCTGGAGCGCGAACAAAATCGACAGAGCTTCCCGGAGCAATACCAAGAAGTTCCCGCACTGCCTTCGGAATGGTGACCTGCCCTTTGGCGGTTACTGTCGTCGTCATTTGGCGCTCCTGTAGTACCAACATCAAAGATGGTATTACTTTCACGAGGCGATTTCAACGCACGTGGATATAAGCATCATGGATTTAGCATTTTAACGCGGGCCTAGATCGGTTTTTTACCGTGTCTTAGCCTATCTCAGCACCCATCCTGAAATGCTTGCAAATCTACAGTGCCGCAAAAAGCCGGCATTAGGTAGCACAGACCACCAAAAGCGCCTTACGACTCTGAATCAAAACAGAATTTCAGGCCAGCATTCCCACGAATGCCGCTGACGTTGATTGGGTTAGTGACAACGTTGCCACGGAGCCCACATCGGCGGAACGGCAATGCGATTGAAGAGTGACGCTTTCAGAGTAGAGGGTGTGAATACTTCGGACACGTCGCCTCTGGTTGGGCAATTCGATGCACGGCTTGGGCTGCCTAAGCCTCCCTGGTCCCGCGCCCCTTTTCATCGGATGCAGGTGTTCGCGATTCCTGACCCGGCATCTGTTCCGCCTCGTCAAGAATCCATTCGCGAAAGGCGACGACACGGGGATCGGAAGCCGTTTCCTGCGGATACACGAGGAAATAGGCGAGTTCGGACGGGATCGGGATGCCAAGATCAAAAAGCCGGACAAGCCGCCCCTCGGCCAGATCGTTTGCGACAGTGGTCAGGTCCACAAGTGCCACAGCATCCCCGCTGATCGCGGCTTGAAGCATTTCTGATGACGTGGTGAGCGCAACTGTACGACTGTCGTCGAAGGCGTTGATACCGGCAGCCGCCATCCACGTCGACCAGTTCGGCCACGCGACACCCTGTCGCTCCCATTCGATATGGACCAAGGTGTGATCAAGCAGATCAGTCGGCGTTCGAATGGGTCTCTCGGACGCGAGTAGCCGAGGACTGCATACGGGCACGACAACGTCATCAAACAATCGATCAGCGCAAAGGCCGGGATAGTTTCCCGTGCCGAAGCGAATGCCGATATCGATGTCGTCCAGCTCGAAGTCGCGCACCTCGGGGGAGATATCAAAGCGCAGGTCGATTTCCGGCCAAGCGCCACGGAAGCGTTTCAGCCGCTGCATCAGCCATTTGACGGCAAAGTCCGGATCGACGGTGATTTTCAGGTGGCGGGAGCCGCGCTCGGTCCTGCGGGCCTGCGCGACGGCACGCTTCATGAGCTCGAGCGCGTCAGCGGATGCGCGGCAAAGGATCAATCCCGCCTCCGTCATGCGGATCGAGCGATTGGTGCGCTTGAAAAGCGACAGGCCGAGCTGGTCCTCGATTTCCTTGATCTGGTAGCTGACCGCCGCCGGGGTCAGGCCAAGTTCGTCAGCCGCTCGGCTGAAGTTCAGATGTCGCCCCGCGGCATCAAGCGCTCTTAGCGCCCGCATTCCAGGAATCATGCTCATTTTTGCTTCAAAGAAAATTTGAAATTCTGAACAGGAATACTCGTTTCCCTGCCCGCATTCAATATGCGATTATGTCAATAACTCGAGAAATATCAGTTCACTGCAAGAGCGGCAAGGAATATGCCCCATGAACTCGACCAAAATTACCATCAATTTTTTTAATTCAAAAATGCACGATCTGGTGCGTCGATTCAACGAGGAAAAGCAGCGGAGGCGGACACTGAATCACCTCAAGCGAGACCTGCGTCGTCTTAATGAGCAACGCCTACGGGACATAGGCATCAACCCGGAGAACATTCCTCATCTGACGAAATGTGAATTCGAGTTTTGAAATCAGGCCCCAATGAGCTTCTGCGAAGAAAGCCCCCGACATCTGGGGATTCATTTCCATATGCCTGCAATGGGCCGAAAGCAATCGCGGGTCGCACGGATATCCAGCAAAAGGCTTTCGATCTCTCGCCAAAATTAACCATTTAGACCTCCTTCGGTCGACCTCGACGCGAAGTCCAGATAAGAACTTGGATCATGTTCAGGATGATACAAATACAGCTCTGATCTCCCGCGGCCTTTTCGTCCGCCGATCTGCTGTGCCTGCCGTCGACCTCTGGAGTCTGAACATGACCCTCATCGCCACCGCTGCCATTGCCCATCGCTCCCGCGCCGAGGTGTCGACCGTCAGTGTGTTGGTCGGGGGCTTGGAAATACGCCCAGCCACCTTCCGGATGGCGGAGGGGTTGAGCCGTGGAACCCCGACGACACGCCAAGGGCCAGCATTTCCTGCTCTCGCCAGAGTGCCGAACGCTGACGGTGCTTGATCTCGCCAAGATGCGGGATGCGACTGCCGATTACATTGTTCAGGAAAGGCATCAGTGTGACCGACTACCCCGAAAACACGCCCCATTGGCGAACCGCACTGGAAGAGGCTACCCTAATTGGCTTTCGAATTTGCCCGTTTGCGACAAGAGTCTAGATCGTCGCGAATCTAAAGAATATCAATCTACGGACAGAGTACATAGACTTAGTCGATAAGCCAGCTTGGTTTCTGAAACTATCCCCTACGGGTACGGTGCCTGCAATACAGGTAGGAGGGCGGTTTATCTTCGAATCAGTGGTTATTGCCGACCTCATCGATACCTTAACCGGCGAAGCGTTCTATCCTAAGGAACCGTTGGAAAAATTCCAAAACAAATCTTGGATTGAGTACGCTTCGACAGTCATTCGATCACAATACATGATGATTTTGGCTCGTGATCTGAATACCTTTGAAATCCAGAAAGGGTTACTTTCGAAATGTCTCGAAAAAATTGAAGGTGCGATCGCTGGAACCCCTTATTTCAACGGTCCAACCATCTCGATGGTGGATGCCGTTTATGCCCCGGTATTATATAGATTTCTATTTCTGGAAAGCGGCTACGGCATTAATATTCTGCATAAGCATCCGAATATTCGGATGTGGGCTGAAGCCATGACAACACATCCTTCAGTAGTAGCTATTCACGGCGACGATTTCAGTACCCAGCTAATCGAACACATGACGTCAAATGGTTCTGCGTCAACTCTTCGTAAATAGCGCTGTTTTTAACCAAAAAGAAATCTGGCTTACTGCCTTACTCCGTGTATTCACCGATCTTTGCCTAGCAATGTCAAAATCTCATATGCCGCAGAAACCCGTTCCTCATTGGGATAGTTTTTATTGGCCAGAATGACGATGCCGAGTTTCTGCTTTGGTATAAACGCCACATAAGCGCCGAAACCATTGGTGGAGCCGGTTTTGTTGATGAAGACGTCCTGGCGCGGTTTCATGGGTGGTGAAATTTCAGAGACCGGGACAGTCTTGAGCAGGGCGCCGGAATTCAGCTCTCGCAATGTCTTCAGCTGCGCGGGATGGGCATATTGCTCCCAGACCATGTCCTGCGTCATGGCGCCGACGCCGAAATATCCCGTATGGGTGTTGGTGAGCGCCTGCTGGATTTTTCCGTCCAGCTTTTCAAGTCCCATATTCGCATTGACGAAACGGATCATATCTTCCGCTGTCGATCTGACGCCGTAGGCTTCCGAGGAGAGAACGGCCGGTGTCACGCGGGCGGGTTCGCCGGTTCGCTTATAGCCCTGCGCGTAATCGGCCATCTTTGCCTCGGGCACCACGGTGAAGGTGTTCTTCAAGCCCAGAGCGGGAAAGAGTGCATCTTTCATGGCGTCATCGAAACTTTGACCCATGGCCTTTGCGGTGATGTATCCGAGCATTCCGATGCTGGGATTGGCGTAGGTTCTGTGTGTTCCGGGCTTGTATAAGGGTTTCCAGGCCTTGAGATAGGCCATCAATTGCTGTTCCGTCTTGACGTTATCCGGCACCTGCAACGGAAAGCCGCCGGCGGTGTGGGTGCCGAGTTGCATCAGTGTGACATCACCGAAGGGCTTGCCCTTCATGGAGGGAAGATAATCTTCCACCTTGCCGGAGAGCGAAAGCTGGCCATTCATTTCGGCATAGGTGCTGAGGGTGACCGTGAAAGTCTTGGAGATGGAGCCGAGTTCGAAAAGCGTCTGCGCCGTCACCGGCTGGCCCGAGCTTTTGGACATGACGCCATAGGTGAAGATATGGCTTTCACCATCGACACTGATACCAACGGCAAGGCCCGGAATGCCGTTTTTCTCCATGACCGGTTTGATCGCGGCATCCGTTATCGCTTTCAGCTTCGCATCATCGGCGGCGAGCGCCTGCGTGAACAGGCCCGTCGAAAGCAAAGTGGCCAGTGCGATATGTCTGCGATTAAGTTTCATCTTTCGCGTTCTCCAAAACCTTGGGTGGATTTTCAGCCCGTGGGCCGTTCCCAGCGAAAGACGTTTAACCGGCCTACATTGCACGAACAAATCATGATATCTCGGAAGAGACATAAGAAAATCTAGGTCTTGAATGGTTCGGCAATTTCTTCCCCTGAACGGCTTACGGGCTTTTGAGGCATCGGCGCGGCACCTGAGCTTCACCCGCGCGGCCATCGAATTGTGCGTGACGCAGGCGGCTGTGAGCCAGCAGGTGAAAGGGCTGGAAAAGCGGCTTGGCGTTTCGCTTTTTCAGCGGCTTCCGCGCGGCCTGAAGATTACCGCTGAAGGCGAGGCCCTGCTGCCGACGGTGACGAGTTCCTTCGACCAGATGGCGACGACGCTCGACCGGATCGAGGCCGGGCAGGTGCGCGAATTGCTGTTTCTGGGTGTTGTGGGAACCTTTGCCGTGGGCTGGCTGCTGCCCCGGCTGAAGGCGTTTCAGAAGCAGCATCCCTTCATCGATGTCAGGGTTTCCACCAATAATAACCGGGTGGATATGGCGGCTGAAGGGCTGGATTTCGCCATTCGTTTCGGCCAGGGCTCCTGGCATGGCACGGATGCCTTTCGGTTATTCGAGGCGCCTCTCTCCCCGCTCTGCACGCCGAAGCTGGCGGAGACGCTGAAAACGCCCGCTGATCTGATGGAAGCGACGCTGCTGCGCAGCTACAGGGCCGATGAATGGAGCAACTGGTTTGCGGCGGCCGGCGTGATGCCCGCGGCGCAGGTGAATGCCGGCATTGTTTTCGATACGTCTCTGGGCATGATGGAGGCGGCCCTGCAGGGGCTGGGCGTGGCGCTGGCGCCGCCATCGATGTTTTCGCGGCATCTGGCCTCCGGCGCGATCATCCAGCCTTTTCCGGTCACCATTTCGCTCGGGAGCTATTGGCTGACCCGGCTGCAATCGAAACCGCCGACACCCGCCATGCAGGCCTTTTCCGACTGGATGTTCGACAGCATAGGCGCTGCGGGATAAGGCTTATGCCAGGGCGAGCAGAACGCCGCCGGCCGCGCAGAGGACCACCACGGCCCATGGCGGGGTTTTCCAGATCGTCAACAGGATGAAGCCAGTGAGCGCCAGGGTGAAATCCTTCGGGGTGAAGATGGCGCTTGTCCAGACCGGATCATAAAGTGCGGCGCCCAGAATGCCGACAACGGCGGCATTTGCGCCGCGCATGGCGGCCTGTGCCAGAAGGTGTTTGCGGAACCCTTCCCAGAAAGGCAGCGCGCCGACCAGTAGCAGCATGCCGGGCAGGAAGATCGCAACAAGGGCGATCGCCGCACCTGCAACGCCGTTGGGCTGCGGCCCCACCACCGCACCGAGATAGGCGGCGAAGGTGAAAAGCGGACCGGGCACGGCCTGGGTTGCGCCATAACCGGCGATGAAGGCATCTTCCGTGACCCACCCCGTGGCGACGACTTCCGATTGCAGCAGCGGCAACACCACATGGCCGCCGCCGAAGACGAGCGCGCCCGCACGATAAAAGGCATCGAACAAGGAAAGGCCCTGTGACGCCGCGACCGCTGCGAGGAGCGGCAGGAGGCCAAGAAGCAGGGCAAAGGTGGCGAGCGCAATGTATCCGGCGCTTTTCGGCACCCGGAAGGCGAGATGGGTGGCCTGCCGCGCGGCATCGGCGCGACAGAAGACAAGCCCGGCGAGAGCGCCGACGGCAAGCGCCAGGATCTGCCCGAAGGCGCCGGCGAAAAACACGACGCAGACGATGCCGGCAAGCGCGATGCTGGCCCGCTCACGATCCGGCGCAAGGCTTTTTGCCATGCCCCAGACCGCCTGCGCCACGACGGCGACGGCGACGATTTTCAGCCCATGCAGGAGGCCGGTGCCGACCGGCCCTTCGATGGAGGCGGCGACCATGGCGAAGAAAAAGAGGAGAATGGCGGATGGCAGGGTAAAGGCCGTCCAGGCCGCCAGCGCACCGAGCGGGCCTGCCCGCAGCAGCCCGAGCGCAAACCCCACCTGGCTGGAGGCCGGGCCGGGAAGAAACTGGCAGAGCGCCACGAGATCGGCATAACCGGCCTCATCGATCCATTTGCGCCGCACGACCAGCTCATCGCGAAAATAACCGAGATGGGCGATGGGGCCGCCGAAGGAGGTGACGCCGAGCTTCAGGAAGGCCGAAAAAACCTCACCGGGCGTGCCGCGTCTCTGGCCGTGCACTTCGGTCTCTATGCTTCGCGTTGACGATTTCACCAAAGAACTCCCTGCGTGCAACGGCTCGTCGTCAACACATATCAGCCTCAAAACGGTTTCGGTATCAGACACCATTATGACAGGGATATGAAGGGGCTGGCGGCATCGACGCCGGAACGTTGCGATAAGGTTCCGGCGTCGTTTGGCGATTATCCGGAGAAGGACCTATCTCTCGGTCGGCAACAGGTCGGCGAAGTGCGAAATCCAGCCATTTTCATCGGTGCCGCCGGAAAAACCCGTTGCCTCCCAGATGATGTGATGCCTGTTGCTGCCGTTATGAATGGTCACCGCAGCGGCGATGGGAGTCGGGGATCGCCACGAAAAGTTGCGGTTCGCCCCGGGCTCGAGATGGCTGAGAGATTCGAGCTGGACATCGTCGAGGAAAAGCACCGTGCTCATCTGCGTCTCATAGAGGTTTTCCCATCGCGCCTGCGCCAGCGCATTCGCTGCCGCAACGAGAAGGTTGCTCTCACCGACGGGATCGGCCAGGGCCGCCAGGCGCCATGCGGCGAAGATATTGGCGATATCCCCCGTGCTGAGCCCGAGGCTTGAGAGGAACTCGATGGTCGGCGCATTGCCGAAAGCATCATAGCCCGCTTCGCCGAAGGGGCGGATATGCTTGACGACGAAATTGCTGAGAAGTGGCATGTGTATCTCCTTTTTTGGACATGAGCCACCTGTTCCCGGACGTTGACGTGCGGGATCGCATGGTGGGATTTTGTGTTGATTGCGTGCCGGATATCTCCGGCAATCGAGGGGAATGCGGCCGGCCTGCCGGCCTAGCCGAAGGTGATGGCGACACGGGCCGGCATTGCCAGAAACTCCTGCAGGCCGATGCGGGTTCTGGTGCCGCCCCGCCTGGCCGGCCATGGATCGAGGATATGTAGCTCGAGATCCTTGCCGTTCACGGTGTAGCCGTAGACGAGGTAATAGTGGTACTCCGTCCCGATCACGAAGACGCGGTTGTTATCGATCTCGTGTCTGACGACATCGGCCGTCAGGCTGTTGACGAAGTGGCCGCCCGTCGTGGTGTGATCGAAAGCGTTCCACTGGCTGGAAACCAGCTTGACGACATTGCTGTTCGCATTGGCGCCGCCCTGTTCATTGATGCCGGCGGATTGATCCAGAACCTGCGCCAGCTCCCAGCGCTCCTGAACCTGCGGATCGACGGTCGCAAGCGCCTCGGTATTGCGCCTTGCAATCTCGTATTGGGTGGCGGCGGGAAGCCGGTAATAGGCCCGCACCATCTGCTCGACGGCGGCAAAGCACCAGGCGGGGGTGTCCTGAGGCACCAAAACGGGAGGTTTGTTGACTGTCGGCATGGTCTTCTCCTTTCTGAAAATGACGCGGCGTGGGGCGCTTCGATAGCGGCCGGATGCCTGTCGTTGTTTGGTGAATGTCGAGGTTTCGACGGCCGTCCTGCCGGCATATGCACCGGCAGGACATTGCCCATGATCCCATGCACGAGGGGACGTGTTCGGCCGGGACCATGGAAACGCTTCCTGCCGGGCCGGGACAGGAACGGCAGGTTCTCAGGGGATCAGGCGGTCTTGCTCAAATCCTGCCGATAGGCCTGCAACGACGCGATTTTTGCGTCCGCAGCGGCCTCGCGTTCGGCGACGATGGCCGAGAGCTTTTCCGCGACACCCGCCAGATAGCCCGGCAGCGCTTCGCTACGGATATAGCTGCCCTGCAGCTTGTTAAGCGTCGACCATCCGTCCGCAAAGCTGCGGTTGAACAGGTCGGAGACGATCACCACCGCATGCCACTGGGCGCTCTGCCTGACGAAGAACTCGTCGACGGAGCGAACGAGCTGGGCGAAGCGGTTCTTGCGAATGACCTCCAGTTCGGCAACATTGTCGATAGCCTTGATCTGGTGCTCGGCATCATCCGCAACCGCCTGCATGAAATCGGCGAAGCTTTTGAAAAAGAAGGCGACTTCCTGGATGATCTCCTTCATGCGTTTCAGCGCCGTGATGCTGACATTGAGCGATTGAACCGCAAGCTTGATCTTGTCGTCCTCGGCCTGCTTTCCTTTCAGGAGCGCATTGATCTTTATGAGCTCAGCGGTCTGGGTGCGGCGTTCCTTCTGATATGCCTCCGCCTTGTCGATCATCTGCATCTGGATTTCACGCAGGCTCGCCGCTTGCTGTTGCTGCTCATCGGTAAGCTTGCCCAGCCCCTTGTCGAGCGCATCGAGCGAAGCCTGCAGGCTGGAAATCAGCGTCTGTTGACCTGCAATCTTTTCCTCCTGCGCCTTCAGTTCCGTAGCGCGCGCGGTCAGGCGTTTATCGAGTTCGGCAAGCTCGACCGCTTTGCTCGATTCCGGATCCGCACCCTCGGCTTCCTTCGCCAGCGCCGACCTGTTGTCCTGCAGCACTTTGATATCCGTCTTCAAGGTGTCGCGTTCTTCCTCACTTTTGCGCAATTCGGCTTTCTGCTCGGAAAGTTTACTCTGCGTTGCGGCCGCATCCGCCTTGTCGTCGCCCGTCGGCGTGCGGGAGCCGCCACCCTGCCCCCGCCCATCAGCGCCCTGACCATCCTTGGACTGTCCCGAAAGCGCGCCACCAACGGAAGAGGCCAGCATGGAGGCTGGGCCACCTGCGACCATGGCGATGGCGGGAACGACGCCTGAAATCATCTGCGCCCCGACGCGGACGATCGACATGATAAAAGCGCGGTCTTCTGCCGTATTGGCCCGCTTTTCATATTCGCTGGCTTTCTTTTCGAATTCCGCGACCTCCGCCGTCAGTTCCTTCACGAGCGTTTCAAGCTGCTCGCGCCGAGCGTCGGCCTCCCGGATCTCCCGCTCCATCACCGCCTTGTCTTCGAGACGCCGGCTCAAAGCCGTTTCGCTCATACTCGTGGCTTGCGTTATGTCATCGATGATGGCGTCATAGGTCTTGGCAAGGGAAACAAGGTCGTCACGCACCTTCAGTGCTTTGTCGCGGATACCTTCTGCCAATTTTATCAGTTTGTTGGAGACGAACGCCTTGACCTCGGCTTGATCATTCCCCTCCTTGACATCGAGCCAGTCCGGGAAAAGAAAGGCGATGGACTCGCCGATGCGGCTGGCCGTATCGATCGCTCTTCTCATGACTATTTCGCTTTTCTGCTGCGAAGCAATCAACCCGTTCATGATCGCGGTGATGCGATTACGAATCTTGTCCTCCTCCTGCGGCGTGGTGTTGTAGGCAATGTAGAGGAGATCGATCGCATTGTCGGTATCACGCTTGGCGCGCTCGACATCGTAGGTCCCCTGGATCTTATCGACATAGGATCGGACGAGCGCCGTATTCGACTTGGGAAGATTGAAGCTCGGCTGCGAAACAATCGCATCGACGTCGGCATCGATCGCGCTGTTGATCTGGGCGGCCCGACTTTCAAAATTAACGACATTGTTCATTTTAAAGACTCCTGTTGATGGGTGGCTGGTTTCCGATAGGCATGTGATTACTCAGGGCGAGCATCGACGCTTCGCCTCGTCCGGCAGGTCAGCTTCGGTGGAGGAAATGAATTGCGGTACGCCATTGGTCAGACCCGCGATTTCCTCGGACAGCCGCGTCACCAGGCGTATCTGCGCATCGTCGGGATTGACTTCACGCGCATCCTGGAGGGCATTGCTGAAGGTGCCGACCTGGATGTTGAAGTCCTGAACCTTGACGTTAATGGTGGAAATCGCCGCCTTGAGTTTGATGATCTGCTCTTCGAGCTGATTCACGGCATTCTGGTTTTCCGTGCGGCTCTGCCGCGCTGACTCAAGCTGGCGGCGATTGTCTTCCAACTGTTTGTGAACGCCCGCAAGGGCTTCTTCTGCACTGCGCAACCGGGGCTGCGCGGTACGGAGGTCCCGCTCCGCATTGTTCATCCAGCCCAGCGCCTTGACCGCGGCGTCACCGGCCTGGCAGATCCCGGGCAAGAAGATCAGCACCTGGCTGCAGATTTTTACTCTTTTAGCCTGCTCCTCCATTTCCCTTCGGGCTTTTTCGAAAGCGGCATAGCGCGTTTTGACATACTCGCTCTCAGACCGGACCTGCTCCTCATAACCTTTCACGCTGGCTTCGGATTGCGCCACCTGCCGCTCCAGCTCGATCTGCAGGGACAAGGCCTGCCCCAGCGCCGCCTCGCGGTCGGCGCTGAGTTGCTGTTGCGCCGTCAGATGTTCCATCAGGCACACGGATCGGCGGCCGAGCAGCTCGCGGCTCGCTTCCGCCTGTTGCAGTTTCGACTGGAAAGCCGCCGTCTGCTCGGCGGTGAGGGTTGCAGCGTTCGCAAGGGCCGGCTGGCCCATGGACGGGATATCGAATTGCATTGCGAAGGCCGCAAGGCCGGCAAAAACGACATGTTTAAGTTGCATCATTTCAACCTCCTCTGGAGAATTGGGGATGAATAAAAGGCATGACGGGCTCCATGCGCCGCCCGGCATCGCTGCCGACCGTGCCAGAGACATGGCAGTAACATTCGGATATCGGGTGGTTTCGGACGCATCGTCTGCAACGTCGTCAAGACCTAAAAAGCAACCATCAAAGATTGCATTCAGGGCAAATGGACGAAAGATTCCACATCCGACACTTCATTAAATTATGCAATAAAAACAGCAGATAACGCTATTGTCAGCGTTACTCCCGCAAACCGTCTCAAAAGGGAACACATTTTTACGTGCCCTTTAACATTCAATTTATGAGAGTATTTTTTAATACCGCTCAACAGGGCCTCGGGGGAGTGCAACAAAATGCACGCATCTTCCGGAGCGGAACCTTTCGGCTGTCACGACTGCCCTGCGCGGCCGTCGCCAGCGAACAGAACTCACGTTTTCGAATTCGCCATAAAGTAGCGAAGAGCAAAAAACCACGGGAGAAAGGTATCCGGAAAAGCAGGCGCCCCAGCTTCAAAGACGCACCCGAAAAGGGACTTCGCCCGGCCTCGGCCGGACATGCTTCGAGAGAGGCTGGGCTTACTTGCGAACCGAATCCTGAACGACGATGCCTTCGGTGATGCCGTCGCCTATCTTTGCACCCACATATCGACAGCCTTCAAACAGGAGCAGCGCCTCATCCGCGCGCTCGGAGACTTCGGCGCATTCGCCACCGTCATGTGCGCCGTGGGCATCGCATCGGTCCATGGCGGGCAATTTACGCTGGCGGCGGTTCAGGCAGTCGTCGTTCCACCCGGCTGGGCATCCAGCCGCAGGACGCGCGCATTGATCGACTGGCTGGAGCTGGAAAATACCGCGCAGCGTCACCCGTCCGGCGACGATAACCGCGAGCGGCCATGGTCGCTAAACGGCTGGATTATCTCGGCAATCGAGACGCTTGCCAGCACCTATCGCATCGCGGCCTCGCCGTGGCAAACCCTCCCGGCAACGGAGACGCCTGCGGAGGAAGCCATCGGAACGGGCGTGCTTATCGACGGCGTGAGCTGGTTTCTACGGCACGCGCAGGATTTGCCTTTTCTCTCGGAGGAAATGCGGATGTTTCTTGGGCATGCGCCTGGTTTCCTGATCCTGTTGGACCTGCTGTCCGCCGCGAAGACAGATGCGTGCGATACGACGGGTTGCGTGTTCTCCCGCAAGGCGACGGCGCGCGCCTATGGGGTCAGCCGCGCCCATGTAACGGCCATACTCGCCAGGGCCGAGCGGTTGAACATCTTGCAAAGAAACGGAGCCAGAGTAGTTCTGAGCGACCTGGCATTGCAGAACGTCCAGCGCGATCTGGCCTATCAGCTCGCCTTCGTCGTTTTATGGGCGGAGGCGGTGAGAACGTCTCCGCCGTCTGCGGATGCCCCGGAGAGCCTGTCCGGCCGGAATGGCTCCAGCAAGCCGCGATAGGGCTTGGCAAGCGGCGTGGCATAAGCGCCGCGCTTGGCGGTGGACAACCCCATGGACACCAGCGATTCCGCCTGCTTGACGGCCGCCGCCACGCCATCGACAACCGGCACGCCGAACTCATCGCGCAGTTCGGCGGCAAGGTCCGCCATGCCGGCGCAACCGAGCACGATCGCCTCCGCCCTGTCCTCTTTCAGGGCCAGCGAGATTTCCGCGCGCAGCCTTTCACGAGCGTTCGAGGCGGGATCTTCCAGCGACAGAACCGGAATATCGGCGGCGCGCACATTGCAGCGGGCGGACATGCCATAACGATGGACGAGATGTTCCAGCGGCAGCCGCGAGCGTTCCATCGTCGTGACGATGGTGAATTTCTGGGCGATGAAGGCGGTGGCGGAAACCGCCGCCTCGCAGATGCCGATAACGGGAATATCGGCCAGGGCGCGGGCGGCATCGAGCCCGGTATCGTCGAAACAGGCGATGATCGCCGCGTCGGCTCCAAGCGCCGGCGCCTTTGCCAGCTCCAGCAGCAGGCCGGGCACGGCGAAAACCTCGTCGTAATAACCTTCGATGGAGACAGGCCCCATGGACGAGGTGACGGCCAGTATGTCCGTATCGCGGCCGGCTATCCGCGTCGCGGCGTCGGCAATGGTCGCGGTCATGGATTGCGTGGTGTTGGGATTGATGACGAGAATGCGCATTTTACGTTTCTTTATCCGCGCGAATGGCGGCGATTGAGCGTGACGATCAGGCCGAGCGTGGCCGCGATCACCAGGAAGGAAAACAGGGTTGTAACAGCACCGAGCGCATAAAGCACCGGCGTCGTGACATTGGTGGTCATGCCGTAGATTTCCAGCGGCAGCGTGTTGTAGGTGCCTGACGTCATCAATGTGCGAGCAAACTCGTCATAAGAAAGCGTGAAGCCGAAGAGGCCGACGCCGATCAGGCTGGGCGCGATCATCGGCAGCACCACATGGGCGAAGGTCTGCCACGAGGATGCCCCGAGATCGCGGGCCGCTTCCTCATAGGACGGCGAAAAACGGTTGAAGACGGCGAGCATGATGAGCACGCCGAAGGGCAGCGTCCAGGTGAGATGCGCACCGAAGGCGGACGTATACCATGACGGCTCCAGCCCGAGCTGCTGGAACAGAACGCCGATGCCGAGCGAAATGATGATCGACGGCACCACGAGGCTTGCGACCGACAGATAGAACAACGGCGTGGCACCGATGAATTTGCGCCGGAAGGCAAGGCCCGCCAGCAGCGAAACCAGCACGGTAACGGCCATGACCATCAGCCCGAGAGCGAAGGAACGGCGGAAGGAGCCGCCGAAATCGCCGACGGCCTGCTGTTCGAAGAGATTGCCGAACCAGTGCAGCGAAACGCCGTTCAGCGGGAAAGTCAGGCCGCCATTCGGCCCCTGAAAGGCGAGGATGAGGATGGCCGACAGCGGACCGTAAAGAAACAGCACGAAGAGGGCGAAAAAGAAGGCGAGGATGTAGAATTCGCGGCCGCGTTTTTCCTGATGCATGGGATCAAAGCTCCTTGCGGATATCGACGATGCGCAGGATGCCCGCGACCATCAGAAGAACGAGGATGAGCAGGATGACGGCGTTCGCAGCGGCGGCCGGATATTGCAGCAGCGACATCTGGTTCTTCATCATCAGCGCCACCGAGGCGCTCTGGCCGCCGGACATGACCTGAACGGTGGAGAAATCGGCCATGACCAGCGTGACGACGAAGATGCTGCCAATCGCCATGCCGGGCTTGGCAAGCGGAATGATGACGTTGCTGAGCGTCTGCCAGCCCGTCGCACCCGCATCACGCGCCGCCTCGATCAGCGATTTGTCGATGCGCATCAGCGTGTTGAAGATCGGCGTGACCATGAACAGCGTATAAAGATGCACCATGGCCAGCACCACGGCGAAATCCGAATAAAGCAGCCATTCGATCGGCTCGGGAATGATGCCGGTGCCGACCAGGGCGCTGTTGACGAGGCCGTTTCGCCCAAGCACCGGAATCCAGGAAATCATGCGGATGATATTCGACGTCAGGAAGGGCACGGTGCAGACGAGAAAGAGCACCATCTGCATGGTGGTGGTGCGGATGTGGAAGGCGAGGAAATATGCGACCCAGAAACCGCAGAACAGCGTGATCGCCCAGACCATGGCGGCATATTTCAGCGTGTTGAGATAGGTCTGCCAGGTGACCCAGGAGCCGAGCGTTTCCAGATAGTTGAACGTCACGAAATCCGGATACATCTGGGCGAAATCGTAATCCCAGAAGCTGACGACGGCGATCATGAGGATCGGCAGAGCCAGGAAAAAGCCGAGGATCAGCAAAAGCGGAGCGGCCTGAACATAGGACACGAGCTTTTGCGGCAGCGCGAAACTGCGGGGCGGCCTGTCCTTTTTGTCGCTGACGCCGATGAGTCTGACCGTCACCATCATGAAGCCTTTCGCTGTTTATGGGCAGGCACCGGCGACATTGACCGCCGGTGCCGTCTTTTCAGGACATCAGGCCGCGATGAATTCGTTCCAGCGGCGGACCATGTAGCGGTCCTCGTCCATGACGGAGTTCCAGCACGCGACCTTGCCCATGCGTTCCTCGAAGGAGCCGCCATCGCGCACCGCGCCGGCCTTTTCCATGACCTTGCCGTCGGGCGCGATGATATCGCCCTGCGCCGGCTTGCCTTCGACCCAGTAACCCCACTCGTCGGCGCTCATGTGCTCCTTGGCCGTTTCCATGGCGGCGGAATAATAACCCTGACGGTTGAGGTAAGCGCCGACCCAGCCCGAGGTGTACCAGTTGATATATTCATAGGCCGCATCGAGTTTCGCGCCCGAGAGGTGCTTGGCAAGCCCGAGACCGCCGCCCCAGGAGCGATAACCTTCTTTCAGCGGCTGGTATTTGCAGGCGATACCCTTGGAACGGACAGCGGCGACGGCGGGCGACCACATGGACTGGATGATGACTTCGCCCGAGGCCATGAGGTTGACGCTTTCGTCGAAGCTCTTCCAGAAGGCGCGGAACTGGCCGTCCTTCTTGGCCTTGATGAGGAAGTCGATGGTCTTGTCGATCTCCTCCTTGGTCATGTTGCCCTTGTCAGCATATTTGATGTTGCCCATGGCTTCCATGATCATCGCCGCATCCATGATGCCGATGGAGGGGATGTTGAGAATGGAGGTCTTGCCCTTGAACTTCGGGTCCATGATATCGGCCCAGCTGGAGATATCGCGGCCGACGAGATCGGGGCGAATGCCGAGCGTATCGGCATTGTAGATGGTCGGGACCATGGTGAAATAATCGGTCTCGCCCTTCGCAAATGTCTTGTCGCCGGGCTTTTCGACGAAACCGACGGTGTGCGGGGCCGTGCCCTGCGCCACGACGCTGTCCGGCTTCAGCTTGCCGTTTTTGAACAGCGGCACGATCTTGTCGTAATATTTCAGCTTCTTGATTTCCATCGGCTGGATGACGCCGGCCGGATAGACCTTCTTCAGGATCCAGTATTCGATATCGGCGATATCGTAGGAATTCGGCTGGGTGACGGCGCGCTGGGCGGCCGCATCCGAATCCGTCGCCGTCATTTCGAGCGTGATGCCGAGATCGGCCTTGCACTTTTCGGCAATGGCGTTGAGGTTCGACACACCGGTGCCGAATTGGCGGATGGTGATCGGGTTCTGCGCCCAGATGGTCGGGAAGCCGGTGATGAGGCCGGAGCCGATTGCGGCACCCGTGGCGGCTGCGCCCGCCTTCAGGAGGCCGCGGCGGGACAGGCCCTTTTTGCTGTTGCTGGTATCGGTCATTTCAAAGTTCTCCTCTGGTTATTTTTGGGGTCACTTCTCTACCCGGCCGAGCACGATGGCATCGGCCGCATTCCATGAAAGCGGTATGGCGTCTCCGGTCCTGACCGGGTTTTCGAAGAAGGCGGCATCGCTGAGGATGACGTTGAAATCCTCGATGCCCGCGCCGGTTACGGCGATCTTCACGCTTGCGCCGCGATATTCGACATTCGAGACGATGCCGGTGAAACCGAGGCCCGGCTGCTGCGCCTCCCCGACGCGGACGCGATCGGTGCGCACGGCGATATCGACCGCGCCGTCAGCCGGGGCGACGCCGCTTGCCGTGAAGGTGCCGCCGCCCGCCACTTCGAGCGTGACGAGATCATCCGTTTTTTCCCGGTAACGCCCGGAAATGACATTGTGGTCGCCCATGAAGCGGGCAACGAAGGCGGTGGCGGGATGCTCGAACACCTCGCGCGGGGTGGCCGCCTGTTCGATGCGGCCGTCATTCATGACGACGATGATATCGGCCAGCGCCATGGCCTCTTCCTGGCTATGGGTGACGTGAACGAAGGTGATGCCGAGCGAGGTCTGCAACTTCTTCAGCTCGGCGCGCATGCGGATCTTGAGGAACGGATCGAGCGCCGAAAGCGGCTCGTCCAGCAGCAGCGCCTCGGGATCGGTAATCAGCGCACGCGCCAGCGCCACGCGCTGCTGCTGCCCGCCGGAAAGCTGGGCCGGACGGCGGCTGGCATAGGGTTCGAGCTGCATCAGCCGCAGCATTTCGAGCGCCTTCGCCCGGCGGCTTTCCTTGTCCACGCCCTTCATCTTGAGGCTGAAGGCGACATTGTCGACGAGATCGAGATGCGGAAACAGCGCATAGGACTGGAACATCATCGCCGTACCGCGCCGGGCGGGCGGCAGATCGGTGACGACTGTATTGCCGAGCCGGACATCGCCGCTGGAGATGCTTTCGTGGCCGGCAATCATCCGCAATGTCGAGGTCTTGCCGCAGCCCGACGGGCCGAGCAGGCAGCAATAACTCCCGGCCGGAATCTTCAGGCTTATCGCATGCACGGCGGTGGTGTTGCCGTAAATCTTGGATACGGACGCGATGTCGATTGCTGCGGCTTTGCTCATAAACACTCTCCTGCGACGTCTTTGTCATGCAGGAGGCGTGCCAATCGGCTTAGCCATTGATGTAAAATGATATTTTTCTGCGCTCCGGAAAGCCTTGCGCGGACCTGCCCAATTTTACAGCGATTGTTTTCGATTCATTGCAGAAATTGTATGCAATCTGAAACCCGGAATGTCCCGCGCTTCACCCGGCCTTGAACCGGTCGAAAGCGGTGAGATATTTGACCGTGGGATCGGCGTCCCAGCGGTAGATTTCGGTCCGCAGGAAATGCAGTTCCTCTTCGAGCTTTTCCTCCGGCAGCTCCACCCACCAGGATTTCGGCCGGCCATCGGAACCGTCCGACCAGCGATAGCCCCGCTTTTTCAGATGATCCTTCATGTCGAACGGGCTGTTTTCCGCGTAGAGGCGCACCCTTGAGCGCCGGCTTGCCTCATGGAGTTCGGCAAAGGGCGTGCTGCTCTGGCCGGGGCGCGTCTGCTCCAGCACCTCCAGCAGCGCGAAACAATCGTCCACCGCGCGATGGCCATCGTGGAAATAGCCGGATTGGCCGATCAGATAACCGAGTTTGTTGCCCTCGAAACCACGCGCGCGCCAGTCTATTTCCGAAACGGAGCAGGCCCACGCCTTGTCGCGGAAGATCGGCGAGAAGGCCTCGCAAAAGGGGCGGTCGAAACCCGCATTGTGGGCGATGATCAGATCGGCATGGGCAATGAGGGAGGTCAGCCGGTCCATGTCTATCGACTGTCCCGCGACCATCTCGTCGGTGATCCCGGTCAGGCGGGTGATTTCTTCGGGAATGGCGATACCCGGCTGCTGCAAGCCGCCATAGATGCCGGTGACATCGCCGATTGTGCCGTTATCGTCGAATGTGAAGGCGATGACGCCGATTTCGATGATCTCGTCGGTGCGATGGTCGAGACCCGTCGTTTCCGTGTCGAGGATCACGCCCTGACGGGCGAATTCCGGCCTTGGCCGATCGACGACAGCGCGCGGCTGCAGCCGGCGCAGGACACGATAATTACCGGTGGATTCAAGATGTGCGGCAAGCGCCTCATCGTCCGCACCGGTCTTTTGGGCCGTTTCGCGACCACCGGCTTTTCGCCCTCTTTCAGCCTGCGGAAGCCGCGCTGCCGCGGGTGCGAAAAAATCCAACTGGGAGGTCATTATGCGCCTGTCCGCCTTGCCCGGAAATCAAGATTGAGTATTCAAACATATGCGCACAGGCTCACAGTAACAACAGCGGTCGCTCTCATCCACAGAAACGGCATATCTCACGGGGTACAGTTAAGGGTTGCGGCTTCAATTTACGATGGTAAAAAAAGCGCACCGTTCCCGTGTTCAGGAGAGAAGAAGAATGCCGCTTCCATCGCCTTCCAACCCGAAAACGCTCGCTGACCAGAGCCGGCTGAAACTGTTTCCGCTACAAAGCGGGCCGCATTTCGCCAATGCAGGCCTCACCAACGGGGCGAGCGGCATTGTCTTTACGGGCTATACGCGCGATGCGAGCCCCGACAACGAGGCCTTCTCCTGCTGCGGCAGTTACACCCTGCGCAATTCCGTCCACGCCGCGATTGCCGGTACGACAAGCGACAATTGCACGGTCTTTGCCCTGAAGAGCATCATCAACCAGCGCCCGTGCCTCGCGGTCGGGAAATTCGACCCGGATGGCAAGCCGCTGGCATTGTCGAAGTCGGAATTCGAAGAGGTCACCAAACCCCTGTTCCAGTTCGCGGACAAGGTTTCGCCGATCCTCGGTAGCGAACCGGCGCCGGGTATCCAGATCCGCAGCGGCGACGCTTCCTATAATTATCAGGTGGACGCACGCAGCGGCCGCTTCCGCTTCACCTATAAGGACGCCATGAACGGCGGTCGTTTCGGACCTTCGGCCGACGGCAATTTTTCCCTGGAACATGACGGCCATCGGCTCGCCAGAATAAGCGCCGGCGGCAGCTATAGCAGCTCGGACAATTCGATTGCCGCCTCGGCCTATCGCGACATCGAATCCCGCGGTTTCGAAACAACGGTGCGCAGCGGCCAGGCTTCCGCCATGTTCGGAAGAACCTACACGGAAAACGCCATTACCCGCAAAATCGGCGTCGGTTACGGCGACACCTCGTTCCGGCGCGAGGATACGCCGGGAGGAACGATCAAGGAAACCCTTGGGCACAAGCTGGACAAGGTCACGCTTGAAGTCTCCCGCACGCGTGACCGGGCGAAGGGCACCGAATATATGCTGACCATCAAGATGGAGCTTTGAGGCTTCGGCAAGCGGAGCGGCCGCGACAGCGGTTCCTCAGGAAACCTGCCTGTCGAGAAGGTTTTCGCAATTGGCCGGATTGCCGATGATCTCGCTCGTCCTGACGATGGAGGCGGCATCCGCGGTTATCTTGATGATGCAGTCGCGGCGATGCTCCTTGATCTTCATGCCCTCGGTTTCCGAGACCTGCGCCTGCCCGTCGACGGTCTTGACTTCGCGCCTGTTGCTGAGGCCGGCATAGGTCTCCCTATCGACTTTCAGCCAGTAGGATTCGGTTTCGCCGTTTTCGATGATGACCTTGTTCGGGCGGCCGAGTCGGGCGATTGCGGCCTCGCGCGGTTGCCCCACGAAACCTGCGACAGTGCGGGAAATCTCCGTCTCGCCGGCGCTGGTGCACGCCGCAACGACGACCAGCACGGCCGCCAGACATCCTCTTTCAAGCCATCTCATTTCCAGATCATTCCCTACAAAACGTCACCGGCCCCGATTGTCGGCCAGCGTCCGGGGGCAAATCTAGGCACGATCATTTTGCACGGAAAGATGGAACGGCCGCAAAGCCGATCAACTTCTTATGATCAGCCCTGTCGCGGGAAGCCGATTTACCGGTCCGGCGCGCGCCGCTTTTACCTGTTGCGGAACACGGTGCAGGGAACGCCCGCGCGCCGGATATCGCCACAAAGCGCATTGGCTTCGGCTCTGGTTTCCCGGCCGATGCGGGCTGCATAACGCGGCCGCGAACCGAAATTGCCGCCCCGCTGCCGCACGATCAAAGCCCGCTCGGCATTTAGCGGCTCCGAAAGCTGCAGGATCGCCCGGGTGAAAAGCCGGTTCGCCACGGCCGGATTATAATGCGCCGCAAGCTGCACGCCCCAGGGCGCCCAGTCGGCCGATGCAATGAGAACGGGATCGTTCATGGTGCGGGTGTCGGCGAGACGCACGCAGGCATCGAGAAAGGAACGGTTGTCATCCAGCGCCGGCGCCGCCTTTTCCGGCGGATTGTCCTTCCATGTCTCCACCGGATAACCGGTTATCGCGAACACATAATCGCGGGTTTCGGTGGGCAGGCGGCCGTTGGCGATGAAGTTCCGCAAGCCCGCCTCCCCCGCATTGTAAGCTGCGGCGGCAAGGCCGAAATTGCCGAACTGCACGTTCAATTCGGAAAGATATCGGGAAGACGCCTCAAGCGCGGCGATGATGTTGAAACTGTCTTCGAGACCGCGCAACCGGGCCGTACCCGGCATGAACTGGGCAATGCCCTCCGCCCCCTTCGGACTGACCGCATTGGGCCGGAACAGGCTTTCCCGCCAGATCAGCCGGGCGAAATAATCCGGCGGAACGGCATGGCGGGCGGCGAGCACCTCGATGGCATGGCAAAGATCGTTATTGTAACTGCCGGCATTGATGCACAGGTCCGGCGCGACATCATGGGTATAAGCGCAGGCGGCTTTTTCCCCGGCGGGCTCTTCGGCTTGCGCCGCGCCGAAGGCTGCGGTCAGCAGACACAGGGCAAGAGCCATGCGGCTTGTCGATATCCCTGCCAAACGAAAGTCCCCGAAAACTCCAGACGCGATGTGCCGATTATCGGCCAATCCGGAAGATATGCCCAGCTTTCCGGCTTGTCATCACGTATCGAACATCGAATGGACTGGCGTGATAGGATGGGGCGAGGACGGCGGGCAGCCCCTTTCAAGTCAGTAATGGAGGGCCAATATTCTCTCGGCGTCATCCTCGGCCCTGTGCCGAGGATCTAATCACGTCGAATAAAATCAATACGTTGCAAATCCTCGGGACAGGCCCGAGGATGACGTCGGCGTGATTGGCTCGGCTTGCTGAGGCCTCACTCTAGAAGTCCTGCCACTCCTCATGCTTGACGGCAACCGCAGCGGAACCGCGCGCCGCAAGCGGGCGGGATGCGCTGCGATGCGAGGGCACCGGTGCGGATTGCTGCTCGAATCCGCCGCGCACAGAGGCGGAGGAGCGCGGAGCGTCCTCGAACCGGAATTGCCCGAGAAGCTCGAACAGGGCCGCCGCTTCCCGCGCAAGGCTGTGGCTTGCGGCGGTCTGCTCCTCGACCATGGCGGCGTTCTGCTGGGTGCCCTGATCGACGGTGTTGACCGCCTGATTGATTTCCGCAAGCGCCGTGGACTGTTCGCGCGCGGCATCGACAATCGCCACGACATTGGTGTTGATATCCCGCACCTGCTCGGCGATTTCCTGCAGGGCCGAACCCGCCCGGGTGACGAGGCCGACGCCGTTTTCCACCTGCGCGCCGGAGGCATTGATCAGGCTCTTGATTTCCTTGGCGGCCGTTGCGGAACGCTGCGCGAGTTCGCGAACCTCCTGCGCAACCACGGCAAAACCCTTGCCCGCCTCACCGGCCCGGGCGGCTTCCACGCCTGCATTCAATGCCAGAAGATTGGTCTGGAAGGCGATTTCGTCGATCACGCCGATAATGTTGGAAATCTCGCGCGATGATTTTTCGATCTGGTCCATGGCGCCGATCGCATCGCGCACCACCTGGCCCGAATGTTCCGCATGGTCACGGGCACGGGCGACGATCTTGCCGGCCTCTTCGGCGCGGCGGCTCGAATCGTTGACGGCGGTGGTGATTTCTTCGAGCGCTGCTGCCGTTTCCTCGATGGAGGCGGCCTGCTGCTCCGTGCGTCTGGCGAGATCGTCGGCAGCGGACCTGATCTCGTTGGAACCGGACGAAATGGCGCCGGCATTTTCAGACACCAGCGTCATGGCCCTTTTCAGCTTTTCCGAAGCCGCGTTGAAATCCGTGCGCAATCTTTCAAGCGAGGGGATGAAAGGTTTGTCGATGCTCTGGGCAAGATCGCCCTCGGCCAGATCGGTGAGGCACTGCGCCAGCTTTTCGACGTTTTCGACGCGGCCGGTCACGTCGGTCGCGAATTTGACGACCTTGAACACCTTGCCGTTGAGATCGAAGATCGGGTTATAGGACGCCTGAATGAAGACCTTGCGGCCGCCCTTGCCAAGCCGCATGAACTCGTCCGCCACGAGATCGCCGCCGGCCAGCCTTTCCCAGAACTGCTTATATTGCGGCGACTGCGTATAGGCCGGTTCGCAGAACATGGAATGGTGCCTGCCCTGCACTTCCGCCAGCGAATAACCGAGAGCGGCGAGAAAATTCTCGTTTGCGGTCAAAACCTCGCCGTTCGGAGAGAATTCGATGATGGCCTGCGCCCGTGACAGGGCGTCGATCTTGCCCGCATCTTCCGCCGCCTTCAGCTTGCGGTCGGTAATATCGGTGGCGATCTTGACCACCTTCACCGGCTTGCCGCGACGAAACACCGGATTGTAGGACGCCTCGATCCAGACTTCCCGGCCGCCCTTGCCGATACGCTTATATTGCCGCTGATCGAACTGGCCGGCCGAAAGCTTGGACCAGAAGGCCTTGTAATCCTGCGAGGACACGACCGCAGGCTCCACGAACATGCTGTGGTGCCTGCCGACGATTTCCGAAAGCTCATAACCGAGCGCCCGACAGAAATTCTCGTTGGCGGTGAGAATCTTGCCCGAAAGGTCGAATTCAATGATGGCCTGGGATTTGGAAAGCGCGGCGAGAACCGCGAAAGCATTGGCACCACGATCAAGAATACTCACGCGCGTTTCTCCGATGGAAAGGGATGATTCCTATTCAAAATCATTCGTGAATATTATGATTACATTATTAAATAATATTTAAGGATAAAGTTGATGTTCGTCATCTGAAGTTGCAGATACCGTGGCAATGTGTTGCCTGCCGGTTTTTTCTCGCCGCCGTTTTTTTGGGAACGTTCGGCGCATGGTCGCATTCTATACCGAATGGGGAACCGGCAATGGCCGGCGAATTTCCGCGCCGGCGCGACGACGATTTCAATTTGAGAGGAACACACAAATGGAAAAGAACACGATCTGTATCTGGTACGACAAGGATGCCGAGGCCGCGGCCAGATTTTATGCCGAAACCTTTCCCGATAGCGCGGTAACCGGCGTTCACCATGCGCCGAGCGACTATCCCTCCGGCAAGAAGGGAGATGTACTGACGGTGCAGTTCACCGTCGCGGGCGTTTCCTGCATCGGCCTCAATGGCGGACCGGTCTTCAAGCAGAGCGAGGCTTTCTCGTTCCAGATATCGACCGAAGACCAGGAAGAAACCGACCGTTACTGGAACGCCATCGTCGGCAATGGCGGGCAGGAAAGCGCCTGCGGCTGGTGCAAGGACAAATGGGGCGTTTCCTGGCAGATCACGCCGCGCGTGCTGATGGACGCCATGGCGGCCGGCGGCGCGGAGGCCAAACGCGCCTTCGACGCGATGATGGACATGAAGAAAATCGACGTCGCCGCCATCGAGGCTGCACGTCGCGGTTGACTGGCGAAAGCTGTTCAGCAGCAAGTAGCGAGACGAGCCGAAAACAGGAAGCTACTGATAAATAATCATAAATTCCGGTTTTCCGTATTTATCGCACTTTTTTCGCCGCGCAGAATGGGCTGCGCGGCCAGTCATCATAAAACGTTCAACAAACTGTAAGCGATCCGTCAAAGACGGCTGTTAGCAGAGCCCGTGGCTACGTGCCGGGGACATGAGGTCCTTGCCGAGCAGGCCATCATTCCATCAACGGGGCTCAACTCATGAAATCTTCCGCTCTGACTTCCTTCGTGGCCGGCGTCGCCATCGCCGCCGCCTTCGGCGCCACCGCCGCCCAGGCAGAAAAGACCAAGTTCGAATTCTGGTACGGCCTTTCCGGCGATCTCGGCGACCGCGTCCAGGAAACCTGCAAGAAGTTCAACGACTCCCAGGCCGAATTCGAGATCGTCTGTACCTCGCAGAACGATTACGAATCCACCCTGCAGAACACCATTGCCGCCTATCGCGCCAAGAAGCAGCCCGCCATCACCCAGATTTATGACGCCGGCACGCTGGACATGATGCTGTCCAAGGCTTTCGTTCCCGCCAAGAAGCTGATGGCCGACAATGGCTACAAGATCGACTGGAACAATTATTTCCCCGGCATCGCCAATTATTACGCCACGGCCGCCGGTGAGCTGAACTCGTTCCCCTACAACTCCTCCACCGCTGTCTTCTATTACAATGTCGACGCTTTCGAAAAAGCCGGAATCACCTTCAAGCCCGACACCTGGGAACAGGTTGAAGAAGCTTCCAAGAAGCTGAAGGCCGCCGGTTTCGAATGCCCGCTCGCCTTCAACTTCGACACCTGGATGCTGATGGAGCAGTTCTCCGCCATCCACAACCAGCCCATCGCCACCAAGGCCAACGGCTATCAGGGTCTCGACGCGGAACTGACGATCAACAAGACCAAGTTCGTCGATCAGGTCAAGTTCTTCAAGAAGATGCAGGACGAGAAGCTGTTCGTCGTCAAGACCAAGCAGCTCGGCATGGACATCCTGCCCGCCTTCACCTCGCAGACCTGCCAGATGTTCATGTCCTCGATCGCCAGCCACGGCACCGTCGGCAAGTCCATGCCGGAAGGCGTCAAGTGGGACGTCGCCATGCTCCCGATCTGGAAGGGCACGGAGCGTCACAACTCGCTGGTCGGCGGCGCTTCGCTGTGGGTCATGGCCGGTCGTCCGGACGCCGAATACAAGGGTGCTGCCGCATTCCTGAACTTCATCGCCCAGCCTGACATGGTTGAGTGGTGGTCGACCGTCACCGGCTACATCCCGGTTACCAAGACCGGCTTCGACGCCATGAAGGCCAACGGTTTTTACGACAAGGCTCCCTATAAGGGCCGCGAAAAGGCCATCGAAAGCCTGACCTTTACGCCGCCTTCCGAATATACCCGCGGCATTCGCCTCGGCGGTTTCACGCAGATCCGCAAGGAAGTCGCCACCTCGCTCGAAGCCATCTTCATGCAGAACGCCGATGTGCAGGCCGAACTCGACAAGGCCGTCGAGCGCGCCAACACCGGCCTGCGCCGTTTCGAAAAGACCTATGAAGGCGCCAAGCTGAACTAAGCGCGCTTTCATCGCCGTCAAAGGCCTGTCCGGACAGTCGTTCGGGCAGGCCCGCCGAAATCTCGAACCCTGCCGGACTCCAATGGAAAAGCGTACCGTCTTCAAAAGCACATGGCTGCCTGTGCTCTTCGCCCTGCCGCAGTTTCTGCTTATCCTTCTGTTCTTCTATTGGCCGGTCGCGGCGGTGTTGAACTGGGCATTCACCCTGGAGCCGCCCTTCGGCGGCCAGGCGGAATTTGTCGGTTTAGCCAATTTCATCGAAACCTTCGGCGATCCGCTTTATTGGCAGTCGATCCTCACCAGCCTGATCTTTGCGGTCGCCGGTCCGTTTTTCGCGATCCTCATCGGCCTCGTGCTCGCTCTTGCGGTCGATCGCCAGCTTCCCGGCTCCGGCTTTTTCCGGGTGCTTTATATCCTGCCCTATGCGATTGCCGGTCCCGCCGCCGGCATGGCCTTCCGCTTCATTCTGTCGCCGGAACGCGGCATCGCCGCATCGCTGAATTCCTGGTGGCCCGATATCTGGAACCCGGCCAAATACGGCGAGCACGCGCTCATCCTCGTCGTCGTCATCTTCATCTGGAAATGGGCGGGCTACACCTTCATCTTCCTGTTCGCCGGCCTGCAATCCGTACCGCGTTCGCTGACGGAGGCCGCCGCCATGGACGGTTCCGGGCCCATTCGCCGCGCCATCGACATTCAGGTGCCGCTGCTGGCCCCGACCCTGTTCTTCCTCACCGTCATCATGATGACCGAGGGTTTCGTCGGCGCCGATACGTTCGGCATCGTCGCCTCCACCACCGAGGGCGGCCCCAACCACGCCACCGAAGTGATGGTCTACCGCATCGTCAGCGAGGCCTTCGAGGGGCTGAACTATTCCGGCGCCTCGGCGCAGAGCCTCGTCCTCATCGGCCTCATCATGGTCTTCACCTTCATCCAGTTCCGCTTCGTCGAGCGGCAAGTCCATTACAAGTGAGGCGGCGATGATCCAGCGCACACCCTATGCCGACGCCCTGACCTATGCGATCATGGTGGCCGGCTTCTTCCTGCTCATCGGCCCCTTCATCGTCGTCATTTCCGGCGCCAGCCAGTCGGTCCAGCAGGTCAACAGCGTCCCCTTCAACTTCATGCCGCAGGGCGAATTCTTCACCAATGCGCAAGCGGCCTGGCAACGCGCCAATCTCGGCAACGCCCTCCTCAACAGCATGATCATGGCGACGCTGGTGACCATCGGCAAGGTGGCCCTTTCGGCCTTCACCGCCTTCGCCATCGTGTTCTTCCGCTCGCCGCTAAGACACCTGTTCTTCTGGACGGTGTTCATCACCCTGATGCTGCCGCTCGAAGTGCGCGTGGTGCCGACCTATTCCGTCGCCGCCGATCTTTTCCAGCCGTTCCGCTCCATCCTCGGCCTGTTCGGCATCGAGGTCACCTTGGAATGGAACCTGCTGAACTCCTATGCCGGCCTTACCCTGCCGCTGATCGCCACCGCCACCGGCACCTTTCTCTACCGGCAGTTCTTCATGACGATCCCGGACGAGCTGGCGGAGGCCGCGCGCATGGACGGGTCGGGCGCGGCGCGTTTCTTCGTGGACATGCTGCTGCCGCTGTCGCGCACCAACATGCTGGCGCTCACCACCATCATGTTCGTTTATGCCTGGAACCAGTATCTGTGGCCGCTCCTTATGGTCACCGATCCGTCCTACAAGACGGTAATGATGTCGCTGCGCGCGCTTCTGCCCGCCGATGACGGCACGCCGGACTGGAACGTCACGCTGGCCGGTTCCCTCATCATCATCCTGCCGCCGCTTCTCGTCGTGGCCTTCCTGCAACGCTGGTTCGTCCGCGGCCTCGTCTCGTCCGACAAGTAACAGCGCGGCTTTCAACAACAAGGTTTTCCCATCATGGCTCAGATCGATATCCGTCAGGTCCGCAAATCCTATGGCAAGACGCCCACCCTGCACGGCGTGGACCTCACTTTCGACTCCGGCGAATTCGTCGTCATCCTCGGCCCGTCGGGCTGCGGCAAATCCACGCTTCTGCGCATGATCGCCGGTCTGGAGGACATCACCTCCGGCGAGATCGCCATTGGCGGGCGGGTGGTCAACACGCTGGAACCGCGCGAGCGCGGCTGCGCCATGGTGTTCCAGAACTACGCGCTTTACCCGCATATGTCGGTCGCCGGCAACATCGGCTATGCGCTGAAGGTCGCCGGCGTTCCGAAGGCCGAACGCCAGCGCCGCATCGAGGAGACCGCAAAGATCGTCGGCCTTTCCGATTATCTGGAGCGCAAGCCCGCGGCCCTTTCCGGCGGCCAGCGCCAGCGCGTCGCCATGGCCCGCGCCATCATCCGCGAACCTGCGGTGTTTCTCTTCGACGAGCCGCTCTCCAACCTCGACGCCAAGCTGCGCGTGACCATGCGCGCCGAAATCCGCAAGCTGCACCAGCGCCTCTCCGCCACATCCATCTTCGTCACCCACGATCAGGTGGAGGCCATGACGCTGGCCGACCGGCTGGTGGTGATGAACAAGGGCAATGTCGAGCAGGTCGGCCATCCGCTGGATATCTATCACCGCCCGGCCAGCACCTTCGTGGCCTCCTTCATCGGCTCGCCTGCCATGAACCTGTTCAGCACGAGGGTGGAGGTGGAATCCCCCGCCGTGATGCTGCATGGCACGCCCGTAAAGCTCTTCCCCGAAACCGCGCTGGAACTGCGCGGCCGCGACGTAACCGTCGGCATCCGCCCGGAACAGTGCGTGGTCAGTACGGATGGCGCCGGCGTGCCGGCGGTCGTGGATTTCGTCGAAGAACTGGGCTCGGGCCGCATCGTCCATGCCGATATCGCCGGCGAGACCTTCTCCGCCGCCATCGGCGAGGACCTTTCGGTAAAACCCGGCCAGCGCATCCACCTTGATCTCCCCGCCGCCCACCTTCATTTCTTCGATCCGGCCACCGGAAAACGGATCGAAACCGAGGGCGCCGTCGAAACCACCCGCATCGGCAACGAGAAATTGCTGGCGGTCTAGAAGATTTCCCGTGAACGGGGGTTCGCGGGGGAGTGCACTGGCCTGCTGTTTTAACGCATTGTCCGGACGTGAAAGCGATTTCGCTTTTTACTCAAAAATGCTCCGGCGGCCGCGCAAGGCGCGTCCGCTGGAGTCTCGGATATAGTCCGCCGCACGGGATCGGATGGGGCCGGGCCGAGTCCGGCCGGATTTGGGAACACTATACTATAGGCGGCGGCTTGCGGCTTGCGGCTTGCGGCTTGCGGCTTGCGGCTTGCGGCTTGCGGCTTGCGGCTTGCGGCTTGCGGCTTGCGGCTTGCGGCTTGCGGCTTGCGGAACGCACAAATTACATCAGGAAATTCAATCAAAATTTTGAATTTGCGATATTTTATCGTAAACAATCGCCTGGGGAATATCCGACACCAGCCGTCTTGCCGTGGCCACAAGCTGCTCCACCTCGAAGATGACCGGCCGGCCGGCCGCCGTCACGAGGCCCCACTGGAACGGGATGTGGAACGAGAGCGGTATGACGCGGACACCCTCCACCGGCAAGCCCCAGAGGGTGATCGATTCGACGATTGCGACACCGAGACCCATGCGCGCCAGCGAAAGCGAAACATAGGTTGCATTGCTGTCGATAACGGAGGAAAGGTCGACGCCGAGGCTGGAAAGCACATCGTTGATCCGCATGCGCAGGCGGAAGGGGTTTGCCGAAGCGATGAGCCGGTTTCCGGCAAGGTCTTCGGCGGAGATGACCGCTTTCCGGGCGAGCGGATGATCTTCCGCCACCACGGCCACGCACGGCACCTCCCCCAGCCAGTGAATGTCGACGCCGGGATTGTCGAGCGGAAGGCTGACGGCGCCGAGATCCGCCGTGCCTGCCATCACTGCCTGCACGACATTTTCCGAAGAAATGCTCTGGAGATGCACGTGATCGGGAAACCGGTCGGCCGGCAGGGCGGCGAGCGCCCGTGGCAGGAGGCTTGCAGCAATGGCCGGAATGGAAGCGACCTCGATGGCCGTGCGGCGCGCGGCGTGAATGCGCCTTGCGCTTTCGCCGATCGTTCTGAGACCGCCGAGGAACAGTTCCGCCTGCGCAAAAAAGGCCACCCCCTTTTCGGTTGGCGTGATGCGGGGGCCATTGCGGTGCAACAGCGCAAAGCCGATTTCACCCTCAAGGTCCTGAATGAGGCGTGTCACAACGGGTTGAGACTTGCCCAGCGCCTTGGCCGCGCCGGTGATGCTGCCGATAGACACCACGGCCACGAAAGCCTCGAGCTGCCGCGTATCGAGATAGTCAGACGCCATTTTCCACTCCGCCCCAAGACCTGTGTTCAAGGCCTGTGTTCAAGACCTGTGTTTCTGCCTCATCGTCACCAAGCGCTATACCGGCCCGCAATCCTCATGGCCAGCCGGCAGCCAAAGCGCCTCGCGCCCGTCGAAAGGATCGGGAGTAGCGCCAAACCCGGCAGGGGCCGCCCGCAGAACCATTGGTTTTTCCGCATGATATAACGGCCACTCACCATTCGGGGCACGGGGCCGCTCGTCCTTTATGAAGGAGGCCCACAGATCGTGGATCGCTCTTGCGAAGCCCGCATCCGCCACCCGCTGACGCTCGGGCAGTTCGCGGCCATTCGAACCATCGCGATACCAGACCGAGCCGACCTCCGCCCCGTGCGGCGCACCCAGCTCATCGGCCTCCAGCGGGCCGTAGAGATATTTATAGACCGGATTGAAACGGGCATGCAGCCTGGCGAAACGCATCGCCGGAAGCTGGAAGACGAGATCGCCGGCAACCGCGCGCCAGATGCCGCGCGGGCTGTGGCTCGGCAGCGCCCTGCGATAACGCTCGACAATAAGGGAGCCGGTGAGGCCACGCGGCAGAACCC
Organism: Agrobacterium leguminum; assembly: GCF_005144435.2. Lineage (NCBI taxonomy): Bacteria > Pseudomonadati > Pseudomonadota > Alphaproteobacteria > Hyphomicrobiales > Rhizobiaceae > Agrobacterium > Agrobacterium leguminum. Next base: position 31,898 of record NZ_CP120212.1, read on the forward strand.
GCTCATGCAGCAATTCCGCACAAAGCGCGAGATCCATTTTCGGCTGCGCCGTCGCATGGGTCACATATTCGCCCGTCGTGCAGCCGATCATCATCGGCACGGCGGCGGTGCGGCCTTCGCGCGCGGCAGTTTCCGGATGTTCCGGCAGGCTTACCCCATCGATGACCGGGACGAAGGGCACGCCGAGCATCGAGGCTGCGCCGTCGCGGACGAAATCATGCTGCTCATAGGACTGGTTGCAGAGATCGCGCTGAATTTCGAGCAGCCGGTGAATGGGCAGGGCTGCAAGCGAAGCCTCATCGGCATTTGCAGCCTCCAGAAACCGGCGCGTCAGTTTGGCGGCATCCTCCATCGAGGCGATGCCCGTGCTTGCGCCGCTCTGCGGCATGGCCCGGTGGAAAAGCCCCTGCGCGCCCGGCATGGCCATCAGCGCCGCAACGGCAAAGCCGCCCGCCGAGCGCCCGGCCAGCGTCACCCGGTCCGGGTCGCCACCGAAGGCGGCAATATTGTCACGCACCCATTCCAGTGCGGCGACAAGATCAAGCAGACCGCGATTGTCGGGCCTGCCTTCAAGATGGAGGAAACCGAGCGCGCCAAGGCGATAATTGACTGTGACCTCAACGATGCCGCTTGCCGCGAAAGCGCCGCTCTGCAGCACCGGTTCATTGGCGGAACCGACCGCGTAGCCGCCGCCATGGATCCAGAACAGCACCGGCGCCCTGCCCGCCGGATCGGGCGTGCGGATATTGACGGTGAGGAAATCCTCGCCGAAGGCCAGTTTCGAGGTCGCGGCGGTGCCCACCGGGCCGTAAGTGGGAATTTGCGGGCAGACGGGGCCAAGCCGGGTGGCGTCCCGCGCGCCCTGCCATGGCGACACGGGCTGCGGCGCTTCGAAGCGGCGCTCGGGCGTGACGGGCGCGGCATAGGGCACACCGAGAAAGGTGTGAATTCCGTTTTCCAGACTGCCCTGCAATGTACCGGCTGCCACTTTCACCATCGTCATGTCACAGCACCTTGCGCAGCCCGATCAACCGCTCGACCGCCACCACGACGATGACCGAAATCAGGATGAGGATAACGGACAGAGCAGCAATCTGCGGATCGGTGGAATATTCCAGATAGTGATAGATTTCGGTCGGCAGCGTCGAGGATTTGACCGAGACGATGAAGAGCGAGATCGTCGCCTCATCGAAAGAAATCAGAAAGGCGATGACCGCACCGGCGATGAGGCCGGGCCGGACCAGCGGCAGGGTGATGCGCCACAGCACCATGGCGGGCGATGCGCCGTGAACGCGCGCCGCCTCCTCGACACGGCGATCCACCGCCATCAGGCTCATGGTGATGGTGCGCACCGTATAGGGCGTGGTGATGCCGAGATGCGCGAGGAAAATGCCGGTATAACTATCCAGCAGGCCAAGCGGCCCGAGCACCAGCATCACGCCGACAGCGAGCACGATATGCGGCACGAGGAAGGGTGCGAGGATGAGGAAGTTGATCGCGCCCTTACCGCGGAATTCGTGCCGTGAGAGCGCCAGCGAAAGAAGCAGCCCCGCGAAGATCGAGACGAAACCGACAAGAAGACCGATGCCGAGGCTGCGCCAGAAGGCGGAGATGAATTTGGCATTGGCGAAAACCTTGGCATAGGAGCCGAAGGACAGGCTTTCCGGGGGAAAAGCCAGATATTGCCGCGTATCGAAGGAAATAATCAGGACGACGATGATCGGCGCCAGAAGGAACAGGTAAAGCAGTGTCAGCAGAAGCGCGTGGGCGAGACGTCCGAATTTCGCATCCATGGCCGGCCTCACGTCTCAAGCGCGCGCATGGCGCGCTGGTAAATCACGATCACGCTGCCGAACAGCACGAGCAGCAGCACCGAAAGTGCAGCCGCCAGCGGCCAGTTCAGCGTCACCGTCGCTTCGTTATAAACCTCCGTGCCGATGACGAAGACGCGGCCGCCGCCCATCAGGCGCGGTGTGACGAAGGAGGAAATCGCCAGCACGAAAACGAGAAGCGCTGCGGTGAGAACGCCGGGCAGCGAAAGCGGCAGCACGATGCGGGTGAACACGCGCAGGCGGTTTGCGCCGAGCATCGCGGCGGCTTCCTCCAGCTGCGTGTTCAACCGGCCGAAACCGCTCAGCATCGCCAGGATCGCATAGGGCATCAGGATTTCGATCAGCGCGACGGTCGCGCCGAAATAATTATTGGTGAGCCGTATGACACCATCCGTCAGCCCGGAGGATTGCAGCGCCGTGTTGATGACGCCCCGATCCCCCAGAATGACCATCCAGCCATAGGTACGCACCACCGAGGAGGTGAGAAGCGGCGCGACGGCAAGCGCTGTCAGCACCCCGCGCCAGCGGCTTTGGGTGCGGGCGAGGAAAAGCGCGATGGGATAGGAAAGAACGACCGCGAAAATGGCGACATTCACCCCGAGATAAAGCGTGTTCCAGGCGATCTTCCAGTAAAACGGGTCGAACAGCACGGTCCTGTAGGATTCGAGCGTCCAATCGCCGCCGCGAAGGGCGGCCATGGACGAGGAGGCGAAGGAGGCGCGCACCAGCCAGATGAGCGGCAACAGAAACGTCGTCAGCAGTGCGACGAGGCCCGGCAGAAGCAGGAGAAGCAAAACGCCGCGATGCGACGTGCCGCCGCCGGAAGCATGGCTTGCCGCCGCCATCAGGCCGCCTCCCCGATCAGCGTCACATCCTCCGGCGCAACCGACAGCGTCACGCGCTCGCCCTTTTCCGGCAAAGCGGCGGCATGGGTGGGCAGATCGGCCTGCAGGCGATGATCGCCCGCACGCACGCCGAGCGTCAGCATCTGCCCGCGATAGGTGACGTGCTCGACAATGCCGGAGAAAGCATTGACGCCATCGCCAAGCAGAAAGCGGTGCGGGCGGACCAGAAACCGTGCTTTCTGGCCGACCGGGACAACGCCCGAGAAATGCAGGAAGCCGAGACCGGGAATCTCCGCCCGCCCAGGCGCAACCACGGTGCCTGTAAGGAACGAGCCGGCGCCGATGAAGGAAGCGACGAAATCCGTTTTCGGCCGGTCGAAAATCTCGCGCGGCGTGCCGATCTGCTCCAGCCGGCCTTCGGACATGACCGCTAGCCGGTCGGCCATGGACAGGGCTTCATCCTGATCGTGGGTGACGAAAATGCTGGTGACGCCGGTGCGGTTCTGGATATCGCGGATTTCATCGCGCATCTCGTCGCGCAGCTTGGCATCGAGATTGGAAAGCGGCTCATCGAACAGCAGCAGAGCGGGTTCGATGACGAGAGAGCGGGCAATCGCCGCCCGCTGCTGCTGGCCGCCGGAAAGCTGGGAGACGCGCCTTTCGCCGAAGCCGGAAAGCTTGACCAGATCGAGCGCCTTCGCCACCCGCTCCTTGCGCTCGGACTTCGCAATGCCGCGCATTTCCAGCCCGAAGGCGATGTTTTCGGCGACATTCATATGCGGAAACAGGGCATAGGCCTGAAAGACCATGCCCATATTGCGCCGGTGGACCGGGGTTGCGGAAATATCGCGACCATCCAGGCGGATTTCACCCGAGGTTACCGGGATGAGGCCGGCGATCATGCGCAGGATCGTCGTCTTGCCGCAGCCGGAAGGCCCCAGCAGCGCCAGCATTTCCCCGCGCGGCAGGGAGAGGCTGACGTGATCCACGGAGGGCTTGAGGGCGCCCGGATAGGTCTTCACGAGATTGTCGATCTCGACATGATGATCGGCCATGGCGTCCTCTGCTTCCTGTCTCAATTCGCCGCGATGACTTCGCGGTTGATCCGCTGTATCCATGCCGAATATTTGTCCGCCACGAAGTTCCAGTCGAGGGAAGACTGCGCGGCCTGGGCCTCCTTGCTGCCATAGATGCGGGCGGCAACGGGTTCGCTGAGCGCAACCTTGCTGTTGACCGGACCGTAGAAGCTCTTTTCGGCGAAGGTCGCCTGCGCCTCGGCGCTCAGCGCATAATTGACGAAGAGTTCGGCGGCCTCTTTGTTGGCGGAGCCTTCGACCAGACCGATCGTGTTCGTCTGGCCGATGGAGCCTTCCTTTGGCAGGGCGATCCCGATCTTGCCGCCCTGCGTGTCGTGCAGATATTGTGCGCGGCCGTTCCAGCAGACGGAGAGATCGACTTCGCCGCTCTGCACCACCGCATAACAATCCGGTGCGGGTTCGAAGGTCGAGACGCTCGGCGCGACCTCCTTCAGGAAATCGATGGCCGGATCGATGGAGGTCTTGTAGTCGCCGCCCTTCAGCTTGGTGAGGATCGGCAGCAGAATGACGCCGCGCGTATCGGAAAGCTTGGCGGCGATCTTTCCCTTGTATTTCGGATCGGCGAGATCGGCCCAGCTTGTCGGCGGCTCCTTCACCGCGTCGGTATTGTAGAGAATGGCGAGATTGTCCTGCGAGAAGGCAACGGCGCGGTCGCCATCGATGCGCGCCCATTCCGGCTGTTCGGCAAGGTTCGGCACCTTGGCGGCATCGAGCCTGGTGAACAGCTCTTCCTTGTTCGCCTTGATCGCCACCGAAACGTCGATCAGGGCGACATCGACCTTCGGCTCAGCGCGCTGAAGGGTGAGAAGCGCCAGCGTTTCGGCCGAATTCTTGCTCTGCTGATAATTCACCTCGATGCCCGGATGTTTGGCCTTGAAGGCGTCGATGATGAATTTCTGGTAGTTATCCGCAAAGACGCCGGAGAAGCCGACGATGTTGACGGTGCCCTTCGTCGCATCCTGTGCGAAGACGGTTCCCGAGAGCGATGCGATCCCGGCGGCAACGATGCCGACGACGAGAGCGGCCTTGCGGCGCTGATGAGCATTTTTCATTTCAGTTGCCTCCGTTTGTTTTCGATATTGTCAGTTTACGGGCCGCCAGGCGGCATCCAGCACACGCAGCCAGTTCTGGCCGAGAAGTTTGAGAACGAGCGTTTCGCTCCAGCCGCGCGCCAGCATGCGGGCGGTGATGTTGGGCACCTCGCCAATGCGCTCGATGCCCTTCGGCTTGGAAATCTTGACCGTCGCGAATTCCGTCAGCGTGCGGGCCGTGCCCTTGTCGCGGTTGGCCCAGAGCTGCCAGGGACCCGGACGCGGCCGCTCCTGCGAAAAATCCGTGCCGATGCCGACATGATCCTCGCCGACGAGATCGATGACATAGGCCATGGCGTCGAGATAATCCTCGACCGTGGCGTCGTTTCCAGCGGCAAGTCCCGGCGCGAAAAGGCTGATGCCGATGATGCCGCCCTTTTCCGCACAGGCCTTGAACAGTTCATCCGGCTTGTTGCGCTTCACATCGCGCAGCGCCCGCGGCAGCACATGCGAGATACAGACCGGCGCTTGCGAGCGGGCGATGACATCGGCCGTCGTTTTGTCCCCGACATGGCTCAAATCGCAGAGCACGCCGACGCGGTTCATCTCCGCCAGCACCTCGCGGCCGAAGCCGGTCAGGCCGCTGTCGTTTTCTTCGAGATACCCGGCGCCGGAATAGTTCTGGGTATTGTAGGTCAGCTGCATGATGCCGACGCCTAGATCCTTGAAGATTTCGACATAATCCAGCTTGTCCTCGAGCGGCGAGGTGTTCTGCCAGCCGATGATGATGCCGGTCCTGTTCTCCGCCTTGGCCGCGTGAATATCGGCAACCGTCCGCACCGGGCGGATAAGGTCGTCGTTTTCCCGCAGGAAACGCTTCCATTCGCTGACATAACCGATGCCCTCACGGAAATTTTCCCAGATCACGCTCGAGACGTTGACGGCGGTGAGGCCGCCGGCGCGCATGTCCTCGAATATCGACCTGCTCCACTGGCAGGTTTGCAAACCGTCGATGACGATGGCGTCATTATGGAGTTTTGCGGCATCGGTCATGCGGATGTCCTCACTGCGGATTGCGAAAGCTGCTGCTTGAGCGCCCCAAGGGCGCGGCTGACGAATTCCAGACGGTCCTGCCCCCAGAAAAGTTCGCCGTTCACCACATAGGTCGGCGTGCCGAAAATCCCGAGACGTTCGGCCTCTGCCAGATTTCCCTGCCATTCCGCCACGATGTCTTCCGGCTGCGGATCGCGCACGAGGGCAGCACCTTCTGAGCCGAGGACGGCCTGCGCGATGGTGCGCAGTGTGTCGGGATCGGCAATGTCGCACTCTTCGCTCCACAAGGCGCGCTGGATGGCGAAGGACAGGCTGATCGCATCGAGCCCGGCCTTCTGCGCGGCGATGACGAGCTGGGCGGCCCGTTCGATGGTGGCGCAGGGGTAGAACTTCGGCGTCAGGTTGAGCGGCATGTCGAGATAACGCCGCCACCGATCCAGTTCCACGGCATGATAGCTTTGCCGGGCATCCGGGCGGCTGCGCAGCGGAATGCCACCATTGGCCTCGATGATGCGGATGGGCCGCAACACGATTGCGGCGCCATGTGTGCGGGCGACTTCCACGGCTCGTGGCGCGCCGAAATAGGCCCATGGCGAAGAAATGCCGTAAAATATCTCCAGTTTCAGCGCCGCTTCAGCCATTGGCATGCTCCTTGATCCTGTCCTGCGCGTCCGCATCGCGCCATTCCTCGCCGGTGATTTCAGCGGCGTCGTGGTTCATGAAAGTTTCGAAATGACGGGCGCGGTCTTCGACGAAGAGAGACCTGGCGATGCCCTGCGCCAGCCGCTCCGCCCCCGGGCTGACGGCCGGAATGCCGCTGGTGATTTTCCCGTGGGAGGGAACAGCCGGATAGGCGAAGCAATGGATGCGGGAAATCGCCTCCGCCTCGGCGGCCGGCAGACCCGGTTTCGGCAGAAACTCGAAAGCCGGCCCGAGATAGGGATAGGACCCCAGCGCGTCATTCTCCTCACCGGCCGGCGGCTGATAGGCGTCGCGCCAGAGCAGGACGCGGCCGCTCAAGGCGGTAAATTCCGGCCGCCGGGCGAAATCGACGTCGAAGCCGGTGGCGAAAATGATGAGATCGGCCGGATAGCGCCCCTTCGGGGTCTCGATTTCCACCGCATCGCCCGCTTCCGTCAGGCTGAGAACGGGACTGCCCAGATGGAAGAACGCATTGTCATGGCGCGAGACCCTGAGGACGCTGTGGCGCGGCGGTGGAATCTGTGTGCGCTCCGCCTCGACCATGAAGGCCCAGCGGTCAGCATCGGGCAGGCCGATATAACCGTGGGTCATGCCGAGGCTGGCAATACCGCCGAATTTTTCAACCCGGGGGATGTCGGTCCTGCGAATGAAAAGATCGACGCGAGCCGCCCCCGCCTCCAGTGCTGCGGCTGCATTGTCCATCGCCGAAGCACCGGCGCCGACCACCGCGACACGTTTGCCGTGCCATGCGCCCACGTCGAATACATCGCCGCTATGGCGCACGAAGCGGGCGGGAACCGTTTTCGCCACATCCGGCAGACGCGGCGCACCGAGGCCATCGAGCCCCGTCGCCAGGATCACCCGGCGCGCCAGAATTTTTGCTGGACCTTCCGGCCCCAGAAAATCGAGCGCGAGCAGGCCATCCTCGCGCAGAACGAGACCGGCAAGTTCGGTATCGTTGCTCACCGGCAGCGCCAGCACATTGCGATACCAGACCATGTAAGCCATCCAGGCTTCACGCGGTATGAGCACCATCTCCTCATAGGCGCGTGCGCCGAACTGCGCCTCGAACCATGCGCGGAATGTCAGAGAGGGTACGCCGAGCGCCGGCCCGGCCAGCTCCTTGCGGGTGCGCAATGTCTCCATCCGCGCACTGGTCACCCACGGGCCCTCCCGCCCGCTGGGCGCCCTGTCAAAAGCGCGGATATTGTCGATACCGGCAAATGAAAGAGCCGCAAGCGCGGTCAACCCGCAGAGCCCGGCGCCGATGACGGCGACATCCAGCACCTCGGAACCGTTGGGAGAGGTGCGCGGTACCCACGGCTTTGCCGGTCGCTCAAGCAGGGCGAGCTCCTGCGCAAGCCTCGCCTCTAGCGCCGGCAAGCCGCCCGCATTCACAGACATTGCGTCGGTTTTGCGATCTTCCATCATGTTATTTCTGAATTAATGAGCGTTAAAAATTCTATTTAAGCATTATAAGAAACACAGAAGCGGAAATCCGGAAAGCAAAAATCTTCTAATCATTCGCAGTTTTCGGCAAATTTTCGCGCAAGCGGCAAGGAGTGAAGCTCGGCCCGCCGATTCTTGCGCTCGACGGGATGGAAACGAGACCGGCGCGGGTGACCGGATCATCGCCAAATGCAGAATTTCAGCAAAAATCTTTCGGTTCGGAAATCATAATCGGAATAGTCTTTGCCGCGCCAATCCCCCGGCGGGGATATCGTCGCGACGAGCAAAGGCCTGCCTGTGGCTGAAGCCCTCCGCAACGCGCCGCGCAAGCCAAAACATCGACGAAAGTGAAGTCCAATGGCAAATGATCGCAAACTGCATCTCGGCGCCTTCATGCGGCCCGTCAGTCTCCACACGGGTGCATGGCGTTATCCGGGCGCCTTCCCTGATGCGAATTTCAATTTCGCTCATCTGGCGCGCTTCGCACAACAGCTCGAGGCCGCGAAATTCGATGCATTTTTCATGGCCGATCATCTGGCGGTGCTGAACATGCCCACAGAGGCGCTGCGCCGCAGCCATACCGTCACCTCCTTCGAGCCCTTCACCCTGCTTTCGGCGCTCGCCGCCGTCACCTCCCGCATCGGGCTGGTCGCCACCGCGTCCACCACCTTCGACGAGCCCTATCACGTCGCCCGGCGTTTCGCCTCGCTCGATCACCTCAGCAACGGTCGCGCCGGCTGGAACATCGTCACCACGTCAAATCCCGACGCGGCCCGGAACTTCGGCCGCGAGGAACAGCCGGATCATGCCGAGCGCTATGGCCGCGCGCGGGAATTTTACGATGTTGTCACCGGGCTCTGGGATTCCTTTTCCGACGACGCCTTTATTCGGGATGTCGACAGCGGGCTGTTTTTCGATCCCGAAAAGATGCATGTGCTGGACCACAAGGGACCTGAATTTTCCGTGCGCGGACCGCTCAACATCGCGCGCCCGGTGCAGGGTTGGCCCGTCATCGTTCAGGCCGGAGCTTCCGAACCGGGACGCCAGCTTGCCGCCGAGACGGCAGAGGTGGTTTTTGCCGCAACCCCCACGCTTGCGGCGGGCAAGGCTTTTTATAAGGACGTCAAGGACAGGACCGTCGCCGCTGGCCGTTCGCGCGAGGGAATTGTCATCCTGCCGGGCGCTTTCGTTCTCGTCGGCGACAGCGTGGAAGAGGCGAAGGCCAAACGCGCCCGACTCGACAGTCTCGTCCATTATGACAGCGCAATCGCCTCGCTCTCGATTGCGCTCGGCCACGATGTTTCCGGCTTCGATCCCGATGGTCCCCTGCCTGATATTCCGGAAACGAACGCCAGCAAATCCAGCCGTGAAAGGGTGATCGAGCTTGCCCGAAGCGAGGGCCTGACGGTGCGCCAGCTTGCCCAGCGGTTGGGCGGTTATGCGGGTCTTGCCTTCGTCGGCACGCCAAAGACCATCGCCGACGAGATGGAACAATGGCTCCATGAGGAGGGTTCGGACGGTTTCAACGTCACCTTCCCTTTCCTGCCTGCCGGCCTCGATGACTTCACGACGCAGGTGGTGCCGGAACTGCAAAGGCGCGGGCTGTTCCGCAAGGACTATGAGGGGCCGACATTGCGCGACCATCTCGGCCTGCAACGACCGGCCAATCGTTTTTTCAGCTGAATAAAGCGCCGTCGCGCCGATCGCGCTCCTGGTAGGGAGATTTTCCACGTGGCTCGCAAAGTTTGGCATGAGGTTCCAGAAGGGCGGATTGACCTCAAAAACACCCGCCCATACCTTTTAAATACACAAAATACATAAATTAGGTGAATTAATATGAAGGCTGAACATTCACGCCGCCAGATCCTCAAATTCGGCATTGCCGGCGCTCTTGCCGCGCCGCTTGCCACGGGCAAGGCGCTGGCCCAGAGTCCCCCGGAATTTCCTGCCGAGCTGAAGCTGGACTGGGGATTTTACTCCTCCCATACGCTGCTGATAAAGAACAAGGGCTGGCTTGAGGAGGCTTTCAAGGATGTCGGCACGAAGATCACCTGGGTGCAATCCCGCGGCAGCAACAATTCGCTCGAATTCCTGAAGGTCGGCTCGACGGATTTTGCCGGCTCGGCCGCCCTTTCCGCCTTTCTCGCGCGCGCCAATGGCGTGCCGCTGAAGGTGATCTATGTGGCGAGCTGGGGCGGTTCGTCCATCATTCAGGTGCGCCCGGATTCGCCCATCAAAACCGTCGCCGATCTCAAGGGCAAGACCATTGCGGTCACCAAGGGCACCGCGCCCTATTTCACCCTCGTCCGCGCGCTTGACCAGAACAAGCTGTCCATCGACGACCTGAAGGTCGTGAACCTGCAACATCCGGAAGGCTTCAGCGCGCTTCAGCAGGGTCAGGTGGACGCCTGGGTCGGCATCGATCCGCACACGTCCCAGGCCGAGCTTGCAGGCGACCGGGCGATTTTCGACGAGCGCAGCTGGCGCGACGGCAGCGTCTTCAGCGTCTCCGAGGAGTTTCTGGCCAAATACCCGAAAGCGGTCGACAGACTTCTCGGCGTCTGGGTGCAGACGCAGAAGTGGATTCGTGAAAACAAAAGCGAATTCATCGATTTCGTCACGCAGGTCACCGGCAACGATCCCAAGATCACCAGGCTGACAATCGAGAAGCGCGACTGGAATAATCCCGTTCCGGGCGAGGAACTGCTGAACTCGATCCGCATCGTCACGCCGCTTCTGGGTGACGACGTCCTGCGCCCCGGCGTCAATGTCGACAATGTCCTGTCCTCGCTGAGCGATCCGGCACCGGCGAAAAAGGCGCTTGGCGCATGAATTCCCATCCGCGCGAATTCCAGCGCGTGAAACAGACTGCGGGACAATTCCCTTCCCGATTGCCGCTTGTGCAAAGGGTGGGGAATTTCCTTGGCCGTTTCGACCTGCGCGGCGCAATCGTGCCCGTCGGGTCGCTGCTGCTGCTTGAGCTTTTCGTTCGCCTCGGCTGGGTCAGCCCCTATGTGCTGCCGCCGCCTTCCGAACTTTACGATACGTTCCTGCGGCTTGCGGAAGGTCCCCTGTGGGCGAATGTTGCGGCCAGTACCGCGCGCGTCTTCGTCGGCTTCGTCATCGGTTCCCTGCTCGCCATCGTCGTCGGTTCGCTCGTCGGTCTGGTGATTGCCGCCGAACGTTATCTCGAGCCGACGTTTCAGGCGCTGCGGGCGGTTCCGAGCCTTGCATGGGTGCCGCTGCTGATGATCTGGTTCGGCATCGGCGAAACCTCGAAAATCGTGCTGATCGCCAAAAGCGCATTTTTCCCGGTCTATCTCAACCTCTTTTCCGGCATCAGGAATGTCGACCGCAAGCTGGTGGAGGTGGGCGAGATGTATCGCCAGCCGCTGCCCGTGCTGGTGTGGCGGATTTTCATTCCCGCCTCGCTGCCGCATCTCTTCACGGGCCTGCGTTACGGGCTGTCGCTTGCCTGGCTGAGCGTCGTTGCGGCCGAGCTTCTGGCCGCCTCGGAAGGTATCGGCTACATGCTCTCCGACGGGCGGGAGCTTTCCCGGCCCGATCTCGTCATGATCGCCATCATCTGCCTTGCGGTGCTGGGCAAGATTTCCGACAGCCTCTTCAAGGTCGTCGAAGACCGATGCCTGCGCTGGCGCGACACCTATCCGCTTCAGCAGGGAGGACGCCTGCGATGAGTTTGCTTAATGTCGATGTGCGCGAAAAGGCTTTCGGCGACACGGTGGTCCTTCAGGATATCCAGCTCACGCTGGGCGATGGCGAAGCGGCGGTTCTTCTCGGCCCCAGCGGCTGCGGCAAGAGCACGTTGCTGCGCATCGCCGCCGGCCTCGACCGGCGTTTTTCAGGCGCGGTCAGGGTTCAGCAGGACGAGGAGCAGGCATCGAACTCACCGCCCATCGCCTTCGTTTTTCAGGAACCCCGCCTGATGCCCTGGCTGACGGTTGCCGAAAACATCGGTTATGCGGCGGGGAGGAAATATGATGTCGGGCGTGTGGAAAGGTTGATCGACGATGTGGGTTTGAGCGGCCATGGCGGGGCGCTGCCGAAGGCCCTTTCGGGCGGCATGGCGCAACGTGTGGCAATCGCAAGGGCGCTCTATACCGAGCCGCGCATTCTGCTCCTCGATGAACCCTTCAGCGCGGTCGATGCTTTCACGCGGATGAAATTGCAGGATCTGGTGCTGAAGCTCGTCGAACAGCGCGGCATCTCCTTCCTGCTCGTCACCCACGATATCGACGAAGCGCTCTATCTCGGCGACCGGATTTACATGATGGGCGCCCATGACGGCCGTATCCAGCAGCGGATAGAGGTGGGCGTACCGCGCCCGCGCGACCGGCGGTCTCCGCAGCTCGCAAACCTCAAGAACGAGGTGCTGACCGCCCTGCACAATGCCCACGTCATCTGACGGCTGTGGTTTCACCCGAATAATCGGCGTGAAGCTGGCAGGCGAGGCTGAGCAGCGTAAAATCGGCCGCATCGGCAAGCCTGCGGCCGGTCAGCGTCTCCACGCGTTGCAGCCGCTGATAAAGCGTGTTGGAATGAATATTCAGCGCCTGCGCCGTGCGGGCGACGGACTTCCCCTCCTGAATGTAACGCGAAAGCGTTTCATGCAGGGTGCGATGTTTGGGATCGCGCAGCAGCGGTGCGAGAATCTGCCGCGTGAATTCAAGAATATCCTGCCGCGCCCTGCCCTCCAGCAACAGCTCCACCCCCATGTCGCGGTGGCGCAAAAGGCCCGATTGGCCGCGTCGCAGCAAAGCCTCGCTTGCCTGCGCAGCCAGATCGCGCGCGGCAAGATGGCCTTCGTTCGCATCGTAAATCTCGCTTGCGCCGATGCAGATGGCCTCTTTGCCGGCAATCTCGGCAACCGCCCGCAGGTTTCGCTCAAGTGCGGCGGTGGTGGAGGCGGAAACCAGCATGACGATCTGCTCGTCCTCGTGAAAGATGAGGGAATTCGACGCCGTCATTGCCTGCTGCAAATCGGATTGAGACTTGTAGAGGGATAGCTGCGGATTGGCCGAAACATCGCGCCTCGGCCCCCGCGCCACAAACACCTGATGGTAACGATCAAGCCGAAAGCCCTGATGGCTACGACGGCCATCGGGATCGACGCCGGCAGCCAGTGCCTCGAAATGCGCTTTCCTGCGGGCGTTCAGTACATCCATCCGCGACATGTCGTGCACGAAATCCAGCGCCACGAATGTCGCCAATGTGCCGAAAAGCACCTGATGGAAACCGGCATCGCCCGAGGCCCTGAAATGAAACTGGCCGACAGGGGCCTCCGCAACTTCCACCGTCTGCCGCAGCGTTTCACCGTCTTCCGTCCAGCCGGCGGAGCGATAGTCGAGACCAAGTACATTCTCGAACCGGAAATCGACGCGAAACAGTCCGGCAACGGCATGAAGCTGCTCCGTCATGCCGCTGCCCGTCGCAAATATGCGCAACAGCGCCTCATGCAATGCGACGGCACGGTCCAGTTCGGCATTTTTGCGGGCAAGGTCGCTGCGCATCTGCTCCAGCCGGCGCGAGGTGGCGACGGCGTTCTGATAGGCGAGCGAGCGCTGATAGGCGACCGCGATCTGCGTCGCCAGCGATTCCAGAACAGTCCTGTCGAAGACCGAAAAGGCGCCGTCGCTGGAAAAACACAGCGTCGTCAATGTGCCCAGACGTTTGCCCTCCGCCATGACGGGGACACAGAGCAGGGCATTCGCAATCTCCGACCGCTCCATGAAAGACTGGCTTTCGGGACGCATGACGCGGTGGGCGGCGATGATGTTCTGCCGGCCATTGTGAATGGCCGGCCGACCGGTGGCGAAAACTTCGCCCGAAACGGACTCGTTCGGCTGGACGCGATAATGGGTATAGTCGTCGGGCAATCCCTCATGCGAGACCGGAATGAGAAAACCGCTCTCCTCGTCGAACAGGCGAAAGACCCCGGCATCGCAATGGGGCAGCACGTTCATCACTTCGCGAAGGACGTTATGCACGATCTCCTTTTCATCCAGCGAATTGATGACCGCCGAATTCACTGAAGCCAGCATTTCGAAGGTTCTCGTCTGAAGGCCGATGACCGCTTCGTGTACAGCCTGAAGAATTCGGCCCACGACCTTCTCGCCGTCACGGTCGCGGATCTCAAATTCCGTCCGCTTGGCGGTATAATAGGAATGATCGACCGAAAGATGCCGATTTCCTTCTTTTATTTCAACGATATGGGAGATCCCAACCGACAATTCCCGGCCGTCGGCATCGATGGTTCTGAGCTGAACAGCCTGCGATTGCACCATTTCACGCAGGATGGGATGCGCATGGAGATCGATTTTCAAGCGCGAATCCTCCTGTGTTAATACACATTAAATTTCAGATTTTTATGGCGCTTTCAACATATGAATTATTCGTGGCGGTGACACAAACTTAAAAATCAAAAATAATGGGAACCGCTAAAATGCTTTCTGCGATAAAACGCCGCCATATTATCATTGGAATGCTGTTCGTCTGCTGGGTCGTCGGCTTTCTGGACAAGACCGCAATCAACTATGCGATCATTCCGATCAGCGAGGAATTCGGCCTTGGCACCGATCATCAAGGCATGATCATCAGCGCCTTTTTCCTCGCCTATTCGATGACACAACTGGTTGGCGGCTATCTTGTCGATCGCTTCGGTTCGCGCCGGGTATTGAGTTCGGCGGTGGCCGTCTGGTCGTTCGGCACGGTCGCCTCCGGCGTCGTCACCAGTGCGGTTGGACTGGCCGCCGCGCGGGCGATCACGGGTTCGGGGGAAGCGATTTTCCCGGCCGGAGGATCGGTCGCGATCACCGAGAATTTCGAGAAAACCCAGATGGCCCGCGCCAAATCGGTGCTGCAATCGGGCGCTTCCGTCGGCTTCGCGCTCGGCGCCATCGTCATCACCACGCTGATTTCATTCTATAGCTGGCGCATCATGTTCTTCGTTCTGGGTTCGGTCGGCGTCATTCTGTCGATTGCGCTCTACACCGTCATGAAGCCGCGCTCGCAGACGCTGGCGGCACGAGACGCCAGCCCCAGGGTTTCCGAAAGACAGCGCATCGCCGGATTGCTAAAAAATACGCTGACCTGGAAGATCGCCTCGGTCTATTTCTTCACCAACATCGTCTTCTGGGGCCTGCAATCCTGGCTGCCCTCCTACTGGGTGAAGGTAAAGGGCATGAGCATGGTGGAAATGGGCGCATATTCCATGATCCCGCCAGCGCTTGGCTTTGTCTCTTTCCTCACCTGCGGCTGGCTGCTGGACCGCTTTTTCCACCAGAAGGAAAAATACCTCATCTGCATCGGCTCGGCCGTGTCGGCGATCTTCATCTATCTGATGGCGAACGCGCAATCCATTCCGCTGGCCTTTGCCTATCTGTCGGTTTCGAACGTGTTTCTCAACGCCATCTCGATCAGTGTCTTCGTCAGCATCATGAAACACTTTCCGCAGAATTCGATCGGCACGGCCACCGGCCTCATCAATTCGCTGGCGCAGCTTGGCTCGTTCGCCTCGCCCATGCTCATCGGCGCCGTTCTTTCCGCCACCGGACAGAATTACGGTATCGCCTTTGCGGTGATCGTCGGCTGCGCCGTAATCGTCTGCGCCATCGCCGCCACCTTCCCTGCCATTCACGGCAACAAAACCGTCGAACAGACCGCCTGAAGGAAGACCATGACTTATATCGACATCATCGAGCGCACCGTCGCCACCCATGCGGATAATCTGAAATCCGTGGCGGATGCCATCTGGTCCTTCGCCGAAATCCGTTACGAGGAAACAAAGTCGGCGGCCCTGCTGGCGGACGAGCTGGAAAAGGCGGGCTTCGCCGTCACCCGCAATGCCGGCAATATCGAAACCGCCTTCGTCGCCAGCTATGGCGAAGGCCACCCCGTCGTGGCCATTCTCGGCGAGTTCGATGCCCTGACCGGCCTTAGCCAGGAAAGTGGTGTCGCCAGCCACACGCCGATCACCGAGGGTGGAAACGGCCATGGCTGCGGCCACAATCTTCTCGGCACCGGCGCGCTTGCGGCAATCCTCGCGCTCAAGGCCTGCAAGGACGAACTGAAGCTTGAAGGCACGATCCGCTATTACGGCTGCCCGGCCGAAGAAGGCGGCGGCGGCAAGGCCTATATGGCCCGCGAAGGCCTGTTTGCCGATGTGGACGTCGCCTTCACCTGGCATCCATGGGACGAAAACCTCGCTTACAATGCGCGCATGCTGGCCACCAACCAGCTCTATTTCACCTTTCGCGGCACCAGCGCCCATGCCGGGTTCGAGCCGCATCTTGGACGCTCGGCGCTCGATGCGGTCGAACTGACCAATGTCGGCTGCAACTACCTGCGCGAGCACATCATTCAGGACGGCCGCATCCACTATGCCATCACCGACACGGGCGGGCGAGCGCCCAATGTGGTGCAGTCGCAGGCGCAGGTGCTCTACAAGGTCCGGGCGCCCAGAATGGATCAGGTCCGCGACATCACCGAGCGCGTCAAGGATGTCGCGCGCGGCGCGGCGCTGATGACTGGAACCGAGCTGCAGATCACCTTCGACGCGGCATCGGCCGATCTCGTGCCGAATGTGACGCTCGCCCGGATGATGCATCGGGAATTCGAAAAGATCGGCGTTGCCGCCTTCTCCAACAGCGAGAAGGATTTTGCCGGGTCCATTCAGAAGACCTTCTCGGCCGAAGTGCAGACCCGCATCGCCAGACGCGGCAAGGTCCTTTCGGAAGACCTGAACGGTTTTCAGGAAGAGCCAACCTTCCTGCACGGTTCAACCGATGTCGGCGATGTCAGCTGGCTGGTGCCGACCGGTCAGGTCTATGTGGCGACCGAGGCCTATGGCACACCGCCACACACCTGGCAGATGGTGGCGCAGGGAACCTCCGGTTACGCCCACAAGGGCATGTTGCAGGCCGGCAAGGTCATGGCCGCCTCCGCCGTGCAGGCCATGCTCGATCCGGCAATGATCGCCGCGGCGAAAGCCGAGCATCGCGAGCAGTTGAACGGCGAAAGCTATGTGCCGCTGATACCGGCGGATGCGACGCCGCAGCGCCTGCGCTGAGGTAGAGGAGCGGCGTTTCAGCCGCCCTCACCCCTTAACACCCGACGAAATCATGATCGCCTCCGTCACACGCCGCTGGAAGATGACATAGGCGATGATGACCGGCAGGGCCGCCAGCATGGCGACAGCCATCAGCCGCGCATAGGCGACACCGAAAGCATCGTTGACCTGGGTGATGCCGACCGGGATCGTCATCATGTTTTCGGAGGTGACCACGAGGAAGGGCCAGAAGAAGGCGTTCCATACCGTAATGAAGGTCACGATCGCCATGGCGGTCGTGATGCCCCAGTTGAGCGGCAGATAGACCCGGAACAGGATCGTGTATTCGCCGCCGCCATCCAGCACCACCGCTTCGCGCATCTCCTTCGGCACGCTGTCGAAAAACTGCTTGTAGACGATGATGACGATGGGCGTGATCAACTGCGGCAGGATGATGCCCGCCCAGGTGTTGATGAGGTTGAGGTTCTTCATCAGGATGAACTGGGTGACGACCAGCGTTTGCGCCGGCACCATGAAGCTTGCCAGCACGATGCCATAAAGCAGCCGCCTGCCCGGAAAGCGTATCTGCGACAGCGCATAGGCGCAGAGCATGGAAATGAACAGCACCGAGATCGTGACGATGACCGCCGTGCCGATGGAGTTCACATACCAGGTCATCAGCCGGGTATTGAATATCGCATTGAAATAAGCGCCGAGGCGGAACTCGTCCGGCAAAAGCGACATGTTGCCGGCAACGTTCTCATCGGCGCGAAGCGAGGTGACGAAGCTCCAGTAGAGCGGAAAAATCCAGACGAGGGCCGCCGAAAAAGTCAGCAGCGTCAGAACGAGGTTCTCGAATTTTCTCATCGGGCTCATGAATTCCTCCGGATGCGCAGCAGCTGGAACTGGAAAACGGAAACGATGACGATCAGCAGGAAAAGCACCGTCGCCACGGCAGACGCATAACCGCCATTGTTCATCTGGAAGGCCTCGCGGTAGACCTTGAGGAGCAGCACGAAGCTGGAATTGAACGGCCCGCCGCCGCTTAAGAGGTAGATCTGATCGAATATCTTCAGTTGCAGGATCAGTTGCAGCGTCAGCACCAGCGCAGTGACCGGCCACAGAAGCGGCCAGGTGACGCGGCGGAAGCGCTGCCAGGTCGTCGCGCCATCCAGAGCCGCAGCCTCATAAAGCTCGGCCGGTATGTTCCGCAATCCGGCGATGAAGAGCAGCACATTGAAGCCGTTCGTCCACCAGATGGTGACGACGGCAACCATCGGCATGACCCAGTAGGGGTTCTTGAAAACGGCGACGGGTTTGCCCGCCAGCAGCGATATGACCGGCTGGAGAATGCCGAACTGCAGATCGAGCATCCACGCCCAGATTTCGGTGACGACCGAAACCGGCAGCACATAGGGCAGGAAAAACAGGCTCATGACAATCGTCTGCTTCACGCCCGAGAGGCGGCTGACGGCGAGCGCGATCATCAGGGCGATGACGGTCGTGGGCACGACGGTCAGAAGCACGAAATAGCCGTTGTTCTTGAGCGAGGTGACGAACAGGCGGTCGCCCAGCAGCTTCGCGTAATTCTCCAGGCCGACCCAGTTTCCCTCACCGATCAGCGGCGCGTCAGTGAAGCTGATGCGCACCATCTCTATCAGCGGATAAAGAAAGAAGGTGGTGAAGACCAGAACGAACGGCGTCACCATCGACAGCGCGATCAGCGATTTCTTGCGCCGGTTTTCAATCATAGCCATGGAATGTCTCCGGGAGCTTGCGCATTGCACTCTGCCCTCCGGCCTCAACCGGAGGGCAGGCTGCCGATTACCTGAGCTTGCCCTGCAGCTCATCCTTGATCTGCTCCACGGCGTCGGTGCTGCTCATGAAGCCCTGAATGGCAGGGGCGATGACGTTGAGAGCGGCATCGTAGGCGGGCGAAGCGACCCCGGTAATGGTGGTCTTCGGATCGAACACCGCCGCTTCCGCCAGCGAGGCATAGGTGGCATTCGGCTGCATCGCTTTGTATTCGCTGCTTTCGGTGATGGATTTGTAAGCCGGAATATGCCCGGCATCGGCCCAGCTGATCGCGTGTTTTTCCATCCAGCCGATCACCTTCATCACCGCAGCGCGTTTTTCGCCGGAGACCGTTTTGTCACCTTCATTCGGAATGGCGAAAGCATGGGAATCCGCCCAGGTGGCGCGCTTGCCCATCAGGGGCGGCACTTCCACCGCACTCCATTTGAAGCCGAGCTTGCCGTTCTTTTCCAGATCCTTGTAGGTCGGAACTTCCCAGACGCCGTTCAGCTGGAACGCGGATTTGCCGGCAGAGAAGAGCGCCACCGACGCCTCATATTCCGCCTGTTCGGGGGCCCAGCCGTTTTCCCGCCATCTGGACAGGGTCTCG
Source organism: Agrobacterium leguminum (assembly GCF_005144435.2). Taxonomy (NCBI): domain Bacteria; kingdom Pseudomonadati; phylum Pseudomonadota; class Alphaproteobacteria; order Hyphomicrobiales; family Rhizobiaceae; genus Agrobacterium; species Agrobacterium leguminum. Next base: position 51,378 of record NZ_CP120212.1, read on the forward strand.
ATGGCTTTTGCCGCCTTTTCGGCATTGTCGCCGGCGAGAACCTCCTTTTCGGTGACGAGTTCGCCGCCCTGTTGCGACAGCAGCGTATAAAAGACGCGCCACACCCCGCCTTCGCCACCCGATTGATAGGTGATCGGCGTCTGGACGCCATTGTCCTTCGCCCAGGCCAGCGCCTTCTCGAAATCCTCGATCGTCTTGATGCCGGTCAGCTTGCCCTCGGCATCGAGATAGGGCGAGCCTTTCAGAAGATCGGCGTTGTAATAAAGGACAAGCGCATGGATATCGAACGGCACGGCGTAAAGTTTGCCGTTCTGGGTGGCCGCATCCACGGGTGCGCTGAAGAAGTCTCCGGTCTTCAGCCCCGCATCCTCGAGATCCTTTTCGGTGATTTCGCTCAGCACTTTTTCTTCAAGGCCGAGCGGCGCGCGTGACAGGTGATACGTCATGATATCCGGCCCCTCACCCACCGCGGAGGCCGTGCGCACCTTGGTATAAAAGGGCACGCCCCATTCGAGCGTCGTTCCCTTGATCTGGATGTCGGGGTGTTCCTTGTTGAAGGCATCGATCAACGCCTTCATGCGCACGCCGTCACCGCCCGACAGAAAGTCCCACCAGACGATATCCTGCTTCGCGAGAGCCGGCAGGGCGCTGAGACCCAGAGCCGCACCAACAAGCAATGTCTTGATCAGTCGCATCGTTCACTCCTCCCGTTTGATCGAACATCCCGTTGAGGGATGGTTTGCTGTTTCGAAAGACGCCTCCTCGCGCCTATCGCAACCGTCTGCCGTCATTGTCGAAGACAAGGACATGGTCGGGCGAGGCGGTAAGCGATACCGGCCGGCCATCCAGCCTTTCCCGCGTGCCTTGCCGCTGCACGATGATTTCCTTCCCGGATCCGGTGCGGGTATAGAGGTAGGAAAGATCGCCAAGCTCCTCCGCGACCTCGACGACAACCGGCAGGGCGCCCTGTTCCGTAATCTTCAGATGCTCCGGCCGAATTCCGATCTCGACCCGCTGGCCGGGGGAAACGGACAGGGCAAGCCGGGCCCTGAGATGCCCCGCCCCGCCCTCGGGCGCGAGCGTCACGATGCCATCCGCCTGGGAGACGATATCGGCCCGCAGGAAGTTCATCGCGGGCGATCCGATAAAACCCGCCACGAAGCGGTTGTCCGGATCGTCGTAAAGGGTGAGCGGTGCCCCCGCCTGCTGCACGATGCCGCCCTTCAGCACGAAAATCCTGTCCGCAAGCGTCATGGCCTCCACCTGGTCATGCGTGACATAGATCATCGTCGCGCCCAGCTTGCGGTGAAGCCGGGTCAGTTCCAGCCGCATCTGCACACGCAGTTCGGCGTCCAGATTGGACAGCGGCTCATCGAACAGGAATACTTTCGGCTGCCGCACGATGGCGCGGCCGATGGCCACGCGCTGTCTCTGGCCGCCGGAAAGCTGCGAGGGCCGTTTGTGCAGATGCTCCTCAAGCTGGAGGATACGCGCGGCCTCGCCCACCCTCTCCGTCACCTCCGCCTTCGGCCGGCGGGCAAGACGCAGGCTGAACGCCATGTTCTCGAACACCGTCAGATGCGGATAGAGCGCATAGTTCTGGAACACCATTGCAACGCCGCGATCCGCCGGTTCGACCGCGGTGACATCACGCTCATCGATGGCGATACGCCCGCCGCTGGTTTCCTCAAGGCCGGCGATCATGCGCAACAGGGTGGATTTTCCGCAGCCGGAAGGCCCCACGAAGACCGCGAAGCTGCCGGCTGGAATTTCCATCGAAACATCCCGGATCGCCGCGAAGGATCCGAAGGACTTGGCGACATTGTTGAGACGGACACCCATGGCCGCCTCACTGAACCTTCAGCCGCAGCACATGATAGGATAGCGCAGGCACCGAACCCTTCAGCGCCCCGTCCTCCACGGCGACGCCGCTGCCCGGCACCGGCACGACGCGATCCGGCTGATCCGGGCCGTTGCCGAGGCGCAGATCATATCCCGCCATGGCAAGATGCAGGCTGAGAGTGGCGGATGAATAGCCGGTGAGGCTGACATCGATCTCCGCCGCTTCTGTCAGATGGCGATTGAGCACGAACAGCGTCACGACGCCTTCCGCTTCGTCATAAACACCGGCAACATCGAGATATTTGACGTCGTCGGCCGCGTTGCAATCGTAAGTCGGGCAATCGACGGCGACGTTCAGCGCGACGCCACGGCCATAAAGCGAGGCGAACTGATAGGGATAATAGATCGTCTGCCGCCAGGCTGGCCCGTTCTTTTCCGCCCGGATGGGGGCGATGACATTGACGAGCTGGGCGATGCAGGCAATGCGCACGCGGTCCGAACGGCGGATGAACTCATTGAGCAGACCGGCGACAAAAAGCGCGTCCTCGAAATTATAAGTCTCTTCCAGAAGTGCGGGCGCTTCCGGCCAGTCCCAGCTCTTGATGCGTTTGCCGTCTTCTTCGCGGATATGATACCAGACGTTCCATTCGTCGAAGCAGATGGAAACCTCGTTTTTGGCGCGCTTCTTGGCCTTCACGTAATCGATGACCCCGGCAATCGTCTGGATATAGCGCCCGGTTTCCTCGATCTTGCCGAAATAATTCAGCGTATCGCGGCTGTTATTGCCGAAATATTTGTGCAGCGAGATGTGGTCGACATTCTCATAGCATTCCTCCAGCACCTCGCGCTCCCATTCGGGATAGGTCGGCATACCGTCATTGGAACTGCCGCAGACAATCGCTTCAATCGTCGGATCGAAACCCTTGAAGGCCTTGGCCGTCTCGTTCGCCAGACGGCCATATTCCACCGCCGTCTTGTGACCGATCTGCCAGGGACCGTCCATTTCGTTGCCGAGGCACCACATTTTCACACCGTGGGGTTTTTCCGCGCCGTGGCTGCGGCGCAGATCGCTGAGCGTGGTGCCCCCCGGAAAATTCACATATTCGAGGAAATTGCGGGCATCATCCAGACCACGGGAACCGAGATTGACGGCGAGCATCATCTCGATGCCGGCCATCTGCGCCCAGTCGGCGAATTCGTTGATGCCGATCTGGTTGGTTTCCCTGGAGCGCCATGCGAGATCGAGACGGATGGGGCGCTGGTCGCGCGGTCCGATGCCGTCTTCCCAGCGATAGGCCGAAACGAAGTTGCCGCCGGGATAACGGATGGCCGGAATTTTCAGGTCCTGCACGAATTTCAGAACGTCCCTGCGGAAGCCGTTCGCGTCCGCCTGCGGATGGCCGGGCTCATAGATGCCGCCATAGATGGCACGCCCCATATGTTCGATGAAGGCGGAATAAAGACGATCGTCGATACGACCAATCCGGAAGTCCCGGTGGACTGAAACCCGCGCTTTCATAAGGCTCTCCTCCCCTGCGCATTTATATCTTAAAATATGATATAAACCATATTTGATAATATAGTTGCCGAGGGAATCCGCGCCTGTCAACCGCGAAAATCATACTTTTGAAAATTGGCTGGATCAGCCTGCGGTGCGCAGGCGCAGAACGATGTCCTGATCGTAATTCCCGAAGCCGCGGCCAAAGATATTCAGCCCGCCCGGATGTTTTGCATCGGCCTTGACCTCGATGCGCAGGCGGATGGAACGGTGGCTGGTCAGATCGATATCCGCCAGCGTCACATCCGAAATCCGGGTTCCGTCGACATAGGTTCCCTGCGCGGTGATGCGCCAGGTCTTGAGCATGCCATATTGGGAACCGGAGAGCTTCCACCAGTCCGGCGTAAACGCACCGCGCTTGTCGCCGAAGTCGCCGGGCGAGGTCCAGACGCCGATTTCCCGGCCGTTGACGGATAGCGTAATATCGGACGGCCAGTTGCTGTGCGTTCCCGGCACTTCAGAGCTGACCTCCATCGAAAACTCGATTTCTTCGACTTCCCGGCCTTGAATCTTGGCATTATTGGGAAATTGATATTCCACGAAGCCGGAGGTCAACCATAGCAGCGCCGCCTTCATGCGGTCCGGATCCATGAATGTATCGGGCACATCGAGAAGGCCGATGATGCCCTCCGGCGAGCAAATGCCGCAGGGCGCGGTTACCGAACTTTGGGTGTAGAGACCGAGCGGCATAGCGACCGCGATGTAATTTGATGCGGCCGGCGCCTCGGGTTTTCGGAAGGAAACAATCAGTTCGTCACAGGTGGCGAAACAGATTTTCTGGTTGCCCTTGCGCGCCTTGCGCGTTTCGGTTCGCAGCAGCCCCGCTTCCTCGAGAACGGCCACGCCGGCGGAAACGGTGGACTGGGGAAGCTCCAGTCTCTGCGCAATTTCGTTGACGTTGAGGCCGCTCGCCTCATGCAGCAACTTCAATATCTGCACGCGGATCAGCGACGCCGCCGCTTTCAGGACATCGAATTCTTTTTCAGCATCAACGAGGAGGAAATTGGGCGCCATATTCTAATCTTCAGATTTATCGATCCAGATCAGAATTTCTGGCTTAAATGCCATGCACTTGTCCAGTGCTGTTTGTCATGCTGGTGCTTTTGAAAGGCGTGAAGCGCCATTCACCCCCGTCACTTCACAAAAAAGAGCACCGCCACACGGTCTCGATACCGCGCGGCGGTGCCCGTTTCGTCGTCAGCCGCGCTTGCGCAGGGTCCGCGTGCCGGTGTCGACGAGGTTTTGCGCCGCTTCATCCACGCTGGCGCGGCCGAAGGCGAGCGAATCGGCGATGGGGCGCATCACGCCGCGGTCGAACTCGTTGGCGCCGATCGGTGCGGGTTCGGGATAGGTATCGAGCTTGCCCGACAGGCTTTCGATATAATCCACCGTCTTGCGCTCGGTCTCGTTGAGACTTGGCAACAGGGCCTCGCGCACGACCTTGGCGGGCGGCACGCCACGCTCGACGCCGAGCACCTTGCCGGCTTCCAGATCGTTGACGAAGAAGTTGATGAATTTCGCCGCCGCTTCCGCATTGGTCGAGGTGGACGAAATGGACCAGATGAGACCCGGCCGGTAATAATGCCCGGTCGGCTTGCCCGGCCCCTCACCCGGCAGCATGCCGATGGACAGCGTTTGTTTATTCAGCTTCTGATAACCGACAAGCTGGTTGGAATAGGCAAAACCGATGGCCGAATTGCCGAGCGTCAGGGCGTTGGATTCGATGGTATTATCGTCACGCGTCTGGATATCGGCGGAAACGCAGAGCTTGTTCTCGCGCAGATCCTCCCAATAGGCGAACCATTCCTTCGCATCTTCCTTGTTGAAGCCGATGGTGCCATCCTGAAACAGCAGCTTGCCGCGCTGGCGCAGCCAGACATCGAAAACATAATGATAACGCGCGCCATAGGGCACCGCCCAGTAGTTCCGTTTTGCCGGACCGTTCTTCTTGAAATCGCGCGCCAGTTCCGAGAGCGCCTTCCAGGTAATCTGGTCCTGCGGCACGGAAACGCCGGCTTCCTTCAGCGTGTCGGCATCATACATCATGCAGAAGGAATTCAGCCCAAGGCCGACGCCGTAAAGCTTGCCGTCGATGCGGCAGAGATCGACCTCGCTTTTGCCGAAGGTGGAAAGATCGAGCGACTTGCCGACGAACTGGTCCAGCTCCATGCAGGCGCCACGGCCGGAATAATCGGCGATGGTGGAAGGTTCAAGCTGGAAGATATCGGCGACGTTGCGCCCCGCCATCGATGTCGCAAGCTTGGTCCAGTAATCGGAACCGGCGATCATTTCGCCGCTGATTTCCGTTTGCGGGTTAGCCTTCTGATAAAGGGCGATCACGTCGTTGGTGCGCTTGCTGCGGTCGGCAGATCCCCACCATACGCAGCGAAGCCGGGTCTCAGCCGCGGCCGCGCGAAAACCGCCCCCCACTGCACCAAGACCGACCACGCCGAGACCGGCCAGCGCCGCCGTCACCAAAAATCCACGTCTGTCGATAGTTTGCATCTGCTCCTCCCGCGTTTTGCAAATTTTTCACTGACTACTAAAATTCTTGCAAATTTTCCTCGTTTGCAATATTTGCATCATATCAGAATTTTTTGCAAGCGCAGGAGATGATATGAACGATACGCCCGACATCAGCCGCCCGCGCCAGTCGGATATCGCCCAGCGCGCCGGCGTTTCCATCAGCACCGTCTCGCGCGTTCTTGCGGGAGAAAAAGGTATCAGCGCGTCGATCCAGACCAAGGTTCTGGGGGTGGCCGCGGAGCTCGGTTATCCGTTGCGATCGGTTGCGAACCAGACCGGCGGCGTGCCGCTGGAGGGCAAGAAAATCCTCGCACTCATGTCCGCCGAAAGGGCGACCGGCGATATCGGCGCTTTTTATCACGATATTTTCGACATGCTGCGCAGCCTTGCCCAGACCGACGGTTTCGAACTCGACATCCGGCTCTTGCACCAGAAACAGGTGGATGATGCGCTGACCCAGCGGGTCTGCGAGGTGGACGGCCTTCTCGCCATCGGCCTCGACCCGGAGGACGAAATCATCCACCGCATCACCCAGGGTGTGCTGCAACCGGTTCTGGTCAACAGCGCCGATCCCTCGATGATGCTGGACTGCGTCTCGCCCTCCAATTTTTACGGCGGCGCGCTGGCGGCGCGGCGGCTTCTGGAACTCGGCCATCGCAAGGTCGCCTATATCGGCCCGCATCATCGCCACACCATCAGGGAGCGCATGCGTGGCTTTCGCCACACGATCCTCGAGGAAGAGGGAACGACCTATGAGGAGTTCCTGCTTTCGACGGCGGATAGCGGCTTCGGACAGGCGGGCGATGCGGTTCGCCAGCTATTGGCCAAAAACCCTGAACTCACCGGCATTTTCTGCATGAATGACGCGATTGCGCTCGGGGCGCTCGGGGCGGCGCAGGAGCTTGGCCTGGCCGTGCCGGACGATCTTTCCATTATCGGCTTCGACGACCTGCCCTTTGCCGAACTCTCCACGCCCCGTCTCAGCACGATCCGCGTCGACCGCCGCGAAATCGCCCGCGAGGCGGTGGAGCTGATGCGCCGCCGGCTGACGGAACCCTCCGCCAATGCCCGCCAGGTACAACTTGGCGTGCAGCTGGTGGAAGGACAGACGGCCGGTAAGGCAAAAAAGACGGGAAAGGCGGCACGCGATGCATGACACCATGAGTAAGCCCACCATGGCCAGATTTAATCCGCTGCATGGCAATCCGCTCAAAAGCCGCGTCGATGTCCGACGAGCGCTCGACGACAGTTTCGCGCCGCTCCTTCCCTATTTTTCACCGGGCGGCGCAAGAGTGACGCTGAGCGGCACCGCCGCGCATTTCGACCGGGCGGCGGCCGATCTGGAAGGTTTCGCCAGGCCGCTCTGGGGCATCGCGCCGCTTGCGCTGAGCGGCGATCATTTCGACCATTGGCCGCTTCTGGCGCGGGGAATAGCCAACGGCACCGATCCTTCCCATCCCGAATATTGGGCCGACGTGCGCCAAAGGGATCAGCGGCTGGTGGAGCTTGCCGCGCTTGGTTTTGCGCTGCGGCTTGCGCCGCAGCACCTGTGGGAACCGCTCTCCGACGCGCAGAAAGACAATGTGCGCCGCTATCTGCTGACGGCGCGCGAGCGCAATTACGCCGACAATAACTGGAAGTTTTTCCGGGTGATGGTCGATATGGCGCTGGATCATCTCGGCATCGACTTCGACCGCAGCCTGACAGAAACATTCCAGAAGGAACTGGATGAATTCTATATCGCCGACGGCTGGTATCGCGATGGCAATTACCGCCGCATCGACCATTACATCGCCTTCGCCATGCATTTTTACGGCCTGATCTACGCGAAACTCAGCAAGCCTGACGATGCCTACGCCGCACGCTACCGGGAGCGAGCGCGCCTCTTCGCCGGCGATTTCGCCAGCTGGTTCGATGAGGATGGCGGCACGCTCGCCTTCGGCCGCTCCATGACCTATCGCTTCGCCTGCGGCGGCTTCTGGGCCGGCCTCGCTTTTGCCGATGAGGAGGCGCTGCCCTGGGGCGAGATCAAGGGGCTTTATCTGCAGCATCTGCGCTGGTGGGCGAAAAAGCCGATTGCCGACCGCGACGGCGTGCTTTCCATCGGCTACGCCTATCCGCAGCTCACCATGTCGGAAAGCTATAATTCGGCAGGCTCGCCCTATTGGGCCTTCAAGGCCTTCCTGCCGCTCGCCCTGCCGGAAAGCCATCCCTTCTGGCAGGCAGAGGAAAAGCAGCCCGAAACATCCGCAAAACCAAAGCCGCTCATTCATCCCGGCATGGTTATGATGCAAACGAAGGGCAATGTCACCGCGCTTTCCAGCGGGCAGGAAAACCTCTCCATGCGCGGCGGGCCGGAGAAATATGCCAAATTCGCCTATTCATCCCGTTACGGTTTCGGCGTCGAAGTGGATGAGCGCGGTTTCAGGACCAACGGTTTCGACAACATGCTGGCATTCTCCGAAGACGGCCTGCATTACCGCGTGCGCGAGACCAACGAAAAGGTTCTGCTGGCCGCGGAAAGCCTGCGGGCAACGTGGAAGCCCTTCCCGGATGTGGCGGTTGAAACTTCGCTGGTTGCGGCTGGCGGCTGGCATATCAGGCTGCACCGGATCACCTCCGCCCGCCCCCTTTCGGTGACCGAAGGCGGCTTCGCAATCAACCGCAACGATGGCGACCGCGATGCCGTGCGCGAAGAGACCGGCCGGGCGACAGCCGATTGCGGCACAGACATATCCGCCATTGTCGATCTCGGCTCCAGCATAAGCCGCCACGGCGTGGCGCTGAAGGCGCTGCCCAACACCAATCTCATCAACGCCAAGACCACGGTGCCGCAACTGCGGGGCGAGATTCCGGCGGGCGAAACCCTGCTTGCCTGCGCCGTCTTTGCCGGGGTGACCGAGCCAGAAAGCGAAACAGCGTTGGCGACAGTTCCGGCACTTCCGGACATGGAGGCGCTCGACCGCCTGTTTGCGGAACGGGGCGTTCCGGTCAGCAGCATGGCGGCAACGGGAGAGCCGCAATGACGCGCCCGCTTCCGCGTCTCAGCCTTGCCATGGACCCGGAGCGAACCCAGCATGTGCTGACACCGCAGGCGCTCGAAAGGCTGTCGCGGAGCGTCGATATTCTCGACACGGGGCGGATCTGCGATTTCCACGATCCAGCAGTGAAAGAGCAGCTGGTGCGGACGGAGATTCTTCTGACCGGCTGGGGCTGTCCGGATATCGGCGCGCGGGAACTGGCGCTGATGCCGCGCCTCAGGCTGATTTCCCATGCCGCCGGCACGGTCAAATATTTCCTGTCGCAAGCGGTGTTCGATCGTGGCGTTACCGTGTGCAGCGCAGCGGAAGCGAATGCGCAGCCGGTCGCCGAATTTTCGCTGGCGATGATCCTGCTGGCCGGCAAGCGCACCTTCGGCTTCCGACGCCTTTATCTGGAGCATCGCGACCGCGCCCCTGTCGAGCGATTGCAGGCGCAGGCCATCGGCAATCTCGGCCTGACGGTCGGCATCGTCGGCGCATCGCGCATCGGACGTCGCGTCATCAATCTGTTACAGCCCTTCGATCTCAACCTCATCCTTTTCGATCCGCTTCTAAGCGCTGCGGAGGCGGAAAAGCTCGGCGTGCAGCTTGTGTCGCTCGAGGAGCTGATGGCGGTGAGCGATGTCATTTCGCTACATGCACCCTCCCTGCCGCAGACGCGGCATATGATCGGCGCGGCAGCGCTTGCCCGCATGAAGGACGGCGCGACCCTGATCAATACGGCGCGCGGTGCGCTGGTGGATGAAGACGCGCTTCTGGCCGAAGTGAAAACCGGACGCATCGAAGCCGTCATCGACGTGACCGACCCGGAAGTGCCGCCGCCGGACTCACCCTTTTACAGCCTGCCGAACGTGTTCCTGACGCCGCATATCGCCGGCGCCACCGGCCTTGAACGCGCAAGGCTCGGCGACATGGCGATTGCCGAGATCGAACGCTTCTGCCGCGCGGCACCCTTGCAACAGCAGGTGCGGCCGGAACATCTGGAACTGATCGCATGAGATTTTTCGAGCCGGGCCTCTGCTCCGTCACCTTCCGCTCCCTGTCGCCACAGGCAGTTATCGAGCTTGCCGCCGCAAACGGCATCAGGTCCATAGAATGGGGTGCGGATATCCATGTACCGCCCGGCGATCTCGAAAATGCAAGGGATGTGGCAGCGCGGACGGCGGAAGCCGGCCTCTCCGTCTCGTCCTACGGCTCCTATATCTTTGCGCCGGATTTTGCGCCGGAAGATGTGACCGCCGTGCTGGAAACAGCAAAAGCGCTCGGCACCGGCCATATCCGCATCTGGCCCGGCAGCCGCAAACGCCCATCTGCCGATTACTCCCCCGGCGAACGCCGCGCGGCAACGGAAGCGCTGGCGACAATCGCCCGCCGGGCGCACGACTATGGCATGACAATCGGCCTCGAATATCACCCCAACTCACTGACGGACACCCTGCCCTCGGCCCTGCAGCTCATGCAGGATTTGCCGATGCCCAACCTCTTTTTCTACTGGCAACCCGCCCCCGGCCTGCCGCTGAAGGACGCGCTTGCGGAAATATCCGCACTTAGCCCACGCATCTGCCATCTCCACGTCTTCGCCTGGCTCGCCGACGCCAGCCGCCTGCCGCTTCGCGAACGGGCGGATTTTTGGCGGGCGTGCGTGGATGCATTGCCGGAAGGCGACTGGACGAAGACGGCTTGCGCGATGCTGGAATTCGTCAGGGGTGATGACATCGGCCAGTTTGGGGAAGATGCGGTGACGCTAAGCAAGATACTCGCTGGCCACAGAGCGGCCGATTAGTGCACGATCGAAACCTCCCGCGCGACGTCATTCTCGGCCCTGTGCCGAGGATCTAATCACGTTGAACAAAATCAACACGTTGCAGATCCTCGGGACAAGCCCGAGGATGACGAACGCAAGCTTTGTGGACTTCGTTAGCAGCCCTATGGTGAGACAGCTCACCCACTCGTTCTCATATCCGCCGCCCATCCGCCCCGAACAGATGCGTCTTCGAAAGATCGAACGCAAAGGGAATGGTCTCGCCGATGCGGATATGGCGTTGGCCGTCCAGCAGCACGGTAGCGGGCTGGCCGTCGGGGGTCGCGGTGTAGACCACCGTTGAGCCGCCGAGATGTTCGACGAGCTGGATGGAGGCCTCACCCAGCGAGGCGGATTGCGCCTGCGGGTTCACATGTTCCGGGCGCACGCCGAAGGTGAGCGGTTCGCCCTGTTGCGCGGCGACCGGTTTTTCCAGCACGATGCGCTGGCCGGCCACCTCGATGGTGCGGTTGGAACTGTCGCCTGAAGCCACCTTGGCGGAGAGGAAATTCATCTTCGGCGAGCCGATGAAACCGGCGACGAACTGGTTGGCCGGGTTGTTGTAGAGATCGAGCGGGCGGCCGACCTGCATGATGCGGCCGTCGCGCAGAACGACGATCTTGTCGGCCATGGTCATGGCTTCCACCTGGTCGTGCGTCACATAGATCATGGTGCTGCCGAGCGTCTGGTGCAGCTTGGCGATTTCGACGCGCATCTGCACGCGCAATTCCGCATCGAGGTTGGACAAAGGCTCGTCGAACAGGAAGATTTTCGGTTCGCGCACGATGGCGCGGCCGATGGCGACGCGCTGGCGCTGGCCGCCCGAAAGCGCCTTCGGCTTGCGCTGCAAAAGCGGGCCGATCTGCAGGATATCGGCGGCCTTCTGCACCCGCGCCTGGACTTCCGGTTTCTTGTAACCCGCCGTTTCCAGACCGAAGGCGAGGTTCTTGTAGACGCTCATATGCGGATAAAGCGCATAGGACTGGAAGACCATGGCGATGCCGCGCTTGGAAGCGGCGGTTTCATTGACCCTTTCGCCATCGATACGCAGATCGCCTTCGGAGATTTCCTCAAGCCCTGCAATCATGCGCAGAAGCGTGGATTTGCCACAGCCCGAGGGGCCGACGAAAACGGTGAACTCGCCCGGCTCGATCTTGAGATCGATGCCGTGAACGACCGGAAAGGCGCCGAACCGCTTGACGATTTTTTCGAGCGTAATGCTGCTTGCCATGCTGTTTCTCCCGACTGTCGCGCCGCATGCAGGGCGGCAGCGACAGTATTGATTGTCTTAAAATGCGTTCCCGATCCGGGTTCCGTTCAACGTTTCATTCCGGTGGTGGCGATGCCTTCGATCAGCAACCGCTGGAAGAACAGGAAGAACAGGAAGACCGGCACCAGCGACAGGTTGGACATGGCGAAAAGCGAGGTCCAGTCCGAGCTGCCGGTGGAATCCACGAAGGATCTGAGGCCAAGCTGCACGGTGTAGGTGTTGATGTCGTTCAGATAGATCAGCGGCCCGAAGAAATCGTCCCAGGTCCAGATGAAGGAAAAGATCGCGGCCGTCGCCAGAACCGGCAGCGACAAAGGCAGCATGATCTTCCAGTAGATGCGGAAGGGCGAGCAGCCGTCCATGACAGCCGCCTCGTCCAGCTCCCGCGGGATGCCGCGGAAGAACTGCACCATCAGGAAGATGAAGAAGGCGTCAGTTGCGAGGTATTTCGGCACGATCAGCGGCAGCGAGGTGTTCACCCAGCCCATTTCCAGAAACAGGATATATTGCGGGATGAGCACGACGTGATAGGGCAACATCAGGGTGCCAAGCATCAGCGCAAACCAGAAATTGCGCCCGCCGAAGCGCAGCCTTGCAAAGGCGAAGGCGGCGAGCGAACAGCCGACCACGTTGCCTATGGTGGCCAGCACCGAGATGAAGAAGGAGTTCCAGAAGAACTGTCCGAAGCTCACCTGCAGCCCGGTCCAGCCGCGAATATAACCGCCGACATCCACCGCCGAGGGAATGAGCGAGGAAGAGCCGAACAGCTCGTCCTGCGGCCGGAAGGAACCCGAGATCATCCACAGGATCGGATAGAGCATCGCGAAGGACGCGATAATCAGCGCCGTGTGGAGCATCACCGATTTCAGCGGCGAACGTTGCGGGCCCTGGCCCGGCCGGGGGGCGGTAACAGCATCAGTCATCGTAGTGCACCCAGTATTTCGCGCTGAGGAACGAGAAGGCCGTGAACAGCGAGATGATGATCACCAAAATCCAGGCAAGCGCCGAGGCATAACCCATGCGGAAGAAACCGAAGGCCTCCTGGTAGAGATAAAGCGTGTAGAACAGCGTCGAGTTGATAGGACCGCCGGTACCTTCCGAGATGATGAAGGCCGGCGTGAAGGCCTTGAAGGCGTCGATCGTCTGGATCACCGCATTGAAGAAGATCACCGGCGTCAACAGCGGCAGGGTAATGCGGAAGAACTGCCGCACCTTGCTCGCACCGTCGATTTCGGCGGCCTCATACATGTCCTGCGGGATTTGTCTCAGACCCGCGAGGAAGATGATCATCGGCGAACCGAACTGCCAGACGGACAGGATGACCAGCGTGTAGATCGAATAATCCGGATTGGAAATCCAGCTCGGCCCTTCATAACCGAAGGCCTGCCACAGGATCATGTTGACGAGACCGTCAGAGGCGAAAAGCTGGCGCCAGAGCACGGCAATCGCGACGCTCGAACCCAATAGCGACGGCAGATAGAAGATCGCCCGATAGAGCGTCAGCCCCTTGATGCCGCGGTTGAAGGCGAGCGCGACCAGCAGCGCAAAGATCAGCTTCAGCGGCACCGACAGCAGCACATAGGTAAAGGTGACCTGCATGGCCGCGGCGAATTTCGGGTCGGCCGTGGCGATGCGCACATAATTGGCCGCCCCCACCCAGTCCGGCGACTGCAACAGGTCGTAATTGGTGAAAGACAGGTAAAGCGAGGCGAGCGCGGGACCGAGGGTGAGGCCGAAAAAGCCAATCAGCCAGGGCAGCAGAAACAGGTAGGCGTGAATGTTGCGGTCGAAAATCCGCTTCACGCCGCCCCGCTTCGGGAGAGCCGCGCCACGGCTCTCCCCCACAAGAGTTTCAGATCGAAAGGCCATAAACCATCACTTCCGTTTGATAACGGTTTCGGATTCCTTGACGAGGCGGTCACCGCCCTCTTCCGGCGTGATCTTGCCGAAGCCGATTTCCTCCGCCGTGCGTTTGAGGACGAAGGCGAATTCGCCCGCGCCCGGAGGCGGCGCCGGCGGCAGATCGCCGACGCCGGGGGTAATCTCGGCGATATAGTCCACCATCGTCTTGCTGACCTCGTCGAGCTTGCTGCTCAACTGGCTACGCATGGATTCCGAGGCCGGAACGCCGCGCTCGACGCCGAGAATATCGATGCCCTGCGGTTCAGCCACAAGGAAGTTGATGAAACCGACGGCCTGCTCGATGCCGGCGCTGCCATTGGCGACGCTGATGAGCATGGAAGGTTTCAGATAATGGCCGGAAGGGCCATCCTTCGTGCTCTTCGGATAGGAGCTTATGGCAAGCTTGGACTTGTTGAGCTTCTGATAACCGACGAACTGGTTGGAATGGGCGAATGCGGTTGCCGCCTTGCCCGTCGTCAAAGGGTTCGTTTCGATGTTGAGCTGGTCGAGCGCCTGCACATCGGCCGGCACACAGGCGCCGCTCTTGCGCAGATCCGCCCACAAGGTGAACCACTTGGTCGCATCGGCAGGATCGAAGCCGATGCCGCCATCCTGCGTGTAAAGCGACTTGCCGTTCTGGCGCAGCCAGTTCTCGAAGCTCGGCTCCACGCCGCTGGCATCGGCCGTGGCATAATAGCCGGGCTTCGGCTTGTTCTTGCTGAGCTTGGCGGCGTTTTCGGCAAACTCCTCCCAGGTCTGGCCGATCGCCGGCGGCGTCGCACCGGATTTTTCCCAGGCCGCCTTGTCGAAGAAGACGGCGCTTGAATTGACGCCGAGATTGATGCCGTAAAGCTTGCCATCGACCCGGCCGGAATCGATGTTCATCTTGCCGAAATCCTCAATCTTCAGGCTCTTGCCGATATAGTCGTCCAGCGGCGCGAGCGCTCCGCGGCGGCCATATTCGAAGATATAGCGATAATCCATCTGGATCAGGTCAGGCGCATTGCGGCCCGCAACCTGCGTGGCAAGGCGCGGCCAATAATCGCTCCATCCTGCGAATTCACCGGCAATATCGAGATCCGGCTTGACCTGCTTATAGGCTGCTATCGCCTTGTTGGTGCGGTCGGCGCGCTCCTGCGAACCCCACCACAACATACGAAGGCGCGCGGCCTGGGCCTGCGCTGAACCACCTCCCAGTGTTGCAAGCGACAGGGCCGCAAGCCCTGCTGAAAGCACACCTCTCCTCTGAAGCATCATGGGCATTGGCAACTCCTCCCTATTGACTGCCAATTGATGATGAACGTAAACGACACTTGCCGTTTTATAACTAATTGGTTACATGGGAACACTGATCGCAAACATTGTCAAGCGGGTGCTGAAATGGAAGAAACGACAAAAAACCAGCCGTCCGATCCGGCCCCCGATGCGGCCATGGAGAAAACGCCGTCACCCAAGCGCAAACGCGCGACGACACAGGTGCGAAACCCGGAAAGAACGCGCGCCGCCATTCTCGAAGCCGCCCGCCGCGAGGTGGCCGCCAAGGGGCTGGCGGGGGCTCGAATCGATGTCGTCGCCCGGCGCGCCGGCACCAACAAGCGGATGATCTACCATTATTTCGGCGACAAGGATGCGCTTTATCTCGCCGTTCTGGAAGACGCCTATCGCCATATCCGCCACACCGAAAGACGACTTGACCTGGCCCGCAAGGCCCCTTCAGAGGGCTTGCGGGAGCTTGCGCTTTTCACCTGGCACTACTTCCTCGACCACCCCGAATTCCTGAGCATTCTCGCCACGGAGAACCTCAATAAAGCCCGCTATCTCAGGCAATCCCCGACGATTACGGCGATGCATTCGAACTTCATTTCCGAGCTGGAAGACGTGCTGCGGCGCGGCAGCGACGCCGGCGAATTCCGTGACGGCCTCGATCCGATCGACGTCTACCTGACCATCGCTTCGCTCGGCGCCTTTTATCTTTCGAACCGGTTCACGCTGTCGGCCATCTTCCAGCGCGACCTGACCGACCCCGCCGAGCTGGAGCGCTGGGGCCAGCATATCGTCGACACCCTGCTTGCTGCAGTGCGGCCGGTCTGAGCCGGCCAAACCGAATTCCTCTTTAACAACAGCGACGACGCGCCATTCGCATCCGCGAAGCGCGTCGTTTTCTTTTGCGGCGCGGTGGAAACACGAAAACCCAACCGTCGTCAGGTCACGAATTTTTCCTGTCAAAAACACCTTGACAGATCGCATCCTTCACGACCACAAATAACCAAATGGTTACAAATTGCCATGTTTGACGGAAGCGGCTTTCGGGAAGAAGCCGCCTTGGGAGGAAATTCATGAAACGTATCGGCGTCATCATGCACGGCATCACCGGCCGCATGGGTTACAACCAGCATCTCGTGCGCTCCGTTCTCGCCATTCGCGATCAGGGCGGCGTGCTTTTGAAGAGCGGCGAAAGGGTCATGCTCGACCCCATTCTGGTCGGCCGCAACGGCGCAAAGATCGAGGAAATCGCCAGAAAGCACAATGTCGCGCGCTGGACGACCGATATCGATGCGGCGCTGGCGAACCCTGACGATACGCTGTTCTTCGATGCCGGCACGACGCAGATGCGCGGCAGCCTGCTGGAGAAAGCCATCAAGGCCGGCAAGAACGTCTATTGCGAAAAGCCGATTTCCGACACGATGGAAGAGGCGCTGGCCATTGCGCGGCTCGCCGAAAGCGCCGGCATCAAACACGGCGTGGTGCAGGACAAGCTGTTCCTGCCCGGCCTGCGCAAGCTGGCGATGCTGCGCGACAGCGGCTTTTTCGGCAAAATCCTCTCGGTGCGCGGCGAGTTCGGTTACTGGGTTTTCGAAGGCGACTGGCAGCCGGCGCAGCGGCCTTCGTGGAATTACCGACTGAAAGATGGCGGCGGCATCATTCTCGATATGCTGTGCCACTGGCGTTATGTGCTCGACAACCTGTTCGGACCGGTGAAATCGGTGAGCTGCCTCGGCGCGACCCATATTCCGGAACGTTTCGATGAGCAGGGCAAAGCCTATAAGGCGGATGCGGACGATGCCGCTTATGCCACCTTCGAGCTGGAAGGCGGCGTGATCGCCCACATCAACTCCTCATGGGCGGTGCGGGTGCGCCGCGACGATCTCGTGACCTTTCAGGTGGACGGCACCCATGGTTCGGCGGTGGCGGGCCTGACAAAATGCTTTACCCAGCACCGCACCAACACACCGAAGCCGGTATGGAACCCCGACCAGCCGCAGACCATCGATTTCTACAAGACCTGGCAGGAAGTGCCGGACAATGTCGTCTATGACAACGGCTTCAAGGCGCAATGGGAAATGTTCGTGCGCCACCTCGTCGACAACGACCCGTGGCCCTATGGCCTCATGGAAGGCGTGAAGGGCGTGCAGCTTGCCGAGCTTGGACTGAAATCCTGGAAGGAACGCCGCTGGCTCGACGTTCCCGCCCTTTCCTGAGGAGGCGACGGTGAGCGAACTCAAGCTTCCGAAGGACGACCGCAGCATCGAGGTCTACAAATTATCCGGCACGCCGGTCACGGTTGAGAAACGAAGTGCCGCGGATTTCAACCGCGTCGCCTTCGCCGCCGCCCATGTGGTGGCCGATCCCCTTGCCGATAACGACCCATGGCTCACGCCCGCCATCGACTGGGACGCCACCTTACGTTTCCGTCACCGCCTTTGGGACCTCGGCCTCGGTGTCGCCGAGGCGATGGATACGGCGCAGCGCGGCATGGGGCTGGCGTGGCCGCAGGCGCAGGAACTGATTTCCCGTTCGCTGAAAGAGGCGACCAGCCGCAAGGATGCGCTGATTGCCTGCGGCGTTGGCACCGACCATCTGAATGGCGGCGGTTACGACCTGAACCAGATTGTCGACTCTTATCTCGAACAGCTTGATTTTGTTCAGAGAGAAGGCGGGCGCGTAATCCTGATGGCAAGCCGCGCGCTGGCCGCTGCCGCCCGCTCGCCGGATGATTATCTCAAGGCTTATGCCAGAGTTTTATCCCATGCCGACCAGAAAGTGGTGATTCACTGGCTGGGCGAAATGTTCGACCCCGCTCTTGAGGGTTACTGGGGGGCTGCCGACCATATGGCGGCGATGGAAACCTGCCTTGCCATGATCGAAGAAAATGCCGACAGGATCGACGGCATCAAGATTTCGCTTCTCTCCAAGGAAAAGGAAATCGTCATGCGCCGCCGCCTGCCCGCAGGCGTGCGCATGTATACCGGTGACGATTTCAACTATGCCGAACTGATCGCCGGTGACGAGAAGGGCCATTCGGATGCGCTGCTCGGCATTTTCGACGCCATAGCGCCGGCGGCTTCGAAAGCGCTGGCCTGCCTGAAGCGCGGCGCGGACAACGAGTTCTTCGATATTCTGGAGCCGACGGTGGCGCTCTCGCGCCATATCTTCAAGGCCCCGACCCGCTTCTACAAGACCGGCGTGGTGTTCCTCGCCTATCTCAACGGGTTGCAGGACCATTTCACCATGGTCGGCGGGCAGGAAAGCACCCGTTCCACCCAGCATTTCGCCGAGCTTTTCCGGCTTGCGGACAAGGCCAATGTGCTCGCCGAACCTGATCTGGCGACGCATCGCATGAAGGCGTTTCTGGCCGTCCGTGGCATCGGGTGAAGCAAAATAAGGGGAGATACCGAGATGAGCATTGAAGGCCTTTCCATTAATTTCGCCACCGTGCGGCAGGGCGGCGATTTCGGCGCAATCGTCGATGCCTGCCTTGCCCATGGCATCACCGCCATCTCGCCCTGGCGCGAGCAGGTCCATGGCGTTGGCCTTGCTGAAGCCGCCCGCATTGTCGAACGGAACGGGCTGCGCCTCAGCGGCCATTGCCGGGGCGGCTTCTTCCCTGCGCCCAATGCCGAAGGCCGCCGCCTCGCCATCGAGGACAATAAACGCGCCGTCGATGAGGCAGCCGCCATGAAGGCCGATTGCCTTGTGCTGGTCGTGGGCGGCCTGCCCGCCGGCTCACGCGATCTGAAAGGCGCCCGGCAGATGGTGGAGGACGGCATGGCCGAGCTTCTTCCCTATGCGCGGGCTGCCGGCGTGCCGCTCGCCATCGAGCCGCTGCACCCCTTCTATGCCGCCGACCGCGCCTGCTTCAACACGCTGAAACAGTCGCTCGATCTCTGCGACAGGCTGGGGTCTGGAACCGGTGTCGCCATCGATGTCTATCATGTCTGGTGGGACCCGGAACTGGAGGAACAGGTGGCGCGTGCGGGCAGAAACGGGCAAATTCTCGCCCACCATATTTGCGACTGGCTGGTGCCGACCACCGATCCGCTCAACGATCGCGGCATGATGGGCGACGGCGTGATTGACCTGAAGGCATTTCGCGCCATGATCGAGGCTGCCGGCTTCCACGGCCCGCAGGAAGTGGAAATCTTTTCGCATCGCTGGCAGGCGCGCCCGATGGACGAGGTCCTCGCCACCGTGGTCGAGCGTTTCAAGACTGTTTGTTGATTATCCGGGAGAGAGACGATGCCTGAAAAGGTGAAACGCAAACGCTATGCGCTGGTCGGCACCGGCAATCGCGGCACCACCATGTGGGGCCGCGAATTGCTGGCCGGCTGGAGCGACTATGTCGAACTGGTCGGCATTTGCGACCTGAACCTGATGCGCGCCGAACGCGCCCGCGCCATGATGGGATCGAACGCGCCGCTTTACGACGATTTCGACCGGATGATGGAGGAGCAGCGACCCGAACTGGTGATCGTCTGCACACCTGACGACACCCATGACGACATCATCATCCGGGCGCTCGAAGGCGGGGCCGATGTCATCAGCGAAAAGCCCATGACCACCACCCCGGAAAAGATCGACCGCATTCGCGCGGCGGAGGCCAAAAGCGGCCGCCGGGTCGACGTTTCCTTTAACTATCGCTTCTCTCCCACCGCCGCCCGCATCAAGGAGCTGATCGACGAAGGCGCCATCGGCACCGTCACTTCGGTCGATTTCCACTGGTATCTCGATAACCAGCACGGCGCGGATTATTTCCGCCGTTGGCACGCCTTCACCGAGCATTCCGGCAGCCTGTTCGTGCACAAGGCCACGCACCATTTCGATCTGCTGAACTGGTATCTCGATTCCGATCCCGTGGAGGTGAAGGGCTTTGGGCAATTGCTGCATTATGGCAAGAACGGCCCGTTCCGCGGAACGCGCTGTCGCACCTGTCCGCACAAAAGCGAGTGCGATTATTTCATGGATCTCGGCGCCGATCCTTTTCTCGATGCGCTTTATGAAGACCCTTCGGCGGTGGACGGTTATGTGCGCGATGCCTGCGTCTTCCGCGAGGAGATCGATATTCCCGACACGATGAGCGCCTCGATCCGTTATGCCAGCGGCGTGCAGGTCTCCTATTCGCTCAACACCTATATGCCGATCGAGGGCCACCACATTGCCTTCAACGGCCATAAGGGCCGCATCGAGATGCGCCAGTATGAAAAGCAGCCCTGGACGGAACCGCCGGCCGATGAAATCCTGCTGGTGAAAAGCTTCGGCGGCGGTGTCGAGCATATCTGGGTGCCGCATGAGCCGGGCGGCCATTATGGCGGCGACAACCGCATGCGCGACATGATCTTCAAGCCCGGCTACAACGACCGGCTGCGGCAGCGGGCGGGTTCGCGCGCCGGCGCCATGTCCGTTCTGACAGGCGTGGCGGCGCTGAAAAGCGCCCGTGAAGGCGGCACGGCGGCGGTGAAATCGCTGCCGGTTTAACCGCCTTCGTCTGCGGCCCATCGGCAGCTGGGCCGCAGACGGCAATTGCCAAAAAAGAACGGACGATATTCCGCAGATTACGCGCTTCTTCCATGCCGGTAAAATGGTCGCCGGGGGAAGAAAGAGTGAGTCATGTCCAGTTTTGAATCCTTCGTTCCGCTCATCATTATCGGCGTCAGCCTCGTCGTATTCTTCAAATGGGTCGGGCGAGATATGAACCGGGAAGAGAAAAAGCCGCGTTCCCGCCGCTGACGGCGGAAAAGCGCGCCCGCGCTGCGTGGAAACGGAACCCGCGCCTTTTCCCCTGCGTTTTCCTTTTAAAAGGAGGACGCGACATGACGAAGAAAACGAAGCCGAAAACAGTCGACAAAGGGCCTTCCAGCCCGAACGACATTCCTCCCGCCGGCCCGCACGCCAAACCGTCCCTCACCGACTATGACAAGACGCCGGGCACAGGCAGCCTGCCGGATGACGGTGCGAAAGACGTGTCTCCCGGCGGAGGTTGATGCGCGCGAGACCAAAGGCCGCGCCAGATCGGGCGCACGTTTGGGTCAGCGGGAAATAGCGCCGTGAACCAGATACTTAGCCGATGAGCCGCCGCTCGCCGGCGCTTTTTCCTTCAGGGCCCATTGCAAAATCAAAAATTGCGCCTATATTTTCCTCATCGACCATTGCTTGTGACGTCGTTCTGGAACGCTGTGTTCCCCGTCGGATTTCCTCTCAAATAATCGATCTTATCCCGCAAGGTATCGCGGGAACCACAACGATTCTACGAAAGGAAATCGTTATGAACACTGGTACTGTAAAGTGGTTCAACGCCACCAAGGGCTTCGGCTTCATTCAGCCTGACAATGGCGGCGCGGACGTTTTCGTTCACATTTCCGCTGTTGAGCGCGCTGGCATGCGTTCGCTGAACGACGGCCAGAAGATCAGCTACGAGATCGTCCAGGACCGTCGGTCCGGCAAAAGCTCGGCTGATAACCTTCAGGCAGCTTGATATTCGTCATTTGATCCCGCAGACCACGGATGTACTGGCTGCCGGTTAGAATGATTGTGAGAGGTCGGGTCAAAGCCCGGCCTTTTGTTTTTGGGCCAGGGAAAAAGCGCGTCCGCGAAGAAGCCTAAGCCATGCGCCACCGCCGCAAGAGGGCAAAGAAGAAAATTCAGCGCGAAGGGCTGCTGCCTGTCCCCAAAAAGGTTACCCACCCCCGCTAGCCGTCCGATACCGCTCTTCCATAAAGGAGAATGCCATGGCCGCGTCAAAGGAAACTTTTTTCAAACCCGGCAAACTATCCGCACAGGACAGGGCGTCATTGACGGATAACGCCGCAAAGCAGATCATAAACGCCGAGGCCGACCAGCGCGCCCGCAAAACGGAACGCCTTCGGCAGCTTCGCGAAGCACAGGAAGCGACGATTATCGCCGACGCGCCGGTTTCCGCAAAAAAACGATCCGGCAAGAACTGACTGGCCGGATTTCCAGCATCGCCCGGTCGAACGGGTCTTGAACGGGTTGTCTCATAGCCGCTCGAGGCCGCATCAATCCAACAGGAGGAGGACACCATGGCCAAGGGTCAATTGCGCAGCAACAAGGAAATCCGCAAACCGAAGAAGGACAAGACGAAAGCACCTGCCGCGCCGCCCGCCGGTTCGCAGGTCAAGTTCGCAAACGCCACGACAGCGGATGCCAAAAAGAAATAAGCGTCGTGCGGGCCGGCATGTCATGGCGAATAAAAGCACCGCCATGGATACCGGACTTGTTTTGGCCACATTGCCCATTTAGACAGCTCACATGGCAACTGCTGGTGAGCGCGAATGAAATCGACGTTCGCAGTTGTTTTAGTCGCTTCAGACTTTTGACCACGGATGTATTGGCACGGGTGTTGAGAGCGATATGAGGAAGGTCGGTGCAATATGCCCCGGCCTTTTTTGTTGCCTGCGGCAGCGGCTGCCGCATCTTCCGCCGTCACCAGCGGAATTAACTTGCCTATTCCCCTTAATCAGCGCAGGCTTTTTCATCGGTAATTAAAGGGCGTTGCCGCCGTCAGGCCTGTTGCACCCCCAGCCCTGTCCCGCCTGTACCCGGCGGGAACGATCCGGAATTCACGCGACACGCATGACGGCATGGGCCGGAAACGGTTTCCCTGACGTCGCCCGCGTTTCAAGGCGTTGAAGCGTCCCCGCACCGCCTCTGGACGGTAGCGCGACGCTCCGGCTTTTTGACCTCCACAGGAAAGGAGGACGTCATGTCTTCCGCATATGAAAATTGCATCATCACATCGCAGGACCTGAAAATGCTCCAGTCAGTGCTGGAAGGTCTCGGTTATGACAGCCACACCATGGATGACGAAGTCATTCTCTACAACAGTGCCGCCCGCAAGGTGATCCAACTCTTTCAGGATGGCTTGACCGACCCTGCCGATATTTCGGAGGAAATGCTGTTCCTGTTCGGCGTTCACAAACATGAACGCGTAAAACCGTGGAAACCGCTGCCGCGTTACGCCATTCAGGGCCTGCCGCCCCTCTACCGGTGATGGACTTGCCGCCCTTTTCGTGGCGGTCTTCAAAATCACCGATGAAAATAACGGCTTGGCAAAAGCCGTATATCAGGCAACACTGAAATTGAGCGTCCCGCGCGCGATCAGGCGCGTCCCGGGAATCTTGGGTATGGAATGTGCATTCGAGGTGTTGCGGGACCATGACCGGTCTTCGCCAGACTTCGGTTGTTTCCCATGCCGGTAAGTTTTGCGTCTGCGTGGAGGTGAGTATGACGTATGACTGGAGCGGCCGCAAAATGCGCCGCATGCGAGCGGCGAAACTGACGATCATCAGCCTCGTCGCAGCTTTCGTGCTGACTGCCCCGATTTTCGCCCATTATTGAGGTTTTCAGCCGCGCGGCAGGGTCATACCGGCTGGCGGATTTCGCTCCGCTTTCTCAACCGGTTCTTCAGCCATTTCTGAACGGGCTGATCGTAATGGACCGTCAGCCACCATGACAGGCACGTCGTGCCGATGAGGAAAACAATGCCGGCCGGCAAAGCAAGGTTTTCCCGGTGTACCGCGGGGATCAGAAGCTCCGTCCAGGCCAGAAGCGGAACATGCAGCACATAGACCGCATAGGACGCCGTGCCGAGAAACGCCGACACCATTCCCACCCCGCGCCCCGGAACCGTCTTGCTGGCGACGAACAGCAGCAGCGGCCAGACGACGAGGACAACCGCAAGATCGAAGAACGGCCGAAGCTCGCGCGACATCGGCACGGCCAGAATGAAACAGACCAGCAGAAGGCAAAGCGCCGCCTGAAAGGGTTTCAACTGCGGTATGCGATTGCGGAAACGGTAAATCAGCACGCCGGCAAAAAACGAGAAGAACACCCGCCCCATGCCGGCATACATTTCATGCCAGCGAAAACCGGCATGCAGACGGCCGAACTCGGCGGCGGCTACCATCAGCACAAGGGCGCTGACAATGAGCACCGCGGCGGTCTGTTTCGTCGTGGCCCGGACACCGAAGCGGGCGTAAAACGCATTCACCACCAGCTCATTGAAAAGCGACCATGCCGGGCTGACGAGAAACAGCGCACCGTTCAGGGTAAGCGTGAAGGGTGCCGGCAAAAAGAGCAGCCCCGTTACCAGGGCGAAAGCAAGCTCGCCGGGATCGATGGGACGATGCAGATCGTCGATCGGCGTCGGCAGGCCTAGCACGTAGAGACAGATGAAATAGGCCGCCATCAGGGCCAGCGCCAGCCCATAAAGAGGGTAAAGACGTGCGAAGCGCGCCTTCATGAAAAAGCCTGGCGTAATCGCCCCTTCGGCCAGTTTCCGGCTATAGGCATGCGCGAGCACGAAACCGCTGAGCGCAAAAAACAGATCCACGGCGAGATAGCTCGAAGCCGTGCTTTTCCCGAACAGATCCTCGGCGTGGCGGTGAACGATGAAAAGGGCGGCCACGCCCCTTATGCCGTCGAGCAATATGAAGCGTTCCGGAGACGACTGGACCATGGCATGAGGCTCGGTGTGGCTGACGGATTTAAGGTTCACAGGCAACGAGCTTTACCGCGTTGCGGTTCACCGCTGCCAGTCACAAACTGTTTAACGTGGCGAACGTCCCATATTATTATGGAATACTAACGGGTGATCGACACCCTTTCGCCGCTGCGAAAGGCGTGCTACGTCCGGATGTCATCGATCTTCCGAGCCTTTGACTCTGTGCCCTGTCCTTTCGAAACTTCAGTTTGATTTCGCTTGGATATCTTCGGCGCAAATTCAGATGGGGCGGCGTTCGGCGGCAGGCAACTTTCGCGGAGTCTCACATGTCCACCATTGCAGAACGTATCAGAAAAATCATCGTGGACCAGCTTGGCGCAGACCCTGCCACCATCGTGGACGAGGCCAGTTTTGCTGACGATCTCGGTGCGGATTCGCTCGAGACCGTTCAGATCGTCATGGAAATCGAAGAGGAATTCGGGGTGGAAATTCCAGATTCCGCCGCAAGCACGATCCTGACCGTTGGCGACGCCATCCGCTTCGTCGAAAAAAACAAGGCGTGACCGGCGGGGGGATTTACCCCGCAGACAAAGCTGCGACAGGATCGAGCTTCGACGCGTTGCGCGCCGGTAGATAACCGAAGACAACGCCGATCAGCGTCGAGCAGACGAAGGCGGCGATGATCGACGCCGTGGAATAGACCATGGCGAAATTGCTGCTGAAGGCGGAGAAAAGCGCGCCGAAGCCGAGGCTGCCCAGCACGCCCAGCGTGCCGCCGATGATGCAGACGAGCACGGCCTCGATCAGGAACTGCCGCAGAATATCGGTGCGTCTCGCGCCCACCGCCATGCGCACGCCGATTTCCGATACACGTTCGGACACAGAAACGAGCATGATGTTCATTACCCCGATGCCGCCGACCAGCAGCGAAATCACCGCAATGGCGGCAATCAGAAGGGTCAGTGTCTGCGTGGTGCTGGTGATGGTCTGGCGGATATCGTCGGTGTTGAGAATGTAGAAATCCCGTGTGCCGTGCCGCTGGGTCAGAAGCGTCGTCACCGCCTGCTCGGCGATTGAGGCATCGACATCGTCGGCCACCTGCACCGTGATGCTGCGCAGCGACAGGCTGCCGAGAAAGCGCGACTGGACGGCGGTATAAGGCAGGTAGAGCGACAGGTTCTGGCTTGAGCCGAAACCGCCCTGCTGCGCCTGCGTGACGCCAACGATGCGGGCCGGCACCTTGCCGATGAGAATGACCTGGCCGACAGGGCTGCCGTCGAAATCCGCAAACAGCGATTTGCGGGTATTTTCGTCGATCACCACTTCCTGCGCCTTCTGCGCGACGCTTCCGCCATCGAAAAAGCGGCCCTGCGACAGCTTGGTGCCCTTGGCGACGAAATAGCGCTCGCTGACTCCGTTCACCAGCGCATTCGCCTCCTTCGCACCGAAACGCACCGTGCTGGAGGTCGAGACCGTCGGCGTCACCGCCGCGACATAGGATTGCTTGGCAAGCGCTTCGGCATCGGAAACGACGAGCGTGGTGATCTTGCCCGACCTTATGTCGCCGAAATCCTTGCCCGCGAAGATTTCCAGCGTGTTGGTGCCAAGACTCGATATGTTCTGCAGCACCCGCTGCTGCGACCCCTGCCCCAGCGCCACGACGCTGATGACCGAGGCGATGCCGATGATGATGCCGAGCATGGTGAGAAAAGTGCGCAGCTTGTGCGCCCGCATCGACAGAAGCGCCATGCGCAACGCCTCGCGCAGGGAAGAAACGAGACCCGCAAGACCGGAAGACCCGCCGGAAACGGCAGCGGGTTTGGCATCGTCCTGCGGTACGGGCGTTGCATCCGTCCTGCGGTCGGAAATAATCGTGCCGTCGCTGATTTCGATGATCCGCCCGGCGCGTCTGGCAATCGACATGTCATGGGTAACGATGATGACGGTGCGGCCTTCGGCATGCAGCTCGCCGAGGATGCGCAGCACCTCGTCGCCGCTGGCGCTGTCGAGCGCGCCGGTCGGCTCGTCGGCAAGAATGATCTCGGCACCGTTCATCAGGGCGCGGGCGATGGAAACGCGCTGCTGCTGGCCGCCGGAAAGCTGGCCGGGACGGTGATCGAGGCGTTCCGCCATGCCGAGGCGGCCAAGCAGCCTTGCGGCATTGTGCCTGCGGTCGCCCTGCGTCTTGCCGGCATAGATCGCCGGAATTTCGACATTGCCGAGCGCCGTCAGCTCGGCGAGCAGATGGTAGCGCTGGAAGATGAAGCCGAGATTTTCACGCCTGAGCGCCGAAAGCGCGTCGGCATCGAGATTGCCCGTTTCCTGGCCCCTGATGCTGTAGCTACCCGATGTCGGGCGGTCGAGGCAGCCGAGAATATTCATCAGCGTCGACTTGCCCGACCCGGACGCACCGACGATCGCCACCATCTCACCAGCCTCGATGGTGAGGTCGATGTTCTTGAGCACGCTGATCGTGCCTTCGCCGGAGGGATAATCCCGCCGCACCGATTTAAGCGAAATCAAAGGTTCAGCCATGGTTCAAAGCCCCATCGGCGGGCCGCCCGGCCCCGGCATGGCGTTTGTGGTGGTGTCGGTGGAACGCTCGCCGGTCACCACGTGCTCATTCTCGGCAAGGCCGGAACGCACTTCCGCCGTGACCTTGTTGTTGAGCCCGATTTCGACCTTGCGCTCGGAAACCCTGCCATCGGCACCGGCCACACGCACCGCATAGCTGCCGTCGCTGTCCATGCTGCCAAGGGCCGCCGAGGGGACGGTCAGCACGTCCTTCGCTTCGCCGAGAACGATATGGACCTCCGCCGTCATATAGGTGCGCAGCTTGCCGTCCGGGTTCGGCACTTCGAACACGCCATTATAATAGATCGCCTCGGAGGACGACGTGCTGGAAGAGGACGAGCTGGAGGATGAAGAGGTCGAAGAACTGAAGCTGGAATCGCTGCGCACCGATTCCGGCGCCGGCTCTATCGAGGCGAGCGTCGCGTCGTAACGCTGCTGCGGCTCGCCGAGCACGGTGAAATAGACCGGCAGGTCCGGCTTGACCCGCGTTACATCCGCCTCGGAAATTTCCGTGCGCACAGTCATCCGGTCGAGCTGGCCGAGAATGACGATGGTTGGCGCGGATTGGGTGGCATTGACGGTCTGCCCTTCCTGGCTGACGATCGACAGAACCGTGCCTTCGATGGGCGCGGTGATTTTCGTATAGCCAAGATTGGCATCGGCCGTTTCCACCGCGACCTGCGCTTCCTCGATCTGGGCGTCGATGGCTTCGATCTGCGCCTCGGTGACGGCAAGGGCAGCGGTGGCGCTTTCGAAATCGGCGCGGGAGGCGGCGTTCTTCGACACCATCTCCTGCTGACGGGCAAGGCTCTGGCGGTTGAGAACAAACGTCGCCTGTTTCTCCACGCGCTGCGCCTTCACGTTCGCAAGAGCCGCCTGCGCCGTGCGCAGACTGTTCGTCTGGGTAACGGAATCGATTTCGGCGATCAGATCGCCCGCCTTGACCGTATCGCCGAGCGCCACCTTGACGGCGGTGATGCGGCCGGAGGCCTGCGCGCCGACGGCGACAAGGCGAACGGGTTTCAGCGTTCCCGTTGCCAGCACCGTCTGCTCGATATCGCCGCGCGTCACCGGTGCGGTGATATAGCCGGGTGTGGCCGCCCGCGTATATTGCGAGGACAGCCAGTAGCCGCCCACAGCGAGAGCGACAACCGCCAGCAATGCGCCTGCCTTGCGTGCCGTTTTCATATTGATGTCCTGTCCAGCCGGTTCACTCGAAGGAAGAAACCGGCGTCATCTCGTGTTTCACGAGGATGAAACCCTTGTCCGCCTCGATCCATTCATAGGCAGAGGCGGATTTTCGCGCCGCGGCCTTGCGGCAGGTGCTGCGAAGACGTCTGGAAT
Source organism: Agrobacterium leguminum (assembly GCF_005144435.2). Classification (NCBI taxonomy): domain Bacteria; kingdom Pseudomonadati; phylum Pseudomonadota; class Alphaproteobacteria; order Hyphomicrobiales; family Rhizobiaceae; genus Agrobacterium; species Agrobacterium leguminum. The sequence continues at coordinate 79,974 of NZ_CP120212.1, forward strand.
CCGTCTTTTCGCGCTGATCCTTCGCGCAGGCGGGCTGACGCCGCTGTTCATCCTGCCGGGATTTGGCCGCTGGCTGTTGCACGGGCTTGTCCTTTGCCACGGCCACCGACCAGGCAAAGCTCAAACCAAAAGCCGTTGCCAGCACCAAATAAAAATATCTCATCATCATCTTCCTGCTTGAAAATCACGCGGGGGATCGCAGGCGTGCGATCCCCCGGCTCCAGCCGTTGCCGGCTGATTTCCTCCTTTACTGGGGGGCAGATTAAAGGAGGAAACTTCGAATAGTTGCCTCAGCCCCGTTCCGCCTCGGGAACCGGCGGCCTCATATCGCCATGCGGGGGAGCAAAGCCGCCGCGCTCTGCGGGGCCATGACGCGGACCGGGAGGCGGAGGCGGCATCAGCGCACGCTCGAGTTCGGCAAGCTTCAGCACCTGCTGCGGCGAAAGCTTCGGTTTCAGCGCCGCAACGGCGTCCTGCAAGGCTTTGGCCTTTTCCGCCTTCTGCGCGATAATGCCTGCGAGCTCCTCTCCCGCAAGACGCGGCTCGGGCTTGGCCTTGCCTTCACCCGCCACCGGCGGACGCGGATTGCGCTCCGGACCGGGGGAAACGAGATCGATCAGCGCCGTGGTATAGGCGCGCCATGGACCGAGCTGCTCCGGCGTGACGCCGAGATAGATTTCGGCCGCCGAAAGCTTCGTCGCCAGCCCGAGAACATCCGGGCCGGGCATTCTGCGCATATGGGGCGGCAGCGGCCTTTCATCCGGACCCCGATCCGGGCCGATGTCCGGGCCGAGATCGAGATTGGCGGGCGGCGGCGCAGCCTGTTCGGTCGCCTGGGGTGCGGGCGCATTCTCTCCCGCTGCCTGCGCGGCGGCGGAAACGCCGATAATTGCTGTCGCGATGACGGCGGTGGCCAGTAGCGAGTTTCTCATCTTACCTTCCTTCCGTTTTCCAACATGAAAGGACGATAGGTGCGTCGCGTTTCCGGCTTTGGTCCGAATGTTTCCGTGCTGCTTCCGCAAACCGCCTATTTGTAACCGAATGTTGCCAGAACGGCCCCGGAAAGCTTTCGTTGCAAAAATCCGCCGTTTCTTTTCGGCGCTTATGTATAGTGGCATCAAAAGGTTGGACGATATGACGACAGTTTCGGTGACACATATATTGATCGTCGATGACGATCCGGAAATACGCACATTGCTCGCGAAATATCTCGGCTCGCAGGGGTTCCGCGTGTCGATGGCCGCCGACAGGCGTGAGTTCGAGGAAAAGATCGCGAGCTCCGATCCCGATCTCATCGTGCTCGACGTGATGTTGCCCGATGGCTCCGGCCTCGATATCTGCCGCGATCTGCAGGGCCGCCGGCCGCGCACGCCGGTCATTCTCCTGACAGCGCTGAAGGAAGATGTCGACCGCATCGTCGGGCTGGAAATCGGCGCAGACGACTATCTCGGCAAACCCTTCAATCCGCGAGAACTCACGGCGCGCATCAAGGCCGTGCTGCGCCGCGCCACACCGCAGGAAGCCCCCCGCCCCTCATCCGCCGCCTATGGTTTTGCGGATTTCACCGCCGATCCCGAGCAGCGCTCCGTCATCCGCGCCAGCGGTGAAAAGATAGATTTGACGGGAGCGGAATTCGATTTGCTGAAAGTCTTTCTCGACAGGCCCGGCCGGCTGCTTTCCCGCGATCAGCTTCTCGATCTCACGCAGGGCAAGGATCGCGGCCCGTTCGACCGCTCCATCGACGTACTGATGAGCCGGTTGCGCAAGAAGCTGGACGCCGACACGCAAACGCCGATCTTCAAGACCGTGCGCAATGGCGGTTACCAGATGACGGTTCAGGTCAAAACCCTGCCGGTGCCGCGATGAGCTCGCTTAAAAACCGCATCACGGCGCTGATGATCGTCTCCATCATCGCGGTCATCGCGCTTGCGACTTTTGTGGCCGACCGGACATTGCAGCCGCCGCCGCCCGACGCCACCATCGAGCCGCTGGCCCGCAGCCTCGCCTTTGCCGTGGCCATGGCCGAGCGCGATCCCTCCCTGCAGCAGCCCGGCTATTTCCAGATCGAACAGAAACCGCCGGAAGGCGATCTCGACGGCATGCTTTCGGAATTTCTGGAAAAGGCGCTGGCCCGTATCGGAGAGCCGCGCACCGCGATGGTCATCCGCTCGCCGGGAAACCCTGCCCCCGTGGCGGCTATCGCGCTGGAAAAAGGCGGCTGGCTGGTTGCGGAAATTCCGCATATGGGTCCGCCGCCGGGCGGCTGGAAGATTTTCGGCATGTGGATCGGGCTGATCATTCTCGGCAGCGCCGCCGTTTCGATCTTTGCCGCCAGCAAGATCACCCGCCCGCTCGACATGCTGGAAAATGCCGCCGCCAGCATCGGGCCTGACGGTTCGCTGCCGCACCTGCCGGAAACCGGACCGGGCGAAATCCGCGCCACGGCGCGGGCGCTGAACGAACTCGCCACCCGCCTGAAGGGGGCGATGGAAAGCCGCATGCGCCTCGTCGCCGCCGCCGGCCACGATCTCAGAACCCCGATGACCCGCATGCGGCTGAGGGCGGAATTCATCGAGAACGATGAGGAACGGGCCAAATGGCTGGCGGACCTCGAGGAGCTGGACGCCATCGCCGACAGCGCCATTCTTCTGGTGCGGGAAGAGGTCAGCCAGGACAGCGTCAAGACGATCGACATCGGCACGCTTCTCAGCGAGATCGTCAGCGATGTTTCCGATCTCGGCCATGCCGGTGCGCTCGACTTCATCGAGCCGGAAGCCGCCATGACCATCAAGGCGGCCCCGCTGGCGCTGAAAAGAGCCCTGCGCAACCTCATCCTGAACGCCGTTACCCATGGCAAGAAGGCGCATATCGATCTGACCGGAGACGACAGCGAGATCGTCGTGACGATCAGGGACGAAGGCCCCGGCATTCCGCAGGAACTGATCGGGCGGGTGTTCGAACCCTTCTTCCGAGTGGACCTCGCGCGGCGCAAATCAATCCCCGGCGTGGGGTTGGGTCTTGCCATCGCCAAGGAAATCATCGAGCGCTTCGGCGGCACGATCACCATTGCCAACCACAAGAAACAGGGCCTGATCCAGACCGTGATCTTCGCAAGGGCGGCGTGACGTCACGCCGCTGAAACAGCCTGCGCCTGCGGCTTGGCCAGAAGCAGGCTTTCGGCATAGGCCATCATCAGCGGCCCGACGCCCTTGGCATCGTCGGACACCACCGGCTCGGTCAGATAATATTCCGGCGTTCCATCGCGGTAATTGCCCTCGAAGCCGCCAAGGCCCGCGACATGCACGATGCCTGTGAGGCGCATCACACCCTCTTCATCGGCTTTCAGCCGGGTTTCAAGAAGCGCCTCAAGCGCGCGACGACCCGCAGAAAGGGCGGCATTCGCCTCTTCGCCCTGCACGAGCTTCAGCCGCACGGCGTGCAGCAAGGCATAGGCAAACATGGCCGAGGCGGATGTTTCCTCGTAATTGCCCGCAAGGCCCGGATTGTCGAGAACCTGCATCCAGAGCCCCGTCTCGGTCTGCCGTGCGATGATGCCGGCCAGAAGCGACTGCGTCTTGTTGCGAAGCGCCGCCGTCGCGCCATCATCCGGCAGGATGGCCAGCGCGTCCACCAGCGCCATGGCGAGCCAGCCCACCGCGCGCCCCCATATGGCGGGAGACTTGCCGCTTTGAGGATCGGCCCAGCGCTGGCTGCGGCTGTCGTCGTAACCATGGGCATAGAACCCAGCGCTATCCTCCGTCGCCGCGAGCGCCGCTGAAAACTGCCGCAGCGCATCGTCGATCAGTTCCGCCCGACCCGTCGCCTGCGCATATTCGATCTGGAAAGGAAGCCCCATGTAAAGCCCGTCCAGCCAGACCTGATGCGGATAACGCTTCTTGTGCCAGTAATTCCCGGCTGCGATGCGCGGATGGCTGCGCAGTTGCCCCGCCAGATGTTCCGCCGCAGCGAGGTAACGCGGATCGCCCGTTTCCGCCGCAAGGGGAAAGAGGATACGGCCGGCGAGGATATGGTCGATATTATATTCCTGCGGATCGTAACCGGCGAGCGTGCCGTCTGGCGCTATCTGCGCATCGGCGAGACGATGCAGATGGTCGTTCCAGCGCGCTTCCCCTGTCGCCTCGAACAGCTGCTGCAGGCCGCGATAGACACATCCATCCTCATAACACCAGCTCCCGCCCTTGTAGTGCATATAGCGACTGGAGAATTGATCAAAATATTCAGTGGCTTTCATCGGTTTTCTCAATCGGAATCTGACACAATGGAAACGGAAGCGTCGCTCAACAGGGCGGGATTATCGCAGACTATATGCGCCTGCTCGAAAACAATCGCCTCATGGCGCATGGAACGCACCCGGTCGGCCATGATCGGCGGCGTTGCGATGGCCGAAGGATCGCGCGAGACGATGGTGAGATTGCGGATGGCGATGTTGCGGATAGGTGCTTCGGGAAGGCCGAGAAAAGCGCCGGCCGCATGGGAGAGATTGCGGATTTCGACGTCCTCCACACTAATGCTGTCGATAAAGGGCGTGCCGCCATCGACCGACGCCGGGTTTCGCGACTGCACCCAGTCGTCATGTCCATCGGCATCGCAATGGTAGTGGGCATTGGCGGAAAGCGCGGTCTGCACGCCATCCAGCAGCACCCGGCGCATGGCGATATTGCTGACGGTGCCGCCCCGCCCGCGCCGTGTCTTGAGACGCAGGCCGCGATCCGTGCCGACCATGTCGCAATCCTCAACCGCCACATCATGTACACCGCCGGACATTTCCGAACCGATCACCAGCCCGCCATGGCCGCGCTGCATCAGGCAATGGCGCACCCGAATGCCGCGCGTTTCCGCAAGATGATCGTCCTCGCCATCGGGGCCGCGCTTTCCCGCCTTCACCGCGATGCAATCGTCGCCGACCGAAAAGCGCACGCCTGATATCGTGACGTTACGGCAGCTCTCGGGGTTGAAACCATCGGTGTTCGGGCTGTCATGCGGTGCGACGATGCTGAGGCCGGCGGCGATCAAGTCTTCGCAGCCCTGCGGATGGATCGTCCAGGAGGCAGCGTTTCGGATCGTAAAACCGAGCAGGTTTGTCTTCCGGCAGGAAACGAGATGCAGGCCGCGTGGCCGGCGCGCGCCATCGCGGGTTTCTTTCGGCCAGCTCCACCAGTCGCCGCTGTCGCCCGAACCATCGATAACGCCCCTGCCCTCGATGACGAGATTGTCTGCCGCGATGGCATGGACCGGCGCGGCAAAACAGGCATCCGGCAAGCCTTCCCAGCTTCCGAGCATGCGGCCTGCCTCATCGCGGGCAGGCAGGATCGGCCAGCCCCGGCGGGTGGAGGGCGCGCGCAGCACGGCTCCTTCGGCAAGGTGAAAGGTCATGTTGCTTTTGAGACGCACGGGAAAGGCTGTCCAGAGACCGGCCGAGAGACGCAACGTGCCACCCTGCGGCACCGCAGCCACGGCCCTTTCCAGCGCCTGCGCATTGGCGCGCGCGCATGTCTCATCATCGAGCGCAACATCCGGCATCAGGGAGAACGCCGCAGCCTCGACAAGCCCGGCACAGGGGGCGGTTCTGAACTCCAGCCGTCCGAACCCTTCCGCTTCGAAGACATAGCACGTATCCGGGGAGAGATCATGCAGCAGCGTCACCACGGTCGCGGTTTCACCGCGCCGCTCGCCGCCATCCGGCGACGTCAGACGCCATGCCGTTTTGGACGGAAGGAAATAGCGAGCGCCGGGCACGGCAAGGCAAAGCGCTGCCGTTCGCGCCGAAGACGCGATGATAAGGGGTTCGTTCATGCTCTTTTCTCGTCTTTGGTGCCTGTCCGGCCAAACCTTTAGCGGACATGCCTCACATCATCCGGCAGCCGGATAGGGAGCCCGCCGCCATGGAGGCGACGGCGGGCCGTTGTCGTCAATCGAATTTGGCAAGAACATCGTTGGTCGTATCGATGATCTGCTCGGCGGCCTCTTCCGCCGTTAACTGGCCATAGGCATATTCCTCAAGCGTATCGATGAAGCCCGAGCGGATTTCCGGGTGTTCGTTGAAGGGCGATACCACCGGTCCCGATGCCGCCATGACGATGGCGTTGGCGGCCCGCACTTCCGGCTCGCCCTTGTCGCCCAGACGCGCCGCCGCAGCCTTCGAGGCGGGCAGGCCGCGCGAGGTGCCGAGCGCATCGATGCCTTCCGGTTCGTTCAGCAGGCAGTTCAGGATTTGCGCGGCCGCTTCCGGGTTCCTGGAGTTTTTCGAGATCGAAAACACCATGGAAGGTTTGCGATAGACGCCTTCGGTCACGGCATCGGCAAGCTTCAGCATCGGGAACGGTTTCAAAACCTGCCCTTCCTTAAGCGGATCGGCATATTTCGAATAGGTCGAATCCCATTCATAGGAACCGGCGATGCGGCCTTCGGACCAGGACGGCTTTTCATAGAGATTGACGTTACCGTCGGCCGCTTCCTCTTTCTGCGAGCGGATGGAGCCGGTTTCGACCAGCTTGCCGACGAAAGAGATACCCTCGGCCAATTCCTCCGGCGTCCAGGCCACGCGGTTGGTCTTGGGATCGACCAGATCCTTGCCGGTCTTCTGCACGACAGCCAGTGTCACCAGCAGCTGGGCAGTCTCCTTCACGGCATTGAAGGTGTAATAGTCCTTGCCGAGCTTTTCCTTGATGGTTTTCGTTGCCGCGAAAAACTCGTCCCAGGTCTTCGGAATTTCCACGCCGGCCTTTTCGAAGGTGGTGGCGTTGAAGAAGAAGACGCGGCCGGTAGTGGAAACGGAAAGCCCCTGCAACACGCCGTTCATCGAACCGGCGTCCAGATCGCTCTCGGCCCATTGCGAAAGATCGAGCGGCTTCAGCTGGCGCAGATCGGCAAAACCTTCGCCGTTCTTGGAAAACAGCGGCAGCCAAGGCCAGTTGACCTGAACGATATCGGCCTCCGTCTTGCCCGCCATCTGCGTGGTGAGCTTTTCCAGATAACCGTCGAATCCGGTGAATTCGCCCTTGACGGTGTGGCCGTATTTCTCACCACAGGCGGCAATGGCTTTCTGGGTGGCGACGTGGCGGCTTTCGCCGCCCCACCACGACATGCGCAGTTCCGCAGCACCTGCCGCCGGGGCCGTCGCCATCGCCACATAAGCGGCGCCTGCGAGCATCGCCATCATTCTTGTCATCGTCTTCATTGTTCTTCTCCTCCTCGAAAAATCAGGCACACCCGTCCGCTCCTCACAGCGAGACGTTGCGACCGTCGGCCTTGTCGAAAATATGCAGCTTCTCCGGGTCCGGCTTCAGCCGCAGGATGCCGTCGCGCCCGAGCGCCTCGAATTCGGCCGCACCGACCACGCTGACGATTTTCTGGCCGCCGAGATCGGCATGCAGATAGACCTCGTGGCCCATGAATTCCGCATTGGTGAGTTTCGCCTGCAGCGCCGGGCCATCGGCTTCTCCCGCCAGCGCAAGATGCTGCGGGCGGATGCCGATGACGGCGTCTGCGGGTCTCGCCGAAAGCCGTTGCTCCAGATGCGCGCCGATGGGCAGCCGCTGGCCGGCGATGACGAATTCCGCGCCGTCGATTGCCACATCCACCAGGTTCATTTCCGGCGTACCGATAAAGCCGGCAACAAAGAGATTGGCGGGGTGGTTATAAAGCTCCTTCGGTGTCGCGACCTGCATGATGCGGCCCGCCTGCATGACGCAGATACGGTCGCCCATGGTCATGGCCTCCGTCTGGTCATGGGTGACGTAAATCACCGTTGAGGACAGGCCTTCCGCCTTCAGCTGACGGTGCAGATCGGTGATGCGCACTCGCATGGAGGCGCGCAGCTTGGCATCGAGATTGGACAGCGGCTCATCGAACAGGAACACGCCGGGCTTCTTGATGAGCGCGCGGCCCAGCGCCACACGCTGCGCCTGCCCGCCCGAGAGCTGTTTCGGCAGACGGTCGAGCAGCGGCTCGATTTCGAGAATGCGCGCGACATTGTCAATTGCTTTTTCAATCTCGGGCTTCGCGACACCGGCGATCTTCAGGCCGAAGGCGAGATTGCCGCGCACCTTCATATGCGGATAAAGCGCATAATTCTGGAACACCATGGCGATGGAGCGCTTGCCGGGCGGCAGGTCGTTGACGCGCTGGTCGCCGATCAGGATTTCGCCGCCGGTGATTTCCTCCAGCCCCGCCACCATGCGCAGCGTCGTGGATTTGGCGCAGCCGGAAGGGCCGACGAAGACCATGAACTCACCATCCTCGACCTCGAGATTGATGCCGTGCACGGCCTTGAAGCTGCCGCCATAGATTTTTTCGAGATTTTTAAGTTGAACGCTTGCCATTTTCAGCCCTTGACCCCGCCAGACGAGATCCCTTCAATGAAATACCGTTGCGCCGCGAAGAACACGATCAGCGCAAGCGCGATCGTCAGCACCGACATCGCCAGGATGCGGTTCCATTCAAAGGCTTCGGTGGTGTCGATGGAGAGTTTGAGCGCAAGGCTCACCGGATATTTGTCGACCGAGGACAGGTAGATCAGCGGCCCGAGAAAGTCGTTCATCGTCCACATGAACTGGAACAGGCAAACCGAGATCAGCGCCGGGGCCAGCATCGGCACGACGATGTAAATCAGCGTCTGCAGGCTGTTGGCGCCATCCACCCGGGCGGCCTCTTCCATGTCCGATGGCAGCGAGCGCAGAAACTGCACCAGCATGAAAACGAAGAAGGCATCGCCGGCGAGCGCCGAGGGCACCCAGAGCGGCAGGAAACTGTCCAGCCAGCCGAGATCGCGAAACAGGATATATTGCGGAATGCGAGTAACGACATTCGGCAGCAGCAGGATGGCGATGACCGAGCCGAACAGGATCTTCTTCAGCGGAAAATCGAAGCGGGCGAAGGCATAGGCCGCCATGGTGCAGGAAATCGCCGTACCGATGACTTTCGGCAGGATGATCAGGAACGAATTCCAGAAGAACCGGCCGAACGTATAGGGCGTCGAGGTTTCCCAGCCGCGAATATAACCGTCCAGCGTCGGATTATCGGGGATGAAGCCGGCGCCGGAGAAGATTTCCGAATTGGTCTTGAAGCTTGCGCCCACCAGCCAGATCAGCGGATAGAGCATGATGAGGCCGACCGCGAAGAGAAGCACGTAGCGGACAGAGGTGGAGACGAGTCTCAGCCGCGCCCGGCGGGCCGCCTGCATGTCGTTTAGGGTTGCGATATCGGTCATGGCATCAGTTCCGCTTGTCGCCGGCGTAATAGACCCACTTCTTCGAGGACCAGAAGGCCACGAGGGTCAGCACGGTGATGATGGTGAAGAGCACCCAGGCGATGGCGGAGGCATAGCCCATGTTGAACTTCTTGAAGGCCTCGTCATAGATGTAAAGAGGCAAGAGATAAGTGGACTTCAGCGGCCCGCCCTGGGTGATGATGTAAGGCCCGTTGAACTCCTGGAATGCCTGAACCATCTGCATGATGAGGTTGAAGAAGATCACCGGCGTCAGAAGCGGCAGCGTGATGAAGAAGAATGTTCTCACCTTGCCCGCGCCATCGATGGCCGCGGCCTCATAAAGCGACTTGTCGATGGATTGCAGGGCGGCGAGGAAGATCACCATGGCCGAACCGAACTGCCAGCAGCGCAACAGCGTGATGGTGAAAAGCGCGTTGCCCGGATCGCCGAACCAATCCACCGGCGACAGGCCGATAGCGGCCAGCGCCATATTGGCAAGCCCCTCGCTTGCAAAGATATAGCGCCACAGAACCGCAATCGCGATCGAGCCGCCGAGGATGGACGGCACGTAAAAGGCGGTGCGGAAGAAGTTGATGAATTGCAGCTTATAATTGAGTATGGCCGCAATGAACAGCGCGAAGGCAAGCTTCAGCGGCACCGTCAAGAACACATAGAACAGGGTAACGTTCAGCGATTTCATGAAGGTGCGGTCGCGGGTGAAAAGCCGCTCGTAATTGGCTAGCCCCGCCCAGCTGGGATCGCTCATCAGATCGTAACGGGTGAAGCTGAGATAGAGCGAGCCGAGAAACGGGATGGCCGTGAAAACCAGAAGCCCGACGATATAAGGCGTCAGATATCCCAGCCCGAGGAAGCGCTGAGATTTCATAACGCTCCTCCCCGCGTCCCGGTGGAACGCGAATGACAGAATACAATTTCGTACAAGTGATTCTCCCGGAACGGCCGGCGGCGGGCGCATGATGGCGCAATTTCTCGCCGCGACCGATCTCCTCCCTCATTGATACGGCGCGTAAAAGCAATTTATGCGGTGACAAAACCAAATTTCCGCGCCAAGGTGAATTAACAAAGACGAGGAAAAAGATGGACGAAATCGAAGGTGGAATTCTGTCGTCCGTTCCGCCTGCGGCGCTCAACCTCAACCTGACGCGCGCAACGATCAAGATGGAGCATTCGCGCACCTGGCAGATCGACAAATCCAACCAGGTGGACGATCTCATCATCTGCCTGGAAGGGCGCGGGCATTATCTCGTCGATGGCGAGGCGCGGGTGCTGGAACCCGGTGACGCCATGCTGATTTTCCGGGGGCAGCGCTTTGTCGGCTGGAACGAGCAGGCCGTCACCTATCGCGGGGTGGCGCAGCATTTCACGCTGGATATCTACGGCCGCCACAACCTGATCGCGCAGATGGACCTGAAGCCCAAAGTGAAGCTAAGCCGCTGGCCACTGCTGGAACCGCTGGTGCGCCACTACCGGCAGAGCGCCCCGCCCTCCTCCGTCACGCTTGGCCAGCACCATCTCTTTATGGTGCTTCTCATCGCCTTCATCGACGACGCTTTCCTCGGATGGGTGGACCGGCCAAGTTTCCAGCCGGAGGGCACGGAAGGCCTCGACCTTGCGGTGATGAAGGCGATCACCATGATTTCCGCCAATCCGCTCGACCCCGACATTGCCGGCCGGGCGACCGAGGCGGCTCCCTATAATCGCGATTATTTTCTGCGCGAATTTCAAAAACGCGTCGGACGTACACCAAGGAAATATCAGGAGTTCAAACGCATGGAACGCGCCATGCATTTTCTCGAGGCGGGGCTTTCTGTTACGGCGGCGGCGGCCGAAGTGGGCTATGGCGATCCCTATTATTTCTCGCGCATGTTCAAACGCACGCTCGGCTTAAGCCCGCGCGACCATATGAACCGCATACGCCGCAGCCGGCACGGCAATCTCATGGCCTTTGACGAACACGAACAGCAGAGGCTGCTCGCCACTGAAACGGAAAAGGCCCCGGCATAGCAGGGCCTTGCTGCGGTGGATTCCGGTCATCCAGGATTGACCTACGCCGCCGTGACTGGCGGCAGCTTGAACAGCGCTTCCGGGTTTTCCACCAGCGCGCGATGGCGCGCGGCATCGTCCGGCAGCCAGCCGAGTATGAGTTCCGCAAGCCGGGCATCGTCGGGATAGGCCGCCGTCTCGCGGATGGAATTATGCGGCCAGTTGGTGCCCCAGACGATGCGCTCCGGCGCATGGGCGGCGATGACGCGCGAAAAGGCGGCGATGTCCTCATAGGGCCAGCTCTCACGCGAACTTTCGTAAACGCCGGCGAACTTGAACCAGAGATTGCCTCGGTCGATGAGTTTCAGAAGCCCCGCCATTTCCGGGCCATCGGTTTTGATGCCCTTGAAGAACTTGCCGTGGTGATCGAACACCCAGCGCGAGCGGATGTTCTGAAGGCGCGGCAGGTGATCGAGCAGCGTATTGCCGTCGAATTGCACCGCCACCATCCAGTCGGCCGCATGCGCGCGCTCGTCCACGGCTTCCAGCTCGGACAGGTTTACCGCACCGCCCGGCAAATCCATGATACGCGCACCGACGGCCCCTGCGGCGGCAAGCTGTTCCATGTCCTTTTCGGTCGTGCCCGCATCGATGATGACCACCGCGCGGGCCGCCTCGCCCATTTCCGCGACACAGGCGAGTGTGTTGCCGTTATCGCGTTGATGGGCGTTGCCCTGGGTGATGATGACCCGGTCGATGCCGAGCCATTGCATGAGGCTGCGATAATCCTCCGGTCCGGGCAGAGCGCCCGGCGGCAGGCCCGGTCCACCCGGCAGGGCGGGATAGTGGCGCAGATAGAGATGCATCTGCGTATCGACGGCGCCTTTCGGGAAAGCGGGCCGAGGCGCTGTGCCGCTCAGTTTTCTGACAAGTTCGCTCACGGGTCTGGCATCCTGAATTCAAGCAATGCGTCGCGGTCGATCTCTATTCCGAGGCCGGGGCCGTTCGGGATCGTGACGACGCCGTTTACCGCCTCTATCGGCTCGCTCAGCACGGCCTGCCGGAACGGATTATAGGTGCGGTCGAATTCCATGATCGGCTCGATGGGATTGACCCGCACCGGATCGGGCGTCATCGCCGCCATGAATTGCAGGGCTGCCGCAATCTGTACGCCGGTGCCCCAGACATGCGGCACGATGCGCACGCCGTGCAGCGTGGCGAGCGCCGCGATCTTCTGCGTTTCGGAAAAGCCGCCGCAGCCGCAGAGATCGGGCTGGAGAATATCCACGGCGCCGGCGGAAAGCGCCTGCCACATGCCATAACGCCCGTGCCAGGTCTCACCGCCCGCAACCGGTATCGGCTGTCCGGCCCGCACCCGGGCATAGGCATCGAGCTGTTCGGGAACCACCGGCTCCTCGAACCAGTCGATACCATAGTCGGCGGCGCGGTTGCCGAGCGCGATGGCCTCGGTGACGGTGTAGCCGTGATTGGCGTCGATCATCAGCCGCATATCCGGCCCAATCGCCTCGCGCACCGCGACGATGACGCGGAGGTCTTCCTCGATGCCGAAGCCGATCTTGATCTTGCAGGCGTGAAAGCCGTCCGCCCGGCGCTCCGCCATCTCGGAGGCATTGTCGGAAACGCGGTCGACGCCATCGCGCTTGAAGCTGCCGGTGGCATAGGCCCGCACGCTTTCGCGCCAGCGCCCGCCGAGCAGCATCGAGATGGAAGCACCGTAATGCTTGCCCTTGATGTCCCACAGCGCGATATCGATGCCGGACAGGGCCGTGAGGCTGAGGCCGCGCTGGCCCTGATCGCGCAGGGCATTATAAAGCACGGCCCAGATCTTCTCGGTCTCACGCGGGTCCTGGCCGATGAGCCAGCCGGAATAGGCCTGGACCACGGCGGCGTTGGGTCGCGCCGGGCCGAGGCATTCGCCCCAGCCGACGGTCCCGTCGTCGCATTCGATTTCCACCAGAATATGGGCGCGGCGATCAAAACGCATGGATGCGCTTTCGAACGGCGTGTCCAGGCAATGTTCGAGCAGATGCGTGCGCACCGCTGTGATCTTCATGGCTCCCCTCCCGCTTGTCTCGATCAGGCCGCCAAATCAGGCTTTGCGCTTATGCGTGCCGATCAAGGCGTCGAGCATGCCGATTTCCTCATTGGTCAGATCCTTCAGCGGCGCACGCACCGGACCGGCGTTGAAGCCTTGCAGGCGCACGCCGGCCTTGACGGCGGAGACGGCATAACCCTTGGCGCGGTTGCGGATCGCCATGAACGGATAGAAGAATTCCGTCAGGATACGCTCGCAGGTGGCGCGTTCGCCGGCACGCAAGGCGGCGTAGAATTCGTTGGCAAGGCCCGGCACGAAGTTGAAGACAGCCGAGGAATAGGTGGTAAAACCGGCGCCGAGATAGGCTTCGGCAAACAGTTCCGCCGTCGGCATGCCGCCGAGATACATCAGGCGGTCGCCCATCTTGGCGGTGATCTGGCGAACGAGGCCGATATCGCCGGTGCCGTCCTTGAAGCCGACGAGGTTCGGGCATTCGTCGCAGAGACGCGCCAGCGTATCCGCCTGCAGCACGGAATTGTCGCGGTTATAAACCATGACACCGATGCCGACCGACTGACACACCTTCTTGATGTGGGCGTAAAGGCCTTCCTGCGGCGCATCGATGAGATAATGCGGCAGAAGCAGGATGCCGTCCGCGCCGACCTTTTCGACCGAACGGGCGATATCGACGGCGATCTCGGTGCCGTAACCGCAGCCGGAAACGATGGCGGTTTCACCGGCCACATCCTTGGCGGCGGAAACGATGGTCGGAATTTCATCCGGCTTCAGCGAGAAGAACTCACCTGTGCCGCCGGCGGCAAACAGCACCGGCGCCTTGTAGCCGGCAAGCCATTCGACATGCGCCCTGTAACTGTCCTGAGCGAAACGGCCCTCGGAATCGAAATGGGTGACCGGGAAAGACAACAGGCCGGAGCCGAGCGCCGCCTTGATTTGTTCAGGGTTCATGTTTGGTATTCCTTTGCAAATTCATTGACTGGAAGCCACCTAACCCGGTTGCCGCATGCTTGTCAACAATTCATCATACATGTTGTATGATGAATTGTTGAAATCTGTAACAGATCAGCGCGCCAGCCAGCCGCCATCGACATTGAGAATGGCGCCATGCACATAATCCGCCGCCGGCGAGGCAAGGAAAACCGCCGCCCCGGCTATATCGTCGGAATGGCCCCAGCGGCCGGCCGGAATACGCTCGAGAATGGCCTTGTTACGGGCCGCATCCGCGCGCAGCGCCTCGGTATTGTTGGTTTCGATGTAGCCGGGCGCAATCGCATTCACATTGATGCCCTTTGCCGCCCACTCATTCGCCAGAAGCTTGGTGAGGCCGGCGACGCCATGTTTCGCCGCCGTATAGGACGGCACGCGAATACCGCCCTGAAAGGAGAGGAGCGAAGCGATATTGACCACCTTGCCGGACCGGCCTTTCGCCAGCAACTCTTTCGCAAAAGCCTGGGTGGTGAAAAACAGCGCCTTGAGATTGACGTCCATCACCTCGTCCCAGTCGAGTTCGGAAAACTCGACGGAATCGGCACGGCGGATGATGCCGGCATTGTTGACGAGAATATCGAAACCGGCTCCGGCAAAACTGTCCTTCGCCGCCAGCGGATCGGCAAAATCGATAGACAATGCGCTGGCCTTGCCGCCGTCCCTGGCGATCATCTCCAGCGTTTCATCCGGCGCGCGGCGGGCGGCGCAGACCACCTCCGCGCCGGCCGCGGCGAGCCCCACCGCAATCGCCTGGCCAAGCCCTGTATTCGCGCCGGTGACGAGCGCCTTACGCCCCTGAAGCGAAAAGGGATTCTTCATTTCAGATCTCCCGGCTGGATGAAGTCCATGTCGGTGTAATCGACATTGTCTCCCGCCATGGCCCAGATGAAGGTGTAAGAACCGATGCCGGCGCCGGAATGGATGGACCAGGGCGGAGAAATCGCACCCTCTTCATTCGAAATGAACAGATGCCGGGTTTCCTGCGGCTCACCCATCAGATGCAGCACGCGCGACTTCTCATCCATGCCGAAATAGAGATACGCCTCCATGCGGCGATCGTGAATGTGGGAAGGAATGGTGTTCCAGACTGAACCGTCCTCCAGCGTCGTATACCCCAGCACCAGCTGGCAGCTTTCCATGACCAGCGGATGGATGAACTGGTTGATGGTGCGTTTGTTGGAGGTTTCGGTCGCGCCGAGCTTGACCTCCTTGCTATTGGCCAGTGTCACGAGCTTTGCCGGCAGGCTGCGATGCGCCGGGCAGGAGGTGATGTAGAATCGCCCTGCTCCGTCAAAGGTCACCGCGCCGCTGCCTGCACCGAGATAAAGCACATCGCCGCGATTGAGGGTATAGGTCTCGCCGCCGGCGCTGACCGTGCCGGTCTCGCCGATATTGACGATGCCCATCTCACGCCGGTCGAGGAAGGACGGCGTTTTGGTTTCTTCCACCTTGTCCAGCGTCAGCGGCGCACCGTTCGGCACCGCGCCGCCCATCACGAAGCGATCATAATGGGTGTAGATCAACCTGATTTCGCCGGAACGAAACATGTCGTTGGCGAGGAAATGCCGGCGGAGCCCTTCGGTATCCAGCGTTTTTGCATATTCCGGGTTCACGGCCTGCCTTGTTTCGACGGTCAACATCAAACTCATCCTTCATGATTGTTGCGTATGGCACATAATATATGTTATCCGCTTTTTGTACGATCTGTATGACAAGGTCAAGAGGCATAGGCATATCTCGACCACGCCAGGGACGTGCAACGCTGAGGGAGAATGGCAATGAAACGGCTTCTTGTTACCGGTGCTGCGGGCCAGCTTGGCCGCGTCATGCGCAAACGCCTTGCATCGATGGCCGAGACCATTCGCCTTGCCGATCTCGCCCCGCTCGATCCGGCAGGCCCGAACGAGGAATGCATGCAATGCGACCTTGCGGATGCAGACGCCGTTGACGCCATGGTTGCCGGTTGCGACGGCATCGTTCACCTCGGCGGCATATCGGTGGAGAAGCCTTTCGAACAAATCCTTCAGGGCAACATCATCGGGCTTTATAATCTCTACGAGGCCGCCCGCGCCCACGGCCAGCCGCGAATTGTTTTCGCCAGTTCCAACCATACGATCGGCTATTATCCCCAGACCGAACGGCTTGGTCCCGACGTTCCCTTCCGCCCGGACGGCCTCTACGGCGTTTCCAAATGTTTCGGCGAAAACCTCGCCCGCCTGTATTTCGAGAAATTCGGACAGGAGACGGCGCTTGTGCGCATCGGCTCCTGCACCCCGGAACCCAACAATTACCGCATGCTGTCCACATGGTTCTCGCATGACGATTTCGTGTCGCTGATCGAAGCGGCGTTCCGCGCACCCGTTCTCGGCTGCCCGGTCGTCTGGGGTGCGTCGGCCAATGATGCCAGCTGGTGGGACAATTCGCATCTCGGCTTTCTTGGATGGAAACCGAAGGATAATGCCGAGGCCTTCCGGGAGCACATCGCCCGGACCGCCCCCAAACCGGACCCGAGCGACGCGGTAGTCCGCTTTCAGGGTGGCGTGTTTGTCGACAACCCGATCTTCAAGGAGACGTGAAATGTCGCACGGACCTTTCCCGCGAAAAAGGCGGGATTGCATGCCAGGCCGCGAATGACGTATCGAGGAACGGTGCACGCAACCGACATTTTTTAGAACGGCGACCAAGATGACAAAAGCGACAAGCTCCGAACCGGCAGCTCCACAAGGCAGAACGCTTGTGGTGAAGGTCTCGGAGGAACTCCGCAGCCAGATCGCCAAGGGTCGTTACAAGACGGGCGAACGCCTGCCCTCCGAAGCGCAGATGACGCAGGAATTCGGTGTCAGCCGTACCGTGGTGCGGGAGGCAATCGCCTCGCTACGCTCCGACGGTCTGGTCGAGCCGCGTCAGGGCGCGGGTGTTTTCGTACTGGAACCCGCACCCACTGAGCGGCGTCCCTTCCACAATGTCGATCTCGCACGCGTCTCGTCGCTGATCGAAATGCTGGAATTGCGTACCGCCGTGGAAGGTGACGCCGCCGGTCTTGCCGCCATTCGCCGCTCGCCGGCGCAGGAGGAAAAGATCATTGAGGCCTTCGATGCCTTCCGCGCCAGCGCCACTAAGGGCGTGCCGACGGCGGAGGCCGATTTCGCCTTCCATCTCGCCATTGCCGAAGCGACCAACAATCCCCGCTTCAGCGAGTTTCTACAGGTGCTCGGCCCCACCCTCATTCCACGCCGCGCCGTGGCGGAAAACGGCACGGAAACCGTGCTTTCGCCCGCCGATCTCGCCCGGCTCGTCGGTGAACACGAAGCGATCCTGATCGCGATACAGGACGGCGACGAGGAGGCGGCGCGCAGCGCCATGCGCAGCCACCTGAAAAGCAGCCAGACGCGTTATCGCTCCATGCTGCGCGCGCCGCGCTGAGACTACCTGTTTAAACCGCATTGCATGACTGAGGAGAACGATATGCAGCAGCTTCCGACCTTCCCCACCGTTTCCCCCGACGATGGCGTGGAGCGCACCGTGCTTTCCGAAGCGCCGGAACTGATGGTGGTCTCCTTCCGCTTCAAGACCGGCGCCGAAGGCAGGCTGCACAGCCATCCGCATGTGCAATCCACCTATGTCGCCAGCGGCAGCTTCCGCTTTTACCGCGACGGTGAGGCCTACGATCTTCAGAAGGGCGATAGTCTCGTCATTCCCGGCCATATCGAGCATGGCTGCCTGTGCCTGGAAGAGGGCGAGCTGATCGACTGCTTTACCCCGCGCCGCGACGATTTCCTCTGATCCGGCGCTCAGTCCGCCGATAAATCCCGCAGGCTGCGCGGCAGGCTGTTCATGCATTCCGCGCCGGAGGAGGTGACGAGGAACTGGTCCTCGATCATCAGCGCGCCCAGCCCTTCGCCATAAAACGGCGCTTCGAGCGCGACGACCGTGCCAGGAAGAATAATTTCCGGATTGTCATGGGAAAAGAACGGCCATTCCTCGATGCCCACGCCACCGCCGACGGAATGGCCGAAATGGCCGCGATAATATTCGCTGAAACCTTGCCCGCGCATCGAGGCCAGCATGGCGGCGTGCACAGCACCGAATGTATTGCCCGGACGAATCGCTTCCAGCCCACGGGCAAAGGCCGCCTCCAGCGCCTTGAAAATATCGGCAGCGAGCGGAGAGACCGGCCCCCACGAAAAACTCCGCGCGCCATCCGATGAATAACCATCGACCAGCGTGCCGACATCGGCCTTGATGAGCGCACCCGGCGTGACAACCGCCGCCATATCCGACAAAGCGGGTCCGACGGATATGTAATCCCAATGGCCGCTCAGCGAAAACCCGGATTTCGCGGCATGGGCCTGCGCGCCGGCCTTCCAGGCGGCGGAAAGCCCACCGAGTGCCGCGCCAGGCTTGACGGCAGCGGCCATCGCGACCAGCCCGGCCTCAGCCGCCGCTGCCGCGCGCCTCAGAAGCCCTATCTCGCGCTCGGATTTCACGGCGCGCAGACGGCGCAGCACGGCCGATCCGTCAACCCAGTCGACATCGGGCAGCGCCTGACGCAGCGCCAGAAAATCGGCGGCGGGCATGAATTCGAGGTCAACGCCAATGCGCGCCACCGACAGCCCACGCTCCCGCAGCAGGTCGGCCAGCAGGCCGAAACAGGCGGCGCGATCGAACGTCTCCGGCCTCGGACCACCGGAATTGTTGCGGCGATAGGCATCGTCCACCTGCGCGATGGTTTCGACGCCCGACAGATCGACCATATCGATCCAGATGCGATGGCAGCGCAGATCGATCTCCGGCGCGGCCTTCCTGACAAGCGGGGCGGCATGATCGCTGACGACAGCGGCAAGCCGCGCATCGGCATCAGCCGGCACAAGCGCAATTGCCGAACCGGCCCTGCCCCACATGGTCGCGACACCGGCATGGGCGCCGACCGCATAACGGAAGGCTTCGGGCTGGAACAGCACCAGCGCGTCGATATCCGCTTCCCGCATCAGCTGCTGGGCACGGCTTCGGTCGATATCGCTCATGGGAACCCCGGTGATTGTTTGGCTGCCGTGTTTCGCGACACGTTTATGGACCTACGCTTTACCAGTCACCAGGAGAGGAATGAAGGTGGAAGATGACATCTCCACCCCGAAGATCGTCAGTTCGAGCGAGCGATTACCGCTTGTTTCTTCTCCCCGCCGGGGAGAAGTCCACAGCAGCGGGATGAGGGGGCGACGTTAGCGATAGACCGAGAGCTTGCCCCCTCATCCGACCCTTCGGGCCACCTTCTCCCCGGCGGGGAGAAGAAACGGGCGGCAAGGTCTTGCCCAATGTCGTTGAGACGGCGGATAGATCCGCCGTCTCATTGCCTTTCACGCCTCCAGCCACTTCACCTGCTCGGCCGTCAGCGCAATATCCAGCGCCGAAAGACTATCCTCCAGCTCCGCAATCGTGCGCGGCCCGATCAGCGGAATGACCGGGAAAGGCTGGGCGATGACATAAGCGAGCGCGATATGGATCGGGTGCCGCCCAAGTTCTTGGGCAAGCTCGATCGCCCGGTCGCGGCGGACGAAATTGCGGTCGGAATACCAGACGCGGACGATTTCTTCATCGTCATGCTTGTCGCGCCCTGCCCTGTCCGTGAAAAATCCACGTCCCTGGCTAGACCAGGCGAAATTGGGAATCTGGCGGGATTGTAGCCATTCCTTCCACTCGTCATCCGATGCCGCGACGCAGCCCGCCCAGATGGGATCGAGCATTTCCGCGAGAGAGAAATTGTTGGAAAGCGCGGCCGGAGCCTGCTTACCGTTCTTCGCAGCATAGGCGGCCGCCTCATCCATGCGCTCACGCGTCCAGTTAGAGCCGCCGAAAATACCGCGAATGCGCCCGCGCCGGATTTCGGCATCCATGACATCGACGAACTCGCCGACCGGAACGTCCAGATTATCGCGATGCATGAAATAGGCATCGACATAATCCGTCTTCAGCCGCTCAAGCGATTGATCGAGCTGCTTTGCGATCATGTCAGGATAGCAGAGCGGCGAATGTGCGCCCTTGCCGATCAGCACGATCTCTTCGCGCGGCACGTTGCGGCTGGTGTGCCAGTCGCCGAAAATCGCTTCGGTCCTGCCTGCGCCATAGACATAGGCCGTATCGAAGAGATTGCCGCCCGCCTCGTAAAAGGCATCCAGCGTCAGGGATGCGGAGGCGAAATTGGGGAAGAATTCGAAACCGAGCGCGACCACGGACGCGGGCTTGGCAAGGCCCGGTATCTGCCGCTTGGGAACCGAATTTCCGGCAACGACCTTGCCACCGGCGATATTTCCGATGCGCGATGTCGCCTTTTCGACGCTGTATTCGAGCCCGACGGAAGCCCGCCACTGGTCCATGACACGCAGATTGCCGAGACTATCGGCCCAGGCCATGCCGGGTGCCGCGAATTCATGTCTGCCCTGGCGAATTGCCTCACCCGCCGCATCGACTTCGAAGGAATAAAGCCAGCGATCCTCCGGCAACTCGATGGTTTCCACCTTGTCGCCCCTGATGATATCGATCCGGCCGGTGCCACCCTTGTGGCCGGCGGCAAACCAGAAATCCTTGACCTCGATGCGCCCTTCCGAGCCGATGATGCGCAGCACATTGTCCTGCGCCGCCATGATCGAGCACGAGACTTCGGCGACGATGCCATTTGCGAATTTCAGCACAGCCGAGGCCCATTCATCGACGCCCGACTGACCGAGATGGGCGGCGCCCGCCACTTTTTCGGGTTCGGCGAAAGGTTTTCCATCCACGGCGCCGGCGATCATCCGCACCATGGAAACCGGATACCCCCCGACATCGAGAATGCCGCCGCCCGCCGTTTCATTGGCGAAAAGCCGGTGACCGGCCCGGAACGAGCCCATGTTGAAACCGAAGCTGGAGCGGATGATGCGGATATCGCCGACGGTGCGGGCTTTCACCAGCTCCAGCAGTTTCGCCGTCTGCGGATGCAGGCGATACATATAGGCCTCGCCCGCGAAGACGCCGGCCTTTTTCGCCTCGTGGAAAATGGCGTCGGCATCATAGGCCGAGAGCGCGATGGGTTTTTCCACCAGCACGTTCTTGCCGGCCCGGATTGCCTTGATCGCCCATTCGGCATGGCCGGTATGGGGTGTGGCGATATAGACGGCGTCGATATCGGGATCGGCAAGCAGCGCATCGTAGCCATGGATGATGCGTGCACCGGCGAAGGCCTCGGCAAGGCCGGGCTTATCCGGATTGCGGGTGGCGATGGCCTCTAACCTGCCGGTGCGGGAATGGGCGATACCATCAGCAAAGGTTCTGGCAATGGTGCCCGGGCCGATGATGCCCCAGCGGATCGGTTGTACGGTCGTCATGAAATCCTCGTCTTTCATATCAGTCTTGGGTGCTTGGGAAAGGGTTCAGCGCAGGCGGTCGCCTTTGCTGTCGAAAAGGAAAGCCCTGCGGGCGGAAAGGCCGACCGTCAGCCGGTCGCGATTACCGACATCGCGCGATTCCGGGCGCTCGATGATGAGCTGCTCGCCGCCTTCGGTACGGGCATAGACATAGCTGGTATTGCCGAGATGTTCGGCGACATCGACATGAACGGTGAGATCGGCATCGCCCGCGCCCGCATCGGCAAAATGTTCAGGCCGGATACCGAGCGAGACCCTGGCTCCCTCGTTCAAACGCGCAGTGACCGGCAGGCTCAGCCGCACCGCAGGGTCGCTGTCGAGCGACAGCGTAACGTCCTCCGCGCCGCTGCCGACGATGGTGGCTTCCAGAAAATTCATCTTCGGTGAACCGACGAAACCGGCAACGAAGCGGTTGGCGGGATCGTCGTAAAGATCGAGCGGCGCGC
Organism: Agrobacterium leguminum; assembly: GCF_005144435.2. Lineage (NCBI taxonomy): Bacteria > Pseudomonadati > Pseudomonadota > Alphaproteobacteria > Hyphomicrobiales > Rhizobiaceae > Agrobacterium > Agrobacterium leguminum. Next base: position 102,111 of record NZ_CP120212.1, read on the forward strand.
CGACCTGTTCGATATTGCCGGCCCGCAGCACCACGATCTTGTCGGCCAGCGTCATCGCCTCGGTCTGGTCGTGGGTGACATAGATCATCGTGGTGCCGAGCTGCTTGTGCAGGCGCGAGATTTCCACGCGCATCTGCACCCGCAATTCGGCATCGAGGTTGGACAGCGGCTCGTCGAACAGGAAGACCTGCGGTTCGCGCACGATGGCGCGGCCGATGGCCACGCGCTGGCGCTGGCCGCCGGAAAGCTGCTTCGGGCGGCGCTCCATCAACTCGTTGATCTGAAGGATTTCGGCGGCGCGGTTGACCCGCTTTTGCGTATCGGCCTTCGGGTTGCCGTTCATCCGGAGGCCGAAGGAGAGGTTTTCGGCCACCGTCATATGCGGATAAAGCGCATAGGACTGGAACACCATGGCAATGCCGCGATCGGCCGGATCGGCATCGCTGACCGTCTTGCCGCCGATCACGATATCGCCGCCGGAAATATCTTCCAGCCCGGCGATCATTCTGAGAAGCGTGGATTTGCCACAGCCGGACGGGCCGACGAAAACGACGAATTCCCCGTCTTTCACCTCGAGATTTGCGCCATGGATCACTTCCAGCGCGCCATAACGCTTCACGACGTTTTTGAGCGAAAGTTCCGCCATGCGGCCTCCCCTTACTTGACTGCCCCGGCGGAAATGCCGGCGATGAAGTGGCGCTGCAAAGCAACGAAAACCACGAGAATGGGTGCGGTGAGCAGCACCGCGCCGGCCATGATGCCGCCCCATGACACTTTGGTCAGCCCGATGAGGGTGCCAAGCGCCACGGGTGCGGTCATCATTCCTGGGCGGGAATTGATGAGAAGCGGCCAGAGATAATTGTTCCACGACGCCAGGAAGAGGATGATCGACAGCGCCGCCATGGTGGGTCGCGCCAATGGCAGGGCGATGCGCAGGAATATCTGCCATTCCTTGACGCCCTCCACCCGTGCCGCATCGAAAAGCTCCGTCGGCATCATCGAAAAGGATTGCCGCATGAACAGCACGCCGAGCGAGTTGAACAGCGGCGGCACGATCAGCGCCACCCAGGTGTTGGCGAGCTTGAACTCCCGCGCCACCATGATGAATTGCGGAATGACGACAACGGCGAAAGGGAGGGTAATGGTGCCGAGAATGATGGCGATCACCACCCCGCGCCCGGCAAAACGGTAACGCGCCAGCGCCCAGCCGGCCATCGACGTCAGAAACACCGAAAGAACCGTGTAAATGACGGCGACGGTGATCGAGATGAACATGGCCCTGAGGAAATTGGTATCCGCCTGCAGATTGTTGAAATTCTCGACGAAATTGGTGGATGGCACCAGAACAATGTCCGGGCTGAAAATGCCGTAATCCGGCATGGTCGAGAACACGAACATCATCCACAGCGGAAACAGCCAGACGATGGCAAGCGGTGTCAGCACCGCATGCAGCGCGATCTTCTGCCAGAAGAGCGATCTCGATTTCGATCTCATTTCGGCTCCCTCCCGACCCAGAGATTGAGGAGTGAAATGGCGATGGCGAGCGCCGCCATGGTGTAGGCGATGGCCGAGGCGTAACCGAAATTGAGCGAGGTGAAGCCTTGGCGATAAAGGAACAGCCCCAGCGTCTCCGTGCCGCCGCCCGGCCCGCCCCTGTTAGTGATGAGGAAGGGTTCGGCAAACAGCTGCATGGTGCCGATGACCGAGAGCACGACGCAGAACAGGATGATGGGTTTAAGCAACGGCAAGGTGATGTAAAAGAACTGCTGCCGCTTGCTCACCTTGTCCAGCGTCGCCGCCTCATAGACATCGCCGGGGATGGATTGCAGGCCGGCCAGGATGATGATGGCATTATACCCCGCCCAGCGCCACGTGACGGCGATGATGACGAGCGCCATGGCCGCATTGGCATTGTCGAACCAGGAGACTGGCGAAAGGCCGACTGAGGTGATGAGCTTGTTGATGATGCCGAAATCGGCGCTGAACATCAGCCGGAAGACAGCCGCATAGGCCACCTCGCCAACGACGACAGGCGCGAAAAAGGCAAAGCGGTAAAGCGGCCGCGCCTTCAGGAGCGGCGAATTCAACAGCACCGCCATGACGGTGGCGAGCGCGATCATGACGGGCACCTGAATGACCAGAATGATCAGCGTATTGTAGAGCGCGTTATAAAAGGCCGGATCGGAAACGAGCCGCCCCCAGTTCATGGAAGGCGCAAACCGCCATGGGTTTATGCGCGTGTTCTGGAACGACAGCATGAACGAGCTGATGATCGGCCAGACCCAGAAGGTGGCGAAAATCAGAAGATAGGGCGCAAGGAACGCATAAGCGATCCTGTTCCTTGACGGCATGACGACCTCCAGATGCCGGCGGTTTTGCCGGATAAATGGAAAAGCTTCAGAAAGGCCCGGCCCCGTTTCTAAGGGCCAATGCCATCGCAGGGTGTTGCGGCGTGTTTCTTCTCCCCGCCGGGGAGAAGGTGGCCCGAAGGGTCGGATGAGGGGGCTGGCTCACCGAATATCGCTACCCTCGCCCCCTCATCCCGCTGCCGCGGACTTCTCCCCCTCGGGGAGAAGAGATTCGTGGCACCCACTCGGTTCATAAACAGCCGCCGGCTTACTCCGCGACCGGCAAACCGGTGGCCGTTTCGATCTGCTTGGCCGCATCATCAAGCGCTGCTTTCGCATCGGGATAACCGCCGGCGAAATATTTCGTCTGCGTCGCCTTGTAGATCGCATCCGCATCCGACTGGAACGCCGTGCCGCGGCTCGGCACGATCTTCGGCAGGGTGGCGAGAATATCGGTCCACACCGCCTGCCCGCCCCAATAGGCCTGCTTTTCCTTGACGAAAGGATCGTCGATGGCGGACAGCAGCGAGGGAACGAGGCCGAAGGATTTCAGCATCGTCACCTGACCTTCATTGGTGGTCAGCGCATAGTCGATATATTTCCACGCGGCTTCCTTGTGTTCGGATGTCGAGCTGATCGCCAGCGACGAACCGCCGAGATTGGCCGCATGCGGACCATCCGGCGTCAGGCTCGGCATCAGATAGACGCCCCATTTGCCGGAAAGATCGGGAGAGCCGGAACGAACCGTACCTTCATACCAGGCGCCATACATCTGGCTGGCGGCCTTGCCGGCCGTATTGGCCTGGATTTTTTCATCCCAGATCGCCGCCGTGATGATGCCGGCGTCCTTCATTTCCTTGACCTTTTCAAGGGTCGCGACACAGGCCGGCTGGTTGATGGTGATGTTCTGGCCATCGGTCGAAAAGTAACCGCATCCCTGCTCATTGGCGATCATGCGAAACCATTCGCTGTCGCCGTTGAAATCGGCCTGCGCCATGACGGTGCCGGGATTGGCGGCCATGACCTTCTTGCCGGCGGCGATGAAATCATCCCAGCTTTTGATGGTGGCCGGATCGACGCCTGCCTTCTCATAGAAGTCGCGGCGATAAAATACCGCCACCGGACCGGAATCCCACGGAACCGCATAGGCGACGCCGTCAACTTCCAGCTCCGTGCGCTTGAAATCCGGGAAAAGCGCCTGTTTCTCGGGCGTATAGCCAAGCTCGGTCAGATTGGCGAAACAATCGGGAAAACGGCTCCAGAACAGTTCCGCTTCGAAATTTTCAATGGTGACGATATCAGGAAGACCATCGCCCCCGGCTGCGCAGGCAGCCAGTGTCTTGTCAAAAACCTGATTGTTTCCAAGGTCTTCAACGACGATCTTGATATCCGGATTCTGCTTGTTGAAGCCCTCTACCGTGGATTTCAGCGCGGAAGCCGCGACGTTCCAGCTCCAGATGGTGACGGTTTCTGTTTGCGCGAAAGCCGGGGCTGCGAGAAGCAGCATGGCCGTAGACGCGCCAAGAAATTTCAAGCACATTGAAAACCTCCCTTTTTCAATTGCCGTTCTTCAGCGAACATGGGCACATTAGCGGCGGCAGGAAATCTGTCTCGTAAAAAGGGAACATCGATTTGGCGGAAAGTAAGATTGCTGAAAGAGCCTTCTACCAGCCGGGTGCAAGCAGCATCGAAGGCATGCCGACGACGCTGCAGCTTTTTCACAATCATCCGCCCATCATGCTCAGGCCCCACTGGCACGCGCAGGTGGAAGTGAATTACGTCATGTCGGGGTCGGTGCATTATCGCATGGGCGACCATGACCTGACGCTCAACGCCGGCCAGATGTGCATTTTCTGGGGCGGTCAGCCGCATCAGATGGACCATTCCTCCGACGATTCCTTTTATGCCGGTGCGCACCTGCCGCTGGTGCACTTCTTCCGCATGCGGCTGCCCGCCACGGTCTCCAGCCAGCTGATGGGTGGTGCTACGATGGTGAGCGCTGAGACCGACCGGGCAGATGCGGAGAATTTCGGTCGCTGGTTCCGTTACGTCACCTCGGGCGATCCGGCGAAAGCTCAGCACGCGGTGGAGGAACTGCTGCTCCGGGTCGAGCGGATGTTTCTGGAGCCTTACTCCGTCATATCCTCGGCCATGAATGGAAAACGCAGACAGGATGACGAGGGCATGGCGCCCTCCATCGGCGTGGTGCGCATGTGCGACTTCATCGCCGCCAATTTTCTCGATGATATCGACGCGACCGATATTGCCCGCGCCGCATCGCTGCATCCGAAATATGCGATGAACCTGTTTCGAAAATCCACCGGCATGACGCTGATCAAATATCTGACCCTGCTCCGGCTATCCCGCGCGCAGGCGATGCTGATGACCGGCAAGGACAATATCCTGCAGATCGCCATGGAAAGCGGCTTCGGCTCCGTCAGCGCCTTCAACAAGGCGTTCCGCCAAATCGCCGGCATGTCGCCTTCCGATTTCCGCCGCGACATGCGGGCGACTGCGGCTTAGGGTATTCCGACGCAGCCGTTACCGTAGCAACGTGCCTAGTGCCGACGCGTCCTATCTCCACCCCTCATTCCTGTGCTTGTCACAGGAATCCAGCCGACGCGCGTCTGCGCGGCGGTAAAGACTCTTTTCAGCCCAAAGACTTGGGCTGGCTGGATCCCTGTGACAAGCACAGGGATGAGGAGCGTTAAGCCTAGTCTCCTATGTCGTCCAAGTCGGAAAAAGCTCCCCCGCGCTGCCGCGCCGCCTGCCGATAGGCCCTTGGTGAACTGCCCAGCATTCGCCGGAACATGGTGGTGAAAGCCGGTATGTTTTCATAACCGGCATCCAGCGCCACATTCGTCACCGCTTCGCCGGCCGCCAGTCTCGGCAGTGAGGCGAAGATACAGGCCTGCTGGCGCCAGGTGACGAAACTCAACCCCAGTTCTTTGCGGAACAGCCGCGTAAAAGAACGCCGGCTGATGCCCATGGCCGCCGCCCAGTCGTCGATCTCCACCCGCGCCACCGGCTTTTTCAGGAAATCGCGGCACAACGCCGCCAGACGCTCATTATCGGGAAATGGCAGTCCGAGCGGCCGTTCGGGCAGACGATTGATCTCATCCAGCAACAGCGCCCGCACCAGACCGCGCCGATGAAAGGCGGGCGGCTCATGCTCTTCGCCCAGCAGTTCCGCAATCAGGCTGGAGGCGAGATCGGTGATTTCCACCACCCGCGGCACTTCGGCCTGAAACAGGTCGGGATGCACGTATATCGATTGCATTTCCACCGTCGAGATGGTCTCTGACTCGTGTTCCAGTCCGGCGGGAATAATCAGCCCATGGCCGGGCGGTATCATCCAGCGACCATCCGCGGTGCTGACCAGAACCACGCCCCGGCGGGCGTGCCAGATCTGCGCCCGGAGATGGCTGTGGACCGGCGCCCGATGTCCCGTGGCATAGGTGCGGCAAATCGCCAGCACCGGCTCGTTGGTGCCATCGATCAGTTTCAGCATGTAGTTATGGTCTTCGGCCGAAAAGGAACCGAACATCATGGAATTGATTTTAGTCATTTGGCCCACTCACAAAGAAAATCGTCCAGAACACAAATGCAGGCCAGAAACAATATGAATAAAAGCGGGAAGAAATAAAGACATGTTTCCCGCCTTCCGCCGGGAACCCGAGAGGACTTCATCATGGCCACTGTTACCAGCGCCGGCAACAGCTTCAATCCGCAACGCACGGCGTTTTCAATCATCGCAGCCGCCAGCTTCTGCCATATGCTGAACGACATCATGCAATCGCTGCTGACGTCGCTTTACCCGCTGCTGAAAGCCAATTACGCGCTCGATTTCGTGCAGATCGGCCTGCTTACCTTCGCCTTTCAGGTCACCGCATCGCTGCTGCAGCCGGTCGTCGGCATGGTGACGGATCGCTGGCCGATGCCGTTTTCCCTGCCCGTCGCCATGCTGTCCACCTGCGCCGGCCTCATCACGCTCGCCTTCGCCCATAGTTTCGAGGTTCTGGTGATCGGCGCCTGCCTTATCGGCATCGGTTCGGCGATCTTCCATCCGGAAGCTTCCCGCGTCGCACGCCTGGCATCCGGCGGCCGCCACGGTCTGGCGCAATCCTTCTTCCAGGTGGGCGGCAATACCGGCACGGCCATCGGTCCGCTGCTTGCCGCCTTCATCGTCATCCCGCTCGGGCAGTCCAGCCTCAGCTGGTTCTCCCTGATCGCACTCGTCGGTTTTGGCGTGCTTTCCTGGGTTGGCGTCTGGTACACCCGCCACCGCCGCGCAACCGTCGGCAAGGCCCCGGCCAGCCGCACCCTTCCCCTTGCCCGTGGCACGGTGATCATGACGCTTCTGGTGCTGGTGGTTCTGACCGCCACCAAGAATGCCTATCTCGCCAGCCTGTCCAGCTACTTCACCTTCTACACCATCGACAAGTTCGGCCTTGGCGTACAGGACGCGCAGGTTCTGCTGTTCCTCTTCCTCGGCGCTTCGGCACTGGGCGTGTTCTTCGGCGGCCCGATCGGCGACCGTTTCGGCTCACGCGTCGTCATCTGGTTCTCGATCCTCGGCGTCATTCCCTTCGCGCTGCTGCTGCCCTATGCGAACCTGTTCTGGACGGCCATTCTCGTCGTCGTCATCGGCTTCGTGTTCTCCTCCGCTTTCTCGGCCATCGTCGTCTTCGCGCAGGAACTCGTGCCGGGCCGTGTGGGCCTCATCGCCGGCATGTTCTTCGGTTTCGCCTTCGGTTTCGGCGGTATCGGCGCTGCGGTTCTGGGTGTTTATGCGGATAAGGAAGGCATTGAATTCGTCTACCGCATCTGCTCCTACATGCCGCTGCTCGGCCTGCTCACGGTGTTCCTGCCGAAACTGCCGAGCCACCGCTAAAAGCTGAGCCTTCAACGCTTTTCAACACGGCGGTCACCTGTGATACTCAGGTGACCGCCGTATTCCGTTGAGCAAAGCCCTACCCATGCAAATCCCGATAAAATCGATCCTCGTTTTCCACGCCGCGGCAAGGGCGGGCAGCATTTCCCGAGCGGCGGAAGAGTTGAGCGTCACCCCTTCGGCCATTTCCCAGCAGATCCAGTTACTGGAAGGCCAGCTCGGCACGACCCTGATGGCGCGAACCGGCCGCAAGGTGACGCTGACCGAAGCGGGCGAGCGGTATTTTTCGATGATCACCGCGCAGATCGAACAGATCGCGGATGCCACGGACAGCATTCGCGGTTTCCGCTCGGTCACGACACTGACGATCCGGGCGACGCCGACCATATCCAACAAGTGGCTGCTGCCGCGTCTCGGCTCGTTTCTCGAGGAGCATCCCGAACTGGAAGTACGTCTCGACGGCACCAACGAGCCAACCGATTTTTCGCAGGAGCTTGTCGATATAGAATTGCGCCACGGCGATGGCCGCTGGCCGGGCCTCTTCGTGGAAGGGCTGGTGGAGGAGGAATTCCTGCCGGTCTGTTCGCCGAAGTATCCCGGTGCGGGTAAATTTCTGCCCGAGGAATTGCAGAACCAGCGGCTGATTCATTCGGTCAAGGCGCAGGCGCAATGGAACCACTGGTTCCCGCTGGCTGGCGTGACAGCCGAAAAGCGCTGGCGGCGGGTCCTGTTCGACCGCAGCCACATGGCCATCGATGCCGCCGTTCTCGGCATCGGCGTGGCGTTGGAAAGCACCTTGATGATGGAGCGGGAGCTGCAGGACAAAATGCTGATCCCGGCCGTGACGGACGCACCGCGCATCAAGCTCGTCACCCAATGGATCGTTTGCCCGCATTCCCATCTGCGGCAGAGAAAAGTCATGCTGTTTCTGGAGTGGATGCGAAAACAACGCGACGAGTGGCAAGCCCGTCGCGTTGTCTGATGGTTCAGGCAATCCGTTTTCGCGTCAATAAAGCCCCATCAGCCTGATTGGCCCAAGCGTCAGCACCGGGAACAGCACCAGCGCGAAGATGGCAAGCGTCAGCACCGTCATCGGCGCCAGCGAACCTCGAATGACATCCTCGATTTTCATATTCGCCACCTGTGCTGCCGCAAACAGGCAGACCCCCACCGGCGGCGTCACCAGCCCGAGCGTCAGCGTCATGACAGTCACGATCAGGAAATGGATCGGATCGATGCCCAGCGCCTCCACTGGCGGCATCAGCACCGGAATGAGGATGAACATGGCGGGGATCGCTTCCATGAAGATGCCGATGATGAGCAGAAAGACGAAGATGACAAGCATGCCGGTCATTGGCCCGAGGTTCATGGCCTTCAGGAGATCGGCGACCTGTTCCGGCAGGCCATCGAAGGTGAAGACCCAGGCGGCGAGCTGCGAGGTGGCGGCGATGAACAGGATGGTTCCCGAGATACGCGCGGTCGAGATCAATATTTCCGGCAGTTCGCGTAGCGGCAGGGTGCGGTAAACGATGACGCCGAGCACCGCTACGTAAACCACCGCGATGGCTGCGGCCTCCGTCGGCGTGAACAGGCCGCTGGCAATGCCGATGATGAGGATCAGTGGCGTCAGCATCGGCAGGATGGCGCGAAGACCCGTGACGACGACCAGACGGAAATTGAAGGGTGTCGGCGGATTGTAACCGTAATGCACCGAATAGAAGTGGTTAAAAACCAGAAAGGCGAAGGCGATGAAGAGGCCGGGCACCAGACCCGCGATCAGCAGCGTGCCGATGGATACGTTGGCGATGGAGCCGGCAATCACGATCAGGATCGACGGCGGGATAATCGAGGAGAGCGTCGAGGTGCAGAGCGTCATGCCGACGGCATAGCCCTTCGGAAATCCATGGCGTTCCATCGCCTTGATCTCGATGGCGCCGACCGAGGCGATATCGGCAACGGAGGAGCCGGAAACGCCGGAGAAGATCACCGAAGAGATGACGTTGACGTGGCCAAGCCCACCGGGAAGCCAGCCGACCATGGCTTCGGCGAAATCGAAGATGCGCTCCGCCACACGCCCTCGTTCCATGACGGTGCCGACGAGGATGAAAAGCGGAACGGCGACAAGGAGGAAGGAGTTCATCGACGAGAACATCGTCTGCGACAGCAGGTCCATGGGCATGGAGGTGAAGAGCCACAGCGTGCCGACACTGGCGAGCGCCAGCGCGATGGCAAGCGGCACGCCGAGCATGCTGAGACCGAAAAAGGCGATGAGAAGAAAGACCGACATGGCTCAATGTCCTGCTGAAATAGAGATATCGGCATGGGCGATCTCATCCGCCGGCAGACCAAGCTCGGGAAGCGCGATGAGCTCCCGGCGGCTGCGCAGCGATTCGATGATGGCCAGCACGGCGATGATGGCGGAGACCGGCAACACGATGCCGATGGTCCACATGGGGATCGGCAGGGTCGCGGCGGTCTCGTTCATCATGATCTGCTGGCGCACCAGGGTCAGGCCCGTCCAGCCCATCATGCCGAAAAAGAATACCGAGGAACCGACATAGATCGGCACCGCCAGCCGCCGGAAGAAGCGGTGAAACAGCACCAGAAACACCACGACACGGGCGCTTTCAACGGTGCGGAAGCCGGCGGCGAGGCCGAGGAACACCATCCAGATGAAGAGGAAACGCGTCGCCTCCTCGGTCCAGGGAAGCGGGCTGCCGGTTAGGCGGCCGATGACCTGAAGAAGAACGACGATGAGAATGCCGGCACAGGCCGCTCCTGCGGCCACATCGGCGATGAGTTTAACGATGGTGCCGAGCACCGAAGGTTTCGTATCGTTCATGACAATACCCTTCCACTGCTGAAACCGGATATCCGGTAAAACGAATGCCGCACTGCCATAGAGTTTTTTCGCTTTTCTTCGAACCGCGAAAACACTCTAACTCTTTGTTCTGACGCATTTCCGGACGGAAAACCGGGTTCCACTTTTCCTGGAAATGCTCTAGCGGCAAGACAACCCTTGCTGACGTGGGGGAAGGCCGGACCGAGATCCGGCCATCCACCGGCGCAAAACGTCAGTTCGTCTTGAGGAAAGCCTGCGTCTTGTCGAAGAACGCCTGATCTTTCACCAGCGCGGAGAACTTTGCCGAAAGCCCGGCCGCCACCGCCACGAAAGCCTTGCGCTCGTCGTCGGTCAGCGTGTTCACCTCCATGCCGTTCTTCTTCAGCGTCTCGAGCGACTTGTCGATATCGGCAGCGTCGTTCTGAGCCTTCCAGGCTTCGGTCTCGGTGGCTGCTTCCTTCAGCGCGGTCTTGAAGTTCTCATCGAGACCTTCAAAGCGGGCCGGGTTCATGCCCAGCACCCAGGCGTCGGCGATGTGATTGCTGATCGTCAGGTACTTCTGCACTTCGTAAAGCTTGGCACTGACCGGCACGTTGACCGGATTTTCCTGTCCGTCGACGACCTTGAGCTGGAGGGCGTTATAGACCTCGGCAAAGGCCATCGGTGTCGGGGCCGCACCCATGGCGCCGAAGAATTCGACCCAGAGCGGATTGTTCGGCACGCGCAGCTTCATGCCCTTGAGATCGGCCGGCGATTTGATCGGCGCCTTGGAATTGGTGATCTGGCGCAGCGGCCGCGACCAGAGATCGAGCCCGAGAATGCCGATCTTGCTGAGATCGGTGGAAAGTTCCTTGCCGAGATCGCTGTCGAGATAGACCCTGAGCTGGTCGATATCGCGGAACTGGTAGGGAATGGCGATGGCCGTGAACTTGGGATTGAAGGTGGCGTAAAGCGAGGTCGAGTTCAACAGCATGTCCAGCGAACCGCCCGCCAGCTGCTTGACGCCCGCCGAAGGGTCGCCGCCATAAAGCGTGCCGTTCGGAAACACCTTGATCTTGAGCTTGCCGTCGGTCTTTTTCGAAACGATTTCGGCAAATTTGTTGGCGGCGAGTGTGATTTCGGACGTATCCGCGTCGGGCGTCGAAAGTGTCAGCGTTTCCGCCTGTGCGATGGACGCCACGAGCATGGTGGCGGCCAGAGCCAGCCCGTAAAGTTTTGAAATTTTCATGTGTTCCTCCCTTTGTTGTATCTCAAACAGTTTCGAGCGTTCCTCCGAACGCATTCATGCGCTTAATTTCAAGGATCACACCGCTGTGATCAAGCTCGCCCGCGCCATGCTCGACCATGGAGCGGAACAGCCGGTCAACCTCCTCGCCGACCGGTAGTCTGAGGCCCCGGCTTCTGGCGAAGGCCAGCGCCGTGGACGTATCCTTCACCTGATATTTCGCCGGTCCGCCGGGACGGAAATCGCCTTCCACCATGCGTTTTCCGTGCTGACGGAAGACCGTGGAATCGGCGAAGCCACCAAGTAAAGCGTGGCGCACCTGCGCCGGGTCCGCTCCCCCCTCTTCCACAAGGGTCAGAGCTTCGGCGACGGCGCAGATCGTCGAGGCGACGATCAGCTGGTTGGCGAGCTTGGCCAGAGAACCGCAGCCCACCGGGCCGACATGGGTGACGCGCCCCAGACAACCGAGGAGCGGCCGCAGCGCATCCACATCCTGCTGTTCGCCGCCGGCCATGATGGCGAGCGTTCCTTCGATCGCTCCCTTTTCACCACCGGATACGGGCGCATCGACATATCTGACCCCGCATGCCCTCGCCGCCTCCGCCTGTTCCATTGCGGTCTCGACGGGAATGGAACTCATGACCAGCAGAACCGCGCCGGACCTCATGGCTGAAACGACGCCCGATGGGCCGAGCAGAAGCTCGTTGCAGACCGGCCCGGAACTCAGCATGCAGAGCACGGCATCCGCTTCGGACACGGCCTCGGCAGCCGTTGCCGCCGCCAGCACGCCCTTCTCCGCCAGAACCGCAGCTTTTTCAGCGCTGCGGTTCCAGACCTTGACGGAAAACCCGGCCTCCGCCAGACGCCCCGCCATCGGAGCGCCCATGATACCCGTTCCGATAACGGCGATCCGGCGAATGTCAGCCATCGTTTCCATCTTTCAGAGCCATTGCCGGTTCAGGAAACGCACCGGCAGTTCTTCTTCGATGAGGGCGGGAAATGCTTCCCGAAACCGGTCGAGATGTGGTGTCTTCAGATGATCGTCGAAAGCCTGTCTGTCGTCGTAGACCTCGTAGAACACCACATTGTTTCCGGTTTCCGGCCGCACCACATCGAATTGCCGGCAGCCCGGTTCATCCTGAACCGAGTGCCTGGCGTCATCGCGCGCCGCATCGAGAAAGGCGTCCATCGCCTCGGGTTTCACCCGGAATTCTGCGATCACCACGAAAGCTCCCTTCGACATTTCCTCTCTCCCGTCCATTACGCCGCGGCGTCCTTTTGCGGGCGGAACTGGTTTTCCATGTCCTGGCGCAGCTTCACCACATCGAGATCATTGACCAGCTCCACATCGTCGAAGCTGACGATCTGGTCTTTCTTGATGGCGCGCTTCAGCTTGACATTATGGGCAAGGCCGATCGGCAGTGCCTTGATGTCTAGGCTACGGGTGGCGGGAATGGCGTTTGCCCAGACCGCGTAACCGCCCTCGCCGTCGAGCATCTCGCCGGGCTGCATATCCTTCTTCGCCGTAGCGACGGCATCGCCGCGGAACTCCCTGGAGCAACCGGTCGCTTCGTTGCGCAGCACGGCGGAAAGCACGCTGATCGAGGTTTCCAGCCCGATGATGTGGAATGGACGCCACATGGAGGCGTACCAGCCGGAGGGATCGGTCAGCAGGCCATATTGCTTGAAGCAGGCCCGGGCATATTCATTATGCGCCTTGAAGGTGACGAAAACGCCGTAGCGGATGTTGTTGAACACCTCGCGCCCATCCGGCTCCTGGCTCGCGGCGATGTCCACGAGACCGGAGCGCGCCATGCGGCCGCCATCGGCAGCGGGGCGGAAGACGCGGGCGAGATCGTGCAGGCCGGCCGGCGGGAAGGCCAGACCGTCATCCGGGCAATCCAGCCCCGTACCGTTGGCGACGGCCGCCATCTCGATGGCCGCCTTGGTGCCGTCGGTGAAGGAATTGTACATTTTCGGATTGAAGTCGCCCTTGGCCACTTCCTCTTCCGTCCAGCCGAAATAACCCCAGACCGTGTCCGGCGTCGAATAACGATAACGCGGCTCGAAATTCATGCCCTTGCCGGCGGAGACGACCTCGAAACCGGTGGCGCGCGCCCAGTCCACCAGCTCGCAGATCAGCGCCGGCTGGTCGCCGTAAGCCATCGAATAGATGAGGCCCTTGGCGCGGGCCTTTTCAGCAAGGATCGGCCCGACCATGACATCGGCTTCGACATTGACCATGACGACATGTTTGTTGTGCTCGATGGCGCCGAGCGCGTGGCGCGCGCCGGCCAGCGGATGGCCGGTGGCCTCGATGACACATTCGATTTCGCCGCAGGCGAAAAGCTCGTTCACATCATCGGTCACATAGGTCTTGCCGCTTTTCAGCGCATCGGCGCAGCTCGTCGCGTCATAACGCTCCTTCGGCCAGCCGACGCGGTCAAACGATTCCCTCGCCTTGCCGACATTGAGGTCTGCGACGGCGACCATGTGGAAACCGGCGATGCGCTGCGCCTGCGCCAGCACCATGGAGCCGAACTTGCCGGCGCCGATGAGACCGACCCTGACAGGTTTGCCACCGGCTGCACGCACTGACAGAAGAGAATAGAGATTCATGTTTTGACATCCTTCGCTGGGGAAATTGCTGGCGAGAGTGTCCAGTCTGCCCGGCGAAGGCCATGCGATACCGAGGCTACGAAGGTGTGACCTTCGCGGCGCTGGCCACATGACGTTTCTGCGTTCCTCCCGGATCCCGGCACGCCTTTGCGCCGGCTCTCGCGGTCGCCTCCCAAAGCAACCTTGGGAACAGAGTAGGAGCGTTCAAATATTAGTTCTATTTAGAAAATCAGATTTTTTGTTTAGTTTATCTAACAAGTCATCAGGCCGATTTACGCAGCATCAGATCGGCGCTGAGCAGGATGCGTTCCCGCATCCGGGTGGCGGCATCATCCGCCTCCTCGTTCAGCTTCTGCAACAGAAGCTCGATCGACAGCCTGCCGATCTCGTTATAATTCTGCGCCACCGTGGTAATCGGCGGGCAGGCATAACGCGACAACGGATGATCGTCATGACCGGCAACCCTGAGATCGTAATCCGCACCATGGCCGACCCTGATGCCCTTCTGGAAGGCGGCGGCGATGACGCCGAAGGCGATGCGGTCGTTGGCGCATAGAATCGTGCGCGATGGCAGAGACCCCGCCCCTTCCAGCAACCTGCCCGCTTCATCGAAGGCGAAACGCTCGAAATCCCAGGTGACAATGTCTGGAACGTTGATCACCTGCGGCTCGAAACCAAGGCGCCGCATGGCCTCCTCATAGGCAGTGCGACGCGTGGCGGCATTGGTATTGACCTGCGGCATGTCGAAGAAACAGGGCGGCTCGCCCGAGCGGCAGAGATAATCCACCATCAGCCCGACACTCTGGCGGTTGTCGGTGCCGACAAAGGCCGAGGTCTCGTCGAGCGGCGAATCGACATAAACGATCGGAATGCTGGCGGCGAGTTGCTCCAGCGTGGCGCGGTGGGATTTGACGCCGAGCGGCGCGATGATAGCGCCGGCCACATTCATCGACTTGAAGGTGCGGATGGCGCGGTCTTCGATTTCCGCCTTGCCGTCGGATGACAGCACGAAGGCAAGGAAGCCCGCCTCGTTGGCGATGAGCTCGATGCGGCTAGTCAGCGCCATATAGAAGGGATCGGTGGAATTCGGGATGATGATGCCGATGATATTGGAGCGGCGGCGGTTGAGATTGACGGCGAAAATATTGGGCCGGAAACCCGATTTCTTCAGCGCATCCTCGATGGTGTCCCGCGTCTTCTTGCGGACCGAGGCCGGATCATTGAAGTATTTCGAAACAGTCGGGCGCGAAAGGCCGACGAATTCCGAAAACTCTTCCATCGTCCTGATAGATTTGGCCAAAGTGCTTGCCCCCATGAGATATTACATGTGGTACTTTATATCGACCGGCCTTCGCACGAAAAGCCGGTCGACTGCGGTTATCAACCACCAAACGATCATTCGGCTGCAAATTGCACTTTCATGGTGGCCGGATCGGATGGTTTCTTCGTAAAGAACGGCAGCATCTCCGAAAGCGGCAGCCGGTGCGAGACGAGCCGCGCCATGACATCGCCATCCGTTTCCAGAATGGCAAGCGCCTGCGGTATGTTACGGTTCAACGAATGCGAGCCGACAAGCTTCAGCTGACGCCTGAAGATTTCGAAGGGCGCGACCGAAATGCGGGCATCCGGCGCGCAGACGCCGAAGAACAGCGCCGTGCCGCCATCGGCAACCAGCGGGATCATCGCTTCCGCAACGGGTGCGATTCCGGTCGCATCCGCCACGACATCGAAAGACTTCTGTTGCCGCAGGAGAGCTTCCGAGCCGGAAACTGCCACCTTAAGCCCGAGACCTTCGGCAAAAGCCAGCCTGCTTTCGTTGATATCGGCAATCGTCACCGTCTCGATGCCGCGCGCTTTCAGCGATAGAGCAAGCAGCAGGCCGATGGGACCGGCGCCAAAAATCAGCGCATTTTCAGCCACCGTTCCGTTCTCGCCAATGCCCGCGCTCTGCATGCCGTTGACGACGCAGGCAAGCGGTTCAGCCAGCGCCGCGACATGATAGGGCATGGAGCCGATGCCATGCAGGTGATCGGCGCGCACCAAGCTGAATTCCGCGAAACCGCCATTATGGGAAACGCCATAGGCCTTCAGCGTGCTGCAAAGATTGGTCAACCCCTTCCTGCAACTCGGGCAGGTGCCGCAGGGCAGATTGGGATCGACCACCACCCGGTCGCCGGCCTTTATGCCCGTCACATCGGCGGCCACGGCCGCGACTTCACCGGCATATTCATGCCCCGGAATGACCGGAAAGGCACCGTCGCCGTAACGCGCGTGGAGCACATCGATATCGGTGTGGCAAAGCCCCGAAGCCTTGACCCGCACAAGCGCGTGGCCCGGCGGCAGATCGGCAACGGGAACCTCCGCCAGAACGGCCTGTCCCTTCTCGACGAATTGAATGGCATGCATGGTCATTCATCTCCGGCTTTTCAGCTCATCCAGTTGCCGCCGTCGACATTATATGTCTGGGCGAGAATATAGTCGCTGTCGGAAGAGGCGAGGAAAACCGCCAGCCCCTTGATGTCGTCGGGCGTCGCAAAACGGCCGATCGGCACGGATTTCGCCACCGCCGCCTTCTTCTCACCCGGCTTCAGGCCTTCCCATTTGGCGAACTCCGCATCGACCACTTCCCAATGCTCGCCATCCACGACGCCGGGTGCAATGGCGTTGACATTGATGCCGTGCTTGACGAGCGCCAGCGCCGCCGACTGCGTGGCGGAAATGATCGCCGCCTTGGAAGCGCAATAAAGCGTGACGAGCGCTTCGCCGCGACGGCCGGCCTGGCTCGCCATATTGATGATCTTGCCACCGCGCGCCCGCTCGATCATCACATTCGAGACCGCCTTCATCATGAACAACGGTCCCTTGAGATTGATGTCGAAGACCCGCTCATAACTCTTTTCGGTAATGCCGTTGATCGGCGCCATATCGAAGATCGCGGCATTGTTGACGAGAATGTCGATGCCGCCGAATTGCTCATCCACCGCCTTCACCACGGCATCAATCTCGGAAAGATCGGTCACATCCAGCTTCACAGCCTTGGCTGCAGGGCCGATGGCGGCGGCGGAAGCCGTCGCCCGGGCGATATCGATATCGGCGATAATCACCTTCGCACCTTCATCGGCAAAAGCCTGCGCGAAACCAAGGCCGATGCCGCGGGCGGCGCCGGTGATCAGCGCGACCTTGTTCTTCAATCTCATGTCGATCTCCGTGATGCATGGTGGGTAAGTTAGCCATGCTCGTTTGTTGTTAGATGCTTTTCCTCACTCGCCTCATTCCTGTGCCTGTCACAGGAATCCAGCCGACGCGCGTCTGCGCGGCGAGAGAGTCCTTCCAGCCCAAAGACTTGGGCTGACTGGATTCCTGTGACAGGCACAGGAATGAGGGAAGAACTGGCCCTCAATCCCCACCCATGCCGCCCGCCCCCGAAAGGCAAACGGGCGGCACGCCGGGAGGACGCGGCTACTTGATGTAGCCCGCGCGGGTCATGTCACGCTCGACCTGTTTCTGTGCGCCTTCGAGCGCCGCATCGACGGTCTGCTGGCCGGAAAGGGCGGCCGCGATCTGCTGGCCGACAATCGTGCCGATGGACTGGAATTCCGGTATGGCGACGAACTGCACGCCGGTATAGGGCACCGGATCCTTGGTCGGCTTGGACGGATCGGCCGACATGATCGCCTTCAGCACCGTATCCGCAAAGGGCGCCGCCTTCTTGTATTCCGGCAGTTCATAGGTGGATTTGCGCGTGCCCGGCGGCACGGCGACCCAGCCTTCGCTTTCGCCAACCGTCTTCACATAGTTCTTCGAGGTCGCCCATTTGACGAAGGACTTGGCAGTTTCGAGCTTCTTCGTGGTGTTCGGAATGGCGAGGTTCCACGACCACGACCAGCTCGACCCGTTCGGCGTCACTTCGACTGGAGCGCGCGTGAAAGCGGTCTTGTCGGCAACCTGGCTTTGCTTGGGGTCATAAACGCGGCCCGCCGCCGAAGTGGCGTCGATCCACATGGCGCAACGGCCGGATGAAAACAGCGTCTGGTTCTCGTTGAAGCCGTTGGCGGCCGCGCCGGGCGGGCCGTAGGAGGTCATCAGCGCCACATAATCCGAGATCGCCTTTTTCCACGGCTCGCTCGTCAGCTGCGGTTTCCAGTCCATGTCGAACCAGCGGCCGCCATAGGTGTTGATCATGGTGCCGAGGAAAGCCATGTTTTCGCCCCAGCCCGGCTTGCCGCGCAGGCAGATGCCATATTGCTGCTTCGACTTGTCAGTGAGCTTGGCGGCGAAATCCTTGATCTGATCGTAGGTCGGATTGTCCGGCATCTTCAGGCCGGCTGCATCGAACAGATCCTTGCGGTAAAGCGTGAACGAGCTTTCGGTGTAGAATGGCACGGCGTAAAGCTTGCCGTCGACAGTCAGGCCTTTCTTGATCGGATCAAGCAGATCGGCGTAATCGTAGTCGTCGCCGAGATCGTCGACCGGCGCCAGCCAGCCCTGCTTGCCCCAGATCGGCGCCTCGTAACCGCCAATGGTCATGATATCGAACTGCCCGCCATTGGTGGCGATATCGGTGGTGACGCGTTCGCGCAGAACATTCTCTTCCAGCACGATCCAGTTGATCTTGTTGCCCGTCTCCTTCTCCCAGGCGCTGGAAAGCTTCTGCATGATGATCATGTCGCCATTGTTGACGGTGGCAATGTTGATCTCTTCCGCCTGCGCCAGCCCGGCCAGAAGCCCGGCTCCAACCACAGACGACAACAGAATTCCAATGAATTTGTTCATGATACCCGCTCCTCCTTTACGGATGTCCACGCATAACAATACATGCGTAAATTTTTTATCTCGCGAAATCCGCTCTCTTGTCAACATCCGAAAATAAATCGGAGCATGGAGATATCGTCGCACGCGCCAATAAACCACTGTTTTAAAGCGAATAATATCATAAAAAATTATTTCTAGAGGTTCCTTGCTTGCTGCGATGCAACAAAATTTTCATCATCTCATATATTGACGCGCGTAAATTTTTGGATGATATCCGAAAATCAGAAGCCCTCGGGACGGCGGATTTGCATCCGCCAAAAGGACGGGAGCCGAATGCATATGGAGGAGACGATGAGGCAGACATCCGCACTGGCGCCGCACACGAAAGGCCCGACCATCACGGCGGGGGAAATCCTCGTGGAAATCATGGCGACGACGGTGGGCGACGGCTTTCTGGAGCCGCAGGCGCTGATCGGCCCCTTCCCGAGCGGCGCACCGGCCATCTTCATCGATCAGGTGGCGCGCTGCGGCGGAGCGGCCGGCATCATCGCCGCAGTCGGTGACGATGATTTCGGCCGTCTCAATGTCGAGAGGCTGCGCGGCGACGGCGTCGACGTATCGGCCATCGCCACCATTCCCGACCGGCCGACGGGCAGCGCCTTCGTGCGTTACCGGGAAAACGGCGCACGGGACTTCGTTTTCAACATCGCCCATTCGGCGGCCAGCGAAACGCATATGACCGATGAAGCGCAGGCTCTTATCGAAAAAGCCGGCCATGTGCATGTCATGGGATCGGCCTTTGCGATTGCCGGTATCGGCGAAATCATTCTTGAGGCCATCAGAAGCGTCAAGGCGCGCGGCGGCTCGGTCTCCTTCGATCCGAACATCCGCAAGGAACTGGCGCAGGGCGATGCCGGCCGCAGGCTGATCGACGATCTGCTTGAGATTACCGATCTTCTCCTGCCCTCCGGTGAGGAGCTTCAGGCGGCCTCCGGGCTTCATGACGAGGACGCGGCAATCGAAAAGCTGCTTGCCTCCGGTATCGGCGAGATCGTGCTGAAGCGCGGCGCGGATGGCGCAAGCCATTTCAGCCGCGCCCATGGGCGCATCGACGTCCCCGGCTTGCGGGTCCGCGAAATCGACCCGACCGGTGCCGGCGACTGTTTCGGTGCGACCTATCTCACCTGCCGCCGCCTGGGCATGCACCCCGGACAGGCGCTCGCCTATGCCAATGCCGCCGGCGCGCACAATGTCACCCGCCGCGGCCCGATGGAAGGCGCCGCCAGCCTTTCCGAACTCGACGCCTTTATGGCCGCGCAACTGTCGGAGGAAATCCTGTGACCGGTATACTCGAAAATCTCGCCGCCGCGCGCCGCTCCGGCAAGCCCGCCGGCATCACCTCCGTCTGCTCCGCCCATCCCGTTGTTCTGCGCGCCGCAATCCGCCGCGCCGCCGGCGGCAGGACACCGGTGCTGATCGAGGCAACCTGCAATCAGGTCAATCATCTCGGCGGATATACCGGCATGACGCCACGGGACTTCGTCAGCTTCGTCAACAGCATTGCCGAGGAAGAAGGGTTGCCCCGCGAACTGGTGATTTTTGGCGGAGACCATCTCGGCCCCAATCCCTGGCGTAAGGAAACGGCCGAGGAGGCGCTGACAAAAGCCGCCGCCATGGTCGAGGCCTATGTGACGGCGGGTTTTCGCAAAATCCATCTCGATGCCTCGATGGGCTGCGCCGGTGAACCGGCGGCGCTGGACGACGACACGATAGCCAACCGCGCCGCCAAACTTGCGGCCGTCGCCGAAAAGGCCGCCACGGCTGCCGGCCTGCCGAAACCGCTTTATATTCTCGGCACCGAGGTGCCGGTGCCGGGCGGGGCGGACCATGTGCTCGATACGGTCGCGCCGACGCAGCCGCAGGCGGCGCGCCAGACCATCGACCTTCACCGCGAAATATTCGCGCGACACGGCCTTTCCGATGCGTTCGAACGGGTCATCGCCTTTGTCGTGCAGCCCGGCGTGGAATTCGGCAGCGACAATGTCGTCGCTTACGATCCGCAAGCGGCCACCGCCTTGAGCGCCGTGCTCGACGCCGAACCGCAACTGGTCTTCGAGGCCCATTCCACCGATTACCAGACGCAGGCCGCCCTCACGACATTGGTATGCGATGGATATCCCATCCTGAAAGTGGGCCCTGGCCTGACCTTCGCCTATCGCGAGGCGCTTTACGCACTCGACATGATCGCCTCCGAGATGATCGGCGATTATGGCGACCGTCCTTTGGCGCGGACCATGGAGGAGCTGATGCTTTCTTCACCCGGCGACTGGCGCGGACATTATCATGGCGATGACATCACGCTGCGATTGCAGCGCCACTACAGCTACAGCGACCGCATCCGCTATTACTGGACGCGGCCGGAAGCGCTTGCGGCCGTTTCCGCCTTGCATAAGGCGCTGGATGGGAAGACAATTCCCGAACCCCTGCTGCGCCAGTATCTCGGCGAATTGCCGCTCGCGGCAGTTGCAGGAAAGGATATGGAGGAGGTTCTGGTCGCGGCAGTGGATCAGGTGCTGGCGACCTACCATGCGGCGACGGGCGAAGGCCGGCAGTAAGATAATCGTTAAATTCGGATGCCCCGGCGGGAGACGTTGCGGGTATCGGTTAGGGAGGGGAAACTCATGGCAACCCGAAACACAAGCGGATTAGCGCGGGTCATGCTTGCGCCATCGGTGCTGTTGTTGCTGGTGTGGATGATCGTGCCTCTGGCGATGACCCTGTGGTTTTCGTTCCAGAACTACAATCTCCTCAATCCGGCCAATGTCAGCTTCGCCGGTCTGTTCAATTACCAGTATTTCTATACCGACCCGGCCTTCTTCCAGTCGATCTGGAACACGCTACTGATCGTCGGCGGCGTGCTGCTGATCACCGTCATCGGCGGCATCGCCATTGCGCTTTTGCTCGACAATGACATTTTCGGCCAGGGCATCGTGCGCATCATGATCATCTCGCCCTTCTTCGTCATGCCGCCTGTCGCAGCTTTGGTGTGGAAGAACATGATCATGCATCCCGGTTACGGCGTGCTTGCCGATCTCTCCCGCTTCTTCGGTTTCCAGCCGGTCGACTGGTTCGCGCAGTTTCCGCTCTTGTCCATCATCATCATCGTCGCCTGGCAATGGCTGCCCTTTGCGACGCTGATCCTGCTTACCGCCCTGCAGTCGCTCGATGGCGAACAGAAGGAAGCGGCCGAGATGGATGGCGCCAACTTCGTCAACCGCTTCATCCATCTGACCCTGCCGCATCTGTCGCGCGCCATCACCGTCGTCATTCTGATCCAGACGATCTTCCTGCTCGGCGTTTACGCGGAAATCCTCGTCACCACCAATGGCGGCCCCGGTTATGCCTCCACCAACCTCGCCTTCCTCATCTATCGCACGGCGCTTCTCGGTTACGACGTCGGCGGCGCATCGGCCGGCGGCATCATCGCCGTCATCCTCGCCAACATCGTCGCCATCTTCCTGATGCGGGCGGTTGGCAAGAATCTGGATCGGTAGGAGGAGCGCGATATGACCATGGTTTTGTTCTCTGGACGGCCTTCCAACCTCCCTCATTCCTGTGCTCGTCACAGGAATCCAGCCGACGTGTGTCGGCGCGGCGGGAAGACTCTTTCTCAGCCCAAAGACTTGGGCTGGCTGGATCCCTGTGACAAGCACAGGGATGAGGGTGGAGCGGATGTCTCCGTCTCAGCACCGAAACGGCCCCGTGCGTTTGCCGCTATTACCTCAGGGGAGGTCTAATCATGGCCCGCAAGACAACCACACGTGCGAAGATCGGCTTTTCCATCGCGGCCTGGGCCGTGGCGCTCCTGCTGTTCTTCCCGATCCTTTATGCCTTCCTCACCTCGCTCAAGACCGAGCCGGAAGCGATCGCCGGCTTCAGCCTCATTCCCTCGGGCACGCTTGAGAATTACGTGACGGTCCAGACCCAGCGCGATTACTTCAAGCCGTTCATGAACTCGGTGGTGCTGTCGCTCGGCTCGACGATCATCGCGCTGATCATCGCCATTCCCGCCGCCTGGGCCATGGCGTTCTCGCCGACCAAGCGCACCAAGGACATTTTGATGTGGATGCTCTCCACCAAGATGATGCCGGCCGTCGCCGTGCTGGTGCCGATCTATCTGATCTTCCGCAATGCCGGCCTGCTCGATACCCGCATCGGGCTGACCATCATGCTCACCTTCATCAACCTGCCGATCGTCATCTGGATGCTCTACACCTACTTTCGGGAAATCCCCGGCGAGATTCTGGAAGCCGCCCGCATGGATGGCGCATCGCTGTGGAACGAGATCGTGCATGTGCTGACGCCGATGGCGGTGCCGGGCATTGCCTCGACGCTGCTCCTCAACGTCATCCTTGCCTGGAACGAAGCCTTCTGGACCATCCGGCTGACGACCACCAATGCGGCCCCGCTGACGGCCTTCATCGCCTCCTTCTCCTCGCCGCAGGGGCTGTTCTGGGCAAAACTCTCGGCCGCCTCGATGATGGCGATCGCCCCCATTCTCGTCATCGGCTGGTTCTCGCAGAAACAACTCGTGCGTGGCCTGACCTTTGGCGCCGTGAAATAAGGAACGACAAACATGGGCAGCATTTCCCTTCAGAACGTGTCCAAGCTCTTCGGTGAGGCGAAAGTCATCCCGTCGATCGATCTCGATATCAACGACGGCGAATTCGTCGTCTTCGTCGGTCCGTCGGGCTGCGGCAAGTCCACGCTGCTGCGCCTCATCGCCGGGCTGGAGGACGTCTCCGGCGGCAAGATCGTCATCGACGGCAAGGATGTCACCGAAAAGGCGCCGGCCGAGCGTGGCCTTGCCATGGTGTTCCAGTCCTATGCGCTTTATCCGCATATGAGTGTCAGGAACAACATCGCCTTCCCGCTGAAGATGGCCAAGCTCGACAAGGCGATCATCGATAAAAAGGTCGAGGACGCCGCCCGGGTGCTGAACCTCACCGATTATCTCGAGCGCCGGCCCTCGCAGCTGTCGGGCGGCCAGCGCCAGCGTGTCGCCATCGGCCGCGCCATCGTGCGCGAACCTTCCGCCTTCCTGTTCGACGAGCCGCTCTCCAACCTCGATGCGGCGCTGCGCGGCACCATGCGGCTGGAAATCTCCGAGCTACACAACACGCTGAAGACAACGATGATCTACGTCACCCACGACCAGGTCGAGGCCATGACCATGGCCGACAAGATCGTCGTCTTGAACCGCGGCAATATCGAGCAGGTCGGCTCGCCGATGGAGCTTTACCGCTCCCCCGCCAACCTCTTCGTCGCCGGCTTCATCGGCTCGCCGCGCATGAACCTGGTGACCGGCGATTACGCCCGCCAAAAGGGCGCCACCACCGCCGGTGTGCGGCCGGAGCATCTGGTGCTGTCGAAGGAAAGCGGACTGTGGCAGGGCAAGGTCACCGTCGCCGAACATCTCGGATCGGATACCTTTCTGCATCTCGAGGTCGACGGTATCGGGCCGATCACTGCCCGCACGGACGGCGAGTTCGAATGCAGGCATGGCGATACCGTGTTCATCACGCCGGATGAGACCAAGATCCACAGGTTCGATGAGAAGGGGGTGGCGATCTAGGTGCTGGCTTTCACAAGGTTTTTCGTTCACGCGGACCCGCAGGCGCGTGGGCTTACCCCCCTCTGCCCTGCCGGGCATCTCCCCCTCAAGGGGGGAGATCGATCTGCGGCAAAGTCTCGCACATCTCGAAGCTTGTGAGTGAAGCGATGAAAGAGCCTCTTGCCGATCTCCCCCCTTGAGGGGGAGATGCCCGGCAGGGCAGAGGGGGGTAAGCCCCACGCGCCTGCGGGTCCGCGTGAACGAAAAATCCTGTGAAAGCTCACATCCAGCCGGAGCCTCCATAATAGACGACCGAAAGGCAATCTGATGCCACGGTTGGCGCGTTTGCGAAGGTTTTCAACGTCTCCAGCTTTCCGCCGTTCCAGCTCAAGGCCGGAATGACGGAGGTGGATGTGCAACCGCACAGGAAATATTCCTGCGTACTATGCCAAACCTCACGCCTCCCCGATCCTGACGCCACTCCTGTCAAAGACATGCAGCCTTTCCTGCGGGAAACCGACCCGCAGGGATTTACCCGGCTGCAACAATGCCCTGTCTGATGAAAACAGCTTGAAGGGCAATCCATGCACAGTGAGGTGCAGGATGACGCCGAGGCCGGTCGGTTCGACGAGATCGACCGTCGCTTCCACACCGCCTTCAGCCGGCGCGACGATCACATGTTCCGGGCGGATACCGAGCGTGACCGGTTCGCCATCGGCCAGCTTCACTTCCCGGCCAAGCGCCAGACGCGTGCCGTCACCCAGCACGACGAAACTGCCGCCATTCTCCTGCACGAGCCGTCCTTCGAGGAAATTCATGCCGGGCGAACCGATGAAGCCGGCGACGAAAAGATTGGCCGGGCGATCATAGAGATCGAGCGGCGCGCCGATCTGCTGTACATGGCCGGCATTCATGGCGACGATACGTGAGGCAAGCGTCATCGCCTCGATCTGGTCATGGGTGACGTAAACCGAGGTTGCGCCAAGATCGGCATGCATGCGTTTGATCTCGGCGCGCATCTGCTCGCGCAGCCGGGCATCGAGGTTGGATAGCGGCTCATCGAACAGGAAGGCCTTTGGCTGGCGCACGATGGCGCGGCCCATGGCGACGCGCTGGCGCTGGCCGCCGGAGAGCGCCTTCGGGCGGCGGGCGAGATAGGGATCGAGGCCGAGCTTGGCGGAAGCACCGGCCACCGCCGCCGCGATGGTTTCTTTCGGGCTGCGGCGCAGGCGCAGGCTATAGCTCATATTGTCGGCGACGCTCATATGCGGATAGAGCGCATAGGACTGGAACACCATGGCGATATCGCGATCCTTCGGCCGGCGATCGTTGACGCGTTCGCCATCGATGGAGAGGTCGCCGGACGAGATTTCTTCCAGACCGGCGATCATGCGCAAAAGCGTCGATTTTCCGCAGCCGGATGGGCCGACGAGGACGATGAACTCGCCATCCCTGATATCAAGATCGACGCCATGCAGCACGGCGAGGTCGCCATAGGTCTTGCCGACATTCTTCAGCTCGATGGAAGCCATGGGATTATCCTTTCACCGCGCCGGCCGTCAGGCCCTGCACGAGATAACGTTGAATGAGCAGGAAGAAGAGGCAGGCCGGAATGAGCGCCAGAACGCCCGCCGCCATCATCTGCCCGAAGTCGACAGAGAATTTCGAAACGAAGGTCAGAAGGCCAACCGGGAAGGTGGCGCTCTGGTTGCCGGAAATCAGCATCAGCGCAAACAGAAGCTCGCTCCACGCGGCGGTGAAGACGAAACCAAGCGTCGCGGCAATGCCCGGCAGCGTCAGCGGCAGAATGATCTGGCGGAAGGCCGTAAACCGGCTTGCCCCGTCAATCATCGCCGCCTCTTCCAGATCCTTCGGAATGCCATCGAAGAAGGACTGCATCAGGAAGGTGGCGAAGGGCACGTTGAAGGCGGTGTAGACGATAACGAGGCCCGTCAGGCTGTTGGTGAGGCCGAGCGGCGAGAGCATCTTGAAGATCGGCGCGACAAGCATGACCAGCGGGAACATCTGGGTGATCAGCATTAGCGCCACGATCCAGTATTTGCCCTTGAAACGGAAGCGTGACAGCGCGTAACCCGACAGCGACGAGAGTATCGTAACGGCAATTGCCGTGGAGCCCGCGACGATGACGCTGTTCTTAAAAAACGTCGGGAAGGCACTGTTTTCTATGACGAAACGATAATGATCCCATGTCGCCCGCGATGGCCACATCCTCACACCTTCGCTATAGAGCAGATCATTCGGCGTGACGGACACCTTGAGCAGCCAGAACAGTGGGAACAGCGCAAAGGCGATATAGGCAAGGATCGCCAGACGATGGGCAAGGGTGAGAAATATCCTTGATGTCATCGGTCAGTCCTTCTCGATCAGGCGCTGGCGCAGCAGCACGATCAGCATGGAATAGGCAAGCAGCAGCACCAGAAGCACCAGCGCAATGGCCGAGGCATAACCGAAATCCAGGCGCCTGAAGGCCTGGGTGAAGATGTAGCTGGCGACGATCTGCGTGCGGTCGGCCGGCCCGCCATTGGTCATCACGATGATGAGATCGGCGAAATTAGCGATCCAGACGGTGCGCAGCAGGATGGTGATGGCGATGGTGGGCGCCAGAAACGGCAGGGTGATGGAGGTGAAGCGCTGCAGCGGGTTCGCCCCGTCAATTTCCGCCGCCTCGTAAAGATCGCGCGGGATGGCCTGAAGTGCCGCAAGCAAAGTGATGGCGAAGAAGGGAATGCCCCACCAGACATTGGCGATGATCGGCCCCCACATGGCGAGATGCGGATCGGCGAGGATATTGTTGGGCGCGGATAACAGCCCGAGCGAGACCATCCAGTGCGGCAGCGGCCCGATGACCGGGTTGAACAGCCATGCCCAGTTGAGACCGGCAAGGAAGGTCGGCACGGCCCATGGCAGGAACACCAGCGCCTGCGCCAGCCCCCTGCCCGCAAAGGGCTTGTCCAGCAGCAGCGCCAGAATGAGGCCGAAGAAGAATTGCAGGAAAACCGAAGCGCCGGTCCACCACAGCGTATTTTTCAGCGCCCGGTAAAAAGCCGCATCCTGCGACAGCGCCTCCAGATGTTTGAGACCAACAAAACCGCCGGAAAACGGATTGAGCAGCTGCACATCGCGAAAGGCATAGGAGAGGCCAAGCACCAGCGGCACCAGCATGACGGCGACGATGAGCACCAGCACGGGCGCGCTGTAAAGCCAGGGTTCGGCCCAATCGGCAAACCGCCGCATCGCGGGCTTGCCAGCCGGTTTGCGCGCAGCCACCGGCCCGGCGCCATGGGCATAGGACATTGTATCGCTCCCTGATCGGACGACGGAACGGACGGGTTTTCCAGCCTCTCGGCTTACCGATCCGAAAAATTTCTATGAAAAGGCCTGTCGCAGCGAAGGCCGGCAAGACCCGCCGCACGGGCATTTGCGCCCGCGCAGCCGGTCAATGTCGTTACTTCGAGGCCAGGAACTTCTGCTGCGCCTTGGTCATGTAATCAGCCCATTGCTTGGCAAGGTCTTCCGGCGTGATGTCGCCGAGCAGCGCTTCCTGCGATGTCTTGATCACAAGCGAATCCTTGAAGAAGGCGAATTCCTCAAGATAGGTCGGCATCGTCGTCGGCACGGCGTTCTTGTCGGCCAGTTCGTCGAACCAGCCCTTGAACTGCTCGCTGGCATAGAAGGGGTCCTTCTCCGCCGACTTGTGCACCGGCAGCGCGCCGGTCTTCTTGTTCCACTCGATATTGCCTTCCGGCCCTTCAAGCGTCTCGATCAGCTTCCAGGAAAGGTCCTTGTTTTCGGATTTCGACATCATCGACCAGCCGGCGAAACCGATCGTCGGGAAGGTCTTGCCGTCAGGTCCCTTCGGCATGGTCATGACGCCGAAATCTTCCGGCTTCATGCGCTGGGCAATGGCGATAAGCGCATCCGGGTCCTGATCGAGGAAGGCGCAGGTGCCGGAATAAAAGCCGGCGACGATCTCATTGAAGCCCCAGTTGACGCTGTCCTTCGGCGCCAAGCCGTTCTTGTAGAGATCGACCACATAGGTCAGTCCCTTCACCCAGCCGGGGCTGTCGAAGGTGGAGGTGCCGTCCTTGGTGAAGAACTCGTTCGAGCCGGCCATGGAGGCGCCGAACATGACCCAGCCGTTGAGGCCGCCCGGACCGCCGCGCAGGCAATAGCCATATTTACCGGGAAGGGCCGCGACCTTCTTCGAGGCGTCGGTGAATTCGTCGAGCGTCTTCGGTGGCTCCTTCACGCCCGCCTGTTCCAGCAGCTTCTTGTTGTAGAACATGGCGCGGAGATAGAAGCCGTAAGGCAGCATATAGGCCGTGTCCTTCACGTCGCGGCCGAGTTCCAGCGTGCGGTCGCTGAGACCCGCAGTGTGCTCCCATTTGGCGAGATAGGGCTCAAGGCTTTCGAGCATGCCGTTATTGGCATAGAGAGACAGCCATGTGTCGGGCATTTCCATCACATCGGGAATGTCACCCGCAGAAACCATGGTGGCGAATTTCTGGAAGGCTTCGCTCCACGGCAGGGAGATGATTTCCACCTTGGTGCCGGGATTGGCGGCCTCGAATTTCGAAACGATGCCCTTCAGCGTTTCGGTGCGTTCCGGGCTGGTGATGACTTCCACCAGCTTCAAGGTCGTGTCCGCCAGCGCCGTTCCGGTCATCAGGGCGGTGAAGATTGCTGCTGTTACCAGTTTTTTCATGTCGTTCTCCCCTTTTTTGTCGTCAGTTTAAAAACACGTCAGGCGGCGGTGGCCGCCTTGATCGCGGGTTCAAGATCGTTCCAGAGCGCTTCCGTGCCCTCCAGCCCGACATGCAGGCGCACCGAACGCGCGCTGATGCCGAAGGTGTGGGCGGAGTTTGGCTGCGCCTTCTGTTCGAGCACCACTTCCCCCGGAACGATCAGGCTTTCATGCCCGCCCCAGGAAACACCCAGTTTGAAAAGCTTGAGGCGGTCGGCAAAAGCGCGCACATCCACCCCTTCCTTAAAGATGAAGGAAAACAGGCCCGAGGTGCCGTTAAGGCCGGGCGGCAGGCGGTTCGCCAGCCCCGGGTGGCAGACCTTCTCCACCACATCCAGCGCCTGCAGGCGGGTTGCGATCTCAAGCGCCGAGGCCTGATGCGCCTTCATGCGCAGCGGCAGGGTGCGAAGCCCGCGAATGAGCAGCCAGGCATCGAAGGGCGACATCTTGCCACCGAGATAGGGATAGGTTTCCGCCCGGATGCGGTCGATCATCGCCTTCGAACCGGCCACCACACCGGAAACCACGTCGCTATGGCCGCCCAGATATTTCGAGGCGGAATGCACGACGAGATCGACGCCGAGCGCGATCGGCTGCTGGAAGACCGGGCTTGCCCAGGAATTGTCGATGACGGTGACGGCGCCGTGCCGCTTGGCAATGGCCGCCAGCGCGCCGACATCGTGGGCTTCCATCACCCAGCTCGTCGGGCTTTCCATGTAGAACAGCTTCGCACCCGGCATCGCCTTTTCAACCGCCGCCTCGTCGCGACCGTCGACATAGACCACCTCGATATTCATCCGCTGCATGAAGGTGCCGAACAGGCGGAAGGCATCGGGATAGACATGGCGCACCGCGACAATGCGATCGCCCGGCGAAACGAAGGAAAGCACGGTGGAGGAAATGGCCGACATGCCGCTCGCAAAACCAAGCGCATCTTCCGCCCCTTCGAGCTTCGCCAGCATCTCTTCGAACAGCCGCACCGTGGGGTTCAGCCCGCGCGTATAGACCGGCCGCACCTTTTCGCCGCGATAGGTGGAGACCATTTCGTCATAGCTGGAAAAGGTGAAAAGCGAGGTCTGCACGATGGGCGGCACCACGGCCTCAAAGGCGTGAGCCTCGTCATGCGCAACGATAAATGAGGCGGGATCGAAGAGATCGTTGCCATGGTTCATTTCGACATGTCCTTGATATCCTCCTCGACGACGGCGAGGATTTTCAGTGTTTCTTCACGCGCACCGGCCGCATCGCCGGCAGCGATGGCATTGAACAGCGTGCGGTGAAAGGGGAAGGAGCGGCCGGCGAAATCCGGGCGGTCGAAGGGTTTCGACCAGAAACGTTCGAAACCTTCGCGCATCTGCTCCAGAAGCTGCTTGAACAGCGTATTGTGGGTGGCGTCGTAAATCGAAAGATGGAAGGCAAGGTCGGCCTTGCCGGAGGTGCCTTCGGCCAGATGCACTCGCTCCATCTCATCGAGCCGCGCTTCCATAATGGCGATATCCTCGGGCGTGCGGCGGCGGGCGGCGGCCATGGAGGCC
Organism: Agrobacterium leguminum; assembly: GCF_005144435.2. Taxonomy (NCBI): domain Bacteria; kingdom Pseudomonadati; phylum Pseudomonadota; class Alphaproteobacteria; order Hyphomicrobiales; family Rhizobiaceae; genus Agrobacterium; species Agrobacterium leguminum. The sequence goes on from NZ_CP120212.1 coordinate 132,705, forward strand.
TCCACTTCGATGCCGCGTCGCACTTCCAGCGTCATCAGCAGCGCATCGCGCAGGCTTTCGGCGTCGATGGAAATCGGCATATGCACGGTGGCGGCGGAGATCGGCTTCAGCAGATAATTGCCGCTGCCCTTGCGGCTGTCGATAACGCCGAGCGCCTGAAACTTGCGGATGACTTCGCGGATGGTGGACCGGCCGACGCCGAGCGCCGCCATCAGTTCCCGCTCGGCCGGCAGCCGGTCTCCCGCCTTCAGCCCTGCCCGCTCCACATAGTCGGAAAGCGCGGCCTCGACCTGGCGCACGCGGTCGCTCGGCGGAATCGGCTGCATGAGTTCCCGGCTGGACCTGTCCAAGACGCACCCTCTAAATTGGTCTGACATCTTACCATTTCAAACGGAATGTCGATTGTCAACCGGCAAGCGGCCGTGCGTGCACACCATTCGGCTGGAGTCGCGAAAGAGTACCGGGGCAACCGCTCCATACGAAAAAGGTCGAGACGGGAGATGGCTGAAGTGAAGAGATTGAAGCGCCGAATCACGGCGACTGACGGCCGCCGGCTAAAGCACCGTCGCGCGGGGAACTCCACGCGCCAATGCATCGGCGTGCTCGTTGCCGACAGTGCCGGAATGCCCTTTGCACCATTCTACAACCACATGGGGATGCCGCTCCAGCAGGCTGTCGAGCTGCTGCCAGATGTCCCTGTCGGGGATCGGTCTTCGGCGGGTGCGCTGGTTGGGCGTGATCCGCTTCCAGCCGTTGTTGCGCCAGATCGCCCTATATCGGCGGCAGCCTTCGATGACATGAACGGCATCCGTCCAGAGTGTGACTGCCCGCGTTGGCGCCTCGACGGCGATCCAGGATAGTGCGTTGAGGACGGCGAGGATCTCGAACGTATTATTCGATGTGCCGACAGTCCTGCCTGAAGCGGAATGGACTTGGTGACCCGCTTCATGAACCACGAACGCCCATCCTCCGGATCTGGAAGCATCGTCGAAGGAGCCGTCGGTGAAGATGTGAAGCGCATCGGACATGAGGAGGCTTTGTAGCACCAATATGGAAATCGCTAAAGGAAGAGTTCCAGGGCCATTGCGTAAACACAAAAGCAGAGAGGGCGGCACAAGCCACCCTCCCCGAATTCACAGCGATATGGTCCAACTTACTGGCCGAGCACGGCCGCCGTGATCGTCTCGATATTGTGGTTGATCATGTCGATATAGGTTGCAGCCGGGCCGTCAGCGGTCGAAAGCGCGTCGGAATAGAGCGTGCCGCCAACCTTCAGGCCGGTTTCGCTGGCGATCTGGTCGATCAGCCGCTTGTCGGTGATGTTTTCGACGAAGATCGCCGAGGCCTTGTCGTGCTTCACCTGATCCACCAGCTTGGCGACATCGGCGGCCGAGGCTTCGGATTCCGTCGATACGCCTTCAGGTGCGAGGAAATTCAGGCCATAGGCATGCTCGAAATAACCGAAGGCGTCATGCGAAGTGATGATGACGCGCTTTTCCGGCGGGATGGCGGCGATCTCGGTCTTCACCTTCTCGTTCAGAGCGGCAAGCTTGGCGATATAGGCATCCGAATTGGCGGTGTAGGTCGCGCAACCGGCCTTGTCGACCTCGCAAAAGGCGCCGGCAATGTTCTTCACGTAGATTTCGGCGTTCTTGATCGACTGCCAGGCATGCGGGTCGAACTCGCCGTGATGGTGATGGCCCTCATGGCCATGGTCGTGATCGTGGGCCTCGGCGGTCTCATGGCTGTGGCCGGCTTCTTCTGCCTTGTGGTCGTGACCTTCCTCTTCCTCGGCTTCCGGATGGGCGTGACCGGCCGGCTCTTCGGAAAGCTTGAGCGGCTCCACACCCTTGGTCAGCTCCACCACCGGCGCCTTGGTGCCGCTGGTGTCGACCAGCCGCTTCAGGAAGCCTTCGAATTCCAGACCGTTGACCAGCACCACATCCGCCTTGCTGACGGCGACGGCATCGGCCGGACGGGGTTCATAGACATGGGCGTCGCCATCCGGCCCGACCAGCGTGGTGATTTCGACGCGGTCGCCGCCGACGTTTTTCGCGAAATCGGCGATGATCGAGAAACTGGCAACGACCTTGAGTTCGGCGGCGGATGCCTGCGCCATCAGAACCGGGGAGAGGGAAAGAAGGCTGGCGCAGGTGGCCAGACGGAAGGTTTTGAACATGAAGGTTCTCCTTTTTCGAACGCTGTTTTCAGGCCGTCCTGTGACGGCCGGAACCGAGAAGATCGCTGAGCACGCCGCGCGTGCCGATGAGGATGGAGAGCGCATAGATGACGCCCGCGGAAAGGATGATCGCCGGGCCGGATGGCAGCGACGCGTGATAGGACAGAAGCAGGCCGGCAAAGCAGGACACCATGCCGATGCCGATGGAAATGAAGCACATGGGCGCGACACGGTTGGACCAGAAGCGGCTGGCGGCGGCGGGCAGCATCATCAGCCCGACCGAGAGCAGCGTTCCCAGCGCCTGAAAGCCGCCGACCAGATTGAGCACGACGATGGCAAGGAAGAGGAAATGCACCGGGCTGCCCCAATTGCTGACCGAGCGCAAAAACAGGGGATCGAGGCATTCCGCCAGCAGCGCCCGCCAGAAAGTGATCATCACCACCAACGTCACGATGCAGATGCCGCCGATCAGGCCGAGCGCCTCATTGTTCAGCGCCAGCACCGTGCCGAACAGCACATGCATGAGATCGACGCTGGAACCGCGCCATGAGACGAGCAGCACGCCGAGCGCCAGCGAGATGAGATAGAAGGCGGCAAGCGAGGCGTCTTCCTTCTGGATGGTAAAGCGTGACACAGCGCCTGCACCCAGCGCGACCAGAAGGCCGACGGCCAGCCCGCCGATGGTCATGGGCAGGATTTCCAGCCCGTAAAATAGGAAACCGACCGCCGCTCCCGGCAGGATGGCGTGGGACATGGCATCGCCCGTCAGGCTCATGCGGCGCAGCATCAGAAACACACCGACCGGGCCGCAGCTGACGGCAAGGATTAGCGCACCGGCAAGCGCGCGCTGCATGAAGACATATTGGACGAAGGGTTGGATGAAGATATCAGCCATGGACATTCGAATTCGCGTGGGAGTGGGCATGGGAATGGGCGGATGCCGCCTGCGGACTTGCCCCGACGATCTGCAGCGAAGGCGCTTCGGCCGGTTCGCACCAGGGCGCATTTTCCTCCCACGCCTCGTGGAAATGCCGCGCCTGCCGAATGTTCTCCGCCTGCAGGACATCGGCTGTAGGACCCAGCCCGACGAGCTTTCGGGCAAGGAACAGGGTCTCCGGAAAATGCTGCCGCACGAGCTGGAAATCATGAAGGACGGCCAGAACCGTGCGCCCCTCCGCCACCCATGATTTGATGAGGACCATAAGGTCGGAAACGGTGCGCTCGTCGACGGCGTTGAAGGGTTCGTCGAGCAGGATCAGTTGCGCATCCTGCAACATGGCGCGGGCAAACAGGGCGCGCTGCATCTGGCCGCCGGAGAGCGAGTCGATATTGCGCTTTTCGAAACCGGAAAGCCCGACCGCCTCCATCACACGGCCCATCGCCGCCCTGTCTTCGGGACGGTGGCGGCCAAGCAGGCCGCGTTTCGGCCAGAGACCAAGCGCCACCAGATCCCGCACCTGCGCCGGAAAGGAGCGGTCGAGTTCCGATTGCTGCGGCAGATAAGCGACGGAGAGATCTGGGCTTACCCGGCATTCGCCGCCGAGCGGCTTCAAAATGCCGGCAATGCCTTTCATCAGCGTCGATTTTCCCGAGCCATTGGCGCCGACCACCGCAGTGAGCGAGCCTCTGGCGATATCGCCATTCAGATGATGCACGGCCGCGCGGCCGGCATATCCAAGCGTCAGGTTTTTGAAGGCGAGGCACGGATCGCTCATCGATCCCTCCGGGGCAGGATGTCATTCGATGGCCCTTGATATGTAATGTTATTACATTCGTCAAACGAATATGTAATGAAATAACATTAACTATCGGAAAGATACGTTGCGCTTCGCGTAAGCCGCAGCCCTCGCGTTGCGGGGACGCTTTTTTTCTGTCGCCCGTTGACAGGCGGCCAATATGTAATGTTATTACGTTACATAACAACGACGGGGCAGCACTGAACCCGTCGTTTCCAGATCGTGCGCATGGCCGCCATGAGGTCCACGCGAGCGTTGCCAAAGAACGAGGTCCATATGTCGCAAAAACTTCCCGTCACCGTGCTTTCCGGCTTTCTCGGCGCCGGCAAAACGACGCTTCTCAACCATATTCTCGCCAATCGCGATGGTCTGCGCGTGGCGTTGATCGTCAATGACATGAGCGAGATCAATATCGACGCCGCACTGGTGCGCGATGGCGGCGCCAACCTCTCCCGCACGGAAGAGCAATTGGTGGAAATGACCAACGGCTGCATCTGTTGCACGCTGCGCGACGACCTCCTGACGGAGGTGCGGGCGCTGGCCGAACAGGGCCGTTTCGACTACCTGCTGATCGAATCCACCGGCATCGCCGAGCCGCTTCCGGTCGCCGCAACCTTCGATTTTCGCGATGAAAACGGCCGCAGCCTTTCCGATGTCGCGCGGCTGGATACGATGGTGACGGTGGTGGATGCCGCCAATCTTCTCAACGATTACGGCTCGTCCGATTTTCTCGCCGACCGGGGCGAAACGGCGGGCGATGGCGACAACCGCACCATCGTCGACCTTCTGGTGGAACAGATCGAATTTGCCGATGTCGTCGTCCTCAACAAGATCGGCACCGCGACGCCACAGGAACGGGACGCCGCCCGCAAGATCATCGTCGGGCTGAACCCGGATGCGAAACTTATCGAGGCCGATTTCGGCAAGGTGGCGCTGAATGAGGTTCTCGGCACCGGCCGTTTCGATTTCGCCAGGGCCGAAGAACACCCCCTGTGGTTCAAGGAATTGCACGGCTTCAAGGACCACATTCCCGAAACCGAGGAATATGGCATCCGCTCCTTCGTTTACCGCGCCCAAAAACCCTTCGACCCCGTGCTGTTCCAGCGCTTCATCGACCGCGCCTGGCCAGGCGTGGTGCGCGCCAAGGGCTTCTTCTGGCTGGCGACGCGTCCGCGTTATGTCGGCGAGATCAGCCAGGCCGGCGCGTTGGTGCGCACCGGCAAGATGGGCCTGTGGTGGTCCGCCGTGCCGAAGGAGCAATGGCCGCGCGAAAAGCAGTTCCTCGATATGATGAAGCCCTATCTCGATCCGGTCTTCGGCGACCGGCGACAGGAAATCGTCTTCATCGGCTGCGACCCGATGAACGAGGCGCGCATCCGCGCGCAGCTCAATGCCTGCCTGATCGATACCGAGGCATTCACACCGGATGCATGGCGGCACCTGCCCGATCCTTTTGCAAGCTGGGACCGACAGGCGGCTTGATTGTCTCCACCGCCCGCATTTCAGCCGAGCGGTTGCGTCTTTCGCCTTCTCCCCGCCGGGGAGAAGGTCGCGGCAGCGGGATGAGGGGGCGAGGGTAGCGATATGCGGTAAGCTTGCCCCCTCATCTGACCCTTCGGGCCATCTTCTCCCCGGCGGGGAGAAGAAACAGGCCGCAGCGTTTCTTGCGAAACACTACAGAAAATTCAGTGTCACCAGCGCCAGAACGAGATAACGCCCGACCTTGGCGATGGTGACCAGCAGCAGGAAGACCGGCAGCGGTTCCTTCATGATGCCGGCGGCGACCGTCAGCGGATCGCCGATCAGCGGCGCCCAGCTGATGAGCAGTGACCATTTGCCATAACGACGATACCAGTTCTGGGCGCGCTCCAGCGCCGCCTCCCCGACCGGAAACCAGCGTTCATGCCGAAAGCGCTCGATGCCGCGGCCGAGCAGCCAGTTCGCAACGGAGCCGGCGACATTGCCGGCGCTGGCCACGGCGACCAGCAGCCAGACGGGCTGTGATTTCAAAACGATGAGGCCGGCCAGTGCGGCCTCCGATTGCATGGGCAGAATGGTCGCCGCGATAAACGCCGTCAGGAACAAACCCGCATATACCGCCAGATCGGCCATTGCCCGCCCTTCATCATCCGCGAATCCCGTCGCTACCCCTGAAGTGGCGGATGAGGGCGTCGGCGGTCAAGCGCATCTTGAGCCTGAAAACGGGTTCTCAAGCCGAATTCGCGGTGATGGCGCGCACGATATCGTCATGATCCACCGCGAGAAGCGCCTTGTGGATGGATAGTTGCCGGCTTGTGCCGGCAGCTGACAGGATGACGATCACCGTTTCGCGCGGTGGGCAATCCGGCAGGGAGCAGGAAAGCTCGCTGACGGTGATAATGTCTTCGGGGTGGAGATGCAGCAGATCGCGGGACCATTGCTTCAGAAGACGGGCCTGCGAGACGATTGCGGAGCCGCTGCGCGCAAGCGGATTGTTCATGCCCTGCCCTTTCGCCCCGCCTGCAAGGCCAATGTCTCGAAGAGGGCGCGGATCGGCTGCTGCGGCATGTCCATGCCGATCAGCACGATGCGCGTGGAACGATTGCCATCCGGCCAGCGCTCCAGGCGGGTCAATGGATAAAGCCGGTGCTGCACCGCATGGGCGACAACCGGCCGCTCCGGGTCATCCGTCGCGCCGAAAATTCCCTTGAGCCGCAGCAGGCCGGAATGCACATTGCTGGTGACGAGCTCCAGAAAAGTGACGATCGCCTGCGGATCGAAAGCGCCGTCAAAGGTGAGATCGAAAGCCTCAACCCCGACGCCATGGCGGTTGATATCGTGCTGGTGGGCGGCATGAAGGCTCAGCCTGTCGGCCGCAAGCCATCCCGGCGCATCCTCCGGCTTGCCGCGCAGCGAATAATCCGAGGCTGCAAACAACGACATCAGGTCGAAATCGACCGCATTACGGTCATGAAACGAGGCCGCAGGATTGAGATCGGCGAGGCTTTCGCGGTCCACGGCTGCGGCATCGGCAAGGTCGGTTTTCGTCAGAACGATATGGTCGGCAAAGGCAAGCTGTTTCCAGCCTTCGATAAAGCTGTCTAGCATCGCCGGACCGGAGACAACGTCGAAAGCCGTGACCACGCCCGAAAGGTGGAAATGCCGGGCGACGATGTGATCGCGCAGGCCAAGAGCCGGCGTGCCGCCGGCGATCAGGCTGTTGATGATCGGCGCGGGATCGGCAAGGCCGGTGGTTTCGATGACGACCCGCGATACTTCCGGCATCATCCCTTCCAGAAAGGCCTGATGCAGCTCGTAAAGCGAGGTGCGGATATCGCTGGTGGCCGTACAGCAGATGCAGCCCGTCGTCGTTCTGAAATATCGTTCTGAACCCGTTCGCACCAGACCGTGATCGATGGGCACCGAGCCGAATTCATTGACGATGACCGCGGCATCGCGCATGGCCGGCTCAGTTAGAAGCGCGTTCAGCAACGTCGTCTTGCCCGCCCCCAGAAAACCGGTCAGCAGGGTAACCGGCACCGTGCGGACAGGCGGCACGACGGCCGAATCGTCCCTGGAATCGACCGTCTTCTTCCGCTTCATTCCGAACACATCCGCACCTTCGCCATCCATAAATTCGCCGCACCATAATACGTAATGTAATAACATATCAATGACGATTATTGGATTTCCGGCGGGAGCTGATCCCGCGCCGGCATGCCCCTAACGGTCGGACGCATGAAAAAACCATGGAACGAAGGAAATGGAATAATAAATCCGTTTCCTTCACTTTCGTTTTAATCGTTCCACGTTCTCTTGCATTTTCGTTAGAGTTCGCTTTTAATCAGATCGCTAGTACAGAAAAGATCGCCCGCAGCCGGATCGAGGAGGATAGGCTGCAATAAGGGGCTGTATCTTTTACTGTTTTCATAACGGGAGGAATGACCTTGAAAAAACTCAGCTACCGCCTCGCCGCGGCATCCGCGCTTTCGTTTTTTGTCACATCGAATGCATATGCAGTAACGGACATTCAGTGGTGGCACGCCATGACCGGCGCCAACAACGAGGTCGTGGATACGCTTGCCAAAGAATTCAACGATAGCCAGAAAGAATACAAGATCACGCCCGTCTTCAAGGGCACCTATCCGGAAACGCTGAATGCCGGCATTGCGGCGTTCCGCGCCAAGCAGCCGCCGGCGATCATTCAGGTCTTCGACGCCGGTTCGGGCGTGATGATGGGTGCGGCCGGCGCCATCAAGCCGGTGGCCGACGTGCTGAAGGAAGGCGGCTACACCTTTAACAAGGCCGACTATCTGGCCGGTATCGTGGCCTATTATTCCAAGCCTGACGGCACCATGCTGTCCTTCCCTTACAATTCGTCCTCGCCGATCCTCTATTACAACAAGGATGTCTTCCAGAAGGCCGGCCTCGATGCCGCCAACCCGCCGAAGACCTGGCCGGAAGTTTTCGAAGCTGCCAAGAAGATCAAGACCAGCGGTGCGGCCCAATGCGGCTTCACCTCCACCTGGCTCACCTGGATTCAGACCGAAAACTTCGCCGCCTGGAACAACGTCTCCTATGGCAGCAATGAAAACGGCCTTGGCGGCACGGATGTGAAGCTTGCGGTCAATGCGCCGCTCTTCGTCGAGCATTTCCAGGCCATTGCCGATCTCGCCAAGGACGGCACCTTCCGTTATGGCGGCCGCACCTCGGAAGCCAAGCAGCTGTTCATGTCCGGCGAATGCGGCATCCTGACCGAATCCTCCGGCGGCCTTGGCGATATCGTCAAGACCGGCATGAATTACGGCATCGGCCAGCTTCCCTATTATGAGGGCCATGGTCCGCAGAACACCATTCCCGGCGGCGCCAGCCTCTGGGTCTTCGGCGGCAAGAGCGACGCCGAATATAAGGGCGTGGCCGAGTTCTTCCACTTCCTCTCCCAGACCAAGATTCAGGCGCGCCTGCATCAGGTCTCCGGCTATATGCCCGTGACGATCGCGGCCTATGAGGAAACCAAGAAGTCCGGCTTCTATGACAAGAACCCCGCCCGTGAAACGCCGCTGCTGCAGATGATGGGCAAGCCGCCGACAGAAAACTCCAAGGGCGTGCGTCTCGTGAACCTGCCGCAGGTGCGCGACATCATGAATGAGGAGTTCGAGGCGATGCTGGCCGGCAAGCAGGACGCGAAAGCGGCACTCGACAAGATCGTCGAGCGCGGCGATGCGGCCATCAAACAGGCTGCCGGCAACTAATCGATCCCCTGCCCCGCCCGCATCCTTATCCGGTGCGGGCGGCATTCCCATCTCATCAGGAGATCGCCGTGCAAAGCGTCGTATTCCCCAACAAGATCCTGCCCTATCTGCTGGTCGCCCCGCAGATCATCCTCACGGTGATCTTTTTCTTCTGGCCGGCAAGCCAGGCGCTTTACCAGTCGACCATGCGCGAGGACGCCTTCGGGCTGAACAGCAATTTCGTCGGGCTGGCGAATTTTTCCGCCGTGCTGTCGGATGAAAGCTATCTGAACTCGCTGCAGGTCACCGTCATCTTCAGCATCCTGACCGCGCTCGTCTCCATGGGGCTGGCGCTGCTTCTGGCGACGGCGGCGGACCGCGTGGTGCGCGGCAAGGGCTTTTACCGCACCATGATGATCATGCCCTATGCCGTCGCCCCTGCGGTGGCCGGCATGTTGTGGCTCTTCATGTTCAACCCGGCCATGGGCACCTTCTCCTACATTCTGCGCCGCAACGGCATCATGTGGGACCCGCTGCTCAACGGCGATCAGGCCATGCTGCTCGTCGTCGCGGCTGCCGCGTGGAAGCAGATCAGTTATAATTTCCTGTTTTTTGTCGCAGGCTTGCAGGCAATTCCTAAATCATTGCTGGAAGCGGCCTCCATTGATGGCGCGCGCGGTTCGCGGCGCTTCTGGACCATCGTTTTCCCGCTGCTTGCGCCGACAACCTTCTTCCTTCTGGTCGTCAACACGGTCTACGCCTTCTTCGATACCTTCGGCATCATCCATGCCGTCACCGGCGGCGGCCCGGCCAAGGCGACGGAAACGCTGGTCTACAAGGTCTATAATGATGGTTTCGTGAACCTCAATCTCGGCTCTTCCGCCGCGCAATCCGTGATCCTGATGGTGATCGTCATCGCGCTCACCGCCTTCCAGTTCCGCTTCGTCGAGAAGCGCGTGCATTACGGCTGAGGATTTCCCATGATTGAAAATCGCCCGGTCGCCCGCGTGATCGCCCATCTGATGCTGGTTCTTGGCATCATCATCGTGGCCTTCCCGATCTATTACACCTTCGTCGCCTCCTCCATGACGTCGACGGATATCATCCGCCCGCCCATGTCGCTTTTGCCCGGCGACCATCTTGGCGCCAATTACACCGAGGCCATGGTTGGCGGTGTCGAAAGGGTCGTAGGCGTCAGCCTCGAGCGGCTGCTGTTCAACAGCTTCGTCGTGGCGCTCGCCATTGCCATTGGCAAGATCGTCATTTCGTTCCTGTCGGCCTTCGCCATCGTCTTCTTCCGCTTTCCCTTCCGCATGGGCTTCTTCTGGATGATCTTCATCACGCTCATGCTGCCGGTGGAAGTGCGAATCCTGCCCACCTACAAGGTCATCGTCGATCTTGGGCTTATCGACACCTATGCGGGATTGACGCTGCCGCTGATGGCCTCTGCCACGGCAACCTTCCTGTTCCGGCAGTTCTTCCTGACCATTCCCGGTGAGCTGGTCGAGGCGGCGCGTATCGACAATGCAGGGCCGTTCCGCTTCATGCGGGATATTCTGCTGCCGCTGTCGAGAACCAATATCGCCGCCCTTTTCGTGATCCTGTTCATCTATGGCTGGACCCAATATCTCTGGCCGCTGCTCGTGACCAACGACGCCAAGATGAACACGATCATCATCGGCCTCAAGCGCATGGTGGATTTCACCGACGCTTCGACGCCCTGGAATTATGTGATGGTGACGGCGATCCTCGCCATCATCCCCCCGATTATCGTTGTGGTGCTGATGCAGCGCTGGTTCGTCAAAGGTTTGGTGGAGACCGAAAAGTAATGGCAAAAATTGCGCTGAAAGACGTCCGCAAGGTTTATGGCGGCAATGTCGAGGCCATCAAGGGCGTGTCGATGGACATCGCCGACGGCGAAATGATCGTGCTTGTCGGCCCCTCCGGCTGCGGAAAATCCACCCTGCTGCGCATGATCGCCGGGCTGGAAGGCATTTCGGGCGGCCAGATCGTCATCGGCGACCGTGTCGTCAACGATCTCGAACCCTCCGACCGCGATATCGCCATGGTGTTCCAGAACTACGCGCTTTATCCGCATATGACGGTGCGCCAGAACCTTGCCTATGGCCTGAAGAACCGCAACACGCCGAAGGAGGAAATCGAACGGCGCATCACCGAGGCGGCCAAGGCGCTGGAAATCGAACAGTTCCTAGAGCGTAAGCCGCGCCAGCTTTCCGGCGGCCAGCGCCAGCGCGTGGCCATGGGCCGCGCCATCGTGCGCAAGCCCGCGGCCTTCCTGTTCGACGAGCCGCTCTCCAACCTCGATGCCAAGCTGCGCGTGCAGATGCGTGTGGAAATCCGCCGCCTGCAGCGCTCGCTCGCCACCACCAGCGTCTACGTGACCCATGACCAGATGGAGGCCATGACGCTGGCCGACCGGCTGGTGGTGCTGAATGCCGGCCGCATCGAGCAGATGGGCACGCCGATCGAGCTTTATGAAAAACCGGCGACAACCTTCGTCGCCACCTTCATCGGCTCGCCCTCCATGAACCTGCTGAGCCATGGCGCGACATCGGCAAACGGCTCTTCCGGCTGGTCGGTGCAGGGAACCGAGGCACTGCCGCAGGGCGTCGCCACGCTCGGCATTCGCCCCGAAGACATTACCCTTGCCGATGAAGCCCCCGCAGACGCCGCCTTCACCGGCACCGTGCAGGTGGACGCCGTGGAACTGGTGGGTGCGGAAAGCTATGTGCACGGCTCCTTCGCCGATGGCACAACAATCGTCTTCCGCGTCCACGGCCGCTCTCAGTTGCGCATCGGCGAAACGCTGAAGATCGCCGCACAGGCGAAGGATTTTCACCTGTTCGATGCGACGGGGAAGCGGATTTGAGACCGAGTGCGCCGGCATAGCCGCCCCCTGCGGCAATGCCGGTGCATTCATGCCGATGATACGGCCACTTGAGCGGGCTGGCGTGAGGCGAGTTTCTTCCCGAGCTTTTGTGACGGCAGCTCGATGAACCTGTAGCTCAAATAAGCCATGATCACCGTCAGGGCGAAGGTCAGGATGATGGTGACGTGAACGGGATAGGGAGCCAGTTGCCGATAGGGGAGAACATATTCCACGATCGGCTGGGCGACCGGGCCAAGCAGATACACGGAATAGCTTATCGCGCCGAGCCAGACGAAAACCGGGTGCGTGATGCGAAGCCTTGTCGTGAAGAGCGCAAACAGCGCCATTCCCGCATAATAGGCAATTGTATAACGGTACCAGGTCTCACCGAACCCCATATCCACATTATAGCTCAGAAGGCTGACGACAGGCACGGTGAAGATGATGAGGAGGGATGTGGCAAGGATGAGCCGCCGCATGTGCGCGCCAGCCTCTTCACCCGCGCCGTGACGCCACAACAATCCCCAGAACATAACGGTCAGTCCAAGCGGAATGGCGACCGGCAATTTAATGCCCGTACCATATCGCGCCGCCCCCATGGCGACGGCGCAGAACAGGAAGAACACCACAGCACCCGCTGCCGCCTCCGGCTTATGGAGAAGCCTGACATAGAACAGCATGGCGCTGACGACATAAAACAGGATTTCTATCTGCAGCGTCCAATAGACGCCGAGAATATTTTGCTGCCCCAGAAACTGTTGCAGCATCGTCCCATTGGCAATGATCTGGCTAAGCGTGAAGACATCTCCGCGCAGCTGCGGAATAATCAACAGAGCAAGGACCATCGACCCCCAGTAAGCGGGATAGAGCCTGAAAAATCGCGAAATCGCAAAGCTGCGCAAGGGCGCCTTGTTTGCCTTCAGCAGCGAGAAGGGAATAACAAACCCAGAAACGGCAAAGAACATGACGACGGCGATCTTCCCGAGATCGAAGTATTCGGAAAAAAAGTAAAACAGATAATGCTCGACCGCATAGGTCGAAAATCTGTTCTTATAGGCGACTTCGGCAATATGAATGTATATCACCGCCAGAGCCGCTATGCCTCGAATGGAATCGACGTAAATCCAACGCCCGGGATTGTGCTCCGCGCTCATCAATACCTCATTCAAAATTTGTTATAAATATACAATATTCAGCAATGTAGACTTGATTATACTGCCGCCCAAACAGGAATTGCAACAGGTCATGCTCTCTTTGACGGCCTGTGCTCCCAAACAGCTGCGGCACACCGCATTCCGACCCTCAATCGGAACGCGGCGCGACGACGCCAGCGATCTGGGGCGCTGTTTCAAAGCTGACAGCAAGCAAACTCTGCCCGCCCCCCCTACCACACCAGCTCCACCTGCGGCCGACCGTTGGAGGTTTTCTCCACCGTGCGACCCGACGTATCGACATTACAGTGAACACGCTGGCGAAAGGCGGAAAAGCTTTCGAAAGTCACCACATCCACCGGATCGTCGAGATGCAGGGTCAGCCGGTAGCGTTCGGGATCGCCGCCGAGCGCCTGCACGCCCAGAACGGAGGCCACGAAGGGTTGGCCGAGGTAAAAACCTTCCACCCTTGAACCCAGAAGATAGGGGTTGAAGGCGGGGCGGTTACCGGCTGTGGCATAGAGGGTATTCCAGTCGCGGAAACCATATTGCGCGGCGATGAGTTCCAGCGCTTTCGAATGGGTGATTGCCTGCCCCTGATCCTCAAGGGCGGCGCGCAGGCGTTTTGCCTGTTCTTTCAGCCCCTCAAGTGCGGGAAGCGGTTTGGACACGTTCATAACGGTTCTCCAACATGCGCATGCCGACTATTCCGAAGGGGGTCCGCGTTGCCATCGACGACATGCAAAACATGGGATGACCGTTATTGAAGAAAGAGCTTCACCAGGGGCGCAAACGCCTGCGGACGGCCGGGGCTCTTATGCCCGTGGCCGTCCCTATAGCCCAGAAAGCGCCGCCCGTCAAAGGCGGCGCTTAACCGATCCCCTAATCAGAAGCGATAGGTGATACCCGCGCCGATCAGCCATGGATCGAGCTTGGCCTTGCCGCTGATCGGCGTGCCGCCGAGTTCCGCCGTCCAGTCGGTCTTGAGGAAGATTTTCTTCACGTCGAAGTTCACGCCCCAATGCTCGTCCAGCATATAGTCGAAACCGACCTGCACGGCTGCACCGACCTTGTTCTTGACGTCGAGATTGCTGAAACCGGGCTTTTCCGTCTGATTATAGAACAGCGAATAGTTCACGCCCGCGCCGATATAGGGCTTGAAAGCACCGAAATCGGTGAAGTGATATTGCAGCGTCAACGTCGGCGGCAGCAGCCAGGTCTTGCCGACCGGCGTGCCGGCCAGCACACCTTCGCCATTGATCTTGGCATAGGTGGTGCCGAGGATAAGCTCCGCTGCGAAGTTTTCGGTGAAGAAATAGCTGATGTCGAGTTCCGGGATCACGGTGTCCGAATAGGACAGGCCCGCTCCCGGCAAACCGTCGACGCTGCCGCTGTCATGGGTGATGACGCCGAGGCCGCGCACGCGCAGCATCCACGGGCTTGCCGCCGCAATCGCCTCTTCGGCGGTGGGGGCCGGCGCTGCCTGGGCCAGATCGGCGGCCATGGCATTGGCGGATACCAGCATGGCCGCGACACCGACTGCGACACTGGCAAGCAAGGCGGTTTTTTTGTTTCTGTTCGTCATTCCATCTCTCCTATAGCGCACCGCAGCCGGGCAAGTCCCCGGAACCGGCTGATGACGGCGGGCTTTCGCGAATCTTCGCCTGCCGCAACCGCTTGAAAGCCACTATGACGAAGGGAGAGGCGGGCCGATTGAGATGGATCAAACCGGGATGCCGATCATGGATCGGAACGATTAACCGGCAAGCATTGTGACAATTACGCAACAAATGCCGTCCAGCGATCGAGAAGCGGATGCACAACGCGCCCGGCAAATGTCGGAAAAATACAAAAAAGGCCTGCATTTGCAGGCCTCCTTCCAGTGCATCACCTCTATTACGCGGCCTGCGGTGTCAGGGTTGCGGAACCCGGCTTGCGCAGAAGCAGAACCGAGACGGCCGCGATCATGCACATCAGACCGGCAATCTGCAGCGCGGGCATATAGGTGTCGAAGTCGCTCTTGAAGAAACCGGCGCCAAAGGCGGCGGTGGCGGCTCCCAGCTGATGGCCGGCAAACACCCAGCCGAAAACGAGACCGGCCTTTTCGCGCCCGAAATTCTCGGCAGCGAGCTTCACCGTCGGCGGCACGGTCGCCACCCAGTCCAGCCCGTAAAAGACAGCGAAGACCGAAAGCTCCACGAAGCTGAACCCCGAGAATGAGAGGTAAAGCAGGGACAGGCCGCGCAGACCGTAGAACCAGAACAGCAGGAAACGATTGTCGAACCGGTCGGAAAGCCAGCCGGCGAAGATCGTGCCGAAGAAATCGAAAATGCCGATCACCGCCAGCGTGCCTGCCGCCGTCACCGCAGCCATGCCGAAATCGCCGCAGATCGAAATCCAGTGTGTCTGGATGAGGCCGTTGGTCGAAAGCCCGCAGACAAAGAAGGTGCCGAAAAGCACCCAGAAGACCGGGTTGCCCGATACGCTCTTCAGGGTCACCAGCGGCGATACCAGTGTGGCGAGAAGATTGTGATCCTGCTTGACCGGCTTCGCCACCGCTGTCTCGCCATAGGCCGGCAGGCCGACATCGGCAGGATGGTCACGCATCAAAAGCAGGACGAGGACCATGGCGGTGGCGATTACCGCAACGGACAGGGTCAAGGCGGTTCGCCAGCCATAGGCTTCCGTCAGCGCCGCCAGCAGCGGCAGGAAAACCAGCTGGCCGGTGGCGTTGCTCGCCGTCATGAGGCCGATCACCAGTCCGCGACGCTTGGAAAACCAGCGTGTCGCCACGGTGGCGCCCAATACCAGCGCGGTCATGCCAGTGCCGACGCCGATCACCACGCCCCAGAGCAGCAGCAATTGCCATACCTCGTTCATGAAGAAGGAGGCGACAATGCCGCCCATGATCAGGGCAAGCGCAGTGGACACCACCTGCCGGACGCCGAAATGATTCATGAAGGCGGCGGCAAAAGGCCCGAGCAGGCCAAAAAGCACCAGCCTGACGGCCATTGCGGAGGAAATATCGGCGATATCCCAGCCGAATTCCTGATGCAGCGGCTGGATCATCACCCCGGCGGACCCCATGGCACCGGCGGTGGCCAGCATGGTCAAAAAGGTGGTTGCGGCAACGAGCCAGCCATAATGCAGATTTCTGCCGGCCATCCAGCTGGCGAGGCGTGTGGAGAGCATGTTCAAATTCCCTTTCCAGCGGCCGCGGCCGATATTTTACGGGTATATACCCTGTATTGCGGGCAGATACCCGCTTATGTCCCCAAAAATCACAGGGCTGCGAGCAGTTCCTGCAATTGTGCTGTCTTCTCAGGCCCAAGCCGGGCCTCGATTTCATCCTGCACCCCATCCCAGAGCGGCGCGCCCGCTTTCAGGATCGCGTGGCCTTCCTTCGTCACGGTCAACATCGCTTCCCGCTGATCCTCGCCGTGCCCGATGGCCACCAGACCCATGCGAGCCAGCACCTTGGCGTTGCGGCCGACGGTGGAACGATCCAGTTCCACCCGCGCGGCCAGATCGGTCAGCGAAACCGGCGCGGTGCGATTGATATTCCGCAACAGGCTAAACTGACCGATATTCACGCCAAGCGGCGCCAGGGCCTCGTCATAATAGGACGAAACCTTGCGGGATGCTTTGCGCAACAGGATGCAATGGCAACTATCGTTTGGCATTTGTCTCGGGTATATACCCGTAAATTTTTGTGCGCAAGAGGCACCCCGAGAAATTATCGGCGGGCAACGGTCGACCCCAAGGCCATAGAGCAGAAACAACAAACCCCGGCTTTGGGCCGGGGTTTGATATCAGCAGCGAGGCTCGTCTCAGGCAGACAGCCTGCGCCCGCTTGCCACCAGCAGGCCGGCAGCGCCTTCGAGCCAGCCGGCTTTCAGTTCCAGCGCCAGGAAACGGCTGCGCTCGAACGGGCCGGGCATGATGAGGTGCTGGGCCTTGTCGGCGAAAAAGCCGAAGCGCTCGTAATAGGGCGCATCGCCAACCAGAAGAACGGCGCCGTGGCCACGCTTGGTCGCTTCTGCAATGGCGGCGCGCATCAGCGCCGATCCGATGCCCTTGCCCTCATGGGCGGCATCGACAGCCAGCGGGCCGAGCAGCAGGGCTTCGACGGCGCGACCTTCTCGGGAGATGCCAGCCTCGACATTCCAGAGACGTACCGTACCAATGACATGGCCATCCTCGTCGCGGGCAACCAGCGCCAGGCCTTCGGCCGGAATGCGACCGGCGCGCAGCTTTTCGGAAGACTTGCGGCGGCGGCCGGCGCCCATGGCGCGGTCCAGCAGGTTCTCACGGGCGACGACATCGCCCGGATTTTCCTGATCGACATGAAATGTCTGCGGCGTGAAAAATGCCCGTACCGAATTCAAAAGAGCGGCCATCCTTGGCCTCCCGTCACACTACCGCCCACACGCGGCCCTTGATGAAAAATTGGTGGAGCCGTTCCGGCCCGCCGACACGCTTTCCTCGGCTGGAAGAGGTGCAGCAAGCAGGGATTTGCGCATCAGCACAATCGGCAAAGCCGGAACGGAAGCTTGGTCGAGACGCCGCCCTGCTCAGCGGACGGCGCTCGGACTTTTAAGAAGCATCGGATTTTCCGAAAACCGCGTAACGCTTTTCGGTTCGATGCTTTAGATGACGTAGGCCTTCAGCGGCTCGAAACCGTTGAACGCGACCGCCGAGTAGGTGGTCGTGTAAGCGCCCGTGCCTTCGATCAGAACTTCGTCGCCGATGGTCAGCGAGACCGGCAGCGGGTACATGTTCTTTTCATACAGCACATCGGCGCTGTCGCAGGTCGGGCCGGCCAGAACGCAGGGCTCCATCTCGTCCTGATCGCGCTCCGTGCGGATCGGGTAACGGATAGCCTCGTCCATCGTCTCGGCGAGACCGCCGAACTTGCCGATGTCGAGGAACACCCAGCGGTGGTTGTCGTTGTCGGACTTGCGCGACACGAGAACGACTTCCGCCTTGATGACGCCGGCATTGCCGACCATGCCGCGGCCCGGCTCGATGATCGTCTTCGGGATCTGGTTGCCGAAGTGCTTGCGCAGCGCCGTGTCGATCGCCTGGCCGTATTCTTCGGCAGCCGGAACGTCGCGCAGGTACTTGGTCGGGAAACCACCGCCCATATTGACCATCTGCAGGTGGATGCCCTGCTTTGCGAGCGAAGCGAAGACGCGCTTGGCATCGGCCAGCGCCGCATCCCATGCGTCGAGATTCATCATCTGCGAACCGACATGGAAGGATACGCCATAGGACTCGAGGCCGAGCTGGTGTGCATAGACCAGAACGTCGACCGCCATCTGCGGCACGCAGCCGAACTTGCGCGACAGCGGCCATTCGGCACCTTCGCCATCCGTCAGCACGCGGCAGAAGACGCGCGCGCCGGGAGCGGCACGGGCGACCTTCTCGACTTCCTCATGGCTGTCCACGGCGAAGAGATCGATGCCGAGCGCGTGGGCGCGAGCAACATCGCGTTCCTTCTTGATGGTGTTGCCGAAGGAGATACGGTCAGCCGTTGCACCGGCATCGAGCGCCATCTGGATTTCAGCCACGGAGGCGCAATCGAAGTTGGAGCCGAGCGAAGCGAGCAGCTTCAGGATTTCGGGAGCCGGGTTTGCCTTGACGGCGTAATAGATGGCGCTGTTCGGCAGGGAATGCCGGAAAGCGTTGAAATTGTCGCGCACGACGTCGAGATCAACCACGAGGCAAGGGCCTTCGGGACGTCGGGTCTTGATGAAGTCGAGAATGCGTGCAGTCGTCATCGATGTATTCCCTGTTAAACCGGCTCCGGAAAAATCCGGAGGACAAAGGACGCTCGAGATATGCATTCGAATCAGCCGGTGGAGGCGCAGAATCGATAGCATACGCTCAAGGCGCGAATGTGAACGATGCCCTGCCAGAGCATCATTCGGCTTTGTCTGCCATGGATTGGAGGGAATGACCCGACCGCACTTCAGGCAATGATGGTGTGCCTCTTTAGTACCCCGGCTGATGGAAAGCCGGCAGAGAACCAGAAAGGCCCGCACCGTCGTTGCTTCGTATGTCCTCGCATTTTCCGGTTGGCCGGAATAGCGACTGGAGGGGTTAGTTCCAGGTACCTTACCTAAATCCTCACCACATCGAGGAATCGGCGGACACACATGGGCACGTGCGACTTTGGGCAGCACGGGAGATAAGAATATTCGCAGTCATAATCAAGAGGATTTTTTCACCAAAGAGCGGATTTTTTCGGCAGTGAATTAAGGGTTGAACAGTCCGCCCTCGCCGTTCAATTATATGGAACGAACTGGAGGATTTTCATGGACACGCTCACCCGCATCCGCGCCTTTATCGATGTCGTCGAAGCGGAGGGTTTTTCCGCCGCGGCGCGCAAGACGGGGCGTTCCAAGGCGCTTCTGTCCAAATATGTGCGGGAACTGGAGGACGATCTCGGCGCACTGCTCCTCAACCGCACCACCCGGCAGTTCTCTCTGACGGAAGCCGGACACACCTATTACCGCACCGCTTCCGATATTTTGAAGGAGATCGATAACCTTGCCGATCTGGTGCGCGAAAAGAATGCCGATCTGAAGGGCAAGCTCAGGATTTCCGTTCCCCGCACCTTCATCGATGCCGATGTCGGCCAGAGCCTGATCGATTTCGCCAAGGAAAATCCGGAACTGTCGCTGGAAATCGTCGCGGAAGACCGATTCGTCGACCTGATCGAGGAGGGTTTCGATCTTGCGGTTCGCATAACCCGGCTGGAGGATTCCGGTCTCATCGCCCGCAAGCTTTCCGATTTCCGGGTCTATGCAGTGGCGACGGCGGATTTCGTGGCGCAACACGGGCCGCTCGACGGGCCGCAGGATTTCTCCCGCGTTCCCTTCATCATCGACACCAATACGCGGTTTCACAATACGGTACGGTATCTGGAGCCGGATGGCGGTTCGAACTCCGTCACCATCAGCGGGCCGATCGAGGTCAACAGCCCGCAGGCGACGCTACGCGCCGCCCGCGCCGGCCTCGGCATCGCCATGGTGCCGGATTTCATCGCCCGGCCCTATATCCAATCCGGCGAGCTGGTGACGCTGTTCGACGATTATATTTCCAAGGACAGGGGTATCTATGCGGTCTATCCGCATCGCCGCTACCTGCCGGCCAAGGTGCGCAGCTTCGTGGATTATCTCTCGGCCTGGTTCAGGAAAAACGGGTGAAGGGCCGGGCGGCATTCGCCGAGCGTCTCTCCGTCATGCCGGACTTGATCCGGCATCCAGCAACGGCGCGTCTGCGCCGTGAAAGGACTCTCCCGCGATCAAGGACTTGATCGCCCTGGCCCCCGGATCAAGTCCGGGGTGACGGAGTGGGGATGCAGCCGTCTCGCCAAATCCAAACCTCGGCAAACTTTTAGCAGCATCGACGCCCGCGTTTCAGCGGGCGTCGCATGGCAGAAGCCGGCTCGTCAGAACGGCGAATCCGGGAAGTAGAACTGCTCGGCATTGTCCTTGGTGATGAGCGTCGCATCGAGGATATATTCACCTGCAACCGGCACCTGATCGTAGAAATGCCCGGCCGTCAGCTGCATGGCGGTCGCCACCATTGCCGGCGGGTAGAGCACGTCGACCGGCACGAGCTTGTCGCCATCCATGACCTTCTTGATCATGTCCTTGGAACCGGCGCCCGCAACGATATACTGGATATCCGTGCGTTTCGCCTGCTGGATCGCCTCCAGCACGCCGATAGCCATGTCGTCATCCTGACACCAGACCACGTCGATCTTCTTGTACTTGGTCAGATAGTCCTGCATCACGCGGAAGGCGTCGTCGCGGTTCCAGTTGCCGTACTGACGGTCGAGAACCTTGACGCTGGAACCGGCGATGCCCTTGTCGAAACCGTCCTGACGCTGCTGATCGATTGGGATCGGCAGGCCGCGAATGACCACGACTTCGGCGTCAGGCGTGGTCTTCTTGATGTATTCGCCGGCCACCTGGCCAAGTGCGGGGTTGTTGCCGGCAACATAGAGATCGCGGATGGAATTGTCGTTGACGCTCGGCGCGCGGTCGACAAGCGCGACGAAGGTGCCCTTGTCCTTGATCTCCTTGATGGCGTTGACCAGCGGATCGGGATCGGACGGCAAGACGACCAGCGCATCGAGCCCCTGCACGGCAAGGTCCTGCAGCGCATTGGCCTGATTGGCGGCGTCCGGCGACGTCTTGACGATGACGTTGAGCCCCGGATGTTCCTGCATCAGAAGTTTCGCCACACGCTCGGCATGGTAGACGACGCCCGCCGTCCAGCCATGGTCGGCCGCTGGAATGGATACGCCGATGGTGACCTTCTTGTCCTGCGCATGCGCTGAAGCGGCAAGCACCGTGGCCAGCGCGGCAAAGGCCACGCCGATGAATTTACTACGCATAGTCTCTTTCCTCCCAAGACCGGGGCGTTCCTCCTTCGGCCGCGCCTGCCCCACATGGCGCGGCGTGATACGTCACCTGCGGCTGAGCGAACGCTGCACCAGCATGGCGATGATGATGATGGCCCCCTGAATGGCGCCGATCAGATATTCGCTGACGAAGTTCGACAGGATCATGATGTTGCCGACGATCTCCAGAATGAAGGCGCCGCAGATCGTACCCCAGATGCGCCCCACCCCGCCCCTCAGCGCCGTGCCGCCGACAACGACCGCGGTGATGGCCTGCAACTCCCACGACATGCCTGTCGTGGCCGAAGTGGAGGCAAGACGCGGCACGTAAAGCAGCACCGCAACGGCGACACACAGCCCCTGCACCACATAAGCGATGGTGCGCACCCGCGCGACCGAGATGCCGGAATAACGCGCCACATCCTCGCTCGACCCTACTGCGGTCAGATGCCGCCCGTAACGGGTGCGGTAAAGCACGAAGGCGGCTATCGCAGCGGTGACGAAGATGACGATGACCGGCACCGGCACGCCAAGGACATTGCCGAAATAGACCGGACGATAAAGCGTCTGGATTTCCGGGTTGCGCAGCGTGATCGCCCCGCCCTGCGACAGCCATGTGGTCAAGCCGCGATAGATGCCCATGGTGCCGAGCGTGGCGATGAAGGGTTCGATACGGCCGATGGTGGTGATGAGGCCGTTCGTCAGCCCGCAGGCAGCCCCGATGGCGAGCGCCAGCGCCATGGCGGTGAGCAGCATCAAAAGCGGACTGGCGATGACGCCGCTATTCATGAACAGGATCATCAGGCTGGCGACGAAAGCCACCATCGCGCCAACCGAAAGATCGAGCCCGCCCGAGGTGATGACGTAAGTTGCGCCGAGCGCGATGATGGCGATGAAGGCGCTGCGGGTGATGACGTTCAGGAGATTGTCGATGCCGATGAAATTGGGATTGGCGATGGTGCCGAGAACCAGCAGCAGGGCCAGCGCCACGAAAGGCGCGACGGCGCGCAGATCCCAGTCCTTCGAGGTCTTCGGCGTTTTGCCGTTGTCAAATGCGGCCTCAGTCATGTTTCCCCTCAGTCTCTTTTGTCAGGCCATGTTTCCCGGCACACGGGCGCTCAGGCGGGTTCCTGCGTATGAACACCCGTCGCCAGCGCCACGATGTCGTTTTCGGTCATGCGCTCACCTGTCACCTCGCCGACGATCCGGCCCGACCGCATCACCAGAATGCGGTCGCAGATGCCGATCAGCTCCGGCATTTCCGAGGAAACGACGATGATCGAGCGCCCCTCATCCGCGAGCCTGGCGATGAAGCGGTAAATCTGTTCCTTGGTGCCTATATCGATGCCGCGCGTCGGTTCGTCGATGATGACGATGGACGGATCGATGAGCATCATCTTGGCCAGCAGCAGCTTCTGCTGGTTGCCGCCGGAAAGCTGGCCCGCCAGCAGATCCTTGCGGCCGGTGCGGATGTCGAAGTCCCGGACCGCATCATCGAGCGCCGCCGTTTCCCGGCGGGTATCGATCTGAAACAGCCGGCTGAATTTCTTCAGCGAAGCAAGCGTGAGATTGACACGCAAATCCTTGGTAAGCAGCAGGCCCTTGCCCTTGCGGTCCTCGCTCAGATAAACGATGCCGGCCTTCAGGCTGTCTTCCGCCTTTGCGAAATGCACCGGCCTGCCGTGGTGTCGCACCGTTCCCCGACCGGCGCGCAGGCCGAGTATTCCTTCCATGAGTTCCGTTCTGCCCGCGCCGACCAGACCCGCAAAACCGAGGATTTCGCCCCTGCGCAGGCTGAAACCGGTATCCTGCGCATAACCCGGTACGGTAAAATGCTCCACCTGCAGAACCGGCTCGTGCTCGCCGCCGGAGGCGCGGTCCGGATAAAGCTTGGCGACATCGCGCCCCACCATCAGCCGCGCCATATCGGCAGGCTCCAGCGCCGATGCCGGATGGGAGGCGACCAGCCTGCCGTCTCGCAGAACCGTCACCCGGTCGGCGATCTCCTTCACCTCCGGCAGACGATGCGAAATGTAAAGCACGGCCACGCCTTTCGCCCGGATGTCCCTGATGACATTCAGCAGCGCATCCGTTTCGATGGGTGTAAGGCTCGCCGTCGGCTCATCGAAAATCACCACGCGATGCGGCACCAGCAGAACGCGGGCGATCTGCACCAGCTGCCGCTGGGCAATCGACAGGCTGCCGACAATGGCGTCCGGATCGATCGTACCGCCGAGATCGGCGATTGCCTTGCGGGCGCCGGCGCGCATGGCGCGGTCGTCCACCACGGCGCCCCGGCGCACTTCGCGGCCGAGATAGATGTTCTGCGCCACCGTCAAATCCGGGGCCAGCAATATCTCCTGATGCACGAGAACGATGCCGCGATGTTCGGCATCCACCGGACCGCTTAGCGTAACGGCTTCGCCATCGATGCGGATTTCCCCGCCCGACGGCTTTTCATTACCGGCCAGCAGCTTCATCAGCGTCGACTTGCCGGCGCCGTTCTCGCCAATGATCGCGTGGACCTCACCGGCGCGCACCGCGATCTCTATATCCTTGAGAACCTGTACCGGCCCGAAAGACTTGGACAGCCCAACCGTCCGGATAAGGGCGTGGTCTGGAGATTCGTCAGTAAAAGCCATGTGCCGTCACCGGAATCCGGCGTGAACGGACGGCGCTTGCCCCTTGATTTTATCTGAAACGACCATCTGCGAACTCCTCCCAAAGCTCGAGGAAGAAGCTAGCCTTCGTTTTGAGGTACGTAAAGCAAATTTCGCTGGTGTTTTAGAATACACTCAAATTTGACCGCCGCGCCGGGTCCGGGAAATCCATTCGCTATGCCGGGGAGCGTCGAAAAGCCTTCATCAGACGATGCACCGCTTCCGCGCCCTCATTGGCCAGATCGAAACGCTTGCCGAACAGCAGCCAGTCCGAGCACATGCCTTTCAGCAGCCAGTAGAGCGCACCGAGCGCGGACTCGGCCGTCCAGTTATCGTTGAAAGCCCCTTCCGCCTGCGCCCGTTCGAAAGCCTCCTCGAGCAGCCGCTTGTGGTAACGGTCCAGTTCCTCCTGCGCGCGCAGCACGGGGGCGAATTCATCGGAGTAATTGGTGCGCAGGCTGATGGTCATGATGCGCTGGCGCTGTTCGTCTTTTGAAAGAAGCGAAAGCCAGTTGCATGCGGCGTCCTCGATCTTGGCCAGCAGCGCTTCCCCCTTGAGGTCCGGATCGCCGAAATCGAGCAGGTCCGATTCCGGCAGCGCCACCGATTCGTAAAGGCCGATGAAAAGGTCGCTCTTGCTGGAAAAATGCCAGTAGATCGCCCCGCGCGTAACGCCGGCCGCAGCCGCCACCTCATCCAGAGAGCTGTTGGCCACGCCCTTCTTGAAGAACACCCGCTCGGCAGCGGCAAGGATCGCCTGACGCGTCTCTTCTGCCTCGGCCTTGGTTCGGCGCATGCTGATGTCTCCTTCCAGTCGTGGCACGGCGCTTTCGCACCGTGCCTTGTTTGCGGTGCCGGGCTGTCAGTCAGATGAACGCATTCAACTGACTTTTCGCCCAGCCGTCACACCCGTTTTATTCCGCCGGCGATACCGCGTCAGCAGTAATCTCATTCTCCTTCTTCCGATCCCCGAAAATCTTCATGACGAAGACGAAGAACACTGTCACAGAAGTCAATTTATCTCGTTTGCGCTAAATATCTCTATATATTCAAAGAGATAATTCAGATGTCACGCAATAAATTTGAAGCCGCTTTCGCAAAATCAAACCCGCATTTTGAGTACGAAACCAAAAAATTCCCGTACCTCGTCACACATACATACACTCCTGACTTTATAAATCCAAGCACCGGACAGATTTTTGAAACCAAGGGCAGGTTCACCAGCGCCGACCGCTCGAAGCATCTGGCGATCAAGAGCCAACATCCAGAGTTGGACATAACGCTTGTATTCCAACGTCCTCAGAACAAAATCCGAAAAGGTTCAAAAACGTCATACGCTGACTGGTGCGACAAGTACGGCATAAAGTGGATGGATGGTAGTAAGATATAACTAGAAGAAAGGCTGAGCGGCGTATCTTAACAACAGGAGACAACATTGATACGAAGCGCTCAGCCTCAACAGTATAAAGGCAAAAAGGAACATAACCTTTACTGTCATAACTATTTATAACACTGAAGTTGACTTCATTGAAGAAATAGACGATGTGTCGCGAGTCTAAAATTAATATGGAGAAATTACTTATGGAAAATTTCAATGAACGCGAAAAGCAGTTACTTCAAGCAGCTGAGAAACACACAATCAATCACGTCAACAAAGTCGTTTGGGTGATGATTGTAGTTACTCTTGTCATCAACATTGCGCCTAAACTATTTGGATGAAATTTCGAAAGCCCTATAAATACTTGTTTATGGGGCTTTTTCTATGACTGACACCGAAGACCAGATTGAAACCATCAACCGCTATTATAAACGGTTCGGAAAGAATTATTATTGGTGGCCAATGATTGTCGCCAAATTCGAACTTGATTGGGATGAGCCGGATGACATCCCGGCTTGCGAACTCCTCAAGAGGTTGTTCCAACTATCCCCTACGTTCTGCCGCGCTCAGTTCGAACATATCCGAAAATACAAATCGTTCTCGATACATCCAACAACCGTCATCGGCCATTTCATTCACGAATTGGATATCGATGCACCTGATATTGTCGATCAAATCGAAAAGCGGCTGTATGCCGTTATGTCACCCCAAAACATCCCGCAGCATTTCGGCGTAAAGACCTCAATCGATCTTGAGATAAAGTTTGAACGTTGGAAAAGAGCGCGCATAAAAAAAGCCCCCTGAGGGGCTTTCTTTTTCCATTTTCCTTAGTCGGCTTTCTTGCGTCCACCCTTGCCTTCAAATCCCGAATAATAGTCATCAATCTGTTTGCGGATATCGGCGTCGTGGAGAACCATTTCCTTTGCCTCCTCCCACATTGAGATAACCGTCTTTACATCTGGAGCGTTGAACCATTCCGCGCCGTCGATAACCAAAGGGCGGCGGCCAACCTTGAAAACGTAGCGGGAACCGTCTTTGCGCCACCAAGAGAACTTGCCCGGTCCTGCTTTCTTATCGGTGTCTTCCTTAAACTGACGAATAGCCTTGTCGATGTTCTGGTTAAACTTTCCGTAGTTATCCAGCGGAGTCGAAATGTTTGCCGTTGGTGCAACTGCTTTAGCCGCTGCAAAACGTTTACGAATCTCATCAACCTTAGTCATTTTCATTTGCCCCTTTTGGCGTTTCGATACGTTTGGTCTATTTGATAAATAGTTATGAAGTCAATAAACGAAATTAGAAAAATCATATGAAAATTTATTTCGAAGTATCGTTTCGCCTAACCCGTGGCGAACTACAAAATTACATCAAATCAAAACCGGGTTTGCCACGCGAAGAAGCAATGGCAGAATGGATTGATCTAAAATACAAAAGTTGGATTGATGGAAACATATGCTCATCCTTATCAGACTTTGAGCTTGAACCGAATTTCCCAACATCAACTGACTCCGCGATATCGTTCACGGTTGATTTCAAGAAACAAAAGGATGGCGAAGCGTTCCTGGCTCAGATGGGAGGACGAATCCTATGACTGATACCGTGACCAAATTAGATAAGCGCAAGTCGCCAGAGCATAAAGAACACCTTCGCCAGATCGGCTTTAAGAAGAACGATCCCGTTACGTTGGAACGCATCAAAGGCGGCTCAACCAAATATACGGAAGAACTCAAAGCGGCTGTTGCTGAGCATTCATTAGATGCTCTCGCCGTTGTTGTTGACATTATGAAGAACGGTGCAAACGAACACGCAAAACTCAAAGCGGCAACCTACATCTTGGAAATTTGTGTAGCGAAAGCAGCGCGTGAAATCAAAGTTACAAAAGAATATTCAGTTGCTGATTTGTTGGCTCAGGTTAACGCGACCAATCCAGATATGATGATTGATATAACCCCCGAAGTTGACGATAAATAATTACAAAAAAGAATACCTATGACTAATTTCGATGACATTATCAATTTTCTATTTGCACTAGTTGGATCACCATTTGCTGCTGGTTTGGCAGGCGGTTACGTGCGCGCAATATTGCTTCAAGAGAGCAATATAATCAAAACGACCGTATCGACTTTTACTGGTGGTATTTGTGCATATTACATCACGCCGGGACTTCTCAAATACGGCGACCTCTCAGGTATGTCATCCGGCGAAATAGGAACCATTTCGTTTGTTGTTGGCCTAGTCGGTATCTATGCGGCTGAAGGTCTTATCCGCCTTGCGATCCGATACGCAAACAATCCGACGATTCCCTCAAAACAAAATATTGCAGAGATCGTCGAAACGATCTCAAAGCCAAAGGAAAATGAAAAAGAATAATGACCGATACGTCTCTGACACCAGAGGCGAAACTTGAACTAGAAGCAGTACAAAAGTTTGTTGAATTATCTAAAAACGATATCGAATTTTTTGCCAAAAATGTTTTAAGAGTTAGCCTCAGACCAAAACAAATTGAATTTGCCAACGCCTTTATGAACAACCGTCGCGTGACGTTTCGCGGTGGCGTCGGCTTCGGAAAAACCTACGTCATTTCCGTTCTGGCTTGGTGGGCTTTATTCTGCCACGACGAAGTTAAATTCATCGCGTTCGGTCCTACAGAGGATCAATTGAAAGGCGCTCTGTGGGGCGAAATCCGTTCCCGTTGGGAGGGAATGCAACCCGTTTTTAAAGACGCTTGGGAAGTCACCAGCACCAAGGTCGAGCGCAAAGCAAATCCAAACGGTTGCTATGCAGAGTATCGATTAGCGTCAAAAACAAATCCTGCCGCAGCGCGTGGTATCCACGCAAAGAACGTATTCATCGTTTGCGACGAGGCCGATGGCGTACCCGATGAAATCATATCTCTTATGGCGGGTATTTTCGCAGACTCGAATCCAAAACTTGCGCTGATATCCAACCCTACCAAACTCGGTACTTTTTTCTGGAAAACACATTGCGATCCAGAGATTTCGAAAATTTGGGTTCCGCTCCACGGCAAGGTTACTGACAATCCAAATCTGAGTGAGGAAGCCCTTCAGGAAATGATCGCTGAGCGTGGCGGTCCAAACTCTCTTGAAACGCGCACGATGCTTTGGGGTGAGTTTCCAGAGGAGGAATATGAAAGCCTCATCCCGTACAACTTGCTTACGCTTGCGGCTCAGAATGATGATGTTGTCGAGAACGAACAAAAGTCGATAGTTTGGGGAGTCGACCCGGCTGGCGATACGGGCCAGGATCGAAGCGTCCTTTGCATCAGGCGCGATAACCTAGTCTTGGAATTCAAGAGTTGGGAGGGTTTGAACACCACCCAATTGAGTTATGCGATTGCCGATCTCTATCAATCTCTACCCTTAAACAAGCGACCCTCCGTCATAGCCGTTGACGCTATCGGTATCGGTAAAGGCGTTGCTGACAATCTTGCGGAATTCGGCCTTCCGGTTCGTCACGTCAAAGTTTCAAACAAGGCAACTCGTCAGCCTGAGCGCTGGCATTCTTTGAAAGAGCAATTGTGGTTTGAAGCCAAAGACTGGTTTGCGACCGAGAACGTCAAGACTCCTGATAACGCCGATTTCATCCGCGAAATATCCGCTCATACGTATGAGATAACCAGCGGTGGAAAATACAAAATGGAGAGCAAAAGAGACGTTGTCAAAAAACGCCTTAAGAACAAGTCTCCAGACTTTGCCGATTCTTTCATTTTAACGTTCGCTGTTACCGGTATTAGGTATCAGGGTAAATACTCATTCAATAAGCCGATACAATACGATAACCTCGCTATATATGAATAAATACAATATACCAAATAATAATAATAAGAAAAATAAATATGGCGAAAAAACCAAATATTCAAAACGTTAAGACGGAACTATCTCAGCGTATTGCTAAATGTGTAAACTTCGGAAACACTCAACTTGCAACTCAATGGCAATTCAACCTTGAGCAATATTTCTGTTTGCCATTTAAAGAAGATGAAAAAATTCGTGGAACAAGCAAACATATTGTTCCGGTTCTACGCGACCACGTTGACCTTTTTACGGCACAGGTTGTCCGTATCCTTGACGGTCAAAAGAACGTTGTTTCATTCTCTCCATTAACCGCCTCCCCTCAAGACAAGATTGTTGCCAACCAGCAGACGCGAGTTGTTCAACACGTTCTCAGGGAAAAGAATAGCCACGTTGCACTTTTGACGCCGTGGGTAAAGAACTCTGCGATTTTCGGCCTTGGCGTTGCTCATATCGATTTCACTGATACCGCTGAGGAAGGTCTTGTTGAAACGTTGAAAGGCGTGACCGACGAACAACTCGTCCAGATCGTAGAGGATGAGAAGGCCGGTAAAATCATAATCGAGGCAACCGGCGACGATTATCGCGCTGAAATCCCGCCTGAGATTATTGAACAAATCGGTATGGCAACGGGTGGTCAAATCGACCCCTCAATGATCGATCCAAGCGTGATTGAACAACTCGTCCCAACTGTGCGCGATATCGAAATTCGCAAGGTCAAGAAGACCCCGCAATTTACCCTAAAAGCACTTGCTCCAGAGGATTTTGTCGTATCGGTTGATGCGGATATCGACCCTATGACCGGTGGCATCACAGCCTCTATTCAAGGCCATAGAACCTACACGACAAAGCAGGCTCTCATTGAAGAAGGCTATGATCCAAAGTTAGTTGATGAAATCCCGTTGGCACAGCAGAAACTCAATGGGACCGCAACCGTTCGTGCAAGAAAGACTTCCTACAATTCAGGGCAATCGGATGACGGCGACCTTGTAGAGGTCTATGAGATTTTCACTCATATCGCAATTGATGACAAAAAGAAGCGTCATTACCGTATAACGATTGGCGGAAACCCTACGCAATCTCCTATCTTTTTAGGACATTATGAAGTTTCCAAATATTACCCCTATGCTCCTCTAGTTCCTTATCCTGTTCCAAATACGCTGTTTGGTCAGGGTTTGGGCGACCGTCTTGGCGCGGATCAAGTTATGATTTCCAAGATGTATCGAGCGATGATTAACAACCTTAATTACGTTGTTGATCCGATCAAGATTATCAATCCAGATGTCACCAATACCGATGATGTCCTTAACCTACATCCCGGCAAGGTAATCCGTTCCGAAAACCCAACTGGTGGCATTTCATATAACCCTCCTCAGTTGGCGGCTCCCTTGGTATTGCCGGTCCTTGATATGATCGATCAACGCCACGAGTTGAGCACTGGCGTCGGTAGATCGATGATTTCGGTTGATGCTACCGATCTACAAGACGTTACGGCCACAGCGGCTCGTCAACGCTCCTCAATGCAGCAGATGTTGATTGAGCAAGTTTGCCGCCATTATGCCGATACCGGGTATCGATACCTGGCGAAGATCATCATCGATTTGATGATTTCGAAATCAGATATGGCAAATCTCTATATCGCAAGATTGACTGAGGAAAACCAGCCGTTTGTCGTGGGCGATGATTGGGATTCCGATATGGACGTTTCGACCAATACGGCCTTTGGGGCGATGGATAAAGACCTCAAACAATCTGCATTGCTCTCATTGTTGCAGCTTCAGCAGCAAGGACTAGGCCAGACCACGACCCCTCAGAACATCTATAAAACGTTGATCGATATCACCGAGACAATGGGTATTCAGGGCGCGACACAGTATTGGACCGATCCGGCTCAAATGCCTCCAGCACCACCGCCACCAGACCCGAACGCTGGCATTATTCAGATTGAGACCGTCAAGGCACAACTCAAAGCACAGAGCGACGAGAAAAAGCGTGATTTCGATGCGTACAAACTCCGTGTTGAGGACGATCTAAAGCGCGACCAAATGTTGGCTGACATCGAACTAAAGCGCGCTGAGATAACGGCACGTTTCGCGGCTGACGTTGATATTGCTCGTATCCAAGCTGAACAAGCAGCAGCGCGTTATGACGTTGATTGGGCAAGGCAGCAGGAACAGAACCGCAAGGGTGAAGAAGCCCGCCTTGAACAAGAAAAACAGATGCAAGCGATGATGGCTCAAAGCCAATTGGCTCAATCTCAGCCGCAACCACCAATGATTTAAAGCAAAAACAGGATTTTACCAAAATGAATATCACAGAGGAACAACGTCAGATCATTTCAAAAGGGCAGAAGGCAGAACTACTTTTGTCTATCCCTGAATTCAATGAATTAGCGCAAGATATTGAATTGGATATCATCAACCGATTTCGCAAAACAAACGTTTCCAATGCAGAAGAAAGAGAACATATCCACACCGCATTCTTTGGTCTCGATTTGTTTAAAAAACGCCTCGAAAAATATGTCGAAGCGTCGAAGGTAGAAATTGACAAAATAAATAATTATAACTTTAACGAATAAATTGAGACATACAATGGACGATTTACAAAGCAACAACCTCGATATGGGGACTGCTACTGAAACTGAAAATGCAAGTATCGAAGATAGATTGAGTGGATATTTTGGACAAGCCGATACGGACTCCGAAGAAACCAATGGCGTAGATACTAATACCGCTGATGACGTTGAAACAGACCTATCAAATTCTGATGACGAACAAACCGTAACGGACTCCGAAGAAGGCGATAACGTTGAAACAACTGATGAGGCAAACGACGAGGTAACGACCACCGAACCCGCTGATGATTTTAAAATCAAGATTGGCGACGAGGAAATCACATATGCTGATTTAAAGGGCGGGTATCTCAGACAGAGCGATTACACGCGCAAGACGCAGGAACTTTCCGGCCAGAGAGCAATCCTTGAACAAGCGCAGTTAGCCGCTAACCAACTCGTACAGAAAGAAGTCATCGACAATATGCGCTTGGCGTATCAGGTCGAATTGATGGAAGAACCAAATTGGGCCGACCTCAAAGAAAATGACCCTTTCGGATATCCTGATAAGCGTGAGGCGTGGGACGCGAAGATGGCAAAGTTTGCCGAACTCCAGACCATTGAACGCAATATGCAGAAACAGCGAGTTGAATTGGAAAATAAACGTTTCCAAGAAATGCGAAACAAAGCAAAAGTTGAGTTTTTCGAACGTCATCCTGAATTCAAGGACAAGACGGTCGCTGACACTCATACTGAGGGTATGTCAAACTATCTATATAACTTAGGATTTTCTGATGAAGAAATCACAAGTATTGCAGACCCCCGTTTGTTGACCATTCTATATTCCGCTTACAAGCACGAAAAAACTGCTGACAAAGTTGAATATGCAAAGAAGGTTATTTCCAATAAACCTAAGATAACGGCACCAAAAGCAACTGGTTCACGACCTCAGTATACGCAAGCAAGAAACAAATTGCGTGAAACCGGTTCAACCCAAGATGCAATTGATGCTCTACGCAATTTTTTCTAAACCAAAATAAAAAACCATATCAATAATAATAAGAAAGATACAAATATGGCTCCATTAATTTCTACTAACTTGCAGAGTCTTCGCGAAGACCTTGCGGATATCATTTCCGATATTTCTCCTTCTTCAACTCCTGTTTTGTCCTCAATTGGTAAAACAAACGCGACTCAGGAATATCACCAGTTCCTAACCGATACACTTGCACCAGCGAACAAAGATAACGCGGCTCCAGAAGGAGCGCCAGCGCCAACTACTACCCTTAACGGCCCAACCAAGATCGGCAACCACACGCAGATTTTCCGTAAAGTCGTTGATGTTTCAAATTCGACCATCGCCTCAAAAACCGCTGGTGCGAAAGACGAATTCCTTCGTCAGGTTGTTAAGGCTGGTAAAGAACTCAAACTCGATATGGAAGCATCTATCGTTTCTGATAACGCATCCGTAGGCGGCTCAACTCGTAAGAGCGCTGGTATGGGCGCGTGGATTTCTACAAACGCAATGCACGGCGCTGGAGGTTCAACGCCCGGCTTCGCAAGTGCGATTGTTGGTGACGTTGTTGACGGTACGACTCGTCCTCTTACTGAAGACCTCTTTAACGATATGATTGAAGAGATTTACGGTCATACCGATACTGACGAACTCCGCGTTATCGCTCCTCCAAAACTTAAGAAGGCAATCTCACAGTTCGATGCCAACGCAACTAAGTACAACGTTAGCGCAACTAAGAAACTGACGAACACCGTTGACATCTACGTTAACGATTTCAGCGTTCTTAACATTGGCCTTTCCCGTTATCTTAAGTCAACCTCTATCATTGCTTACAACCCTGAACTTTGGGCTTGGGCATCGTTGCGCCCGATCACTAAGATCGATCTTGCTGTTACAGGCGATGCTAAGAATATGATGCTCGTAACTGAAGGCACTCTTGAGAGCCGTAACGAAACCGGTAACGGTAAACTCGCTGACGTAACCGCAGTATAATAAAAACAAAATTCAATAATAAACTTAAACCCCATCATTCATTTGGTGGGGTTTTTTCGTATAAATATCTATAAATAATAACAATAAAAAGACTACCTAAATATGATTGATGAAAACACATTTAACGATGCCAAACTTGGCGATATGTTCATTACCTCCGATAGATATGTTGTGGTTGATGACGACGACGAATTGATCGTGATGACCAAAATTGGTGATCAAATCAAGATCGATCATTACGCGAAAAATCTCCAAGCAATATTTGACCAGAACGCGGAAGAGGCGGCGGCGTTCAGCCGTACCGGTAAACTTGGTTCTCAGGTCAAAGTCGCATCCATTCCGACCACGCTTTATAATCATTGGAAAAAGCTCGGCATTATGGACGACAACAGATTATTGAAACGTAAGTTGAACGATAGCGATTACTCAAAATTTAGAACGAATACATTGAAAGTTTGATACAGTGGCAATCAGTAATTATTCAGAATTGATTGCAATGGTTGGGGATGTAACCCTAAGGCCAGATGCACCAATCGCAAATTTTATATCTCTTATTGAATCCGATTTGTTTCCAACTCTGAAGCATCGCGACGGCCTGAAAACCATTACTGTTGATATCGTAGATGACAGGGTTTCAATCCCTTCTGACTTTATCGAAATCCGCAACGCTCAGATTGATGATTTATATACTCGTCCTTTAGGGATTTCGTCCCCTGTCAAATTGCGTCCCAACGAAGTCGGCTATGTCAATTCAGGTACTCATTTTGAAATCGTAACCGATAAGCAAAAGCCGAAAAAGTTTACGCTCCAATATTGGGCGCGTCCTCTTGGCGTATCTCCTGATAATCCTACGAATTGGGTTCTTACGAAATTCCCGAATGTTTACGTTTCGGCTGTATCAGCGCGTGTTTTCAGATGGGCGCGTGACCTTGAGGGCGAACAACTTGAAATGCAGGCTCTCGGGCAGGCTCTCGGCGTTGTTGCGGCTGATAATGCCCGCCAATTCACGATGATACCGGTCAACATCCAAATGGAGGATTCCAATTGGTAATGACCACAATTCCCCTTCCCGCTTGGTTGCCAGATATGGCTTCGCTGAATAGCCCCGGCCTTGCTATGGCTTACAACGTATATCCCTTGCCCGGTAACGGTGGGCCAGGAACGGTTACCTATGCGCCGGTTCCATCCGCTCAAAAGTATTCAGATTCAACATTGCCTGAGGTAATCAACTCGGCTTGTATTGGTACGGACAGGTTCTCCAGCCCGCACGTTTATGCGGCAACAGCGACTAAACTCTGGACCTACCTTTCATCGGCTCGTCAATGGAGTGATGTTTCCAAGGCCGGTGATTATATCTCCTCTGCAACTGAAACGTGGAATTGGATCCAGTACGGCACATCAGTCATTGGGACGAGTTTCGTAAACGCTCCTCAGTGGATTTCTTGCGATGACGTAACGGCGAAATTTGCCGATCTTACAACCGTTGTCAGAGGCCGTCATATCGCACAGCACAAAGGGTTTGTCCTTCTCGCAAATTGTTACGATTCCTTTGACGGCGAGGTTCCTAATCGCCTTCGCTGGAGCGCTATTGATAACCCGTTTGATTGGTCATTCTCTCAGGCAACAATGGCTGATTTTCAGGACTTGCAAGACGTTGGCGCTATTCAAGGAATGGTCGTTGATGAGGATTTATGGATATTCTGTAAGCAGGCAATTATTCGTGGACAGTTTGTTGGCTCACCTTGGGTTTATGAATTCTCTGAAGCTGTTTCTGGTCGCGGTCTGGCTTATCCGAACTCGCTTATAACAATTGATGGCGTCTCGTATTTCCTCGATGACGATGGCTTCTATTCGTTCAAAAAAGGCCAGATCGACCCCATTGGTGTCGGTAAAATCAACCTTACCTTTTACAAGAATTTCGATACGAATTCCGCCGCGCAAATGACAGTTGTTGCCGATCCAAGACGCACGATCATCAAATGGAACTACGCCGATAAAGCATCTCCAAACGGGCTTCCAAACAAGACGATAATTTACAATTACGTTTCTCGCGATTGGACGATTTGCGACTCTCAGGTTCCTTACGAATTTCAGGCGCAATCATTGGCTTGGACGATTGAGGACTTGAGCAATGCGTATGGTGCGATTGAGAACATCCCTGCCCCGTTCGACTCTCCCCTTTGGGCTGGTGGTAACGCGATCCTATGGGCTGTGAATGAGGCTGGAAACATCCTTACTTTAACCGGTCCACCTATTAGGGGAACGATTGAAACGACCGATTATCAACTTGGGACAACCCTAAAAAACCCCGTTGATATGGCTCTTGTGCAAAGGGTTAGACCGATTGTCGAGGGCGACGGTCGTGCAACTGTTTCGATTGCTGGTAGGCGTACCCAAAAGGGCGATATCAATTTCGAGAATGAATTTGAAACGAACGCCTCTACCGGGTTTGCGTATGTCCGTGCGGCTTGCCGATATCATCGATTCAAAATCAATCTCTATGGAGCGTGGGACTTAGCATCTGCGATTGATGTCGATTTTGTTGGGTTTGGGGGGCGCTGATGGTTTCCATTCAATCAATCACAAATATGGATGATAAGCCGAAAGTTAGGCAGACCTTGAACCTAACAATTCGTCAGGTTTCCGATATTACCGGCTCTTTTAATACCGAGTTGGGAACTCCCAAAACGACCATTGAAAACCTCAAGATTGGCCCGTCATCCGTTATCTTATTATCTCCGCGAAACCTTAATGCAGTGACGGCAAACGCTTTTGTAAGCGTCATCGGTCCCGGCTATTTCGAGGTATCACACAATGATGCTGAGGCCATTTTTGACTATGTAATAGTAGGTGCCGTTTGATCAAATTTAACGACACGCCAGACGATTTAGTCAGGGATTATCTCAAACATCGATTATACATTTTGAGGGCGATTATAAAAGATGAAAATTGTGAACCAGAGCAAGCAATCATCGATATCTTATTTGATCGAAAAGCCTATCTTATTACCGCTGAAAACACTTTTATCATAATCGAATATCTAATTGATGATTTGACCAAAGAGAAATCATTACACGTCAGGCTTGCCGGTGGACCTAAGAACAATACGTTGGAAATCTTCGACAAATATATACCGATATTATCCGAACTCGCCAAAGAACATAACTATGAATTTATATCCGTAGTTGGCCGAAAGGGATGGATCAAATATCTTTCAAAATTCAACTTTGAAATCGATCCGAATTACGTCCCTAAAACATCGTCATTGGTATGCTTAAAAGCCAAAGTTGATAACTAAATATAATAAAATACCTATCTCAAAAAATAATAATAAAAAAAGAGATTTTAAATATGACCGCTTCAAAAACACAGACTCAATCTCAAGAAGTTAAACCTTGGGGTCCGTATGAGCAATATTACAAAGAAAACGCCGCTGATTATAAAGCGCTAATCGATTCCGGCTCTCCCCAATTCTATCAAGGCTCGACTGTTGCCGGTCAATCCGCTGCTACCAAACAGTCTCAACAGATGGCTACGAATTACGCGACAAACGCGGCTAATTCTCAGGGTCTAACCTCAGCAAACAATGCCGTAAATACGCTTGCTCAGACCGGTGGCGCGAACGCTCAGGCAAACAATGTGTTGTCTCAGATTATGGGTGGTCTTGGGATGAATAACCCTGCTTCCGCTGGCATTGCATCTCAGATCGGTAGTGTTGCGAATTCATCGATGCCGGGACAATCAACATATTCAAGCGTTATGAACGGCGCGAATAACCCTGCAATCAGTAACCTAACTGCTACGGCATCCGGCGCGAATATCGGCAACAATCCATATCTTGCCCAAATGGTCGACCAGCAGCAGAACAACATTGCTGACAAGCTGAAAAATACAACACTTCCGGGCCTTCAGTCACAGGCGGCGGCTATGGGGCGTGGCGGCTCAAACGCGTTCGCAAGTCAGATCAATTCCGCAAACAACATTGCTGCAAATGAGATGAGCAAGGTCGCGACCGATATGTACGCAAACCAGTACAATACCGATACCGCAAATATGTTGCAGGCAAACAATCAACTTGGTTCGCTTTATAATCAGGATACGACGAACAAACTTAATGCGGCAACTGCGGCTGATAGTTCGTATAACAATTACAACAATCTATTGAGCAACTTATACGGCCAGCAATCAAACGTCTATAATCAGGGCATATCGAACCAGTTGAACGCGGCAAACTCTGCGAATAGTTCGGCTCAGAATACGGCTCAGACGCAATTGAGTGCCGCTAATTCTGCTGGTCAAGTTTATCAGAACGGCCTTCTTCCAAGTCAGATTCTTGGTGGCGTTGGCGCGGCTCAGGACGAATACAATCAAGACGTCCTCAATGCCGATATCGCACGTTGGGATTACAATCAGCAGATTGGTTTGCAGAACATTGCGAATTTCCAAGCACTGCTTAACGGACAAGGTTTGGGAACAACGTCTTCTCAGACTAAATCATCCGGTTCGGCTCTTGGTGGCATCCTTCAGGCAGGTCTCGGCCTTGCGTCACTCTGCGATTCCAGAACGAAGAAGAACGTTAAATATCGTTATACGAACGATAACAACATCAAGATTTATGAATTTGAATACATCCATAAACCCGGCCTTTACGAAGGTCCGTTGGCTCAAGATATGCTCAAAACACATCCAGAATTGGTTGAGACGTTACCTTGTGGATATCACGTCATCACCGACTCAACTCTACTTAAAAAGGTCGCATAAAGAATGGCTAAAAAACCTATTGAATTTACTTTTGACAAGCCGAAAACGTGGGCTGAATTGTTTGGGTTCGGTCCTCAGGTTCAAAAGCAGGCTGAGGTAATCGCAGATCAACAGAAGAATGCTTTGATTGACCTCTATCCTCAGGACTACGTTGATCAACAGCTATCCCGCGAAAATCAGCAGATCGAATGGGCAAGAGAAGACCAACTCAATGATGAGCGTTTAGCAGCAGAGGAACGTGCGCGTATTTCTCGCGAAAATCTTTATGGGCAACCTTCTGCAAACCCTATCGATAGAGCGCGTTCGGTAACGGTTGAAGCTGGTTCTACCCCATCCGGTGCACCAGTTGGATTTGAGACGGTTTCTGATACGGGACCGATCTTGCGCCGCGTTCCAGAGCCGCCAAAGAATGTTGGCCCTCTCCTATCGTCCGCTATGACCTCGATGCCTGATATTGGCCCGATCCTTACGACACGCGAAGAAGCCCTTGCTCAACCAGTACCAGTAGATAGCCAGACGACGAACTCGGTAACCGCAGGGCCAGGAACTGATTTTTTCCCTGATGCTCCAGCGGCTCCAGAACAGAAAAAGGGTATTCGAGATACAATCCTTGAAACTCTTGGATTTAGCACGCCTCAGGAAAAGCAAGCGTTTGCTATGGGTATGATTGCCTCAGGTGGCGCGTCCCTATCTGCCGCTGCTGAAGGTTACAATGGTTGGGGTTCACTCGGTAAAGGTTTGCAGGGCTTTGGCGCTGGCTATTCGAATGCCCTTTCTACCGCGATTGATGGTGACGCCAAGAAAGCGGCAATTGATGCCTCACGTCAAAAGCAGATCAAGGATGCCAAGGCTGACGTTTATAATCAGCGTATGGCTCAGATCATTGCCAACGGTCAAAACGGCAATTTTGGAATGACGGCTGAGGCTCTAAACGAACTTGCTCAGATGGCTATCGCTGCTGGCGATGGTGATACGGCTCGTAAAGCGCTCGAATATGCACAACAGGTTCAACAGGCGGCGGCGAAAGAAGGCCAGATTTACAATCCTCAGACCGGCCAGTTTGAATTGGCCCCCGGTTATGCTGGTGGTCAGTATCAGGTTGAGCAGGCTAAGTCGGCAGGTCGTGAATCCGGTGAATTGCCTTTCCGCACAACAACAGATTTGACCGAACTCGACCGCGTAAATGCGGAACGTTCTCGTAATGGTTTACCACCTGTTTCGGCTGAGGTTTGGATTAGACAATCTCAATCGACCAAATCTGCAAAACCAACCGGTGATGATACTTTCGATTCCAAGGGCGGCGAAATTCAAGCCAAATCGTTTGATGAGGCGCGTGTTGCAGGTCTCCAAGCAAAATCAAAAATTGAAACTATCAATAAGTTACAGGGTGCTTTGGGGAACGTTCAAGGTGGCGCTTTGACGGGTATGCAACAGTTTGCATCGAACTACGGCATCAAGTTAGGCGATAATGCATCTCAGCTAGAATACGCTCAGGCTCTAATCAACCAGATCGTTCCCGGCCAACGTCCAGCCGGTTCCGGTGCAATGTCGGATGCCGACTTGGAACTGTTCAAGCGTTCGGTTCCTGCTTTGATGAATACCCCTGAAGGCAACCGTTTGATTATCGAAACGATGCGCGGGATTGCTAACTATGAGGCTCAAATTGGTCAGATTGCAGGTCGTGCGCTTGCTGGTGAAATAACTCGTTCAGAGGCTAATCGCTTGATGAATGAAGTTCACAACCCTATCGAAACTTTCCGTTCCGCTCAGGGAACATCAACAGGTGTTAAAGTTGGCGGTTCTGTTATGACAAATAACGGAAAGGTCTATATTAGACGATAAATATCTAAAATAACTAATAATAAGAAACATTGATTTTATATGTCTATTTTAAATAATGAAAATGCACGTTATGCCTATTCCTACCTGAAACAAAAATATGGTTATACCGATGCCCAAGCAGCGGGTATCGTTGGAAACCTTATGCAAGAATCTACGTTCAATACCGGCGCTCGAAATAAGGGCGACGGTCGCGACGGCTCGGATTCTATCGGTATCGGTCAATGGAACGGTGATAGAGCGATTAACCTCCACGGCTACGCTAAGGCAACCGGTCGCGACGTTAGTTCTCTTGATACCCAACTTGATTTTATCCATCACGAGTTAGGCGGCGCTGAGAAACGCGCTGGAGATATGTTGCGCTCAGCTTCAACGCCTGAGGCCGCAACCCGCGCAATGATTGCCTATGAGCGTCCACAAGGGTTTTCTTGGAAACGTCCAGAGGGTGGCCACGGTTGGGATAATCGCCTTACGCACGCCGTTTCCGCTGCGAACGGTTGGGGTGGTCAAAATTACGACCTTGCTCAGATGAAAGCCCAATCTCAGCCTCTTGCCGGTGCGCCTAACGTTTCATCACAACCTATTGAGACAGCCGCTGTTGCTCCTCCAGTTGAGGATAAACGTCCTCAATTTATCAAGGATATCGATAACAGTTGGACCGGTTTCAAAGGAAAGTTGGGCATTGAAGGTAAAGGTGCCGACACAACGTTTCTCGGTATGAAACTCGGTGGCGATAACGGCCTTGCAAAAGTCCTTGGCGGCGCTGCGACTTCGTTGACTGGTGGCGATGATCCTATTCAGGCAGGACCACTCCCCGTCGCTGGTCAAAAAGCAGTTGCTGAGCCAATTCAGGTTGGTCTCAAACAGCCGTCATACTCTATCGGTCAATCCTCCGATCCTGAGATTGAATTAGAAAAATTAAAACAACGAATGAACAAGCGTGGCGGACTTGGCGGTCTCGGGGGTATGTATCTTGGCTGATAACAATAAAAAGAAACCAATCAATTCGGTAATGTTTAATGCGGATGGTTCACCCGCCGCTCCCCCTGAGCCTCAGATTGAGGAAATGACAGAGGAAGACCGCAAATACCTTATTTCACAAGGTTTAAATCCAGATGATTATATTGCCGTAAAAGAGGGGACAGAAGGTTCTCTTATCAACAATCCTGACGAGACATTTAACCCTGATGAATGGCAAGAGGTTGACCCTCAATCAATTGAACGCGAATTAGGCTTTACTGAGCGTCAAAGATATTCCGGTTTGACGAAGATTGAGGATAAGGAAAACGCTCTTAAAAAAGATTTCGATAACGTTACAAGAGTAGGCGAAAGCAATTTTGTAATGACCGATCCGAAAACCGGCGAATTGATCGTTTACAACAAAGAAGGTTACATACCATCTGGTGGCGATCTTGCGGACTTCATCCCTGATGCTGTTGGTTCCGTTGTCTCCATTCCGACAACAATCATAGGCGGCGCTCTCGGTTCTGCTGTTGCGCCCGGTCCCGGTACGGTTGCCGGTGGTATTGCTGGTGGCGCTGCTGGTTATTCTGCTGGCGCGGAAGCCGCTCGTCGTGGCCTCAATTGGTTGAACGGCGTAGAGGATACGAGAACGGCAGGCGAAACGGCTTCTCAGATTGGGACCGACCTTGGCTATGCTGCTGCTGGTGGTGCTCTTGGCGCTGGCGCTGGTGCGGCTTTAAAGGGTGGTGCAAAGGTTATCGGAAACTCTCTGAAATCCCGCGCCCTTGGTGGTACGGTTGATGACGCTGCAAAGGCCGCTGAGCGCTTGGCAACCTATGAAACGGCTGGAGTTACCCCAACGCCAGGAATGATTGGTGGTGAGGCTCTTAGTACGGCAGAATTGCAACGTGCCGGAACTCGTCCTTGGCTGAAAACCAAGATCGATGAGGTTCCAGAACAACTTAAAAACAATTGGTTGAAATCGGTTGATGAGGTTTCAGGTGGTCAAGGTGCGATGACGCCAAATGAGGCCGGTGGGTTTATTCGCGAAAATATCGACACCCTTAAAACCAACGTCCAGAACGAAACCAACCGTCTCTATGACAACGTTTCTGGATTGACGAAAGGCGTTCCGGTCGAATCCTCGACAACACGAAAAGCATATGAAACGCTTGCACACGAATTCGAAAACGCTGGCGCTTTCAAGAAGTCAACGGACGGTTCGGTCTATGAGCGCTCCCTTGGACAAGTCAAAGCCTTGCTTGACGATATCGAGGGCGGAAAGGCTGATTTCGAATATCTCAAACAAGCCCGTACAACGTTGAACGATACTGGTTCTGCGATGGGCGCAACTCGTGCTGAGAAACGTATATATTCACGCGTCGGTGAGGCTATCACGGCTGATATGGAAGCCACGGCTAAAAAGGCTGGCGATGACGTTTTAAAAGCGTGGCAAGACGCTAATGCGCAATTTATGCGCCGCCTCGATCCAACGGACGTGATTGGAAACAAGGCAATCGACAAGATTCTAAAAAACCAGAGCGATGACGCAATTTTAAAACTTGTTTCCACGGGTTCAAAAACGAACGCGTCTCAGGCTACCCGCGTTCTCGAACAGGTTCATATGGCCGGTGGTGATGACGCCTTGCGTGCGGTTTCAACAACGGTTCTGGACAACCTTGGTAAAAACGCTGCTGGAGAATGGTCGCTTGCCGCTCTTGGTAAAAATTGGACGGTAATGACCCCAGAGGCCAAATCCTCATTGTTCAAGTTTAAGGGCGGGAAAGAAATTTACGAACGTATGAACGGTATCGTAAAGGCAGGCCAACAGTTTCAGGAATATGGAAACAATGCGAATCGATCCAATACCGCAAGGCATATTGGGTCTGCTGTAAAAGGTATGATGGACCGTTATGCGGGACCGGTTGCCGGTGCTGCCGCCCTTTCCGGTTCG
The DNA here is from genome assembly GCF_005144435.2 of Agrobacterium leguminum. Lineage (NCBI taxonomy): Bacteria > Pseudomonadati > Pseudomonadota > Alphaproteobacteria > Hyphomicrobiales > Rhizobiaceae > Agrobacterium > Agrobacterium leguminum. The sequence continues at coordinate 176,213 of NZ_CP120212.1, forward strand.
CCTTCAGCGGCGGTTGGCTATGGAGCGTTTCGTGGTGCGAAATGGATGTTTGACCGCGCAACACGTAAAATGATCGAAGATCCAAAGACGCTTTCTTGGCTGGCGAAACTGCCATCTGCTACCGATCCTGAAAAGCATTTGTTGGGCCTCAAAAACCTTTATCAAACAACCAAAGATGAGCGCACAAGACTCACTATCAGAGAGTATCTTGAGAGTTTAGAAAACGACAATAAATAATAATAACTCATAATAATAAGAAGATCATAATAAATGACCGATATTTCAGAGAACACTTGGAAAGAATTAGACGCGGATAACACATCAAATCCGCCTGCTGGCCTTCCACCCGGCACAGATGCAAACAAAATGTATCCGGTTGTTCACGCAATGATGGGCGCAACGAAGCGCGAATATACCCAATCCAATCCTGTTTATACGTCAACGGGTACAGCAGAATCTCGCGTTTACAACCTTACTTTTACCGGTGGTATTCAAACCCCTGCCCCAATTGGAAAAACGATCAAGTTTAATCCCAACTTTTCGAACGTTGCCGGTGTTCATAGCCTGAATATCAACGGTCAAGTTTATAGTCTCAAACGTGCAAACGGTACTAGTGATTTAATTGCTGGCGATATCCAAGTTGGTTATCCGGTTGAAATTACCTGCCTGAGCAACGGTCAATTCAATCTTCAGAATTCAATAAATATTGATGACAATCGTTTGCCGACAACTTTGGCCGGTAAAACGTTTTTCAGCGCGGTTACCGTTTCAGCAGGTGGCGTACTTGTCACAGGCAATTCAACCATTACCGGAAAACTCAACATAACCGATGGCGCAACAATTGTCGGCTCGACTACTGTTGATGGGCAACGTGTTTTAACACTTGCGGATGTCGGCTCAGGCAAGGGATTGGATGCTGACAAACTGGACGGCCAGGAAGGCACCTTCTACCTTAGCCGCGCTAACCATACCGGGACACAGCCAGTTTCTACAATTACCGGACTTGATACCGTTTTGACCGCCAAAGTCTCTAAGGCTGGCGATACGATGACAGGAAACCTCGTTCTTTCTAACGGTTCAAACCCTACACCGATCACGTTCAATGCAGCAAATGGGTCCATCACGGCTGGCGGTTTGGTACATATTCAATCTTCAGGAACAAATGCATCCGTCCTTGAAATGAGAGCACCTGCTAACGCTTCCGCTATTATTGATTTTAGCCCGAACGGCTATGGAGGCGACTTTGTTTGGAGAATTAATGCTCATCCAGACACTGCATCGTTTGATATCATTCACACTGGTACACATCGTTTCCGTCTAAGAAATGATGGCGCGATTTGGAATTCGTATTCCGGTTGGCTGCACGATAAATTTGCAGACCGTGGCGCACAGATACAGCACAATTCCGGCGTTTGGGAATTCGGTTCAATCGATCCGAATTATAACGACAGAACCACCGACGCGCCTAATCCGTGGGTATTGGTAGGTCTTAGAAGCGCAAGAGGAACAAACGTTATCAATATGCGCGCTATATGGCTCCGCAATAACTAATTTTCAGGAAACTATTTAAATGGAATTTGATTTTACAAACTATCCCCACGACCTATCAGCCAATGAAGTCCAGTTATTGTTAGGATTGGAATATCCTACATTGAAACGCGGTATAGACTATTGGGTTGCGCATCAAGTTGAACAAAACTCATCCGTGCGAACGTCACCGGCAGTCATTATCCAATGGACCCCAACTGTGACGCCTCCTACGCCTGAAGATATAGCAAACCTTGCAATCAAATATGCTATTGAACTGTCTTCATTTCAGTTGAAAGAAAAACGCTTTAACGACTATCCCGCAAAGACCCCCCTTGAGTTTAGAGAATGGCTTGTTCGCATCGGTCAATTTCCACGCGGGATCAAGAAAATGATTGATGAGGTCGATAGTGACGAACTGAACGCGTCACTTGAATCCTATTGGGAATACACCGATTGGTTCCGCCGCGACGATCCTTTTACGGTATGGCTTGCAACCGCCCTTGAAAAGACGCCTACCGAGTTTGATACGATTTGGAATGAATAAAGCCCCGAATGGGGCTTTTCGTTTCATTGAATGGAAATGATTTCTTTTGGAATATCGGTTGGAACGTCAATCACTGATTCTATGAATTTTACCGTAACTTTGTTCAGGTCTACGACATCCTCGTAGACCCATATTTGATTTCCATCTACATATCTACTCCATATACGAAAAATATCATCGTAAAACTTCTGATCGATCTTACGAAATCTCCCCTGCATCTTAGGCGGCATTTCTTCAATATTACTCGCAATAAGATAGATGTCCTTGATGATATTTCGCAATGCTTCATCCGTCGCACGATCCATATCAATTCCCCAATAGGGTTGCCCCATAGCGGACGGATCATCTACGCCGAAAGTTTCAAAGCGGGTTGTTTCGATATTATCGATTAAGTTTACAAGTTCTGACATTGTATGTGTTCCTCATTACAATTTCTTAAGTTTTGTCTTTTTCTGGAGCCAACGAAATTTCATTGATTTTGAAATCTTCGCCTTATGCTCTTCGGTTAGTTTTCTGTTTATTTTCACATAACCGGTTGTCTCAATACTATTTATCATTTTCACCTACTTTAAACGTACAGCGTCATTAAAATAAATTGCCCAAACTTGTATTTCGTCCTCTTTTAGATCAACGTTGATAGCCATTGATGTCACATTCTGGATTGAATCAGGATCATAGCGTGACAATCCCTCAAACTCCTCTTGCCAATCCATATCAACGATAGGCAGCACGTCGGTTAGGTGAAAATCTTCCAAGTACGGGCAGAACGAAAACCAGAGCGACGGTATGAAATAGATGACCGATGATTGATGCTCAGCCGTGGCGAGAATGGAAACAACCTCTGTCAGAGTTGGGACGTGGCCGTTTCGGGCAATGGTTTTGATGTCGGTCGTCATTGTAAGAAATTCGCCTCATAAACTGCTTTCATAAAGCCAACTGGTGTCTCTGAGCGGAGGTTCTTTCGATCCTCATTTTCAGAGGCGTTGACGATACGTTTCGTGTCGATTTGCAATCCCTCTGGATATGACGGCCACGGCATCTTGAAGCCGTTCCCTACCCATAGGCACGTTTGCTTTGAATAGTTGTCGCGGGGTTCCCAATCCGCAAAATGATACGGATGGAACTTATGGTCGGGTTTGCGCCAGTAACTCGAAATCGTGCTGATAGGATTTTCGATAAAGTACGGCGCGGCCAGCTCGTCGGCCATTTCAGCCGCAACGGCGAACAACTCTATCGAGGATGAGAGTTTTCTAAGCCCTTTGCCTTTGAACCACCTCGCACCAGATACCGCCAAATGATCGCAAGGCGGGAACGCTGCAAAGAATTGGCAACGCTCTTTTTGGTCTGGAGTTGGCGACCAATTCCTGGCGTCGGCTTTGATGAAATTGATCGTACCTGGCGCTCTAGTTTCAGATCGATCGGACTCGTGCGCAATATCAACACAAATGCATTCCCAGCCCATTTCGAGGAATGGTCCAGCGCTCTTTCCCGATAGTTCGTAGAGGAAGATCGCAAGCGGTGGTTTGTGATTGTTGAGCGCAACGGGCCGCATTATTTGCAAACCTTTGCTGGAGCCTCGTCCAAGAGGTTCTTTGCGGGAACCGTCTCAAACAATGCTCTTTCAGCCGCACGGCGACGAGTGAGGCCAGCAACCGTCTTTGTGTTGACTTTATTCCATCGTGCAAACTGTGCCGCCGCGCCTTTGTAATCAGAGGCGTTCAACAGCTTCAGTAGCGTGGATTTCCCAAAAGCCGCTGAGCCTACGTTAAACGAGAAAGATACCAACGCTGCGAACTGGTTGTCGTTCAGCGGAACCTTTGTAAGGCTATCGACAGTCTTTTCAAAAGTTGATACGTCAGCCTTTAAAAGACGCTCAGCCTCAACCTTCGTAATGGTTTTCTTTTTCGCAACATCTGTCTTAGTTACGCTATTGGTATTTCCCCAACCTATTGTAGGGATACCGCCAATGTCGGCGTATGCGGTTAAACGTAATCCCTCAAACTCTTGGATTAGTTTTAAACCGTTGGAATTAATCTTTCTAGCCATTATCAAAATACCCAAACTTATGTGTTTGAGGTATTTATCGAATGGTGTTTCAGGGTATTTCAGATGACGTTATGGAACCACAGTTGCTGAACTATAGAGGTTTAGAACCCGCTCGACTCCTGCCTGTTTTGGCCGTATAGGAATATGAGAACGGAAGGAGAACAAAAATGATGGGCAATGACGATCTGGAATCTTCGATCTATCTGAAATTCATCACGACAGAGCGCACGATACGGTCCAACTTTGCAGGCACCGGCCAATCTCGAAAGCGATCAATCAGCATCACGAGAGTCCTTGCCGAACACCTCGTAAGCCGGCTGTCGGTCAACTACACGTTCACAAAGAGCGGCAACCTAATCGGCAAAGCCGAATTGATTGAATTCGTATCGATGCACCTTTGGGCGGTTCCTGATGACGTGGCCAAGGCGTCCGGTACACGCAACACCGATATCAGCCAGCCAGCCGCTAAAGCCATTGCCCACGGCCTCTTTCTCGCAATCGATATGGAATACATCAGATCGTACGAGTCTCAGGACTTTCTCGATCCATCATCTCCCCGATACGTTAACCGACCAAAGGAAACATAGTCGACTTCTGCAATCATCGCTGGTAGATCAAACCTCCAAAAAACACACCAATAGGAGGTAAAACGAAAATGGTTGAATACGGTGTTTGGCTTAAGGGCGATGACGAGGATATCCTTGTCCATACAAACAATATGATGGGTTGCCAGAGATATACCGAAATCGAAACGGCCAAGAATTCCGATCTTAAGACACGCTGGCGTATTGGTCCTCTGCCAAGATATCGCGTTATGGTGAAAACCAAGGGTGGCGAAGAGATTGTAGCGGCATTTGAAGAAGAGACTACCGCAATGTTCTACGCACGGGAGTTCCTCGAAAAGATCGATAGCAAGACCGGCGAAGAGGTCGTCATAGTTTCCTAAAGGCGCATATCATTACCGAATACGGAACCCTGCCCTAAGCGGTGGGGTTTTTTGTTTGCAGTCCTGTAGCCATATTGCAACCCGCCGTTCTATCAGCAATCTAACCCAAAGTTGATTTCAAATGGTGCGAATGATGACGACAGAAACGGATAACTGGAAAGACGACCTGCTTAATCGCCAAGCGGATGGTGAGTTGATTTATCGCCTATTGGTGAACCGTTATCAGGAGAACACGAAGGCCGGTAAACACGGCTCATACGTGATCAACGTAGATGCGAAATGGGGCCAGGGCAAAACTTTCCTCATTAACGGAATGTACCGAGACGCTCTCAAGGACCATCCGGCTATTCTCATAAACGCTTGGGAACACGACTTCGTAGACGACCCATACAGCATCGTTGTCGGCGCGCTGGATAAGTATTTTAAAAGCATCGAAAGCGAACTGCCAAAATCCGTTAAAGCGAAGTTCGTTGAAGGCGCAAAGAAACTACGCCGAAACTTTGCTACTGTTGCGATAGCCACCGGGAAAGAAGTCGGGAAAACCCTGTTAAAGAAGGCCATATCTGACGGCGGCGAAGGCATTGTTTCAGCCTTTGAAGCCGAAGGCCAAGCCACTGGAGCGGAGGACAAATCAACGACAGCAGAAGTGATAGATGCGGTAGGTGTTGGTGTTGCTGCCTTAACCGAACAGGCAATAGATAAGTACGCGCAACAAAGACTTGACGACCTACATAAGACAACCAGTAGCATCGATAATTTCAAGACGAACCTTGCGGCACTTCTAAAAACCCTATCAACCGACGATAAGAAATTACCTTTCATCATATTCATTGACGAACTCGACAGATGCAGACCAACATACTCAATTGCAATGTTGGAACGTATTAAGCACCTATTTGACGTTGACGGTTTGGTATTTGTAATTGCAACAGATGCAGACCAATTAGCCCACGCGATAAATGCAGTCTACGGCTCGAACTTTGATTCAAAGCAATACCTACAAAGGTTCTTTCATAGGTCATACAAATTAGACGAATCAACTTTTGCTTATATAGCGAGAAACCTTATCGCAACGAATGGAATTAACACATCAAAGTGGTCAATCCCGCCATCGTCGTCCATTCAAGACCCGGCATTATTCGCTGAATTCCTTGCTGAGACCGCCAAACTCGCATCGTTGACAACACGGCAATTCGAACAATCGATTGATATACTTCAAGACATAACTTCAATCTGGACCGAGGAATATCCGATTGAGTTGGTAATGATGTATCCCCTTGTATGCGAGTACGCAAAGACAAGGTCGATTGAAAAAAACACGAGAGTGAAGAACATATTGGACGCTAATTCACATTGGTCTATAGTCTATGAGGGACAAGACATCGATTTGAGAAAGTACGCAAATATATTCAATGATTCAATGACGATGCATACGTTTGATTGGATTAGAAAGGTATCTAATTCGACAGAACTAACATATGAAGTTAGTTACGTTTACGAATATATGCGTAAAGAACACCAAATTAGGTCGCAAAACCCAGAGCATACCCGGTCGTCGCATTCAAGCGTCAAGGACTACAGGAGAGTTATCTTAAAAAATGAAGGGTTTTATAGGTGAGATAATAGCAGGCGAGGATACATACTCTTAATCCTCGCAATGAACCAAGACCCGCCGTAATGGGCGGGTTTTTTGTATCCACCGTAATAATCTACCAATTTAGCGTACTATTAACATTTCAGATAACAATATATAGTGTTTAATTAGTTTAACATACAACATATAGACATAATGCTTCAAAATAAAGTTGATAGAAAATTATTCCAAAAAGGTTTTCATCAAACGTTGTTGACAAACGTTTTAGAACGTTAGATAAGACCCTCCTTCGCAACAAACCAAAGGAGAGTTTATCAATGCCATATTCTAAACCAAAATTGTCAGCAAAGAACACTCGTGAAATCATTAAGATCGTCAAGGACGTACAATCTGGTAAAATCGAAAACTATGAAACGTTGAATAAGGATGGGAAACTTCATTCGTTTGACGACCTGCCATCGCTCATCCATATGTCTGATTATACCTCTGGCGAAAACGATAAGAGCATTACCTTTGATTGGCACAAGGACGGTACGCTCCATAGGGATAATGGGCCAGCATCGATCACCATTAACAAGCAAGCCGAAATTATGTTTTACTGGTGGAGAAACGGTATCAGGGCTGGTCAGTTCGTGTGCTGCCTCCCAAATACCGATGGATTTTTTGTGCCTCACAACAATACGGTTTATACCTATTGGACGATTGGGAACGCTGTTTCACCGGCGATGACCTGCTATCTTCCTGCCCATATTGGTATTCGTATGGTAGCGGATTTGGTTCCGATCCCCGTACAATTTCCAAAGATGCCAAAAAGGATGTTTACCCTCCCTATTACCGTTCAAGGGGGAACGTTTAAAAACGTCGCGGAATGGGCCGAGGATTTCCTTGAAAAAAGCAAGGAACAATCTTTGAAGGCGGCTTGATGCACAATCTTTCCCGGTGCGTGGTGTCAATTCGTATCGAACGAGTTAAACCAAATCTAACTTCACGTTAACCGAAGTTAAAAAGATCGATGGATAATGTTTCTGTTTGGGTTAAAAAAATGGGTCGGTTAAATTTCAAAACAAGGTTTTTAACCGACTTTTTAACCGGAAATTTCTTCCGAAAACCCCTATAAAACAAGGGTTTTCTCTATATAATATAATAATAAGTTAAAAAGTTAATATTATATAGTGATTGTTATATAGAAACGCTAAAAACGCATTATATATAGGAAGTTGAAAAGATATCTAACAAACTTAACTTTTTAACTTTTTTTAACCGAATCCGTTTGTTTTGATGAGATTGTTTGGACACCGGCTCAACACCGATGCCCAAACGCGTTCACCGGGATTACTTATCCAAGGCTTGAACCATACGGTCGTAATCAGCGTCATCAAGATAAGCTATTCCCGGAAGGTTGGTTTGAGGCAACTTTGAGCGGGGCTGGACCTTATCCAAGTCGAGGATGACCAGATACAAACCTGAGCCGTTGATGTTCTCGTCTGTAACATCGTATCGATCCTTGGACGGCTCGTGATCATTGTTGGGTGAAAGATACAAGCCGGACTTACGAGTAGTAGGAACAACGACCGTACCTGTTGCCCAACCGTCGCCAGCCCCGTAATTGGCGCTCACCCGCTCTATCGCCCATATATTGCTGTTGGATGTGATGCGGCTATGATCGTCGTCATCCGCCTCGAAAGCCGTGGTAAGGAAATCAACGTTCCTAATAAGATGGATTACAGGCATCTTGTCGTGAATGTTCAAATCGAGTGTCAAAAGAAAATCCCCCGCCATCTTGCCAATACTACTATAAATGGATTTAGGCAGGGATTCAGCCAAATCTTTTTCAACTTTTTTCTCGACCCTCCCCAAAAGTCGAAGGGGGAGAATCATACATAATTCCCCCTCAAAATCAATAACATAAGTCGATTTTCCCTCATTTTATTCCGGGTGGGAAATATTGAACGGTCGTTGAAAATGGGATATGGTTTTGACAGGGTAATTGAACGATAGGAACGGAATCCTAATGACCGAATATGTTGCATACTTTCGCGTTTCAACGGCGCGCCAAGGTCAGAGCGGATTGGGCTTAGAAGCTCAGCGATCATTGGTTGAAGCCTTTACCGATCCTGCGAATATCGTTGCTGAATTTACCGAGATAGAATCCGGTCGTAAGGATGATAGGCCAGTTATTGCCGAAGCCCTTGCCCACGCCAAAAAGACCGGCGCAACGCTCCTGATAGCCAAGATTGATCGATTGGCCCGCGATGTTCATTTCGTATCGGGCTTGCTTAAGTCAGGCGTCCCTATCGTTTGTGCGGATATGCCAGAGGCTTCGACAATGGTTCTCCAGATGTTGAGCGTCTTTGCCGAATACGAAGCCAAGGCTATTTCAGATCGTACCAAAGCAGCGCTCAAAGCAGCCAAGGAACGCGGCGTGAAACTCGGCGCTAACAATCCCGTCATCCAAGCAGCAAACGTTGCTGGAGCCATTGCCAAGGGCGATAGAACGGCCTCTGAGATTATGGGAATGATTGGGCAACATTGCCCGAACTATCAGGAATTATCCTATCGAAAGATTGCATCGATCCTTGACGAGAATGGTTGCCAATCATCCAAAGGCAAGGCTTTGACGCACAAGCAAGTAGCAAGCGCCATACAGCGCCACACGGCCTCACACAGCGCCGTAGAGCGTTCAGGGCTACATCGATAGCCAAAACCCTCCCAAATCCTCTGTGTGACGATCTGTGCCGATTTCCGGCAAAAATACCCCTACACCCCCCCCTTTGAGAATCCAGAATATATTTGCAGCCTATTCGGAATTTTTGAGAATTTTTTCGAGAAAACCCCTGCCCGATAAATATCATAGACAATAGGGGAACAACTTAATGAAACACCAGATCGAACTAGCAAAAGAACTCATTGCCGAAAACGGTTTAGAGAATTTCAAATACGATAGACATTATTTTGGAACAACTTATTCAACCTACAAACAAGCCAAAGAATGCGCCCTTAAATATTCAATCAAATTTCCGATGGAAATTAGACCTGCGAAATATAAGGGATTGTTTGTTTATTGCCACACGTTCGGGCGTCCTCCAATCGGGATAATTGCTGAGCGTATGAAAGACCCCACGCGGGACTTCTCAGATGATATTGCTGCAAATTTCATAATGAGTTTTCTAAGCCGACCCCGCGAACGTCACGAATTCGAGTTTGTTGACGTTTACCGCGATGAATTTCAATATGACGCAATATCCGATTATCTGCCTTACACGGCTGAGACGATCAAAACGATAAACCCAATAAAATTGAATGACTAAAGAATGATGGGTATACGGCTTCACGCGTTCTCGTAAACGTCTTTCAGAAGATCATACATTGTCACCTGATTATCGTGTCGCATTGTTTTTTCGACATCGAGAATGATTTTGTAACTCAAGTCCGACTGTTTCATAAATCCGACTTTCAGGTGCTTAGTGATCTTCAAGTCCTCGTCAGTCACCGCTGCTCTCGGGCCGAACAGAACTCCGACCAAGCTGACTGATGCGGTTTCAAAAGAGGCAAAATGAAGGTCGCCTTCCTCTAATGCATCATCAAGCGGGATATGTGTACGGCGTTCATTTTCATATATCCACTCCTCTGATTTCATCATTCCAACAGCAAACATCTCACGCTTGGATAATTCGCGATATCGAACTTTTCCAAACATTTCCAAAGTTGGACGAGTGGACGTATAGATAACCGGGTGCCATTTTTCGGGATCGGCGTCGAAAATCAGCGCTACCCCTTTATGGGCATCGGCATACTGCCCCCACATCAAAGGCGAATTGAACACTCCTGACATACATATGAGACCGCCTTCGTTATCGAAACGCTCTACCTGTTGTCGCTGATGTTTTTTATTTGTCGGCCCCTTAACGCACAGGGACAACTCTGATGTATCATTGAGTTGACTGTATCGGGATACCTTCAGGCGTTGGTCTCGAATAGCATCCAGACCAAACTGCTTGTTTATGTAACGGTAGAGCCGCAAATCAGCTTCCTTCAATTATCTGTTTTTGGTCCGTAGAACTAAATTTTCAGGGCGATTTTTTAACTGGGCGCTTCTTTCTCCGACGAACACCTGTGAAATCAATATCCTCAGGCGTAATTCTAGGTATCCGTAAAAAGTTTGTCATTACTGACTGAATCGAAGAGTCAATCATTTTCTCAATAGCGTGTTCAAATTCTAATCGGTCGGGCACTGGCAATTGTAAGACTCGATTATCTTCTGGCACACTTTCTTCTGTCTTGAATTTATCGATGACAATATCAAATGCGGTATTAGCTGGACTGGTTATCGCTAACTTAACGTTCGGATTTGCCGAGGCTATCCTTTTGATCTGCTCACTTGAAATCTTAGCGCGAGAACCAAACAAAATATATTTCAAAACCATCGACCCATCAAACCGCAGGTAATGATTGCCATCAACGAAATCAGCGGGTTCAAGATCAACAACACGACGCCATTCTCGTTCGTATGACCAGTGATTGAATTTTCTGAAAGCAATTTGCGCCTTGTCCTCATCGGTCAACTCGTGGATCGATGTCTTACCGAAATCAGCAAGTCGGGGACGCTCAGCACGATATTTAATCTGCTCGTAATGTCCCGCACGCACCTCGAAACCAAGACATACGCCTTTGTGCGCCTCAGCATAGTGACCCCACATAAGAGGTTCCTTCCAAGTTTCGCTTAGGCAGATGATACCCGACTTGGCACTTATTTCGTCGCGGATGGCTTTTAGTTCTTTGCGCTGATCCTTGCTATCGGTTGCCACACCAAGGAAATCAAAAGGATCGTTCAGGCTATCGTACAGGGATATCTTGATGCGCTTGTCGCGCACGGACGCCAAGCCGTATTGAAGTTTCGTGTAGTAATACAGTTGCATCGCTTCCCCCGATACGCCTCACGGATGAAAACGGATAAATCCAGAATCGGGAAAAGTCGATCTTGCAGCATCAAGGAAGCTCAATTGCACACAGCTTCTATGAGAATTTTTGTTTAGCGAAGAAAACTACGATCTTTTTGCCGTTTAATATTGAAGACGTATATAACGATAAGCTATGATTGATAAATACTAATATCGCGGATGGTACTTTTACCTTATCCCTCCTCCTTGGTTCCGATGTTTACCCGACTGACAACCTAAAATCCATCCGCGATAACTCCTCCCAACAAAAAACGTCAAATCTTTTATTAATTTGACGCCGATTTTACCGATATGTTATAAATAGATATGTAGCGATATTCATCGTTATTTGGGTAAACATAAACAAACGTATTTTTCAATAAATAGTTTGGAGATAGCATATAAGGTAAAGAATAATGACAAACAATTTTACGGTCGTTCCTGGCCAAACCCCTCTGCCGCCTGCCCACCAGATCGTCGCAGCGGCTCCCATCATCAACGCGGATTGGTTGATAGACAAATACAACACCGAATGCGCCGATGAAACGTATCATTGGATTCAGTTCGTCGTTGATAACGGCATCGATCTATCCCCCGCCTTCAAGCCCGTGCGTGACCATATCCGCAAGACGGAAAAGCTCTCAATCGAACGTTGTCGCGGAATGATTAAATTCGCAGTCAAATATGGCTCCTGCCCCCATTCCGATATGGAAAAGGTTGAACTCGTCCTTGCGAGGAACAACGTAAAAATCAATTTCGATAGAACGTGTTCGGGGGCGATCAACGGAAAGCAAATCTACGATACCGAGGGTATGACAACCATCCTCAGCGACTATATCGACACCTACGATATCGATATTACGTACAACGAAACGACCCGCGCAATCGATAACTATCTTGGCGCAATTCCATCAAGATTGTTGGCAGATGTCGCGAAAACCATCGCTTATGACAAAACGGTTGATGCGGCAAAGCACTGGCAGATCGTCGCAAAGCAATTCGATCAATCCAAGCAATCATCCGAATTTACCGTTGCGATTTTAAAGAAATTCATTTGGCAGGTTAAGCGCAAGATTAACAATATCGACGTGACGCATCATATGATGCCCGTTATTTTCGGCGCTCAGGGGACCGGCAAGTCCGTTTTCATCAAAGAACATTTCTACACCCCGTTTTTGGGAATGGTGAACGAAACGGATTTTGCGCAGTTGACCGAAGTCCGTAACGCAGATCAATGGACGTTCCCTATTCACCATTTTGATGAAATGGCGTTTGCGTCTGGGTCTGATGTTGAAACGATCAAGACCCGCATTACGTCAAAAACAATCGCCTATCGTCCAATGAATTCTAATAGGCAGAAGCTGACGCCAAACAACGCAACGATGTTGGGCCTAACGAACGCATATAACCTTTCATCGCTCATCCGCGACGAAAGCGGCAACCGTCGCTTTGTTCCGCTCTACTTTTCATCGGTTCCCGGCGCTAACCGTCAAGCGGATATGGACGAACTTGATACCGTTGTCCTCTGGCAATCAGTTGACGAACGCGCAGACGACCCCTCCAAACCATTTTGGGGAGAAGTCGCGGAACTCCAGAAAGATCATCGTCATCTTGGCGCATACGACCAATATCTCGAAGATTGGAAAGACGATAACGTAGATGGAAAAAAAGTATCGCTAAATGAAATGTGGATCGATTTTAACGATTGGTACAAGGCATCAAACATCGGCAAAGCTTTTAAGGCATACAATAAAAAAGATTTCATCCGACATATTGAAAACTTTGCTGCGAATTCTAGCGGCTCTGAATGGAAAATTCAAAAGCCGCAGAACGTCAAAACGTTGGTATATACCCCAACAAAGATGACATCCGGCGATGAAACAAACGTTGTTTCCATCAACAAACCGAAAGCGGTGAATATTCATCAACCTTCGACCAAGCTTTATCAAGATATTGCTGAGCGTGTAAAGAAAATCAAAAAAGACGCAGGGGAGGAATGAAAATGTCGATTCATTGGACCTTTGAAAAATCAATTTACGACGACAATCCGACTATCGAAAGCGATCTTTTCGCGAATTTGAAAAGCGCTAACGAAATTCGTTTTCCTAACAGGGACTCCGTACCACTATGGAGTCCTGCAATCTTTGACGCATCATTGACCGACGATGACAAATACAAGACCCGCGCCAACGTTATGTGCACGACCGCGCTCGTGTTCGATTTCGACGGCTCTATGGTCGATCCTCGAACGGTCATTGATGATCATTTCAAAGTATATGGCCTACTGGCGCACAACTCGTTCAACAACGGCGTAAAGGGCAAGGGAACGCGTTTCCGCATCATCCTACCGTTTACCGATCCAATGGCCGAAACCGCGACTACGGCGCGCTATGAGGCGATATGGGATTATTTTTCCCGTGACATCACTGCTACGAAATACAGCCTCGACAAATCCAAGCGCGGCGCTCAGTCGTTTTTCTATCTACCGGCAGAAACCGACCATCCTTTGTGGATTGATCGCCTGAGCCTTCCGTTTATCGATCCTATGGAAATCTTGGCGTCCGACGAGTGCTGCCAGTGGTTCCAACATATCTATGAAATGGAACAACAGCGTTTGGCACTTGAAGCGGAAAGGCAAGCCAAGATCGTCAATGTCCCGGTCACCGATAAGATGAAAATCGAACGTGCCGAAAAAGCCCTTGATAAGTTTGCAGGCACGGACAATGGGCATAACCGCTTTTTCAAATACGCGCTCAGCCTCTACCGTCACGCCCAACTCGATATACCGGCAATCGATTTCAAGTTAAGAGCCAACGCACACCTTTTCGGAACGGATAAGAACGACCGGTTAAAGGAAATCCCGCACACGCTCAAAAAACTACAAAAATCATAAATACAAGAAAATGAGGGAGACAACGAATGATGAATGAATATGAAATTGCGATGGATATCATCGAAGGTGTTGGAATAGATCAAGTTAATATATGGGGCAATAAATTCGGTATTGTTGCGCCAGTTATGTCCCAATGGGTGAATGCATCGAGTCTATCAAGCCGGTATGGTTTGCCGTTCTATCAAACCTATGCGTTCTTTGCGAACGATGAATATTATTTTACGTATTTCGATATGGGCCGCTATGCGTTGCCAATCCAAGTTGATGCTTATGGGCAATCGATGAGGATACAGCCTGAGGAACAAGACAAGTTTGAAAAGGAACGTGTAAAAACGTTTATCGCTGATAATCGATCTTTTGAGTTTCGCCAGCATATAGCGTGCATAAAAACGATGGCTGATATATTCGGCTATGATCCTTCTGATTACGTACCGTTCACGTTGGAAAGCATCAAAGCTGAGCGGGTATAATTCCACGACCGAAAAAAGCGAAATGACCCTTTTTTCATTTTTTAGATAACGTTGAAAGAATATTTTTTTATTTTTTAACGTTTTCGATAAATAGTTATGTAGCAACAATTCAAAAGGAACAACGAATATGATAATTCCCTTCATCAAAGACGAATTCAATAACAACAAATCAGAACTAATCGTAAAAGCAGCATTGCTCCTGTCATTTGTTGTTATGGCGACGTCTGGATTGTATTTTGCTTTGGTCGTTTCGTTTATCCCATTATCCGTATTTGGCCTCATAACCTACAGAGATTATGAACGGTTCAGACGTCGTCGCGATTAATCTACCGGGATCGCAGCGGCTTAAGCGCCGCTACCCCTCACCTTTTCAATATCTTTTTCTGATACGGAAAGCCCGACACCTTTGGTCATCTTCTGAATAGTTTCGATAGGAAGATGGCTAAAATCGAACGATGAAACAACGTCACCTTTACCGCTGAACGTCCAACCCTTTGTAACGCCACCTACGGCTACGTGGACCTCATTTGATCCCGCATCAATCCTAACAGCCGACACAATTGATTTGATCCTGAGCGCTACGTTTGAACGGGACTCGTAAAGGTCATCAACGGTCATATCAGGCCATTTAGTTCTCTCGTCATCAACATACGATTTAAGGTCTACCTTCCGATCTTTAGCGGTAGCAACCTCATTGATGAGCGTTTGCTTTTCGGAAAGCATTTGTTCGATAGTTGCCTTCTCAGAGCGTCGTTCAGCCAGCCGTTTACGAAAGTTTGCCCTATCCTCAACGTTGTCGATATCTTCGGCCAAATCGAGAAGGTTGTTGATTTTCTTGTTAATGCCGTCCAGTTCCAACAGATGCGCGGCGACTTCCTTGGCAAGATCGGATGCGTCCTTGGGGCTTTCCTCAACCTCGACAAACAGGCCCACGTTATCGAGGATAGCCTTTTCGATAGGATCATAGGGCAGAGCGCGCTTTCCCCATTTCACCTCACCGTCGCAATGTATACCGGTCTTATGGGCTGTTTCACACGTCAGATATTTGTAAGCAGAGCCGCCACCGACCACCCGTGCATTCCCCCCGCAAACAAAACACTTTGTAAGGCCACTGAAGAGGTTGGTTACCGTTTTGCCTCTACGTCCCGTACGATCTTGTTTTGATAGACGGTCGTTCGCAATCTGCCATTCTTTACGGCTCACAACTGCTGGAAAGAAATCGGGCAATACAACGTCATCAACCTGATAATCCCCTTTTGCGACTATCGAACGGATGACGCGCAAAATACCGTTTACGTGCCATTTCGTTTTCGTTTCGTAGACCGGGATAGATTGTTGATTGAAACGCTGAGCAATGACGCTTGCGCCCAAACCTTTGTTGTAGAGCCTGAAAATCTCTTTTGCGGTCTCGGCGTGTCGATTAAGCGAATAGTCGTATTCTTTCGAGCCATCAATTCGCGTTTGGTCAAGCCACCTTGGAAGTTTAACGATATGACGTTTGTGACCAGCCGCGATATCGTTCAAACGTTGCGAATGATATTTGAGAGAGAAGTCCGCTTTACGGGACGACTCCTCATTGGCACGAGACATAATAGTCAGAGAAATTATTAGCTGTGTGAAATCTCTATCGCGGCTGTAACGGGCTTCATCAGTAAGCGTTACAACATCGATGCCAGCGGATAGCAAAGTCAGAAGTTGAGCCTGAGCGCTGATAACATCCGCTCGGGAAAGTCGGTCCAGCGATTCAACGATCAATACCGAACCGGCTTCAATCCTACCCTCTTTGACCAGATCAAGGAAAGCGCCAAGCGCGCCGTGGGTGACGTGCTTGGCGTGATAACCGGATGCGATATCCTGAAGTTGGGTATCGATCTCTAGGCCGTGCTTCTTTGCATAAGCATCAGCCCGTTCCAACTGGCGACGTATGCCCTCCCCGCGTTCCTGTTTCTTAGAACTGATACGGATGTACGAGTAGGCTTTTGTCATTGCTGGAACCCTGATTTACTGCGATTTCCTCCTAATAAACCGCGCAAATCGTTCATTGACAAGTGTTACATAGACGAAGAAGACGGGAACGAAGAAGATCGCGAGGATCGTCGCCGAGATCATGCCGCCGAGAACCCCGGTGCCGATAGCGTTCTGGCTCGCCGCACTGGCGCCCGACGCAATCGCCATCGGCAGCACGCCGAGCGAGAAGGCGAGCGACGTCATCAGGATCGGCCGGAAGCGCAGGTGCGCCGCCTCCACCGTCGCATCATAGGTGGATTTTCCTTCCGCCCGCAAATCCTTGGCGAATTCGATGATCAGGATCGCATTCTTGGCGGACAGGCCGATGATCGCGACGAGGCCTACGAGGAAATAGACGTCGTTCGGCATGCCGCGCAGCATCACCGCCGCCACCGAGCCGATGACGCCGAGCGGCACCACCAGCATGACGGAGAGCGGAATGGACCAGCTTTCGTAAAGTGCTGCAAGCAGCAGGAAGACGAACAGAACGCTGAGCCCGATCAATGCCGGTGCCTGCGAACCGGACTGGATTTCCTGCAGCGACTGGCCGGTCCATTCGAAACCGAAGCCGCTCGGCAACTCACCCGCCAGACGCTCCATTTCGGCAATGGCGTCACCCGACGAATAACCGGGTGCGGACTGGCCGCCGATACGGACCGCCGGATAGCCGTTGTAACCGACCACCTGCGAGGGACCGCGCACCCATTCCACCGTGGCGAATGAGCTCACCGGCACCATGCCGCCATTGGCGTTGCGGACGTTGAGGTTCAGGAGATCCTCCGTCTTCATGCGCTGGCCCTGTTCCGCCTGCACCGTCACGCGCTGCATGCGGCCGGCATTGGGGAAGTCGTTGACGTAGGACGACCCCATATTGGCCGAGATGGTGGCGTTGATGTCGCTGAAGGTGACGCCGAACGTATTGGCCTTCTCACGGTCGATGATGAGATTGACCTGCGCCGCATCCGGCATGCCTTCGATGCGAAGACCGGCAAGGATGGGGCTCTGACGGGCGGCGGCCATCAGTTGCGCACCGGCGGCGCTGAGAGCCGCCTGTCCCGCGCCCGAGCGATCCTGCAGGCGGAAGGTGAAGCCGCTGGAATTGCCGAGGCCCTGGATCGGCGGCGGCGACAGCGCAAACGACATGGCGTCCGGAAGACCCCACAGCTTGACGTTGACGCGCGCCGATATGGCGGCGGCGGAATCGTTCGGTCCGCGTTCGCTCCAGTCCTTCAGGGTGGCGAAGGCGAGACCCGCATTCTGGCCCGAGCCGGAGAAGGAGAAACCCGAAACCGCAATCACACGATCCACCGCCGGCTCTTCCATGAAGATCTTTTCGATCTGCTGGATGGATTGCAGGGTGCGGTCGCTGCTGGCTTCCGCCGGCGCCTGAATATCGACGATCAGATAGCCCTGATCTTCGTTCGGAAGGAACGAGCTCGGCAGCTGCATATACGCCCAGCCAAGACCGACCAGCAAAGCCGCGTAAATGACCATGAAGCGACCGGAACGCTTGATGATGCTGCCGACGGACGAGGAATATTTGTGCGACGCCTTGTCGAAGCCGCGGTTGAACCAGCCGAAGAAGCCCTTCTTCTCATGGTGTCCGGCCTTGATCGGCTTCAGGAACGACGCGCAGAGCGCCGGCGTGAGCGACAAAGCAAGGAAGCCCGAAAACAGGATCGACACCACCATGGTCAGGCTGAACTGCTGGTAGATGATGCCGACGGCGCCCGGGAAGAAGGCCATGGGCACGAACACGGCCGTCAGCACCAGCGTGATGCCGATGATCGCGCCGGAAATCTGGCCCATCGCCTTGCGGGTGGCCTCCTTGGGCGACAGATGCTCTTCCGCCATGATGCGCTCGACATTCTCGACGACGACGATTGCGTCGTCCACCAGAATGCCGATGGCGAGAACCATGGCGAACATGGTCAGAACGTTGATCGAGAAACCCGAGATATACATGATGGCGCAGGTGCCGAGCAGCGCCACGGGCACCACCAGTGTCGGGATGATGGTGTAGCGGATATTCTGCAGGAAGACGAACATCACCACGAAGACGAGGATGATCGCCTCCACCAGCGTGTTGATTACCTTCTGGATGGAGATTTTCACGAAGGGGCTGGTGTCATAGGGAATTTCATATTCCAGACCCTGCGGGAAATATCGGGACAGTTCTTCCATGGTGGCGCGAACGCCCTCGGAGGTCTGCAGCGCATTGCCGGTGGGCGAAAGCTGCACGCCGATGGCGGCGCTCGGCTTGCCGTTGAGGCGGCTCGAGAAGTTATAGCTTTCGCCGCCCACTTCCACGCGTGCGACATCGCGCAGCCGTACGGATGAGCCGTCCGGATTGGCGCGCAGCACGATGGAGCCGAATTCTTCCGGCGAGGTGAGCTGACCCTGCACATTGACGGTTGCGGAAATCTGCTGCCCGATGGGATTTGGCGATGCGCCGATGCGGCCGGCGGCAACCTGCGAATTCTGCGCCTGAATGGCGCCGATGACGTCGTTCGAGGTGAGGCTGAGGCCCAGCATCTTGTCCGGGTCCATCCAGATACGCATGGAGCGCTGGGTAGCGAAGAGCTGCGCGCTGCCGACGCCGGGAACGCGGCGCAATTCGCCGAGCACATTGCGGCTGAGATAATCGCCGAGACCGATGGCGTCCGTGTTACCGTCGACGGAGGTCAGCGCCACCATCATCAGGAACGACGTGCCCGCCTGCTCCACGCGCAGGCCCTGCTGCGTCACCGCCTGCGGCAGGCGGGGTTCGACGCGCGCAATGCGGTTCTGAACCTCCACCTGGGCTTCACCGATGTTGGAGCCCGGCGCAAAGGTGACGTTGATGGAAATGCGACCCGAGGATTCCGACGTCGATTCGAAATAGATCAGGCCTGGAACGCCGTTCAGCTCTTCTTCGATGGGACGCGTGACGCTCTGGTAAATATCCTCCGGCGACGCGCCCGGATAGGTCGTCGAGACGGAAATCTGCGGCGGTGCGACATTCGGATATTGCGCAATCGGCAGCATGGGAATGGCGAGCAGGCCCGCCAGCATGATGAAGATGGCGACGACCCAGGCAAAAATGGGCCGATCGATGAAAAAACGTGCCATGAAATCGGTCCTTATTGCTTTGCAGCCGGAGCCGCGCTCTCGCTGTCAGCGGCGGTTGCGACATCGGCCTCATCGGACCACGGTTCCGGCTTCACTTTCGCGCCCGGAGCGGTCTTCTGGAAACCTTCGGCCACGACGCGGTCGCCGTCCTTCAGGCCCTCGGAAATCACCCAGCGATCGCCGATGGAGCGGCCGACGCTGACGCGACGCTGCTCCACCGTGTCTTCGGCATTGACGACAAGCACGCTCGCCTGGCCGCCGGCATCGCGCTGAACCGCCTGCTGCGGCACCGCGAAGGCCGCCTTCTGGATACCCTGCTGGATCTGCACACGGACATACATGCCCGGCAGTAGATCGCCGTTCGGGTTGGGGAATTCACCGCGCAGCGTCACCTGACCGGTGGTTTCATCCACCGCCGCTTCGGAAAACAGCAGGCGGCCGGGCAGCGGGTAACGGCTGCCGTCATCGAACAGCAGGTTGACTTCGGCTTCGTTCGGGCCGGTCATCAGCTTGCCATCCTGCAGGGCCTTGCGCAGACGGATAAGATCGGCCGCCGGCTGGGTGAAGTCGGCATAGATCGGATCGAGCTGCTGGATCGTCGCCAGATTTTCAGAGCCAGTGGCGCTGACGAGGGCGCCTTCGGTAATACGCGCGCGACCGATGCGGCCGCTGATCGGGGCTTTGACATCGGCATATTGCAGATTGAGCTTCGCTTCCGCGACGCCGGCTTCGGCCACGGCCACCTCGGCATCGGCCTGCGCCAGCTGGGCGATGGCATTGTCGAATTCCTGCTGGGAACCGACGTTGGAACGGCGCAGCTGCTGCTGTCTGTCGGCCGTCTGCCGTGCCTGAAGCTGCGCGGCCTGCGCCCGGCGCAACGTGCCCTCGGCGCTATCGACGCGCACCTGAAACGGCGCGGGATCGATCCGGTAGAGAACATCGCCCTCCTTCACCAGCGAGCCCTGCTCAAACACCCGCTCCACGATGATGCCGGAGACACGGGGGCGCACTTCGGCAAGCCGCGTCGGCGCAATGCGTCCCGGCAATTCGTTGGTGATGGGCAGTTCTTCCTGGCTCACCGTCACGATCTTCACCGCACCGGGCGGCGGCGCGCCGGGCGCGGACGCCTGCTCATCGCTACATCCGACCAAAACGATGCCCGTCAACAACACCGCCGCGATCTGCCCCAATCTCTTCGCCATACTGCGCTCCGAATCCATAAAAAAATGTCACATTTACATACATACTAAGACGTATGTAAAACTTCGGCAATAAAATTGTTGCAACGCAAAAGCCGTCTCACGCGCTTGTGAAGGTGCGTGAGACGGCTTGCGGAGAGCGCTGTAATTGGGAGCGGAGGACTAACTGGCGTCCAAGGCAGGACATATCGCGACGAGCCGGAGGCGACAGCTGGCCGAATGAAGCTTTCCGCTGCTTCCGTCACGTCCAAACCACCGCTGTGCGGTTTAGAGTCCGAGGATAAACATTCTCTCGACGTCATCCTCGGGCCTGTCCCGAGAATCTGCAACCGATTGATTTTATTCGACGTGATTAGATCCTCGGCATGGGGCCGAGGATAACGTCGGGGCTGAGGGAATGCCCCACGACGCTCTCACTCCCCGTTAGGACAGACGCTTCAGCGAGGAGGCTTCCGACTGCGGGTCAAGTTTCGTCGTGTCGTTATTGTCGGCGGATCTGCTGCGCAGGGCCGCATAATAGGCGTTCTTCTGCTCGTACATATTCATATCGGCGCGGCGCACCAGCGATTCCATCGTCTCGCCGGCCTCGCTGGTCGCCACGCCCAGCGACAGGCTGAGCGGCGCGCTGGAATAGAACTGGTTGTTGATCTTCAGCAATTCATAAACGGTCTCGACCATGGCGGCGGCAATCTGCCTGTCGGCGCCGGGAAGAAGGATGGCGAATTCGTCGCCGCCGATGCGCGCAGCATGGTTCGGCGCGGTCACCACGCCGTTCAGCACCTCGCCCACACGTCGCAACAATGCGTCGCCGGCATCGTGTCCCAGCTTGTCATTGGCGTCCTTCAGGCCGTTGAGATCGATGACGATGGCCGAAACCGGCCTGAGCGCGCTGCGCTCCAGCCGGTTCAGCTCGTCCGAATAGAAGGCGCGGTTGTGCAGCTTGGTCAGTACATCGTGCTTGCCGAGATATTCGAGATAGGCTTCCGCCTTCTTGCGCGCGGTAATGTCCGTCAGCGCCACCTGCACCAGCGACCAGTCGCGCTCATGGCCGGGGAAGACGGAAAAATGCAGGAGCACGTGCCGCTCCGAACCGTCAAGCGCGTAATTCACCACCTCGCGATGGTGGGTGAGATTGCCGTTCCAAAGCTCCATCAGCTGTTCCCGGAACGGTTTTTCCATCTCGCCGCGAAAAATATCGCCGAGCCGCTGCAACAGAACCTGCCGATCCGGCGCGCAGAACAGGTCCAGCGTCGCGCGGTTGACGTCGATGACGCGGATTTCGCTCATGCATTGCCGCACGAATTCAGGATGCACATCCATGAACACGCGGAAATCGACGATGCCGCGATCCCTGACCTCCTCGATCAGCCGCCGCACCCGGCTGAAATCCTCCACCCACAGGGAAACGGGCGAATGTTTGAACATGCCTTCGGCGTAACGGCGGTTGAGAAGTTCCTTGCGGCGCGCCTCCTCCCGCTCCGTCACATCCTCGGTGGTCAAAAGCAGCCGCCCGAGGGTTTCTTCATGGCCGGGAATGACCGCGCCGCGCAACTGGATATCCAGCCGCTTGCCGCTGATCGAATAATTGACCGCGTTGCTGGTGAATTCCGTCTTGCCCGCCCAGAGTTCGGAAAGCTCGTTCACATGGCTTTCCAGCATGTCGTCACGAAAAATCCGGTGGAGATTGTCGATGAGATGCGCCTGATCGCGGGCCTCGAACAGTTCCAGCGTCCTGGCGTTGACCTTGATCACGCGGATTTTCTGCGAGCAGGCCGCCACTCTCGATAAATCTTCCAGAAGAAACGCCCGGATATCCTCGACGCCCTGCGATCGCCAGATATCGAACTGGCTTTTCACCTCGCTGAAATCCTCGATCCACATCGCCACGGGGGCAAGATTGAAGACATTGGTATCGATTATCTCATTCATACGGGAGGTCTTCTCAAGGATAGCAGGCGAATGCCGAAACGGTGCGGAACGGCGATAGCCGCCCGCATAACCGGATTTATTAGTGATATTCGATTTAACGCAAGCATTTATCGCGCAAACCGCCGGATTGCGCGATAATTCATGGGTTTTGCGGATATGATGCCCGTTACCAGAGCTTCACGTGCCGGTTCACATCCTTGTAGAGCAGGTAACGGAAGCGGCCCGGTCCACCCGCATAGCAGGCCTGCGGGCAATAGGCGCGCAGCCACATGAAGTCACCCGCCTGCACTTCCACCCAGTCCTCGTTCAGCCGGTAGACGGCCTTGCCTTCCAGCACATAAAGGCCATGTTCCATCACATGGGTTTCCATGAAGGGAATGGTCGCGCCCGGCTCGAAGGTGACGATGTTGAGATGCATGTCGTAACGCACGTCTTCCGGATCGATGAAGCGGGTCGTCGCCCATTTGCCGTCCGTATCCGGCATGGCCGACAAAGCGTGCTCATCCTCATGCGTGAAGATCGCCGGCGGTGGCTCCAGCCCGTCAACCGCCTGAAACGCTTTGCGGACCCAGTGGAACTTGACCGGCGCCTTGCCCGAATTGCGAAGCTGCCAGCGGGAGCCGGCCGGCAGGAAGGCGAAGGAGCCCTCCCGCAACGCATGCTGCACGCCCTCGAATTCCACGGTCATTTCGCCGTCAACGACGAAGATCGCCGCTTCGGCCCGTGCGTCCGGTTCCGGCCGCTCACTGCCGCCGCCCGGCTGCACCTCGACGATATATTGCGCGAAGGTTTCGGAAAAACCCGTCATCGGCCGGGCGATAATCCAAGCCCGGGTGCCGGTCCAGTGCGGCAGCACGCTGGTTACGATATCGGACATGACGGTTTTGGGGATGACCGCATAGGCGGTCTTGAACACCGCCTTGCTCGACAGAAGTTCCGTCTGTCCCGGCAGACCGCCCATATCCGAATAATATCTCTTCATTTCAGCCATTCCATTCTGCAACGCATTCGGCGCGGATTCTTAGGCCCGCGCCGGCGTTTAATCAAATGGTTATTGGCAAGCAGAGACTGGCCCGAAGGATGTCACGCCTTCTTACGCATCGTGGCATAGACGATATTGTGGTTCTCACCGAAGAACACATCCGCCTCGATGCCTGCGGGATCGGCGCTGGCATTGACGATCCGCCACATATCCGCCTTGGAGCGCAACAGCAGCGCCCAGTTCATGAAGGTTTCCATGTAACCGTCGACGACGATGTCCTCCGAGAAATTGGCGAAGAGGAACATGCCGCCGGGTTTCAGCATTTCCATGCAGCGCCGCGTGAGTTTGATCGCCACGCGGTCGTTCAGATAATCGTAGAGACCGGCCGCGTAGATCAGGTCGAAAGTGCCGAGTTCCTGCGTGCGCAGGACGATATCGCGCACGGAACCGTCGATCGCCTCGATGCAGCTGCCGTTGAAATCGCGGGCGACGGAACCGACGCTCAAGGGGTCCTGATCGAGCGCCACCCAGCGCTTGATTTTGCCCTCTTTCAACGCCACGGAGGCATCCGCCTCGCGCAGATGGCCGGAAGCGATGGTGAGGATTTCCGTCTCATTGCCATGCCGGGCCGCGGCCTCATCGACGAACCGCGTCAGCAAATCGCGCCGCTCGCGCACGGCGACCGAGGAACTGGCATCCCTGGTGTAGTCGTAAAGGGCCGCACCGAGCGGCGTGGCATTATTTACCAGTTCGGCAACGCTGTCGTGGCCATAAATGAAATCGAGCAGCTGCGCATCGCCCGAATAACCCCGCGGCTTTTCGAAAGACCAGCGCGTGAACGGGTCCTCCAGAAAATGGACCGAAACGGGGTGATTCTGCACCAGCGGAATCAGTTCAGCCCACACGCTGGAGTGGAGCTTCTCCCGCAGGGCATGCAGTGCACCCGCCGTTCTATGTATTATCTCACGTGCTGAAACACGACTGTCGAATTGCTGCTGTGCCAATTCGAGAATGAGCGCAATCTCTGCTTTCGCAACTGCGAACTGCTCATCGAATGTTTCCGTTCTGCGTGCAAAAATCTCTTTTGCGACAGTATCCGGGGTAATCAGACTTGCCCCATCAAGATTTTTCTTCTTTACCCGCACCACTTCAGCCTCCAGTATTAACGCATTGTTAACTATACGTTTCTGGGAGGCGGAAGGCCACTCGCTTTCGATTTTTGAGCGGTGTAGGGATACATTAGTAGATTAGCGTATTTTTTTGGTCACACTCGTGAGGACGGGAGAAAGCAGATACGCGATTTAGTGAAACTTAATGTTGCGAACGTATGATGCGTTCTTCCTTTCCATGTTCTCCGCACGCATCGGCAGAGATCGACGGGAACCCGCACTGGGTGCGACAGCACACGGAAAAGTGGAATAAGCAGTTACTTAATAAAGTATACGCAACACTATGGGAAAGTGCATGAAGCACACATTGGGAGAGGTGAGTGGACAGCAAGACTATCGGCGGCCGGACTCCCGGTTTTCTGATGAACTCCTTGCCCTTTACCAGCAGGAAGGTGAGCGCAGCCGCCGCGGTTCGATCCGGCGGGGCCTGTGGACCGCTGTCTTCATCTATCTGCTGTTTGCCGTAACCGACATCATTCTGATACCCGACGTCGCTTTTTACACCATTATCGCACGTCTGATTGTTGTCCTGTCATCCCTGCTGACGCTGGAGATTCAGCTAAGCAAGGGCGCCAGCACCACGGCGCTCGATCTCACCTGCGCCACCGCTCTCGTCATGGGCTATATCGGCTGGCTGCTGCCGTCGCTGTTGACCGACAATACCGAAAACATGTCCTATTACATGGTTTTCGGGGCGATCTTCATGATGGGCGCCAATCTGTTTTTCACCTTCCGCTTCCATCTGTCGCTGGTGTCTTCAGGCATCATTCTCGTTACCTATTTTCTGGCGGCAACACAGTTTCCCGAAGACAGCTTCTACAAGTTCGCCTTCGGCACCTTCTACATATCCTGTTTCGTCTTCACTTCTTACGTGAACTGGAACCTGAACCGGGAGCGCTACCACGTCTTCGTCAACGGGCTGGAGGCGAAGGCCCAGCAGAAGGCGGCCGACGAACGTGGCCAGGCGCTGCTGCGGCTTTCCAATACCGACTCCCTGACCGGCCTGCAGAACCGCCGCGCCATCGACCACCATCTGCGCCTGCTGTGGGACAACTGGATCAGGAAGGAAGAGGGCTTTGCCGTTTTCCTGATCGATGTCGACTTCTTCAAGAAATACAACGACCGTTACGGCCACCAGGAAGGCGACAAATGCCTGGTGACGGTGGGCACCGCCCTGCAGGATGCGATCACCGAACACGGCGCCTCCATCGGCCGGTATGGCGGCGAGGAATTCATCGTGCTGGCGCCGTTCAAGTCCAAGCAGCAGGTGGGTGAGCTTGCCGAGACGATCCGCCACACCGTTGAAGAACTGTCGCTTGCGCATGACCAGCGCCGGGATGGCACCTTCATCGTCACCGTCAGCATCGGTGCGTCCTTCACCCGTCCCAATGCGGACGGCAAGCTGGAAAAGATCATCAACGAGGCCGACCGCGCGCTCTATATCGCCAAGGGCAATGGCCGCAACTGCATGAAGCTGTTCGATCCGGACGACCCGCAAACCAGCGACGAGACGGAGAATATTGCCGCCCTGCTGAAAATCGCCGTCGCGGAAGATCTCGTTTCCCTCGTCTATCAGCCTATTCTCAACATTTCGACCAATGAGACCGCAGGGGTCGAAGCGCTGATGCGGCTTCGCCTGCTGGATGGCAATCCAGTCGCACCCGGTATTTTCATTCCGATTGCCGAACGCACCGGCACGATCATGGAACTGGGCCTGTGGACCATCAAGACCGTCTGCAAGCAGATACTGGCCGATGACAAGGTGGCCGTCGTCAGTGTCAACGTATCGCCGATGCAATTGAAAAATCCGGGCTTCGCCACCTCGGTGGCCGCCATTCTCGTGGAGGCGGGAATTGCCGGCAACAGACTTGCCTTCGAAATCACCGAAGGCGTCGACATGGAAATGCATTCGGACGTGCTGCGTTGTCTCAACGACCTGAAAACGCTCGGCATCAATATCTGGCTGGATGATTTCGGAACGGGTTTTGCCGGCCTTTCGTGGCTGCGCATGACGGATTTCGATACCGTCAAGATCGACCGCTCCTTCCTGCACGACAGCAAGACCCCGCGTGGCCGGGCGATGCTGCAGGACATGATCCGCCTCATCCGCAATCGCGGCCACAAGATCCTGATCGAAGGCGTAGAGACCGAGGAACAGTTGAGGCTCGTGCGTCAGATGGAGATCGACTACGCGCAGGGTTATTATATCGGTCGCCCCATCGGCGCCGAAAGGCTGGGCGCGGCGGCAGCGCCCTATCCGCGCCCGAATATGCTGCTACGCCCCGCCTAATCCTGTATGACGGCGGAACGCCGCCGTCAGCTGCGGGCCGCTTTAATGATAAGCGGGCGGGTTGAGCGAGAATTTTGCGGCAAGCTCCGAGAAGGCCGCCCGCGTGACGGGATCGACAGGAGCCCCTTCCCTCTCCCGCCTTGCCGCCACCGCCCACTCCCGGTCACCCGGCGCCATGACCTTGCAGTCTTCCCGCACGGGGGATCCGCGCAGGACTTCGAGATAACGTTTCATGCCCTCGTCGAACACCTCGCGCTCCAGGAAGGCTTCCGGCTTCAGCGCCAGAACGAAGGCCCCAAGCCCGCGCGGCGTGGAAAAATCCGGCCCGCCCATGGGAGCGATATCGAAGCTGAGTTTCATGCCTGTGAGAACAGCGCTGAAAATCTCGACCATTCCCGCAAGTGCCGCACCCTTGAAACCGAACTCGCCGCCGACCGGGGCAAGCATTTCAACGGCATGGGGATCGCGGGTATCGACACCATCACCATCCGAAGCGACACCTTGCGGCAATTGCTGGCCAAGGCTCCGGTAAAGCAGGACACGGTTATAGGGCACCGCGCTGGTGGCCATATCCAGCAGCCAGGGCATGTCATCCGCTGCCGGCACACCGATGGCGATGGGATTGGTGCCGTGGAAACGCATTGCGCCATCGTGCAGGCGAACGAAACTGTCGGAGTTGCAGAAGGTGAGGCCGATATAGCCCTGTCGCGCCGCTTCCAGCGCATAAGCGCCGGCCGGGCCGAAATGCGATGAGTTGCGGATCGCCACCGCGCCAATGCCGAATTTTTCCGCGAGCGCCATGGCGCTGTCCATCGCCGCATAGGTGGCGCGGGCGCCATGGGCGTGGTCGGCGTCGATTGTCTCCACCGCGCCGAAGCCCGAAACGCGGCGAATCTGCGGCCGCCGATTGAGACGCCCGCCTTCGAGCGCGGTAATATAATGGGCAAGCAGGCGGACGCCGTGGCTGTCTACACCGAGCCTTGTGCCGTGCATCATGGCGCGCGTCGCCGCATCGGCCGTTTCGTCATCGGTGCCGGCGGCCAGGAAAACGGTGCGGCAAAACCGCTCCAGCTCATCCAGACTCGCCAGAACGGTGGCTTTTTCATTGCTGTGCGCCATGAGGGAATCCTCCCAATTCCAGAATCCATGCCGCACAAGCTATTCACGGGGCGCGTTTTTGCAATCGAATATCGCGCGCCCGAAGGCTCAATCAGTCTTCCGCTCCCATGGCATCGTAAGAAGAGCGTTCGCCGGCGATGATCGCGCGTTTGCCGACATGGTTGGCAGGCCCGACAATGCCTTCCTGTTCCATTCGCTCGACCAGCGAAGCGGCACGGTTATAACCGACGGACAGGCGGCGCTGAATATAGGAAGTAGAGCACTTCTTGTCGCGCATCACCACCTTGACGGCCTTTTCATAGAGATCGTCGCTATCGTCCTCACCCATGGCGGTCTTGTCGAAAACAGCGGCTTCCTCTTCCACCTCTTCGTCGGTTTCGTCGGCGTCTTCGGTAACGGTGCCGAGATATTCCGGGCGTCCCTGCGTCTTCAGATGCGCGACCACCTTTTCCACTTCCTCATCCGAAACGAAGGGACCGTGGACACGGGCGATGCGGCCGCCGCCCATCATATGCAGCATATCGCCCTGGCCGAGCAGATGTTCCGCGCCCTGTTCGCCAAGGATGGTGCGGCTGTCGATCTTCGAGGTCACCTGGAAGGAGATGCGGGTCGGGAAGTTCGCCTTGATCGTACCGGTGATGACATCGACCGACGGGCGCTGGGTTGCCATGATGAGATGGATGCCGGCGGCACGCGCCATCTGCGCCAGACGCTGGATCGCGCCTTCGATTTCCTTGCCCGCGACCATCATCAGATCGGCCATTTCGTCGACGATGACGACGATATAAGGCATAGCCGTGAGGTCCATTTCCTCCTGCTCGTAGACCGCCTCGCCGGTGGCGCGGTCAAAGCCGCTCTGCACGTTGCAGAACACCGTCTCGCCCTTGGCGCGGGCGGCAGCGGCCCTTGCATTGTAGCCGTCGATATTGCGCACGCCGAGACGCGACATCTTGCGATAACGGTCTTCCATTTCGCGCACGGCCCATTTCAGCGCCATGACCGCCTTTTTCGGATCAGTGACTACAGGCGTCAACAGATGCGGAATACCGTCATAAACGGAAAGCTCGAGCATCTTGGGATCGACCATGATGAGACGGCACTCTTCCGGCTTCAGGCGATAGAGCAGCGACAGGATCATGGTGTTGATGGCGACCGACTTGCCGGAACCGGTGGTGCCGGCGACCAGCAGATGCGGCATCTTCGCCAGTTCGGCGATGACAGGCTCGCCGCCGATGGTCTTCCCGAGGCAAAGCGCAAGCTTCTGGCGGGTCTCGGCGTAGTCTGTCGCTTCAATCAGTTCCCGCAGATAAACCGTCTCGCGCACCGGGTTCGGCAGTTCGATGCCGATGACATTGCGGCCGGGCACGACGGCGACGCGTGCCGAGAGCGCCGACATGGAGCGGGCGATATCGTCCGAGAGACCGATGACGCGCGAGGACTTGACGCCGGGAGCCGGTTCGAACTCATACAGCGTGACGACGGGGCCCGGACGAACGTCGATGATCTCGCCCTTGATGCCGAAATCCTCCAGCACGCTTTCGAGAAGCCCGGCGCTCTGCTCCAGCGCTTCCGGCGTCATGGTCGTGGTCTGCTGGACGCGGGCCTCCTGCAGAAGATCGATGGAAGGGTATTCATATTCCCCCTCGGCGAAGACAGGCGCTTCGCGGAACATCGGCTGCGAGGCCTGGATGGGCGCGCGCGGCGTGAAGCGCGGCTCGGCCGCAATTCTCTCAACCGGCTGAACCTGCTCCACAGGTCTCGGCGTCTCGACAACCATCGGCGCTTCCGCGACGGGCGGCGGCGCGACTTCCTGTTCAGCGACCGGAAGGGCGGCAGGAACGACGGACTGACGCACGCCGATCTCGCGGTAAAGCCGGATTGCGGAACCGCCCGGCACGGTGACGACAGGAGGTTCCGACGAAAGCACGATCGCAGCGGCTGCCGGCGACACGACGGCGACCGGCGCGACTATCGCTGGCGCCGTGACGACCGAATTTGCAAGAACGGCGCGCGTGGACGCAGAAACGCCCTCACTGGCGCCGCCCGGCAGATCGAGCGTCATCACTTCCCAGAAAAGCTCATCCGGCAGATGGGCGGCGAAAGCAGGAATGACGGCCTGAGCGGCCTCGACGGATTGCGGGTGAACCGACGGGGATACCTGCGGCACAGGCGCTTCCACGGCTACGGAGATACCCTCCTGAACCGGCATTTGCGCAGCGGCTGCCGCCTCTTCCGCCTGCTTGCGGGCAAGCTCCAGCCGCAATTTGTAAGTCAGCGCTCTGGCTCCCCGGGCCTCCGGCGGCTGCGGCAGAAACGGCATGCGCGGCGGCGGCACGCGCTGCTCCGCCGGCTTCACGACGGGTTGGGAGACAGGAGCAACCTCCTCCTGCACAGCCTGCTGCTGCGCCAACGCTTCCTGCTCCACCGTTTCAAGTGGAGCGGCAGCCGGGATTTCTTCTTCCGGAATATTGGGTGTCTCGACCGGCATACGCCGGGTAAAGGCGCTTTCCGGCGTACGGGTGAAACGCACATTCGGGCCAAGCACGAAAGCATTCTGCCAGCCGGGCATCTCGGCGCGGCCTTCGATGGCGTCGGCTGCGCTGACATCGGCATTCGGCCGGGGTGCCGCGCCCGCCTTCATTCCCGCCGTCTGCTGACCGGCAACCGACTGGCCGCCGGCATGACGAGCCTTCTCGCTCCCCTCCCCTACGCTATTGGACGAATTCTGGAATCTGGATCGGGAGAAACTCATGGCAGCGTGCACACTCATCATAAACGTACATATTTCGGTCTCCCTGAAATAGAAAATAAAGGTTAATTACCCCTTTCCAAACGGGGCCGCCGCGGCAGATTTTCGCTCCGCCCACAGGCGCAACGGGGCACACACGGCCGAAGCACCGGCGTCCCAACCACCTAATTTCATTGCGTTAAATCAATTTTCCGGAACATCGCCGCCGGCAGGGCCGCAGCAGGAGAAAAGCGCATTGCCGCCGGAAAGCATATTGTTTCCGCAAAGGCCCACGCAACGTAAAATCATTGCTGTAAAGCCCGCGAATTAACGTGGACACTGCCGAGGTTGCAGTCTTAAGATCGGCCGCCGCGGACCAAGTGGAAAGGCCCGCCCAGCCCTCATTTCCGGAGTGAATCATGTCGCCTGTCCACCTGTCCCGCCGCTCGCTTCTCAAGACGTCACTCCTTCTTGCCGCAACCACGGGTTTGGCGGGCATCGCCGCCGCGCAGCAGGCGGCACCCGGCGGAAGGCTGATCGTCGCGGCCGATTCGGAGCCGAAGAACCTCAACCCGGCGATCGTCGCCTCAAACGGCGTGTTTTATATCGCCAGCAAGATCGTCGAGCCGCTGGCCGAAGCCTCATTCGATGGCAAGGACGGGCTCACGCCGCGGCTTGCGACCGAATGGCAGGGATCGGATGACGGGCTCAGCGCCACTTTCAAGCTGCGCGAAGGCGTCTCCTGGCACGACGGCAAGCCGTTTACCTCGGCGGATGTGGCCTTTTCGGCGCTCTCCATCTGGAAGCCGTTGCAGAATCTCGGACGGCTGGTCTTCGCCAATCTCGAGAAGGTGGATACGCCGGATGAACACACGGCGATCTTCCGCTTCTCCAAGCCCACGCCCTTCCAGCTCATCCGCAACGCGCTGCCGGTCGTTACCAGCGTCGTGCCGAAACATCTTTATGAAGGCACCGATATCGTCACCAACCCGGCCAATACCAAGCCGGTCGGCACCGGGCCTTTCGTCTTTGCCGAATACAAGCCCGGCGAATATTATCGCCTGACCCGCAATCCCAATTACTGGGGCAAGGACGAACCGCAGCTCGAAGAGATCATCTACCGCGTCCTGCCGGACCGGGCCGGTGCGGCCTCCGCGCTCGAAGCAGAGGAAATCCAGCTCGCCGCCTTCTCCGCCGTACCTCTGGCCGATCTCGACCGCATCTCAAAGGTGGCGGGCATCAAGGTCATTGCCGATGGCTACGAGGCGCTTACCTATCAGCTGGTGGTCGAAATCAACCATCGCCGCAAGGAACTGGCCGATCTCAAGGTCAGAAAGGCCATCGCCCACGCCATCGACAAAAAATTCGTCATCGACAAGGTCTTCCTCGGTTACGCCACGGCATCCACAGGACCGGTGCCGAAGAACGCCCCTGAATTCTACACCGACGATGTCGAGACCTATGATTTCAATGTGGCCAAGGCCAATGCCCTGCTGGACGAGGCGGGTTATTCGCGCGGCCCGAACGGAACACGTTTCTCGCTGAAACTTCTGCCGGCGCCCTATTTCAACGAAACCAGGCAGTTCGGCTCCTATCTTCGTCAGGCGTTGCAGGAAATCGGCATCGATGCCGAGTTGGTCAACAATGATTCAGCCGCTCACCAGAAGGCGGTCTACACCGATCATGCCTTCGATCTCGCCATCGCGCCGCCGGTCTTCCGCGGCGACCCGGCAATTTCCACCACCATTCTCGTGCGTTCCGGCATCCCGGCGGGCGTCGGCTTCTCCAACCAGGGCGGTTACGAGAACAAGACGCTGGACGAATTGATCGACAAGGCGGCGATAACGGTCGATACCGCCGCACGCACGGCGCTTTACAAGGATTTCCAGAAGCGGGTCGCCGCCGATTTGCCGCTGATCAACGTTGCCGAATGGGGCTTCATCACGGTAGCGCGCGATACCGTCAAACATGTCGCCAGCAATCCCCGCTGGGCCGTTTCCAACTGGGCGGATACGGCGGTCGATACGTAAGGACGCATCGTGAAGCGTGCAGTAACATTGCTGAAGCGAAGGGCAGTCAGCGCCATTCCGGTGCTGCTGATCGTTCTCATCTTCACTTTCGTACTGCTTGAAAATGCATCCGGAGACGCGGTGGACGCCTATCTCGTCTCCATCGGCGGCGGCGATGCCGGGCTCAGGGATGTGTTGCGCGAGCAATACGGCCTGAACGGTTCGGTGCTGGCCCGTTTCTGGCTCTATGCCAGCTCGGTGCTGCGGCTCGATCTCGGCTGGTCGCTTGCCTTCGACCGGCCGGTGCTGGGGCTGATCCTCGAGCGGCTGCCGAACACGCTTCTCCTGATGGGCAGCGCCACCGCATTCGCCTTTATCCTCGGCACCGGGCTTGGCATCGTGGCCGGTGCGCGTCCCGGTGGGCTGGCGGACCGCGTGCTTTCAACGCTTTCGCTGGCGCTTTACGCCACGCCCGGCTTCTGGCTCGGCCTCGTGCTCGCAATCGTCTTTGCCGTTCAACTCAAATGGCTGCCCACCTCAGGCATCGAAACCATCGCCTCGGGCAAGCAGGGATTTGCAAGGGCGCTCGATATTGCCCGCCATCTCGTGCTGCCGGTCGCCAGTCTCGGCCTCATTTATCTCGCGCTTTTCCTGCGCGTCATGCGCACTGCCATGGCGGCGGTCTGGCCGCTGGATTTCGTGCTTTTTGCTCAATCCAAGGGGCTTTCCAAACGGCGGATCGTGCTGCGCCATGTCGCGCGCAATGCCGCTCTTCCGCTTATCACCGTGCTTGGCCTGCAGGCTGCGACCATGTTGGGCGGCAGCGTGGTGATCGAAAGCGTCTTCGCGATTCCCGGTTTCGGCCGGCTGGCGCAGGAGGCGGTCAGCGGTCGCGACACGCCGCTTTTGATGGGCATTATTCTGACAAGCGCCGTCTTCGTCATCCTCGTCAATCTCGCCGTCGATATTGTCTATGCCGTTCTCGATCCGCGCATCGGCAGCGGGGAGCGACAGGCATGAGTTTCGCTCTCCGGCTGCTGCGCAGTTTCGAAGGCGCCACGGGCACCATCATTCTGGTGCTGCTTGCCGTGGCGGCGCTTGCCGCCTCCCTCCTCTTTCCGGGCGACCCGCTGGCCATTGTCGGCGAGCCGCTGATCGCACCCTTTACGGATGCCGCCCTGCCGCTGGGCACCGACCGGCTCGGCCGCAACGTGCTGGCCGAGCTTGCCCATGGCGCGCAGGCCTCCCTGCTCGTCGGCATGGGCGCCGCCGCCGCCGCGCTGGTGATCGGCACCGTCATCGGCACCATCGCCGGTTTTGCGGGCGGTCTCGTGGATGAAGCATTGATGCGCGTCACCGACGCTTTCCAGATTGTGCCGAATTTCCTGCTCGCGCTCGCCTTCGTCAGCACCATCGGCCCTTCCATGCCCATCGTCATTCTCGCCATTGCGCTCGGCGCATGGGCGGATCCCGCGCGGCTGATGCGGGCGCAGGTGTTGAGCATCCGCGAGCGCGACTACGTGCAATCCGCCCGCGCCATCGGCATGCATCCGCTGGAAATCGCCTTCCGGCAGATTTTACCGAATGCCCTGCCGCCGGTCATGGCGCTCGCCGCCATCATCGTCGCGGCCGCCATTCTCACCGAAGCGGCACTGTCCTTCCTCGGGCTCGGC
Organism: Agrobacterium leguminum; assembly: GCF_005144435.2. Taxonomy (NCBI): domain Bacteria; kingdom Pseudomonadati; phylum Pseudomonadota; class Alphaproteobacteria; order Hyphomicrobiales; family Rhizobiaceae; genus Agrobacterium; species Agrobacterium leguminum. The sequence goes on from NZ_CP120212.1 coordinate 211,389, forward strand.
GATCCCAATATCGTCACCTGGGGTTCGATGATCGCCGAAGGACGCAACGTCCTGCGCTCGGCCGCGTTTTTGTCCGTCATCCCCGGCATCGGCCTTCTGGTCACGGTTCTCGGCGTTTATCTTCTCGGCGAAGGCATCAACAGGGCGATGGCGACGAGGAGGCAAGCGCCATGAGCGGAAATGCGCTGTGCCGGATCGACGATCTCAGCGTTTTTTATGCGGCAGGCGATGCACCGGCCTTGCAGAATGTTTCGCTGACGATTCGGCAGGGGCAGAGGCTGGCGATCATCGGCGAAAGCGGTTCGGGAAAATCCACGCTTGGCAGAGCCATAGCCGGGCTTCTTCCCGGCAATGCACGGGTTTCCGGCGATATTTCCTGGAGCCGCGATAGCGGCCTCTTTCACGGCAGGCCGCAGCCGGGGCGCGATATCGGCACGATCTTTCAGGATACCGGCGCGACACTCAACCCGGTTCTCACCATCGGAGAACAGGTGGCGGAAGGCGCCGTGCGGCATCTCGGCCTGTCATGGAGGCAAGCGCGCGATCTTGCCCGCGATCTTCTGGACCGGGTGCGGCTGCCCCATCCTTCCCATCTGCTCACCGCCTATCCGCACCAGCTTTCCGGCGGCCAGAGGCAGCGCGTGGCGATTGCCGCCGTCATTGCCGCCAGTCCTTCGATCCTGATTGCCGACGAGGCCACGAGCGCGCTCGATACGGTCAGTCAGGCCGCCATCGCCACGCTGCTGGACGATCTGGTACGGCAGGAAAACAAAACGCTGGTGTTCATCACCCATGATATCGGCCTTGCCTCCAGCCTTGCCGACGAGATCGCGGTTCTGCGCGCGGGGCTGCTGGTGGAACACGGCCCGACGCGGCGGGTGCTTTCCGCACCCGCCCATAACTATACGCGTGCGCTGCTTGCCGATTATCTCGATCTCTCCACTCCGCCGCTCATCGGCGAGGCCGCGTCATGAACGAAGCCCTTCTGAGTGTCGACGGACTGTCGAAAACCTATCGCACCGGCGCAAGAACGGTGGCGGCGCTTTCCGACATCTCCTTTTCGCTTCAGCCCGGCGAGACCCTGGGGCTTGCCGGTCCCTCCGGCTGCGGGAAATCGACGCTGGCGCGCATTCTGATGCGACTGATCCCGGCCGACGAAGGCACGATCCATTTCAAAGGCCGTGACTGGCTGGCGCTTGACGACGGCAAACTTCGCGCCGCCCGCCGGCATATGCAGATGGTGTTTCAGGATACGCATGGCGCGTTCAATCCACGCGCCAGCGTCGAGGATGCCATCGGCGAACCGTTGCGCATCCATCGCATGGTCAAAAGACGCGAGCGTGCGGCGGAAATACGCCGCCTTCTCGAGCGCGTGGGCCTGCCCGCCAGCTATGCCGGCCGCTCGGTCTTCGAGCTTTCCGGCGGTCAAAGGCAGCGTGTCGCGATTGCACGCGCCATTGCGCTCAAACCGTCGCTTCTCATTCTGGACGAAGCCGTATCCGCGCTCGATGTTTCGGTTCGCCGACAAATCCTCGAACTGCTGGTGGAAATACAGCGGGAGACGGCCGTTTCCTGTATTTTCGTTTCTCATGATCTCGCGGTCATCCGGGCCGTCTGCCACCGCGTCGCCATCATGGAAGCGGGGCGGATCGTTGAAATCGGCAGGACGGGAAATATCGTCTCGGCGCCGCAATCCTCGACCGCCAGAACCCTGATCGACGCCGCACCGCGCCTGACCATTGCCACGTAAGGAAAAGACATGCCCGTTCCGGATTATGCATTGCTGCTCGACCCGCCCGCTTTTCCCGCGGAGCGTTACGCGATTCTGGCTGACCGGCTGGCAGCCTTGATGGGCACGGGGAACGACGTCCTTCTCATGCAGGCGGAAGCCGTGCTGGCGCTTGAGGCGGCGGCGACGAGCCTTGCCCGACCGGGTCTTAGAGCGCTCAACATCGTCACCAGCCCCTATGGCGCATGGTTCGGCGGCTGGCTCGCGAGAGGCGGCGCGACGGTGCGCAACCTGACCGCCAGCCCGGCAAAGCCGGTCACGCTGGAGGAGGTGGAACGGGCGCTGGACGAGGGCCAGGGCTTCGATCTTCTCGCCATCGTCCATGCGGAATCGGCGAGCGGCATTCTCAACCCCCTGCCCGCCATTGCCGCGCTCGCTCGGAAAAAGGGCATCGTAACCCTTGTCGATGCCGTCGCCTCCATCGGCGGCCATGCCTTCGAGGTCGACCGGCTGGGCATCGATATCGCCGTCATCGGCCCGCAAAAGGCGCTGGCCGGCCCGGCCGGGGTTTCCGCCATTTCCGTCAGCGAAAAAGCGTGGGAGCTACTTTCCCATGGTGGTGCGCCGGAAAACTCCATGCTCTCGCTTATGGACCAGAAGAAATTCTGGCTCGATGCCGGCCGCAGCGTGCTGCCCGGAACGCCCGCTCCGCTGGAATTCTATGCGCTGGAGGCCGCCCTCGACAGGATAGAGGCGGAAGGTTTGGCATCCGCCAATGAACGCCACGAAAGGGCGGCGGCGGCCACCCGGAACGGCATCAGGGCGCTCGGTATCCCGACCTGGGTGGAAGAGGCACACGCCTCCGCCCTCGTTTCCACGGCGATCCTGCCGGATACCGTGGAAGCCGGAGCGTTCCTCGCCGCTGCATCCCAAAAGCAGGGCGCGGATCTTTCCGCCGGTGTCGGCCCCGGCGCGGAACGGTTGATAAGGCTCAATCACACCGGTCGGAGGGCACATCCGGAGGCGGTAAAAGCCAATATCGCGGCCTTCTCCAGCGCCCTGAAGAGCCTCGGCCATGCCGCAGATACCGATTCCGCACTGGAAGCGACTGAAAAAGCCTATTCTGACGCCCCTGCGAACGGCGTTTAACGCCGTTAATAAACGTTCATTGCGCCAAATCCGGCAGCGTTGGAATGTCAGTCACGACATTGTTGTTAAAAATGGTAGACAAATTCCTCAGCCAATCTTGACGAAATCATGGCAACGCGCGAAACTTAACGCTACGTTAACTCGCGTGAAGAAGGGAAATGGCCATGGTAGCAGGGTTCAACATGCTCTCCTTTGACCTCTTTGGCATCGGCCGAAGGATGCCCGTCGTCAATGAGCGGGTGGAGACCGAGTTTCAGGACAAAACACCGCGCAGACCCGATGACGAGTCGCACGACGACGACCGCGATCAGGAATATGAACTGTTCTTCTGGTCGCTTTACCCGGTGATCTGAGCCACTCACAGCGGCTTGCAGCCATGAACCTTGCCAAGGACCGCCGGTTCATACAATGATTGCCGCATGCGCCGGCCCGAAAAGAACTCTGCGAACAGAGACTTGCAACTGTTGCGCCGCCTTCTGCGGGCCAAGGATCATATGGACGCGGCACCCCATGAGGCGTGGCCTGTTTCACGCCTTGCAAGCGTCAGCGGCGCCTCGCAGGCGCACTTCGCGAGATCGTTTCGCGATGCTTTCGGCATACCTCCTCACCGTTATCTGCTGACCCGCCGGGTGGAGCGCGCCGTGGCGCTGTTGCGTGACACGGACCTTCCGATCATCGAGATCGCGCTGCAAACGGGCTGGAACAGCATCGGCACGTTCGGCCGTGTTTTCCGCGACGTGACGGGGGAAAACCCGAGTGAATTGCGGCGCAGGATGCGGCTTTTGCCTGCCGACCTTGAGCAGGTTCCCCATTGCTTCGTCAGCGCCGCACATCGTCCCCATCTCACAATCGCAGTTTCGGAGAAGCGCCGGCGAACGGAAAGCGGTAGGCACGGTGAGTGAAAGGGAGATAGCTCATGAAAAATGGTGTTCAACTTGTCGGGCTTTATGTTCACGACCAGGACGAAGCGTTGCAATTTTATGTCGAAAAAGTCGGATTTCGTCTGCATACGGACGCACGTAACGGCGATTATCGCTGGTTGACCGTGCAGCACCCGGACCAGCCGGATTTCCAGCTGGGTCTGTTTCGGCCGCAGGCCCCGACCGTTGATGAAGCGACGGCGCAGGACCTGAACGAAGCCGTGGCCAAAGGCGCCATGCCGCCGCTGGTTCTGGTGGTCGAGGATTGCCAGAAAGCCTTTGACGCCATGCACAAACGCGGCGTCGAATTCACCCAGGAACCGATCACCCGCTACGGCTCGGTGGATGCGAGCTTCCGCGATCCTTCCGGCAATGGCTGGAAGCTCGTTCAGGCCCGCTGAAGCGCCGATGTGTCACATTCCATCATGGATGCTTTTTCTTGGGGGCGATTTTGATCTTGCGAAACTGGATAAGGCAGGGCCATCGGTGGCTGGGCATTCTGCTGACCATTACCATTCTGGCGAACTTCGCTTCGATGGCCTTCGGCCCGACACCACCGATGATCGTCTTTGCTCCGCTGCTGCCGCTGACTTTGCTTGTTTTCAGCGGGCTTTACATGTTCTTCCTGCCATATCTGGGAAAGCCGCCAGCCCCATCGGAGAAGTAGGCAGGTAAGCAATGATGCTATCGCGCTCTTCGGCCGCCCGCACGGTTTACGCGGTTGCGAAGCACGGTATTCAAAATGTTTCGGCCCCGGGTTTTACCCCGGGGCTGATTAAAAAGCGCTCGGTCGAAACTACCTAACCTTAGTGGTTGTCGCGCGGCAGGCCCTTGGTCTGGGCAATACGCTGATACTTCACGGCCGGCTCCAGAACCGCGCCGGTTTCCATCTGGCTGACAATACCGCGCTGGATTTCCTGCCATGGCGTCTGGTGATCGGGGAACTTGTAACCGCCCTCGGCGGAAAGCGCTTCGTAACGCTTGGCCAGTTCCTCGCCGGAAATCAGGATATCCGCCTTGCCGCGGCCCACATCGATGCGGACGCGGTCGCCCGTCTGCAGGATGGCGAGACCGCCGCCGGCCGCCGCTTCGGGCGAAGCGTTGAGGATGGACGGGCTGCCCGACGTGCCGGACTGGCGGCCATCGCCGATGCAGGGCAGCGAATTGACACCTTCCTTCAAAAGATAATCCGGCGCGCGCATGTTCACCACTTCCGCGGCACCCGGATAACCGATGGGGCCTGCGCCGCGCATGAAGAGTATGGTGTTGGCGTCGATCTTCAGCGACGGATCGTCGATGCGGTGATGGTAGTCCTCCGGACCGTCGAACACCACGGCGCGGCCTTCGAAGGCCTCCGGGTCGTTCGGGTTGGAGAGGTAACGGTTGCGGAACTCTTCCGAGATCACGCTGGTCTTCATGATGGCGGAGGAGAACAGGTTACCGCGCAGAACGCGGAAGCCGGCGCGCTCCTTGAGCGGCTGTTCATAGGGACGGATGACCTTCTCGTCTTCGATGATGGCGCCACGGCAGTTTTCGCCGATGGTCTTGCCGTTGACGGTCATGGCGTCTTCCATGATCAGTCCCTGGTTCATCAGCTGGTTGACGACGGCAGGAACGCCGCCGGCATGGTAATAATCCTCGCCGAGATATTCGCCGGCCGGCTGCAGGTTGACGAGCAGCGGCACATCTTCGCCATAGGTCTGCCAGTCATCCACCGTCAACTCGACGCCGACGTGACGTGCGAGGCCGTTCAGATGGATCGGCGCATTGGTGGAACCGCCGATGGCCGAATTGACGCGGATGGCGTTGATGAAGGCATCCTTGGTCATGATATCGGAAGGCTTCAGGTCTTCCTTGACCATTTCGACGATGCGCAGGCCGGTAAGGTAGGAGACTTCCTGACGGTCGCGGTAAGGCGCCGGAATGGCGGCGGAGCCCGGAAGCTGCATGCCGAGCGCTTCAGCCAGCGAGTTCATGGTCGTTGCCGTGCCCATGGTGTTGCAGTAACCGGTGGAGGGAGCCGAAGAGGCGACGAGCTTGACGAAGCCCTGATAATCGATCTCGCCCTTCGCCAGCAGTTCGCGCGCCTTCCAGACGATGGTGCCGGAACCGGTGCGTTCGCCACGGAACCAGCCGTTCAGCATGGGGCCGACGGAAAGGGCGATGGCCGGAATGTTGACGGTGGCCGCCGCCATAAGACAGGCAGGCGTGGTCTTGTCGCAGCCGATGGTGAGGACAACGCCGTCGAGCGGGTAACCGTAAAGCACTTCCACGAGGCCGAGATAGGCAAGGTTACGGTCGAGACCAGCGGTCGGGCGCTTGCCGGTTTCCTGGATCGGATGCACCGGAAATTCGATGGCGATGCCGCCCGCTTCACGGATGCCTTCACGCAGGCGGTTCGCCAGTTCCAGATGGTGGCGGTTGCAGGGCGAAAGGTCCGAACCGGTCTGCGCAATGCCGATGATCGGGCGGTCGGACTGAAGCTCGGCCTGGCTCAGACCGAAGTTCATGTAACGCTCGAGATAAAGCGCGGTCATATCCGCGTTGGCGGGATTGTCGAACCACGCGCGCGAGCGAAGCTTGCCTTGGGTTGCAGGCAGATTGTCGGATTTGGTCATTATGCAGGTCTCCAGCCGGAAGTGGCCAACGGTAAAATATTACGAAATGCGACAAGCTTATGTTGTGCGCAAGGAAAATGGAATCAGCTTTCGGAGATCACGCATAACCGACAGAGCAGCCCCAGACGAGTGATTTGGAGCTGTTCTTCGGCTTTAACCGAATATTTTTCGGCATTTACGATGATACCGGTGTCGCGCAACGGCCTCTTCCTCCCTGCCTTGCCGGAATGCGGCTGGCCCGATGGCCCGGCACTCCGCCTCAGTCTGATCTCTTTATTTGTATTACTATTAGATGCCGCCATTCACTGTCAAGCCACATCACGGGCCATTTTCGGCCTGTTCAGACAGGGAAAGAATGCAGTTAATTTCTACACAAACCATTGATTCATTGTATTTTATGACAAAATTTCGTCGCAGCTCGTGAAAGCCAAATTGCGAAAAGGCTAAAAAACCACTTTTCAAGAGTATTACTATATGCTCATAGTGTCGCCGTCACGCTGACATCATCTCTGGGAGGATAAGATGAGAAAAGCTCTTGCGGCATTCACTGTCGCCGTTTCCGCATGCCTTGCATCCAGTGTTTCCGCACAATCGCTTACCGTCGGCTTCTCGCAGATCGGTTCGGAATCCGGCTGGCGCGCGGCTGAAACAACCGTCACCAAGCAGCAGGCGGAGAAGCGCGGCGTCACGCTGAAATTCGCCGACGCGCAGCAAAAGCAGGAAAATCAGATCAAGGCCGTTCGCGGCTTCATCGCGCAGGGCGTCGATGCGATCCTGATCGCTCCGGTCGTCGCAACCGGCTGGGACGCCGTGCTGAAGGAAGCCAAGGAAGAAAAAATCCCTGTCATCCTGCTCGACCGCCAGATCGAGGCTTCGGACGATCTTTACCTCACCGCCGTAACCTCCGATCAGGTTCATGAAGGCAAGGTTGCCGGCGACTGGCTGGTCAAGGATGTCGGCTCCAAGGACTGCAAGGTCGTGGAATTGCAGGGCACAACCGGCTCTTCGCCCGCCATCAACCGCAAGAAGGGCTTCGAAGAGGCGATTGCCTCGCACAAGAACATCAAGATCGCGCGCTCGCAAACTGGTGACTTCACTCGCACCAAGGGCAAGGAAGTGATGGAAAGCTTCATCAAGGCCGAAGGCGGCGGCAAGGATATCTGTGCTGTCTACGCTCATAATGACGACATGGCCGTCGGCGCGATCCAGGCGATCAAGGAAGCCGGCCTGAAACCCGGAACCGACATCAAGGTCGTTTCCATCGATGCCGTGCCTGATATCTTCAAGGCCATGGCGGCCGGCGAAGCCAACGCCACCGTCGAACTGACGCCTGACATGGCCGGCCCCGCCTTCGACGCGCTCGAAGCCTATCTGAAGGACAAGAAGGCCCCGCCGAAGTGGATTCAGACCGAATCCAAGCTCTATACGGCGTCCGACGACCCGATGAAGGTCTACGAGGCGAAGAAGGGTCTGGGTTACTGATACCCCATTCTTCGGAAGGAGCGGCGCGTCGTTCGTGCCGCTCCATCATGGCGTTTTTCATGCGGAACCTGCTCAATGTCCGAAACGGCACCACTTCTGGAAGCACGCGCCATCGGCAAATCCTTTCTGGGGATCACGGCGCTCGATGGCGTCGATTTTTCGCTTGGACATGGTGAAATCCATGCCCTGCTCGGCGAAAACGGTGCGGGTAAATCGACGCTCATCAAAATCCTGACCGGCGTTTATCACCGCGACAGCGGCTCGATCTTTCTGGAGGGTAGCGAGATTTCGCCCGCCAATGTGGGCGAGGCGCAGGCGCTCGGTATCGGCACGGTCTATCAGGAGGTGAATCTTCTCGAAAACCTGACGGTTGCCGAAAACCTGTTTCTTGGGCGCCAGCCGCGCCGCTTCGGGCTGATCGACCGCGGCACGATGCAGAAGAATTCGCAGGCGCTGCTTGCGCAATACGGGCTTTCCATCGACGTCAACGCGCTTCTTTCAAGCTATTCCGTGGCCATCCGGCAAATCATCGCCATTGCCCGCGCCGTCGATCTTTCCGGCAAGGTGCTGGTGCTGGACGAACCGACCGCCAGCCTTGATGCCCATGAGGTCGAGATGCTGTTTGGCGTCTTGAGAAACCTGCGCGCCCGCGGCATCGGCATCGTCATCATCACCCACTTCCTCAATCAGGTCTATGATATCGCCGACCGGGTGACGGTGCTTCGCAATGGCCGCCTCGTCGGCACCCGTGACATCGGCAGCCTGCCCCGTTCCGAACTGATCTCGATGATGCTCGGCCGCGAGCTTCAGCACATCACCCATGAACATCAGGCGACCGAAGATACGGTTGCCGAGGGCGAGCCGCCGATCCGTTTCGAAGGTTACGGCAAACGCGGCAGCATCGCGCCCTTCGATCTCGGCATCCGGCCGGGAGAGATCGTCGGCGTCGCCGGTCTCCTTGGCTCCGGCCGAACCGAAACCGCCTTCCTGCTGTTCGGCATCGACCGGCCCGATACCGGCACGGCGACAATCGACGGAAAGGCTGCGGCGATCTCGTCTCCTGAAGCCGCCATCTCGGCCGGGTTCGGATTCTGTCCGGAAGAGCGCAAGACGGATGGCATCATCGGCGACTTTTCCGTCACCGATAATATCGCGCTGGCGCTTCAGGCACGGCAGGGCTGGGCACGGCCGCTCTCGCGCCGGCAGAAGGCTGAGCTTGCCGAAAGCTTCATCAAGTCGCTCGATATCCGCCCCGCCGATCCCGAGCGGCCGATCAAATTCCTGTCCGGTGGCAACCAGCAGAAGGCCATTCTGGCGCGCTGGCTCGCCACCCACCCCCGGCTGCTGATCCTCGACGAGCCGACACGCGGCATCGATATCGGCGCGCATGCGGAAATCCTGAAAATGATCGAAAAACTCTGCAGCGAGGGCATGTCGCTCGTCGTCATCTCCTCCGAGCTGGAAGAGCTTACCGCCGTCGCCCACCGTGTGATCGTGCTCTCCGACCGCCGCCATGTCAGCGAATTGAAAGGCAGCGAGGTGACCGCCGACAACATCATGCGGGCGATTGCAGATGCGGCGAAAACGGAGGCGGCGTGATGACAGCAATGACACGACGCCTCAAAAGACTTGCTCCGCAGCTTGCCGCACTCTTCATCATTCTGGCAGCGATTACAATCCTTTCGCCGGGTTTCCTGCATGTCTCGTTCCAGAACGGCCGGCTCTATGGCAGTCTGGTGGATATTCTCGTGCGCGCCGCACCGGTTGCGCTTCTGACCATCGGCATGACGCTGGTCATCGCCACCAAGGGCATTGATCTTTCCATCGGCGCTGTCATCGCCATCTGCGGCGCGGTCGCTGCCACGCTCATCAGCAACGGCCATTCCATTCCTTCGGTCATTGTCATCTCGCTTGCGGTGGGCATTGCCTGCGGTCTGTGGAACGGCGTGCTGGTCGCCCTTCTCGACATACAACCGATCATCGCCACCCTGATCCTGATGGTGGCGGGACGCGGCATCGCCCAGCTCATCACCGAGGGTGTCATTCTCACCTTCAACAATGACAGCTTTTCCGCCATCGGTTCCGGCTCGTTCGCGGGCATACCGCTGCCCGTCATCATCTGGGTGGCGGCCGCACTGCTGATCGGCCTTCTGGTGCGCAAGAGCGCGCTCGGTTTTCTGATCGAGGCGACCGGCATCAATCGCCGTGCGGCAGCGCTTGCCGGTGTGCGGGCGCGCTTCCTGCTGTTTTTCGTCTATGCCGTTTCCGGCCTCTGCGCGGCCATCGCCGGCATGATCGTGACCGCCGATATACGCGGCGCAGATGCCAACAATGCCGGGCTTTGGCTGGAGCTGGACGCCATCCTTGCCGTGGTCATCGGCGGCACCTCGCTGAACGGCGGGCGCTTCTCCATCACCGCCTCGCTGATCGGCGCGCTCATCATCCAGACCATCAATACCGGCATTCTCGTTTCGGGCTTTCCGCCGGAATTCAACCTCATCATCAAGGCGGGCATCATCATGGTGGTGCTGACGCTGCAATCGCCGGCAATCATGACGGTACTCGGCTTCGTGAAAGCGCCCAAGCCACACGCTAAACCGGCCGCCGCCAATGGCATGACCAAGGAAGGAACCGCGCGATGATCCACAGCCGCAACCTGCCCTTCCTCACCACGCTGACGATCTTCGTCATCGCCTATCTGCTGTGCGTGCTGCAATATCCGGCGATCCTGTCGACGCGGGTGATCGGCAATCTTCTGACCGACAACGCCTTTCTCGGCATCGCGGCGGTCGGCATGACCTTCGTCATCCTGTCTGGCGGCATCGATCTGTCCATCGGTTCGGTCATCGCCTTCACCAGTGTCTTCGTGGCGGTCATGGTCGGCACCTATAACATCCATCCGCTGCTTGCCTTCGCCATCGTGCTGGTTGTCTCGACATTGTTCGGCTGCCTGATGGGGGCGATGATCCGCTTCCTCGCCATCCCGCCCTTCGTGGTAACGCTGGCGGGCATGTTTCTGGCACGCGGCGCGGCTTACCTCATCTCCACCCAGTCCGTGCCGATCTCGCATCCCTTCATCGATGCGATACAGGGCTTTTATTATCGCTTTCCCGGCGGCGGCAGGCTGACGGCGCTGGCCATGCTGATGCTTCTCGTCTTTGCTGCCGGCATGCTGATCGCCAGCCGCACCCGCTTTGGCGCCAATGTCTATGCGCTCGGTGGCAACCCGCAATCGGCCGAGCTGATGGGCGTGCCGATCGGGGCGACGACCATCGGCATCTATGCGCTTTCCGGTTTCCTGTCGGGCCTCGCCGGCATCGTCTATACGCTCTACACCTCGTCGGGTTATTCGCTGGCGACGGTGGGGGTGGAACTCGACGCCATCGCCGCCGTCGTCATTGGCGGCACTCTGCTGACCGGCGGCACGGGGCTGGTGGCGGGAACCTTCATCGGCCTTCTGATACAGGGCTTGATCCAGACCTACATCGTTTTTGACGGGACGCTTTCCTCCTGGTGGACGAAAATCGTCATCGGTGTGCTGCTTTTCATCTTCATCGTGTTGCAGCGCGCAATCATCTGGTATTCAAACAGGAGACTGGCCGGACCGCATCCGGCATAATTGCCAAGGGAGGCTTGCTTGGGGCTGCTCGAAACGACGATAAGCGGGCGAAAACGCCGGAACAGCCACGCCCATGTGGTCTCCGAACTCGGCAGCGCCATCGTTTCGGGCAGAATTGCGGAAGGCTCCCTGTTGCCCAATGACGCGGAACTTTCCATGCGCTTCGGCGTCTCGCGCACCGTGCTGCGCGAAACCATGAAGACGCTGGCGGCCAAGCGGCTGGTCGAACCCAAGGCGAAGGTCGGCACCCGCGTTCTCGACCGCTCAAGCTGGAACTTCTTCGATCCGGATGTGCTGGGCTGGCGCTGCGAGGCCGGCATAGACCAGGAATTCGTCACGCATCTGGCGGAGATCCGCCTGGCGCTGGAACCGGCGGCGGCAGCGGCAGCGGCCCTGCAGGCCTCCAATGACGATATCGTTTCGCTTTACGTCATCGCCGCCAAATTCGACAATCCTAAACATACGCCCGAAAGCATTGCCAAGGTCGATCTCGAATTCCACCTTGCCGTGGCGCATATGTCCGGCAACCCCTTCATGCGCTCGGCAAGCGGGCTGATCGAAGCAGCACTTGCCATTTCCTTCCAGCTCTCTTCGCCGGCCGCTTCGCCTGGCACCATTGCCGAAATCGCGTCCAATCATCTGCGCATCGTCCATGCGATTGCGGCGCGTGACGCGGATGCGGCGGTGAAAGCCATGCGCCACGTGATCGAGGTCGGTAAAGACCGGACGCAGAAGGCGATCAAGACGGTTTGAGGAGGAGTAGGACCCGCAGGAATGCGGGTCCGGTTTCTTCGACCAATTACCCCTGCGATGCCTCGACCTGCGGCACCACGCCACGGCGTGACGCCATCAACGATGCGCCGAGAAGGGCGGCAATCGCTACGAAGACGAAGACCATCGTCGCCCCCTGAAGATCGATCAGCAGGCCGCCCAGAACCGCACCGCTGGAAATGGCGATCTGGAACGTGGTGAGCAGCAGCGCACCGGCGCTTTCTGCTTCATCGGAAGCGGCCCGCGTGATGAAGCTCTGCACACTGACCGGAAGCGCACCGAAGGCAAAGCCCCAGGCAGCGATGGCAAGGCCCGCAACGAGGGGCGACGCACCCGCAACGACCAGAACGGAGGCCGATGCCGCGATGAGAGTCGCGGCGAACGTCACCGCCCATGCCGTGTTTTTCTCGGAGAGGAAACCGCCGAAAAGATTGCCGAAAAAGCCGCCGACACCATAAACCAGAAGGATGAGGGAAATCGCCTCGACGCCAAGAAGCGTCACATCTTCCAGGAACGGACGGACATAGGTGAAGCCGGCAAAGTGACCCGCAACGATGAACAGCGTCGTCAGGAGGCCGATCCGGACCTGCGGCCGCTGCAACAGGCGGAACATTGTGGAAAGACCGGGTGCGCCAGCCGGCGGCAGCGACGGAACGGTGAGCAATTGCACGAGAAGTGCGATGACACCGAGCGCACCCGCAACGACAAAGGCCGAGCGCCAGCCAAGCGTCGCGCCGATCCACGCGCCCACCGGCGCTGCACAGACGGTGGCAACCGAAACCCCTGTCAGGATGATGGCCATGGCGCGCGGCATCTTCTCAAGCGGCACCAGCCTCAGCGCCAGCGCCGCCGACATGGCCCAGAAACCGCCAAGGCCGATGCCGAGCAGGACACGCGAGGCGAACAGCATGAAAAGACCGTTGGCGAAGGCGGCCAGCGTGCTGGAAATGATCAGCAGCGTGGTCAGCCCAAGCAATGTCCAGCGGCGATCGATGCTGCGCGTGCCGATGACGACGCCGGGGCCGGCGACCGCCGCGACCAGCGCCGTAACGGTGATGGATTGACCGGCGATGCCGGAGCTGACGGCGAGATCGGCCGAAAGCGGCGTGAGCAGGCTGACCGGCAGGAACTCCGCCGTCACCAGCCCAAAAACGCCGAGCGAAAGCGAAACCACGGCCGCCCATTTCGCATCCGGCTCTGTCTTGCGCGGCACATATTCAAGCTCGTTTATGGTCCGGTTGTTCATGAAAATCTCCTGATGCGCATTCCCGGAATGCGTCCTGAAACGGAAAGACAAAGTGGTGAAACCGGTGGGAGTCCGGTTCAACAACCGCAAATCGATGCGCATAAGCTATGCGTGACATCCCGGCGTTTCCATGCTAGAAAATCCATATTCCTTAACCAAACATCCGAATTTGCGAGAGCGCCATGAATGATGCCCTGACCGAAATGTTGCGTGGCCTGAGGCTCGATGGTGTCGAATACGGCCGGTGCCGCATGGCCACACCCTGGGCGACGGCCTTTCCCGAACAGGAAGCCGCGCGGTTTCATTTCATCGGCGTCGGTCAGGCGAAATTGCAGAAACCTTCCGGGGAATGGCTGACGCTGACCTGCGGTGACGCCGTGCTTCTGCCGCGAGGGCACGCCCACGTGCTGGGCAGCGGCGAGGATGTGAAGCCCACCCTTTTCGACCGCTTCGGCAAGAAGGAAGTCTGCCAGGGCATCTTCGACATGGAATGTGCGAGCGCCGGCGGCGATACCGTCGCCTTTACCGCCTCGATGCGTTTCAACATGGACAATCTGCACCCGCTGCTGCAGCTGATGCCGGATGTGATGCTGACCAGCGATCTGGCCAAAAGCGACCCGGCTATCCCCCATCTGCTGGAAGCCATGACGCGCGAGGTGGAACTGAACCGCGTCGGCGCGGGCGGCATTCTGGCAAGGCTTGCCGATGTGCTGACCGCGACCTTGATCCGCACATGGGTGGAATATGGCTGCGGCGATTCCAGCGGCTGGCTGGCCGCCGTGCGCAATCCCGAACTCGGGCGGGTGCTGGCCGCCATCCACCTCAACCCCGAAAAGGACTGGAGCGTGGAGGAGCTTGCCTCGCTGATGGGCGCATCCCGTTCGAGTTTCGCGGAACGTTTCACCCGCGTGGTCGGCGAAAGCCCGGCCCGTTATGTGGTGCGCGTGCGCATGCATCAGGCGCGGCTGTGGCTGCGCGAAGGCATGCGCGTAACGCTGGCGGCAGAAAAGCTCGGTTACGATTCCGAAGCCTCCTTCAGCCGCGCCTTCAAACGCGTGCTCGGCGCGCCGCCCAGCCAGTTCCGCAGGAAGGACACCGCGGGGCTGGAGGATGCGGCTTAAAAGCTTCAAATAAAACGGATATGGATACGGGGTGAAATCAGATCCGCTCGACGCGAAAGCGTGGGGTTCGGGGAGCATCCACCATGAGCATTGCCGACGACGCCCGTTTCTGGAACCGGACTGCCCGGAAATATGCCGGGGGCAGGATTTCGGATGAAACCGGATATGCGCGCACGCTGGAACGGACCCTCGCCCTGCTGAAACCGGATGACAGGGTATTGGAACTGGGCTGCGGCACCGGGACAACGGCAATCCGGCTGGCAGGCGGTGTCAAAAACTATCTTGCGACGGATATTTCCACCGACATGATTGCGATTGCGCAGGAAAGAAAACACGCCGCCGGCTCTCTCACCAACCTCGTTTTCAGCATGGCGACCGTGGAAACGCTTGTGCCCGACCCCGCGCAGTTTAACGCGGTTCTGGGTTTCAATTACCTTCATCTGGTCCGCGATCTGCCCGGCACATTGCAGCACATCCATTCCCTGCTCGCCGCGCAGGGGCTTCTCATCACCAAGACACCCTGCGTCGGCGATATGAACCCACTCATCCGCCTTGTGTTGCCGGCCATGCGCGCAATCGGCAAGGCGCCCTATGCCGGCATCTTCACCGCCACCGAGTTGAGCCGGCATATAACAGCCGGAGGCTTCGACATTCTGGCCACGGAATTCCACGCGACAAAGGGCAATGACAAGCGGCCTTATATCGTGGCGCGAAAAAGATAATCTGAACCGCCTTTTCAATGAAAATTGCGGGAAATGACCTTTATCCGCTCCACCTCATCGTTATCATCGACTGTAGCCGGCAGGCGTTTCTTAATAGTGCGATGATCTTCCGGCGGCATGCCGTGGTGGAACTCATCGCCCCGCCCATGCGGCAGCGGAAAGGCGCGGTTGCGCTCGCCCACACTTGCCAGCGCTTCCGACAGATCGGTCAATCGGTGGGCGACCAGATGCACCACCTCGCCTTCCCGCTGGATCTTGCCGTAAATGCCGACCATGCCGGCAGACAGCACCACACGCCGGTATTTTTCGAAGGTCTTGACCCACAGCACCGCATTGGCAATGCCCGTCTCATCCTCCAGCGTCATGAAAATCACGCCCTTGGCCGAGCCGGGGCGCTGGCGCACCAGCACCAGACCCGCCGTTTCCAGCCATGTGCCGTCACGCACACGCACCGCCTCCGCACAGGTAACGATGCGCCGGCGGGAAAGATCGCGCCGCAGGAAGGTCATGGGATGTTCGCGTAGCGTCAGCCCCACATGACCGTAATCCTGCACCACCTCGCCGCCATCCGTCATGGGCCGGAGCGCGACGGCGGGTTCCTGAAGCTCGTCCACGACAGTATTTTCCCGGCTGGCGGCGGCGGCGAAAAGCGGCAGCGGCTCATCCCGCAAAGCCTTGATGGCCCAGAGCGCCTCGCGTCTGGCAAGCGAAAGCGACGGCAGAAAGGCATCGGCTTCGGCAAGACAGACCAGTGCGGCGGCGGGAACGCCCGCCCTTCGCCAGAGATCATCCACCGAGGCAAATGCCCGGTCCTGCCGGCCGGCGACGATATCGGCAGCATGATTGTTGGAAAGCCCCTTCACCAGACGCATGCCGAGCCGCACGGCATAACGTTCTTTGCCATTGGTGTCCGTCTTGCCGGTCGGTTCCAGCGTGCAGTCGAAGCGGCTGTTATTAACGCAGACCGGGCGCACCTCCACGCCATGATCGCGCGCATCGCGCACGATCTGCGCCGGAGCATAAAAGCCCATGGGCTGCGAATTGAGAAGCGCCGTGCAGAAAATATCGGGATGATGGCACTTCAGCCATGAGGAAGCATAGGCAATCAGCGCGAAGGATGCCGCGTGGCTTTCGGGGAAACCATAACTGCCGAAACCTTCTAGCTGCTTGAAAATGCGTTCGGCGAAGTCCTGCGCATAACCGCGCTCCACCATGCCATCGATCAGATCCTGCCTGAATTTGGAGATGGTGCCGACATTCTTGAAGGTTGCCATGGCACGGCGCAACTGATCCGCCTTGCCGGGTGAAAAACCGGCGCATTCGATGGCGACGCGCATGGCCTGCTCCTGAAACAGCGGAACGCCCAGCGTCTTGCCCAGCACTCCTCTCAATTCCTCCTTCGGATAATGTTCATCCTCTTTTTTGTCACGGCGTCGCAAATATGGGTGCACCATATCACCCTGAATGGGGCCAGGACGAACAATGGCCACCTGAATGACGAGGTCGTAGAATTTTGCCGGCTTCAGACGCGGCAGCATCGACATCTGCGCCCGGCTTTCAATCTGGAAGGTGCCGAGCGTATCGGCCTTCTGGATCATTTTGAAGGTTGCGGGATCATCATCAGGCATGGAAGTAAGATCGTGCTTCTTGCCTGTCCGCTCCTCCAGAATATCGAAGCCGCGCTTCATGCAGGAGAGCATGCCGAGCGCCAGACAGTCCATCTTCATGAACTTCATGATATCGATATCGTCCTTGTCCCATTCGATAATCTGCCGCTTGTCCATGGCAGCGGGTTCGATCGGGACCAGTTCGTCCAGCCGGTCATGGGTCAAAACGAAGCCCCCCGGATGCTGGCTGTGGTGACGGGGCGTGCCGACAAGCTGATTGGCAAGCTCGAAAGCGAGCTTAAGGCGACGATCCTCCATATTGAGGTTCAGCTCCTTCACCTGCTTTTCATCCACCCCTTCGCTCCAGCGCCAGACCTGCGAGGACAGAAGTTTGGTCAAATCTTCCGGCAGGCCGAGAACCTTGCCAACATCGCGTAGCGCCCCGCGCCCGCGATAACGGGTGACGACAGAACACAGCGCGGCTTTGTCATGGCCATAGGTTTTGTAAACCCACTGGATCACCTCCTCGCGCCGCTGATGTTCGAAATCCACGTCGATGTCAGGCGGTTCGCGCCGTGCTTCCGAAACGAAACGCTCGAACAGGAGATCGACCTTGAGGGGATCAATGGCGGTGATACCGAGCACGTAACACACCACCGAATTGGCCGCAGAACCGCGACCCTGACACAGAATATCTTCCCCGCGCGCAAATTGGACGATGGCATTCACCGTCAGGAAATACGGCGCATATTCCAGCCTGCCGATCAGGTCCAACTCGTGATGCAGCGCCTTTTCCACCTTTTCCGGCACGCCATCCGGATAACGCTCCGATACCGCATCCCAGACGAGCTTTTCCAGCGCCTGCTGCGCTGTCAGCCCCGGCAGGGTGCGCTCCTCGGGATATTGATAGACCAGTTCCTTCAGCGAAAAGGTGCAGCGCTTCGCGATTTCGAGACTGCGGGCCAGCGCCTCGGGGTAACGGGCAAACAGCCGGTGCATTTCCTGCGGCGGCTTCATATAGCGGTCGGCATGGCGTTCGCGCCGGAAACCCGCCTCATCGATGGTGCAATTGTGCCTGATGCAGGTGACGACATCCTGCAACATGCGCCGCTCGGGCACATGAAACAGCACGTCATTGGTCACCACCGTCGGTACACCTGCGGCTAGCGCCATGTTCGACAGTTCGAAAAGACGCATCTGGTCGTTGGGCCGCCTTCTGAGGCTGAGCGCCATATAGGCCCGGTCCGCAAAGGCAGCCCTCAGCCGCCGCAGGCGAAGAGCGCAGAGATCGTCGGCCAGATCGGCGAGCAGCACGACGATCAGGCCTTCGCCATAGGCGACGAGATCGTCCCATGTCAGCCGGCACTTGCCCTTGCCACCCCTTTTCTTGCCGACGGAAAGCAGCCGGCAAAGCCGGCCGTAGGCCGGGCGATCCATGGGATAGGCAAGCACGGAGATATCATCATCCAGATCGAGCCTGCAGCCGATGACGAGGCGGATGCCATGATTATTGGCGGCTTCGTAAGCGCGGGGAATGCCCGCAAGGCTGTTGCGATCCACGATGCCCAGCGTCTCGATACCGAGATTTTTGGCCTGTTCGAAAAGTTCCTCACAGGAGCTTGCACCGCGCAGGAAGGAGAAATGCGTGGTCACCTGCAGTTCGGCGTAAAGCGGCGTATTCATGCGAAAACCCCGTGGATGAACCAGCCCTGCGAGCCGGTTTCGGCATGTTCGCCGTCACCGGAGCGGAAAATCCAGAAGCGCTCGCCGCTTTCATTTTCCACCGTGAAATAATCGCGCACGGCGGCCTTTTCCCGGTCGCGTTTCCACCATTCGCCGAACACCCGCTCCGGCCCGTCGGCGCGCCGCACATTGTGGCGCACGCCTTTCCAGAGGAAATAACGCGGCGGATGATCCGGCAGCAGCGCCAGCGTCTCGATGGGTTCCGGTCTTGAAAAAAGCCTGACCGGGCGCGGCCAGTGGCCGGGCCAGCCGAGCGTATCCTCAGGCGCAAGCGCCGCAACGGGGGTAAGGGAGCGTTCCGGCACGTCGCTTGCCACCGCCGCATAACGATAGACCCTGTGGCCGCGATTGAGAATAACATCGACCGTATCGGCGATGTCCGCACGTCCCTCCTCCAGAAGCGAGGAACGGGCCTGCGCGGCGACAAGCGGTTCGGCATGGGTGGCGGTCAGCACCATCATCTCGATGCCGAAACCGGGATCGATGGTGTCGATCCGGTCGGTCAGCAGCCGAACCAGTTGCTTGATGTCGCGCACCGGTCTGGAGGTGCCGGCCCGCACCGCCTGCAAGCCGCTATCCACCCGATGCAGCACCAGATCGACCCGGCGGGCGCCGAGGCCGCGCTTTTCCAGCGCGACACAAAGCTCCACAACCAGCTTCTGCGTATAACGGGCAATCGTTTCCGCCGCTGCAATCGGCTCGGGAAAGGCGCGGCGCACCTCCACCAGCTCGGCCACACGCACCGGTTCAATGGGTTCGCCGATTTCTCCGGAAGCCTGGGAAAGACGGCGCACGAGTTCGGGGCCGAAGCGCAGGGTCAGCGGCGCACGCGGGGCATCGGCCAGCTCGCCGATGCTGCGGAAACCGAGCACCTTCAGCCCGGAAACAATACGCTCTTCCAGCCTGAGCGCGGCCACTGGCAAGCCGCTAACCGCCACCCGCTGCCCGCCCGGTGGCACGATGCTGATTTCCTCACGGCCGAAACGGGCCAGCGCATGGGCCGCTCCCCAGCTATCGGCAATGGCGGCGCGGGCGGCAAAACCGGCGGCATGCAGGCGGTTGACCATGCCGCTCAGCATCAGCGCCTCATTGCCGTGCAGATGGTCCGCCCCCACCGTGTCCAGCACCAGCCCGTCCGGCGGGTCGGCGGCAACGATGGGGGCATAGATGCGCAGGAAATGAAAGGCCAGCTGCTGCAGGGCGCGGGCATCACCAGCCGTATCCATATCTTCCACGATAAGGCCCGGCACCAGCGCCTGCGCCTTGCTGACCGGCGTGCCGGGCCGGATGCCCGCCGCCTTTGCCGCCTTGTCGAGCGCCAGCACCAGCCGGCGGCTGCCCTGGCGGCCGATCATGACCAGAGGTTTTTCAACCGGCGGCGCGTCCTTGCCCGAAAGACGCCGGAAACGATCCGTCGACCATGTCGGCAGGTAGAGCGAGACGACCCTTTGCATCACAGGCTTCCACTTCAAATTCGGCACTTTCGCCGCCGCGACATCGCAAAAGTTCCAGAAACCAGCGCGGCCTGCCCACCCCCGGCACCGGCAAGGGGGATGAGGGCCGGACGGAGATGCGCCAGCGGGTCACCGCCGCCGTCGGCTCGCCGAACAGCGCCGCATCGGCGGCGCGACGGAAACGGCGGATGGCGATGCCGGTCACACCGGAGGTTTCCGCCACCAGTTGCAGCCGCCGTGAGGCGTTCATCGGCAGTTTCGCCACCTCACCCATCACTGCGCCGAAGCCGTTGCAGCGAAGGCCTTCCTCGAAACAGTCGAGCACGCCTTTTTCATCACGGCATTCAACGATGATGACCCGGTTCTGCGACAGGCCCGCCTGCGTCAGCCCCGGCATGAACAGATCCCGGCGGGTGACACACCATAAAACCTTGCCGGAAAGCCTTGCTGCCACACCGGCCGCAAAAAGGGCGGCCGCCGCGCCATCGGCAGCGCCATTGCCGCCGCCGCTCACCTCATGCAGGCAACCGAGCTTCAGCCCGCCTCCCGGCAGGTGGTGGTCGATGGCATCCACGCCGAAAGGCAAGGTCTCGTGCAGGCGCGGAGCGCCGTTACCGATCCTTTCCAGCCTTTCACGCAGCTCTTCGACAACGAGCAACTGATCCGCGCGCTTTTGCATGGCATGACAGGTTTCAATTCCGGTTATTCATCTTTATTGTTCTTGTTTTGTTCCTATTTCAGCAAAGAGTCAAGCAATAGGCTGCCGGTCTTCAACAGTTTGCACGGGAAGAGAGGATTCTGACCTTGCGGCCCTCTGCCCTGCCGTTAAAACGGAATTGTCCGCTCGCCACCTGTTCACTCTGACAACGGCAACGGACATCATGGTTTGGAGGAAACCGCCGATGATCGCCAGCATTCTGATTGCCGTGGTTGCGGCCATCCATATTTACATCGTCATTCTGGAAATGCTGCTGTGGGAAAAGCCAGCCGGCCGCAGGGCCTTCGGCCTTTCGGCGGATTTCGCCCGGCAGACAAAGGTGCTTGCCGCCAATCAGGGGCTTTATAACGGTTTTCTCGCAGCGGGGCTGATCTATGGGCTGATGCAGGGCGATGAAGGGCTGAGCTTCAAGGTTTTCTTCCTGACCTGCGTTCTGGTGGCCGGTATTTTCGGCGCCATCACCGCCAATATGAAGATCCTGTTCATTCAGGCATTGCCGGCATTGTTCGCGCTCGGCTTCCTCTGGATCGGAGTATGAACCGATGAGCGCATGGAACGATCACAGCGCAAAAGACGCCCTCAACCGGATTTTCATGGCGGCAGTCGCAAGCGCCGATCCGGCAAAGGTGCTGCAACACCACCTTCCCTCCCCGCCCAAAGGCCGCTGCGTGGTGGTGGGCGCCGGCAAAGCTTCGGCCGCCATGGCCGCAGCGCTTGAAGCGGCATGGCCGCATGTCGATCTTTCCGGTGTGGTGGTGACGCGTTACGGCCATGCCGTCCCGACCACACGCATCGAACTCATCGAGGCCTCGCACCCCGTGCCCGACGATAAAAGCGCGGAAGCGGCAAAACGCATTCTCGCCGCCGTTGAAGGGCTGACGGCGGACGACATGGTGATCGCGCTGATTTCCGGCGGCGGTTCGGCGCTGATGGTGGCGCCTGCCGAAGGCATGACGCTTGCCGACAAGATGGCCGTGAACCGCGCCTTGCTTGCCAGCGGCGCGACGATTTCCGAAATGAACGCCGTGCGCAAACATCTCTCCCGCATCAAGGGCGGGCGGCTGGCGCTGGCCGCCAAACCGGCCAGGGTCGTTTCGCTGCTTATTTCCGATGTGCCGGGAGACGATCCCTCCGAAATCGCCTCCGGCCCGACGGTTGCAGATCCGAGCGATATCGAAACCGTGCGGGAAATCATCTCCCGTTATGCGCTCGATCTTCCCGAAAACGTGCGCAAGGTGCTGGAAAAAGGCGAGGAAACACCGAAGACAGGCGATATCGACGAGGATATCCGGCTGATCGCCGCCCCCTCGCTCGCCCTGCAGGCGGCAGCGGATGAGGCGGTGAAACTCGGGCTTACGCCGCTCATCCTCGGGGATTCGCTGGAAGGCGAGTCAAAAGATGTCGGCGCTGTCATGGCCGGTATCGCTCTTTCCGCCAGCCGCAAGGGCCTGCCGGTCAAAGGCCCGGCCGTGCTGCTTTCAGGCGGCGAAACCACAGTCACGATCGGCAAGGGGCCGGCTGGCAAGGGCGGCCGCAATACGGAATTCCTGCTGAGCCTTGCGCTGACGCTCAAAGCTGCGGACGGCATCTGGGCCATTGCCGGCGATAGCGACGGCATAGACGGCGTGGAGGATGCGGCGGGTGCGGTAGTAACACCGGACACACTTGCCCGCATGCGCGAAGCCGGCGTCGATCCGCGTCAGTCGCTCGTGGGCCACGACAGCTACACCGCTTTCAGGGCAGCAGGAGACCTTGTCGTGACGGGGCCGACGCTGACGAATGTGAATGATATCCGCGCGATTTTGATCGAGTGATAGCGGAGAAGTTCGCAGCGATTACTGGCCTTCCGGCGCGGGCGTCGTGGAGGGAAGACGTTTTGACTATGCCCTCGGACAGGAGTAATCTGGCGGGATATCCTTTGGAGCCTCAGCCATGCGTCCTGGAGTGCTCATACTTGGCCTGATCATGGCCCTTATTCCGACTTTGGCGGATGCCCACAATTGCAAATGCCGAAATCGCGGCGTCATGTTCCAGCTCGGCCAGACATCCTGCCTGAAGGTCGACGGCGGCTCTTATCTCGCGCGCTGCGAGATGAAGCTCAACGTTTCGTCCTGGACCAAGCTTCAGGACGGTTGCCCCATAACGGAAAGGGTGCAGCAGCAGACGACACGCGTTAATTGATAACGTCGTCAGATGGCAGACCAAGCTCCACATCCCGGCCACCCTACAGCCGTCAACTTCTGCCGTTAACCGATAGTCCTGAGCCCAAACCTGAGCCCAAAGAGCTGCGCGATGACGCAAGCGCGCGCCGCTTGTTTCTTCTCCCCGTCGGGGAGAAGGTCGCGGCAGCGGGATGAGGGGGCACCGGTAGAGATAAACCGAGAGCTTGCCCCCTCATCCGCCCCTTCGGGCCACCTTCTCCCCGGCGGGGAGAAGAAATACGCCGCGCACAATCTTACAGCTTCACCCAGCCGCCATTCTTCTTGCCGGACTCGATGCAGGCCGTGACGAAAGCGACACCTTTAACCCCGTCATCCACGGTCGGGTAAATCACCGCCTTGTCGAGCGCCGAGCCGGTGCGGCGGGCTTCGATGGCATGCGCTGCCTCGGTATAGATGGTGGCGAAGGCTTCGAGATAACCTTCCGGGTGGCCGGACGGAATGCGGGTGACGCGCGCTGCGGCAGCCCCTGCCCCGGCGCCGCCGCGGGTGATCAATTGCTTGGGTTCGCCAAGCCTCGTGAACCAGAGATAGTTCGGGTCCGCCTGCGTCCACTCGATACCGGCCTTGTCGCCATAAACACGAACCTTCAGCCCGTTTTCGTGGCCGACCGCAACCTGGCTGCACCAGAGCAGCCCCTTGGCCGCCTGCTTGCCGCCCTTTTGCTTGAAGCGCAGCATCACATGCGCATTGTCGTCCAGCCGGCGGCCTTCGACAAAGGTGTGCACATCCGCCGCCAGCTCATCCGCTTCCAGACCGGAAATGAAGCAGCCGAGATTATAGGCATGGGTGCCGATATCGCCGGTGGAGCCGCCGACGCCCGATTGCGCCGGATCGGTACGCCAGACAGCCTGTTTCGCACCGGTCTGTTCCACCGCTTCCGTCAGCCAGTCCTGCGGATATTCCATCTGCACCAGACGGATATTGCCGAGCTCACCGGCCTCCACCAGTTCCCGCGCGTGCCGCACCATGGGATAGCCGGTATAATTATGCGTGAGGATGAACAGGGCATCGGCCTTGTCGGCCACCTGCTTCAGCTTTTTGGCGTCTTCCAGATTGGAGGTCAGCGGCTTGTCGCAGATGACATGGATGCCGCGCTCCAGAAACGCCTTGGCGGCCGGATAATGCACATGGTTGGGGGTGACGATCGCCACTGCCTCGATGCCATCCTCGCGCAGCGCTTCCTTTTCGGCCATTTCCTCGAACGAACCGTAGCAACGCTCGGGATCGAGCCCCAGCTCACGGCCGGAGGCAAGGGATTTTTCCGGCGTCGAGGACAGAGCCCCCGCCACGAGATCGAAGCGATTGTCGAGCCGCGCGGCCATGCGGTGAACGCCGCCGATAAATGCACCCGAACCGCCGCCCACCATGCCAAGGCGAATCCGCCTGTTCGCCTTGTCGGTTGTCTTTCCTTCAATAGCCATAATATCTCCCCTGAAATGCTCTCAAAGCCCAAGCATACGGCGGTTGGCCGCATCGTCCGTGCCGCTCGATGCGAAATCGTCAAAGGCTTTTTCCGTGACGCGGATGATATGCGCCTTGACGAATTCGGCTCCTTCCCGGGCGCCATCTTCAGGGTGCTTCAGCGCGCATTCCCATTCGACCACGGCCCAGCCATCGAAATCATTGGCCGCCATTTTCGAGAAAACCGCACCGAAATCCACCTGCCCGTCACCCAGCGAACGGAACCGGCCCGCGCGGTTGACCCAGCCCTGATAACCGCCATAAACGCCCTGCCGTCCGGTCGGGTTGAACTCGGCATCCTTGACGTGGAACATCTTGATGCGGTCCTTGTAGATGTCGATATTGTCGAGATAATCGAGGCATTGCAGAATGTAATGCGAGGGATCGTAGAGCATGTTGGCGCGCTTGTGGTTCTTCACGCGCTCCAGGAACATCTCGAAGGTCACGCCATCATGCAGGTCTTCGCCCGGATGGATTTCGTAGCAGACATCCACACCCTGCTCATCGGCATAATCGAGGATCGGCGTCCAGCGTTTCGCCAGTTCGTCAAAGGCTGTTTCCACCAGACCGGCCGGGCGCTGCGGCCACGGGTAGACGAAGGGCCAGGCAAGCGCACCGGAGAAGGTCGCATGCGCCTTGATGCCGAGATTTTTCGACGCCTTCAGCGCCAGCTTCACCTGCTCCACCGCCCATTGCTGACGCGCCTTGGGGTTGCCGCGCACTTCCGGTGCGGCAAAACCGTCAAAGGCCTCGTCATAGGCGGGATGAACGGCGACGAGCTGGCCCTGCAGATGGGTGGAAAGCTCGGTCACTTCCACGCCGTTCTGGCGTGCGACACCGGCGAACTCGTCGCAATAGTCTTTCGATTCGGCTGCTTTTTTGAGATCGATCAGCTGCCCGGCCCAGGTCGGCACCTGCACGCCGAGGTAGCCTTTTTCCGCCGCCCATTTGGTAATGTCGTCCCAGCTGTTGAAGGGTGCGGCATCACCGGCAAACTGGCCGAGAAAAAGACCCGGTCCCTTGATCGTTCTCATAAAAATCTCCTCCTGCATCGATACAGTTTCGCGGTAATCCGCCTTTTTCCCAAGCGCCAAGCTAACCGCTCGTGATTTTCAAACAAGCCCCAAAAGCGGAGAGACGAGAGAATTTCCGCATTTCGTTGAAAATGCGGAAGGCGCTTAAAGCGCCAGTCCGCTCGCCCTGTCGAAGACGTGCACACGCTCATGGTGCACGGTGGCGGCAAAGGGGGTGTTGACCTTGACCGGCTGCTCGCCATCCACCACCGCCGTCACATGATCGCCCGCCAGTTCGAATATCACATGGGTCTGTGCGCCTGTCGGCTCCACGAGCAGTGTCCGGCCGGAGAGCGACACATCGCCGCCGATGGCTGAGCCGATATGTTCCGGCCTCAAGCCAATCGTCACCGGCTGGCCGCGTTTGACCTTTCGAGAGGCGGCAATGCGGATCGCGGTTCCGTCTTTCAGCCGGGCGGCCGGCTGGTCTCCCTCGCCATCGACCACGCATTCGATGAGATTCATGGCCGGCGAGCCGATGAAGGCCGCGACGAAGAGATTGGCGGGTGTCTTGTAGAGCTCGAGCGGCGTGCCCTGCTGTTCGATGCGACCGTGATTGAGCACCACGACCCGATCCGCCAGTGTCATCGCCTCGATCTGGTCATGGGTGACATAGATGGAGGTGGTGCCGACTTTCTGATGAAGCGCCTTGATTTCGCTACGCATCTGCACGCGAAGCTTGGCGTCGAGGTTGGACAGCGGCTCATCGAACAGGAAGACGGCCGGATTGCGCACCACCGCGCGGCCCATGGCGACGCGCTGGCGCTGACCGCCGGAAAGCTGCGAGGGCTTGCGATCCAGCAGCTTGCCGAGATCGAGCATGCGAGCGGCTTCCGCCACGCGCTCCTCGATGATGTTTTTCGGCTGGCCGGCAAGCTTCAGGTTGAAGCCCATGTTTTCGGCCACCGTCATATGCGGATAAAGCGCATAGGACTGGAACACCATGGCGATGTTGCGCTCGCGCGGGGTCATACCGTTGACCACCTTGTCGCCGATGAGAATATCCCCATCGGTGATTTCCTCCAGCCCGGCGATCATGCGTAAAAGCGTGGACTTGCCGCAGCCGGAAGGACCGACCAGCGCGATGAATTCGCCGTCCGTAATATCGAGCGAGATGCCGTGAATGACATCGAGCGCGGCGTAGGACTTGCGGATATCCCTAAGTTCGACGGAAGCCATGTTTTGCTCCTTTCAAGTCACGATTTGACGGCACCGGCCGTCAGGCCCGCGATGATGTGTTTCTGTGCAAGGAAGAAGACGATGACGGTCGGCAGGATCGTCAGCGTGATGAAGGCGAGAACGAGCTGCCATTCGGTGCCGAATTCGCCACGATACACCATGATGCCGAGCGGCCAGGGATATTTCGATTCCGAATTCAGCATGATCAGCGGCAGGATGTAGCTGTTCCAGCTGCCAACGAAGGACACGATGCCGACGGTCGCCACGATCGGCCGCGATAGCGGCACGGAAATATGCCAGAAGAAGCGCAGATAACCGCAGCCATCCACAAAGGCCGCCTGAAACAGCTCTTCCGGCAGATTGCGGAAATAATTGCGGAACAGGAGAATGCTCATGCCAAGCCCGAAGGCAACC
Source organism: Agrobacterium leguminum (assembly GCF_005144435.2). Taxonomy (NCBI): domain Bacteria; kingdom Pseudomonadati; phylum Pseudomonadota; class Alphaproteobacteria; order Hyphomicrobiales; family Rhizobiaceae; genus Agrobacterium; species Agrobacterium leguminum. The sequence continues at coordinate 238,637 of NZ_CP120212.1, forward strand.
TGCGGCAGCACCACACCCCAATAGGTGTCTAGCAGGCCAAGATCGCGGATGCGGATGAACAGCGGCAGGATGGCGGTGGCCGCAGGAAACATCAGTCCCAGCAGGAAATAATTGAGCAGGAAGGACGAGCCGAAGAACTTCACATGCGCGAAGGTGAAGGCGGCCATGGCCGAGACGGTCAGCGTCAGGAACACCGTCAACAGCGCAATGACCAGCGAATTGAAAATCTGCAGCCAGTAACGTTTGCCGAAGAGGATATCGCCGTAATTGGCCCATTGCCATTCGGCCGGAATGCCGAACGGGTTGACGCGCAGGTCTCCCAGCGTCTTGAAGCCGCCAAGTGCGGTGGTGAGCAACGGGATGAGCACGATGGCCGCAATCAGGCTCAGCGAAATATAAAGATAAAGCTTGGTTTGCAGCGGCATGCGGACGGAGGTGGATGTGTCAGTCATGGCGCATGAAAATCCTTTTGTAACCGAAGGCGAGCGTCACGCAGATGATGAAGAGAACGACGCCGACCGCGCTGCCAAGCCCCACCTGCATGCGCATGACGCCATAGGTGTAGAGGAAGGTAACCATGGTCTGCGTGGAGTTGGACGGCCCGCCGCCGGTGAGCGGCATGATCATGTCGAAGAGCTGCAATGAGCCGATGACCGCAAAGAAGACGGAAAGGCGCACCGTGGAGCCGAGCATCGGCAGCGTGACATAACGGAACTTCTGCCAGCCGGAAGCGCCGTCGATTTCGGCTGCTTCCAGCACATTCTTGTCGACGGACTGAAGTCCGGCGATGAACAGCATCATGTGGAAACCGAAATATTTCCAGACGATGACGCCGAGCACGGCATAGATCGCCACATCCTTGTCGGCCAGCACGTAAGGATTGGCGAAGCCGAAGAAATTGGAGATGGCGGCAAACAGACCGTAATCGCCGTCATAAACGAAACGCCAGATCAGGCCGGCTGCGACATCCGCCAGGACATAGGGCAGGAAGAAAACCAGCCGGAAGGCGACGACGCCGGGAATGCGGTGCGCCAGCATCATGGCAAGCCAGATCGCCAGCGGGATCTGGATCAGAACCGAGATCAGGATGATGAGGCCGTTATTGAGCAGGGCCTGCGAGAAGGCGGCATTGCCGAACAGGACCTGAAAATTCCGCAGGCCCACGAAATCGGTCGGCGTGCCATAGCCGTTCCAGCGGTAAAGGCTGTACCATGCCGCCTCGCCCATGGGCAGGATGACGAACAGGGTAAAGAGCAGCAGGGCGGGCGGCAGGAAGACCAGAAGGGTCAGCGCCCGGTCATGCGCGACCGAACTCTGCTTGCGCTTTGTCTTCGCCGCGCCGCGCGCCGGTATCGACGCAGAAGTCATGGAAATATCCGTCATCTCTATCCGCTTTCATTGAGGCAGATATTGCGGCGCCGCGTCCCGCGCAGCGCCGTCATGGAACACAATCAGCGAAGCTCGAAAGCGTCCTGAATTTGCTTGGCGCCCTCTTCCGCGCTCATCTGGCCGGAAACGATCTCGACGGAGACATCATTAACGACGCGGCCGACGGCAGCGCCCAGCGTCTGGTCGAAAAAGTTCTGGTGCCAGGTGGAGCCGGCAAGCTGCTTGGCCGAATCCGCCAGCAGCGGGTTCTTCACCGCGCCGTCCGCCCCGCTCGCAACCGGCAGTATCATGCCGGCAGCAGCCATCTTCTCTTCGCTCTCCTTGCTGGTCAGGAAGGTGGCGAAATCGATTGCTTCCTTCGACGCGTTTTTCGTGACCGCCCAGCCATTCAGGCCGCCCAGCGTATCAGTGGCCTTGCCCGCGCCGCCCTCGACGACGGGGAAGGCGAAGCGGCCAATATTGTCGGCGGCAAGCCCCTTGCCGTCACCGGCATTCTTGCGCTGGTTGGCTTCCGTATTGTCGAAACCGAGAATAATCGCCGCCTTGCCGTCGCCGAAGACGCCAAGCGCCTGTGGCCAGGTGGAGCCGAGATAGCCGGGCTGGAAGGGTTCGAGCTTGCCGAACTCCGCCAGCTGTTCACCCGCCTTGATGATCGCCGGATCCATAAAACCTTCGCCCTCGCCCTTGCGAGCGGCATCGAACACGGCCTGCCCGCCATTGCGCATGACGAGATAGCTCCAGTAGAAATGGATCGGCCATTTTTCACCGCCGCCGCCCGCGATCGGGACGATGCCCGCTTCCTTGATCTTCTTGACCGTGGCGCTGAGATCGTCCCAGGTCTTGATGTCCTCGGCCTTCACACCGGCCTTGGCAAACAGCTCCTTGTTGTAAAAGAAGCTGACGAGACTGACCTTGTAGGGCACGGCCCAGACCTTGCCATCGAAAGACAGGCCGTCGATTGCGGATGCATTATAGGCCTGACGCAGCTTGCCGCCATCGGCGTCGAAAACCTCGGTCAGATCCTTCAGCGCACCGGTCTTGGACTGTTCTTCGAGAACGCCGCCACCCCAGCTATAGAAGAAATCCGGCACGTCGTTGGATTGCAGCAGCGTCGGCAATTTTGCCTTGAAAGCCTCGTTTTCGAGGAACTGCAGCTGAATATCGACATCGGGGTGCTTGGCCTCGTATTCCTTGGCGATCTCCTCCCAGACAGCCACGGATTTCGGGTCCAATTCCACATGCATCCATTTAACGACGGTCGCCGCCGAGGCGCTGGCCGCGCCGAACATCAGGGCTATGCTTGTCGTTGCGGCAAAGGCGATCCGCCTGCCGCTCAGGCTTGCGCCTGCGTGCCAATAGGTCATGTTCGTGATCCTCCCTGGGGTTCCTCACCATTTATTCCCCAATGCGGATTAATTCACCCCACACCCTGCCCAATGTCAAGGCGGGTTGCTGATTTTTTACCCTGATGGCTTGACACACCCCTCCCGGCAGACGTTATTTAATCCGCAATCCGATATAAATTCGTTTTAGATCGAACCCGATCGCAGCAGGACCCCATGAAGACCGCAGACCCCGAATTAATGCGCGCGATCAACAGGCTGAGCGTGCTGGACAGCATCCGCCGCCATGGGCCGATCTCGCGGGTGGAAATCAGCGAAAGAACGCAGCTTTCCACCACCACCGTTTCGGCAATCACCGCCTCGCTGCTCGATGACGGGCTTATCCTCACCCGTCATATCGGCGATATCCGCACTGAAGGCGCACGCGGCAGGCCGCGCGTGATGCTGGAACTGAACCCGGATGCGGCCCGCGTGGTGGGCGCCAAGATCGCCGCAAGCCGCATGGTCTTCGTCGTCACCGATTTCTGCGGCAACGTGCTTTCGACGCTTGCCCTGCCGATCCGTGTCGACCGCCAGCCCATCGGCGTCATCGCCGATCTGGTGGAGGACGGGGTGCGGCGCTGCGTCGTCGATGCCGGTCTTTCGCTTGAGGATGTGGACATGGTCTGCCTCGGCCTGCCCGGCGTTATCGAGCATCGCACCGGGAAAATTCGCAGCAGCCCCATATTGCGGGAAGTGAACGTCAATTTCGCCGAGGAAATGACGGCGCGGCTGAATTCACCGACGATTATCGAAAGCGACGCCCACGCCATCACGCTCGCCCATCACTGGTTCGGCCATGCCCGCGATCTGGAAGACATGGTGCTGATTTCGCTCGAACAGACGCTCGGGCTTGGCGTGCTGCACCAGAACCAGCTTTTTCGTGGTGCCGGCGGGCTCAGCCACAATCTCGGGGATCTCGTCATCGGCCTTGCCAATGAGGGCACGGTGCGGCTGGCGAGCCAGGCGGGCGAAAACGCCATTCTGGGCTCCCGCCCGGCGGATGGGCGCTTTGCCGAGGCGATCCGGCTCGGCCGTGGCATGCAGCATGCCCATGCATTGATTGCGGCGGAAGACCACGATCTCATCGCGGCCGCTTTGCGCGCCGGCGCAGCGCTCGGCCTGACGCTTGCCAATATTGTCACGCTGTTTGCGCCGCCGCGGGTCATCATCACCGGCTCCAGCCTCGAGCTCGGCGAACCCTTCATCGCCAGCATCCGCGACAGCTACAACGCCGCCGTGCCGCCTTCGCTGGCCGGCGTCGCCGAGCTGGTTTTCGACATTGCGAGCGACGAATTATGGGCGCAGGGGGCTGCGGCCGTTGCGCTTTACGAGCTTTACGAATCGCCATGGAACACCACGGGACCGGCACTCTGACCAGCAAGGTTGAGCACGGGCTTCGGCATTTCTGATTTACGGGAGGAAATCACATGAACAGGGTCGGTATCGGCATCATCGGCTGCGGCAACATCTCCAGCGCCTATCTCAAGGCCATGGCGTCGTTTCCCATTCTCGACATTCGCGGTCTTGCGGATATGAACGAGGAGGCTGCGAAGGCCCGCGCCAATGAATTCGGCCTCCAGGCAAAAAGCATTGACGCGCTTCTCTCCGATCCTTCCGTGGAGATCATCGTCAATCTGACCATTCCCAAGGCGCATGTGGAGGTTGGCCTGCGCGCGCTTGACGCGGGTAAACACGCCTATTCCGAAAAACCGCTCGGCATCAATTTCACTGAGGGCAAACGGCTTGCGGATGCGGCAAAGACAAAGGGCCTTCGCATCGGTTCGGCCCCGGATACCTTCCTCGGCGGCGGGCACCAGACCGCACGCAGGCTGATCGATGAGGGCGTGCTGGGCCGGCCGGTCGGCGGAACCGCCACATTCATGTGCCCCGGCCATGAGCGCTGGCACCCCAACCCGGCCTTTTATTACGAGGTTGGCGGCGGGCCGATGCTGGATATGGGCCCCTATTACATCACCGATCTCGTCAATCTGTTCGGCCCGGTCGCCAAAGTGGCGGGCTTTGCCATCGCCCCGCGCAATGAGCGCCTCATCACCAGCGAGCCGAAGAACGGCGAAAAAATCCCTGTTCATGTCGCCACTCATGTGTCCGGCGTGCTGGCTTTTGAGAACGGCGCCGTGGTGCAGGTGGGCATGAGCTTCGATGTGGCAGGCCACAAACATGTGCCGCTGGAACTCTATGGCACTGAAGGCACGCTGATCGTGCCCGATCCCAACCATTTCGGCGGCGAGGTGCAATTGCTGAAGAAGGGCGGCCAGTTCGAGCCGCAGGCCCTGTCATCCCCCTATGCGGACGGCAATTACCGTTCGATAGGCGTAGCGGATATGGCCCATGCGATCCGCGAAAACCGCCCGCATCGCGCCAATGGCGATCTTGCCCTGCATGTGCTGGAGGTGATGGAAGCCTTCCAGACCGCATCGGACAGCGGCACCGCCGTTTCCATCACCACCAAGGCGGAGCGCCCGGCTCCGCTCGAAACATCGCTGGTCGACGGCCAGCTCGGCAAATAATCCGGAGGAGGAAATAATGCGCGAAGCACTCATCGTCTGGGGCGGCTGGAGCGGCCATGAGCCGCAGGAATGCGCCACCATCGTCAAGGACATGCTGGAGGAGGACGGTTTCAAGGTCTATGTAGAGCACAGCACGGAGGCCTTCGCCGATCCTTCGGTGCATGATCTCAGCCTCGTGGTGCCCATCGTCACCATGTCGAAGATCGAAAAGGAAGAGATCAAGAACCTGACGGCCGCCGTGGAAAACGGCGTCGGCATTGCCGGCTTTCATGGCGGTGCGGGCGATAGTTTCCGCGAATGCGTCGAATATCAGTTCATGATCGGCGGCCAATGGGTTGCCCATCCCGGCAATATCATCGACTACCACGTCAACATCACTCGTCCCGACGACCCGCTGATGGAGGGGATTGCCGATTTCCCCTACACGTCGGAGCAATATTACATGCATGTCGACCCCTCCAACGAGGTGCTGGCGACGACGAAATTCACCGGCGATCATGCCTGGTGGATTGACGGCGTGGTGATGCCGGTTGTCTGGAAACGCAAATACGGCAAGGGCCGGGTCTTCTATTCGGCGCTTGGCCATCAGGCCAAGGAATTTTCCGTGCCGCAGATGAAGACCATGTTCCGCCGTGGCGCGAATTGGGCGGCGCGGTGAGGCTATGGGAGGAGGCGGCCAAGTACTCTCTCCGTCATGCCGCACTTGATCCGGCATCCAGCAGCCGCGCGTCTGCGCGGCGTCAGGAGTCTTTCACGATCAAAGACTTGATCGCGCTGGACCCCGGATCAAGTCCGGGGTGACGGAGAATGACTGTGTGAACCGCCCTCTCCTCAACCCCGAACGATTTCTTCCGCCGTCATCGCGACACCCAGCACATGGTCATCAGTGCCGTGCAGGCCGGAAAGCAGCAGGCCGACCGGCATGCCCGCATCGCCCGTTCCGCAGGGGATCGAAACACCGCAGAGATCGAAAAAATTGCCGATCTGGGTGTTGCGCAGGGTCTTCGCATTCATGGCGAAAAAGGCATCATCACTCTCGAGAAGCGGCGCGACCTTGGCCGCGACATGCGGCAATGTCGGCGACACCAGCAGCTCTTGCCTGCCTATCATGCCGGAAAACGCCGCCGTCATGCGTTCGCGCGCCTCGATGATGGCGATATAGTCCGGCATGGAAATATTCGCGCCGAGCCCTGCTCTGGCCACCACGCGCGGATCCATGCGGGCGGCGTCGGCACCTTCCAGCCGGGTCTTGTGCAGGGCGAAGGCTTCCGCCGTCACCAGCGCACCCTTTTCCCTGATAAGATCGAACAATTCCGAAAAAATCGGGAATGCCTGCCGCCGCACCGAGGCGCCGGCGCGGACGAGACGTTCCACCGCCTGCTCGAAAGCGGCTGCGACGCCATCCTCGATGCCATCGAAAAAGACCGTTTCCGGCACCACCAGCGACAGGCCGGAAAGAGGCGCGCGTGTGAGATCGGCAGCCGCCTTGCCGCGCATGGCGGCATCCACCCAGACGGCGTCCTTCACGGTATGCGTGAGGGGGCCGAGCGAATCGAGGCTTTTCGCCAAGGGATAAACCCCGCGCATCGAATAACGGCCACGGCTTGCCTTGTAACCCACCACGCCGTTGAAGGCGGCGGGAATACGCACCGATCCGCCGGTATCGGTGCCTATCGCCACCGGCACCAGACCGGCAGCCACGGCGACGCCCGCGCCCGATGAAGAGCCGCCCGGCAGGCGGTGACCATCCATAGAAGCAGGATTACGTGGCGTACCGTAATGCGGATTGATGCCGAGACCGGAAAACGCGAACTCGCTCATATTGGTGCGGCCGATGCAGATCATGCCCGCCTGTTTCAGCGCCGTCACCACATCCGCGTCGTGAGACGCAGGCTTATCGTTGGCAAGCACCGTCGATCCCGCCGTGGTCGCCATGCCTTCAAGGTCAAACAGGTCCTTCCAGGCCACCGGAATACCATCGAGCACACCACAGGAACGACCCTCACCAATGCGTTTTGCCGCAGCTTCCGCCTCCGACATCGCCCGCGCTGCCGTCAACTCGACAAAAATCGCCTGATCGTCCTCTCCGCCGATCGCATCCAGCGTCTCTTCCACCAGGGCACGCGAATCGAGATGGCCGCTCTGGAGGAGAACGGAAAGCTGCGCGATGTTTTTGCCTTTATGAGCCATGATATCTTCCCTGAAAGCGGCATGTCGCGCACAACATGCCGTTTATCGGCCAGTTGGCAAGGCCAATTGCCGCGCTATCGATGACCGGTATGCCGGATCGGGAAACATGGCGGAGATCGCAGAATTTTGGAGTTTATCCTTGACGATTCATTTCTAACCTCCGATTTTTTCAACCTGAGGTGCAGGAACGCCATCTCTTATATAAGCTACGACTATAAAAAGACGGATTAATTCTTAATCACATCTAAACTTTGTTGAATTATTTAGCAGACAGCATTGAAATGCATGCCCTATAAAATTCCATAAAACAATTATAACGCGACATCGCGGGGGACTATCGCGAATGGAAGAGACTGCCTATCGCGGGACAGATAGACAGGTTGAACCGGGCCACACGCTTCGCTCGCCAACGCAGCCGGAAACAGGCCGGTTTTCGCGGCGGCGTTCGCTCGCCAGCAAGATAACCCTGATATTCCTCGGCGGCGTGATCTTTTCCTACAGCATCGGCGCGCTTGTCGGCTGGTATATGTTCGTCGCCGCCGCCAGCGAGCAATGGCTCAACCAGGCGCGCGTCAATTCGCAGATCGCCAGCGCCACGCTTCGCAGCATCTACACCTATGTCAGCGTCACCGCCGATGCCGACGGGCAGGTCAACGGCATATTGACCGACAAGCCCATCGGCGACGACGAATCCATTCTCGTCACCGGCTTCAACCCCAGCGACGTTCTCGCGCTTATCGGCGCACAGACCAAGAATGCCGTCTGGCTTTTCCGTTATGACGAAGCGGATTCCGGCTTCCGGCAGATCGCGGCGGCTTTCGACAACGCCACCGACGACGATGAAAAGCCGCTCGCCACCGATCCCATCTTTTCCCGGGATGCGGTCGCCGCGCGTTTTTCCACCGGTTTTGCGAATATCGGCGAATCCAGCCATTATATCGGCCTGCTGCCGATCATCAGTACGGAAACGAAGAAACCCATCGGCGCGGTCGCCGTCAGCATCGGCGGCTCGGACGCGCTTTATGGCGCGCAGCGCAAGCTCATCTATAATTCGCTCGCCGCGCTGATCGTGGTCTTGACCGTCACCGGCGTGCTTGTGACCGTCATCGCCCGACATTTCCTGAAACCGGTCCCGGCGCTGGTGCAGGCGACGCTTCGGATCGCCCGCGAGGAAACGGATGTCGCCACGCCGTTTCAGGAGCGGCGGGACGAGATCGGCGACATGGCCACCGCCATCGAGACGTTGCGCGAGGCTGTTCTGGAACGCGGACGCCTGCGGCAGATTCGCGATATGGCGCAGCAGCTGGAACATATGGCCCATCACGATGCGCTCACCGGACTTCCTAACCGCGTGCTGCTGATGAAGACGCTGGAAAACCGTCTCGAACAGCTTGCCGCGTCAGGCCAGCCGTTCAATGTCATGCTGCTCGATCTGGACCGCTTCAAGGCCGTCAATGACACACTCGGACACGCCGCCGGCGATGCCCTGCTGGTGGCGGTGGCCTCACGGATTTCCGCCGTGCTGGGTGAAAACGACATGGTAAGCCGTCTCGGCGGCGACGAATTCGCGATCATACAATCGGCAAACGGCGACTGCGAGAGCGATGCGGCGATGCTGGCCGCGCGGGTGGTGCATGCCGTCTCGCGCAGTTTCAGTCTCGAAGGCAGCGATATCAGCATCGACACCAGCATCGGCATCGCCTGCGCGCCGGGCCACGGCACATCCGCAACGCAGCTTCTGCAACATGCCGATCTCGGCCTTTACCGAGCAAAATCAATGGGCTGCGGCTATTTCGTCTTTTATGAGCCCGGCATGGACATGGCGGCGCAACACAAGCATGCGCTGGAAATAGACATGAAATCCGCGCTCGAAAACCAGGAATTCGAGCTGCACTACCAGCCGGTCGTCAATCTGCAGAGCGGTCGCATCGTCGCTTATGAAGCTCTGGCCCGCTGGCGGCACAGCAAGCTTGGCCTCATCGCACCGGACCGCTTCATCGCGCTTGCCGAAGAAAACAACTTCATCAAGCCGTTGGGCGAGTGGGTTCTGGCGCAGGCCTGCAGGGATGCGATGACATGGCCGAAGGATATCAGGCTCGCCGTCAATCTATCCGCCGTTCAGCTCAGCAATGACGACATCGTACCGATAGTGGACCGGGCACTTGAAACATCCGGCTTCCCGGCGGAACGGCTTGAACTGGAAGTGACGGAAACGGTCATGCTGGAGCGTGACAACAGCGCCCGAGCCCTGAAACTGCTGAAGGAAAGGGGCGTTCGCCTCGCGCTTGACGATTTCGGCACCGGTTATGCGGGCCTCAGCACGCTCACCCATGTCGCCTTCGACAAGATCAAGATCGACCGGGAATTCGTCTCCGGCCTGCCATCCAATCCCATGTGTTCCGCCATCGTCAACACCGTCATCGACATGGCTGAACAGATCGGCCTGAAGGTCACCGCCGAGGGCGTTGAAAACAGGGAGCAGGTCGAAGCGCTCAAGCTTTCCGGCTGCGACGAAGCGCAGGGCTATTATTTTGCCGAGCCCGCGCCGCTTGCCCGCATTCTCAAGAACCGCGCCGTCATCGCTCCGATTGCGAAGGATGAATTCGGCGATATCGGTCGACCGACACAGGAAACCTATTGCCCACCACAAAAAGCCATTTGAGAAACCGGCCGCCGGCCCAGAGGACATAAAATGCGTCTTTCAGTATTTTGCCTTTTCCTCACATGCCTTGCTCCCATCACGCCTCTCCAGGCTGCCGGCGAAAGCGATACGCTTCAGCAGATCGCCAAAACCGCAAAGATCCGCATCGGCTATCGCGAAGCCGAACCGCCCTTTTCCTATCAATTGCCGAATGGGGAGGTCACCGGTTTCTCGACCGATCTTTGTCGGGCGATCAGCGAAGATATTCGCAGGAAGCTGAAGCTCGACAGGATCGAACTCGAATACGTCAAGGCGACGCCCGCGACCCGTTTCATCCTTGTCCGCGGCGGCCAGATCGACATTGAATGCGCGGCCACCACCAACAATAGCGAACGCCGCAAGATCGTGGATTTCTCCTATCCCAACTTCATGACCGCGACGCAGTTTCTCTCCCGCAAGCAGGACAATCTGAAAAGCCTTGCCGATCTCGCCGGGCGGTCCGTCACATCCGCCTCCGGCACCGTCAATATCGAGCAGCTCAACGCCGTGAACCGGGCGAAGAACCTCAATATCTCGGTGATGCCGACGAAAACCAATGAGGAGGCCTTCGAACTCGTGGTTTCCGGCAAGGCCTCCGCTTTTGTCATGGATGGCATATTGCTCGCGGCGCTGGCGGCAACGTCAGAGAATCCGGACCTCTATGCGCTTTCTGAGGAAACGCTGAGCGCCCCCGAGCCTTATGGCCTGGTTTTCCGGCGCAACGATCCGGGTTTCAAGGCGGCGGTCAATGAGAGCCTTCGGCATATTTTCACCGGGCCGGTCATTCATGGCCTTTATGAAAAGTGGTTCACCAAGCCCATTCCCCCAAACGGCATGAACCTGAACCTGCCGATGGCCGCCTCTCTGAAACAGGCATACGAACATCCGAGCGAATACCAGGACTGAGAGCGCAAGGCGTCCACCCGTATCGATTTTCATGAAAATGTTTTGACGGATTATTTGGCTGGAGATGCGCGATGCAGAGATCGACATTATGGCTTATGCTCGTTTTTTCAAGTCTTCTTCCCGCCCAGGCGGTGAGCGAGGATGCCCAACCGCCGACACTTGAAACCATTGCCAGAACCGGCACCATCAAGCTCGGTTATGCCGATCGCAATATTCCCTTTTCCTATCTCGGCGCCGGGCCGGAGCCTATCGGCTACAGCATCGAGCTGTGCCTGAGAGTGGCGGATTCCATCAAGAAGAAGCTCGGCCTGCCGGAACTGAAGGTCGAGTTCGTCAAGCGCACGCCCAGCAACCGCATCATGCTTCTCAATGACGGCACGATGGACATGGAATGCGTGGCGAGCACGAATACGGAAGAGAGACGCAAGGCCGTGTGGTTCTCCTACAGCCACTTCATCACCGGCACCCGTTATGTGGCGCTGAAATCGAGCGGCCTGAACACCGTCGCCGATCTCGCCGGGCGAACGGTGGTGGTGACGACGGGAACCATCAACATCACCCAACTCAACGTGCTCAATCGCAAACTGGGGTTGAACGTCGCGGTTCTGCAAAATGACAGCACCGAGGGCAGTTTCGACATGGTGACGGAAAACCGTGCCTCGGCCTTCGTCATGGACGATATACTTCTGCGATCCTTCGTTGCCGAGACCGGCAAGCCGGAAGACTACGTCATCTCCGATGAATATCTCGCTCCGCCGCAGCCCTATGGCCTGATGCTCCGCCACGGCGATACCGGCTTCCGCGACGCCGTCAACGAAGCGCTCGGCCAAATCTATGAGAGCGGCGAAATCGAGAAAATCTACGACAAATGGTTCAACGCGCCGATCCCGCCAAACGGCATCAACCTGAAGCGCCCGCTGCCCGGCGATCTGGCCGAGGCATTTCGAAAACCCGTCGATACGACAGCGGAATAAAAACGCCGCCCGGTGGCGGGCGGCGTTTTTCGACACGTATCTTACGCGGCGCGTAGATCGGCACCCAGAGGAATCTCGACATCGATCTCCAGAATTGAGACATGTTCGTCGCGATCCATCTTCACATGCACCCGATCATTGTCGATCTGCACATGTTTGGCGATGACGCCGAGAATTTCTTCCCTGAGGATGGCGACCAGATCGGAGCCGGAAGATGCCCTTTCGTGGGCGAGCAGCACCTGCAGGCGTTCGCGCGCAAGCGGTGCCGACTTCTGTTTGCGGAAAAGACTGAAGATGCTCATGCAGCCCTCCTTGCGAAGATCTTGGAGAAGATGCCACGCTTCTCGCCCGGAATGACCACCGGAATATCCTCACCGGACAGACGGCGGGCGGCGTCGAAATAAGCCATGGCCGGCGCGCAGCGGGCATCCGCCAGCGTAACAGGCGCACCGACGTTCGAGGCCCGCAGCACATCCGTGCTTTCGGGAATGATGCCGAGCAGCGGAATGGAAAGGATTTCCAGAACGTCATCGACCTTCAGCATGTCGCCACGCTCGGCGCGGGAAGCGTCGTAACGCGTCAGAAGCAGATGCTTCTCCATGCGCTCGCCGCGTTCGGCCTTCAGCGTCTTGGAATCCAGCAGACCGATGATGCGGTCGCTGTCGCGCACCGAGGAGACTTCTGGATTGGTGACGACGACGGCCACATCCGCATGGCGCATGGCCAGCGTCGCGCCGCGTTCGATACCGGCGGGGCTGTCGCAGATCACCCAGTCGAAGTGCTTCTTCAGCTCGTTGATGACCCATTCGACACCTTCCGGCGTCAGATTGTCCTTGTCGCGCGTTTGCGAGGCAGGCAGCAGGAACAGCGTCTCGAGGCGCTTGTCGCGGATCAGCGCCTGCGTCAGCTTAGCGTCGCCCTGGATGACGTTGACGAGATCGTAAACCACGCGGCGTTCAGCACCCATGACGAGATCGAGGTTACGCAGGCCGACATCGAAATCGACGACCACGACCTTCTCCTTGTTCTGCGCCAGTGCGGCGCCAAGCGCTGCGGTCGAGGTGGTCTTTCCCACCCCGCCCTTGCCGGAAGTTACAACGACTACCTTCCCCATATGGCTCTCCTGTTCCTGTGTTGTTTCTCTGTTATCAGCCAAGCTTTGCGGCCTTTATCGTATCGTTTTCCAGCCAGAGCTGAACGGGCTGGCCGCGCAGCTTGTCGTCAATATCCTCAGCCACCTTGTAGACGCCGTCGATGGCCAGAAGCTCCGCTTCGAGCTTGCGGCAGAAGATGCGCGCCGAAACATTGCCGAGCGAACCGGCCATGGCGCGACCGCGCAGGGCGCCGTAAATATGCACCGAACCGCCGGCGATGATTTCCGCCCCCGAGGCGACCGAACCGATGACAGTCACGTCACCCTCGGGAAACATGATCGACTGGCCGGAGCGAACCGGCTCGTTGATGACCAGCGACGGCACGACGGCCCTGACCTCGCCGGCAGCGCGCGGCTTTTCCTCCGGCAGTTCGGCGGCGATGGCGACCGGCTCAACCTCGACATCGGAAGCGGGCTTTCCGCCCTTCAGCGACGGCGGCATGCCCGGCTCGATCATCGAGGGGCGAACGCCCTCGATGCCCATGATGCCGACATTGCGCTCCGTCAGCGCCGCCAGCAGCTCCTTCAGCCCCGCCTTGTCGAGCGATAGCTCCGACACATCCAGAACCACCGGACGCGACAGGAAGAAGCCCGCCGAACGGGCGGCAAGATCATCGAGCCTTTCCAGCCATTGACCGACCGGAGATTCGGGAGACAGGACGACTGCGAGGAAGGAGCGGCCTTTGATACGGATCGAACGCTGGTCTGTTAGCACTTTGGTCATCTTGGTAAACAAATCGTTGACAATTAGGTACCTCGAATATGGTTAACAAATGGTTAACGCCGCCCTTGAAGCGGTGGATTCGTTAAGAAAATTCCGCCCCGAAAAACTTCATGCGAAACATTCAAAATCCCTCATTACCTTTTGATTTAGCGCGTTTCCGGCGCTCGTGAAAACTCACGATAGCAGCTCATCCTTGCTGCAACCTGACGCCCGGCATCGCGAGATGGGCACGCCTTCTCCCCTACCCCAACCCGGCGAGTCGCGGAACACGCGAACGTCCGATTCCGGGACAATATCCGCCTTCGGCCAGATGACCGCATTATGCCTTCAAGGTGGAAAAGCGATTCCGTTGTGTCCGCCGATGCTGTAGAGAGAGGCGTCCCGACAGCTTCAACGGAAGAATGAGATGCACAGCAAAGTCCCGCCGCAGAACCAGATATTTTCGCAAGACTATGCGGCCTTCCTGTTCGACATGGATGGAACATTGCTCAACTCGATTGCGGTGGTGGAGCGGGTCTGGCGCGAATGGGCCGTGGACAACGGCATAGAGCCGAACGCTTTCCTGCAGCGCATCCATGGCATGCGCGCGTCGGAAGTGGTGCGCCGCGAGGCCGTTCCCGGTCTCGATGTCGCGGAACAGGCGGCGATGCTGCTGCAGAAGGAAATGGACGATGTCGACGGCATCCTCCAGATTCCCGAGGCTGCGGCATTTCTCGAAAAATTGCCGGCCGGCAAATGGGCCATCGTCACCTCCGCTGCCCGCGCGCTCGCCGAACGCCGGCTGGCGGCCGCAGGCCTCACCCCGCCTCCGGTGATGATCTGCGCCGAGGACGTGGTGAACGGCAAGCCTGATCCGGAAGGATATAAAAAGGCGGCGGAAAAGCTCGGCGTCGCGCCTGAAAACTGTGTCGTCTTCGAGGACGCCCCCGCCGGCATTCAGGCCGGGGAAAGTATGGGCGCAACCGTGGTCGTCATCAACGCCACCCACTCCCATCTCATCGAAACGCCGCATCTTTCCATAGGCGGATATGGTGAGCTGGATGTCGTCATCGGTGAGAATGGCGCTCTGAGGCTCGCAGGTGGCAGGGGCTGAAAAGCCGCCGGCATTCCTGAACTTCGCATCATTTTCGACCTTGCAGCCATTAAGTCGGTCGCCGGGGACCATCGAGCCCAACCAACTTTCCGTCATTCCGGCCTTGAGTCGGGATCCAGCCGACGCGCATCTGCGCGACGGGAAGGACTCCTTTCAGCCCAAAGACTTGGGCTGGCTGGATTCCGGCTCAAGGCCGAAATGACGGAGACGGCAAAGCAGTAAACTAAAGCAAATGCCGAGCCTGCCGTACCGACCTCAAGCCAGGCCCCACACACTTTTCCGCCAGCGGCCAATTGACAGCACCGCATAAATGCGTCCTAATAAAATTGGTAAGACCATCTTACCGCTTGCGCGATCGGGGGAGACTTTCGCGCTGGGAGGATATCATGTTTGTGGCTCTGGAGCCGCGCCGCCTTTACCGGCTGGTCGCGGAACAAATTCGTTTACTCATCGAAAGCGGGGAACTGACCGAAGGCCAGCGCCTGCCGGCGGAACGGGATCTTGCCGAACGCTTCGGCGTATCGCGCCCGACGGTTCGCGAAGCGCTTATCGTTCTGGAAGTGGAAGGCCATATCCATATCCGCATGGGTTCGGGCGTCTATGTCAGCGCAGCCGGCAAGCAGGCCAAGGAAAAGCCGCCGGTGCCGGATGCGCATGGGCCATTCGAAATCCTGCAGGCGCGCTGCATCATCGAAAGCGCGATTGCGGAGGAGGCCGCGCGGCTTGCCACGCCAGAATGCATCGCCAAGCTCGATGATATCATCGAACGCATGGCCGGCGCGCTCGACAGCTCGCCACAGGCGCTCAATTTCGACCGGGCCTTCCACACCGCGATTGCCGATATCATCGGCAATTCGGCGCTGAACCGCTTTACCGGCCTGATCTATGACGAACGCAGCCTGTCACCCTTTTTCGAAAAGCTCGCCAGCTATTTCGAGGGCCCGCACACCTGGAACCTTGCCGTTCAGGAACACCGCGCAATCCGTGACGCCATTGCCGCCAACGACCCGGAAGGCGCACGCGAGGCGATGCGGCAGCATCTGACGCTGTCGCAAAAGAGATTTTCCGAAAGTTTCGGGGAGGAAACGATCGGGGAAGAGTGACCGCGCCGCAACCGGCGACGGGAAAAATGAGAAATCTGGCTTTAATTCGGGAGGAGTTAAGAATGAAAATCAGATTGTCGACTTTGATGGGCGCAACAGCCGCCATCCTGCTTTCCGCCCTTGCGGCGCAGGCGCAGACCACGCTGAAATGGGCGCATGTCTACGAGACCTCCGAACCTTTCCATACGGATTCGGTCTGGGCCGCGGAAGAAATCGCCAAGCGCACGGACGGCCGTTACAAGGTGGATGTTTTCCCCGCCTCACAGCTCGGCAAGGAAGCCGATATCAACCAGGGCCTGAAGATCGGCACCGTCGATATCATCATTTCCGGTTCCAGCTTTGCCGCGCGTGACTTCAAGCCGATCGGCGTCACCTATTTCCCTTACATCTTCCGCGATCCGAGCCATCTGATCGCCTATACCAAGAGCGATATCTTCAAGCGTCTCGCCAAGGGTTACGAAGACAAGACCGGCAACCACATCGCCGCCGTCAGCTATTACGGCACGCGTCACACCACGTCGAACAAGCCGATTGCCGCCTGCGCCGACATGGCGGGGCTGAAGATGCGCGTTCCTGACGTTCCGGCCTATCTCGCCATGCCGCGCGCCTGCGGTGCCAACACGACCCCGATTGCCTTTGCGGAAGTCTATCTGGCACTCCAGAACGGCACGGTCGACGCACAGGAAAACCCGCTGACCACCATCGAGGCGAAGAAGTTCTTCGAAGTGCAGAAGAACATCGTCCTGACCGGCCATATCGTCGACCACCTCAACACGGTGATCTCCAAGAACCTGTGGTCGCAGCTCTCCGATGAAGACAAGAAAATCTTCACCGAAGTCATGCAGCAGGCCGCCGAGCGCACCACCAAGACCATCGAAGGCCGCGAAAAAAGCCTCGTCGAAGACTTCAAGAAGCGTGGTCTCACCGTCGCCGAGGTGGACAAGGCCGACTTCGAGAAGAACGTTCTGGAGAAGGTGAAGTTCGAGGACTTCGGTTACGACAAGGCCGACTGGGAAGCCATTCGCGCCGTCAAGTGAGCCAAGATCCGGTGCGGCCCCGTTGCCGCACCGCCCTTTCTCTCCAGACGGGATATCTCAATGTCGCAGGAAATCCATACTCAGGTCACGCCTGAGGAACTCGCCCATACGTTCGACGAGGCGCCGCCGGAGGTCGATCTCAAGGTCTATTCATTCGAAGACTGGGTCACGCTCGGCCTCTTCTGGCTGATGACGGGCTGCGTGTTCCTTCAGTTCTTCACCCGCTACGTGCTCAACGACAGCTACGCCTGGACGGAAGAAATCGCCGTCAACTGCCTGATCGGCGTCGTCTTTTTGGGTTCGGTCATGTGCGTGCGCATGTCGCGCCACATCCAGGTGGACGTGCTTTATCACTATGTGCCGCCGCAGGTGGCCCGCGCCATGTCGATCCTCGTCGACGTGCTGCGCATCCTCTTCTTCGCCTACACCTCGTGGCTGATGTGGCGGTATATGGAAATCGTCGCGGATGAGGAGATGGTCACCGTGGCGCTGCCGCGTAACATCGTTTTTTATACGGTTCTGGCCGCTTTCGTTCTGATGTTCTTCCGGTCGGTGCAGGTCTTCATCGCCAATATGCAGCGTGGTTATTCCGTGCTCGAGCGGCCCGAAGAATTCCAGAGCGCGGGGGATTGACCACATGCTGCTTCTTATCGGCTCATTTCTTCTCCTGATGCTGATCGGCCTGCCCGTCGCCATTTCCATGGCCTCGGCCTCGCTGCTCTACATCGTGTTTTACAATGTCGCGCCTGATATCATCGCCGCGCAGCGCCTGATCGCGGGTGTGGAAAGCTTCCCGCTTCTGGCCGTTCCCTTCTTCATCCTTGCCGGCAACCTGATGAATACGGCAGGGGTGACGGGACGCATCTATTCCTTCGCCGTCGCGCTCGTCGGCTGGATGAAGGGCGGTCTCGCACAGGTCAACATCATCGGCTCGGTGATCTTTTCCGGCATGTCCGGCACCGCGCTTGCCGATGCGGCCGGTATCGGCACCATCGAAATCAAGGCCATGAAGGATCACGGTTATCCGGTCGAAGCGGCCGTCGGCGTCACCGCCGCCTCCGCAACGCTGGGCCCGATCTTCCCGCCGTCGCTGCCCTTCGTCATCTACGGCATGATGGCCAACGTCTCGATCGGCGCGCTGTTCATGGCCGGCATCGTTCCGGGCGTCGTCATGACGCTTCTGATGATGATCACGGTTGCGGTCTTCGCCTATATCAAGGGCTGGGGCTCCGATACGCCGTTCAGCCTCAGAACCATCTTCGGCGCATCGATCGAGGTCTTCGTGGTGATGATGGTGCCGCTCGGCATCTATATCCTCACGGCGCTTGGCCTGTCGCTCAACCTGTCGATCCTGATCGTGCTGGTGATCCTGCTTGCCTGCGACTGGTATTTCGACTTCTCTGCCGTGATGGCGCTGATGACGCCGGTGATCCTGATCGGCGGCATGACCATGGGCTGGTTCACACCCACTGAAGCCGCCGTCGCGGCCGTGTTGTGGTCGCTGTTCCTCGGGCTCGTGCGCTACCGGACGATGACCTTCAAGACGCTGGCGAAATCGACCTTCGATACGATTGAAACAACCGCTTCGGTGCTCTTCATCGTCGCGGCGGCCTCGGTCTTCGCATGGCTGCTGACGGTGAGCCAGGCAGCGCAGCTTCTGTCGGCGGCGATCCTGACGATCACCGACAGCAAGTGGATTTTCCTCGTGCTGGTCAATCTCCTGATGCTGTTCGTCGGCTGCTTCCTGGATACGATTGCGGCCATCACCATCCTCGTGCCGATCCTGCTGCCGCTGGTGCTGCAGTTCAATATCGATCCGGTGCATTTCGGCCTCATCATTACGCTCAACCTGATGATAGGGCTGCTACACCCGCCGCTCGGCATGGTGCTGTTCGTGCTCTCGCGCGTGGCGAAACTCTCCGTCGAACGCACGACGATGGCCATCCTGCCGTGGCTGGTGCCGCTGTTCGTGGCGCTGCTGCTGATTACCTTCGTTCCGGCCATCACGCTGTGGCTGCCGACCGAAATGGGCCTGATCCGCTAACGCCAATATCATCGCCCGCGCGGTTTCCCGCGCGGGCTTCTTCATCCCATACACATATGAGGGCATCGTCATGCAGACACGCGTGGCACGTCTATACGGCCAGAAGGACATTCGCGTCGAAACGCAGGACCTTCCCGCACCGGGACCCGGCGAAGTGCTGCTTGCCATGGCGGCTGGCGGCATCTGCGGCTCCGATCTGCATTATTATCAGGATGGCGGCTTCGGCCCGGTCCGGGTGCGAGAGCCGATCATCTGCGGGCATGAGGCATCCGGCCATGTGCGGGCGCTGGGAGAAGGTGTCAGCGGGCTTGCCGTCGGCCAGCTCGTTGCCGTCAATCCATCCCAGCCCTGCGGCCATTGCCATTTCTGCCTGGAGGGCCAGCCGATCCATTGCCTTGAAATGCGCTTCATGGGCAGCGCCATGCGCCTGCCGCATGAACAGGGCATGTTCCGCGACCGGCTGGTGGTTCCCGCCAAACAATGCGCGACATTTTCAGAGGATACCTCACCCGCCGAAGCCGCCTGCACCGAGCCGCTCGCGGTGTGCCTGCATGCCGTGGCCCAGGCCGGCGACCTGAAAGGGGCAAACGTACTCGTGACGGGCGCAGGCCCCATCGGCCTCCTGACCATCGCCGCCGCCCGCCATGCCGGTGCGGCCACCATTGTCGCCACCGACCTCACCGATGCCGCACTTGAACGCGCTCCCGCCATGGGTGCCGACCGCACGATCAATGTCGCGAAAGACGCCGAGGCGCTTTTGCCCTATCAGGACAATAAGGGCTATTTCGACGTCATTTTCGATTGCTCCGCAGCCGGTCCGGCACTTCGCACCGCCTTTGCCTGCGTACGCCCGCGCGGCACCATCGTACAGGTGGGCGTCACCGGCGACATCACCATTCCGCTCAACGCGCTGGTAGGGAAAGAAATCCTCTGGCGCGGCTCACAACGCTTTCATGAGGAATTCGCCGTCGCCGCAGGGCTGATCTCCACGCGCAGGATCGATGTGCGGCCAATCATTTCCCACAGCTTCCCGCTTGGTGAGGCGACAGCGGCATTCGAACAGGCCGGGGACCGCTCTGCCGCCTGCAAGGTGCAGCTGACATTTTCTGCAGACTGATATTTGAGGATTTAGGATGAGACATACATGGCGCTGGTTCGGCCCGGTCGACAAGGTCACGGTTCAGGATGCGGCTCAGGCGGGCGCGGAAGGCATCGTCAGCGCGCTGCATCACATTGCCACCGGCGATGTCTGGCCGGTGGATGAAATCGCCAAACGGCATGAGGCGATCAAGGCCGGCGGTCTTTATTGGGACGTGGTGGAAAGCGTGCCCGTGTCCGAGGATATCAAGACCCAGACCGGCGACTGGAAAAATCACATCGCCAACTGGCAGGAAACGCTGCGCCGCCTTTCCGCCTCGGGCATCCGCACCGTCTGCTATAATTTCATGCCAGTGCTGGACTGGACCCGCACGGACCTGCGCTGGGAAACCAGACACGGCGCTAAGGCGATGCGTTTCGATCTTCCCGATTTCGCCGCCTTCGACATCCACATCCTGAAACGCCCCGGGGCAAAGGCCGATTATCCGGACTGGCTGGCGGAGGAAGCGGCAAAACGTTTCGCCGACATGCCGGACACGAAAATCGCCGCCCTCGGGCGCAATATCGGCGCGGGTCTGCCCGGTTCGGCGGATGGTTATACGCTTGCCCAGCTTCTGGAAAAACTACGCTCCTATCACGGCATCGACCGCGAAAGGCTGCAGCAAAACCTCATCGACTTCCTCTGCGAGGTGACGCCGGTTGCCGAAGAGGTGGGTATCAACATCTGCGCCCATGGCGACGATCCGCCATGGCCGCTGCTCGGCCTGCCGCGTATTCTCTCCACCGAAGCCGACTACGCCCATATGCTCTCAAAGGTCGATAGCCGCGCCAATGGCGTGACGCTCTGCACCGGCTCCCTCGGCGCGCGGGCGGACAATGACCTGCCCTTCATCGCCAGCCGTTTTGCAGATCGCATTCATTTCGTACATCTGCGCAACGTGACGCGCGACACAGACACCGTGCCCTGCTCCTTCTTCGAGGATGAACATCTGGAAGGCGGAACCGACATGGTCGCCGTCATCGCCGCACTCCTCACCGAAGAAGCGCGCCGCCGGGCGGAAGGCCGCGAAGACCACACCATTCCGATGCGGCCCGATCACGGCCAGGAAATCCTCGATGACCTGATACGCGGGGCCCAGCCCGGCTATCCCGCCATCGGCCGACTGAAAGGGTTGGCGGAACTGCGCGGCATCGAACGCACGCTGTCGCACGGCCGTTTCGGGCTGACGGGTGGGACACGCTGAACAATGTTCCCGGCTGGGAGGCGTTCCGTCAGCCTGCGGCCAACCTCGCCCTGTACAGAAGATAGGAAAAAGCCCCTAGCCCGCCGGCGATGACGCCGGCGGCTTTCACGGCGGCGTCCATCAGATGCGGATGGCGGGTGGGCGACAGGAATTGCAGCGCCTCGATGCCGAAAGCCGCCGCGATGCCTGCCACGATGATCGCCAGCCAGTAACGCGGATAGGCGAGCACGAAAGCGGCCGAGCAGAAGGCGAAGGCCGCGGCGCGGTCCAGGCCCACCGTCGTCAGCGTGTGCGGGCGAAAGCCGATAGGGCAAACTGTAACGATCACGATCAGCAGAAAAACCGACCAGGCAACATATTTCGGAAGTCTATTTGTCATCATGGCGTCACAATAGAGCGCCGTGCGCATAAACGGAAGCGGGTCTTTTTCACGCCTCGCCCAATTAATCACACTTTTCGGTCAGATAGTTGAAAAACCGGCTTTCGCTCAGGCCCCACACGGGCTAAGGCAGAAGGCAACCGGGCGAGGATCGCGGCTGATGGCGTTTGCGCTGTCGCCTTTCGGTGCAACGTCACGGTGTCGGGTGGATTTTCCACACAGGATCAGATTTTCAGGGAAGAGCACAATGAGTTTCAAGCCGCACGGCAAACATCTGGTTGCAGGAGAATGGGTCGCAACGGAAGCAAAATTCCGCAGCGAGCCTGCACATGGCGAAGCTTTCGATTTTTCGGTCGGCACCGTCGATCTGGTGAATGCAGCCTGTGAAGCAGCCGAAGACGCCTTCTGGAGCTACGGTTACACCACCCGCGAAGAGCGCGCCGCATTCCTCGACACCATTGCCGACGAGATCGAAGCCCGCGCCGACGCCATCACCGAAATCGGCTCCTCCGAAACCGGCCTGCCCGCAGGACGCCTGCAGGGCGAACGCGGCCGCACCGTTGGCCAGCTGCGCCTTTTCGCCTCGCATATCCGCAAGGGTGACTATCTCGACCGCCGCCACGACGAGGCGCTGCCGGATCGCCAGCCCCTGCCGCGCCCGGATATCCGCCTGATGCAGCGCCCGATCGGCCCCGTCGCGGTCTTCGGTGCCTCCAACTTCCCACTCGCCTTTTCCACCGCCGGCGGTGATACCGCCGCGGCTCTGGCAGCCGGCTGCCCGGTCATCGTCAAGGGCCATTCCGCCCATCCCGGCACTGGCGAAATCGTTGCCGAAGCCGTTCTCGCCGCCGTCAAGAAGCATAATCTGCATCCCGGCGTCTTCTCGCTGATCCAGGGCGGCCGCCGCGATGTCGGCTCCGCGCTCGTGCAGCATCCGCGCATCAAGGCGGTCGGTTTTACCGGTTCGCTCGCCGGTGGGCGCGCGCTGTTCGATCTCTGCGCCCAGCGCCCCGAGCCGATCCCCTTCTTCGGCGAACTCGGTTCCGTCAACCCGATGTTCCTGCTGCCAGAAGCCGTTGCCGCCCGTGGCGAAGCCATCGCCAAGGGCTGGGCTGGTTCGCTCACCATGGGCGCCGGCCAGTTCTGCACCAATCCCGGCATCGCCGTCATTCTCGCCTCGCAGGCGGATGCCGTTGCTGAAACCGCCCGTGCAGCCCTGTCGGAAGTCGGCCCGCAGGTCATGCTGACCGACGGCATCGCCGCTGCCTATCGGGACGGCCGTGATCGTATCGCTGCCGGCAACGGCGTGCGCGACGTTCTGACCACCACCTGCAACCTGCGCAACGCCACGCCTTATCTCTACCGCGTTTCCGGCAAGGACTGGATTGCGAACCACGCGCTTGCCGAAGAGGTCTTCGGACCGCTCGGCCTGATCGTGACGGTCGAGAGCCCGGAAGAGATGATCGCGGTTGCGAAAAGCTTCGAAGGCCAGCTGACCGCCACCCTGCATCTCGATGCCGGCGACGCCGAGCTTGGCCGCAAGCTGCTGCCGATCCTTGAGCGTAAGGCGGGCCGCGTTCTTGCCAACGGTTTCCCGACCGGTGTGGAAGTCTCCGAAGCCATGGTTCACGGCGGCCCCTACCCGGCCTCCACGAACTTCGGCGCAACATCGGTCGGCACCATGTCGATCCGCCGCTTCACGCGCCCGGTTTCTTACCAGAACATCCCTTCGGACGTTCTGCCGGAAGACATTCGCTAAATTGAACGATGGCAGGCGCGATGACGCGCCTGCCATTCTTTTCAGCCGGCCTTTAAAGAAGGCCATCGGCCTTTCGAAAGATGCGGCCCGACGCCGGCGCGTCATCTGCTTCTTCCAGCCTCTTCCAGATTTTCCACATTGCGACATCCAGCTCGGTTGACATTGGCCCTGCACGTAATGCTAATACGCGACTCGTAACGTAATAACATTACAATCATCCTCAAAAGACCGCCATCGGTTCAACTCCGCAAGAGGATGACAACGTCTGGAAGGAACACCATGAGATTTTCCCTTCATCACCATCTCGGCATGAGCGCGCTTGCAACATGCCTTGCCCTCGCCATGCCCCTTGCCCCAGGCATGGCGCTGGCCGAAGAAAGCAACGACAGCATCAAGGAATGGCGGCTGTTCGTCGCCGATCACAGCCAGCCGGTGGTGCGCGCAATCAATTTCGAAACCGGCAAGGAACTCGGACGCTACGATCTCAAGGGTTACGCGGCGCTGACCGCCAGCGCCTCCGGCAAGACAGTCTTCGCGACGCAATCGGATGCCGACATGGTGCATGTGATCAAGACCGGCATCGTTTTCTCCGATCACGGCGAACATCGCGATCTGGATGTGGAAGATGCGGCGCTTTTGCCCGTCACCTTCGAAGGCAAGCGCCCTTTCCACGTCGTGCCGCATGACGACCATGCGATCCTTTTCTATGACCGTGGCGGCAAGGCGGAGATCATCGACGAGGCGGCCCTGCTGGACGGCAAGGCTAAGGTCCGCACCGTCGACACGACTGCGCCGCACCACGGCGTGGCGGTGACGATGGGGCGTTACGTTCTGGTTTCCGTGCCGAATACCGAAATCGAAACGAAACCCGATACGCTGCCGCCCCGCATTGGATTGCGTGTTCTCGACAGGGACGGCAAGCAGGTCGGCGAACAGGCGGCATGCACCGATCTGCATGGCGAGGCGACATCCGCACGGCTTGCCGCTTTTGGCTGCAAGGAAGGCATTCTCGTTGCCCGCCCCGGCGGCACGGATGGCCCGAAGCTGGAAATGCTGACCTATCCGGAGGATTTCCCGAAAGCCTATACCGGCACGCTGCTCGGCGGCAAATCCATGCAGTTCTTCCTCGGCAATTACGGTGAGGACAAGGTCGTCCTGATCGATCCGGACAGCAAGGACGCCTTCCGTCTGGTGGAACTGCCGACCCGGCGCGTCGATTTCATTCTCGATCCCGCCAATCCGCGCAATGCCTACATCCTGACGGAAGACGGCGATCTGCATGTGCTTGACGTGCTGGAAGGCGCCATCACCCGCAAGGCAAAGGTGACCGAGCCCTACAGCAAGGACGGCCATTGGCGCGATCCGCGTCCGCGTCTCGCGGTTGCCGATGGGCAGGTCGCGATCTCCGATCCGCGCCATTCCCTGATCCGCGTGGTGGATGCGGAAAGCCTGAAGGAAACCCGCACGGTTGCGGTGGAAGGCCAGCCCTTCTCCATCGTCGCCGTCGGCGGTTCCGGCGCTTCGCACTGATCCTGAACAAAGAAAACCCCGTGCGCCGATTGGCGCACGGGGTTCTTCAATTTCAAAGACCCTATCCTCAGGCGGACTGGATCGCCTCGATCTTGTCGATGCCGCCGACGACGCCGGCAAAATCCTGCCAGACGCCCTGAGCACCCTTGCGCCATTCATCCAGCGCTTCCGGCTGCAGCACCTTGCCGCCCTTGGAGAGCGCAAGCTCAACGGACTTCGTTTCGTCCTCGACGATCAGCTGGTTGAAATAGTGTGCACCCTCGCTGGAGGCTTCCGAAAGAACCTTTTTTTCTTCGTCATCCAGCTGGTTCCAGAAGGTCGCGCCGTAATAGACGACGCCCGAGGCCCAGATATGGCCGGTCTCGGTCATATAGGGCACGACCTCGTAAAGCTTGAAGCCGGCATAGGCGGACTTGGTAAGGTCCATGGCATCGGCCACGCCGGTCGCCAGCGCATTATAGGTCTCGGTGATCGGAATACCGACCGGCGTTGTGCCGAAAGCGCTCCAGAGCTTGGTGTGCAGCGGGCTCTGGATGACGCGGATCTTCTTGCCTTCCAACTGCTCCGGTCGGGTAACAGGCTCCTTGGTCAGAAGATGGCGAGCGCCGTAATTGATGAAATCGGCGGCGACGAATTGCTGCGCGCCGAGCTTCGTCTTCAGCTCGTTGCCCGTCTCGCCCGTCACCACCTTGCGCACATGGTCGGCATCGCGGAACAGGAAGGGCAGATCGAGGATCTGCAATTCCGGCACCCAGCCGGAAAGCGAGGAGACGGTGGAAAGGCTCGCCTGAACCGATCCCAGACGGATGTTTTCCGCCACTTCCTTTTCGCCGCCAAGGGCACCGCTCTTGACGATGTTGAAACGGAAGCGGCCGGGCAGCTTCGCCTCCACCAGCTCGCTGATCTTCACCCAGATTTTCGTCTCCGGCTTGTCGTCGGCGAAAAGCGACGCGACGGTGAGGCTGCGCGTTCTGGCATGTGCCGTCCGCACGAAGGCGGGTGCGGCAAGCGTTGCCGCGCCAATGGCGGAAAATTTGAGGAGATTGCGGCGATCGATAATAGTCATGAATGAAACCCCGGATTTAGAAGAAAATGGCCCAGGCGCACAGAATGGCGAGGGAAACGAGAAGAGAGACGAGATAGGGAACGACCGCCCGGAAAAGCGCGGTTGCCGGAATGCGAGTGACGCCGCTGACCACGAAGATCAGCATGCCGAGCGGCGGCGTCAGGCCATGGATCATCAGATTGACCACGAGGATGACGCCGAAATGGATCGGATCGATGCCGGCGGCCACGGCCGCGGGCAGCAAGATCGGCCCGAACAGCAGGATGGCCGCACCGATATCCAGCACCAGGCCGACCACGAGCAGGATAAGGTTGGAGAGCAGCAGTACCGCGATCTTGCTGCCGCCGAGCAACGTCACGAAATCCGTGACGAGGCCCGAGACATTATCGACCGCCAGCAGGAAGGCGAAAGGCCCCGCCGTGCCGATCAGAAGACCGATGGCCGCCGCTTCACCCGCCGATTGGCGGAAGGTAGCAAAAATGCGGCCCGCGCCCAGCCGGTAACCGAAGCCGAGAAGCAGCGTGTAAAGCGCCGCAAGTGCTGCCGCTTCCGTGGTGGTGACGATGCCGATGCGGATGCCGACCACCACGATGACGCCAAGACCGAAGGCCGGTATGGCAGCGACAGCCGAGCGCCAGCGCTCCGCACCCGTGGCACGCGGCAAGGTATCGACGCTGCGCACGCTGAAATGGATTGCCACCGCAAGGCAGACCGCCATCAGCCCGCCGGCAAAGAAACCGCCAACCAGCAGCGAGCCGACCGAAAGGTTAGTGGCCGTTGCGAGGATGAGAAAGGCGATGGAAGGCGGAATGACATTGTCCAGCACCGAGGTAGCGGCAATGATCGCGCCTGCCTGCGCCGGCGGATAGCCGTGCTTGACGAGTTCCGGCTGGAAGGTGGAGGCGCCAAAGGCGGCATTGGCGACCGATGAGCCGGATGCTCCGGAAAACAGCACGCTGGTCAGAAGCGTCGTCTGCGCCAGGCCTGCCCGCCGGTGGCCGACCATGGAGGCAGCGAAACGCACCAGCTGGTTGGCGACGCCCGATTCCGTCAGCAGGCTTCCGGCCAGCAGGAAGAAGGGAATGGCGAGCAGCAGGAATTTCGACATGCCGGTCACGGTTGACGAAACGATGGCCGGCTCCGGCAAGGTGCTGCCGAAGGCAATCGCCACATAGGCGGCGGCAAGGAAGGCATGAGCAAGCGGCGCGGCAAGCACCAGCCCCACGGCCGCCGTCAGCGCCAGAAACAGGCTCGGCGGCAGGCTCGTATCGACGAAAACTTCCGGCAGGCCAACATAGGCCACGACTGCGATGGCGAGAGATGCGAGAACGGCAAACAGCTTGCCTTCACTGACACGCTGAAGGACCAGATAAAGAAGGATAAGCGCGCCGCCTGCGCCGAGAAAGCCGAAACGCACCCATTCCGGCAGGCCAAGCGTCGGAGACGTGCCGCCGAGCATCGCCGCAATCTCTACCCCGCCGAAAGCGAGGATAAGCGCTGCGACGAAGGAGAAGGCATCGGCCAGAATTTCGGTCGCCGCGTGAAATCGTTGCGGGAGGAACCGCACGAAGACATCGAGCCGCATGGCGAGCGCGCTTTTGAGACTGAGCGGCGCACCGACCGCGATCATGGCCACATGCAGCCAGATGCCGAGGTCTTCCGCGCCAATGAAGCCTGTGTGAAACAGGTAACGCAGCGTGACATTGACGAGCACCACCACGAGCAGCGCCGCAAGGATGGCCGCCGCGACCGCGCCGAGCACCGTGTCCAGAACGGCGAGCACCCGCTCTGCCACGCGTTGCGGGCCGATGCGTCTTTGTGCGATTGTCGTTGCCGGACTTGCCGTCATGTCTTGTCTCTCCACTCCCGCACCATGCTCAGGAGGCCTTGGCCGAGAGGTCGCGATCGAACAAAGTCGACCAGGTGAATTGTTTTGCCGTCGAGACCTCACGCGATACGTCAAGACGTGGCAGAACCTTTTCGCCGAAGCGGAAAGCCTCTTCCAGCAATGGCATGCCGGAAAGGATGAAGGTATTCACGCCCGCCTTCTTATAGGCCTCCAGCGTGCGGATGACAGTATCCGGCGAGCCGACAATCGCGGTTCCCGGGCCCGGACGGACAAGCCCGATGCCGGCCCAGAGATTGGGCGCGATTTCAAGATCGCGCAGATTCTCCGGTTTCTGGCCGCCGTGCATCGCCGTCATGCGCTGCTGGCCGACGGAATCGGTCTTGCCGACGAAACGCTGGTTGGCGGCAATCGCACGCTCATCCATGCGGCCGTAGAGATCGGCAGCGGCAGCCCAGGCCTCTTCATCCGTATCGCGCACGATGACATAAAGGCGAATGCCGTATTCCAGCTCGCGACCGAGCTTTTCCGCCCGCGCCTTGACGAGATCGACCTTCGCGCCGATCTGATCCGGGGTTTCCCCCCAGGAAAGATAGGTCTCGACATGTTTGGCGGCAACGTCGATGGCCTTGTCCGAGGAGCCGCCAAACCACAATGGCGGAGGCTCGATGCCCTGCCCCACCGGCAGCGCCAACTTTGCGCCCTCAGTCTGGAAATGCCGCCCCTTGAAATCGACTGTTTCGCCGGCAAAAAGGCGGTGCCAGATCTGCAGATATTCATCCGCCATATCGTAACGCTCATCATGCGGCATGGTCATGCCGTATGCGCCGAGCATCTTCGCATCGCCCGAGACGACATTTATCAGCAGGCGGCCGCGCGAAAACTCCTGAAGCGTCGCCGCCATCTTGGCGAGCAGCGTCGGCGCAACAAGGCCCGGATGGATGGCGACCAGCAGTTTCAGCCGCTCGGTATAGGAAAGCAACGCGCCAGCCAGAACCCAGACATCATGCGCGCCGGTGGCAAACAGCGCACCGGTATAACCCAGCTGGTCATAAGCGAGCGCCAGCTGTTTGTAATAACCGAGATCGACCTTGCGGGACCCTTCCGGCTGCCAGGGATAAGCGCCGTCGGGCGCACACATGTACCAGAAAACATTCATCTGCCGCCTCCCACGCTGGCTGATTGCCCGGTCAGAACCGGTAAAGAGAAATGACCGTGCCTGTAAAGCGTATCGGCCTCCTCCTGCTGTTCGGCAAGGATATTTTCGGCAGCGGCCACGACCGAAAGGTCTCGCGACCTCAGCACCTTGGCCCAGGACTGCGCATCACCTTCGCTGCCCGGTTCCGCGGCGAGAAGGGCGGCGGCTTTGTCGATATCCGCCATCACGGCGCGGCCGATGCGATCCAGCTCGGCCGCAATTGCCTGCCCTGTCTCGCCCGCTATGTTGTGGCGCGCAAGTGTCCAGAATAGCGAACGGTTGGGAATGGTGGAGCCACAGCGAACCAGAAGGCTGATCTCCTCATGGGTCAGAGCCTTTTCCAGCCGCGGCGACATCGTCACCCAGGCATCCACGCGGCCTTCCACGAGATCACGCAGGCTATCGCTGTCGCCGCTTTCGATACGGGTCACATCCGCAAGACCAAGCCCCGCCCCTTCCAGGCTGCGCGCCAGAAGATAGGTGTGAAACGATCCGTCAATCAGCGATATGCGTTTTCCCGCAAGATCCGCTGCGGAGCGGATCGGGCTATCGCGCCTCACGAGGATCGCGCCATTGGCGGGCCGTGGTGCGGACGCGGCGATATATCTTGCGGAAAGCCCGCGTGCATCCGCCTCGATGGGCGGTGTCGAACCCGTACCGCCGAAATGGATGTCGCCCTTTTCCAGAAGCGCCGCCGTATCTCGGCCTTCACGATAGGCCACGAATTCCGGATCGAATTCTTCAAAGGCGCCGGGCCAGAGCCGGGCGAGCCGTAAATGCAGATTATTGGGATGGACCCCGATTTTCATGTCGACACCTCATTTCGCAATCAATCTACTTTTTTATAGAATGTTTTCGAGGAAGGTTTTGGCGATCCTTGGCCGGAAAGCGAAAGAGAAATCTACCAATCCTGTAGATTTTGAAAAATGCTTGATCGGGTCGAACTAGCTTTCATCAAGCCATTGAAATTTATCGTCATAAAATCTACTTTTTTGTAGTTTTAAAAATGGGCCTGTAGTCGTGACGAAACCGGTTTCCAATCTCATCTGCCGCAGCGTGGTGGAAGCGAGCGAGCTTTTGAAGCTTGTCGCCAACGCCAATCGTCTGGCCATCGTCTGTTATCTCATGGAAACGGAGGCTTCCGTTTCCGCGCTGGAATATGAACTCGGCATCCAGCAGCCAACGCTTTCGCAGCAACTTGCCGAATTGCGCGACGCCGGTGTGATCGAAGGCTCGCGGGAAGGCAAGGCGGTGATCTATCGTGTCACCGATCCGCGTATCGTCCAATTGATTCTGACGCTGCGCGGTCTTTACACGGACCTTTCCGACGTGACCGGCAAGAAAGGCAGACGGGTACTGCCGCTGGATGAGGCAATGTTCGACTAGCATGATCGACCTTTACACCTGGATCACACCCAACGGTCTTAAAATCTCGATTGCACTGGAAGAACTTGGCCTGCCCTATCGAAGCCACGCCATCGACATCGAAAAAGGCGAACAATTTGCCGCCGATTACGTCCGCATCAATCCCGGCTCGAAAATCCCTGCGATTGTCGACGATGAAAACGGCACCGTCCTGACGGAATCGAACGCGATCCTGATCTATCTTGCCGAAAAGGCAGGCCGGCTTCTGCCCGCCGCCGCGACCGAGCGACTGGTCGTCACGGAATGGCTGATGTGGCAGGCCGCCAATTTCGGCCCGACACTCGGTTATGCCCATTATTTCCTGACCTACCATGCCGGACAGGCACCCTTTGCCGAAACGCGTTTCGCGGCGGATGTGGCGCGGCTTTACCGGACATTGAACGACCGCTTGAGCGAGCGGGAATTCGTGGCCGGCGATTTCTCCATCGCCGATATCGCCATCTGGCCATGGGTCTCGCGTTTCGCGCGCCACAAAATCAATCTCTATGATTTTCCGGCGGTACAGCGATGGTATCGCCAGCTTGGACAGCGGGAAAGTTTTAAGCGCGGTTATCGCGTGCCCTTCGCAACATCGGACGTACCGGGACTTTAACAGGCAACGAGGTGGCCGGGCGAAACCTCGCGATATTCACGCGGCTTGACGATATAATCGACGGCGCGGATCGGGCTTTTCAGCTCGTCATTCGCAGCACCCCGCCGCGTGTTGCGGCGATCCGGATCGGGCACCGGCACGGCCGCCATCAGCTTGCGGGTATAGTCATGCTGCGGATTGTCGAAGACAGCCGCACGCGGACCGATCTCGACGATCTCGCCGAGATACATCACCGCCACCCGGTGGCTGACGCGTTCCACCACCGCCATGTCATGGCTGATGAACAGAAAGGCAAGGTCGAGGCTCTGTTGCAGGTCCAGCATCAGGTTGATGACCTGCGCCTTGATGGAAACATCCAGCGCCGAAACGCTTTCATCCGCGACAATCACCTTGGGCTGGAGCGCCAAGGCACGCGCGATGCAGATGCGCTGGCGCTGGCCACCGGAAAATTCATGCGGGTAACGCGAAGCCATGTCTGGCGAGAGACCGACCTTTTTGAGCATGTCGGCCACCACATCCTTCGCCTCGCGGGCGCTTCCCATGCGATGCTCCAAAAAAGGTTCGGCAATCGCCGCACCCACCGTCATACGCGGATTGAGCGAGGCGAAAGGATCCTGAAAGATCATCTGAACCGTCTTGCGCATGTCCCGCATGCCCGTCTTGTCGAGCGCGAGAATGTTTTCGCCGTTGACTACGACCGAACCGGCATCCGGCTCTATCAGCCGCATGATGGCGCGTCCGGTGGTGGATTTGCCGCAGCCGCTTTCGCCCACCAATGACAATGTTTCACCGGCCCTGAGATCGAAGGACACGTTTTCCACCGCATGCACGCGGCCGCTGAGGCGCCCCAGAAGACCGGAATGAATATCGAAACGCTTGGTCAGCCCCTCCACCTTGAGCACGGGCTGTGCGGCGGCGTTGACGGTATCGGCCGGACGCGCCGGCTCCTGCATTTCTCCCGTGGTGGTGTTGACGATGGGAAACCGGAGCGGTCTTTCCTCGCCTTTCATCGACCCCAGAACCGGAACGGCAGACAAAAGTGCACGCGTATAGGGATGTTTGCCGCGATGGAAAATATCCGCCGTCGCACCGACTTCCACTTGCTCGCCGCGATACATGACGACCGTGCGGTCGGCGATTTCGGCGACCACACCCATATCGTGGGTAATGAAGAGGACCGACGTGCCCTCCTCCTCCTGCAGCGTCTTGATGAGGTCGAGAATCTGGCCCTGGATCGTCACATCAAGCGCCGTCGTCGGCTCGTCGGCGATCAAGAGCTTTGGTCGCGAGGCAAGCGCCATGGCGATCATCACGCGCTGGCGCATGCCACCGGAAAAGCGATGCGGATATTCATCGAAGCGCGAGGCGGCAGACGGGATGCGGACCTTTTCGAGAAGGCGGATCGTCTCGGCCCGCGCTTCCGCTTTCGACATCGGCTGATGGCACAGCAGGGCCTCGGAAATCTGGTCTCCGATGGTGAAGAGCGGATTGAGGCTGGTCATCGGCTCCTGAAAGATCATCGCAACCTCATTGCCCCGCACCCGCCGCATGGCGTCTTCGGAAAGAGAAAGCAGGTTGCGCCCGCCAAGCAGGATTTCACCCTGAACCCTGCTGCTTTCCCGATCCAGCAGCCGCATGATGGAGAGCGAGGTAACGCTCTTGCCGGAGCCGCTTTCGCCGACGATCGCGACCGTCTCGCCCGGCCCGACATCGAAGGAAATATCACGCACCACCGGCTTCCAGCCGCCATCCACGTGAAAGGACGTGGTGAGATTGCGGACGGAAAGTACGGCATCTTCGGCACCAAGCGGTGCTGCCTGCGGCATGGTCATGAGCGTTCCCTTCTTTTCTTCTCATTTGAACTCAGGCAGGGCGTCGCCGCCTGTTTCTTCTCCCCAAGGGGGAGAAGGTGGCCCGAAGGGTCGGATGAGGGGGCAACGCCAGCGATAGATCGCACCCTCGCCCCCTCATCCCGCTGCCGCGGACTTCTCCCCCTCGGGGAGAAGAAGCTCGCGGCACCCGCTCGTTCCATATGCAGTCGTTACTTAATCCGGCCAGCGCAGCATGCCGTCGAAACGGTGACGGCTGCGGTCTTCGAACGGCGTCGCAATCACCTCGTTGGAGGCGCGCGCCTTGTCCAGCTCCTCGGCCAGCCGGGAAGCCACGATGGTCTCCTGGCCGGGATGAAGATTGCAGGGGTCGAGATAGAAATAGCGGTGTTCCACCTCGTGATCGCGGGCAATGATCGGCGGGTTACCTTTGGCAAGCGCCGTCGTCAGGTCCCAGGCGGTGATATGGGCTTCTTCGGCATCGATGATGACGCGCAGCCGGTCGAGCGGGTTGTTGGTCGGGTCGGGCTCGATCAGCGCCGTTACACCCGGGCGTCCATCCAGCGTCTTTTTCCAGAGATTGAGGTAGCCGGTTTCACGCTCGCGAATGCCGGTATGGTCGCGCTTTTCCCAGGCTTCCAGCGCCGCCATGACGCCATAGATGCTTTCCTTGCCGACCTTCATGCCGCGGCCGATGCCCATATTCTGCAGGAAGGCATTACGCACCAGCTCCTTTTTGCCGGCGACGATGCCGGAAGTCGGGCCGCCGAGGAACTTGTGGCCGGAATAAAGCACCATATCCGCGCCCGTCGCTAGAAACAGCTTCAGATCATATTCGGAAGCCGCATCCACGATGACAGGCACGCCCTTGGCATGGGCAATCTCGACGAACTCAGAAAGATGCAGCAGGCCATAATCGACCACATGGTGCGAGACGACATAGACCGCTGCCGCCGTCTTTTCGGTGATGGCGTTTTCCATGTGGAAACGATGGGTCGATGTTGCCTGCCCGATCAGCACCACCTTGCCGCCGCCGAGACGGATCGCCTGATCCACCGGCGCGCCATAGCTCACCACATGCCCCATCTGCACCAGCACTTCGTTCTTTTCCGGGGTCACATCGGGCAGTTTTTCGATGGCCAGCAGATTGTTGCCGGTAATGGCACCCGCAACCGCAAGGCTGATACCCGAGGAGCAGGAGGCCGTGACGAAACCGGCCTCGCCGCCCGTCAGCCTTGCAATGATCGCGCTTGCCTTGCGTTGCAGATCGTTGATCTCGACGAATTGCGGCAGGATGGCCGCCATGGCCTCGACCGCTTCCGGAACGACGATAGAAGCGCCGAGCGAGGTCATGGTGCCCGAGACGTTGATGACCGGGCGAAGGCCGATCCTGCTTCTGATATCCTCGGTCATGTCTTTCTCCTGTCTTTGCGATGCGATGGGCATCGACATATATGCCATAATAATGTAATAGCTTCTCAAAATTCATGAGGAGCCAAAATTGGACGCCCATAAACTGGACGAAACGCCTTCAACCGCCCTGTCCGACGCCGCCGAAAACGCGGACGCGAAGGCGGCCAAGCGCTCGCGCGTCAGCGGTATCGACCGTGCCCTTCAGGTGATTGATTATCTTTACGAAACCGGATCGCCGGCCGGCGCTTACGCCATCGCCAAGGCGATCAAGGCGCCGCTTTCCACCGTCTATGTGATCATCGACGATCTCGTCGAAAAGAACATGCTGGCGCGCAATGCCGATGGCAACATCTGGCTTGGCGCGCGGCTTTATCATTATGGCCTTGCTTATGCCCGCTCGCTGGATTTCATGGGTGTCGCCACCCACGAAATGCACGATCTGTGCCGCCACGCGGGCGAGACCGTGCAGCTTTGCGGCCGCGATGGCGACCATATGCTTGTTCTGGCCATGGCGGATGGTCCGAGCCATTTTCAGGTCGCCTCGCGCGTCGGCACCCGCGTTCCCCTGAACTGGACGGCGTCCGGCCGCCTGCTGGTCGGGCATCTGCCGGAGGCCGAACGTGTCGAGCTTTTCCGCCGTTGCGCCCGCACTTCTCCCACGGGCCGTGCGGAAATCAACCCGGAGACCCTGTCGCAATCGGCAGGTGCGGCCTTCCATGACAGGCTGTCGATACAGGTTGCCGAATCCGATTACGCTGTCGCCTGCATCGCCTCGCCGATTTGCGACAACAGGGGCGAATGCGTGGCGACGATTTCCATCGTGCTGCCGGAACAGAAGGTGCTGGCGGACGAAAACCATTATACCGAGCAGGTCAGGGTTTCGGCGGAACGGATCGAAAAGCTGATGGGCTGGCGCAACCATTGAACGGCCTCAATCCTTGAGCGCGACGATGGCTTCTATCTCAACGGTGATGTTACCCGGCAGCGAGCCGAAACCGACGGCGGAGCGGGCATGTTGTCCCGCATCGCCGAACACATCGATGAAGAGATCGGAGCAGCCATTGATGACGCTCGGGTGATCGCGGAAATCGCTGACGGCGTTCACCATGCCGAGCAGCTTGACCACCTTCTTCACCCGCGACAGGTCCCCCAGCGCTTCATGCATGACGGCAAGCAGGTTGATGCCGGTGAGCCGCGCATGGTTATAGGCCTCTTCCAGCCCGATTTCCGCGCCCACCTTGCCGGCGTAAAGATGGCCGTTTTCCTCCCGCGGCCCCTGCCCCGAAAGATATAGCATGTTGCCTTCCACCACATGGGTGACGAAATTGGCAATCGGCGGCGGTGGCGGCGGCAGGGAGATGCCAAGCGCGGCGAGCCGGTCATAGGGCGAAAGATGCCCATCTGCGTCGAGCGAAGACTGTTTCACGCGAATTCCTCATAATGCCGGGAGGGGTATCCCGTAATGCCTGCGGAAGGCGGAGGACGGACCTCCGCCATTCCAGTCGAGTTCAGCGCCAGGAGTAACCATGGCTGTGGCGCACGAGCTTGCGCGCCCTTGGAATATAACGGCTGGCGGCAATCGCCTCGGCGCCGATGACCGCGTAACGCGGCTCGAACAGGCGAGTCAGACGCGCCACGTCGCCGTTGGAATCGGTCGCTTCCAGATCGGCATCGACAAGATCGAAAATCGTGAAATCAGCGCGCTGGCCGACATCGAGGCGATTTTCCATATCGAGGCGAATGATGGAGGCCGGATTGCGGGTGACGGCCTCAACGACGTTTTCAAAGGGCATTTCGACCGACAGCAGCTTCGACATGGTCGTCGCCAGATCCCAGACCGGGAAATTCATCGAGTGGCCGTGCAAATCCGTGGAGATCGAGAAGGGCAAAAGGCCGCGTGCAATCGCCGCTTCCGCCACCTTGAAGGAGAAGGACGCACCACCATGGCCGATATCCAGCCGGATGCCTTCGCCAGCGCAGCGTTCGGCAAGGTTGAACAGGTCCTCGTCTTCCATGATGCTGGAGCCCGACTTGCCGTTGAAGCAATGGGTCACGACATCGCCGGGGCCGAGAATTTCCAGCACCTCGTCGTAAAGTGCCGGCGGTTCGCCCACATGCACCATCATCGGCACTTTCAGTATCTTGGCGATCTTCTTGCCGAGCTTGACCGGTGTAACGCCCCAGGAGCCGGTGATGACATGGCTCGCCCGCACCTTGAGGCCGACAATATGTTCGCTGTTTTCGGCGTAACATTCGAGGATACGATCGAGATCGATATCCTTGATGTCGCGCAGTTCCGGCACGCGGTTACAGGCGACGAGACCGATGGAACCGAGATTGAGGAAGGCCTTGATGCGCTCCCTCGAGGGCTCGATGATATATTCCCGGAAACCGTGGAAATTCGCCTCACCCGCCGAACCGGCATCCACCAGCGTCGTCACGCCACGCTCGGCCCCGCATTCGGAGGGGCGGATAGAAATATCGGTGCCGCCGTGCCAGATATGCACATGCAGATCGACCCAGCCGGGCGAGACGAAGGCACCCCTGGCATCAATGCGCTGCGCATCAGCTGGCGCCTGAATGGCAGGCCCAACCGCGGCGATCTTGCCATCGCCGCCGATCAGAATATCGGTCGAAGCCTGTGATGCACCCTTTCCGAAACCGACGGGTTTGACATTGGTGAGAAGAATGGGAGCTTGAAGAGGCGTTTTCGCCTGTTCACCGGACGTCATATTACAAATCCCTTCGCAGTCTTGGGTCGAGCATGTCCCGCAGCCCGTCACCGACCATTTGCAGCGACAGCACGGAAAGAATGATGGCAAAGCCGGGGAAATAGGTCATCCAGTCCGCCTGGCCGATATATTGGCGGCCGGCGGAGATCATGGTTCCCCAGGTGGGTATTTCGGGGCTGACACCAAGCCCCAGAAACGACAGGCCGGCCTCGGCCAGCATGGCGCTGGCAAAGAGGAAGGTGCATTGCACGAGGATCGGCGAGACCAGATTGCGCAGCACATGCCGCGTCATGATGTGGAAGGTGGAGATGCCGAGCGCCTTCGCCGCCTCCACATAGGGCAGTTCACGGATCACCAGCGTCGAGGCGCGCACGATGCGTGCAAGGCGCGGCGAATAAACGACAGCAAGTGCGATGATGACAGTCGTCAGCGACGGACCGAGCGCGGCCACCAGCGCGATGGCGAGCAGAATATCCGGAAACGCCATCATGGCATCGATCAGCCGCGCAATCGGCGTATCCAGTTTCTGGAAGAAACCGGCGAGCAAACCGAGCGTGATGCCGATCAGCGCCGAAAGCGCCACCACGGCTGCACCCACCAACAGCGACAGTCTTCCGGCATAGATGGTGCGCGAGAAGACGTCGCGACCAAACTCGTCGGTGCCGAACCAGTAAAGCTCGCTTGGTGGCTTCAGGCGGTTCACAATCGACAGCTTCGATGGCGAATAGGGCGCAATCATCGGCGCGAAAACCGCGAGAAGCACGAAGACCAGCAGCACGATGAGACCGGCAGCGACCGTCTTGCGCTTCAGGAGACGCCGAATGAAAAGGACGGTCGGGTTGCGTGCCGGCGGGGCGGTGGAAACGATATCGGCCATCAGTAACGAACCCTCGGATCGACCAGCAGATAGAGCATGTCGATTGCAAAATTGATGAGCACGTAAAGCCCGGCGATGACGAGAAGCGCGCCCTGAATGACCGGATAATCGCGCCTGAGAACGGCCGAGACGACGAGATTGCCGACGCCCGGCAGACCGAAAACGGTTTCCGTGACGACTGCACCGGAAATCAGCACGGCGGCGGTAAGTCCGAGTACGGTCAGGATGGGAATGAGCGCGTTTTTCAGCGCATGTTTCATCACCACGCGGCGCTCCTTGACGCCCTTGGCACGGGCGGTGCGGACATAATCGTCGCCTAAAACATCCAGCATCGAGGCGCGGGTGAAGCGCAGGATGAGGGCGGAGGAGACGAGGCCGAGCGCGATTGCCGGCAGGGTCAGGTGATACATGCGCTCAAGAAAGCTTGCGCCCGGACCGCCATAACCCGATACCGGGAACATATCGAGCCGGACGGCGAAGACCTGCATGAGAATGAGGCCAAGCCAGAAGCTCGGAATGCTTGCCGCCAGCATCGCCACTGTGGTCGCTGCCTGATCGACAAAAGAGCCACGACGGTAAGCGGCATAGATGCCGATGGGAAGGGCGATGACGCTGGCGATCAGCAGCGAAAAAATCGTCAGGAAGAAGGTCGGTTCGGCCCGGTCCAGCAGCGCCGATCCAACCGGCATGTTGAGAAAGATCGACTGGCCGAGATCGCCCTTCAGCAATTGCCCGATATAATAGACATATTGCACGCCGAGCGACTGATCGAGACCGAGCCGGCTGCGCAACTCCGCAATGTCCTGCGCCGAGGCATCCGGCCCCAGCATCACGGCCGCCGGATCTCCGGGTGTTACGCGCAGGATGACGAAGACGATGGTGACGACAAGGAACATCACCACGATCATTCCCGCAAGTCTCTGGAAAATATACCGTATCACGTATAATAGCTCCGAAGCGCGTGATTGCCGCTATCAGGCGACGGTTGAACCGGGTTACTTAAAGATCGACTGCTCACTTCCGTCATGCCAGACTTGATCCGGCATCCAGCCACCACGCGTCCGCGTGGTGAAAAGGTCTCTTGCGATCAAGGACTGATCGCGCTGGACCCCGGCTCAAGGCCGGGGTGACGGCGTGCGGTGCCGGTCTTACTTCGTGACCGATGCATTCCAGAAGTAAGGCCATGGAGCCGGATCGACGCCTTCCAGCTTGTTGGACTTGGCCGCCACGGCATTGAAGTCGCCGATTTTGATGAGCGGCAGCTCGGCATAGATCGTTTTCTGCACATTGGCCCAGAGCGCGATACGCTTGTCCGGATCGGCTTCCGAGGTGAAGGCATCAACCGCCGCCTTGCGCGCCGGCGTATCCCACCAGCCCGGCGAGCCGGTGGAGAGCGCACCGATCAGCGCCGGCTCCGGCAGGAAGGGACTATGGGTGATGTAGATATCCCAGAGCTTCGGGTCGGCGCGGCGCTGCGTCAGCGTCGCCCAGTCCACCACCTGCATATCCACCTTGAAACCGGCAAGCTTCAGATATTCCGCAGCGACCTGCGCCATCTTGTAATGGAACTCATACTGGCGGCTGGTGAGGATGCGCAGCGGCTCGCCGTTGTAACCGGCCGCCTTCAGCTTTTCGGCGGCGGCTTCCGGATTGCCGAGATTATAGTTGCCCTCGACGCCATCTTCCGAATGCCAGGAGAAATTATCGGGATAATAGGCGCCGTCGAGCGCATAGAAATCCGTGCTGCCGAATGCAGCCGCCAGCATGTCTTCCATGTTCAGCGCTTCGGTCACCGCCTTGCGGACCTCCAGCTTGGAAGAAAGCCCCTCCTTCGTGTTGAACACGAAGACCGGATAACCGAAAGGCTTCAGCATCAAAGGCTGTGAGGCAGATGACGACTTCACCTTGTCGAAGGATTCCACCGGAATAGAATCGACGTAGTCATATTGCCCGGAAACGGCGGCTTCGACACGGGTATTCGGATCGGGCACCGGAACGAAGCGGATTTCATCGAGATACTGGTGGCGTGCACCGCCATAACCGTCGCTTTCGCCATCGCGGGACTTGTAGCCATCGAAACGAACGAGCTGGATATACTGGTCGGCCTTGCGTTCCTTCAGCATATAGGGGCCGGTGCCGATGAATTCGGCCATCGGCTCCGCCTGCTTTTCGGCCGGCAGAATGATGGCTGCGGAATTGTTGAAGGCGAGCAGCGAGGCGAGCGGCGCATAGGGCTGCTTGAGGGCGATCGTCACCGTTCCGGCATCCGGCGCGGAGATATTGTCGATAAAGCCGGCTGCCTGCTTGCCGCGCGAGGCGATCTTCATCCAGCGGCCGAGCGAGGCGACGACATCTTCGGATGTCATGTCGCTGCCGTCATGGAACTTGATGCCCTGCCTGAGCTTGATCGTGTAGGTTTTGCCGTCCGCACTGATCTCGGGCAGGCTTTCCGCCAGAAGCGGCGTCACCTTCCAGCCCTTGTCGAAGGTATAGAGCGTTTCGAAAATATGCTGCGTGACGATGCCGACGAGATCGGCGGTAGACGCCATGGGATCGAGGGTCGGCGGCTCGCCGATGGTGGCGACATTGATGACGCCACCCTTCTCCGCAGCCATCATTACACCCGGCGCAAGCAGCAAAGCGGCGGTGGCGAGAAATGCAAGTTTACGTCTCATGGTCAAGCTCCCAGCTCTTATGTGTTCCATTATTATGTTATATGCATCTTTATAACAGAATATCTCGATAAGACGCCTTGTCAATGACAATGCGGCACGATGATGGGTTTCCATGATCGGCGAAACGCAAGAGAAGTCTTCGGGAGAGGTGGCAGCAACGTTTAAGGCAATGAAAAAATGGGAGTTTCGCCAAAAATGCGGCGCGCCGTGACATCCATCTCTTTCGAGTGTGAGAGCGGGAATGACGACTGGCGTTTGACTGCAAAGGAAGAAAGGGAATTAAGAAGGTTGGATATTTCGCATTTGCGAACAAAGTGCTATTAAAGAGCGGACTAACGCTAGGCCACCCCAGACATACCCGCATATTCTTACTAATCGTTACGCCATTTGACGCCGCCAGCCGTATTTTCAAGGGCTGCAGACAGACCTGATATTCTACACCGCCAAACTTTATTCCATGGCGGAACATTAATTTTTATTACGTTGAAATTATTGAGGAAATTATGAAGACGGCAATCGTGCATGACTGGCTCACCGACAGAGGCGGGGCCGAAAAAGTGCTTCACAACCTTCTTGAAATT
The DNA here is from genome assembly GCF_005144435.2 of Agrobacterium leguminum. NCBI lineage: Bacteria > Pseudomonadati > Pseudomonadota > Alphaproteobacteria > Hyphomicrobiales > Rhizobiaceae > Agrobacterium > Agrobacterium leguminum. The sequence continues at coordinate 280,087 of NZ_CP120212.1, forward strand.
TATCCTCACGCGGATCTGTACTGCCTTGTCGATTTCATGAGCGAGCGCGACCGGGGGTTTCTCGGCGGCCGTCCCGTCAACACCTCCTTCATCCAGAAGCTGCCTTTCGCCCGGAAAAAATACCGCTCCTATCTGCCGCTCATGCCGCTCGCCATCGAACAGTTCGATCTGAGCGGCTACGATCTGGTGATTTCCTCGAGCTATGCGGTTGCCAAGGGCGTCATCACCGGCCCGGGCCAGTTTCACGTCTCCTATATCCATAGCCCCATCCGCTACGCCTGGGACCTCCAGCACCAGTATCTCAAGGAAACCAGACTGACGCGCGGCTTTACCTCATGGATCGCGCGCGCCATTCTTCACTATATCCGCATGTGGGACATCCGCACCGCCAACGGCGTCGACCTGATGACGGTCAACTCCAAATTCATCCGTAACCGGGTGCGCAAGTGTTATGGCCGCGATTCCACCGTGATCTATCCGCCGGTGGACACGTCCCATCTTTCCCCGTCCGAGCTTAAGGGTGACTATTTCGTCACGGCATCCCGGCTCGTGCCCTACAAGAAGGTGCACCTGATCGTTGAAGCCTTTGCAAAGATGCCCGACAAACGGCTGGTCGTCATCGGCGACGGGCCGGACATGAAACGCATCCGCGAAATCGCCACGCCGAATGTCGAAATCCTCGGTTTCGTGGGCAATGAAGAGCTTCACAAATACATGGCCGAGGCCAGAGCCTTTGTCTTTGCGGCGGAAGACGATTTCGGCATCGTGCCGGTCGAATCCCAGGCGCTCGGCACACCGGTCATCGCCTATGGCAAGGGCGGCGTGCTGGAAACCGTCGTTCCGCTCGGCGCCTCCAACCATCCGACCGGCCTTTATTTCGGTGAGCAGACACCGGAGGCGATCTGCGCCGCCGTACAGGAGTTCGTCGACAATTCCGACCGCTTCGACAAGAACGCCTGCATCAACAATGCCGCCCGCTTCTCACGCGAGCGTTTCCTGCGGGAATTCGCGGATACCGTGAATTTCGCACTGGCTGAGCGGGCATGACGGGCACATAAAAACATTTACAAAACAATTGATTAGTCTTCACGTCAGTCAACAGCAAAAGAAACCGCGCAAGCGTGACAAAACTGCACTAGCGCAATGCAGCAATCAAAGAGATTATGGCATCCAACTGAATATTGAAGCGCAACAATACTGACACCATCAGAAGGTTCGAACATCGTGCCTCGCCCGGAATTTTTCGGCGCAGTTGAACGATGATGAACTTGAAGCATCGTCTGAAATTGGGCATATGCCTGATAGGGGACGTAAACATCCCGGGATGCGATTCCGCTGAACGGATGTAATGCCGATTTGGATTTCCTTTACCGGTGTCATTTATGAAGTGCTTATTTTTAAAAACTTATACGATGTCCGGATTATTTCTGCTTTTCGGACGGCATTCATTTCGAGGACCAAATGCGTTTATTGAATGTTTCGATTCTGCTTGCCTCTGCAGCACTGGCGGGTTGCACGGTTACTGCGGCCTCCGGCCCCGATGCAGCCTCGATCGAATCTAACGCTTCCGTGAAATTCGCCTCCAAGGACAAGCACAAAACCGCCGGTGTCGACTACGCGCTGCTCGACATCAACAGCTCCGTCCTCAATTACGTCGGCGACACCACAACCACCACCCTGCTCGGCAGTTTCGGCGGCGGCAAGGGCGGCGTTCCGGCGCTGCCGATGGGCGTCGGCGACGTGGTGCAGGTTGCAATCTTTGAAAGCCAGGCCGGCGGCCTGTTCATTCCGAACGACGCGGGCAGCCGTCCCGGCAACTTCATCAGCCTGCCGAACCAGACCGTGGACCGGGAAGGCAATATCAGCGTCCCCTATGCGGGCAAGATTCGCGCCACCGGCCGCAATGTCGAGGATGTGCAGAGCGAAATCGAGGAACGGCTCGCCAACCGCGCCATCGAGCCGCAGGTTCTCATCACCAAGATTTCCAGCCGCTCCGCACAGGCCTCCGTGCTGGGCGACGTCAAGGAGCCAACAAAGGTTCAGCTTTCGGAAGCGGGCGATCGGGTTCTCGACATCATCTCCTATGCAAAGGGCCTCAGCGCCCCGAATATCGAATCCTATGTCACGCTGATCCGCCGCGGCAAGACCGCCCGCGTCAACTACAACCACCTCGTCAGCACGCCGTCCGAAAACATCTATGTGGTTCCGGGCGACACGATCATGGTGGAACGTGAGCGCCGCACCTACCTTGCCTTCGGCGCTTCGGGCCTCAACGGACGTTTCGAGTTCGAGGATGCCGATCTCAAGCTTTCGGATGCACTCGGCAAAGCGGGTGGACTGCTCGATTCCCGTGCCGACCCGGCTCAGGTCTATGTTTATCGTATCGTCAAGCGCGATCTTCTCGTGAAGCTCGGCATCAATACGTCGAAGTTCCCCGGACAGGACGTTCCGGTCATCTTCCGCGCCAATCTGCGCGATCCGTCGACCTTCTTCGCCGCCACGAAGTTCCCGATGCAGGATCGCGACATCATCTATGTCACCAACTCGCAGGCCACCGAACTTTACAAGTTCCTGGATCTCGTCGGCTCCGTACCAGCAACGACGGGCAATGTCGCCGAGGACGTGCTGGCGACCCGCAACGCCATCCGGGCCTTCTAGTCGGAGGCTTCTCGCCGTTCATGCCAGAGCCGCCCCGGAAACGAGGCGGCTTTTTCCTTGGCCGGAACCAGCGGCGAAACGGGAACATGGTCAAGCATTGCCTGGAGCATAAACCGAAACCGTCTGCCTCCTGAAAGGCAAGGGATATAGCGACGGTCATTGTCGCCGCCATTACAAAAGTTTAAGGTGATTTCGCAGCGCATTGGGTGTCTTGTGGGGGAAAGCTGCTCCCAAGGCTTACCGCACATGTTCGGGAAACATGTATCGCTCTCATTACGCGGAATCGTCAGATGAAACGTTTCTGGACCGCTCTCAGCGTTCTTGCCATCGCAGCCGCCGGTGCCTGGTATTTCAAGGATCGCCTGCCGCTCGATCAAGTCCCCTATCTCAAACAATTTGCCAGCGTGTCTCCCAGGGCCGACGCCGAAACGGCGGCGCAGTCCTCCCAAGGCGGCCAACCAGCCCGGCAGCAGGGACAAAGACAGGGCGGAGGGCGGCGCAATGGCGGACCACCCACCGTCAGCACCATCGCCGTCGGCAAGGCGACGCTGCCGATGGATGCAACGGCGACGGGCTGGGCGGTTGCGGCCGACATCACCAATATCGCGCCGCTTCAGGCCGGCCTCGTCATGGAAATCGAGGCGAAGGACGGTCAGCATATCAAGGCGGGCGACCTTATCCTCAAGATGGATGACCGCATCGCCCGCGCGGCTGTCGACAAGGACAAGGCCAATATCGCCGCCGATCAGGCAACGCTGGAGCAGACGGAGGCCGCCTTCCAGCGCGCCGCCAACCTCGTCAAGCAGAGCGCGGAATCCCAGCAGGTGCTGGATCAGGCAAGGGCGGCGCGGGATAGCGCCAGCGCCAAGATCGATGCCGACAAGGCAACGCTTGCCTCCGACCAGGTGACGCTCGAACATATGGAAATCCGTGCCCCCTTCGATGGACGGCTCGGCGATATCAGCGTCAGCCCCGGCGCCTATCTCAGCGCCGGCGTCAATATCGTGACAATCACCAAATACGATCCGATTTCGGTCAGTTTCCGGCTCTCGCAGCGCTATCTGCCGCAATTGCGCGAAGGCGTGGCGAAGGATACCGCAGTCGATGTCGACCCCGCGGCGACGGGGGGCGAACCGATGAGCGGCGTACTGCGGTTCTACGACAATACGGTGGACCAAACCTCCGGTACGGTGCTGGCCAAGGCGGAATTCAAGAACGATCGCGGTCTTTTATGGCCCGGCCAGTCCGTCAATGTCACCGCGCACTTCGTTTCGGACGATGAAATGATCGTCGTGCCGACGGTCGCCGTGCGGCCGGGGCCGAAGGGCAACTTCGTCTATACCGTCGATAGCGAGCATCATGCCCATATGACGCCGGTGGAAGTCGCCCGCTCGAACGGCGATCTTACCGCCATCGCAAGCGGCCTGAATGGCGGCGAGCATGTGATTATCGAGGGTCAATCCGAACTTGCCGACGGCCAGTTCGTGGTCGAGCAATTTTCCGACAAGGGCGGCGCGGCTGGCAATCTGGCCGCCAATATTCCGCAGGAAAAGGTTGGCGGCCAATGATCCCGAATTTCTGCATCAACCGGCCCGTCGCCACCACGCTTCTCGCCATCGGCCTGGTGCTGGCCGGGCTTGCCGGCTTCCGCCTGCTGCCCGTCGCCGCCCTGCCGAAGGTGGATTTCCCGACGATCAACGTTTCCTCGTCGCTTTCCGGCGCTTCGCCGCAAACCATGGCCACATCGGTCACCACACCGCTGGTCAAGCAGTTCGAGACCATTCCCGGCGTCAGCGAAATCAGCGCCACCAATACGCTCGGCAACAGCTCGATCGTGCTGCAGTTCGATCTCAACCGCGATATCGATGCAGCGGCGGCCGATGTGCAGGCCGCGATTTCCCGCGCACAGCGGCAATTGCCGAGCAACATGACGACGACGCCGAGCTATCGCAAGACCAACCCCGCCGATGCGCCGGTGCTGCTGCTGGCCGTCAACAGCAAGGAAATGCCGACCAGCAAGGTCGATGAAATCGCCGAGAACATCATCTCGCCGCTTCTTTCCACCATATCGGGCGTCGCACAGGTGAGCATCTATGGCGCGCAGACCTACGCCGTGCGTATCGGCCTCGATCCGGCCCAGCTTCAGGCAAGAGGGCTTGGCGTCGACACCGTCACCACCGCCATCGCCCAGGCGAATAATCAGGTTCCCGTCGGGGCGTTGCAGAACGACAATCAGCGCCTGACGATCGAGGCCGATACCCAGCGCACCAATGCGGCCGCCTTCCGCTCGCTGGTCGTCTCGACGAACAATGGCGCACCGATCCATCTCGGCGATATCGCCAATGTCACCGACAGCATCGACAACACCAATGCCGGCAGCTGGTTCGACGGCGAACAGGCCATCGTTCTCGCCGTGCAGCGCCAGCCGGACGCCAATACCGTCGACGTGGTGGACGCCATCAAGGCCAAGCTGCCAGCGCTTCACCAGCAATTGCCGCCTTCGGTCAATATCAACGTCATGAATGACGCCTCGACCGCCATCAAGGACGCGATTTCGGACGTTCAGTTCACGCTGTTTCTTACCATCGGACTGGTGGTTGCGGTTATCTATCTCTTCACCGGGCACCTGACGGCGACCATCATTCCGGGCCTTGCCGTGCCTCTCTCTCTCATCACCGCCTTCGGCATGATGTATGTTCTGGGCTACAGCATCGACAATATCTCGCTGCTCGGCCTGACACTTTCGGTGGGGCTGGTGGTGGACGACGCCATCGTCATGCTGGAAAACATCCTGCGCCTGCATGAAAAAGGCCTGCCCATGCGCGAAGCGGCCCTTCAGGGCGCGGCAGAGGTCAGCAGCACCATTCTCTCCATGTCCATCTCGCTGGTTGCCGTCTTCATTCCCATCCTGTTGATGGGCGGCGTCATCGGCAGGCTCTTCAACGAATTCGGCATGGTCGTCACGCTCGCGATCATGGCCTCGGCACTGGTCTCGCTGACGGTGACGCCGATGCTCGCTTCGCGCCTCTCCGGCCACTCCTCCAGACCACCGGCGATCATCCGCTGGTTCGATGCGGGTTTCGAACGCACGTTGCGCGCCTATGGCCGCGCCGTCGGCTGGTGCCTTTCCCATCGCCGCATCGTTTTGGCATCGTTTCTCGCTTCGGTCGCGGCATCGCTCTATCTCTTCGAAACCCTGCCCTCCAGCTTTTTTCCCCAGGAAGATATTGGTCGTCTTTCCGTTTCGACACAGGCGCGTGAGGATATTTCCTATACGGCAATGCGCGATCTCCAGGCTCAGGTCGCCGATCAGATCCGCAAGAATCCAGCCGTGGTGCACGTCACCTCCATTGTCGGCGGCAATTCCCGTAACCCGCTGAACAACGGCTCGATGTTCGTGGAGCTGAAGCCCAAGGAAGAGCGCGCGCCGCTGAGCCAGGTGCTGGCGGAACTGGGGCAGGCCACATCGAAAGTGGCGGGCATCCGCACCTATATCAATCCGCAGCAGAGCCTGCGTTTCGGCGGGCGCAGCTCCGCCAGCCAATACCAGCTCGTCGTTCAGGGCCTGAATGCCGACACGACCAATGAATGGTCGAACAAGCTGATGGAAGCGATGCGCCGCGACCATACCTTCACCTCCGTCACCTCAGATGCCCAGAACGGCGCGATCGCCGCGACGATTTCCGTCGACCCGGAAAAGGCCGCAGCCTTCGGCATCACCAATGACCAGTTGCGCAAGACGCTGGAAATGTCCTTTGGCGGTTATACGGCGGCACAGATCCAATCCACCGGCGACAGCTACGACGTGATTGTGGAATTCGACAGCTCGAAACCGTGGAATGATGATTTCCTCAGCGATATCAACATTCTTTCGGCAAAATCGGGCGTTCTGGTTCCGCTTTCAAACTTCGCCAGCCTCACCCGCACACAGGCGCCCGTTACCATCAACCAGACGGGCCAGCTCGTCTCCACCACCATCTCCTTCAACCTGCCCGACGGCGTAGCGCTTTCCGATGCCACAAGCCGGATCGATCAGATCAAGAGCACGATAGGCCTGCCGCAGGATGTCTTCACCAGCTATGGCGGCACGGCGGCGATCTTCCAGCAGAGCCAGGGCAATACCGGCATCCTCATTCTGGCGGCGGTGCTGACCATCTATGTGGTGCTCGGCGTGCTTTACGAGAGCTTCATCCACCCGCTGACCATCCTCTCCGGCCTGCCGGCGGCGGCCTTCGGCGCACTGGTGGCGCTGAAGGTGATGGGCATGGATTTCTCGATCATCGCGCTGATCGGCCTGCTGATGCTGATCGGCATCGTCAAGAAAAACGCGATCATGATGATCGATGTCGCGGTGGAACTGATGCGGGAAAAGGCCGAGCCGCCCGCAACCGCCATTCACGAGGCCTGCGTGCGCCGGTTCCGGCCGATCATGATGACGACCTTCTGCGCGCTGCTTGGGGCGCTTCCCATCGCGCTCGGTTCGGGCGCGAGTTCGGAACTGCGCCAGCCGCTAGGCATCGCCGTGGTCGGCGGCCTCATCGTCTCGCAATTGCTGACGCTGTTCATCACGCCTGTCATCTTCGTGGAAATGGACCGGTTCGGCCATTTCCTCACCGGGCTGTTTTCCCGCCGGAAAAAGGCGGAAAAACACACCGAACCGCAAAAGCCGGAAGGGACCGGCGAACCGGATTCCGTTGCCGCTTAACGCAGATTTTCGAGGCGCTTCAGCGCCTCGAAACCCGCTACGGCGCTACGGCTGCAATAACAGAAGCCTCTGTCAGAGAATATGAAAATCCAGCCAGGCTCTTTTATTGCCGCGAAAACCGGCCAAAGGCCCCGCCTGAAAAGCATAGCGGGTCCCCGTCACGATGGGCGGCGCGCAGCACCTCGCCGACGATGATGGTGTGGTCGCCCGCATCGTGCGACGCCGCCTGCCGGCATTCGAAACGGGCAAGCGTGCCGGGAATGACGGGAACGCCCTCGTCGTTCATTTCCCAGTCGAGATCGTCGAAAGCGCGGCCGTTGCGGGTGAAGCGGGCGCTCAGCACATCCTGATCGGCGCTGAGCACATGGATGGCGAAATGGGTTGCACCACTGAAGGCCTGATAACGCGACGAGCTTTTGGCCGGCGACCACAGCACCAGCGGCGGATCGAGCGACACGGATGCGAAGCTGTTGACCGTCATGCCGATCGGCCCTTCCGGCGTCGTGGCGGTCACCACCGTCACGCCGGTGGTGAAAGCGCCGAGCGCATTGCGGAAGCTGCGGCTGTTTTCGCCGCCGGGAACGAATACATGCTCATTGGGCATTTTGATCGCCTCTGCCACTGTCATCACGGCACCTCTTTTCCAAGCGCAAGGGTGTAGAGTTCGAACCACGTCTGGCGGTCCATCGTCACGTTGAGGGCATCGGCCGCCGTTCTGATACGCTCGATATTGTTGGTGCCGAGCACAGGCACGATCTTGGCCGGATGCCGCAAAAGCCAGGCGATCGCCACTGCCGTGGCATCCACGCCCTGCTCCTTGCCGATGCGCTGCAGAGCGGCCATTGTGCCGCCATGGGCACCGGAGAACAGCGAGCCGCCGCCAAGCGGCGACCATGCCATTGGAGAAACGCGCTTTTCCTGCAGGAAGGCTAGATCGCCATTGGTGAAGCAATCCGTGGCAAGAAGGCTCATTTCGATCTGGTTGGTCACGAGCCGGTTGCTCATCGCCGATTGCAGCAGGGAGAAATCCCAGGGGCGGAAGTTGGAGACGCCGACGGCCTTGACCTTCCCGGATGCCACCAGCGCGTCGAGCGCCTTGCCGGTTTCTTCCGCATCGATCAACGGATCGGGACGGTGAATGAGCAGCAGGTCGACGTGATCCGTCCCCATGTCGCGAAGCGACGCCTCGACCGAGGCGTTGATGTGGCCGGCCGTCGTGTCGTAATGTTTGACACGGGCGGCGGCGTGACGCCCGGCAGGTGCAACGATGCCGCATTTGGTGACGATCTCTATTCTGTCACGCAGCCCCGGAGCAGCTTTCAGGCCGGCACCCAGAATGGCTTCCGCCGTGTATCCGCCGTAAATATCGGCCTGATCCATGGTGGTGATGCCCTGCGCGAGGCAAGCCTCGATCTTGGCCTGCACATGGGCGGGCGAGGTATCGGCATCGTCACCGATGCGCCACATGCCGTAGACGATGCGGCTGAGTTCGAGTTTGTCGGAAAGAGCGATGCGTTCCATCAGTGGCGTTCCCCGTTGCCGAGCGGCGTGGCCGGCGTTTCAGAAGGCACCCGGCCATAGGCATGCGGCAGGGAGCAGGTTTTCATCTGCGGCAGAACCTTGGTGCCGAAGTGCTCCGCCTCATCGAGATGCGGATAACCGGAAAGGATGAAGGCGCGAATGCCCATCTTCTGGTATTCCTCCAGCGCCGAAAGCACCTTGTCGGTGGAACCGACCAGCGCCGCACCGCAGCCCGAACGCGCCCGGCCGATGCCGGTCCACAGATTGGGTTCGACATAACCGAACTTGTCGGCGAGTTCGCGGGCACGCGCCTGATGCGACACGCCGAGCGAGCCGCTGTCATGCGCGCGGTTGCGGATCAGTTGCCCATATTCGTCATCGAGCTTCGAAACAAGATGTTCGGCATATTCGCGGGCTTCCTGTTCGGTATCGCGCACCACCATATGAACGCGCAGGCCGTAATCCAGCGTGCGGCCATTGGCGGCGGCGCGCTCATTTGCGGCACGCATGCGGTCCGCAAGCTGGTCCTTCGTTTCCGGCCACATCAGATAGACGTCGCATTGCGCGCCGCAGAGTTCCAGCGCATCCGGCGAGTAGCCACCGAAATAAAGAAGCGGTCCGCCATTCTGCTGATAGGGTCTTGCCGGCTCGGTAGAGACGCCCTTGAACTGGTATATTTCGCCGTCATGGTCGATGGTGTCGCGCGTCCAGGCCTGGCGCAGAATCTCAACGACCTCATGGCTGCGCTTGTAGCGAAAGGCGCTATCGGCCACTTCGCCGGGGAAATCGGAACTGATGACGTTGAGCGTCAGACGGCCTTTCAGCATGTGGTCGAGCGTCGCCACCGTGCGCGCCAGCATGATCGGCTGCATTTCGCCGCAACGGATAGCAGCAAGGAAATTGATGCGGTCGCTTATCGGCGCACAGCCAGCGACGAAGCTCAACGTATCCTGCCCGACTTGATAGGATGAAGGGCAGAGGATGTTGCGAAAACCGAGTTCTTCGGCCTTTTTGACGATATCGGAGCAATGCTCGAAACTGGAACGCAGGCTGCCATCCGGCACGCCAAGATAGGCGTAATCATCGGAACACAAAGCGGAAAACCAGGAGACCTCGGCAGCATCGAGATCAGCGGATGTAACGGGTACGACGGTCATGCAATTCCTCCTCAGGGCCGCTCTCGTTTTTCTTGCATAACATCAAGAAATATGTAAATCAATGATGTATCAATTTTTGTTTCGGGGGAGGAAACGGCATATGAAACACACTGGCGGCAGCCTGCCAATGTATATGCAGATCGCGGAAATGCTGGTGCGCGAGGTGGCGGCGGGTCGGCTGATCGATGGCGAGAAGCTCGCGCCGGAGCGCGACATGGCGGCCGATCTCGGCATCGCCGTTGGCACGCTTCGCAAGTCGCTCGCCGAATTGCAGGAGCGCGGCCTGCTGGAGCGCGTGCAGGGCTCGGGCAACTACATCCGCGCCGTCAGCGATCCGCAAAGCGTCTACGCCTTCTTCCGGCTTGAACTGATCGAGGGCGGCGGCCTGCCGACGGCGGAAGTTCTGGATGTGGCGCGTCTTGCCAAGCCCGCCGACCTGCCCGCTTTCGGCACATCGGCCGAAGGGCACAGGATTCGCCGCCTGCGGCGCATTGCCGGCAAACCAGCGGCCATCGAAGAAATCTGGCTGGACGGTTCTTACGTCGACACCATCGCCATCGAGAACATGTCGGAATCCCTTTATCTCTATTATCGCACCCGCCTCAACCTCTGGATATCGAAGGCGGAGGATCGCATCGATCTCGGCGAAGTACCGGAATGGACGCCCGAGGTCTTCGGTCAGAAATCAGGCGCGCTGGTGCCGCGGGTGTTGCGTCTCAGCCAGGCGCAGGATGGTGCGGTGGCCGAAGTTTCATGGACCTGGTTCGACCATAGCGTTGCCCGATACGTTTCTCGCATACGTTGAAACTGCGCAAAATTCGCGTGATCCAGATGAACGGAGAAATTTGACGGGAGGCAAGCAAGCAGCGGCCTGCCCTGCAGGCAGTTTTGCGACTATATTTCTTTAAATCAATGACTTAATAGTTTTTGATTTCTGTCAGAAATAAAATTGATACACTATTGATTTCCTTTTTTTGAAAGGTAATATCACGTCCTCAGGGAGACAGGCGTTTCGCCATCCCACGATATCGCCAGACAATCGGGATCGATTTTCGACGATGCGATGCGTGGAAGTTGAAGGTTGATACCGGCAATGGCGTCCATCCGAATTCTGGACGCGCCGGTCGTGAGGAGGAAAATATGGCTTCGGTCAGCCTGCGCAAGCTGGACAAGAGTTACGGTGCGCTTCGCATCGTCAAGGGCATAGATCTTGAAATCAACGATGGCGAATTCGTCGTGTTCGTCGGCCCTTCCGGCTGCGGCAAATCGACGACGCTGCGCATGGTCGCCGGGCTTGAAAGTATTACCGGCGGCGAAGTGAAGATCGGCGACCGCGTCGTCAACCGGCTGCCGCCGCGTGAGCGTGACATCGCCATGGTCTTTCAGGACTATGCGCTTTATCCGCATAAGACGGTGCGCGAAAACATGGGTTTCAGCCTGAAGGTTCGCGGTGTCAGCGCATCGCAGGCCAATGCCAGCATCGACGAGGCGGCGAAGATGCTCGGCATCGAGCACCTTCTCGACCGTCGACCCGGCCAGCTTTCCGGCGGCCAGCGCCAGCGCGTGGCCATGGGCCGCGCCATCGTGCGCCGCCCGCAGGTGTTTCTGTTCGATGAGCCGCTTTCCAACCTCGACGCCAAGCTGCGCGGACAGGTGCGCACGGAAATCAAGCGGCTGCACCAGCAGCTCGGCACGACCATCATCTATGTCACCCATGACCAGGTGGAGGCCATGACGCTGGCCGACCGTATCGTCATCCTGCGCGGCGGCGATATCGAGCAGGTCGGCACGCCGGACGAGGTCTATAACCGTCCGGAAAGCGTCTTCGTGGGCGGTTTCGTCGGCGCTCCGGCGATGAATTTCGCCCGCGCAAAGGTGAGCGGCGACCGGCTGATATTTTCCGACGGCAATTCCCTGCCGATGGCAGCCATCCGGCCATCCCGCGAAACGGGTCTCGACGGGCGCGAAGTCATCGTCGGCATTCGTCCGGAACATTTCGGCCCCGTAGAGGGCTTCGACACGCAGCTTGCGGTCAAGGTGCAGGTAGTGGAACCGCTGGGCTCGGACACGCTCGTCCATTTCAGCCTTGGCGATGCGGCGCTGACCGCACGCATGCCGCCGCATCTGCGACCTGCGCCAAATGAGGAACTGAAGATCGGCGTCGATCCGTCCAAGGTCCATCTTTTCGATGCCGCGACGGAACGCTCGATTCACTGATTGCCGGGCGAAGAGACGCTGCGGCCAACAGGTTTAATAATGGGAGGAACACATGACATTTAAAACCATCAAGGGCAAAGCCCTCATGGGTGCCGCGCTCTGCGCAACCGTGCTCGCCTTTTCGGGACAGGCCTTTGCCGACGCCGAACTGAAAATCTTCGTTTCCAGCCAGCATCAGCCGGATGTCTGGCGCAAGGCGCTGGATCAATATGAGGCCAAGACGCCCGGCGTGAAGGTGGTCATCGAGACCGGCGGCAACACCTCGGAAATGCAAGCGCAATATCTCAACACCGTCATGTCGGCGAAGGATTCCAGCCTCGACGTGCTGATGCTCGACGTCATCCGCCCGGCGCAATTCGCCACCGCCGGCTGGACCAGCGATTTCTCCGGCAAGGACATGTCCGCCTATCTGCCGACCTATGCCGAAGCCAACACCGTGGACGGCAAGATCGTGGCGCTGCCCGCCTTCGCCGACTCCATGTTCCTTTATTACCGCAAGGACCTGCTGGACAAATACGGCATTCAGCCGCCAACCACCTGGGACGAGCTGAAGGAAGCATCCAAGAAGGTGATGGAGGGTGAAAAGAACCCCGAGCTTCAGGGCCTGTCCTTCCAGGGCAAGGCGATCGAGGGTGCGGTCTGCACCTTCCTGCTGCCCTATTGGAGCGAAGGCAAGTCGCTGGTCGAAAACGGCAAGCTGAACTTCGATAATCAGGCGGCCGTGGATTCGCTGAAGCTCTGGAAGAGCTTCGTCGATGAAGGCATTTCCAAGAAGAATATTTCGGAAGTCGCGACCGACGACACCCGCAAGGAATTCCAGGCCGGCAAGGTTCTCTTCGCCGTCAACTGGTCCTACGCCTGGACCCATTTCCAGGGCAAGGAATCGCAGGTGAACGACAAGGTCGGTGTCGCCCGCCTGCCGGCCGTCAAGGGCGGCGAGCAGACGACCTGCCTCGGCGGCTGGGAGTTCGGTGTTTCCGCCTATTCCAAGCAGCAGGAGGAAGCCAAGAAGCTGGTGGAATATCTTTCCGGTCAGGATGTTTCGAAGTTCATGGCCATCAACGCCGCGCTTCTGCCCACCTATGCCGCGCTCTACAAGGATGCGGATGTGACAAAGGCGATCCCGTGGTTCGCGGATGCCCTGCCCGTGGTTGAAACCGCCAAGGCCCGCCCCGTGACGCCGCGTTACAACGAGGTCAGCGAGACGATCCGCACCACCGTCAACGGCGTGCTTGCCGGCGTCATGACGCCGGAGGATGGCGCAAAGCAGATGGAAAGCCGTCTGCGGCGCGTTCTGCGCTAAGCTTTGGGCCGGAAAGCGGCATGCCTGCCATGCCCTTTCCGGCCGCTTCGACTGACAGGAATAAAGCCGCCTGAAGGGCGCGATAAACGGGCCGGATAAGAACCGGTCCGATCGGGAGACGACGACGTGAATCCAGTTGCGGGAGTGGCAGACGTGACAATGCCGGAAAGAACCATGGTTCGGGTGGACGAGAAACCGCAGCCGCGCTGGACGCGGTGGCTCGATCTCGGCGACCGGCCGCTGGCGGTGCTTCTCTTGGCACCGGCGGCGATCCTGCTGTCGCTCATCATCGTCTATCCGGTGGCGCGGCTCGTCTATACCTCGTTTTTCAGCCTGTCGCTGACATCGGGCCTGCCGGCGGAATTCATCGGCTTTGAAAACTATACGGCGATGTTCGACGACCCGATCTTCTGGGAAACGACCCGGAATACGGTGTTGATAACGTTAATCACCGTGCCCGGCGCGCTCATCATGGGCCTTGGCCTCGCGCTGCTCGCCAACCTGCCTTTTTCCATGCAGTGGCCGATGCGGCTTTCGCTGCTGATCCCGTGGGCGCTGCCGCTATCCTTCGCCGGCCTCATCTTCGCATGGTTCTTCCATTACGAATATGGCGTCGTCAACGATGTGCTGAACCGTTTCAGCTTCGAAGGCATCATCTGGTTCAATTCGCCGAACTGGGCCTTTGCGGCCATCTGCCTGACGATCATCTGGAAGACATCCTCCTTCATGGCGCTGATGATCCTTGCCGGCCTGCAGACCATTCCGCGTTCGCTCTACGAGGCGGCGGATGTGGATGGCGCCGGCAAAATCCGGCAGTTCTTCGAAATCACCCTGCCGCTTCTCAAACCCTCGATTGTCGTCGCGCTCATCTTCCGCACGATCACAGCGCTGCAGACCTTTGATATTCCTTACATGATGACCGGCGGCGGTCCCGGCACATCCACCACGACGCTTGCCATGTATATCCACCAGAACACCGTCTCCTTCCTCGATCTCGGTTACGGTTCGGCCTTGGCGGTCATGATGTTTGCGCTCTCCATGTGCGTTACCGCCGTTTATCTCCGCATCATCAGGACGAAGGACTGATCCCATGAGCACCGTTGCGAATTCCGGTCTGTCCTCCTTCTTTTCCGGCAAGCCGCTGCGCTTCATCGCGGCCTCCATTCTTCTGGTCAATGGCCTGTTTCCGGCAATCTGGATCCTCTTCACCTCGCTGAAGACCGAAGCGGAACTGACGGTCAAGCCGATCACCTGGTTTCCGCATGCACCGACGCTGGCCAATTACATGCAGGCCTTTTCCGACCAGCCGCTGCATCTCTTCCTGTTCAACAGCTTCATGGTGGCGCTGCTTTCGACCGCGCTCACCATCCTGATTTCGGTGCTGGCGGCTTACGCGCTGGCGCGGCTGAACCTCAAATATCGCGCGCTGATCCTCTCGCTCATCATCGCCGTTTCCACATTCCCGCTGGTGACGCTGCTGGTGCCGCTGTTCGAAATCATGCGCGCCTTGAACCTGCTCAACAGCTGGACGGCGCTGATCCTGCCCTACACGGTGCTTTCGCTGCCGGTCTGCACGCTGATGCTGGTCTCCTTCTTCGAAAGCATTCCGCGCGATCTCGAAAATGCCGCCATGATCGACGGCTGCACCCGCATCGGCGCGCTGTTCAAGGTCGTCGTGCCGCTCTGCGCGCCGGGCGTCTTCACCGCCGGCATCCTTGCCTTCGTGAATGCCTGGGATGAGTTCCTGCTGGCGCTGTCCTTCAATTCCAATCCGGCGCTCCGCACGCTTCCCGTTGGCATCCAGCTTTATCAGGGTGAATTCGCCTTCCCCTGGCCGGTCATTTCGGCAGCGCTGGTGGTTGGCATCGTGCCGGTCGCGATCCTGATCGTCATCTTTCAGGAACGGGTCGTCTCCGGCCTCACCGCCGGCGGTCTCAAGGGCTAAACAGGTACAGTCATGCATTTCGAAACGACCAAAGACGGCTTCACGCTCGCGATAGGCAATCGCACCATACTTTCCCATTCATCCGAAAACCCGGCCTTCTTCGCCGGTTTCGGCAAGGAGCGAATGGATATGTATCGCGGCAATTTCAATATCGAGGACTATGTTATCGAACGAAACGCCCTGCGTCACGCCGAGGTAAGCGGCGACAGCGTCACGCTCGCATCCGCGCCGGGACAGGCACCGCGCCTTCGCCTGACGCTCGATGGCAACGCGATGCGGCTAACGGCGCTGGATGACACCATCAACCGCCTCTGGCTGCGCGTCGTTGCGGAAACGGATGAGCACGTCTGGGGCGGCGGCGAGCAGATGTCCTATTTCGACATGCGCGGCCGGCGTTTCCCGCTCTGGACCTCCGAACCGGGGGTCGGCCGCGACAAGACCACCGAAATCACCTTCAAGTCCGATGTCAGCGGCAAGGCGGGCGGTGATTATTACAATACCAACTACCCGCAGCCGACTTACCTGTCGTCGCGCAGATACGCCCTCCATGTGGAGACAAGCGCCTATTCGGTCTTCGATTTCCGCAACGGCGATTTCCATGAGATCGAAATCTGGGCCATCCCCGAAAAGATCGAATTCTTCGCCGGCGATCATTTCACCGATATCGTTTCCGCCCTGTCGCTGCGGTTCGGACGCCAGCCGCAACTGCCGGAATGGGTCTACAATGGTGCGATCATCGGGTTAAAGGACGGCGTCAACTCCTTTGCGCGGCTGGAGAAAATCCGTGCGGCCGGAACGAAGGTGTCCGGCCTCTGGTGCGAAGACTGGGTGGGTCTGCGCCAGACATCCTTCGGCGCGCGCCTGTTCTGGGACTGGCAGGCGAATGACACGCGTTATCCGCATCTGCGCCAGAAGATCGCCGAGCTTGCCGATCAGGGCATCCGTTTCCTGGGTTATGTGAACCCCTATCTCTGCGTCGATGGCCCGCTGTTCCCGGTGGCCGAAAAAGCCGGCTATTTCGCAACCGACGCCGAGGGCAAGACGGCGCTGGTGGATTTCGGCGAGTTCGATTGCGGCGTGGTCGATTTCACCAATCCGGCCGCCGCCGACTGGTTTGCCGAAGAGATCATCGGCAGGAACATGCTCGATTTCGGCCTCTCCGGCTGGATGGCCGATTTCGGCGAATATCTGCCGATCGACATCACGCTTTCCAATGGCGTCGACGCCAAGCTGATGCACAATGCCTGGCCAACGCTCTGGGCCGAGGTCAACGCCAAGGCCGTCGAAAGTCGCGGCAAGACCGGCGAAGCGCTGTTCTTCATGCGGGCCGGCTTCACCGGTGTGCAGGCCCATTGCCCGCTCATCTGGGGCGGCGACCAGTCGGTCGACTTCTCCCGTCACGACGGTCTGGTCACCGTCATCTGCGGGGCGCTCTCCTCCGGCCTCATGGGCAATGCCTATCACCATTCCGATATTGGCGGTTACACCAGCCTGTTCGGCAATGTCAGAACCGCGGAACTCATCATGCGCTGGACGGAGATGGCCGCTTTCACGCCGGTCATGCGTACCCATGAGGGCAATCGACCGCGCGACAATCTCCAGATCGATCAGGATGAGGCGGTTCTTGCCCATTTCGCCCGCATGACATCCATCTATGTCGCGCTGGCCCCCTATCTGAAATCGCTCTCGGCGGAAGCGGCCAGGACGGGCCTGCCGGTGCAGCGTCCGCTCTTCCTGCACTACGAGAATGACTGGCAGACCTATACCATTCAGGACTGCTATCTCTACGGGGCGGACATGCTTGTCGCACCCGTCTGGAAAGCGGGTGAAACGCAACGCTCGCTCTATCTTCCCGGCGACGGTGAATGGGTGCACCTGTGGAGCGGCGCGCATTATCCCGGCGGACAGGACGTCACCGTCGAAGCGCCGCTCGGCGAGCCGGCGGTGTTCTATCGTGCCGATAGCAGCCATCGGCCGCTGTTTGAACAGCTTCGCACCATTGGCTGAACTAGTGGGTTCGTCCCTGCCATCACCCCGTCAGGCGGGGTGATGTTATGGCCTTTTTGAAAAGGGCGGTCATCGCATCGCTGATACCCTGCGACGGGCTGACTTCGAAGAACAGGCCCGGCGAAGCGCATTGCTGCATGCGTGCGCCGATTTCCGGCTGAAAGGGCGCGATCCAGCTATTGTACCAGTCATTGGTCGGCAGCGGCAGATAGGTGGTATAAAGCACGGCAATGCGAAAACCCTTTTCCTTCAGCTTCGTGCAATATTTGATATCGATCGGCTCCTGACAGCGGCCGCTGGTCGTTTTCTTGGTGCAAGCGGATGGCTTGTAGCTATCGCCGACGCCGTCCGAAACGAAGAAGACGATCTTTTCGGGGCTGGCTGAACTTGCACCGGTTCCCGAAGAGCCGATCCTGTCGCCAATCTGGGTCAGTGCCCGGTCAAAATCGGTCTGCTGGTCGTTGTTGAACCCCTGCTTGGGGATCGACATCAGGTCGACTTCAGCGGCTTTCTTCTTCGCGGTCGCCAGATCAGATGTCAACGACACGACTTCGAGCAGCTTCGTATCTTCCGCTTTCTCTCCGAAGGAGTAAACCGCCATACGATATTGATTGCTGCTTTTGCGCATGGACTTCGCCGTATCCATCAGGCTTGCCGTGGCCTGTGCCACCACATTGATACGCGTCGTGACCCCGAGGCTTTTGGCTTTGTAGTAATAGCTGTTTGTATCGGCCACCCCGTTTTTCACGATGTGACAGGCGAAAGCACATTTGTCGCTCGTATTCGCAACCATGGTGGCAACGTCGGTTGGCGTCGCGCCGACACCCATCGAGGGGGTGTTATCCAGAAGGACATAGAAGTCGCTGAATGTTTCCGTCTCGTATTTGGCCGTCGCCTTGCCAGAAACGGTAATGAGATCCTCTCCGAGTATCCGTGAAAGCGTGGTGCCGACGGATGCCTTGAAGCTGACCGAGGATTCGATCGCGTTACCGTGCTTGATCACCGACACATCAAGAGACAGAAGCTTATAATCGGGATTGGCCCGCTCATTGCTTTCAAAAAATGCGGAGGCTTCATCAGTGCCAAGCGAAATGACACCGTCGCCGGACATTTCCTTTGCCTTCTGAACGCTCGCCGACGTATCGGCAACCACCGCAAGCGCCGCGGCATCCGCCGCCATCTGCAGGTCCGATTTGACGGCCATGCCATGCGTCACATCGAGTGCTACGCCGGCCGCCCCGATCAGCGGCACCATCAACAGGGCGCTGAGAATGCCGAAATTTCCCGATTTATCCTGCCAGATGTTCTTCAAATT
Source organism: Agrobacterium leguminum (assembly GCF_005144435.2). NCBI lineage: Bacteria > Pseudomonadati > Pseudomonadota > Alphaproteobacteria > Hyphomicrobiales > Rhizobiaceae > Agrobacterium > Agrobacterium leguminum. The sequence goes on from NZ_CP120212.1 coordinate 298,915, forward strand.
CGCCCCCGGAACTTTTCCCCGGAGCGAAAGTTAGCCGAATAATATTGAAAGGCAGTTTCAAGAGATAACTAATTTTCGATAAATCTAATTTCCTCAATAACTAATACGCCAATGGGAGATGCGCATCAGCGCAAACCCGTTCAGGCATTGACGATCACGCCTGACGACGGATCGCTGGCGGGACGTTGACATTTATGAAACTTGACCTACAAAACAAACTCTTCCGAGGGGAGCACCGAACGGTGCTGAGATGGCGATGAGCCGGACCCTTGAACCTGATCCGGGTCATGCCGGCGTAGGAACGGAACTGTCGCGCCAAGAGGCGCTGCCCTTTCTCTTCTCCGCTTTGCCTGATCTCCGAGATTGTCATATCTGGAGACGAATGATGATGCTGAAACCTTCCGCCCTTCGCACACGGTGCGTCTGCGTCTGAGGTCCGGCTCATGCGTGCCACCCATGCGCTGAACGGTGTCGGTCTTCTGCTAGTTTTCTGGCAGGCGGGAACATGGCTGTTTTCGCCGCCCCGCTATATCCTGCCATCGCCCGCCGATGTTGCCGGCGCTTTCTGGCGCCAGCCGGGCTTCCTGTTCGGACAGGCACTGGTAACGCTCGGTGAAATGGCGCTCGGGCTTGCGGCGGGCATCGCCGCCGGCATTCTCGTTGCCTTCACGATTGCCGCCATCCCGCGCCTCGGCCGCCTCGTCTGGCCCACGGTTCTGGTGTTGCAGGCCTTCCCGGTCTTCGTGCTCGCCCCCATCCTCGTCCTCTGGTTCGGTTTCGGCATGGCCTCGAAAGTGGTCATGACGGCGATCATCATCTTCTTCCCCGTTGCCTCCGCTTTCACTGACGGGCTCAACCGCACCGATCGCGCCATCCTCGACGCCGCCTCGCTGACTGAGGCGAGCCACTGGCAGATCCTCACCCGGTTGCGTGTGCCGCTGGCGTTGCCATCGCTGATTTCGGGCTTGAGGGTGGCGGCGCCGCTTGCCCCGCTCGGCGCCGTCATCGGCGAATGGGTGGGCGCATCGGCCGGGCTCGGGTTTGTGATGATCCAGTCCAATGCCCGCATGCAGACCGACACCATGTTCGCCGCTATGGCCATTCTCGCCATCATGGCGGTGCTGCTGCGGCTCATCGTCGACTTTTCGACCGCCAATCTGGCCCCCTGGGCCAAGGAAACAGAACACACCATTCCTTTCAGATCTTTACGGAGACTTTCGGCACCATGAAACGAACTCTTCTTTCCCTCGTCGTCGCGGCAGCAAGCGTGCTTTCCCCCATGCAATCGCATGCGGCAGACAAGCTGACCGTGTTGCTCGAATGGTTCGTGAACCCCGATCATGCGCCGATGGTGATCGCCAAGGAACGCGGCCTGTTTGCCGATGCGGGGCTCGAGGTGGAACTGGTTCCGCCCGCAGACCCCTCCGCCGTGCCGCGCCTCGTCTCGGCCAAACAGGCCGATATCGGCGTGCACTACCAGCCGAACCTCTATCTCGATCACGATGCCGGCCTGCCGCTCGTGCGTTTCGGCACGCTGGTCGAAACCCCGCTCAACACCGTCACGGTTCTGGCCGACGGCCCGATCAAGAGCCTGAAAGACCTGAAGGGCAAGAAGGTCGGCTTTTCCGTTTCCGGCTTCGAGGATGCGATGCTGAAGCGAATGCTGGAAAAGGACGGTCTGACGAAGGACGATGTCGAACTCATCAACGTCAATTTTTCGCTCTCGCCGTCGCTGATCGCCGGCAAGGTGGATGCCACGCTGGGTGGTTTCCGCAATTTCGAGCTGACGCAGATGAAGCTAGAGGGACATGAAGGCCGCTCCTTCTTTCCCGAAGAACACGGCGTGCCGGCCTATGACGAGCTGATCTTCGTCACCCATCGCGACCTCGCAAAAGACAACCGCCTGCCGCGTTTCCTCTCCGCCGTGGAGCAGGCCGCGATCTTCATTACCAACCATCCTCAGGAATCCTGGCAGCTTTTCATCAAGGCCTATCCGAACCTTGACGATGCGCTGAACAAGCAGGCCTTCTTCGACACGCTGCCGCGCTTCGCCAAGCGCCCGGCTGCACTCGACCGCGCGCGCTACGCCCGTTTCGGCGCCTTCATGCAGGAGATGCAGCTCATCAAGCAGGCGCCGGCGGCGGACGACATCGCCGTGGAGCTGCAGCAGCCATGACGACGAATTTCCCGACAGCGGCAAAGGCCGCCGAGGTTCTGGAGCGCGTGCGGCAGACGCGCCCGCGCGTGCATTGCCTGATGAACACCGTGGTGCAGAAATTCACCGCGGATGGCATCACTGTCGTTGGTGGTATTCCTTCCATGACCACCTCGCTCGAGGAAATCGAGAGCTTCGTCACCAAGGCGGATGCGCTGACCGTCAATCTCGGCACACTGGATGCCGAGCGGCGCAAGGTCATCCGGCTGGCGATCGAGATCGCCAATGCATCCGGCAAGCCATGGATCGTCGACCCCGTGCATTGCGACTATTCGCCGTCGCGTCTGGAATTCGCGCGCGAACTCATCGCACTTTCTCCGACGATCGTGCGTGGCAATCACGCCGAAATGAGCCTGATCGGCGATGTGCCTGGCGTGGTGAGGATCGAGACCGGGCCGGTTGATCATCTGCGCGATGCCACCCGCAGCGTCAGGATCGTCAACGGCCATCCGTGGATGGCGAAGGTGACGGGAACGGGTTGCCTTTCGGGCGGCGTCATCGCCGCCTTCATGGCTGTCGAAAAAGACGCGTTGACGGCGGCGGCCTCCGCCCTAGCCGTCACCGGCGTTTCCGCCGAACTCGCCGCAAAACACGCCAGAGGCCCCGGCACCTTCGAACCGGCGTTTCTGGATACGCTTTCCGAAATTTCCGGTGAGGACATCACAAATCACGCAAGGATAGAGCATGAACAAGGTTGATTACCGCCTCAATGCGCTGGTCGATGCGAGCCTTGGCGATGTTGCGCCCCTGCCGGAGCTTGCTCTGGCCGCCGCACTCAACGGCGCGACCATTCTGCAATATCGCGACAAGCACGGCTCGACGCGCGAGATGATCGAAAACGCCCGCGCCATTCACGAGGCCATCGCCGGCACCGGCGTACCGCTGGTCATCAACGACCGGGTGGATGTAGCGCTTGCCTCGGGCGCGGATGGAGTGCATCTCGGCGCCGACGACATGGACGCCAAAACCGCAAGGCGCATTCTCGGCGAAAAGGCGATCATCGGCCTCACCGTCAAGAACCGCCCCGATGCAGAACGGGCGGCCTCCATGCCCGTCGACTATGCCTGCATTGGCGGCGTGTTCGAAACCGTTTCCAAGGTCAATCCGGACAAGCCGGTCGGTATCGACGGCTTTACCACGCTGCGCGCCCTGCTGAAGGAGTGGAAGCCGGATATGCCGGTCGGCGCTATCGCCGGCATCGATCTTGCCCGTGTGCCACCCGTCATTGCCGCCGGCGCGGATGGTGTGGCGGTCATTTCCGCCATTTTCCGCGCGGGCGATATTGCCAGTGCGACCAAGGACTTCCGCTCCAAGATTGACGCGGCGCTGAAAGCGAGACAGCCATGACATCAATTGCATTGACCATTGCCGGTTCCGACAGCGGCGGCGGCGCGGGCATCCAGGCAGACATCAAGACCTTCTCCGCACTCGGCGCCTATGCCGCCAGCGTCATCACCGCCATCACTGCCCAGAACACCAAGGGCGTAACGGCGGTCGAGGATATTTCGGTCGCCACCATTATCGCGCAGATGGATGCGGTTTTTTCCGATCTTACCGTCAATGCGGTGAAGATCGGCATGGTCTCGCGGATCGAAACCATCACCGCCATCGCGGAACGGCTTCGGCGGCAATCGCAGCCGGTGGTGCTGGACCCGGTCATGGTAGCGACCTCCGGTGACAGGCTGCTGCATGAAGACGCCATCGAGACATTGCGGCGCGACTTGCTGCCGCTCGCGACCATCGTTACACCGAACCTGCCGGAAGCGGCGCTGCTGACCGGCACTTCGATGGCGAAAACGGAGACGGAGATCGCCCGCCAGGCCGAGCTGATCCTGAAGGCGGGCGCGAAAGCCGTGCTCATCAAGGGCGGCCATGGCGATGGGCCTGAGAGCACGGATTACCTGTTTGCGGATGGCGCCATGCAGGCGCTTTCCGCGGCACGGGTGGAGACGAAGAACGACCACGGCACCGGCTGCACATTGGCGGCGGCGATTACGGCTCATCTTGCAAAGGGTTGTGAGTTGCGGGAGGCGGTTGGGCTTGCGAAAGAGTATCTGAATGGAGCGCTCGATGCCGGGCGAGGCCTTGCCGTGGGGCACGGGCGGGGGCCGGTGCATCATTTTTATCGGTGGTGGGGTTAGCGATGAGAGGGCGGAGTTTGGGGTTTACCCCCCTCTGTCCTGCCGGACATCTCCCCCTCAAGGGGGGAGATCGACAAGTGGCTTGCCCACCACATTCAGCAACGTCACTTTATTGATAAGATGGCTACGAGGGGGACGAGCGGGCGCTCCATCCGATCTCCCCCCTTGAGGGGGAGATGTCCGGCAGGACAGAGGGGGGTAGCCGCGAACTCCGATGCTACCGCGCCTTCGGCGTCGCCAACACATTCCGGATCGCAAAACTCGAATGAATGCGCGAAACCCCCGGCAGCTTCGACAGTATCTCCTTGTGAATCCGCTCGAAATCCCCAGCACTTTCCGCCTCGCAGCGCAGGAAATAATCCGAACCGCCCGTCATCAGATAACATTCGCGGATTTCCGGATAGCGTCGCACCGCATTTTCGAAACGGTTGAGAAAATCTTCCGTCTGGCGGTCGAGCGTGATTTGCACGATGACCGAAATCACCTCGCCGCCGGCAAGGCCGCTGGTCAGCGCCGTGTAACCGCGGATAATCCCTTCCCGTTCGAGAATATCGACCCGGCGCAGACAAGCGGATGCGGAAAGCCCGACTTCTGCTGCGAGTTTCGCATTGCTGATACGGGCATTGAGCCGAAGCAGGCGGATGATGTGGCGGTCGGTCGCATCGAGTGACGACATAGAAGATTCCAATCAGCAAAAGAAAATTGCGCCATTGTGAATTCTATCGCATTTTCTTCGAATAATCGCCAAGAAATTCGACAATCGTTGCAATACCCTCATGAGATAAAAATGAGGGTGAACGACCATGGACATGCAGATCAGCCGCCAGCAGGCCGCCGGTGGTGCAAGCGGTCATCTGACCATCGATCTCGGCGCATTGCGCGACAATTATCTGACCCTTGCGGCCATGGCGCCCGCATCGCAGACGGCAGCGGTCGTCAAGGCCGATGCATATGGTCTCGGCGCGGATATCGTCTCGCAGGTCCTGTTCGAGGCGGGTTGCCGCAATTTCTTCGTCGCCCATATCGATGAAGCGTTGGCGTTGCGACTGCGGCTTTCGGCAGAGGCGCGGATTTTTGTTCTCAACGGGCTTCAGCCCGGCAATGAGACCTCCTGCGCCGCCATGGCCATCACCCCCGTTCTGAATTCGCTGGAGCAGATCGCCCAATGGTCGGCCCACGCCAAAAAGCTTGGCAAGACGCTCACCGCCGCCGTGCAGATCGATACCGGCATGTGCCGTCTCGGCCTTTCCCCTGAAGAGCTCGAAATCCTCACCTCCCAGCCGCAATTGCTCGATGGTATCGACATCACCTTCGTCATGAGCCACCTCGCCTGCGCCGACGAACCGGACCATGCCGCCAATGCCGCGCAGCTTGCGGTGATGCGTAAAGCCGCCATTGCCTTTCCTGAAGCGCCCGTCTGTTTTTCGAATTCCGGCGGCATCTTTCTGGGCAATGATTATCACAACCACCTGCTGCGCCCCGGCATCGCGCTTTATGGCGGTGCGCCGTCGGTTACACGCCCCAACCCGATGAAGCCGGTCGTTCGCCTCGATCTCGCCGTCATCCAGACCCGCACCGTTCCGGCCGGTTCGCTGGTTGGTTACGGCGGCTCCTTCGAAGCGGCCGGGCCCACGCGTCTGGCAACCATCGCCGCCGGTTACGCTGACGGCCTGCCGCGTTCGCTCAGCAATCGTGGCGCGGCGTGGTATAACGGCGTGCGCCTGCCGATTGCGGGCCGCGTTTCCATGGACAGCATCATTCTCGACATATCCGCCCTGCCCGAGGGAACATTGACCCAGGGCAGCCTTGTGCAGATGATCGGTCCGGACCAGACGCTGGAAGACATTGCCGAGGATGCCGGCACGATCGCCTACGAAATCCTGACCGGCCTCGGACGCCGCTATCACCGTAGTTATATTCAGCCGGGAGAAACCTCGGCCATCGCTTCAACATCAGTCAATCACAAGTGAGACGATCATGAACGTCACTATCCTCGGAGCCGGCGTTGTCGGCGTGACATCCGCCTGGTATCTGGCCAAAGCCGGACACAAGGTGACGGTGATCGACCGCCAGCCGGCGGCAGCGCTCGAAACCAGCTTCGCAAATGCCGGCGAGGTTTCCCCCGGCTATTCGTCGCCATGGGCTGCCCCCGGCATTCCGGTCAAGGCGATGAAGTGGCTGTTCATGAAACACGCGCCTCTTATCATCCGCCCGACAGCCGATCCGGCCGCATGGCGTTGGATGAGCCAGATGCTGCGCAACTGCACCTCGGCGCGTTACGCCATCAACAAGAGCCGCATGGTGCGTGTTGCCGAATACAGCCGCGATTGCCTGATGGCGCTGCGCGAAGAGACCGGCATCGAATATGACCAGCGCATGCAGGGCACGCTGGAGGTGTTCCGCACCCAGAAGCAGTTCGACGCCATCGGCAAGGATGTCGACGTGCTGACGGCGGGCGGCGTGCCTTTCGAGATTCTCGACCGCGACGGCTGCGCCGCCATCGAACCCGGTCTTTCTCCTTCGAAGGAAAAGATCGTTGGCGGCCTGCGCCTGCCCGGCGACGAGACCGGCGACTGCTTCATGTTCACGACAGAACTTGCCCGCATGGCTGAAGAAGCGGGCGTTACCTTCCTCTACGATACCGGCATCATGCGCCCCATCGTCGAGGCAGGACGCGTCAAGGCTGTGGAGACCACCCGTGGGCTGGTGGAGGCCGATATTTTCGTGGCCGCACTGGGCAGCTATTCGCCGCAGTTCGTGCGCCAGCTTGGCCTTACCCTGCCGGTTTACCCGGTCAAGGGTTACTCCATCACGGTTCCGATCGTAAACGAGGAGCGCGCGCCCGTTTCCACGGTCATGGACGAGACGTTCAAGGTGGCGATTACCCGCCTCGGCTCACGCATCCGCGCCGGCGGCATGGCGGAAATCGCCGGTTTCAGCAAGGATTTGCCTGCGGCCCGGCAGGAAACGCTGGCCCACTCGGTGGAAGACCTGTTCGGCGGCGCGGGCGACCAGACCCAGGCGAAATTCTGGTGCGGCCTGCGCCCGATGACGCCGGATGGCACGCCTGTCATCGGCGCCACCCGCTACAGCAATCTTTATCTCAATACCGGCCACGGCACGCTTGGCTGGACCATGTCCTGCGGCTCCGCCCGGGTGCTTGCCGATCTCATCAGCGGCAACAAGCCGGAGATCGACACGCACGATCTGGCGATCAGCCGTTACGCCGCCTGACGCGCAATCAACCCGCCATTCCCGTCCCGCGACGGGGATGGCGGTCAATCAGAGCGCCAACGCATCCTTCAGCGCCAGACCTTCCATCATGCGCAGGTCGAGATCGGCCTCGATGTGGTCGAGATGCTGCAACATCAGCGCGCGCGCCTTTGCCGTATCTTTCGCCTCAAGCGCGTCCAGGAGATCGGCGTGATCGTTGTGGCCGCAGCTTGAAACACCCGAGCGCCCGTAAAGCGCAATGACCAGCGACGAGCGGGCGACCAGCTCGTCCATGAATTTTTCCAGAATGGCGTTGCCGGCAAGCGAGGCCAGCATCAGGTGGAAATCGCCCGATGCCTTGATTTCCGCGCGTCTGGCGCTCGGGCCGCGCTCATGCTGGTGGCGGCTTTCCTGCACCAGATGCTCACGCAGCCGCTTAACCGCCGCAGGCGTGATTTTTTCGATTGCGGCATCCACGACGCCGGGTTCGATCAGCCGGCGCGACGCGAACACCTGCCGCGCTTCATCCGGCGTGGGATTGGAAACGAAGGCGCCCCGGTTGCGTTCGGCCTTCACCAACCCCTCATAGGCCAGCATCTGAAGTGCGGCGCGCACCACCGTACGGCTGACATCGAACAGCGTTCCGACTTCCGATTCCGACAGTTTGGTTCCGGGCGCCAGCCGCCGGTCGACAATGGCGTCACGCAGCGTATCGCGAATGGCCTGGGCACGGTCTTCATGCGAGGTGTCGGAATTGACGGTTATCTGGGAAAGGCTCATCGGTGCGTCCTGTTTGTTCTTGAGTTCTAGCGCGAAGTGCGTCGCGCGCAAACAGGAATTGCGGGCCGCCGCCGGTCTGCCACAATTCATTCAGCGCCCGTTCAGCAGCCGGGCTGTATTTCCTTAACCATCGAATTTGCAACTGGCAGCGCCCTGCCACCTGTATGGAAGAACACACCATGTCGTCCTTTGCAGCTAAAACCGTTCTGGCTGTCGCCGTCGCCGCCGCCACCATTGTTCCCTTGAGCAGCGCATCCGCTGGCGACTGGGACCGCCGCGACCGTCGCGATGCTGCCATTCTGGGTGGCGTGCTCGGCCTTGCCGCCGGTGTGGCCGTCGGCTCCGCAATGTCGCGTCCGGCGCCAGCCTACGATGAGCGCGTCTATGTCGACGAGCCGAGCTATGTCGATGAAGAGCCGGATTACCGTTATTATCGCGCAGCACCGCAGCCGGTTTACCGCCCGGCACCCGTCTATCGCGCCCAGCCGGTTTACGACAGCCGCCCGGTCTACAACCAGCGCCGCACCTATCGCACCATCGAGCCCTGGACCAACGCCTGGTACGACTATTGCTCGCAGCGTTACCGGAGCTTCAACACCCGCACCGGCACCTATACGGATTATGATGGCCAGCGCCATTTCTGCGTCGCGGGTTGATCGGGAAGACCTTCAACACGGTTATTACCGTTATTGTCAGGCCGCGGATGGAAACGTCCGCGGCTTTTCCATGCGCGCTCCGCGCCAACTTACGCCGTGCCGCTCCTCACATAATCCGCCCGGTTGATGCCGTGGCGCTGCAGCTTGTCGTAAAAGGTCTTGCGGGCGATGCCGAGCATGGCGATGGTCTCCGCCACGTCGCCATTCGATTGTTCCAGCGTTTCGCGGATGATGCGCGCCTCGATCTCGTCCATGCGTTCCGGCAGGGTACCAGAGGCGGGGATCGCGGATCGTAATGCGGGCGCCTCCGCTGGTTCCGTCTCCAGCCCCAGAACCACCCTTTCGGCGAAATGGCCGAGTTCGCGCACATTGCCCGGCCAGTCATGGTCATTGAGGCGGCGGGAAATGCCGGCGCTGATCTGCGGCACCGCCATGTTGAAACGGTTGGCCGCCTTGGTGACGAAATGGGAAAACAACAGCGGAATATCCGCCTTGCGTTCGCGCAGCGGCGGAATGGACAGCGTCACCACATTCAGCCGGTAATAGAGATCCTCACGAAACGTGCCGCGCTCGGACGGATCGCCAAGATCGACCTTGGCCGCCGCGACCACGCGAATATCGACCGGCCTCTCCTCATTCGACCCGAGCGGCGAGACCTCGCGCATTTCCAGCACACGCAGCATCTTCACCTGCACCGCAAGGGGCATGCTTTCGATCTCGTCCAGAAACAGGGTGCCGCCGCTCGAATGCTCGATGCGGCCGACGCGCTTTTTCTGTGCGCCGGTGAAAGCCCCGGGCTCATGGCCGAAAAGCTCGCTCTCGATCACCGTTTCCGGCAACGCACCGCAATTCAACGCCACGAAATTGCCCTTTGAGCGTTTCTTGCTCCAGCGGTGAAGGGCCGTCGCCACCACTTCCTTGCCGCTGCCGGTCTCGCCCGCCACCAGCACATCCACATCCGTATCGGCAATGTGCCGGAGTGTGGTGCGCAGGCGCTCCATGGCGGGCGTCTGGCCGATCAGTGGCAAATCATCCTCCGCCTGCCCTGCCGCCCGACGAAGCGCCCGGTTTTCCAGCACGAGGCGGCGCTTTTCCAGCGCCCGCCGGGCGCTTTCCACCATGCGTTCAGCGGGAAATGGCTTGGCGATGAAATCATAAGCGCCATTGTGAAGCGCATCGACGGCCATCGGCACATCGCCATGGCCGGTGATGAGGATGACCGGCAGATCGGCATCGATCTTGCGCACATGGTCGAAAAATTCGAGCCCGGTCATGCCGGGCATTCGCACATCGGTGATGACGACGCCGTCGAAATCCTCGTTCAAAGCCGCAAGCGCCTGTTCTGCGCGAGCAAACGACGTGACCGGCAATCCATCGAGTTCCAGCGTCTGCACCATCGCCTTGCGCAGCTGGGAATCGTCGTCCACCAGGAATATGGTTCCGTCCGCCGTCATGTCATGCTCGCTTCAGAAATACGGAAAAACATGTGCCCGCCTTGCTGCTCGCCACCTCGATACGCCCGCCATAGTCCGAAGCAATATCGTTGGAGATAACGAGGCCGAGGCCAAGGCCGCTTTCCTTGGAGGTATTGAAAGGCGAAAAAAGCTGGGCACGGATGGCCTCTGGAATGCCCGTGCCATTGTCGCTGACGGAAAGCACGACCATGTCGCCTTCATCGCGCACGCGCACCTCGACGCGGGCGGCGTCAATTGCTTCAGTGGCTTCCAGCGCATTTTGCAGAAGATTGATGAGGATCTGCTCCAGCCGGATACGGCTGCCGAGCACTTTCAGCTCCTGATCCGGTAGCACTATATCCAACGCATCCATCTGGCCGGAAAAACGGCTGCGCAACAGCATGACCGCACCTTCGATGACCAGTCGAACACTGACAGGCTCAGCAGCGGTGCGGCCCTTGCGGGCCAATATTTTCAGGTCGCCGGTAATCGTGCCGATGCGCTCGGTCAGCGCTGCGATGTTTTCGAGGTTTTCGGTGGCCTCCGACATGCGGTCACGTTTGAGCAGGGTGCGGGCATTGTCGGCAAAGGCGCGGATGGTCGCCACCGGCTGGTTGATCTCATGCGCCACGCCCGCCGCCACCTGCCCCAGAATGGAAAGGCGGTTGGCCTGTACCAATTCATGCTGCACGTTGCGCAACTCACCCGTGGTCTTTTCGTGCAGGGCGATTTCAGCCTGCAGATGGTCGCGGGTCTTCGTCAGGTCGCGGGTCCGCTCCTGCACCTTCATTTCCAGCTCGGTGCGGGCGCGCTGCTCCTCTTCCTTTTCCTTAAGCGCCTTGTGCCTGCGCCACAGCCACAGGGCCGAAAGCGCCATCAGCGGCATCAGCGTTGCCAGCGCCACCACCCGGCCCTCGCGGATGGCGGCATTCAGCGCCGGCGCGACGGGTTGCAGATAATGCAGCGTCCATGAGGTCGTCGGTACCGGCGTTTCCAGCCTCAGATAATCACCACGCTCGCGGCCGGGTTCGTCAACATGGATGAGTGGAGCACCATCCTGCAGCGACCTGGCCGCCCGGAAAGGCAACAATGAAAGCGTCTCATTGCCGAATTGCAGGCTTTCGGAAATGGTTTTCCGCCGCGCCTCGTCAATGGGTGCGACGGTTTTGAAGCGCCATTCCGGTACGCTGGTCATCAGCACAACGCCGTTTCTATCCACCACATAGACCGGCTTGCCGCCAATATTCCAATCCGCCTCCAGACGGTTGAACTCGACCTTGGCGATGACGACACCGAGCGGCCGCCCGTCGGCGGCATCGATGCGGCGGGAGATGTAAAGACCCGGCCGGCGGCTGACATTGCCGAGCGCATAATGTTCGGACATGCCGGTATTCATCGCCGCCTGAAAATATTCGCGGAACGCATAATTGGAGCCGACGAAACTATCCGCCTGCCGCCAGTTGCTGGAAGCGATGGTCAATCCGGTCGGTCCAGTCACATAGATGACCGAGGATTGCGTGCCCTCGATCAGCCCTTCCAGCTTGCGGTTCAACCGGTCAAGGGCGGCAGGGCCACCGCCGTCCAATGCGGTTGCGAGGTCGGGATCACCCGACAGCACCAGCGGAATGGCGCGCGGCCTCTCCAGCGCGACATTCAGAAGCGCAATTTTCAGCTCTGCATCCGTGGAAGCCTCGGACGCGGCGGTACGCATCGCCTGGTTACGCGCGAACTCATCGGCCACCAGCAGGATACCCAGACTGACAAGCAGCCACAGCCCGGCGAGCGCCAGCCATTGCGCCCGCCGCTTCGCCTGGGAATGAGGTGCCTGATCCTGATAAGTCATGCGCCAATTGTGCGGATTTACACACAGACCGCAAGAGATTTTGTCCGGAATTCCGCACAAATGGCCGTGAGCCAGCAAAGAACCAATTAAAACTACTTTTTAAATCAGTCAGTTACACCAAATAAACAAGTCTGGCATGCGTATTGCACATGACTCCGCAATCGGCGCGAAGCCGTCAACGTCACGGCGATCCCGGGAGGCCAATAAAGGCAGGGTGAGGCCGAGGAGGAAAAAACATGATCGATACGACAGCCGTGGCCGCGGGCCACGCCAAACTGCCATTTTACAAGCACCTGTATTTCCAGGTTCTGGTGGCCATTATCGCCGGTATCGCGCTTGGCCATTTTTATCCGGCCTTCGGCGAAGAGCTGAAGCCGCTCGGCGACGGCTTCATCCGTCTCGTCAAGATGATCATCGCTCCCGTCATCTTCCTCACCGTCGCAACCGGCATTGCCGGCATGAACGACATGAAGAAGGTCGGACGCGTGGCCGGCAAGGCCATGATCTACTTCCTGGTATTCTCCACGCTCGCGCTCATTGTCGGCCTCATCGTCGCCAACACCGTGCAGCCGGGCGCCGGCATGAACATCGATCCTTCCACGCTGGACGCCAAGGCCGTCGCGACCTATGCCGACAAGGCTCATGAGCAGACCATCACCGGCTTCCTGATGAACATCATCCCGACCACCATCGTCGGTGCATTCGCCAGCGGTGACATTCTGCAGGTGCTGTTCTTCTCGGTTCTGTTCGGTATCGCGCTCGGCATTGTCGGTGAAAAGGGCAAGCCCGTCACCGATTTCATGCATGCCCTGATGTATCCGATCTTCAAGCTGGTCGCGATCCTGATGAAGGCGGCTCCGATCGGTGCTTTCGGCGCCATGGCGTTTACCATCGGCAAATACGGCATCTCGTCCGTCACCAACCTCGCAATGCTGATCGGCACCTTCTACGTCACGTCCTTCCTGTTCGTGTTCGTGGTTCTCGGCGCCGTCTGCCGTTATAACGGCTTCTCCATCGTCGCGCTTATCCGCTACATCAAGGAAGAACTGCTTCTGGTTCTCGGCACCTCCTCTTCCGAGGCCGCCCTGCCGGGCCTGATGAGCAAAATGGAAAAGGCCGGCTGCAAACGCTCCGTCGTCGGCCTCGTCATTCCCACCGGTTACTCCTTCAACCTTGACGGCACCAACATCTACATGACGCTGGCGGCCCTCTTCATCGCGCAGGCGACCGGCATTCACCTCTCCTTCGGCGAGCAGATCCTGCTGCTGCTCGTGGCCATGCTCTCCTCCAAGGGTGCCGCCGGCATCACCGGCGCGGGCTTCATCACGCTCGCGGCCACCCTCTCCGTTGTGCCTTCGGTTCCGGTTGCCGGCATGGCGCTGATCCTCGGCATCGACCGTTTCATGTCGGAGTGCCGCGCACTCACCAACTTCGTCGGCAATGCAGTCGCCACCATCGTCGTCGCCCGCTGGGAAGGCGAACTGGATCAGGATCAGCTCGCCCGCGTGCTGAGCGGCCAGGAAGAGTTCACCGGCATCGCCGATGTGGATCAGCTTCCGGCTTCGGTGCAGCCCGCCGAATAATAAGACCTCCCAAGGTCCGGCCTGTCCCGGTTTCTCCGGGCAGGCACATATGGAAAGCCCGGCGCATCGACTGGATGCGCTGGGCTTTCATTGTTCAGGCACGCGCCCACCAAACGGGGTTTTTCTCGGCCGGAAGATGCGGTAGAGCCGAAGCGGAACAAATGCGATAAGCGGAGTGGCGGCATGAAGAACCTGTTTCTGGCCTGGCAATTCTGGGCGCTGCTATCGGCGGCCTTTGCGGCGCTCACCGCCATCTTTGCGAAGATCGGCGTCGAAAATATCAATTCCGATTTCGCCACTCTCATCCGCACCGTCGTCATTCTCGCCGCCGCCGGCCTGATGGTTTACATCACCGGCAACTGGCAGCAGCCTTCCACCATCTCGGGTAAAACCTGGGTGTTCCTCGTGCTTTCGGGATTGGCTACCGGCGCATCGTGGATATGTTATTTCCGGGCGCTGAAACTCGGCGACGCCGCCCGCGTCGCGCCCATCGACAAGTTGAGCGTCGTGTTTGTCGCCGTCTTTGCTGTGCTGTTTCTGGGGGAAAGGCTGTCTTTGCCCAACTGGCTCGGCGTGGTGCTGATCGCCTGCGGCGCGGTGCTTGTGGCCTATCGGGGATAGGCCGGCCGGATAAACCGGCCGGCGCAATCGCTGGAATCTTCAGCCTCGGGCAGCCGCAACCTTGTCGAGACCACGCTTCACACCGGCAAACAGCTCGTCCAGCTGTTCGGCCGTAATGATGAGCGGCGGGCAGAAGCAGATGGATTCGCCGATAGGCCGGGTGATGACACCCTCTTCCTCGATGGCCGCTGCAAGGGCGAGCGTCGTATCGCCCGGCTTCATGCCCTCCCACGGCTTCACCTCCAGCGCGCCGATCAGGCCGATACCGCGCGAGGAATGAATGAGCGGATGATCGGCCAGCGCCTTCAGATGACTAAGAAACTTGCCCTCCAGCCGTGCGACATTGCCGACCAGATCGCGCTCCTGAATGATCTTCAGGTTTTCCAGCCCCACAGCCGTCGCGACGGGATGGCCGGAGGCGGTGTAACCATGGCCGAAGGAGCCGATACGGTCGGATTCATCGGCAATCGGCTGGTAGAAATTGTCATTCATGATGATCGCCGAAAGCGGCATATAGGACGACGAAATCTGCTTGGAGACGACAAGCACATCCGGCTTGATGCCGTATGTCTCGCAGGCGAACATCTTGCCGGTTCGACCGAAACCGCAGATCACCTCATCCACCACAAGCAGAATATCGTATTTTTTCAGGATCGCCTGCACGCCTTCCCAATAACCTTCCGGCGGCAGGAGAACGCCGCCAGCGCCCATTACCGGCTCGCCCCAGAAAGCCGCGATGGTTTCCGGGCCTTCGCGCAGGATCAGATCCTCCAGCTCCTTCAGGATACGCGCGGTGAAATCCGCCTCGCTTTCCCCTTCCTTTCCAAAATGCACATAGGAAGGGCAGGCCGTATGCAACATGCGGTCCAGCGGCAGGTCGAAGCTCTCATGGTTACGCGGCAGGCCGGTGATCGAGGCCGAGGCAATCGTCACACCATGATACCCCTTGATGCGGCCGACGATCTTCTTCTTGTCTCGTCTGCCCAGCGCATTGGAGCGATACCAGACCATCTTGGCGACCAGATCGTTGGCCTCGGAGCCGGAGGAGGTGAAATGCACCTTGGACATCGGCACCGGTGAAAGCTCGATCAGCAGCTCGGCAAGATCGACCGACGGGCCGTGCGTCTTGTAGGAAAAGGTGTGGTAATAGGGCAGCTTCTGCATCTGCTTCGTCGCCGCTTCCACCAGCCGCTGTTCACCGAAGCCGAGCGCCACCGACCACAGCCCCGCCATCGCCTCGATATAGCGCTTGCCGCTGCTGTCGGTGACATAGATGCCCTCGCCGCTCTCGATCACCAGACCGCCGGTCTTTTCGAATTTGCGCAGATTGACGTTCGGATGCATCTGATAGGCGATATCGCGTGCCTCGACGGAATTCGGCAGGATGGTCATCGATGAAGGCTCCATTTTCGGTTGATGCTCGGCGTGTCAGACGTGCTGGCCGCCATTGATGTGAATTTCCGCGCCGTTGATGTAGCTCGACTGTTCCGAGCACAGGAAATAGATGGTCTGCGCCACCTCGGCCGTGGTGCCGAGCCGCCCGAGCGGCACCTGGGCTTCCACCAGCTCGGCTGTTCCGGGGGAGAGGATGGCGGTGTTGATCTCGCCCGGCGCAATCGCATTGGCGCGCACGCCGCGCGGGCCGAACTCATGCGCCAGCTCGCGCGTCAGCGCCGCGAGCGCCGCCTTCGACGTGGCATAGGCCACGCCGGCAAAAGGATGCACCCGTGAGCCGACAATCGACGTGACGTTGACGATGGAGCCTTTTGCCGCTTCCAGTTCCGGCAAAAGCGTGCGGGCGAGCAGCGCCGTCGAAACGAGATTGACGTTCAGCACCCGCGTCCAGATTTCCGCCGTCGTATCCATGACACCGAGACGGCTGCCGCCCTCACCCTTCGGCGAAATTCCGGCATTGTTGACAAGCGCCGCAAGCTTTCCCTCCGGCAGGCGTGAACGCACCTCGTCCGCCAGATCGTCGATGCGGGACAGGTCCTCCAGATCGGCCTGAATATGGCTCTCCCGCGCCGACGGCCAACGGCATTCCTCGGAGAAAGGTTGCCGCGATACGGTGAGAATTCTCCAGCCCTTTTCCTGAAACAGCTTGACGGTGGCGTGCCCTATTCCGCGGCTTGCGCCGGTCAGAAGCATATAAGGAACAGCCATGTGAGAACTCCTGTGCCATGCGGACCGTTGATCCGACCGCGCATTCAGCCCCGCATGTTAGAGCGCTGCCACCGGCTGACAAGGTCTTTTTTGTCGCGGCGCAGCGATGGCGGATCGGCGACGGGCTAATCCCATTTGATGCACGGCTTTCACCCGAAGGGAATATTTGAAGCCGACCGTTTACCCATAAAATGAAGCCTCCCGAATGTGTGATCAGTATTGGGAGGGGGACGAATGCGCATCGATATCATCGACACGGACGCCGGCTTCGAGGCGATCCGCGAAAACTGGGATGCGGTGTTCATGGCCGATCCCCATGCCCGGCATTTTCTCTCCTGGGGGTGGCTGAGGGACTATATGCCGCGCCGCAGGCGCTGGTTCATTCTTGCGCTGCGCGAACGGGCGGAAGGCTCGCCCTATGTGGCGTTTTTCCCGCTGCGCATCGTCACCGAACCGGACAAGAAAACCGGACGCTTCCACGACAGCATCGTCATGGCCGGCAATGCGGCGGCGGATTACACCGGTTTCATCACCCTGCCGGACTATGAAAATCACGCAGTCGCCGGTTTCTGTTCCTATATACGCCAGCAGAACTGGACCGAGCTGAAGCTCGATTATCTTTCCGGCCCGCCGGAACGCCGCGACGCAATGATCCGCGCACTTCAGGGCCCGCTCGTCATGTTTCGCGACAACATGCCGACCAACCCCTACAACATCAACAATTGCATCTGCCCGGTGGTGGCCCTGCCGGAGACCTTCGACGGCTATCTCGACAGCCATATGAGCAGCCAGACCCGGCAGAAGCTCAGGCGTTTCCTGAGAAAAGTGGAGGGCGGCGACGAATATCGCATCACCTTTGCAACGAGGGAAACAATCAAGCGGGACATGGGCATCCTGTTCGATTTCTGGCGCATCCGCTGGGCGCCGCACAAGGGCAAGGAACGCACGGAACTCCTGATCGGTGCGACACGACAGATGCTGATGGATGTCTATATCCGCGGCGATCTGGAAGTGCCGGTACTGTGGTTCGGCGACCAGCCGCTCGGCGCGCTCGCCAATATCATCGACCGCCAGAAGAAATCGGTGCTGTTCTACATCACCGGCCGCGACGAGAACTGGAAGACCCCTTCCCCCGGCCTCGTGCTGCATGGCCATTGCATTCGCAGGGCAATCGAGCAGGGTTTCAAAACCTATGATTTCCTGCGCGGCAACGAGCCTTACAAATATTTCTTCGGGCCGGAGGAGCAGAAGCTGAGTTGCACGCTGTTCCGCACCCGCTCGGGCGACAATCTCGGCGGCACGCTTCACCCGCGCAGCATCCGTTTTGTCTACGAACAGGCCCTCAAACTCTATAAGACCGGCCAGAAGGCGGCCGCCAATATTGCCTTCGCGCAGGTGCTGACTGCGGCACCGGACCATCTCGGCGCGCAATTCGGGCTCGCCAATCTGTTGTTCGACCGGGGCGAATTCCGGGAGGCCGAAATCGCCTTTCTCAGCCTTCTGGCCGCCGGGCAGGAACCCGTCGTCCTGTGGCTGCGTATCGGCGAGGCCCGGCTGGCGCAGCAGCATTACCATGAGGCATCCGAGGCCTTCCGCCAGGTGACCAATCGCGCGCCCTTCCACCGGGAGGCGCTTTACAAATGCGCCGTAGCGCTAATTGCCGCCGAAAGAACGATGGAAGGCGCGGAAATCCTCGACAGGCTGCAGCACTATCATTCGGACGATGCGGCGCATCTGGAATATGCGGAAAAGGCCCGTGCAGCCCTTGCCCGGCTGGAACTGGCAAAAGCCAAGGTTCCGCTGCCGGACGATGTCGTCACGCTCGCCATCAAGCCGAAAGCGGCCGGCAAACGCTGGCACCCGCCAAAGGTTTTGCATTAAAGGCAACGCCCTGTAAGTTGCGGCAGGAAAAACCGGCCTGACGACTTGCAAGGATTTTTGATGTTTCTGACCAACAAGGACATGCTCGATCTCATTGAGCTTCGCCATGATCTTCACCGTCATCCGGAAATTTCCGGCGAGGAGAAGGAAACGGCGCGGCGCATCCGCGCTTTCCTCGAGCAGGCGCAGCCCGACCAGCTTTTCGCCGATCTCGGCGGCCACGGCGTGGCTGCGGTCTATGACAGCGGCAAAAGCGGCCCGGCGATCCTGATCCGTTCGGAACTCGATGCCCTGCCCATTCACGAAAAGAGTGACGCCGAATACCGCTCCGGCACCGACGGCAAGGGCCATCTTTGCGGCCACGACGGTCATTCCACCATTCTGACGGCGCTGGCGCTCGGCCTTTCCCGGCAGCGACCCGCGACAGGCCACGTCATCCTTCTGTACCAGCCGGCGGAAGAAACCGGCGCGGGCGCCGCCGCCGTCCTCGCCGACCCGCGCTTTGGGCAGATAAAGCCGGATTATTCCTTTTCGCTCCATAACCTGCCCGGCCTGCCTTTCGGCCATGTCAGCGTCGTGGAGGGACCGGTCAACTGCGCGTCGCGCGGGGTCAAGATTCACCTTTCCGGCAAGACGGCGCATGCGTCTTCGCCCGAACATGGCATTTCCCCGATGCGGGCAATATCCCGGCTGATGCCGGCCTTGGCCGAACTGGGCTGCGGTTTCCCGCCGGAGCCCGATTTTTCGATGGTGACGATCACCCATGCCGTGATGGGCGAAGCCGCCTTCGGCATTTCCCCGGCCGATGCTGAAATCTGGGCGACACTCCGGACACTGACCGACGACCGGATGGAAAAACTCTGCGAGGCTGCAGAAACGCTGGCCAAAAAGGTGGCGGACGAACAGAAGCTGACGCTCGACATCACCTATGACGATATTTTCCTGCATTGCGAAAATGCGCCTGACGCCGTCGGGCATATCCGGCGTGCGCTGGACGAGGAAAAAATCTCCCACGGTTCGGAGGGTCTGCCCATGCGGGCTTCAGAGGATTTCGGCCGCTTTCGCGCCGTTTCGTCATCGGCGATGTTCTTTCTCGGCGCCGGCCGGGATTATCCCAACCTGCACAATCCGGATTACGACTTTCCGGATGCGCTGATCGGCACCGGCGCGCGCATCTTCATGCGCATCATCCGCAACCTGACCGACGCGGGATAGCAGCGGCCGGCTATATCCAACCGCCCGTCAGCCGCCCTGGGGACCGTTGCTGGGCCGGGCGGCGCGCACCGCAGCCAGCCCCCGGATGCCATCCTTGTTTCCGATAGCCGTCAGGCTTTCGAAAATCTGGGCGGCCTCACCATAACGGCGCATGGCGAGGTAAGAATAACCGCGCAGCACCATCAGGTCCGTGCGCTCATCCGCCAGCCGCGCCCGCTGGTCGAGCAGGAGAAGCGTTTCGGCATATCGCTTCGACCCGAACGCGGAAACCGCTCGATCGGCAAGGATCGAGACCTGCAGTTCCGTCGCGCGTGGGCGATCCATACGCGATTTCGTCGCCGAGACGGCTGCATGGTCCGTCAAGCCCATGCGCAGATAGGCAAGGCTCTGGCCGTAGGCTGCATCGCTTTTGACATTGGACTGACCGCTTTCAATTGCGGATTCGAAAGCTTTGAGAGCCTCCGCCGGCCGGTTCGTCTCCATCAGGCACCAGCCGAGATCGAGCGCCTGCTGTGGCGGCAGACGTTGCGGATCGGGATAGGCCGCGCAGGAACGCGGGCGCGATGCGGCGCTGGTTTCCCTTTGCACCTGCGCGGGGCGGCGCGCCTGCTTGCGCGAAGGTTCAAGCTGCTGAACGACAGGCGGGTTATAGACCACCGCCGTCTCACCCTGCGGTGCACTGGTCTGCACGGGCGGCGCCGTCACCTGTGCGATAACCGGCGGCGCGGTTATGGGAGCAACCGCCTGCCCGGACTGGTCCACCATGCGCGCCGTTCCCACATCGGCGATACGTTGCGAACGGCCTCCCCATTGCTGCTGGATGCCACGCAGGCCGGCGAGATTGCGAAGATCGTGATAGCTGACCGCCATACCGTAGGCTGACGGCTCATCATCGGGTTTCCAGCCAAGGGCCGTGCTGAACCACTGTAAAGCAAGCGGCGTCTGCCGGAACGCAAGCGAATACCAGCCGAATTGCTGCGCCGTCGCCGCATCCTTGCGCGCCACCGTTTCGGCGGCGATACGTTGCAGCACCTCCGGCGGCAGAACGACCGGCGGCTCCAGCGCGAGAAGATTGGCCGTTGCGGCGAGATAGGTCGCAAGCGCATCGTCGGATGCCTTGCGCCATTTATACATGACGTCCTCGGCCTCACGCGGCTCGTTACGGTCGATCAGCGCCAGCGCCAGCCCCTGCGAGGCCGATGCGCTGTCTTCCTCTTCCCGCGCCTTGCGGAACCACTTCTCCGCCTCCGCCATGTTCTTCTGCCGGATATTGTACCAGCCGAGCAGCAGAGCGTCGCTTGCAAGCTTGTCGGTCTCGGCAAGCCGCTGAAGCCGCATCACATAGGCCGAGGGAACGGCGACGCCCTCCTTCTCCCCTGCCCTGGCCACGAACTGACGGGCGAGATCGTTCTTGACCGGCTCGAATTCCAGCTGACCGTCCGCACCGGGTTTTTCCCTGGTCAGCAGTTCGTCCATCATTTCCGCCGGCAAAAGCGCGGATGCCTTTTGCACGGTGGCAAGCCTGTCGCTTGCAACCGTGCAATTGTTGAGGATGTAGAGATAGGCGTCGCGCGCCCGTCCCATCCGGTCGGTATTGGCGAAAGCATCGGCAACCCGCCACAGCACATCGACCTCGCCGCAGGTCAGCAGGCCGGGATTATTGGCGGCCGTATCCACCACTGTCGCATATTGCTTGAGATCGGAAGCATTGACGAGCCGCTGGCGCGCTTCGGCAAGGGAAAGCATGCCCGTCAGATTGTCGGGCGGCTGCCAGCCGGCCTCCGCCTGCTGGCGGTCGGCAATCGCCTTTCTCACTTCGGCATAACGGCCGTCGGTATAAAGCTGCCACATGGCGTCGAGCCGAGGATCGCCGTTTTCGGGAATGGCGAGAGGATCGGCAGGCGGCGTCCAGTTGGGATAAAGCGTGCGCAGGCGCGCGATTTCGGCCTGAAGACGCTGCGTATCGCCCCTCGCCGCGAAATAGCGCAACGCACTCAGATCGACCTCGGGCATATCGGCCGATGCAGGCTGGGTGGCACGAGGGGCCGGCGCCTGCGCC
Source organism: Agrobacterium leguminum (assembly GCF_005144435.2). NCBI lineage: Bacteria > Pseudomonadati > Pseudomonadota > Alphaproteobacteria > Hyphomicrobiales > Rhizobiaceae > Agrobacterium > Agrobacterium leguminum. Next base: position 320,739 of record NZ_CP120212.1, read on the forward strand.
GTCTGTGTTTGCGGCGCCTGTCCGCCAGCCTGCGTCACCGGCAAGGGGTCGGTCGCCGGCACCGTGACCGGCGGTGTCGCGGGCTGCGTTACCTGCGCCATTTCACGGTTCTTGACGAAAGCGTTGATCTGCGCCGGATTGGCCGCCGTCGGCAAAACACGCTGTGTCGCCCGGTTGTCGCCGACCGCGGAGGTATGCACGTCCGACACCCGCCCGAGAATGCTGTCGCGCCAGTGGAAGGCGGCGAGCGCTATCAGAAGCAGAATGAGAGCCGAGGTCGACAGTGGCTTGTTCATCGGCATTCCCCGTTATTCCTTGCCAGAAACGACAATGCCAGAAGATGCAATGTGGAAGGATAATAAAGTGTTGGCTGGAAGTTTTTAAGTTCGGCGGAAACGGCCGGCCCGCCGCCGACACAGGCCGCAAGCGCAGGAATGATACGATAACCGGGATCGGACAGGACATCCTTGACCGCTCCGCTCTTCAGATCGAAGGTTCCGGCAGCGCCGCTTTCCAGCGTCATGCCGCCTTTCAGTCGTGCGAGCAGCTCCGGCGACCCCATATTCGCCCTTGCGAGATAAAGCGGTATGCGCACCGCATTATAGCCGAATTCCGGCGGGAAGCCCGATGCCGGCTGTGGCTTCGTCTTCACCGACACCCAGTCGGCCGGCAGTTTTCTATCGCTGAAAGCGAATGTGCCGATCTGCGCCACACCGTCATCGGCAAGCGCTTTCCAAAGCGGCGACGGCGCAACAAGGTTGAGCACCGGAAAGGCCTCGAAAATCAGATAGGAAGCATTGACCACTGGCCCGTCCTCCCGGTCATCCTCGTCGAAACCGCTGGCCGCCGGCAGAAGCAGCGTTCGCCCACCGCGTTGCACCACCGTCTTCTTGAGAATGGCGGATGCGATGGCCGCAGATGCTTCGGCATAATCCTGCCGGTTCCATTGCCCGGCCGCCAGCGCCAGCGCATAGGCGATCAGGATATCGCCATCCGTGGCGTTGTTGATATCGGTTACATGCGGTCTGGTGCGCGGATCCCATTTCCAGGCTGAAAGCCCGTCGTCACGCACCAAAAGCTCCGTGCGCGTGAAACTCCAGATCAGTTCGAAATCGGACAGGTTATCGGCAAGCACGGCAAGCCACATGCCGTAGCCCTGGCCTTCGCTGTGGCTGATATTGCCGTTGCCGGTATCGATGACGCGGCCGCCGGGATCGAGAAACGCGCCTTTATAGGCGGACCACGCCTCCGGCGAAACCGAAGCGGCGCGGCTGACGGAAATACCTGCAATCACCGTCATCATGGACAGGAAGAAAATGCCGGCCAGTTTCGAGATCCCGTTCTTCATCGATGCCGTCCCATCATGCGCAGCATCGTGAAAGTGGCGAGGCCGAGGAGAGACACGAAACCGATGAACGCCAGCGAATAGGAAAGAACGTTGGAAGACAGCCAGTTGGCGGCGACCAGCCTCCAGTTGGAAAGGGAAAACGCCCGCGTGACGTAAAAATACGGCCGCTCCACCTCCACCGTTTCAAGCTTTTCGGCAGCGGCATCGTAAGCGGCAACACGTCCCGTGACACCGCGCCAGCGGTTTTCCCGCGTCATCGCAGCCATGCCGTCAAGAAGTTCCGCGGACGTCGGTGCAGTGGCAAGCGTCCACACCCCTTCACCGGAGGGGCTGAGCCCCTGGGCAAGCATGAAGGAGACATTGCTCGGCGGCGCATAAAGCTGTTCGGCGGCCGGCAGGAAGCGCAGCGTATCCGAACTCAGGTCGAAATTCCGCTTCATCCATTCCTCGAGAGAAGACACCTGCCCCTCCCAGACACCGCCGTCCACCCGCTCGCGCCAGTCGTTGAAAAGGGTCTCGCTGCTCTGGGCGGGCGGCTGAACGCCGGTTCCCATTTTCCAGGATATCTGGCTCGAAGGAACGAGATTGAACTGGCCGATCAATGCCTGCGGGAATTGCGAAATCGTGCCGACGAACAGCGCGTCGCGATCGCCGATCACCAGCGGCGAGGCGACAGTCTCGATGTCGATGGGATGTCCCGCCACGCTTGCCAGCCGGCTGATAAGCGTGGCTGCCGCAGACATGGTATCGGTGTCGAAGCGGTCGAGCGACAGGGCAACAGGCGCTCCGCCGGTCCGATAGGGCTGTCCGGCCCCCGCCATCGCGGCAAGATCCGGCTTGCGGCCGATCTGCGCATAGTCTGGAATATGAAGTTCCGACGTGTCGAACAATGCAAAACGCGGCGTCGTGCTGGCGGGCGCGCCCGGCGCGCAGGCCTGATCCTGCGCCGTCATCAACACTGCCTCGATGGTGACCTTGTTCGGCCCGGGCTTGAAATGACGCATCGTGACATTGATCGGCAGATGCCGGAAAATGCCGCCGCCATTGTTGGAAATCGGCACGGTCGAGGCGATCTGGTCATTGACGTAGATATCGACGTGGCTGCCCGGCAATACCTGCGACGAATAGGCGGCATCGAGGAGAAGCGACGCCTCACCATAGGCGGACGCATAAAAATCGGCTGGCATGCCGACGTAAAATTCGTTGCGGAAACGCCGGCCGCCAAATTCGATGCTTTCGAAACCAAGTTCGGAAAGCGCGATACGGCGATCCGACATGACGAGCGGCACATCCGGCGCATGCCAGCTTCGGGTCGAAAAAGTCGTTCTCTGCGCACCGGGTGTGCGCGATATCGACGAAAACAGCGTCTCAATTGCCGCCTGCACCGCCTGCGGGGTGGGCCCGCTGACGAAAAGCGGTGAAAGACCGCCCGGCGCGGCGGCGCCAAAACCGGCGAAAGCGCCCGCCGAAGCCTCGGGTGGCAGCGTTCCGGCAATTCCGGCAATCTCGCGGGCGGTGCCGACGAAGACCGTCAGCGTGCCCGCCTTGCGCTCCGCGGAAGGAGCGGCCACGAAACGGATCGTCTGGTTCGGCATCTGGGTTCTGAGCGCCAGCGCCTGTGAAAGGCGCAGGAGAGAATCCGCAAATGCCGGATTGCCGAGCGCCGGTGCGACAATCTCGATCGACGTCATCGCCTTTCCGTCCGGCCCCGTTGCCTGAATATCGTCGATATTGGCAAAGCTTCCGGCAACATCCGCATTAAAGCCGATATAGGTATTGGCAGGGTCTATATCGGTCCACAGATCGTAGGTGGACTGGATCGTGCAATCGGTCCTGTGGCGCTGCTGCACGCCCAGTCTCACGACATTCGAGCCGACCTGCAAGACGCCGGGCGGAATCTTCAAGGAAACATTGCCCTCGCTGTCGGGCGCTTCGATACGGGCCGGATCCAGCGCGACATTGTTCAGGCTGACCTGAAAATTCGAGCTTTCCGGCGCAACCACGATAGCGTTCTGATAACCGATATTGAGCGAAACGGCGGCGTTCACCTGCTCCGGCGTCAGATAGATGCTCCATTGCCGCCTATCCATCTCCCCGGAAAGGCTGAGCTTTTCATAGGGCAGGATGTATCGGCGGCGACTGTCGGCGTTGAGCGACGGAGCCCTTGCTGGAAGAGGTCTTGCGCCTTCCTGACGCGGAGGAGCCGCAACCGGCGGCGGCAACGGAACGGCTGGGCGCTGTTGCGGCTGCGGCGCGGGCTGAACCGCAAATGGCGGCGGGGCGGATGGCTGAGACGGCGTCTGGGCCGGAATTTGGGCCGGCATCTGGGCAGGTGGCTGCTGACGCGGCGCGGCAGGCGCAACGGCGGACGGCGGCACGGGTGTCGGAGCCGTCTGGGCGGGCCGTTCCGGCGACATGTCGAAGGGGGAGGACTGCGCCATCGCACCCGTGGCGACGGCCCCCCATATCAACATTGCCAGAGAATCCCGGATGGGTTTACGGCCGATCATTTTACCGCTCCGACAGGTTTGGCGTCTCTGGGAGCAGGCCGAAGCGTTCGGACCAGATAATAAAGGCCGCGCTGCGTCTGAAAGAGCGATATGGCCAGGAAGATGGCCGTGCCACGGATGAGGCCGGGGTTCTTGCGGCGCACCCGCTGGAATTCGCTCCACTGTTCCGAATTGGCGAAGATCAGGTCCGCGATCAGGCGGTGATCGACGGCGCGTTGCGGCGAGAAGGTGCAACCGATCGAGACGAAACCCTCGCCCTTCACCGTTCGCACCACGTTGACAGGCATGGTTTCCGGCACGCCCTCGCTGTGCGGCTTGACCTTGACGATTGCCGTCGCGCCTTTTTCGATGGTTGTCGCGCTGTCGAAGAGATTGATCAGCAGGCCATGCACCGACACGTTATCGATGGAAGCCGGCACCCAGGCGTCGCTACCCTCGAGCTTGACTTCGCAACGCCGTTTGACCGTGATGCGCCGCGACGCCGACTTGTCGCCGCGCTCGGAGACGACACCGAGCGCACAGCCCGCAAAGATGAGATTGAGCAGGTTCCAGCCGCCCACCACAAGCGTGACATCCGCCTTGTAAGGCTCGCTGTAGATGCGCCAGGCGGCAAAGGCCATCGCCACCAGCAGCAGCGCGAAAATGACGAAGAACGGCCGACTGATTTCCGAAAGGCGCGCCTCGGCAATGGATTCATCCTTCGCCGTCACCTTGAAGGTGGGCTTGCCGGGATTAAAAATCACCGAAACGACGGCGGGCAGGAGGTGAACCGTCTGCACATATTCGTAAAGTTCCGAAATCCACGGCCAGCGGAAGCTGCCGTAGAGATAGTTCTGCATCATCAGGTTCACGAGCATATAGGCCGCCGTATAGGCCAAAAACTCACCGCCCGAGGCCACGAAAATCTGCAGGTCGAAGAACAGGTAGAACAGCGGTGCGAACAGAAAGATGGTGCGCGGGAACGGAAACAGCCAGAACAGCGTCGACGACATGTAGCAGAGGCGCTGCGTAAACGAGAGACCACGCCGGAAAAGGGGCTGGCGGAAGATCAGGATCTGCATCATGCCCTGCGCCCAGCGGCTACGCTGGCCGATGAAGCTTGCGAAGGTGGCCGGCTGCAACCCGGCGATCAACGGCTTGTCGACATAGATGCTGTTCCAGCCGCGCGAATGCAGCGCCAGCGCCGTTTCGCAATCCTCCGTGATGCTGACGCCGCTGAAACCTTCGGTATCCTGCAACGCCTCGCGCCGCAGCACGGCGGCCGAGCCGCAGAAGAAGGCACCGTTCCATTTGTCGAGACCGCGCTGGATGATACCGTAGAACATCTCGTTTTCGCTCGGCATCGTCTCAAAGGTGCGCAGATTGCGCTCGATGGGATCGGGATTGACGAAGAAATGCGGCGTCTGCACCAGAAAGAGCCGTGGGTCTTCTTCGAAATAGCCAACCGTTTCCAGAAGGAAGTCGCGGGCGGGCGCGTGGTCGGCGTCGAACACGGTCACGAGCTCGCCGGTCGAATGGGCAAGCCCGTTATTGAGATTTCCGGCCTTGGCGTGGACGTTGCGCTCGCGCGTCAGATAGCGCACGTCGAGGTCCTCGCAGAGCTTCTTCAACTCCTCGTGGCGGCGCTGCGCCGCCTGCGCTTCAACGATATTGCTGGCGTTGCGCTTCTGCACCGAGCCGCCATCGTCCAGCAACCAGACGGTGAACCGGTCGGCCGGATAATCCATGTTCTTGGCCGCTGCGAGCGTATTGGCGAGAAGCTCCGCGTCCTCGTTATAGCTCGGCACGAAGACGTCGACCGTCGGCCGGTAATCGGGTGAACCGGGCCTCGTCTTGCGCGACGGCAGCGGCATCGACACGATGACGAGGCTGAGCGCCAGCATCACGACGCTGTACATTTCCGCCAGATAGAGCAGAAAGCCGGGAATGAAGTTCTCGAGCTGGTTGACGGGCGGCAACGTGCTGGTGGTGCGCCAGTAGACATAGCGCAGCACGATGGCCGTGCCGAAACCGAGCGCTACCAGACGCCAGGCCCCCTGCCCGTTGAAGCTCTTGATCGTCGCCAGCAGAATGAGCGAAATCGCCGTGGCGACCAGATGCGTCTGCAGGCTGACCGGCATCGTGACGATGGCCAGAACGCAAAGCGACACAAGTAACCAGACAATGATTGTGATGGCCTTGCTCATCCAGAAACTTTCCGTTGTCTTCCCCACCCGGAATTTCGGCCCGGAATTTTTGCGATCTGCGCCTTGGCGTGCTCTTTCCCGCTGGTTCCGGCGATCACCTGCATCCTGACGCCACCCCCGAACCGGACAGACATGCGGGTGACGGAATGGATACCTGCGGGACCTGCGACGGTTGCCGGCCGCTATCCGCCGGCACACCGTCCAGGCGCCTGCCCGCCACCGTGGGCTTTGCAGGCTGGAGGGGTGCGCCAGCCGATGCGGGCGACGGGATACTGACTGCAGCAACGGGTGGAAGCGGCTGCGGCTGCGGTTCCGGCTGGGCGGGCGGTGCAACGGCAGCCGTGCGACGAACGGGCCGGGGCGGCACGCTCGCGGTCACCTCGCCGCCGGGCCGCATCGGCACCTCATCCGTCTTTATGGGATAGACCGGATGGCCCGGCCGTCCGAGATTTTTATCCACCGCCTGCGGCGTGCCGTAAGGGTTCCAGCTGGGCGAGGCATAGGTGCCGGTGATCGTGTAATTATACATGACCGCCAGCAGCCGCTCGACGCTGGCGCCCGACTGGCAAAGGCGCAGCCGCACCTTGATGCGTCCGAGATTGCGGAAATCCTGCCGCATGCTTTCCGGCGAGCGTATGTCCTGCCAGCCATAAAGGCAGGTATCGTCGCCACGGCCGCTGCCGGCGGCATAGGAGAACGCGCCATAACCGTTCTGCAGGTAATTTGCCGACATGGCGATATTTTCGCCCGGAAACTCGGCGCGGATTTCCCGCGCGACGGAAGATGCCCTGAAACCGGAAAAAGCCAAGGCATCGCCACCGGTATCGCCGGCCTGTTGCGGACCGAAAAACTCGGCCTTGATGTAGTTCTGCCCGGGCGTGACGGCCTCGGAGCGCAAGATGACCTGCTGCGCCACGGCGTTGGAATAGGTGCGGTTGACCACGGTCACGATTTCGGGACCACCGGGCGGCGGGAAAACCAGCGCCTCGGAAGGGGACAGCATCTGGGGTCCCCCGAAGGACCGAACGCCCGCGGGAGTATTGCAGCCCGACAGAACCGCAATGGAGAACAGCAATGAAGTATAGGCAGAAAAATTCACTGCCTTACGCCCCTTTATTTCCCCAACGCCGCCCAGGTTAAAAGGAGACCGAATCACTAATGACCAGACCATTGTTACGAAATACGTGAGGACTACGAATAAGCAATCTCAAATTTGCGTTGTAATTTCTGACACTTTATGGCTAGCGAATCACCGTTGCCGCCCCATGTTCGCCATGGAAGAAGGTGGAACCAATCGCGCTGCCGGGGGTTGGCTTCCTGTCAGGTCGATAATTTTACGGTTGCAGCGCAATATGTCCCATGGTCTACTTGCCTCCATAATGACGTATTTTTATTGGTCCGCTTTTTATTCAACTGTAAAAACAGAGAGTTGACGCATGACATTGCCATTTCCGAGCATCGCGCAGACGCTTGCCGAGGAGATCGGAAGATTACGCAAATGGCTGGATGAGGACGCCCTGCCCCTGTGGTGGGAGGCGGGTTCGGCGCGGCCGGATGGCGGCTTTTACGAGCGTCTCGGCCAGGATGCGAAACCGGTTTTTTCCGATGACCGCCGCGCCCGTGTGCAGCCGCGCCAGGCCTATTGTTTCGCCGCCGCCGGTCAGCATGGCTGGCAGGGACCGTGGAAAGACGCGCTCCTACACGGGCTTTCCTGGTTCGAGAAGGTCTATCGCCTTGAAAACGGCCTTTATGGCAACCTTGCCGACCAGACCGGCCGGCTGATCGATCCCTCCTTCGATCTCTACAATCAGGCCTTTGCGCTGTTCGCCGCCGCACAGGCCGCCGCAAGCCTTCCCGAGCGCCGGGACGAGATGCGCGGTCGGGCGCTCGATATCCTCGCCATCCTCGAACGCGACTACAGACATCCGGTCGCCGGCTTCGAGGAAGCGAACCCGCCGCGCACGCCGCTCTGCTCCAATCCGCACATGCATCTCTTTGAGGCGATGCTGGCCTGGGAGGTGCAGGACCCGGACGGCCCGTGGTCGGCGCTGGCCGACGAGATCGCCGATCTTGCGCTTAACCGCTTCATCGATGGCGGCAATGGCGGTTTGCGCGAATTCTTCGCCCATGACTGGACACCGCATGACAGCGACAAAGGCCGGATCATGGAACCGGGCCACCAGTTCGAATGGGCCTGGCTTCTGGTGCGCTGGGGCAGCCTGCGTGGAAACGATGAAGCGATCGGCAAGGCAAAACGGCTGTTCGAGATCGGCGAGGCCTACGGCATCTGCCGGCGCCGCAAGGTGGCGGTGATGAGCCTCTACGACGATTTTTCGGTGCATGACGGGCTGGCGCGGTTATGGCCGCAGACGGAATGGCTGAAGGCTTCGGTGCGGCTTGCGAGCGTCACGAACGGCGAGGAGCGTCAGCGTTACCTCGCCTCCGGTCTCAGCGCCATCGGCGCGCTGCAGCCTTTCCTCGACACACCGGTCAAGGGCCTGTGGTTCGACAAATGGCCGGCCGACAGGCCGATGCTCGACGAGCCGGCGCCGGCAAGCACGTTTTATCACATCGTCTGCGCCATATATGAGGCGGAGGCCGTGCTGGCGGCGGCCAGCTAATATTGGACCGCCGGCGAGCGGCCTCGCCGCTCGCCGGTTTTCGGCGTCGATCAGGCCTTGGCCGGGCGCACGACGCGCCAGTCCGGTCTGCCGAGATTGTGCGGCCAGGCATGAACATCCTTGTCGTTGAAATAGACGACCTCTTCCAGCTTCGGAAAATCCGCCTGTTTCAGCGTCACGTCATTCATCCACGGACGAACATAGGAATCGCCGCCTTCATAACCCAGTTCGGCAACCCAGACCGGCTTGTTGAAGGTTTCGACAAGTCCATAGCCCTTGCGCAGCAGATCGGTGAAGGTCTTCGGTCCGCCATATTCGATCTTGTCGTATTCCTCAAGACCGAAGACCGAGAGGCCGACCAGATCGGCGTAGCTGTCGCCTGGGTAGTAGGCCTGCAGACCGTCCAGACCTTTCGGTGACCACATCACCTTGACGCTGGGAACCGCCTTGCGGGTCATGTCCACCATGCGTTTATACGCCGTGATGTAATCACGCGGGTTCCAGCCCGACCACGAGAAGCGGCCGGACGTGTCTTCCATTTCCTGTCCCCAGCGCAGGATCAGCGGACTTTTCATCGCCGACATGCGTGCGGCGATCGCCTGCATGTTCTGGTCGTAGTCGCCTCTCATCACCTTGCGGCGCAACTCGTCGGAGGTGAGCCGCCAGTTAACGTCCCAGGACCAGGGTTCGACCGTGATCAGCACGTTGCGCTTGCGCTCCAGAGCGTAGGCATCCGCAAGTGCGAGACTGTCGAGATCCACGTCTTCCCAGGGCAGGAACAGATGTTCCGACGCCACCCCGGTCTGGGCCGTGAAATCGCCGTGCGGATCGTAGGCACCGAAACGGATGCCGTCCGCATGCAATGTCGGTCTTTTGTCGGCAAGTGTCTTCATGCCCGTCGACGTCATGGGGGCGACACCCTGTGCGTCGAGCTTGAGCACCGGATACATGCCGGCGGTAAAGGCTGCGGCGGCACCACCTGCGAACAGAAGTTTTCTTCTTGTTATCTGCATGACACCTTACTCCCTACCTTGTTGCCGTCATCGCCTTGTCGTAAGCGGCGATCTGCGGCGTGACATCGTCCTTGCGGACGAGCTTGAGGAATTCATCGCCAGGGCGTGGCGGGTTGTGCCGGAACACGTACCATGGCCCGCCCTGCTTGCGCTGGTAGAGCACTTTGCCAATGCGGCCATGGTCGAAGCAGGTATCGGCCTTGCCGTTTCCTGCAGCGCTTTTCCAGGTGGCGCGCATGCACAGGGTGCCGTTGGCATCGACGGTCCAGCGGCCTTCACCGATGGACTTCTTGCCCTTTTCTTCCGTTGCGGCGATGAATTTGCGGTCTAGGGCGATGAAGCGTCCACCGCCCGTTTCCCATTTCCAGGTCTTGTCGAAGTACATGTCCACGACTTCGCTGGTTCTGAGCGGTTTCGGCGTCTTCGTGCCGCCTGCAGCGTGGACCGCGCTTGGCACGACCACCGCAAGACAGAGTACGAAAGCGGAGAATCCGCATTTGCTTATTGTTGTTTTCATCACAGCCTCCTCCTTCATTGTCCGACCCTATTGTCGGCCAGCATGATCTCTCCGGTCGCCACCGCCGGCGGCGGCGCCACGATGGGTTCCGCCTGCATTTCCTGCGGTCCGCGCAGTCCCGGTACGGTAATGCGCAGTTTCAGACGCACCGATCTCGCACCTTCCACGCCCGCACCGGCGACAGTGAACCGCGTTTCGGTAAAACTGACATAGGGCTGCCCGTGCGACAGGGCCTCCAGCCCGCCGATCGCATGGGAGCTGAGCTGTACGGCACTGCCCGCCACCAGCAGCAATGAACAGGCGGCGGCAGTCGCTCCCCCGCGCAATGCCGGCAGCCTTGGCAAGCCGTTTTCCATCGCATGGCGGATGAGCAGAAATACCGAAAGGCCGGCATAGATCGCCACATTGATGGCGGCGAAGACGAAGAAGCCCTCCGCCCCGTTTTCACGCGGCGCCAGAACCATGGCCACGAGGCTGAGTGCCGCCAGAAGAATGTAAGGCGCGACGACCCTCAGCGGCAGCGGCGGTTTTGCCTGCGTGCCCTTGGGAGTGATGCGGAAATCGACGAAATCGCCACGGATCGTGTCGCGTATCGCCGCCAGCACGCCCATCAGCGACCAGGGCCAGCGCAGGAACAGAAATACCATGGCCTCCCAGCTGAAGAGCTTCGCATCATGCGGGCGGAACGCGCCCGTTGCCCGCCAGAAGAAGGCAAACACGATCATGATCAGCGAAACCGGCAGGAAATGCGCCAGAAACGCCGGATAGGATGCGTTCACCAGCACATCGCCGCGCATCAGCGCAACGGCGGGAAGCACGAACATCAGCGCCATGAAGCCGGAAAACAGCGGATACCAGAGCTGCGAAAACAGGAACTGGAACTTCAGCCTCGACGGCAGCTTCGGCACGTAGTGCCTTGAATATTGCAGCAGAATGGTCATCAGGCTGCGCGACCACTGGAATTCCTGCACGATGAGATCGGCAAAGGTCACCGGCCCGTCGCCATGGGCGATGGCGTTGACGGCGTGAACGCCGCGCCAGCCGCCGGCGTTCATCAGAAGCGTGGTGGAATGATCCTCGGCAAGCTCCGGCCCAAGGCCGCCGACCTTTCGCAGGGCTTTCGTGCGCACGGCATAATGCGAGCCGATGCAGAGCGGCGCCCAGCCATTATTGTAACCCAGTTGCAGCGCGCCATGCAGGCTCGCCTCGGCGTAAAGCCTGCCGCGCGCGGCCCAGCTTTCACCGGCATTGGCGTCGCAGATGCTCGGGGCCGAAACATATCCAACCTTCGGATCGGCAAAGGGACGGACGATCTCGCGCAGATAATCCGGTTCCGGCACGTGATCCGCATCGAACTGGGCAACGAAATCATAACGCTCGTAACCGTAGTGATCGTAGAAATAAGCGAGATTGCCTTCCTTGCAGCGTGTGCGCCGCGGCCAGGTCTTGCGATGATACTCCGCAACACCCTGTCGGGTGGAAACGAAAACGCCATGCGCGCCACACCATTTCAGCGTTTCCGCATCCGGTGCCTCATCGGCAAGCCAGACGTCGAATTCCAGGCCCTTCTGTTCGAGCATGGCCAGCAGCGTCTTCTGCACCACCGCGAAAGGTTCCGACGGCGCCTTGGTGACGACCATCGCCACCCTGCCCCGTGGCAGAGGGGAGCGCCGGTCGACAACCTTCGCGTTCATAAAGATGAAGATGAAATAGGATGGCAGAAGCGTGATCCACGCGAGCGTCATCGTAACGACGGTATAATAGGGCCAGTCGATGACACGATCGCGATCGAGCCACCAGATCCAGAAATAGGCGAGCGTCACCAGCCAGCCGCCAATGCCGAGAAGATAGGCCGTGCGGTTCCAGCCGGCAAAGACCGGCAGCATCCGCAAATCGCTGGCGACTGCGACTGCCCGGGCCGATGGAACGGAAGGGGTGGAATGGGCTTTCATGACCGCACCTCCAGTCCGAAACCGGGACCTGCCGTCCGGATGATGGTGTCGATATCCGAACGCTTCGGGATAAAGCCGAGCGTCTCTTCCGCACGTTTGATATCCGCAAACAGGGCTGGCGGATCGCCGGCGCGCCTTGCGCCGAAATGGACCGGAACTTCCTGCCCCGTCACGCGGTGGATCGCCCGGATGATATCCCCGACCGATGTACCGTGACCGGAACCGAGATTGACGCGCAGCGTCTCTCCGCCCTCGGCAAGATAATTGACGGCAGCCACATGGGCATCGGCCAGATCGCTGACATGGATGTAATCGCGAATGCAAGTGCCGTCGCTGGTGTCGTAATCCGCCCCGAAGACATCCAGTTGTGGCAGCCTTGCGGCAGCCGCCATCAATGCCCGCGGGATCAGATGGGTTTCAGGCTCATGGCGCTCGTAAAGCTCACCGTCCGGGTCGGCCCCGGCGGCATTGAAATAACGCAGCGCCACGAAACGCAGACCGTAGGCAGCGGCATAATCATCGAGCGCCATTTCGAAGATCAGCTTCGTGCGCCCGTAAGGATTGACCGGCATTTGCGCCGTTTCCTCACGGATGGGCAATTGCGGCGGCACGCCATAGGTGGCGCAGCTGGAAGAAAACACCAGCCCGCCGATATTCTGGTCGAGACAGGCATCCAGCAGCGCAAGACTGCCGCCGACATTGTTGCGATAATATTTGCGTGGATCCTCGACGGACTCACCGACATAGGCATTGGCGGCGCAATGGATGACGAAGGCCGGCGAGAACTCCCTGAGCGTGGCTTTCAAAAGGCCACGATCCAGAATGTCGCCCTCGATGAAGGGACCCCAGCGAACCGAATCCGCGTGACCCGTCGAGAGATTGTCGTAAGCGATGGGCTTGAAGCCGGATTGGGCCAGCGCCTTGCAGATGTGGCTGCCTATGAATCCGGCCCCGCCCGTGACGAGGATTGTGCGGGGCATCTCATACGGCCTCCGCCACAGTCTTGCCGGCCAGCAATGCATCGAAATAGACGATGGTTTTTTCCAGGCCGATTTCGAGCGGCACACGCGGCTGCCATCTCAACAGTTCCCTTGCCCGCGAAATATCGGGGCGGCGCTGCTGCGGATCGTCGATCGCGGCAGGCAGATGCACGATGCGCGAACGGGAACCCGTCATGCGGATCACGATATCGGCGAGCTGCCGCACCGGAATTTCGCTCGGGTTACCGAGATTGATCGGCCCGGTGCAATCCTTCGGCTTGGCCGAAAAGCGCAGGAAACCGTCGATCAGGTCGTCGACATAGCAGAAGGAACGGGTCTGGCTGCCATCGCCGTAAATGGTGATGTCGGCGCCCTTCAGAGCCTGGACGATGAAGTTCGAAACCACACGTCCGTCATCGGGTCGCATGCGCGGCCCATAGGTGTTGAAGATGCGTCCCACCTTGATATCGACACCGAAGCTACGGTGATAATCGAAAAACAGCGTTTCGGCGCTGCGTTTCCCTTCATCGTAACAAGCTCGCGGCCCGATTGTATTTACATTGCCGAAATAGGTTTCCGGCTGCGGATTGACGTGCGGATCGCCATAGACTTCCGATGTCGATGACTGCACGACGGTTGCACCGCATCTGCGTGCCACTTCCAGTACATTGACCGCACCCAGGACATTGGTGAGCAGCGTGCCGACCGGGTCGCGCTGATAGTCTGGCGGCGAAGCCGGCGAGGCGAAGTTGAAGATCAGCGAGACATCGATGTCATAGGGTTTGCGCACATCGTGCTCAACCAGCAAAAACCGCTTATTGTCCCGCAAATGCGCCACATTCGCGGTGCGTCCGGTCGAAAGATCGTCGAGACAGATCACCTCGTGACCGCAGCTCAACAGGCGCTCGCAAAGATGGGAACCGAGAAAACCGGCGCCGCCATTGACGAGAACGCGTTGGCCAGGTCTCCATTCGGAGTAGATGGTGACGCCGTTGTCGTGGTCGTTGGGAACGAAATTACGCATTACACAATCCTCCCCATGAGGAATCAGCGCAGCTGATTCACCTAAACTGGATCAAACTCCCGATTGTACGATATCTTGAATATCATCCTCCGGTTTTTACTTCTTCTGGAGGTTTAATATTTCGATCAGATAAATTTCAACTTTCATGATAGGCGCAGCAGAAAACAGGTCAACTTCATTTTATCAAAATATTACAATTGATTACCCAAAATTACTCAAAATAGCCCCTTTATTTAATACTTTTTAATTATGCCTCTATTATGCCTTTCTTATTGAGCATTAGCGCAAGCTTCGCTCAACCAGTCGGGGCTATCCTGGTTTTGTAAGGCTCGGTCCACCGGGAACAAAACCGCCCGGCGAGATGCGACAGACAGTCGATTTCAGGGGACACACATGACGAATGAAATGCCTTATTCCCATAGCGGCAAAGCAGCCCGCCATTGTCGCTTCGCGCTTGTTGCCGCAGCACTTGTAACTTTCACCTTCGCGACGGCTTCATGCTCCGTGGTCGAAGACGCCGTTCTCATCAAGACCGCGTCGGCCAATACCGCCACGACCAAGAGCAGGGTCGTTCCGGCGAAGGCGTCCTACGGTTATCAAAAAACCGGCAACGCGGCCGTTACGCTTGTTGCCGATGCCTCGGGCACACCCGCGGCATCGCGGCAGTCCTACTCGGGCTCCTCTCCCTATATCTGCTCACCGAGCGGATTCGGGCAGAAATCCCGCTGCTTCCTGAGGCCCTGAGCCTCCTGGAGAAATACCGGAGGGAACTGGCGTCCGGACGGCTCTAGCCGCCCTGACGCTCAGTTCTTCCAGCCGCCGGAGAACGTCGTGTCTTCATCTTTGTTGAAGAAGCGCGACGCCGCCTCCGTGCGGTTGCGCACGTTCATTTTCTTATAGATATTGCGAACGTGAACCTTGACGGTGTTCTCGGACAGATGCAGCCGATCAGCGATGATCTTGTTTTGCGTTCCCTTGCAAAGCAGGTCGAGGATTTGCACCTCGCGTGTCGTCAGCGCCGCCACGTCGCTCCTGCTTGCGGCAAGGGCATCGGCGCGGTTGGCGATCACGGCATTGCTTTGAACGCTCTTGCTGTTGACCGAAGGCGAATAGGGCGTGAGCTTGCCGAGAAGAGCAGCCGGAAAATGTTCCCCGCCTTTCATGAGCAGATCCACAGCCGCCATGAACACATCGAGCCTGAGGTTGAGCGGCAGCACGCCATCGATGACGCGCATTCCCACCAGCCTTTTCAGCGGCTCCTCGAATTTATCGATGGTTTCGACGACGAGCGCGATCGGCGCATCGGGATGTTTTTCCCGAACCTCCGAAAGAACGGCATGAAGACGATCCCCCGACATCCGGTAAGGCAAAACCAGCCGTACATTGTTACCGTAGTCGTCCTCGATGCCCGCCGACGACCTTACGCTCACCACCGCGAATGTGGGGAACTTTTTGCCCAGCGCCTCCATGAGGCACTCGGAAAACAGGTCCGGATCCGCTATGACCAATAAAGTTCCATTTATAGGAGCAACGGCGTTTTTTTGTTTTGCCGCATAATCTGACGTTCCCATGAACATTGACGCCTCCCTCAAGCGCTTACGCATTACTTTCTTTTGGTTGTGCAGTCTGTTGTCCGCCGGCTATCTTTCCCCTGAATACTTGGGGGCGATTCTCCGCTTTAGGCCATGTCAACTATCATTAATTACCCGTTAATTAACACACGCTAATACGAAAAGCTGTGTAAATAAATGGCCCAAACGGGTTATTTTTTACAATTGACATACAAAATAGGTTACGCCGAGATAGAATCATTCATTCTGTAACCGCTGCAAAAACAAACACATCGGAAAAGCTTTCGCTGTGGTTTTGCCTTCCGGGAAAATATAACTTTTAGTTGATATCCCTTTACATAGCTCGCCGGCGAAGCACGCGGCAGCCTGTTCCTTTTCGGGATAAAAGCCTTTTTCCACCGAAATAAACCATGTTTCACGAAAAAGCCGTCCTGCCCGGACGAAGCGCCGTTTTTTTGAGGCCAGACCGGCCAAACGACCCGCCGGACAACCGCCTGCGACATATATATTCGGGTAAAGCGCCGATATGTTTAACCCGAATTGATATCTAGGAAGCGCAATTTTTCTGCGGCACAGTCTGACCGTCGCTGAACGGCGGCCGATGGAAAGACACCTCCGGCCTTGACGTGTGTTTGAAAAACGCCGGTCCCTTTTCAAGAAAACATGCAAGCGAAAAGACGAAGCCACCGCGCTCCCCTGCTGGAGCGAGGAACGGATTTGTGCGCCGTTTTACCGAGTAGCGCACAAGGGCTGAACGAAAAGAGCCCAATCACGGGCCACTACCGAACCGCAGATGATGCGTACCGAGTGCATCTGCAAAACATCAATCTTCATGCTACCCGGGGCAAGCGCGAAAAAATCCCGTTTGAGATGAGAGGGATTTCGAAAGCTGCTCCGAACTTTTTCGGAGGAAATCGAAATGGGTTATGATCACAAGGCATCCGGCAGCGACGACGATATCACCAAGATCGGCGCGCTTTCCGATGGTTTCGCCAACACGTCGACCAATGACGCCAAGGTGGAAGACAGCAACGTCGGCACCGCAAACGGTGAAAACCGCAACAACGACAACAGCGACAACAGCACCAATGTGGATGTTGACGCCAAGATCGATGTTGAAGCCAATAACGGTGACAATCGCGACAACGACTATGACTGGAGCTATGACAGCAAGTCCTATAGCGACAACGACACGACCACCAAGACCAGCACCGAAACCAACACCGATATCAAGGTCGATTACGACTGGAGCTATGAAAGCAAGTCGTACAGCGACAACGACACCGATGTGAAAACGATCACGGATACGGACACAAAGACGTCCAACTATTCCGACAACGACACCTCCACCAAGACCACGACGACCTCCGACAGCTTCAACTCCGCAGACAGTTTCTACAAGTCGGATGACGACTTCGGCAACATCACGGGCGTCAAGGATGTCGGCAATCTCGGCATCGCCGGGGGAGACCTCACCTTCAATCTGGGTGACGACTTCTCCTTCACTCTCGATGTCGACAATATCCTCAACGGCTCGCTCAATGGCGATGGCAACGACACCGGCTTCAGCATGGTGCAGGCCAACCACCTGGCAGACCAGGATGAGGCCTACGATATCAAGATGCAGAATGGCGGTGCGGAAAACCACCTGAGCGCCAATGCCGGTGACGCCTTCGGCGCCGAAGGCATCGACGGCAAGGGATGGGACCTCAAGGCCGGCGACGACGCAGCAGGCACCAGCACTGCGGATGCATCGGCAATCCTTGCAAATTCCGGCTTCCATCTGGAACTGGTACAGGGCGCCAACATGCTCTCCAACGCAGTTGATGCCACGATCACAGGCGGTAACTCGCATGTGTCTGATGTCGGTGAGGATCACTCCTGATAACCACCTCTTGACGAAAAGAGCTGCACCGGCACCCGCCGGTGCAGTTCGCGGTTGAAGGACCGGGGTTGCGTAAAACGAAGCACCGCCTCCAGGACGTGTGCCCCCCGCAGCCTTAAGGCTCTGCCGCGATGATCAGGGAGGGACCTCCAATGCATATCGACAAGATTTCGGACATGATTGCGCATTTCATCGGCCTGTTCGACACGGTGATCGAGGAAGCGCGTCTGAGAGCCAACTATACCGAAGGCCCGGCGCATTCCGCTCCGAACCGTTTGCCGGACGATGAAGCAGCAAAGCTGCTCGACAAGAACTATGACGTTGCGCTCAAGGACTACGATCCCGGTGTCAACTACCGCGCCGGCTATTATGATTTCGATTATCTGCAGCCGCATTTCGCGCGTATGGTCGAACACGACATGCAGCGGCTCGCAGATGCCATCCCTGTCGATATTTCCGGCGTCAATTTCCGTTTTCCCGGCCGTCTTTCCTTTGAGGAGGAATATGAGCTGGTGGTTCACACCGGCCCCGGTTCGGTCATCGCGCATGTGGCGCAGGTCAATATTCTTCAGGACGACGACTATCTGAACATGACGGACGGACCTTATGTGTGGCGCGACACCAGCTTCGCCACAGAGCGCACCGTCGAGTTCTACAATGAAGCGTCCGTCTTCACGCCTTTCGCCGGTTTCCAGCGCACTGACAGCTACGACGCCCTGCAGGCGCTCGCCAAATCCGCGCACGACTATATCGACCACGCCCGCGAAAACGACGTGACGTCGCTCGGCACCGGTGCGGATCAGGATTTCGTTCTGGCCGGCAATGACATCGACGGGCTTTACATCAACGGCTCGATAGCCAGCGAAAAGCCGATGCTCGACGACTACATGCCCGATCGCGGTATCGCCAAGCCGGCGGAAGAGCCGGAAAAGAGCGATGTTTCGCTGCATGAGGACAGCCCTGCCGGCAACAGCCTCGATGTCGCCGCAGGCGCCAATGTCGTCGCCAACATCGCCACGCTGGTCAATACCGGCGTCATGACGTCGGTAACCGCCGTCATGGGCGATTATCACCAGATCGACGCGATCACCCAGGCCTATATCTATAGCGACCGGGACGAGATCGACTCCGTTTTCACACGGTCGGAAGATCAGGCGGCGACGGCAGCCTTCAATATCGCCAGCTTCGAGCGCAGCGTCTATCCGGGCGCCGAAAGCACGGAAAACAGCAGCCAAGAAAACGGCGAACCGCCGATATTTCCGACCGCCTGGCGCGTCAGCGTGCTGGAAGGCGACGTTTCCTTCGTGCACTGGATCGAGCAATACCAGTTCGTCAGCGACAACGACACGATGACGATAACGACCTCGGGCTCAACCGTCAGCCTGCTGACTGGCGGCAACGCCGCGCTCAACATTGCGAATTTCCTCGGCATCGGCATGCAATACGATCTGATCATCGTCGGCGGCAATGTGCTGGACATGAACATCATCAGCCAGATCGCCGTGCTCTACGACAATGACTGGGCGCGCGCCAATCCCGATGCGCCGGACGGCGCCACCATCCAGTCCGGCAACAACCTGCTGTGGAACGACGCCGCCATTCACAATGTCGGCAGCAACGATCGTTTCGAAACCATGCCGGACTATATGAACCAGACGGTGAACGCCATCAACGAGCGCGATCCGAACATGCCGGATGCGCTTGCCCATGACGTCGATTTCGCCGGCTATGAGGGTCTGAACGTCCTCTATATCACCGGCAATCTCTACGATGTCAGCATCATCAAACAGGTGAGCGTTCTGGGCGATTCCGACGATGTGACGCAGGCCGCCGCCAAGGTTCTCGAAAATAACGAGGACGCCACAGTCCATATCGATACCGGCAGCAACGCCGTGGTCAATCTGGCCCAGATCGTCGACTACGACAGCTTCGGCTCCACCACCTATGTCGCCGGCGGCGTTTATTCCGATGCCATACTGATACAGGGCGGCATCATCGAAAATGACACGTCGCAACCCCAGCAAGGCCAACTGGCGAACGAGGTCATCGCCTTTCTTCACGACGATCCCGCCACCATCGAAAACGAATCCAATGGCGTCATCAATGCCGGTCACGACCTGTCATGGTCGAATGCCCATCCGGCCGACGTCATGCAGACGGTCGTTGCGTAACCTCTGGCAGGCGGGGCTGCAAACGCACCCCGCCGCAGCCGGAACCGCAAACACCGCTAGATCACCGAGGGGACCGATATAAAATGGATCATATTTCTAGAAAAACCATTGCCGACGGACGCTCGTTGGACTTGCCGCTGGATCAGGACGCGGAAGACAGCAAACTGACGGACGCCTGTATTTCAGCAATCAATGAAGCCGTCGAAAACCTGCGCCAATTATCCGGCGCGGAACAGACGGCAAAAGAAGTTTCCTCCCCTGCACAGACCGCCTCCCCACAAGTTCTCTCCCAACCGCATGCAAAAACGGAGCAGGCGGAACAGTTGCGGGATGTTCCCCCGGAAAGGCCGGCACCTCAACGGGACCGGCAACCCGCCTCCCCGCCGGAACCGCAGGCCAAGATCGACAATGCCGACCTGCCTTTCGTCAAGACCATCGACAATAATGATGGACCGATCCGTGAAAACGAACGCCGGCCGGTGACGGGCGGCGGCGGCAAGGAGCCGACGGACAATGGCGGTGGCGGCGGCGGTGGCGGCGGCGGTGGAAGCCAGAGCGGTTTTCACAAACGCAGCGAGCCGATCAATTTCGCCGCAAGCCTTGCCAAGGGCATCGCCGCCGTGCGGCGCAACATGGTGGTGGTGATGCTGTTCACGGTCGCCATCAACGTCCTGCTGCTCGCCATCCCGCTTTATCTGTTCCAGATTTCCGACCGGGTTCTGACCAGCCGCTCGATGGATACGCTGGTGATGCTGACGGTCGCCGTCCTTGGCGCGGTTCTGCTGCAGGCCTTCATGGACGCCATCCGCCGCTTCATCCTGATGCGCACCGCCGTCGAACTCGAGGTGCAGCTTGGCGCGCCGATCCTGTCCGCCGCCGCCCGCGCCTCCCTGCATGGCAGTGGCAAGGACTACCAGACCTTGCAGGATCTACAGCAATTGCGCTCCTTCCTCACCTCCGGCACGCTCATCGCCTTTCTCGATGCGCCGCTGATGCCGCTCTTCATCGTGGTGGTCTATCTCGTCCATCCACATCTCGGCATCATCATCATGGTCTGCTGCGTCGTGCTGTTCGGCATCGCCTGGCTGAACCAGCGCTTCACCGCAAGACAGTTCTCCGAGGCTTCCGGTTATTTGAGCCGCGCCAATTTCCACCTCGATTCCATGTCGCGCAATTCGCAGATCATCAATGCGCTCGCCATGATCCCCGAAGCGGTGAAGATGTGGGGCCGCGAAACCGCCGGTTCGTTGAAATCGCATGTGGCGGCGCAGGATCGCAACATCATGTTCTCCGGCGTTTCCAAGGCGGCGCGTATGATTACCCAGGTGGCGCTGCTCGGCTGGGGCGCGCATCTGTCGCTATCCGGCGAACTGACCGGCGGCATGGTGATTGCAGCCTCCATCATTTCCGGCCGCGCACTGGCGCCCATTGAAGGCGCGATAGAAGGCTGGCACCAGTTCAACAAATCTGCCGCCTCCTATGGCCGCATCAAGCAGCTTCTCATCAATTCGCCACTCAATTTCCCGCGTCTGCGCCTGCCCAATCCGGAAGGGCGTCTCGACGTGGAGCGTATCCTCTTCGTGCCGCCGCCGCAGAAGAAGGTGATTTTGAACGGCATTTCCTTTTCGCTGAAAAAGGGGGAATCGCTCGCCATCATCGGCAATTCCGGCTCCGGCAAGACGACGCTTGGCAAGATGCTGGTAGGCTCCATTCTGCCGACGTCAGGCAATGTGCGCCTCGATCTCATGGATCTGCGCAACTGGGACCAGCGGCAATTCGGTGAAAGCATCGGTTATCTGCCGCAGGACGTGCAGCTTTTCCCCGGCACCATCAAGGCCAATATCTGCCGCATGCGCGACGATATCGAGGACCGGCAGATCTACGAGGCCGCGGTGCTGGCCGATGTGCACGAGCTGATCGCCGGTTTCCCGCAGGGCTATGAAACCGTGGTCGCCGCCGATGGCGCACCGCTTTCCGGCGGCCAGAAACAGCGCATCGCGCTTGCCCGCGCCTTTTTCGGCGATCCGAAATTCGTGGTGCTGGATGAGCCGAACTCCAATTTGGATACGCAGGGCGAACAGGCGCTGGCCAAGGCGCTGCTGCATGCCAAAAGACAGGGCATCACTACCGTCACCATCACGCAGCGGCCGGCGCTGCTTCAATGCGTCGACAAGATCATGGTGCTGAAGGACGGATCGGTCGCCATGTTCGGCGAAAGGATGGACGTGCTGAAGGCGCTTTCCGGCAATGGCCGCCAAGCCAACCAGTCCCCGCAGATCGAGGGTTGAGAACCATCATGTTCAAAAAGAAAAACGCCATTGCCGAAGTCAAACCCCAGGGCCAGCTCGAATGGTACAGCGAGGTGCCGCGCTCGATCCGCCTGCACAGCTCGATCGGTCTTGCCGTGCTGCTCGCCTCCTTCGGCGGTTTCGGATTCTGGGCCGGCACTGCGCCGCTCTCCTCCGCCATCATCGCCCAGGGCAGTTTCGTCGCCACCGGCAACAACAAGGTGGTCCAGCATCTGGAAGGCGGCATCATCAAGGAAATGATGGTCAGCGAAGGCGACACGGTCAAGGAAGGCGACGTTCTTCTGACGCTGGACAAGACGACGGCGCTTGCCAACGAGCGCATGTTGCAGCTGCGGCGGCTTCGCCTCGAAACCATCGTGGTGCGCCTGCGCGCCGAGGCTCAGGGCGCAAAAAGCTTCAAGGTGCCGGATATCGTCATGAAGGAAGCCGGCGATCCGGATATCAATTCCATCATCCAGAGCCAGAACATCGTGTTCCACAGCAAGCTCATCAAGCTTGAGGAACAGATGAATCTGATCGACAAGAATATCCGGTCGCTGGAGTTCCGCTATGCGGGCTATGACGGCCAAAAACAGTCCTTCGACCGGCAATTGGCGCTTTTGACACAGGAGCGCGATTCCAAGGAGCGGCTCGCCAAGGACGGCGTCATCCGCAAGACCGACATGCTGGCGCTGGAGCGCGCCATCGCCGACGCCATGGGCGACATCGCCCGCCTGAGTGGCGAAATGAACCAGAGCGAGGCGGAAATCGCCAAGTTCCGGCAGGAAGCGGTCATTGCCGTCAACGCCAACAAGCAGGCGGCGCTCGATGCGCTGGAAACCGCCGAATCCGATCTGGACAGCGTGCGTGAACAGGTGCGTGGCGCCGCCGAAGTGCTGGAGCGCACCGTCATCCGCTCCCCCGTCAACGGTACTGTCGTGCGTGCCTATTATCATACACCGGGCGGCGTCATCACCACCGGCAAGCCGATCATGGAAATCCTGCCCGCTCATGTGCCCCTTATTCTGGAGGCGCAGGTGCTTAGGACCTCCATCGACCAGCTGCATGAGGGCCAGACCGCCGCGATCCGCCTGTCGGCGCTCAACCGCCGCACCACACCGGTTCTGAACGGCAAGGTCTTTTACGTTTCAGCCGACAGCATCGAGGAAAATGCAGGCCTTCAGGTCAAGGACGTCTATATTGTGCGGGTGCAGATACCCGACGAGGAAATCGCCAAGGTTCACAATTTCCACCCCGTGCCCGGCATGCCGGCCGACGTGCTGATCCAGACTTCGGAGCGCACTTTCTTCGAATATCTGACCAAGCCGATCTCCGACAGCATGTCCCGTGCTTTCAAGGAAAGATGAAGAAATATCAGTAACCTACACTGTCTTTTCCGCAGCGGTCGGCATATAATATCCAAATATGTTTCGTCGGGGCGGGAGAAGCAGCATGGCGGCGATGTCGGATGTATTGCTGCTGGTCGGCAGGCTGAATTACGTGTGGACCAACACGGAAAGCCTGATGATCTATCTGATCGTCCATCTCCTGAAAGTGGAAAAGGAAGCGGCCATCGTCGTGTTCCTGACGCTCAACACCACGCGGGCGCGCATGGATCTGATCGAGCGCCTGGCGAAGCTTCCCTCCACCGATGCGAAGGACCGCAAGACCATCCTCTCCATCATGGCGCGGCTGAAGAAGGAAGCGAAGACGCGCAACAAATATAATCACTGCATCTATTCCTTCGACGAAAAAGGCGAAATCGCCAGCACGCAACTCATGCGGCTGGTGGAGGATGACAGCCAGGTGCGCTATGGCAAGGTGGAGCGCATGGACGAGAAGGAAATCGGACAGCTCGAAAAATCGATCGCCGACATCGTCGAGGTCAGCAAGGACATGTGGAGTTTCATCCATGCCAGTCCGCATGTCTCGGCGGATTATCTCTAAAACCACCTCGCCTTCATCATTCCGGCCTTGAGCCGGAACCTAGCCGACGCGGCTTGCGCGCGGCGAAGACGAGTTCCTTCAGCCCAAGGACTTGGGCTGGCTGGATTCCGGCTCAAGGCCGGAATGACGGAGAGAGAAACCGCCACGAACTCCAGTTAGGTGAACGCTGCCCTCCGCAGCCCTTGCCGGAAGGCACAGTTTACCGGCTGCGAAGTAAAGCAGGAACGAGCCGATCTGGTAGGGGAAGATGATGTCGATCTCCACGAAGGAACGCACGACAAACAGGGCGCATATCGCAAAAAGGATGACGCCCTGCGGATCGCTCTTGCGCATCAGCACCGAGCGCAGATGCCCGAGCAGCGTTCCGTAAAGCACTATGCCAAGCAGCAGCATGCCGACGAAGCCGTTTTCCACCACGGTTTCGATATAGGTATTATGGAAATGGAAGCCGCTGCGGCCGGTAATGAAGAAATCGTTCCACAGACGTTCGGCATCGGGAAAACCCGCGACCCAGAACCCCTGATAACCGACGCCGAGGATCGGCGTCTGTTTCGCCGCCTCGATGCCCTGCTGCCAGAGGTAAGTTCGGCCGGTCAGCGTCGAATCCTTGCCGAAAATGCCGAGAATTGCGTCCAGCAGGCCGAATTGCAGGGATGCGACAGCCAGCAATGCGCCGAGACCACCGAGCACAAAAAACGTCATCTTTCGGTTCGCCGGCGAAAGCATGCCGATGGGAATGAAACCGATGATGAGCGCGACCACCGCCGCCGTGGTAATAGTGGATGTGGCCGATTGGGACGCAAGGAGGCTATAGGCCGACAGGAGCCCGGTGACGCCGGCAATCGGCAACCAGATGCCCCTTTGCTTGAGCACCAGCACCGATGCGGCGGCGAAAATGACACCGAGCGAGGCATAAAAGCCGAGCTGGTTCTTGGAAGAAAAAGCGCCGACGAAACTATAGGTGCCATCCAGCGCATCGAAGAGATAAATGCCGAATAGCAGCGAATAGAGCAGAACGACGGCGATGCCGATCAGCGCACCGCGCGTCAGCGTCCGGATGGAGATCACCCGCATGGCGATCAGCGCGCAGACGATATGCGTCATATACTGGATGGAGGCGCGCATGGTCACCGACGCCGCTTCCGACCAGAAGCTGGACAGAACCGTCAAGATGCCGAAGGCGAATATCCAGAGATAGCGCGGATAATTGCCGAGCACGCGCCGGTAATCGACCACCACCAGCGGCAGCCACATGCCATAATAGGCCAGAACCGAGATTTGCCCGAAACGCGACGAGTAGGCGAAGACGAAGAATGACAGCGCAACCGCCGCCATTCCGTAAATCTCATTGCGTTCGGGATCGATCAGCGCCGATTTGGCGATCCGCATTGAAACCTCACTGCATCAGGATTTCAGACGAGACCTTGATGACATCGCCGGGCTGGAGCATGGCGTTTTCATCCACCTTCAGCTCCTTCGGCTTGCCGTTTTCCTCACGCACCACGACATAGCCGATCGTCGCGGACTTGCCCGACGGGTCGAAACGGATCGCTTCGGCCGATTGCGCCAGCGCTTCCGACATCAATTCACGGCTGGTGGTCAGTTGCAGATTGAGCTTGTCCAGCTCCGCTTCCGTGTCCTGCAATTCCTTGGAGCGCTGCGCCACCCAGTCGTTACGCAGATTGATCTCGTCCTGGGTCGCCTTGTTGATATCCTGTTTGGCGCGCAGCGACTGCGTATCGATATCGAGCAGGTTGGATTCCACTTCCGCCGCGCGTTCTTCCGCGGAAATACGCCGCTGCGACAGCGCAAGCCCCTGCTCGTTCAGCCGGTTGACGCGGTCGCGGTCCTCGTTGGCAAGCTGGAGCTGACGATTCTGCGTCTCCGATTTCTTCTTCAGGGATTCGACTTCGCTCTGCAGAAGGGCGTGCAGGTCCGTCAGCGCCTTGAGCTGCAGGGTGTAACGTTCGGTGCGCGATTTCATCAGCGCGCTTTCGCTGGCCAGCAGCACGTCGATCTCGCCGATCTTTTCCATTTCAGGCGTCTTGGCGATGGTCGCGTCACCCTTGACCTCGGCGACCAGCCGCGCCTGGCGGGCGAGCAGCCTTGCACGCTGGTTGTCATAGACGGCGGCGTCACCACGGGCATTGATGAAGTCGCGGGCAAAACGCTGCCCGGCATCGGAGCGCCGCAGGCCGCCGGCAAGGCTGACCGCCTTCAGCACCGTGAGATTGGCGGCATAGGGATATTCGCCCGGCGTCTGCACGTCGCCGCTCAAGAAGATCGGCCGGAACTGCGCGATCTCGACGGAGGCCGAAGGCAGGTTGCGAAGGGCGAACTTGCTCTGAAGCTGGGCTCCAATTTGCTCGCTAACCTCCGATGGGGTCTTGCCCGCAACATCCAGCTGACCGATGAAAGGCAGAGACAGCGCCCCCGACGGACCGACGGAATAATCGCCGTTGATCACATCCCAGTTGCGGATGCTGCCATCCGCCGGCTGCCATTCGGCAACGCGGATACGCAGCTTGTCAGCGGTACCGAGCTTATATTGAGCGCCATCCGCAGCCATGGCGGAGAGCGGCGCGGCAAGAGCGACGGAAGCGGCAAATACGAAGGCCACAAACGGGCGGCGGGCGGCAGACAAGCCGTTCATCGGGAAACTCCCTGTTAGCGGATCGCCACATGGGCGATCCGGCCGTCGCGCAACTGGGCAAGGCCGGCTGCACAGCGCCGCGAAAAGCGGCCGGTATGATTAGCACCAATGACGCACCCAAAGACCGGACTTGGGATCCCGGTCGGGGTGCGTGTCGAAACGAAGATCGATAAAGCCGAACTCAATATCGGTTTTCAGTAGCTTCCGCGTGAAAGGCACACGGCGGGAATGGTCTTGACGATGATGAAGACATCCTGCCGCATCGACCAGTTCTGCACATAGTGCGTGTCGAAAGCGACGCGGGTCTTGTAAGATACGTCGTTGCGGCCGCTGATCTGCCACAGGCCGGTCAGGCCAGGGCGGGTGCTGAGATAATAAGCGGCAGCGCTTTCATAGTAGCTCAGTTCCTCATCGACGACCGGGCGTGGGCCAACCACGCTCATTTCGCCGCGAATGATGTTGAGGAGCTGCGGCAGTTCGTCGAGCGAGAGCTTGCGCAGCACGGCGCCGACAGCGGTAACACGCGGGTCGTTCTTGAGCTTGCGGGTGGCGCGCCATTCTTCGGCGGCTTCCGGATTGGCGGCAAGATATTGCCGCAGAATCTCATCGCCGTTCATCGCCATCGTCCTGAATTTCAAGCAATGGAAATAGCGGCCATTATGTCCCACACGCCGGTGGCCATAAAAGATCGGGCCGGGATCAGACAATTTCACCAGCGCGGCGATCAACAGGAATATCGGGCTGAAGATGAGCAGCGCAAGCGCAGCCGATGTCATATCGAAGCTGCGTTTTGCGATGCCCCCGATAGGGAAACTGACATCGAAGTCTTCGGAGCTGCTGAGTGTCTGTTCAGCCGATTGGGTCGCGGACTTCATAGAGAGAACTCCATTTATGTTTTGCGATTGGTCGGTGCCCGGAGGCGCGTCTTTCCGTCTAAAAGAGATAACAAGTCTGTGTTCGGAATTTGATGCTAATGGATTTTTTGTAAGGCACATTGGCCATGACCGTCTATGCGATTTCTTGCGCGAGCGGCCGATCAACGTCCGGGCAATATTAACGGTTGCATAAAAAAGCAACAAATGTGCCGACGGCCATGTGTTGAGAGCATGGGTACCGCCCCGGCATGTATTGGGTTTTGTGCCAGCGACAGTCTTTTCTTATGTGTTTCTTATGACTTGGCGAGATGAGACAGGAACGTTAAGAACAGCCCCGTCTGTAACAGAATATAAAAATTTTTTGCATCGCAGCAAGATTGTGGCAATGCATATAAAATTTGACATATCCGTAGGGATTTTTTTGCCTGACATTGCCAGGCCGCCAAGAAAAAGCGATGGAAAAATTGCTAAAAGGGCGCAAACACGGCAAAAGAGTGGCGAGAAACTGCATTCTAGTCATGGCAGCCACGCAAAATTGCCGTAGCTGCCGGCCATTTTTTACCGAATTGCCCCGACTTGACCGTTCTAAGAGCGTTACGAGGCGCAAAAACCGCTGGAATCAGAAGGTTGGCGGTGTGCAGGCGCTGATGACCTCACAGGGCACGGGACCGACGCAACGGAAACGATGCGGCCTGCGGCTTTCGAAATAATAGGCATCCCCCGGCCCGAGCACCCGTCTCTCCTCATCGACCGTCACCTCCAGCCGTCCGGAGAGGATGATTCCTCCTTCCTCGCCATCGTGAACCAGCGGCACCTTGCCGGTGTCCGCTCCCGGCTGGTAGCATTCCTTGAGGATTTGCAGGCTGCGGCCGAAGACATTCTCACCCACCTGCCGGAAGGAGATCGGCCCCTTGCCGATTTCAACCAATTCATCCGCCCGGTAAAAAGCCTTACGGCTCGTCTCCGGCTCGAAAGCGAAAAACTCGGCAAGGCCGATCGGTATGCCGTCAAGAATGCGCTTCAGCGCGCCGACGGAAGGGTTCGAGGTATTGGATTCGATCAGAGAAATCGTCGAATTGGTGACACCGGCACGCCTCGCCAGTTCCCGCTGGGAAATATTGTGGCGCAGCCGCAAATGGCGCAAACGCCCGCCTATATCCACCGACATGCCTGAGCCCCCGTTGCCCTTGTTCGAAATATCGAAAACCCGAGTTCAGGCCTATAGCATTTTCAATGGCTTGGCCACAGAGAGAAAAGGGCTTGTTCAGTCGCGAAAATAGCATTCAATCACCGGCAACGAACAGGAGACCACCATGGACAACCCGAGCCGATCCAATTCCACCTCTCTCGACAGCTACTGGATGCCGTTTACCGCCAACCGGCAGTTCAAGGCCAATCCCCGCCTGCTGACGAGCGCCGAAGGCATGTATTACACCAGCAATGACGGCCGCCAGGTTCTCGACGGCACGGCTGGCCTTTGGTGCGTCAATGCCGGCCACGGCCGCCAGCAGATCGCGTCTGCCGTCAAGCACCAGCTTTCGACGATGGATTACGCGCCCTCCTTCCAGATGGGCCACCCGGTTGCCTTTGAATTCGCCGAGCGGCTGGCGGAGATTGCGCCCGGCCCGGAAGGTGCGAAACTGGACCGTGTCTTCTATACGGGCTCCGGGTCGGAATCGGTCGATACGGCGCTGAAGATCGCCATCGCCTATCAGCGCGCCATCGGCCAGGGCACCCGCAGCCGGTTGATCGGTCGTGAGCGCGGTTATCATGGCGTTGGTTTCGGCGGCATCTCCGTGGGCGGCCTCGTCAACAACCGTCGCGTTTTCCCGCAAATCCCCGCAGACCACCTGCGTCATACCCATGATCCGGCGAAGAACAGCTTCGTGAAGGGCCAGCCCGAGCACGGCGCCGAGCTTGCGGACGATCTGGAACGTCTGGTCGCCCTGCATGGCGCGGAAACCATCGCAGCCTGCATCGTCGAACCGGTCGCCGGCTCCACCGGCGTGCTGGTGCCGCCGAAGGGTTATCTGGAGCGCCTGCGCGCCATCTGCGACAAGCACGGCATCCTCTTGATCTTCGATGAGGTCATCACCGGTTTCGGCCGCATGGGCTCCACCTTCGCCACCAACTATTTCGGCGTTACGCCCGATATCGTCACCACCGCCAAGGGACTGACCAACGGCGCAATCCCGATGGGCGCGGTCTTCACCAGCCGCAAGGTGCACGATGCGCTGATGCATGGGCCGGAAAACCAGATCGAGCTGTTCCACGGCTATACCTATTCCGGTCACCCCGTCGCCTGCGCCGCCGGTATCGCGACGCTCGATATCTATCGCGATGAGGGCCTTTTCACCCGCGCGGCCGAATTGCAGGATGTCTGGCACGACGCCATCCATTCCCTGAAGGGCCTGCCGAACGTCATCGATATCCGCACCATCGGCTTTATCGCCGGCATCGAGCTGCAATCGCGCGACGGTGCTGCTGGCGCACGCGCCTATGATGTCTTCGTGGATTGCTTCGAGCGCGGCCTGCTTATTCGCGTTACCGGCGACATCATCGCCCTTTCGCCGCCGCTGATCGCCGAAAAATCCCATTTCGACGATATCGTCTCGATCCTCGGCGATGCGCTGAAGCGCGCGCAGTAAAGACCATGCAAACAAAAAGGCCGCGCCTGGAAGCGCGGCCTTTTTTACCTTGTCAGTAGGCCTGCATCGGTTGCGAGAGGCCGTCGCCGATCACGCCGTTACCATATTGCGCCACGGGCACACCTTCCTGGCCAATCGGCGCGCCCTGCTGTGCGGGGCCGAGCGCCGTCACCACGATCGGCGTGCCATCGGGCACACGGTTATAAAGGTCGATGATATCCTGGTTCAACAGGCGCACGCAGCCGGAGGATACCGACTTGCCGATGGTCCACCATTCCGGCGAGCCGTGCAGGCGGTAGATCGTGTCCTTGCCATCCTTGAAGATATAGAGCGCACGCGCACCGAGCGGGTTCTTGAGGCCCGGCTCCATGCCGCCATTGCGGCTGCTATAGGGTTCCAGTTCCGGCTGGCGCGCGATCATCTCATCGGGCGGCGTCCAGCGCGGCCATTGCCGCTTATACTGGATGACGCCGCGACCGGCCCATTCAAAGCCCGCGCGGCCGAGGCCGACGCCATAACGCATGGCCTGATTGTTCTCATAGGTGAGATAGAGGAAATGATTGGCGGTATCGACAACGATGACGCCGGGGCGTTCACCCGTCGGGTTCGCCACCATCTGCCGCAGGAACTGACGCGGAATCCGCTTGTAGGGGATTTCCGGCAGCGGGAACTGCTCGTCCGGCTTGGGGCCGTACATCAGGGCATACATCGGATCGTCAGCGGGTGCTGCAGGCCGGGCGGCCTCACGCGCGGTTGTGTTGCAGCCCGCAAGGCCGGCAAGCGCCAGTCCACCTGCTCCAAGCAGGAAACCCCGCCGGGTCGTCGTCGTCTCGTTCAATTGAAAAACCTCATTTACGTCATCTCACGCCGGCAAAGGGATCTGCCAGCGCCGCCTCTGGGCGGCTGATAGGGTACTTCGTGCCGGAAACCTGCGATGCCATGGCCTTGGCGCCGTTCGATTTCAAAATGGCCCGGAAGCTCGGATGCATACCGCCGTCTACATACGCGCTGAGCGGGCTGGAAGTTCCCTCACTCATGGCGGCGGCAAATTTTTGTTGCTCTTCGGCCAGTTTCGAAGCCACCAGCGGATCCTGCTGGTTGATGGCCGGCGGGCAGGCCGCCAGCGGATCGGCAGGCTCGCCTTCGGCAAATTCACTGTTGAAGACATAACGACGGCCGCAGACGGAAACCTTGGGCTGCCGGCGCGTCACTTCGAAATAGTCGTAGCCTTCCTTCAGCGTCTTCCAGAACGGCATGTTGGGGTCGTCCCGATGTGCCACCATGTTCCTTGCGCTCATGCGGAAGGGATAGGCCTGCACCTGAAAGCGGTCCTGCCCGCCCTGAAGCGCACGCGCGACGATGGCGTAAATCTCGCCCACCTGGGCATCCGTCATGGCATAGCAGCCCGAAGAGGAGCAGGCGCCATGCACCATCAGCGCCTCACCGGTGTAACCGAGCGCCGATTCCAGCCGGTTGGGATAACCGAGATTGAAGGAGACGTAATATTGTGAGTTCGGGTTCAGCATGCCGGCCGAGACATGATAAAAACCTTCGGGCGCCTGCCGGTCGCCCGTCTTCATCTTGGGGCCGAGCTTTCCGGACCAGCGGCACATGGGATAGGCCTTGAGCAACGCGTAATTTCCGGCCTTGTCGACCTTCCAGACCTCAAGCTCGCTTTCCTGCTTGAAAATGCGAACGAGGACAGGGCTTTCCGGGCGCATGCTCTTGGCCGACATCTGCGCCATCATCTTGGACGACAGTTTCGGCGGGTCTTTCTTGACGCTATCGAGCCCCATGGAAGTGCACGCGGCAAGGCTGCCACCGATCGCAAAGATCGCAGCCATTCTTGCCCCTGCCCTTACCTTTCGCCGCAACCCCGCAACCGCGAAATCCAGCAATGCCTGCATGCCCATGGATCGTTCTGCCCGCCTGATTTGCCCGCCTTTCCGGCAGACGCTTAACTATCGAAGGTGGCCACAACACGGCAACCTCGCCCATGGACAAAGTCTCGTGAACAGACGTTACCCATTCGTTAATCATAAGGACACAAGCCCGTGAGGAGCTTGCAATCCTTGCGCCAATGCCGGAACCGGGCGTGATGTGCTCCTGAAACAAATGTCACGACCCTGCTTTTCGGGAGGCGATCGAAGTGACCGTCGCCGAGACGGGGTCGCTCGCCGGAAAACTGTCCTCAAGCCCCTCTTCCAGTTCTTCCTCCAGAACCGCGCGATCCCTGGCGGTGCGGGCGCTCGCCAGCCCGTGCGGCCCCTCCTCCTGCGCCGTTCCGAGAGCGGAAAATTGCGAAGGCGCATCCGCACCATGGCGCGTTCCGAACGCGGTCAGTTGCACCATCACCGCGCTCGCCCGCTTGATGGCCTCGGCATCGTCGATCCCTTCAAGACCGTCGGCGAGGCGAACCGAGACCTGCTCGCCGTCGTTGCCGACGAACTCGACGGAGATAACCCCGTTATTGCGTTTTACATAGGTCGTCGAAAGTTGCATGACATGCCCTCCGGCTTGGAAAGCACCGGTACGAATCCGATGCTGGAAAACGGTTAGAACCTGAATTCACAACGACGGCAGAGCGGAAGGGTTCCAGATGGATCAGGCCTTTGGCCCGGAAATGCAGGAGAGTTTCTTCCTGCACGATGCGCTGGATGTGGCCCGCGCCCTCATCGGCGCGGAGTTCCGCATCGGCAATACCGGCGGCATCATCGTGGAGACCGAAGCCTATCATCCGGACGACCCAGCATCCCACAGTTTCAACGGGCAGACCCCGCGCAACAGGGCAATGTTCGGCCCGGCCGGCCGTCTTTATGTCTACCGGTCCTATGGTATTCACTGGTGCGCCAACTTTGTCTGCGCCCCGGGTTCCGCCGTGCTTCTGCGCGCCATCGAACCCCTGACCGGCATAGACATGATGAAACTGCGACGGGGAACTGACAAGCCGAAACTTCTCTGCTCAGGTCCGGGCAGGCTCTGTCAAGCGCTGGCGATTACGGGGGAGATGGACGGCGCGCCGTTGAACGCAGCGCCGTTTTTCCTGCGGTTGCCGAAAGAAGCCGCCGCCGTCACCAGCGGCAGACGAATCGGCATCAGCCGCGCGACGGAATATCCGTGGCGCTTCGGGCTCAAGGGCTCGGCTTTCGTCAGCAAGAAATTCGAGAACGGAGAGGCATAAAAGACGAGAGCACCTTTGGCGGCCCGTCATTTTCGTCGGGGTTGGGTGTCGGCGCCTCGTCCGGCAACCGGTCAGGTTCCGGCTCTTCCACCGGCGGAATATCCGGCTGCGGCGGCACGGGCATCGGCGGTTCGGGATAGGGTTCGACGGGAACGGCTGGCATCGCGGCCTCCTGATAAACACGCTTTGCCACAATCGGCACAAGCTGCGTTTTTATCTCGTGGGACAGCGCCTTTGCGCTGTCGCCAATCAGGCGGCGCAACACCCAATTCGCCCATCGGTCAAATGCCGGTCAGGTCCCTTCGGTCCGGTTGCGCCGCCCTGCGGGTCGTACAGGGAAAACGCGGGCACGGCCTGTCCGTTCCGTTTTTTAGGAAGGTTTTTGCGATGGCTCAGGCGAAACCGAGCGCGCTGCGGGAAATATCGCGATTTTCGCAATAGTCGCGGGAGTGGGCCTCGTGACCATGCTCGCGAGCGGTCGAACGGTTAAGTTCCGGGCTCGGAACGTTGAGCAGCGCATCGGCATAGGTGCCGGTCGCCTCGACATCATCGATCACAGTCTGCTGTTGCGGTTTTAAAAATTCAAACATCCGTCCACCTCCTTCGACACGTCCCCTCAACGCGCCGGCCCGGGTCCTGTTCCATAACGCCCGTGACTGTTCCGATTATACATGAGACGGCGCGGACGTATAGATGACGAAAGGCGAACGTTATCAACTGACGTTCACAAAATGGAGTGGAATCAGTGAGCTATGCCGACAAGTTCAGGCAGGGCCGACCGATTCCCGCAAGATCAGCTCGACCGGCCACAATTCCTGAACCTCGCGGACGGGACGGCCGCCGATGATTTGCAAAAGCAGGTCCGTCACCCGCATGCCCGCCATGCGCATGGGCGAGCGGGTGGTGGAAAGCGGCGGCATCATGCTTTCCGGCGTAAGGTAAGGAAACACGTCGTCATGGGCGATGACGGAGACATCCCTGCCGATCGTCAGCCCCATCTGCGTCGCGGCGCGATAGACACCCTGCGCCGTCATCATTGCACCCGCCACAAAGGCCGTTGGGCGCGGCGTCTGTTCCAGCAGCGAGCGGGCGAAACGAAAGGCCGTCTCTTCGCTGAAGTGCTCGTTCATCATGAAACGCGGATCCGGCGTAATGCCGTGCGTCGCCAGCGCCTCGCGAAAACCCTGCTCGCGGTCCTGCACGAAGGTGCGGCCGACCGGACCATTGATAAGGGCGATGCGCCTGTGTCCGCGCTCCAGAAAATGAATCGTCGGACGATAGGTGACGTCGTGATTGTCGATATCGAGCCAGGCATGTTCGAAAGGCGTCTTTGAGCGGCCATGCACGATGAAGGGCACGCCCAACCGGTTGAGCAGCGCGATACGCTCATCCTCGGGGCGGGGGGAATGCACGATGATGCCATCCACCCGGCCGCTCGACGCCAGCCGGCTGAAAATCGCCAGTTCCTCATCGAGATTATTGTCGACGGTGACGCTGACGAGAATGTCGGTCTCTTCCCGTTCCAGCCGGGTCGCCATGCCGCCCATGAATTCGGAAAAGAAATGCCCGCCGCCCGATCGGCCCATGACAACGCCGATGGCGCCTGCCCTGCCCGTCGCCAGCCTGACAGCGTTTGCATTCGGCCGGTAGCCGTATTTCAGCGCAGCCTCCATCACCCGCTGGCGCGTTTCCTCGCGCACCTCGGGGTAGCCGCCCAGCGCCCGGCTGACGGTGGTGGGCGAGAGCCCGACTTTCTCTGCGAATTCCTTGAGCTTCATAATTTTTTGCCAATTTGCCCCTGCATGCGTCGCCGCCGCGGATTTTTCAAGCCGACAAAAATTGAAAACGATTTCAATTTTCCCCACCTGAAACCTTACAGTTGATCATTCCCAAAGGCAAACGCCGAAAAATTGCAGGCGAAAACAGCCGATTTCCGGAGGATTAGAAAGAGTATTGACAGATTGCTCGGCTTTTGAGAGCCTCGCGTCAGTCAAAAGCGCTTTCAATTTTGAGGACAATCGGAAGCGTCAACGGAGGAGTTTGACAATGAATATTTCCATGAAGACTTTGTTCCTGTGCGGAGTGGCGTTTTCCGCCGCCGTTTCGGCCGAGGCGGCCGAGCTTTCCATCGCCGCCAATTCGACCGGCAAGAACGTCGCGTTCTTCCGCGAACGGATCGCCGCCTTCGAGAAAGAGACCGGTCACAAGGTCAATCTCGTCACCATGCCGTCATCGTCCAGCGAACAGTTCAGCCAGTACCGGCTGTGGCTTGCCGCCGGCAACAAGGATGTCGACGTCTACCAGACGGACGTGATCTGGGCGCCACAGTTGGCCGACCAGTTCGTGGATCTGACCGCAGCGACAAAGGATGTCATCGGCGATCATTTCCCTTCCATTGTCGCCTCGCAGACGGTTGACGGCAAGCTCGTCGCCATGCCGATGTTCACCGACGCGCCGGCGCTCTTCTACCGCAAGGACCTTCTGGAAAAATATGGCAAGCAGCCGCCGAAGACCTGGAAGGAACTGAGCGAGACCGCCAAGGAAATCCAGGACAAGGAGCGCGAAGGCGGACAGAAGGACCTCTGGGGCTTCGTTTTCCAGGGCAGCGCCTATGAGGGCCTGACCTGCAACGCGCTGGAATGGATCGCTTCCGCCGGCGGCGGCCATATTGTCGAGACCAACGGCGATATCTCCGTCAACAATGAGAAGGCCGCAGCCGCCATCGAAACCGCCAAGGGCTGGGTCGGCACCATCGCGCCGCAGGGCGTACTCGCTTATAAGGAAGAGGAAGCGCGCGGCGTCTGGCAAACCGGCAATTCCGTCTTCATGCGCAACTGGCCTTATGCATATGCACTGGGTAATGGCGACGACAGCGCCATCAAGGGCAAGTTCGGCGTCACCCCGCTGCCAGCTGGCGCGGAAGGCGAAGCCCCTGCTTCGACACTCGGCGGCTGGAATCTCGCCGTTTCGAAATATTCCGACGATCAGGAAGCGGCCATTCAGCTCGTGAAATTCCTGGCGTCGAAAGACACCCAGAAGATGCGCGCGATCCAGCTCTCCAACATGCCGACGATCGCATCCCTCTACGACGACAAGGATGTCGCCGCCGCGCAGCCCTTCATGCCGACATGGAAGCCGATCTTCCAGACCGCCGTTCCCCGTCCTTCCGCCTCGGCGAAGGTGAAGTATAACGAGGTTTCCGCCAAGTTCTGGGGCGCGGTGCACAACACGCTCTCCGGCAACGGCACGGCGGCTGAAAATCTCGAACTTCTCGAGGTTGAACTGACCGATCTCAAAGGCAACGGCTGGTAATCCGGCCCGCGCGGGAGGCGGTCTCGCCTGATCGTTTCCCGCGCCCCAACCGCGAGATATCCCCATGAACGACATAGCCCTTCAAAGACCGGTCGCGGCATCCGGCACCGGCTCCGACCTGCAGTCGGAACGACTGAAATCTGCCTGGCTGTTCCTTGCCCCCACATTTCTGGTGCTGGCGCTGGTGGCGGGCTGGCCGCTGGTGCGCACCGTGTGGTTCAGCCTCACCGACGCCTCGCTCACCAATCTCGACGGGGCGCAGTTCGTCGGCCTCAAGAACTACCTCACCTGGATCACGCTCAGCAGCGGCCGCACCATCTATCGCGGCCTGCTTGCCGATCCCGCATGGTGGGGCGCGGTTCTCAACACCCTCAAATTTACCATCCTTTCCGTCAGCTTCGAAACCGTGCTCGGTCTCATCGTCGCGCTGGTGCTGAATGCCGAATTCAAGGGACGCGGCCTCGTGCGCGCCGCGATCCTCGTGCCCTGGGCCATTCCCACCATCGTTTCGGCGCAGATGTGGGCGTGGATGCTGAACGACCAGTTCGGCATATTGAACGACCTGTTCCTCAATCTCGGGCTGATCTCCAGCAAGATCGCCTGGACTGCCAATCCCGAGACCGCGATGATCGCCGTGCTGATCGTCGATATCTGGAAGACCACGCCCTTCATGGCGCTGCTCATTCTCGCCGGCCTGCAAATGGTGCCGAAGGACATGTATGAGGCGGCAAAGGTGGATGGCATTCATCCCGTCAAGGTATTCTTCCGCGTCACTTTGCCGATGATCCGCCCGGCCCTCATGGTCGCCGTCATCTTCCGCATGCTGGATGCGATGCGCGTCTTCGACCTCATCTATATCCTGACGCCCAACAACGCCCAGACCCGCACCATGTCGGTGCTGGCGCGCGAGAACCTGTTCGATTTCGACAAGTTCTCCTACGGTGCTGCAGCCTCCACCATGCTGTTCCTCATCATCGCCTCGATCACCGTCATCTACATGTGGCTCGGGCGCGTCAACACCGATGGAGCCGCGCGATGACCCTGCCAAGCATCCTGAAAACCACCGCTTTTTATGCGCTGGTCGCCATCATCATGGTGATTTCGGTATTCCCTTTCTATTATGCGATCCTGACGAGCCTGAAATCCGGCTCGGCGCTGTTCCAGGTCAATTATTGGCCGCGTGATTTCTCGCTGACCAATTACAGCTTCGTCATCGGCAACGGCACTTTCCTGCGCAATCTCGGCAATTCGCTGTTCGTTGCATCTTCCGTCGTCATACTCTCGCTGTTCCTTGCGGTAACGGCGTCCTATGCTCTTGCCCGCGTCCGCTTCCGGGGTCGCGCGCTGCTTCTGCTCACCATCCTGTCGGTTTCGATGTTCCCGCAGATCGCCGTTCTCGCCGGCCTGTTCGAACTGATCCGCTGGGCGGGCATCTTCAACACGCCGCTCGCGCTGATCTTTTCCTACATGATCTTCACCCTGCCCTTCACGGTCTGGGTGCTGACAACCTTCATGCGTGACCTGCCGATCGAGATCGAGGAAGCGGCTATCGTCGATGGTGCAACGCCGTGGGTCATCATCACCCAGGTGTTCATGCCGCTGATGTGGCCGGCACTCGTCACGACAGGGCTTCTCGCCTTCATCGCGGCGTGGAACGAGTTCCTCTTTGCGCTCACCTTCACCTCATCGAACGAGCAGCGCACGGTGCCTGTCGCCATCGCGCTTCTGTCGGGCGGCTCGCAGTTCGAAATCCCCTGGGGAACGATCATGGCCGCATCCGTCATCGTCACCGCACCCCTCGTTGTCCTCGTTCTGATCTTCCAGCGACGCATCATCTCCGGCCTCACCGCCGGCGGCGTCAAAGGCTAGGAGAAAACAAATGACCACCATTCAACTGCGCGATCTTCGCAAATCCTTCGGCGCCTTCGATGTCATCAAGGGCATCGACATGGACATCCGCTCCGGCGAATTCATGGTCTTCGTTGGACCTTCCGGCTGCGGCAAGTCCACGCTTTTGCGCCTCATCTGCGGGCTGGAGGAAATTACCGGCGGCACGCTTTCCTTCGACAGCGAGACGGTGAACCGCCTGCCGCCCGCCAAGCGTGGCGTCGCCATGGTCTTCCAGTCCTATGCGCTTTATCCGCATATGACCGTGTTCGAAAACATGGCCTTCGGCATGAAACTGTCAGGCGCGGACAAGGAACAGCGCAGGAAGCGCGTCGAAGCCGCCGCCGAGATGCTGCAGCTCACGCCCTATCTGGAACGTCTGCCGAAGCAG
Source organism: Agrobacterium leguminum (assembly GCF_005144435.2). Lineage (NCBI taxonomy): Bacteria > Pseudomonadati > Pseudomonadota > Alphaproteobacteria > Hyphomicrobiales > Rhizobiaceae > Agrobacterium > Agrobacterium leguminum. The sequence goes on from NZ_CP120212.1 coordinate 359,699, forward strand.
CTTTCCGGCGGCCAGCGCCAGCGTGTCGCCATCGGCCGCGCCATCGTGCGCGATCCGAAGGTCTTCCTGTTCGACGAACCGCTCTCCAACCTCGATGCGGCATTGCGCGTCGCCACGCGTCTCGAAATCGCCAAGCTGCATCGCTCGATGCATGACACGACGATGATCTACGTCACCCACGACCAGGTGGAGGCGATGACGCTCGCCGACCGTATCTGTGTGCTGCGTGACGGCCGGGTCGAGCAGATCGGCACGCCGCTGGAGCTTTACGAAAGTCCGGTCAACACCTTCGTCGCCGGCTTCATCGGCTCTCCGAAGATGAATTTCCTCACCGGCAAATATGCGGAGGCCGAAGGGGCGAAAACCATCGGCATCCGTCCTGAACACATCACCATCGCCACCGATGGCAGCGGCTGGAGCGGCGAGATCGTGCATTCGGAAATGCTGGGATCGGACAGCTACATCTATGTCGAGATCGGCGCGGATGAACCCGTCGTCGTTCGTGAAGAGGGCGTGACCGGCCGCACGGCCGGTGAACGCATCGCCATCGCGCCGGATGCGACGCAGATACATCGTTTCGACGCCGAGGGCCGGGCGCTTGCCCGCAACCCTGCCCGGGGTGCCGCCTGAACATTCAACTTTCGCCGGGCTCACCCAAGGTCCCGGCTTTCACCGAGGAGCATGACAATGACCATCAACACCGTTGTATGGGGCGAAAATATCCACGAACACATCAATGAGACGGTGCGTTCGATCTATCCGAACGGCATGCACAACACCATTGCCGACGCGCTGAACCAGAATCCTGAGATCAACGCCACCACCGCCACGCTGCAGGAGCCGGAACACGGGCTTTCGCAGGAGCGCCTCGACAAGACCGACGTTCTCGTCTGGTGGGGCCACAAGGACCATGGCGCGGTGCAGGACGAGATCGTCGAGCGTGTCGCCAAGCGCGTCTGGGAAGGCATGGGCCTCATCGTCCTGCATTCCGGCCATTTCTCCAAGCCGTTCAAACGCCTGATGGGCACGCCCTGCGCGCTGAAATGGCGTGAGGCGGGTGAACGCGAGCGCCTGTGGACCATCAATCCGCGCCACCCGATCGCCGCCGGCCTGCCGGAACATTTCGAGCTGGAAAACGAGGAAATGTATGGCGAGCAATTTTCCGTGCCGGAGCCTCTGGAAACCGTCTTCATCTCCTGGTTCCAGGGCGGCGAAGTCTTCCGGTCCGGTCTCACCTGGCGTCGCGGTGCGGGCAATATTTTCTATTTCCGCCCCGGCCACGAGACCTATCCGACCTATCACGACGCCAATGTCCAGAAGGTCATCAGCAACTCGGTGAAATGGGCCTATAATCCCGTTGGCGCACTGAAAAGCATTCACGACGCCCCTAATGTTCCCGTAGACAAGGCTCTGGAGCCCATCGAAGAACGCGGCCCCAAGCTGCACAAGGCAGGCGAAGCAGGTTACAGGTAACAAGCCATGAGACTTCTCATTCTCGGAACCGGCGGCATGGCCAACAACCATGCCACATATTTCTCTGAAATCCCCGGCGTCGAACTCGTCGCAGCGGTGGATGTGGACGATGTGGTGGTGCGGGGCTTTGCGCTGCGCCACAGCATTCCGCTCTCCTTCACCTCGCTGGATGATGCGATTGCTTGGGGTGAATTCGACGCGGCGGCAAATGTCACGCCGGACGCGATCCACCATCCCACCAGCCTGAAGCTTCTGGCGGCCGGCAAACATGTCTTCTGCGAAAAGCCGCTGGCGGAAAACTACGCCAAGGCCGCCGAAATGGCCGATGCCGCCGAAAAGGCCGGCCTCGTCGCCATGGTCAACCTCACCTATCGCAACGTCGCACCCTTGCAGGCGGCGCGCGAGATGGTGCTAGCCGGCAAGATCGGCAAGGTGCGACATCTCGAAGCCTCCTATCTCCAGAGCTGGCTCGTTTCCAAAGCCTGGGGCGACTGGATGACGGAGAGCAAGTGGCTGTGGCGGCTTTCCACCAAGCATGGCTCGAACGGTGTGCTGGGCGATGTCGGCATCCACATTCTCGACTTCGCTTCCTATGGCGCGGGCAGCGATGTGGAGCGCATCTTCACGCGGCTGAAGACCTTCGACAAATATGAAGGCAACAAGATCGGCGTCTACGACCTCGATGCCAATGACAGCTTCACGATGACCGCCGAACTGGAAAACGGCGCCATGGGCGTCATCCACGCCAGCCGCTGGGCGACGGGGCATCTGAACGAACTTCGCCTGCGCATCCATGGCGACAAGGGCGCATTGGAAGTGATCCACACGCCGGATTATTCCAGCCTGCGCGCCTGCATCGGCGAGGATGTGGAAAAGGCGATCTGGAAGACAATCGATGTCGACCCCGTGGCAACGAATTACGAAAAATTCGCCAGGGCCGTCATGGAAGGCGGCCCCGCCGATCCGGATTTCCGTCATGCGGCCAATCTGCAGAAGGTGCTCGATCTGTCGATCATCGCGGATCGGGAGAGGCGCGAGCTGGCCGTTTCGGCCTGATTTGCGAAAGTGCGGCGGCACAAGCCGCCGCATGGATTGCTGCAAAGGGCTCCTCGCTCTCCGTCACCCCGGACTTGATCCGGGGTCCAGCGCGATCAAGTCTTTGATCGCAATAGACTCTTTTCACGGCTCAGACGCGCCGTGGCTGGATGCCGGATCAAGTCCGGCATGACGGAGGGAGCTTATAACTGCCTCAAACCCCGCGCTTATTCCCCCACAACAGCACATGAAGCTGCGGCAGCACCCGGGCGGAAAACCAGCGATCTTCGCTGACCTTGCCCACCAGCCACAACATCCGGTCCATCACCCCATCGATATCCACACGTGCATCGTCGTCATCGGGCGGCGGCGGGGTGTGGTTGCCGGGCTGGAGATAGACCGGCAGATGCGGGAAACGCGCGGATGCCGCCTTGGCATAGGCATAATCCGCATCGTCGAACACCACGATCTTCAGCGCCACCTGCGGTCCATCGCCGGCGGCGGCAAGACAGTCTTCGAAGGCCTGCCAGTCCGTTTCCATGCCGCTCGATGGCGGCTTGGGGCTCAGCACCAGATGGTCGAGAGCAGCAAACCAGTCTTTGGCGATGCTGCCCTGCGTTTCCAGCGCGAAACGATACCCCTCGCCCTGCCCCTTCGCGATCAAGGCCGCGAACGGTTGAATGGCCGGATTGCCGCCTGAGAGCGAGACCGTCAGCGGCACGCCGCCGGAAAGCCGTCGCACCTCCTGCCAGATCACCTCGACCGGCATCGGTTTCCACGTGTCGCGGTACTCGCTGTCAACGGCATGCAGCGTATCGCACCAGGAGCAGCGGTAATCGCAGCCGCCGGTACGCACGAAGACTGTCGGCAGACCGATCAACACGCCTTCGCCCTGAATGGTCGGTCCGAAGATTTCGCTGATGCGGATCGTGGTTTCCTTCGCTGCAATCTTGTGTGCAGCCGCCGTCATGGCCGGTATTCCGCCCAGGTCTTGGCGGTTTCGCTGACGCGCACGGCGCTGGTTTCCGGCAGGCGGCCCTTGCACCAGTCATAAAAATGCTTCGCCAGGCATTCCGCCGTCACCCGGTCATGGCCGAGAACGTCGTTCAGGTGGCGATGGTCGAAATGATCGTCGATATAACGCTTCAGCGGTGCAAGCTCGTGATAGTCGCGCACGAAACCATGCTCGTTCAACGCTTCGCCCGCAAGCTCGATCTCGACGATGTAATTATGCCCGTGGAGGCGATTGCACTGGTGATCCGACGGCAGGCTTTTCAACTGGTGCGAGGCGGAGAAGTGAAATTCCTTGGTGATGCGGAACATCAGCGCACCTCCTGCGCCGCATAGGCATGGGTGGCCGCCACCCAGAAATCCGGGTCCTCATAGTCGGTCGGATCGGTGACACCGGCCAGATGAAAGGCCTCGCGCCGTTCCACGCAGGTGCCGCAGCGGCCGCAGTGGCGCAAGCCGCCCTTGTAACAGGACCATGTTTCGCCAAAGGGCGTGCCGTATTTCGCACCATCGGTCACGATCGCCGCCTTGGAAACGGTGACATAGGGGGCAAAGAGCTTGACGTCGGCATAACCTTCCAGCGCATGCGCCTGCATGGCGTTGAAACTGTCGATAAAGCCCGGCCGGCAATCGGGATAAATGAAGTGATCGCCGCCATGCACGGCAATCGCCACCGCATCCGCCTGCTGCGCGGCGGCCAGCCCGAATGCGATGGTGAGCATGATGGCGTTGCGGTTCGGCACCACGGTGGAGCGCATGGTCTCTTCCGCATAATGCCCGTCCGGCACCTCCACGTCATCGGTTAGCGCCGAACCGGTGAGATGGGCGCCGATGGTTCTGATATCGATGACATGATGCGGCACGCCGAGACGCCTTGCGCAATCGGCCGCGTATTCCAGCTCCTTCCTGTGGCGCTGGCCATAATCGAAGGAGACGAGAGCGAGAAGTTCGTGTTCCGCCGCGATTTTATGCGCAAGCGAAACGGAGTCCAATCCGCCGGAGCAGATGACGATGGTTTTCATAATTTGGGATCCCTTGTTTTGACCGGGTGGGCTGCGACCGGATTACGGGGAGCGGCTTTAAACCAAACCGACGGGCTTGTGAAGGGCCTTGCGGAAATCGCGCAAAGCCGCGCCATCACGAAAATGCCCCGCGGCAGCAACAAGACGAAACAATCGGGACATATGCGGGAAACCGGCACGATTTAGAACGATGCAAAATCTGCTGTTTTTGAAGGGTCTTGCCAATGGTGGCGGCTGATACATTTCTGTTTTCGCTGAGCAACCTCAGCTCTCTCGGCACCGGCCTGCTGATGGCGATGGCGGGCATGCTTTATGTCACGCTCACCATTCGCGGGCTGATCACCGCCATACGCCATGGATAGAGCACTCGAGCCGAAACGTCACCGGTTCAGGCGCAATCTCACAACCGGCCTCCTCGTCGCTTCTGCAGCGCTCGTCACCGCCACCGGCATAGCTTCGTTCGTGTTCCTGATCTGGATGGTCAGGACCGTTGCGCGCTGGCTGGGTCTTTTTGTCGGCCTATGAAAATCTGATGAACACGCGACGCTCGCCACTAAATGGCTGAGCGGAAAAGGCCCGGCGAACTGGCAGTGCGCCGGGCCTTTTTTCGTTGGCTTTGGGCTCAGCGCAGCAGCGCCTGCGCCTCCTCGATACCGAGTGCTGCCGGCTGGGTGCAGGTCGTCGTCATTTCGATGAAACGGCCCTCCTCCCCGGATTTGAGGATCGAGGTCATCACATCGATGCCGTGCAATGAGCGGTCAAGTGAGCAGCGGGCATCACGCCCCTCCAAAATCGCAATAGCCATATCGGCAAGGCCCGCCGTGCGGTAATTGGCGCGCGGGCCATTGGGGCTTTCCTGATTGGCGATGCCGAAAGGATGCGCCCAGTCTTCCAGCGGCTGGATGTTCTTGTCCCGCCCGCTCGCTTCCACCACACCGCCGAAGAAGTTCGGGTCCGGCACGTAGATCGAGCCTTCCGTGCCATAGAGCTCCATATTGGCGTGGCGATGCGACCAGACATCCCAGCTTGCCGAAAGCGTGATCGTCGCACCGTTCACGAATTCCAGAAGGGCATGAATATTGGTCGGTGTTTCAACTGGGATGATTTCGCCGTTCAGCGGCTGGCTGGTCACCGTACGGGTCGGATTGGCCATGGTTGTCAGCGCGCCGACGCGCTTCACCGGACCGATGAGGTTGATGAGATTGGCGACGTAATAGGGGCCGAGATCGAGGATCGGCCCGCCGCCCTTCAGGAAGAAGAAGCCCGGGTTCGGGTGCCACATTTCCATGCCGGGGCTCATCACATGGCAGGTGCCGGAAGTGATGCGCCCGACCTTGCCGTCATCGATATATTGCCGGGCAAGCTGATGCGCGCCGCCAAGGAAGGTATCCGGCGCGCAGCCGACGGAGAGGTTCTTCTCCCGGGCGATGCGCCGCAGCTCCTCGCCTTCCTCCAGCGAAAGCACCAGCGGCTTTTCCGAATAGACGTGCTTGCCCGCCTCAAGGGCGGCTTTCGACACCGGAAAATGCGCGGCGGGAATGGTGAGGTTCACCACCACATCGATATCCTTGTTGGCGAGCAGTTCCTCGATGGACTGCGCGACAACACCGAATTCTTCCGCCCTCAGCTCCGCCGCATTGCGGTTGAGGTCGGCGCAGGCAAGCACCTTGATGCCCTTGAAGAGCGGTGCCAGCGAGAAATAAGCAGACGAGATATTGCCGCATCCGATGATGCCGACGCCAAGATCCCTGGCCATGATGCAAACTCCGAAATTGAAACTTAGTAGGTTTTGAAAGATGCGATCGAGCGGGTTATCAGCCGGTCGATATCCTTCGGGTTGTCGTGCTCAACCACAAAATGTTTCGTGGCGGATTTCGCCTTCAGCGCCGCGACGAGGCCCTTCCAGTCAACTGTACCGTGGCCGACATCGGCCCAGCCATCCTCATCCGCATTCTCGCCTGCTGGTGCGATATCCTTCACATGTACCGCAGTAATGCGTTTGCCATAGCTTTCGATCCATGCAAGCGGATCGGCATTACCTCTGATAATCCAGGCGATATCCGCCTCCCATTTCAAATCCGGCCCACCGGCAAATATCTGCTCCTGCGGTGTGGAGCCATCGCCAAGCGTCTTGAACTCGAAATCATGGTTATGCCAGCCGAAGGTCAGCCCTGCATCCACGAAGGGCTTTCCGGCTTCCTGCAGGCGCTTGCCGAAAGCAAACCAGCCTGCGGCATCTGTAGGGCGCTGGTCAGGCATCAGATAAGGGCAATAGATCGCCTCCACGCCCAGAACCCTGGCAATATTGAGCGCCTTTTTCGGATCGCCTTCCAGAAGATCAAGGCCGAAATGACCGGTCGGCATGGCAAGGCCATTGGCGTCGAGTTCGGCGCGCAGGCCTTTCAAACCGGCGTCATCCAGCGAAGCGTACATCGCGCCATAACCTTCGACATGTTTATAACCCGCCGCCGAAAGCTTCTTCAGAATATTGGAAAAAGGCTGGAAATTACGGGCGCTGTAAAGCTGGAAACCGAGTTCTGTCATTGTCTCCTCCATAGAGATCTGGGTCTTGGGATTGTGTGTGGGGGTAAATCGAAGCTGTTCTAGAGCCGGTCCTCGCTTTGCGCGTCGAACAGTGAGGCCATCGTCATGTCGAGACCGAGGCGCACCTTGGTGCCGGGTGAAAACCGCCTGTGACCGCCGACACGCACGGACATGGTATACCCGGCATGTTTCAGCCAGATCAGATTGTCCGCACCCATCGGTTCTTCGATATCGACCACCGCCTCATGCACTTCGCCGCCAACGATATCGGCATCGACGCGCACATGTTCGGGGCGGACACCCAGAACCACGGCACGGCCGGCGGCGAGCGTCGTTTCCGGATGATAACCGTCCAGCGCGAAAGTCACGCCATTGGTGGTGAAGACCACCTTGCCGTCCTTTTCGATCAACTCGCCGCGCAGGAAATTCATCGACGGCGAGCCGATGAAACCGGCAACGAAGAGGTTTCGCGGCTTGTTGTAGATAGTGACAGGATCGGCGAGCTGCTGGATGACGCCGCTTTTCATGATGGCGATGCGATCCGCCAGCGTCAGCGCCTCGATCTGGTCATGCGTCACATAGATCATGGTGTTCTTCAGCGACTGGTGCAGCCGCTTGATTTCGACGCGCAGTTCCGAGCGCAGCTTGGCATCGAGGTTGGAGAGCGGCTCGTCGAACAGGAAAACATCCACATCCCGCACCAGCGCCCGGCCGATGGCCACGCGCTGACGCTGGCCGCCGGAAAGCTCGGCGGGCTTGCGTTTCAGCAGCGGCTCGATCTGGAGTATGCCGGCCGCCCTTTTGACACGGCGGTCGATCTCCTCCTTCGGCACCTTGGCGACCTGAAGGCCGAAGGACAGGTTTTTCTCCACCGTCATCTGCGGATAAAGCGCATAGGACTGGAACACCATGCCAATGCCGCGATCCTTCGGCTCTTCCCAGGTGACGTTGCGGTCCTTGATGAAGATTTGTCCGTCGGTCGGCTCCAGAAGGCCGGCAATGCAATTGAGAAGGGTCGACTTGCCGCAGCCGGAAGAGCCGAGCAGCACGAGGAATTCGCCGTCGTAAATATCGAGATTGAGGTCTTTCAGCACGGTAACGGCGCCGAAGGACAGGGAAAGATCGCGAATGGAAACGCTTTTGTTCATATAGCTCAACCTTTTACTGCGCCAGCAGCAATGCCGCGGACGAAAAGCCTGCCGGAGACGAAATAAACGATCAGCGGCACGGCCCCGGTCAGAAGCGTGGCGGCCATGTTGACGTTATATTCCTTCACGCCCTGCACGGAGTTGACGATATTATTGAGCTGCACCGTCATCGGGTAATATTCCGGCCGCGTGAACACCACGCCGAACAGGAAGTCGTTCCAGATGCCGGTCACCTGCAGGATCATCGCGACAACGAAGATCGGCAGCGACATGGGCAGCATGATGCGGAAATAGATCTGCCAGAAATTGGCGCCATCGATGCGCGCCGCCTTGAAAAGTTCCTCCGGCAGCGAGGCGAAATAATTGCGGAACAGCAGCGTCAGGATCGGCATGCCGAAGATGGTGTGCACGATGACGAGGCCGGTCAGCGTGCCATAAACGCCCATTTCGCGCAGCACGATGACGATCGGATAGATCATCACCTGATAGGGAATGAAAGCCCCGATGATGAGGATCGAGAAGAACAGCTCCGATCCCTTGAACTTCCAGTTCGCCATGGCGTAGCCGCTGACGGAAGCGACGACGATCGAGATCACCACCGAAGGCACGAGGATGCGCACCGAATTCCAGAAGCCGCGTGAAAGCCCGTCGCAGTTCAAGCCCGTGCAGGCATTGGCCCAGGCCTTCACCCAGGGTTCGAAAGTGATTTCCACCGGCGGTGCAAAAATGTTGCCAAGCCGGATTTCCGGCATGCCCTTCAGCGAGGTGACGACCATTACGTAAAGCGGCAGCAGGTAATAGGCGGCAGCAACGAACAGCGTGCCGTAAAGAATGATGTTGCGGCGCGAAAAGGTTTTCCTCGGCTTTCTGCCGCGCGGGCCGGAAAGGTCTTTGGCAACCGCATCGGTGGCGGCCACGACCGTGTTTAATGTGCTGATATTAGCCACGCTTCTTGCCTCCGAATTCGAGGTAGGCCCATGGAATGATGATGATCGCAACCGTCAGAAGCATCATGGTCGAGGCCGCGAAACCCTGCCCCAGATTCTGCGCCTGAAACATATAGTCATAGACATATTTCGCCGGTACTTCGGACGCGATACCCGGCCCGCCGCTCGTTTGCGCCACCACCAGATCGTAAACCTTGACGATGCCGCTGGCGATGATGACCAGCGTGGTGATGAAGACCGGCCGCATCATGGGAATGATGATGAGAATATAAGTCTTCCACATCGGAATGCCGTCGACACGCGTCGCCTTCCAGATGTCCTCATCGATACCGCGAAGACCGGCCAGCATCAGGCACATGACGAGCCCCGTGCCCTGCCAGAGCGCCGCGATCAGAATGCCATAAATGACGATCTGGGAATTATAGAGCGGATCGAAGGTAAAGCTCTCCCAGCCCATCGAGCGAACCACGGACTGGATGCCGAATTCCGGGTTCAGCAGCCATTGCCAGACGAGGCCTGTGACAATGAAGGACAGGGCGAAAGGATAGAGGAAAATGGTGCGGAAGGTGTTTTCGAAACGGATTTTTTGATCCATCAGCGCCGCCAGCACGAAGCCTATGACGAGGCTGAAGATCAGCGACAAAATGCCGTAGATCGCCAGATTCTGGATGGACACGATCCAGCGTGGTGCTGCCCACAAACGCTCATATTGATCGAAACCGATGAAGCTCGCGCGCGGCAGAAGCTTTGAATTGGTGAAGGAATAAACCACGGTCCAGATCGTTCCGCCGAGGAAGATCACCATGGCGGTCAGTATCATGGGAATGGAGGCAATCTTGGAATTGAGATTGCGGAAAAGCTGGTTGGGGCGCCCCGAGCGCGCTTGACCTGCCATGTTACCTCCTCCTGTAACGTTACAGTCAACGGTCAGGCAAAAGCCTCACCGCATGAAACCCCTGCCCGTGCTGATGATTGTTGCACAGGCAGGACGCTGGAAAGGAAAGCGGCGAACCGCTTTCCCACCCGGAGAGATCACACTCAGTCCGCCGAACCGATAATGTCCGCGAAGCGCTTCTGCCCGTCTTCCGCCGACATCGAGCCCGCGAAGAATTCCGCCATCAGGTCTTCCTTCTGTTTCTGCGTATCGGCAGAAATCAGCTGGTCGGTGCTGGTCAGCGCATTGCCCTTGGCCAGAATTTCGAGACCCTTCTTCATGCAGTCATTGGCGGCGTTGAGATCGACGTCGCCACGGATCGGCAACGAACCCTTCTTGAGGTTGAAAGCAACCTGGGTTTTCGGATCGACGATGGTTTCGGCCAGCACATCCTGCGCCTTGGATTTCGCCTCATCCTTCAGGAGCGGGAAATAGAAAGCGTCGCCGCCGGTGGTGATGTAGTCGTTGAGGCCGAGACCCGGCAGGCAGGTGTAATCCGTGCCGGCCTTCTGGTTTGCAAGCTGGAACTCACCCTGCGCCCAGTCACCCATGATCTGCCCGCCAGCCTTGCCGGTGATGACCATGTTGGTGGCCTGGTTCCAGTCCTGAACATTGGTGCCCTTGGCCATATCGCGCGCCTCGACGGCAGCCGTGAAAATCTTCGCCATCTCGGGTCCGGCTGCCGCTTCGGCATCCTTGTCGCCATAGACTTTCTGATAAAGGTCCTTGCCGCCGATCGAAAGCGTCAGCGTGTCGAACAGGCCGTTGGCCTGCCATGCCTGCCCACCGAGCGCGAGCGGCTGGATGCCAGCCTTTTTCAGCGCCGGCGCGGCGGCAACGAATTCCGTCCAGTTCTTCGGAACTTCGACGCCCGCCTTCTTGAAGGCTTCATTGGAAAGCCACAGCCATTGCCAGGAATGGATGTTTACCGGCGCGCAGTAAATCTTGCCGTCGATAGTGCAGCTGTCGAGCAGGCTTGCCGGCTTGATGACGTCCTTCCAGTTGCCCTTTGCGGCAACATCGGACAGGTCGCGCATCAGGCCTGCCTGAACAAGCTCTTCCGCCTGACGACCGTGGTTGAACTGGGTCGCGCCCATCGGGTCGCCACCGGTGATGCGGCTGATCATGATCGGACGGGCCGTACCACCCGAACCGGCAATCGCGCCATCCACCCATTTGTTACCGGTTGCGTCGAAAGCCTTGGCCAATTCAGCCACCGCGGCGGCTTCGCCGCCCGATGTCCACCAATGGGTCACCTCAAGATCGGTGGCCCCGGCGATACCCGCCGGAATCATGACGCTGGCCAAAAAGGCCGCAGAAATAACACGCATTCGCATGAGTCTCCTCCCTCACTGAAACGTTGCAGTTGGAACGTATGCGAAGATTTTTGATTAGGCAACCGCCTAAAATACGAATCTCACAGCGCCCTCAGGAGGCATTTCGAACGATTGGAAAATGCGCCGGACAAGCTTGCGACACAGGGGATTGCGCTGCGTAATCCACACGCAATGCCAGTCGCTTACAAAACGTCGCAGCGAGGAAAACAGGTGAAGAGACTATGAAGCGCTGGCATATTCTTTTGGTCATTGGACTAGCCGGCGTCGCATCGCTTTTATTGGCGACATTTGAGCAGCTTGTACCGGGACAGCAACTTTCATTCGGAATGCGCCTGCTGATCCTCATCCAGCCGGCAATGCTGACCATTGCGGCGGTTGCAACAGGTCAGGCTCTGGCCGCAAAACTCGGACTTGGCGCGCCCTTGGTCGATAGCTGGCTGACGGGCGGCAACCCGCGAGCGGTGCTGCGAACACAGGTGCCGCCCGCGCTGGCGGTGGGCATTGCCGTCGGCCTGCTGATGATCGCCTATTCATCGGCGATCCTGCCAGCGGTCGCGGATGCGGCCGCCGTGGCAAAAATGACCGCTTTTAATGTCCCGCTGGTGACCCGGATTCTCTATGGCGGGATCACGGAAGAGCTATTGACCCGATGGGGCCTGATGTCGTTTTTCGCCTGGGCGTTCTGGCGCATGACAGGAAGAGGACAGATTCGACCGGTGATTTTGTGGGCCGCCATTCTTATGGCGGCGGCACTCTTCGCCTCAGGTCATCTGCCGTTTCTGTTTGCGATTGTCGCTCAGCCTCAAACGGCGCTGATCCTTGCAGTCCTGCTCACCAATTTCATTCCCGGCCTGCTGTTCGGATGGCTGTTCTGGCGTCGGGGGCTGGAGGCGGCGATGCTTTCCCATGCCCTTGCCCATTGCGTGAACGCGCTGATCGCCTGAGCCGAAAAAGCGAGCCGAACAACTATCCGCCTCACCTTCTCCAAACCTTAAGCGCTGGCGGCAATTCTATTGCCTTTTATAATCGTCCTCGATGCGGATGACATCGTCCTCGCCGATATAGGCTCCGGTCTGGATTTCGACCAGTTCGAGCGGGATCTGCCCCTCATTGGCAAGCCGGTGCGGCTGGCCGATCGGGATATAGACCGACTGGTTCTCCGTCAGCAACTTCGTCTCTTCGCCGATCGTCACCGTCGCCGTGCCCTTGACGACGATCCAGTGTTCCGAGCGGTGATAATGTTTCTGGAACGAGATGCGGTGGCCGGGATCGACCGTGATGTGGCCAACCCGGTAACGCTCGTCCACATACATGTGTTCGATATAACCCCAGGGGCGATAGACGCGCTTGTGGCTTTGCGTCTGCGGTGCGTGTTCGCCGTCCTTCAGCGTCTCCACCAGACCCTTCACATCCTGCACCCGGTTTTTCGGCACCACCAGGACCGCATCCTTGGTGGCCACCACCACCATGTCCTTCGCGCCCACCACCGTCGTCAGCAATTGCGTCGAATGGATGAGGCAGCCTTCGGAATCGATGAAGACGCCGTTGCCTTCCAGCGCATTGTCGTTGCCGCGCTTGTCGGCAATTTCCCAGATCGCGTCCCAGCTGCCGATATCCGACCAGCGGAAATGGCCATGCACCACCGCCATGCGTTTGGTCTTCTCGATCACCGCATAGTCGATGGAGTTCTTCGGCGAGGCCTCGAAGCTTGCCTGATGCAGGCGCACGAAACCGAGGTCGCTTTCATATTGCTCGACCGCCTGCGTCACCGCCGCAAGAATCTCCGGGGCGAAGGCCTTCAGTTCGGCGATCATCACATCGGAGCGGAACAGGAAGTTGCCGGAATTCCAGAGATAACCCTTTTCCAGATAGGAGATCGCCGTCTTCATATCCGGCTTTTCCACGAAGGCGTCGACGATGCTGAGGTCTTTTTCGCCATCGATCGCCTCGCCCGGCTTGATATAACCGTAGGAAGTGCGCGGTTCGGTCGGCACCAGGCCGAAGACGACGATATTGCCCTGATCGGCGGCTTTTGCGCCAAGCTTCACGGCGTCGGAGAACTTGTCGGCATCGAGCACCACATGATCGGCGGCAAGCGCCAGCACCAGGCATCTGGGCTCACGGCGCTCGGCCAGCACGGCGGCGGCGGCCATGGCGGCGGCGCTGTCGCGGCGGGCGGGCTCCAGCACCACGGTTGCCGGCAGATCGATCTCTTCGGCCTGACGGCGGGCGAAGAAACGGAAATCCTCATTGGTGATGACGAGCGGCTCGGCATAAAGGCCCTTGTCGCCCACCCGCTGCAGCGTCTGCTGATAGGTCGAAAGATTGCCGACCAGCGGCTGAAACTGCTTGGGCAACTGATCGCGCGATACCGGCCAAAGCCGCGAACCAGCACCGCCGGCCAGAAGAACCGGCGTGATCTTTCGAGAGTGTTCCTTCACAACAAAACCTTTCCAACTCTAAAAATTTCCCGGCGCGCCGGACAATATACATATTTCGAAATACCGCCATCATCGGTTCACGGGCGGACAAGCGCAAGCTCATAAATTCGCCTTGTGAAAGCTTGGTGAACGGCGGGGAGTATTTGCCGGCAGGCCCGTTTTCCTAACGCAAGGGGGAGTGCGAGGTTCCGCACGGAATGGCCGCTCCGCCGGTCAAGGGCAAAGAAAAAGCCCCGGGGGATCATGCCCCGGGGCTCCTTTTCAAAACGATGAACCGTCCAGATCAATCCGGCAGCGCATAGGCGATCACATAATCGCCGCGATCAGGCGACTGGCGTGCGCCGCCAGCCGAGATGACCACATATTGCTTGCCGGTCTTCGGAGACTTGTAGCTCATCGGGCCGCCCTGGCTGCCGACCGGAAGGCGGGCCTTCCAGACTTCCTTGCCGGTCGCCGTATCGAAGGCGCGCAGATAATAATCCTGCGTGCCGGCAATGAAGACGAGACCGCCCTGTGTGGCAAGCGTGCCGCCGAGCGTCGGCATACCGATCGGGATGGGCAGACCCATCTTGATGCCGAGCGGACCCGTATCTTCAACGGTGCCAACAGGCACCTGCCACTTGATTTTCTGGGTATTCATATCGATGGCCGTCATCGTGCCATAGGGCGGAGCCTGGCAGGGAATGCCGAGAGCCGAAAGGAAACGGTTCTTGTCGACGGCATAGGGCGTGCCCTTCATCGGCACGAGGCCCATGCCGGTATTGACGCTTTCGCCGCCGCTTGCCGTCGCCTTGCTGGGCGCGGCTTCCTTCATCTGAATCCAGAGGCCGAGGCGCATGTCATTGACGAAAATGGTGTTCGTCGTCGGGTCCGTCGAGAGACCGCCCCAGTTCATGCCGCCGAGCGAGCCCGGGAACGACAGGGAGAGGTCCGTACCCGGCGCCGTATAAAGCCCTTCGTAGCGCATGCCCTTGAAGGCGATACGGCAAAGAAGCTGGTCAAATGGGGTAGCACCCCACATGTCCGCTTCCGTCAGAGTCTGCGCGCCGATCTCGGGCATGCCGACCGAGCGCGGCTGTGTGGGCGCGTAGGGCTCGTTCGGAATATTGGCAGGCTTGACGGGAACCTCTTCCACCTTGGTCAACGGTTGGCCGGTCGCCCGGTCGAGGACATAGATCTGCGCCGCCTTGGTGCCGAAAACCAGTGCCGGAACAGTCGTTCCATCCGCTTTCGGGAAATCGATGAAGCTTGGCTGCATCGGCACGTCGAAATCCCAGAGGTCGTTATGAACCGTCTGATAGACCCATTTTTCCCGACCGGTGGTGGCATCGAGCGCCAGCATCGAAGCACCATATTTATGGTCGAGCGGCGTGCGCGTCGCGCCGTACAAATCCACCGAAGGGCTGCCGACCGGCATGAAGACGGTGTTCAGCTCCGGATCGTAGGACATGGATGCCCAGACGTTGGGTGTGGAGCGCGTGTAGGTCTGCCCTTCGGGCGGCAGTCCGGTGATCTCCGGGTTGCCGGGGTCGAAGGCCCAGCGAAGCGCGCCGGTCACCACATCGAAACCGCGCATCACGCCGCCGGGCATGTCCACCTGCACATTGTCAGCGATACGGCCGCCGACAACGACGGTTGTTCCCGCCAGCGTTGGTGCGGAGGTCAGAACATATTGCGGGTCCGGCGCGTTTCCGAGGCCGATCTTCAGGTCGACGCGGCCATTGGTGCCGAAATCCGGGCAAAACGCGCCGGTGTCTGCATCGAGCGCGATCAATTCGGCATTGATGGTGTTCATCAGAATGCGGCGCTGGCAAAGCGCGCCTTCAGCCACCACCGCTGGCGTGACAGGTGTTGCGCCGGGCGCGGTCGGCTGCTTCAGCGGCGCCTTCGCATCGAAATAGGCAAGACCGCGGCAACGCATCCAGACGGAGGATTTCGCGTTGATTTCCGTCTTCCACTTCTCAGCGCCGGTATCGGCATCGAGGGCGATGACATTATTGTGCGGCGTGCAAAGGAACACGGTGTCGCCAACCTGCAGCGGCGTTTCCTGATCTTCCGCACCATTCGCGCCGGGGCTGATCGGGGTGTCGCCGGTATGATAGGTCCATGCGACTTCAAGGTTTTTGACATTGTCCCGTGTGATCTCGTCAAGCGCGACAAAGCGGCTGCCGCCGGATGTATTGCCGTAATGTTCCCAGTTCTTCTGCTCCGTTTCCGGGGTTACCGGCGTCAGCGCGGCCGCCTCGCCATTGAAGGCGACGGTCGGATGCGGCACGAACATGCCGGCAAAACCGGCACCGGAAGCGATGGCGAGAATGGCGGCGATGGCGAAAGAAGAGCCATATGCCGGGGCCTTGCCTGCCGCGCGGCGCAAGAGCGGATAGGAGAGCGCAACGACCGTGGCGCCGACACCCATCGCCAGAAGACGGGAAATGAGCGGCCAGAAGTGTAGCCCGACTTCCCACACCGCCCAGACGCCGGTGAGAACGAAGACAAGGCCGAAGAGAAGCGCACCGGCAGGCTTGCGCAGCAGGATGAGCAGGCCAGAGACAATCAGCCCGATACCCGCCGCGATGAAATAAAGGCTGCCGCCGAGGGCCACGAGCTGGCCGCCGCCAATGGCAAAGAACAGGCCTGCGGCAACGATGACCGCGCCGAGCACCAACAGCCATAATCTGGCCGGGAACGATAATGAAGTTGCTGGATTACCCATGAAAGAATGTCCGTTTGGAAGAGCCGCCTAGAAGGCTGAAGCCCGATGATCGTTCAATGTCCGGCAAAGCCGGACAGTCCGCCGCCACTGCGGCCAGACGAAGATGCGCCAGAGGCGGCGCGGCTGAACGGGGAACAATGGTGGGGAAGACTTCCGTCGTGACTGTCATTTTGACCCATTCACTGCAGGTAACCGCCGGCCTCATGGACGGCGGACAAGGTGCTTGAACAAATCCTCCCCGGTTCGCATCGCCAAAATCCCGCATAAGCGGCAAAGACGACCGAAACACTGGCTGCGGTATAACGTCGCCTGCGACAAGATGACAATGCGCAAGATGGGCAATTTTGATAAGCTATACTTATACCATATCAAGCCCCTCAATACAAAGACCTGTCCGCCGATGGATATTCGCCAGCTCACAATATTCGTGGAAGCCGCAAGGGCCAGGAACTTTCGCGCCGCCGCCCTGCAGCTCGGCATCGCCCAGCCCGCCGTGACCCAGCGTATCCGCCAACTGGAGGAAAATCTGGGCTTCACAAGCTCTTTCACCGCATCAATCGCGGTGTCGAACTCACCCCGGCCGGTCAGTCCATGCTCATCGAGGCCGAAGAAATCCTCGCCCGCACCAAAGGCGCGCTGGAAAAGGCGCAGCAGATCAGGCGCGGCCAGCTCGGCACGCTGCGCATCGGTTACGGCACCAGTGTCATGGCGGAGCGCAAACTTCCGGCGCTGATCACCCGTTACGGCGATGAACACAGGGATGTGACGCTGGAACTGCTGCCCGGCATGACGATGGAACAGCTGATCGAGCAGGTGGCGACACGCAAGACTGACGTCGCCTTCATCCGTGCCCCTCTCCCCTCGCTGCCGCAGACCCTGCGGGCCATGCCCTTCGATCGCTCGAGGCTTTGCGTCGCCCTGCCGGAACGTCACGCACTCGCCGGACGCTCCCGGATTTCGGTCAACGATATCGTGCGGGAAAAACTGCTGCTGCCGGTTGACGAGATCGGCCTTGGCCTCAGCAGCAGCGCACTTTCGCTTTTCGAGGATGCCGGCTGTGCGCCGGAAATCGGCATGCGCATCGCCAACGTCAATACGATCCTCGCGCTCGTGGAGGCCGGTGCTGGCATTTCCATCCTGCCGGAAACCACGGTGCGCTCCACACGGGGCATTGTCGGCTTGCCGCTGGAAAGCGCCGATGCATGGTCCGATTGTGTGCTGATCGTCAGACGCGGCACCCTCGCCCTGCATGTCGAAGCCTTCGTGAACATGGCCCGCCAGGCCTATCGTCCGAGCCTCTGATGCGAACAAGGAGAATTAATCGATTGAATCGGCCGCAAATTTCATCACGCTTAAATTTGCTGCACTGAACAACATTCAAGACTTGGCAGGCGCGCGAAAAATACAATAACAACGGCGGATATTTTTACACTGTTATCGACACGAAAGCACGCTCAGCCCATGTCCGACACGACGAAACCCGCCAGCACAAGAACATCGGTTACGGATCAGGAAGCCCTGGATTTCCACGCGGAAGGCCGACCGGGGAAACTGGAAATCACCCCGACCAAACCGATGGCGACGCAGCGGGACCTGTCGCTCGCCTATTCGCCGGGCGTGGCCGTGCCGGTGAAAGCCATCGCCGAAAATCCGGCGACCGCTTACGACTATACCACGCGCGGCAACATGGTTGCGGTCATTTCCAACGGCACCGCCATCCTCGGTCTCGGCAATCTCGGCGCGCTCGCCTCCAAGCCGGTCATGGAAGGCAAATCCGTTCTCTTCAAGCGGTTCGCCGATGTCGATTCCATCGATCTCGAGGTCGATACCGAAGACGCCGATGAGTTCATCAATTGCGTGCGTTACCTCGGACCCTCCTTCGGCGGCATCAATCTGGAAGACATCAAGGCGCCGGAATGTTTCATCATCGAAAGCCGCCTGCGCGAGCTGATGGACATTCCCGTTTTCCATGACGACCAGCACGGCACCGCCATCATCGCCGCTGCCGGCCTCATCAACGCCATCGAGCTGACGGGCCGCGACTTCAAGACCACCAAGCTGGTCTGCAACGGCGCGGGTGCTGCGGCAATCGCCTGTATGGATCTCATCAAGGCCATGGGGTTCAACCCTGAAAACATCACGCTCTGCGATACCAAGGGCGTGATCTATCAGGGCCGTACCGAAGGCATGAACCAGTGGAAATCCGCCCACGCGGTGAAAACCAACAACCGCACGCTGGCGGAAGCCATGAAGGGCGCTGACGTGGTATTCGGCCTGTCGCAGAAGGGCGCTTTCAGCGAAGAAATGATCCGCTCCATGGCGCCGAAGCCGATCATTTTCGCCATGGCCAATCCGGACCCGGAAATCACCCCCGAGGAAGTGTCGCGCATCCGCGACGACGCCATCATGGCGACCGGGCGTTCGGACTACCCGAACCAGGTCAATAACGTCCTCGGCTTCCCCTATATCTTCCGCGGTGCTCTCGATGTTCGCGCCAGCCAGATCAACGACGCGATGAAGATCGCGGCGGCACAGGCGCTCGCCGATCTTGCCCGCGAAGACGTGCCTGACGATGTGGCCGCCGCCTATCAGGGCAACCGCCCGCGCTTCGGATCGCAATATATCATTCCGGTTCCCTTCGATCCGCGCCTGATCTCGGCCATTCCGGTGGCCGTGGCGAAAGCCGCAATCGAAACCGGCGTCGCCCGCCGGGAGTTGCCCGATCTCGACGCCTATGCCCGCGAACTTTCCGCCCGCCGCGACCCGATGGCTTCCACCACGCAGCGCCTTTACGAGCGGGTGCGCCGCTCACCGAAGCGGGTTGTCTTTGCGGAAGCCGAAGAAGAACAGGTTATGCGCGCGGCGATTTCGTTCACCGCGCAGGGCCTCGGCACCGCCATCCTGCTCGGCCGTGACGATATCATCAAGGCCAATGCGGAACGCGCGGGCATCGATCTCGACCGCGCCAATATCGAGATCACCAACGCCCGCCTTTCCAGCCGCGTCGATGCCTATGTCGATTATCTTTATGCGCGTCTGCAGCGCGGCGGTTTCCTGCTGCGCGACGTGCAGCGTCTGGTCCACAACGACCGCAACCATTTCGCCGCCTGCATGGTGGCGATGGGCGATGCGGACGCCGTGGTCACCGGCGTTACCCGCAACTACTCCACGGCGCTGGAGGATATCCGCCGCTGCATCAACACCAAGCCCGGCCATCGCGTCATCGGCGTTTCGCTGGTCGTCTCACGCAACCGCACCGTCTTCGTGGCCGATACCGCCGTGCACGACATGCCGAATGCAGAAGACCTTGCCGATATCGCCGAAGAAGCAGCCCACCTTGCCCGCCGTTTCGGTTACGAGCCGCGCGTTGCCATGCTCGCCTATTCCACCTTCGGCCAGCCGACCGGCGAACGCTCCGACAAGGTGCGCGAGGCGGTGAAAATCCTCGACAGGCGCAACGTCAATTTCGAGGTCGACGGCGAAATGTCGGCCGATGTGGCGCTGAACCATCACCGCATGCAGAGCCAGTATCCCTTCGCCCGGCTTTCCGGCCCGGCCAATGTGCTGGTCATGCCCGCCATCCATTCCGCCTCCATCTCCACCAAGATGCTGCAGGAACTGGGCGGCGCGACCGTCATCGGCCCGCTTCTCGTCGGCCTCGACAAGTCGGTACAGATCACCTCGATGGGGGCGAAGGACAGCGATATCGTCAATATGGCGGCAATTGCGGCCTATAATGCCGGACGGTGACGGCAGGGGCGGAACGTTTCTTCTCCCCGCCGGGGAGAAGGTGGCCCGAAGGGTCGGATGAGGGGGCGACGTTAGCGATAAACCGAGAGCTTGCCCCCCTCATCCCGCTGCCGCGGACTTCTCCCCGGCGGGGAGAAGAAACAAGCGGCATTCGCTCGCTCTCCCTGTGGCCATTTGGCCCACACACGGCGTCTTGATTATCCTCCCGCCCTCACGGCCAGACATAAAATAGCGGAAGCAAAGAACAAGATTCTACGATCTCAAATTATTAGGATAATTTTTCCCTCCAAAAGATTTATTGGAACCGGATTTTATTCATACTATTTTTCACGCAATGCCAATTCTCGCTCTTGGCGGGTGCCTCATGTAGTTTCCACCTACAATCAAAAGGAAATACCCATGGCCCTCTCTTTCTCCAAATTTGCCGCAAAACTCATTGCCGGAACCGTCGTCATCGCTTCGATGGCCACTGCCGCTTACGCGGATGCAACGCTCGACCGGATCAAGGGTCGCGGCAAGCTCACTGTCGGTGTTATCCTTTCCGGCGCGCCTTTCGGCTTTATCGATCCGAAGACGCAGGAGCAGAAGGGTCTCAACATCGACGTCGCCAAGGCGCTGGCCGCCGGCCTCGGTGTCGAGCTGGTCACCGAAACCGTGACCCCGCCCAACCGCGTGCAGTTCCTGCAGCAGGGCAAGGTCGATATTCTGATCGCCAACATGCAGTACACGGAAGAGCGCGCGAAAACGCTCG
Source organism: Agrobacterium leguminum (assembly GCF_005144435.2). Classification (NCBI taxonomy): domain Bacteria; kingdom Pseudomonadati; phylum Pseudomonadota; class Alphaproteobacteria; order Hyphomicrobiales; family Rhizobiaceae; genus Agrobacterium; species Agrobacterium leguminum. The sequence continues at coordinate 380,805 of NZ_CP120212.1, forward strand.
ATTATGTTCCGACCCCCTATGACCGCCAGGGTGGCGCCGCCATCGGCCGCAAGGACAGTGGCATCAAGGACTGGCCGGACCTGAAGGGCAAGATCGCCTGCGTTTCGCAAGGCTCGAACTACACCCAGCCGCTGATCGAACAATATGGCGCGCAGGTTAAGGCGCTGCCGAGCCAGCCGGAATCGCTGCTGGCGCTCAAGGGCGGCAATTGCGACGTCTCCGTTCACGTCAACGGCACGCTCAGCCTGATGCTTCAGGACCGCGCCGATGAGTGGAAGGATTACGGCATCCTCATCCCGACCGACCTCATCCCGTCTGATTCCGTGATCTGGCTGCGCAAGGGCGAAAGCGACACGCAGGCCGCTCTCGACAAGATCGTCAAGGAATTGCACGCCTCCGGCAAGATGCTCGAATTCGCCAAGGCCAACCGTCTGCCGAGCATCGGCTATATGGAAGAGCAGCAGAAGAAGCTTTCGGCGCAGTAAGACAGGCGCAGGGTCTCTCCGTTCCTTGCCTGTCCTCACCGCAGGGTGAGGATGATGCCGAACAGGCGGAGTGATTTCCTATGACCATCAGGAACGGCCGGTTTCGCCCGCCGTTCTTTTCTGCTTTAAAGCAAGACAGGTCATTCTGGCGCCGCCTGCAGGGCGGCGCACCCGCGACAACAGCATGGATTTCCGATGCAGGATGGATTTACAGCGCGCTTCATAGAACTGGCCGCGCATCTCGGCCTCAACTATGACTTTCTGAACAGCGGTTACGAGGTTCAGATCTGGCTCGACGGCATGAAGATGACGCTGATCCTCGTCGCCGTCACTTTGCCGCTCAGCCTCGTCTTCGGCTTCATTTTCGCGGCCATGCTGACATCGGGCAAGGTCTGGCTCGCCGGCCCCGTGCGCGCCTATGTGGAACTGACGCGCAACACGCCGACGCTGGTGCAGCTGATGTGCGGTTTCCTTGTGCTCAACATGCTGATTTCCAATGCGCTGGGCGGCGCGCAGAACAATCCGCTGACACCCTTTTTCTGGGTCGTCGCCATTACCGGCCTGCACATTGCCGCTTTCCACGCGGAGGCCTTGCGCGGCGGTATCGAAGCGGTACCGGCCACCACCATCGAGGCGGCGCGCGCGATCGGTTTCAGCTCCTTCGAGATTTTACGCTATGTGGAGTTTCCGCTGGCCATCCGCACGGCGCTGCCCTCCATCATCAACAACCTCGTCAATCTGGTGAAGCTCACCACGGTCGGCTCGGCAATTGCGGTGGGTGAAATCACCTATGCCTCGATCCTGATCTGGACGCAGCGCGACAATGTGGTCGAGCTGATGATCGTCATCCTGATCTTCTTCAGCGTCATCAATTTTATCGTCGCAAGGGCCGGTCTCTGGCTTGAACGGCGTCTTGCGGTTCCGGGGTTCGGTCAATGAGTGCGGTGGTTTCTCCAACACAGGCGGTGAAGAAGCCGCCCTTCGGCACCATTCTGTTGCTCGGCGTGCTGATTGCCGTCATTCTGTGGCTGATCCTCGATCCTTCGCTCGGCCAGGTGCTGCTGCAATGGCTGCCCTATCTGGCCAAGGGTTTTGCCATGAACGTGCTGATCAGCATCCTTGCGATCGCCATCGGCACCTTCATCGGCGTCCTCCTCGGCATCATGGAGCTTGCGCCCTATCGCCTCGTGCGCGCGCCGGCGCTCACCTATGTGCAGATATTCCGCAACGCCCCGCATCTGGTGCTGATCTTTGCCGCGACCTACATCTTCCCCTTCGAGATCGTCGCCTTCGGCAACTACATTCCCTTCCCGGACTGGATCAAGGCCGTGGTCGGTCTCGCCATTCCGGCTAGCGCCCATATCGCCGAAATCACCCGCGGCGCCATCCAGTCCATTCCGACGGCACAATGGGAAGCGGCGCAGGGGCTGGGTTTTTCGCGCAACCAGACACTGCGCTGGATCATCCTGCCGCAATGCGTGAAGCGCTCGCTGCCGCCATGGATGAACCTTTATGCGTCGATCACCATGGGTACGGCGCTCGCCTCGCTGGTCGGCGTTCATGAGCTTCTTCATGCCGCGACGGACGCCAGCACCGCCGTTCAGCGCAACGATTTCACCGTCGTGGTCTATCTCACCGTTCTGATGGCGTTCTTCCTGTTCTGCTATCCCGTCTCCCGTTTCACGCAGCGCCTCGAGCGGCGCTTCGCTTCCCGCTGATTGGAACAAGCCATGTCCGCACCCGCACCACAAACCGCCGCAAAAGCTCTGGTTGAACTGGAAGGCATACACCTGTCCTTCGGTGACAATCAGGTCCTGAAGGGCATCGACCTTACGGTGAACAAGGGCGACGCCGTCTCCATCATCGGCCCTTCCGGCTCCGGCAAGTCCACCATCCTGCGCTGCATCAACGGCCTGCTCATCCCGCAATCGGGCAAGATCACCGTCGGCGGCACGCGGGTGGACCAGCTTAAGACCGAGGCTGAGCGCATCGCGCTGCGCAAACGCATCGGCATCGTGTTCCAGCAGTTCAACCTCTTCCCGCATCTAACGGTGATGGAAAACATCACCATCGCGCCGATCAAGATTCTCGGCACGCCGAAGGTGGAAGCCGAGCGCCATGCCCGCGAATTGCTGGAAAAAGTGCGTCTTTCCCAGAAGGTCGATGCCTATCCCGGCCAGCTTTCCGGCGGCCAGCAGCAGCGCGTGGCGATTGCCCGCGCGCTTGCCATGCGGCCGGAACTGGTGTTGTTCGATGAGGTCACTTCCGCGCTCGACCCCGAAACCGTGGGCGAAGTGCTCGCCGTTATCCGCGATCTCGTCAATGATGGCATGACCAGCATTCTCGTCACGCACGAAATGCGTTTTGCCGAAGAAATCAGCGATAATGTCGTCTTCACCGAAAACGGCCTGATCGTCGATCAGGGCACGCCGGAGCACATCTTCTACAAGTCGACCAATCCGCGCATCAACGCCTTCGTCAAGGGTCTTGGCGGACAGGTGGCACGGGTCAATGACGGCGAAGGAATCTGATGCCATGGCCGTCGACGAAAAACTCACCCTTCATCTCGCCGAAGCGATTGCCGCTTCCGATCCCCTGCGTGACGAGGAGGCGGTGGCCATCGCCCGCACGGCGCTGATCGATTTTTTCGCCTGCGTACTGGGCGGCGCTGCCGACAGAAGCACGAAAATCCTGATCGACAGCTTCACACCCGGCACGTCAGGCACGGCGGGCATTATCGGCCACGATCTGCGCACGGATGCCTTTACCGCCGCCCTCATCAACGGCCACGCCGGGCATGTGCTTGATTATGACGATGTCCATGGCAGTGTGCGCGGCCATCCGACCGTTGCCATCATTCCCGCTTTGCTGGCTATCGCGGTCGAAGAGGGCTCCACGGCCGATGCCTTCATCGCCGCCTATATCGTCGGGCTGGAAACCATGGCGCGTCTCGGCCTCTCGCTCGGCACCAGGCACTACGAAAACGGCTTCCACGCCACCGCCACGCTCGGCCCCATTGGCGCCGCGGCGGCGATTGCCCATCTCCTGAAATTCGATCCGCAGACCACGGCCGTGGCGCTCGGGCTTGCCGCCACCCAATCGGCCGGGCTTCGCCTGCAATTCGGTTATGACGCCAAGCCGCTGCATGCCGGGCTTGCCACGCGCGCCGGCCTTACCGCCGCGCGGCTGGCGCAATCGGGCTTTCAGGGCGCGCCGGATTTTCTGGAAAACCCCATCGGCTTTTATTCCGCCTACGCCTTCGGCGCCGAGCAGCCGAAACGTGTTCTCTCCGGCTGGGGCGCACCTTGGCAGATCGTCTCGCCCGGCCTCACCCTCAAGGCCTTTCCCTGCTGCACCGCCAGCCATCCCGTTGCCGTCGGCGCGCTGGCGCTGCGCAACAGCCATGATCTGACGCTGGACGAGATCGAGACGGTCACCATCACCTTCCCGCCGGGCGGCGACGCCGCCCTCGTTGGGCCCGCCACACCCACGACCGGCATCGACGCCCGCTTCAGCGCCGAATATGTCTTTGCCGCAGCGCTGACGGATGGAGCACTCGGCATCGGCCATTTCGATGAGCGCCCGACGCGCACCGATCTGCTTGCCCTTTCCGCCAGAGTCTCACGCCGGCATGACGAAACCGCCCGCCGCCTCTCGCCCGATCCGACCACCCGGTTCGTGGTCATCGACGTGACGAAGAAGGACGGCACGGTGCTGTCGCGCCGTGTCGACGGCCTTCCTGGCATCGATGACCCGACGGAAAAATTTGCCGACGCGACCGGCGGCAATGAGAAATTCGCCGGCATTCCGGCACTGGTGCGGTCCATGAAGACCGCAGCCGACCTCAGAAAGCTCGAAACGCTTCTGGTATCGCAAATATAACTCGACCGACATGAAGGCATGATCCCCATGACCACCACGACACGCAAAAGACAGATGCATCTCGGCCTTTTCCTGCAGGGCGCCGGGCACCACGTTTCCGGCTGGCGTCACCCCGATGCCGAAGCCGGCAGCGAGAATTTCGATCTGCTCACCCGTGTGACGAAAATGGCCGAAGCGGCGAAGTTCGACATGGTATTCCTCGCCGATGGCCTGACCAGCGGCGTCGACGCCCATCCCTCGATGATCGCGCGTTTTGAGCCGCTGACCCTGCTTGCCGCACTGGCCATGGTCACCAACAAGATCGGGCTCGCCGCCACCGCCTCCACCACCTATGGCGAGCCCTACCACACCGCCCGCGCCTTCGCTTCCATTGATCATCTCAGCCACGGCCGCGCGGCGTGGAACATCGTCACCACATCCTATGCCCGCACGGCGGCGAATTTTTCCAAGGACCATCCCGAGCATGACGAACGTTATGCGGTGGCGGAAGAATATGTGAATGTCGTTCGCGGCCTGTGGGACAGCTGGGATGATGACGCCTTCGTCAAGGACAAGCAGGCGGGCCGTTATGTCGATCCGGAAAAGGTCCATATCCTCAACCACGAAGGCAAATATTTCACGGTCAAGGGACCGCTCAATATTCCGCGTTCGCCGCAGGGCCACCCGGTTCTCATCCAGGCCGGATCTTCCGGTCCGGGGCAGGATCTCGCCGCCCGCACCGCCGATATCGTCTTCACCGCCCAGCAGGCGATTTCCGAAGCGCAGGCCTTCTATAAAAGCCTCAAGGCGCGCGTGGAGAAGTTCGGCCGCGACCCGGCCAGCGTCGCCGTGATGCCCGGCTTCATGCCGATCATCGGCAGCAGCTTCGAAGAGGCCGGCGAAAAGCTGAAAGAATTGAACCGGTGGACGGACATCAAGAGCGCAATGCCGCTGCTTGAAGAACGCATCGGCCACAACCTCACTGATTACGATCTCGACGGCCCGCTGCCGGACCTGCCGATTTCCGACCAGCTGCGCAGCCGCGCCGAACTTCTGACCGAACTGGCGCGCCGCGAAAAGTTGACGATCCGGGAGCTTGCGCTGCGCGTCGCCGCCGGCCGCGGCCACCATATCGTCATGGGCACAGCGAAGGATGTGGCGGACCGAATGCAGGAATGGTTCGAAAACGGCGCGGCCGACGGCTTCAACGTCATGCCGCCCTTCTTCCCCGGCGGGCTGGAGGAATTCAATCGCGAGGTCGTTCCGCTCCTGCAGGAGCGCGGCCTGTTCCGCAAGGACTACGAAGGCTCGACGCTGCGCGACCATCTCGGTATTGAACGACCGGCGCTGCGGTGAAAAAGCCATGCGGATGCCCGTTCAAAGGCATCCGCATCCACCGAATCTCATTTTCAAGTTGAAGCGGGCCTGAGCCTGCTCCTTTACGCCGCCGCCCGTGCCGACGTTTGGTCGCGCCGGGCCGTATTCGGGGTATCCGAGCGGGTGGACGATCCGTCTTCCCGTTGAACCGTACGGCGGTTCAGCTTGAACAGGCTGACAAGCTGCGCCAGCGCATCCGCGCCCTGCGCCAGCGTCGTGCTGATCACCGTGGTGCGGGCGCTCATCGCCGCATTCTCCTGGGTCATCCGGTCGAGCCGGTTGACCGCCTTGTTGATCTCGCTGATGCCGACGGCCTGCTCGTCCGCCGCCTTGGCGATCATGTCGACATTGCCGTCAATGTGCCTGACCAGCGCGTCGATCTGCTTCAGCGCTTCGCCGGTTTCGCCCACCAGCCTGACGCCTTCCAGAACCTCGGTGCCGGAATTGTTGATCAGCGCCTTGATTTCCTTCGCGGCATTGGCGGAACGCTGCGCCAACTCGCGCACTTCCTGCGCCACCACCGCAAAACCCTTGCCCGCTTCACCCGCACGTGCAGCTTCCACGCCGGCATTCAGCGCCAGCAGGTTCGTCTGGAAGGCGATTTCGTCGATCACACCGATGATCTGGCTGATTTCCCGCGAAGCCGTCTCGATACGCTGCATGGCATCGACGGTTCGCTCCACGACCTCGGTGGAGGCCACGGTGGATGTCCGCGCGCTCTGAACGAGCTTGCGTGTCTCTTTCATATTTTCTGTCGACGAACGGACCGTCGCGGTGATTTCTTCGAGTGCTGCCGAAGTTTCCTCAAGCGCCACCGCCTGCTCACGCGAACGTTCGGCGAGATTGACGGAGGCTTCGCTGACTTCCTGGCTGCTGCGGGTCAGGTCTCCGGTCTGCCCGAGAACGTTTTCCAGCGTCTTCTGGAATTCGGCGATGGATTTATTGAAATCGCAACGCAGCCGTTCGAACTCGCCGACAAAAGGTTTGTCCAGCGTAATACGGATATTGCATTGGGAAAGCCGCTCGAGCGCAGCACCAAGTTCCTCGACCGCATGCATCCGGTCCGTCACATCGAAAGCGAATTTCACTACCTTGAAGACGCGGCCCCGATCATCGATGATCGGATTATAGGAGGCCTGAATGAAGACGCGTTTGCCATCCTTGCCAAGGCGCATAAACTGCCCCGTCGAGAAATGGCCCTTTCCGAGTTCCTTCCAGAAATCCCGATAGTCCTGGGACTGGACATAGGCCGGCTCGCAGAACATCGAATGATGTTTGCCGACGATGTCTTCCGCCGTGTAACCGAGCGTCGAGAGGAAATTTTCGTTGGCGCTGAGGATTTTTCCGTCCGGCGTAAATTCGATCATGGCCTGCGCGCGGGAGAGCGCCGCCAGTTTCCCGTCATCCTCGGCGCTCTTGCGCTTGATCGAGGTGATGTCGGTTGCAATCTTGACCACCTTGTAGGGCTTACCGAAACGGAACACCGGATTGTAGGAAGCTTCGATCCAGATTTCGTCGCCATTCTTGGCCCGACGTCGATACTGACCCTGATCGTATTCGCCACGCGACAGCTTCGCCCAGAAGCTCTTGTATTCAGGCGAGGCCGCATCTTCGGGAGACAGGAACATGCTGTGGGTACGCCCAACGATTTCAGACTGCTGATAGCCGACGGCCTTGCAGAAATTATCGTTCGCTTTCAAAATCTTGCCGGTCAGATCGAACTCGATGATGGCCTGTGAGCGGCTCAGCGCATCAAGCACCGCAGAAGCATCCAGACCGAGTTTGGAAAAGTGAGACATCTTTTTGAACCCTCAAACAGTAATCCATATGCAGACCTGTTCCACCCTCGAAATATAGAGATGAAAAACGGTCGGCCCGCCTGCACGCGAAACTAGCCGGACACCGTTAAATTGCGATTAATAATGAACTATAACTATTGATCCGGAGCCTCAATCGACTGCCGGTATGCTTCATCACGAATATATTCGCCTTGTCTATTTCGGACCGCTTATTTGCCACAGTGCTGATATTTCTGCGCCGGCAACACGATACGGCCTTTCATCGGGGCGGCATTCATTGTTATGCGGGGTTGAAAGATTTGTGTTGCAGGAGCGCCGATGACCAAAACCCTGAAATGCGATGTGCTGGTGATCGGCACCGGCATTATCGGTTCCATGGCGGCGCTTTATCTGCAGAATGCCGGACGCGAAGTGGTGCTGCTGGAACGCGGCGAGGTTGCCCGGGGCGCGAGTTCCGGCAATGCCGGCATTCTGGCCTTCCCCGAAATCATCCCCATTCCCGCTCCCGGCATCATGAAAAAAGCGCCGCGCTGGCTGTTCGATCCGCTCGGCCCGCTCAGTGTGCCGCCCGCCTATGCGGCAAAGATCGCACCCTGGCTGTGGCGTTTCTGGCGCGCGAGCGCCGAGCGTAATTTTCGCCATGGGCTGAAGTCACTCACCGACATCAACCGGCTGGCTGCCGTGGAAATGACCCATGTCGCTGCGATGCCGGAACTTTCGCACCTCGTTTCGAAAACCGGCACGCTCGATCTTTATGACAGCGAGGCAAGTCTCAATGCCGCCCGCAGGGACTGGGACGAAAAGGAAAGCGCAGGCTTCACCTTTCAGCGAGTCAGCCGCCCCGAAATCGAGGAACTGCAGCCGGGTCTCGCGCCCCAGTTCCGCCATGCCATCTTTTCACCGGATGGCCTGCAAGTCTCCGACCCTTACGATTTCACCCGCGCCATTTTCGATCTGGTAATCGCCCGCGGCGCCAGCCTGCGCAAGGGCGAGGCCGAACGCATCGACGCCGTCGGCGAAAGTACGATCGTAACGCTGGAAAATGGCGACAAGATCGATGCCGACAAAGTGGTGATCGCCTGCGGCGCCTGGTCGAGAAAACTCGCCGCGACGCTTGGCAACATCGTGCCGCTGGAAACCGAACGTGGTTACAATACCACGCTTTCCCCCGAGGCTTTCAACTTGACGCGCCAGCTTTATTTCAACGACCATGGCTTCGTCGTCACCCCGCTATCGACGGGTATCCGTATTGGCGGCGCGGTCGAACTCGGCGGGCTGGAACTGAAGCCGAATTTCCGCCGTGCGGAAGCCATGCTGAAGAAAGCAGGACGCTTCCTGCCCGGCCTCAAACTGGAAGGCGGGAAACAATGGATGGGGTTCCGCCCGTCCATGCCGGACTGTCTTCCCGTCATCGGCACGGCACGCGCCACGCCCTCCGTCATCTATGCCTTCGGCCATGGCCATCTGGGGCTGACACAATCGGCAGCAACCGCCCGTCTGGTGACGCAACTGGCCAGCGGCGAGGAGACGGAAATCTCGGTCGATCCTTTCCGGCCGGGACGTTTTTCCTGAGTTCAGGAAGACGGGCTACTTCACCGGCTGCATGGAACCGTCGGGAAACACCACCTCGGCGAAGGACGGATAGACCTTGCGCAGGATCGTGACCTGCTGCTGGTCGCTTACCCGCAGCAAATACCAGTCGGCACCGTCCATCAGCGCCAGCGTGTGGGATTTCGCCTCGATCGTCTGGCCGCCGGTTTCCATCACCGTCCTGGTCGGAATAAGTGCATAAGGCGTTCCATCAGACGTTTGCGCAAGGCTGATCGCCTGCGTATCCATGGTGAACTCGGTTATCTTGACCGCCGCGAGCGCCATCTGCATCTGCGCGGTCAAAGCACCGCGCAATTGCTCCACGGTAATACCCGCTTCGCCTGCGATGAATTCAAAGATTTTCGGCGGCACCGTCTTGCCGACGACATCGAAATCCTGTGCACTCAAAGCCGTCTGAAATCGCTCTATCTGCGTGCGAAGACTATCCTGCTCGGCAGGTGAGAGATCGCGTGACAAAGCGGGATGCGCAATCGCCACCAGCAGAAACAGACAATAGAACAGACGCTTCATGGCTTGGCCTTTCCGGTTATCCGGCATCGCCCGGTCCCCGCAACAGGAACCGCTCATGAACGGGATCGTTCAGCGCAGCAAGAAGAAACCCGCAGCCGACAGCACGACGAAGACGACCAGGCCACCAAGGAAGCCGGCGGTGGTGAAGAAACCCGCGACCATGGCCAGCATCAGCACGCACAGCATCATGGTGCCGTACTTCGTCAAGGCCAGAAAACCGTTATAGGTCTTTTCGTGCTCGGCGTAGTTCATCTCGGCGCCGACTTCGACAGGACCCGTGTGGTGTTCGCTCATTCCGCTTCCCCTTGTGCTCCATCCGTCATGCCCGTTGTGCGGGAAAATCTGCCCGCGAACGATCACGGGCCCATGCCGGATTCTCCGTAGCCAGAGGTAACATGAAGTCGCCGAAAAGCGCAATGCGTTCTCAGCGAAAGAACGGCAGCGCATGCATCGCGGCCGCTCAACCGGGCAAAACATGTCATAGGGCAACATTCTTTCGCAAACGGTTGAAAAGGGCGGTCCGCCAAGCCGTTTCATGGTGGTTTTGGTTGCTTTTCGAACCGCCTGACCATACACGGGATTCTGTGGGGAGGAACTCTGGAACCTGTGGCAGCGGAAGCACGTGGAGGCGTGGCCGCAGCAGGGGTGCCGGGCTTTGCTCTCCGCCATAAACCCGCAAAGGGCCCGAAAAGGGAAGAGGGGAAAGTTATGAAATCGCTTTTAAAACTAAGTGCGCTGATAGACCTTGCAAGCGAAGCTCTGGGCAAGGTTGCCGGTTATCTCGTGCTCATCTGCTGCCTCGTCAGCGCCGGCAATGCCATGGTCCGTTACGCCCTGAACTACAGTTCAAACGGCTGGCTGGAAATCCAGTGGTACATGTTCGCTTTCATCGTGCTGATCGGCGCATCCTACACGCTGCGCATGAATGAACATGTGCGAGTGGACATCATTTATGGCGCGATTTCACCGCGCAGCCGCATCTGGGTGGACATTATCGGCATCGTGCTGTTTCTGCTTCCCGGCTGCTTTTACCTCGCCTGGCTTTCCTGGCCCATGTTCACGCTATCCTGGCATCAGAGCGAAATGTCCTCCAATGCCGGCGGCCTCATCCGCTGGCCGGTGAAATTCATCATCTTCGCCGGTTTCGCCCTTCTGGTTCTTCAGGGTTTTTCCGAACTCATCAAGCGCATAGGCGCCCTCAACGGGCTTTATGCGCTCGATACGAAGTACGAAAAACCCCTGCAATGATCGCACCGATCTGAACCTTCAGGATATTTCCCATGTTCGAATATGGTATTCTTCCGCCACTGATGTTCCTCGGCATGATCATCTTCATGCTTTACGGATTTCCGGTTGCTTTCTCGCTCGCCACCGTCGGTCTCGTTTTCGGCGTCATCGGCATCTTCACGGAGCATTTTTCGCCGGCCTTTCTTCAGGCCCTGCCGCTGCGCATCTTCGGCATCGTCTCGAACGACCTTCTGCTGGCCATCCCCTTCTTCACCTTCATGGGCGCGATCCTCGAGCGATGCGGGCTTGCGGAAGATTTGCTTGAAGGGACGGGCAAACTGTTCGGCGCCATTCCCGGCGGCCTCGCTTATGCCGTCATCATCGTCGGCGCGATCCTCGGTGCGATTACCGGCACGGTTGCGGCTTCCGTCATCACCATGGGCGTCATCTCGCTGCCGATCATGCTGAAATATGGTTACAATCCGCGACTTGCCACCGGTGTCATCGCCGCATCGGGAACGATCACGCAGGTCATCCCGCCTTCGCTGGTGCTGATCGTGCTTGCCGACCAGCTCGGCAAATCCGTGGGCGACATGTATCTGGGCGCCATCGGCCCCTCGATCCTGCAGGTCGCCATCTTCATGCTCTTCATCCTGTTCATGTCGGTCGTGCGGCCGAAGGACCTGCCGGCGCTGCCGCCGGAAGCGCGGGGAGAACTCAACCGGGCGCTGGTGTTCCGCGTGCTGGCAGGCATGATCCCCTCCATCGTGCTGATCTTCCTCGTGCTCGGCACCATCTTCCTCGGCCTCGCAACGCCCACCGAAGCCGGTGCGCTCGGGGTCGTGGGCGCCATGGCGTTGGCCGCCGCGCACCGCCGCCTCACCTGGGACCTCATCAAGCAGGGCATGCATTCCACCATGCATATCACCTCCATGGTGGTGTTCATTCTGGTCGGCGCCACCTGCTTCTCCCTCGTCTTTCAGGGCATGGATGGTTCGCTCTGGATCGAGCATATGCTGTCGGGCATTCCGGGCGGCCCCATCGGCTTCCTGATCTTCGTCAACATCTTCATCTTCTTCCTCGCCTTCTTCCTCGATTTCTTCGAAATCGCCTTCATCGTCATTCCGATGCTGGCGCCGATCGCCCAGTCGCTCGGCATCGACCTCATCTGGTTCGGCGTTCTGATCTGCATCAACATGCAGACGAGCTTCATGCACCCGCCCTTCGGATTTGCTCTGTTCTACCTGCGCTCCATCGCGCCGCGCACGGTCAAGACATCGGATATCTACATGGGCGCCATCCCATGGCTCGGCATGCAGCTCATCCTCGTCGCCATCGTGATCTTCTGGCCGGAATCCGTCACCTACTGGCTGGACAAGGCGCCCGAGGTCGATCTGAATTCCATCAAGATCGAAGTGCCCGCCTTTGGCAATCAGGGTGGCAACACCATGCCCAATTTCGGCCAGCCGGGTGGATTGCCGGGCATGCCGAATCTTGGCGAGCCCCCGAAGATCGGGCCCTGATCGGCGTCTTGTAAGGACTGGGCGAAACGCTTATGATTGCGGAGTGGAAGACAGGGTTGCGCCCCTGCCTTCCGTTTATTCTCTTTAGAAATGGAACCGGACAGTTACTGACCAGCCTGTCCGGTTTTTCCTAATGACGAATGCAATGCTCAGCGTTTTCCACATCGCATCACCTCCACAGTTGAGAGCAAGGCCTTTTGCCGAGGTCGACGTGGCCAATCCCCGCCGACACTCCGGCTGGTCGCGGAGCCTGCTGCTTTTGCCCACAACGGAATTGATCGTAAATCATTCTTTGTTGTCGGATGCGTGAAGGCATGCGCGCGCAACAAAAACCCCGGAGACCGAAATCCCCAGGGCCTTTGCTCGGTCCGCCGTCACCGAATAATCAGAGCTTGCCGTTACGTTGCTGGATCATCATGAAAGTATCGAACGTGTATTCCGCAAGCTGCATCCACAGATAACCTTCGCGCTTGAAGGCGACCTGATCTTCGTAGATCTTCTTGAAGTCCGGATTGGAGGCCGAAATATTGGCATAGACTTCCAGCGCGGCCTTGTAGCAGGCCTCGAGGATTTCCTGGCTGAACGGCCTGAGCACCGCACCTTCAGAGACGAGCTGCTTGATGGCGATCGGGTTTTTCGCGTCGTATTTCGCCATCATGCTGGTGTTGGCGAAGGCGCAGGCGTCCTGAAGCGCCGTCTGGTAGTTTTTCGGCAGGCTGTTCCACTTCTCCAGATTGACGAAGGAATGGATGACCGGGCCACCTTCCCAGAAGGCGGGATAATAGTAATATTTCGCCACCTTCTGGAAACCGAGCTTGTGGTCGTCATAAGGGCCGACCCATTCCGCCGCGTCGATGGTGCCTTTTTCCAGCGCCGGATAGATATCGCCGCCGGCGATCTGCTGCGGCACCACGCCGAGCTTTTCCACCACCTTGCCGGCAAGACCGGCGATGCGCATCTTCACGCCCTTGAAATCGTCGACGGTATTGATTTCCTTGCGGAACCAGCCGCCCATCTGCGCACCGGTATTGCCCGAAATCATGCCGTAGAGATTGTGCTTGGCGTAAAATTCGTTGAGCAGCTTGTTGCCGTTGCCTTCATAGAACCATGAGTTCGTGAGGCGGGCATTGAGGCCGAAAGGTATCGCCGTGCCGATGGCGAAGGTCGGATCCTTGCCGACGTAATAATAGGAGCAGGTGTGGCACATTTCCACCGTGCCGGATGATACGGCATCGGCCGCCTGCAGGCCTGGCACGATTTCACCGGCGGCAAAGGGCTGGATGGTGAAATTGCCGTCGGTTGCGGCGGCGACATGCTTGGCAATATCTTCCGCGCCGCCATAGATCGTGTCGAGCGATTTCGGAAACGACGACGTCAGGCGCCAGTTGATCTTGGTATTCTGCTGTGCAATGGCGGGCGCGGCCAGCGCTGCCGTGGCAGCTCCCGCAAGCGCACCTTTTTTCATAAAGGAACGGCGATCCATCTATATCCTCCCAGATATGAACGCTGCCCGCAGCTTTGAATTCCCCTCGTTGCTGTTCAGGCATCGCAGCAAAGTAAGCACGGTTACGGCCCGGCTGACAAGCACCCGCACCAAGAATTAATCGCGGAAAAACCGGCCTTTCCGGGAATTTTTGGAAACTCTGCTTCGTATTTTATTTTCAACTGAAATATCCCGGCATCGCCTTATACTTTAGGCGCATAAAGGATCGTCAGAACGCAAAACGCGTGCTTGACTTGGCCAGCCGGCAGTCGCACAAATTTCGAAGATTCGTCCCGGAGCCACCATGCCAAAACCCATTATCGCCGTTCCCGCCGACATCCGGCATTTCACCGGAGCCGACTGGCACGCCGCGCAGAACCAGTATGTTTCCGCCGCGCTGAAAGTGGCTGGCGTCATGTCCTTCATCGTCCCGGCCTTCGAGGACGGAAACGAGGTCGACGCCATTCTCGACCGGGTGGACGGCCTGCTCGTGTCCGGTTCCGCCACCAATGTGCATCCTGCCCTTTACGGAAAAGAGGCGCAGGAAAGCGACGGCCCGTTCGATCAGGCCCGCGACGCCACCAGCCTGCCGCTCATCCGCCGCGCCATCGAACGCGGCATCCCGATGCTGGCCATCTGCCGCGGCATTCAGGAGCTGAACGTCGCGCTGGGCGGCACGCTTGCGTCCGAAATTCAGGAGCAGCCCGGCATATGGGACCATCGCAAGCCGGAACATGACGACCGCGACGTGGCCTTCGCCATCCGCCAGCCGGTACATGTGCGCGAAGGCTCCTGCATTGCACAGCATCTCGGCATGTCGGGCGAAATCCAGATCAATTCGCTGCACCGGCAGGCGATCGCCGAGACCGCGCCACGCCTGCAGGTGGAGGCGACAGCGGCGGACGGCACCATCGAGGCCGTTTCAGTCATCGATGCCAAGGGATTTGCCGTCGGCGTGCAATGGCATCCGGAATATTGGGCTGAGACCGACGCCCCGTCGCGCGCTTTGTTCGAGGCCTTCGGCAAGGCCGTCCACGACTATCGGAACAGCAAGGCATGAACCGCCGTTAATCCCCGCGGGCTCACAGGAACACAAAAAAGGGGCAAGCCTGAAGGCCTGCCCCAAGTCTGGGAGGAGGATTTAGCGCTTTGCGCGTTTCTTCTGTCGGTAGACGTCGGCAACGACCGCGGCCACGATGATCAAGCCCTTGACGATTTCCTGATAATAGGCGTCCACCCGGAGGAAGGTGAAGCCCGACGTCATGACACCGAGGATGATGGTGCCGATCACCGTTCCGGTGATGCGGCCGGCACCGCCGGCGAGCGATGTGCCGCCGATGACGGCTGCGGCGATGGCGTCGAGTTCATACATCACGCCCATGCCGGCCTGCGCCGTCTGTGCGCGGGCGGCGGTGACAACACCGGCGAGACCGGCGAGCAGGCCAGCAATGGCATAGACCTTGATCAGATGCGCCTCGATATTGATACCGGACACGCGGGCCGCCTGCTGGTTGGCGCCGATGGCATAGGTAAACTTGCCGTAGCGGGTGTAACGCAGCGCCACGTGGAAGATGACGGCGACGACGAGGAACACCACGACCGGCCAGATGCCTGTGCCGATGAAGTTGAAACCGTCCGTCAGACCGGAGATCGGCTGACCCTTCGTATACCACTTGGAAAGACCACGCGCCGTCACCATCATGCCAAGCGTTGCGATGAAGGGCGGAATTTTGGTGCGGGCGATGAGTTGCCCGTTGATGAAGCCCGCAAGGGCGCCAGCCAATATGCCGACGGCGAGCGGTATGAAGAAGGGCAGATCGGTCAACCCCGGATAAAGCGCCCGCGGCCATGTGGACGATTGCGCCACGCTGGCGGACAGCATCGCCGTCAGGCCGACGACGGAACCGGAAGAGAGATCGATACCGCCGGTGATGATGACCTGGGTGACACCAACCGCGATGATGCCGATCACCGAGACCTGCAGGATCATGATCGTCAGGCGCTGCTGGTTCATCAGGAAGCTCTGGCCGATGAAAATCCAGCCGAGAATTTCATAAACCAGCGCGATGCCGATCAGCACGAAAAAGATATTGGCCTCCGGCGGGATGCGCCGGTGCGGCTTGCGTCCGGATTTTGCGTCCAACTCTGTGTTGGCGGCGGCGTTCGTATTCATAGTCATTCCTCCTCGAGAAATCCCGGCGCGCCTCACCGCGATGCGAGATCCATCACTTTAACCTGCGTGGCTTCACTTCTATCGAGGAAGCCCGTCACCCGACCTTCATGCATGACCATGACACGGTCGCTCATACCCAGAACCTCCGGCATTTCGGAGGAAATCATGATGACGGCGACGCCCTGGCGCGCCATCTCGCAAACCAGCTTGTGAATTTCCGCCTTGGCCCCGACATCGATGCCGCGTGTCGGCTCATCCAGAATGAGAATACGCGGCTTGGTCAGCATCCAGCGGCCGATCAGCACCTTTTGCTGGTTGCCGCCAGACAGGTTCTCGATGCGCTCGTAAAGATGCGGCGTCTTGACCCGGAGCTTGCGGCACATCTCCTCGCAGGCATCCGACAGCGCATTTTCCTGCACGAAGCCATTGGCGACATATTTGTCCTGCAGGACGGCGATCTGCAT
The DNA here is from genome assembly GCF_005144435.2 of Agrobacterium leguminum. Taxonomy (NCBI): domain Bacteria; kingdom Pseudomonadati; phylum Pseudomonadota; class Alphaproteobacteria; order Hyphomicrobiales; family Rhizobiaceae; genus Agrobacterium; species Agrobacterium leguminum. Next base: position 397,318 of record NZ_CP120212.1, read on the forward strand.
GTTCTCCAGAATATTCAGGATCAGCAGGCATCCCGTATCCTTGCGATCCTCGGTCAGAAACGCCATGCGGTGACTGATAGCCTTCGTCGGGCTGTCGATCGAAACCGGCTTGCCGTCGATTGCAATCGTGCCCGAGGATGCGGGCGTTACACCGAACACCGTTTCCGCCACATTGGAGCGGCCCGATCCGACAAGGCCGGCGACGCCGAGAATTTCACCGGCGCGCACCTCGAAGGAAATGTCATGGAAAACGCCGTCGAGCGTGAGATTCTTGACCGAAAGCACCACATCGCCGATCGGAACCTCTTCCTTCGGGAACATCTGGGTGATTTCACGGCCCACCATCATGCGGATGATGTCGTCACGCGTTACATCGGTCGAGGCGTGGGTGCCGATATATTTACCGTCGCGGAAAACCGAAAATTCATCGGCGATCTCGAACAGCTCGTTCATCTTGTGGGTGATGTAGACGATACCGATACCGCGTTCCCGGAGATCGCGGATGATGCGGAAGAGATGCTCCACCTCGCGCTCCGTCAGCGCAGATGTCGGCTCGTCCATGATGAGAACATCGGAATCATAGGAAACCGCCTTGGCGATCTCGACCATCTGACGACTTGCCACCGAAAGCTCGCCGACGCGGGTTTCCGGGTCGAGATCGATGCCGAGCCTTTCCAGCAGCGTTTCGGTGCGGCGATACATTTCGCCGTGATCGATAAGGCCCAGCCGGTTTTTCGGCTCGCGGCGTATCCAGATGTTTTCCGCCACCGTCATATAAGCCATCAGGTTCAGTTCCTGATGGATCATGGCAATGCCGTTTTCCAGCGCATCGAGCGGGGAATCGAGACGTATATCGGCGCCTTTCAGGCGAATTTCGCCACTGTCCGGCTGGTAGATGCCGGCCAGTATCTTCATCAGCGTCGATTTTCCAGCGCCATTCTCGCCCATCAGCGCATGCACGGTGCCGCGCTTCAGCTTGAACTGCACATCATCAAGCGCCACGACGCCGGGAAATTCCTTGCGTATGCCTTCCGCCGCGAGAAGATACTCCGCATTCGGCACGGCTCCGCTGGCGCGCACGGCGGCCATTGTCGATGGACTGACGACCATCTCATCCTCCACAATAGACAAAAATGACCGGAAACAGGCTTCGCCAGACGGCGCACCTTGCCTCCGGGGAGGCTTGCAGCGCCATGTCGATCACGACATGAAAGGCGCTGCAACACTTTGAATTCACTGAAATTCAATCGTAATCCGCTCGCGCACCGAAGCTTGTCTTCGGCGCCGTCGGAAACCGGCATCTGCCTCCAATATCGATCTGAACGGGCGCAGATGCCGGAAGGCGGCCGTTAGTTCTTGGCCACGTAGTCCTTGACGTTTTCAGGCGTGACGAGCTGGAAAGGAATGTAGACCTTCTTCTCCACCTTGTCGCCCTTGACGAGCTTCAGCGCGGCATCGAGAGCGCCCTTGCCCTGCCCTGCCGCATCCTGGAACACCGTCACATCCAGATCGCCCGCCTGCATCGCGGCAAGGGCGTCCTGCGTGGCGTCAACGCCGGCGACGACATAGCTCTTCATGTCCTTGCCTGCGGCCTTCAGGGCCTGGATCGCGCCAATCGCCATTTCATCGTTGTTGGCGATGACGGCATTGAATTCGATGCCGCTGGAAAGCCAGTTGGTGACGAGGTCGGAACCCTGCGTGCGCTGCCAGTTCGCGGTCTGCTCTTCAACAACCGAAATGCCCTTGCATTCGTCGGTCTTCAGAACGTCCTTGGCAGACTGCGTGCGCATGCGTGCCGCCTGGTTGGAAAGCTCACCCATCATGATGACCGCATTGCCCTTGCCACCGAGAAGGCGGCAAACTTCTTTCGCTTCAAGCGTGCCAGCCACCGTCTCGTCGGAGGCGACGAATGCCTGGCCGTCCGGCAGGCTATCGACGTTCACCGGCTGGCGGTTGACGTAAACCAGCGGAATCTTGGCGTCGGCGGCGAGCTTCGACATGGCCGCCGTCGCATCCGTATCAACCGGGTTGACGATGATCGCGTCGACCTTGGACGCGATGAAATTCTGGATCTGGCTCTGCTGCTTGGCAACGTCGTTCTGGGCGTCCTCGACCTGCAGGGTCACGCCCTTCAGTTCCTTGGAATAATCCTGCATGCCGTTGCGCAGCACGGTCAGGAAGTTGTCGTCGAACAGCGCCATCGAGACGCCTACGGTCTCCGCATGCGCCGCCGTGCCCAGAAGCACAGACATGGCTGCGCCGATGATAAATTTCTTCATTGTTTTCTCCTCCTCGGTGTCCGGCGCCACCTCTCCCAGCCGGAGGCGAACCCGAGAGCCCGCCGCTACCTCCTCACAAACAGAAAACGGAATAATGAAACCGATTTTCTGTCTGTTCGATATATTTATTCCATTTTTGGTCCGAACGTCAATGCTTTCTTCGCAGCAGGGCGGCGAAGCGGCACACAAGGCGGTGATTAAGGAGGATTTCAGGAGGAAGGAGTTCCGGGGCGGACTGCCGGGAACCGCGCCGAAGCTTTTTCAACGTTACCCCCACTCCTCAGGCGAGGATCGATAAGCTGTTGAAATCATGGATCCTCGGGCCGAAACCGAGGATCACGAGGAATATGGCGGAACGTCCGTTTTCAATGCCGGACCCGCAGACCCCGCCATTGGCAAGGCCACCGGCAGATCACATCTTTTAGCTTGCCGCGCCCAGTGAGGCACCATTCCACCGGCGAAAATACGCGGTAAGGAAACGGGTTCAGCAGAATGGGCGTGTTGGTGCAGCACGTTCTATCGATGGGAACCGGGCATGACATCGGCGGGAATCGGGCAGACATATTTGCTGCCTTCGGTCTTTTCCTGCCATTCCCTTTTAGCATTGGCGAGCAGTTCCGGCGAGGCCATCAGTGCAAAGCCGGTCGATGCGAGCGCTTTGGCGGCATGGGCCATGGCCTTGTGAGCGGCGGGGCTTTTGCCCTGCGCCACCACCTGCCAGGTATGCGGATTGGTGCCGATCGCCCAGGCGGGCGTCCAGCACTGTGCGGTTGGCGTCACCCAGCTCACATCACCGACATCGGTGGAACCCGCCCTAAAATGCGACTGGCCCTCGAAATCGCGCAGGCCGAGATGCAGTGGTGTCGATCCGTCGATCTTCTGGTTGGAAAAGACATCGCCCTTGATCTGGTAGAGCCGGATGCTGCTTTTGATCGCCTCGTCAGTGAAAGTGTCCTGAATGCGTTTGGCAAAAGCGATATCCGCCTCGTCGAAGGCGATGGGGCCTAGCGCCACCATATTTTCATGCATCGCCGTCTCCAGCGTGATGTTGGGCAGGAGATTGGTGGAGGCAGTATCGAAGACGATTTCCACCTCTGTTTCGGTCATCATCGCCGCGCCGCGCGCAACCTTGTCCACCCGTGCAGCAAGATCGAGCGCCTGGCGCATTTCCGGGGCACGGATCAGATAGAGCACTTCCGCCCTGGCCTGCACCACGTTCGCCGCCTTGCCGCCGGTATCGGTGATTGCATAATGCACCCGGCAGTCCTGCGGCATGTGTTCGCGCAGGAAATTGACGCCGACATTCATCAGTTCGACGGCATCGAGCGCCGAACGCCCGAGATGGGCAGCGTTGGAGGCATGGGCCGCAACGCCCTTGAAACGATAAAAATATTCCAGCACGGCCAGATTGTTGGTGGAGCGTACGCCGTTGAAGGGCGCAGGATGCCACGTCAAAGCCGCATCGACATCGTCGAACAGCCCGGCGCGCACCATGAAGGTCTTGCCGGAACCGCCCTCCTCGCCGGGGCAACCGTAATAACGCACGGTACCGGGCAGATTATTGGCTTTCAGATGCCGGGCGAGCGCAATAGCAGCCATCAATGAGCCGACGCCAAGCAGGTTGTGGCCGCAGCCATGGCCGGTGGCGCCCGCCTCGCGCGGCTGCACCTGCGCCACATCGGCCACCTGACTCATACCGGCCAGCGCATCGAATTCACCGAGAAAAGCGATGACCGGCTTGCCGCTGCCGAATTCGCCTATGAAGGCCGTTTCCATACCTGCCACTCCACGGCGAACCGCAAAGCCGTTTTCCTCAAGCGTGGCTGCCAGAACGCCGGCAGATTGCTGCTCCTCGAATTTGAGTTCGGCAAAATCCCAGATGCTGTCGCTTAAGGTGGTGAAATCGGGCTTCATTGCCTCGATTTCGGCGGCAATCGACATCACGGCGTCACGGTTCATGGCTTGTCCTCGCATTTCCGCCCTTTTCGGGCACGCGCAAGCGCTTCGGCGGATGCACCGCCAAATCCTTGCACCCTATGATGGAAAGCCCGCGCCGGGGTCCGCCTCCGGCGCGGGCATAGTGGATCAGTTGTCGACCGAGACTTCCCAGAGACGGGCGTTCGACTGCCAGACCGGCTGGCCTTTCAACTTCTTCGTCGCGCCCCATACATCGACCATGTCGTAGAGGAAGATGCCCGGCATTTCCTTCAGCATCAGCTCGTGGAACTCGTCGAAAATCTTCTGGCGCTTTACCTGGTCGGCCTCGACATAGGCCGCCTTCATCAGCTCGATCGCCTTCGGATCGTCCCACATCAGGGAGGCGTTCTTGTCCTTGTTGCCGACATAGAAGGCATACATCAGGGCCGGGTCGAGACGCGGGGCGACCGACTGCGAGATCACCTGATAGTTGCCGGAACGGCGGCGATCCACCTGCGTGGCATAGTCCAGCACCTCGATCTGCACATTGAGGCCCGCCTGCTGCATCATGGCCTGCGCCATGACGGCGGCCGGGAAGCTCGGCACGTTGCCGCGCTTGTTGGCGATGATGGAGATCGGCTCGCCCTTGTAACCGGCGGCCTCCAGCTCCTTCTTCGCGGCCTCGACATCATAGGCCGGGCGCTTCTTCTGGGCCTCGTCATAATAAACCGAGTCCTGTGAGACCATCGAGCCGTTGGCTTCACCCGTGCCGTTCGATGCGGCGGCGACCAGTTCATCGAGATCGAGAGCCATCGCCATGGCGCGGCGCACGCCGGGATTGCTCAGTACCTTGTCGCGGGTCTGGATATAGAACAGGTTTTTGCCGTTGTTGCGGGCAACGATGAGCTGCATCGTCTCGTTGGTTTTGAACTCCGGAATGAGATCGGGCGAAATCTCGGCCGTGTCCAGCACGCCGGATTCAAGACCCGCCTTCACCGTCGAAGCATCTGGAATGACCATGAACTTGATGCCATCGGCGAGCGGCCGCTTCGAGCCGACCATGCCGTCCGGCTTGCCGTCATTTGCCGGCGAAACATAATCGGCAAATTTGGCGAGGCGGATATATTCGCCTTTCTTCCACTCGTCCCACTGGAACGGCCCGGTGCCGATGGGCTTGGCGAAGCTGCCATCGGCAGCAACCGATTCCGGCGAGATCATGCCGGTATAACCGCATTCCGGCCGCGACATGAGGCCGAGGAAAACGGCGGAGGGTTTTTCGAGGGTAATCTCGACCGTCGATGCATCCGTGGCCTTGACGCCGGTGACGTGTGCTGCCCCGCCCTCAGCAAAATCGTTGAGGCATGCCCATTTGGTTTCCGGCTTCAGATAGCGCGTCCAGTTCCAGACGACATCCTCTGCGGTGAGCGGCTTGCCATTGTGGAACTTCACATCCTTGCGCAGCTTGAACGTATAGGTCAGGCCGTCGGCCGAAACATCGACGCTTTCGGCGAGAAGCGGCTTCACCTCTCCGGCATTGTTATAACCGACAAGGCCCTCGACGATGTGCAGGATCACCCCGTCCGTATTGCCGTCGCGGTTCACGCCGGGATTGTTGCTGCGCAGATCCGAACTTTGGGCGATGGTGATATCGCGTGCTGCGGCCATATTGGCGGTCACGAGCAGGGCAACGCCTGCGAGAAGAAGTTTTTTCACTGTTCTACCCTCTTTGTTGTCGTTGATTGTGATTGATTAAAAACCGTCCCAGCAGGCCTGTGCCAGCCGACCGATCGTTTCGAGCGCGATGGTGTATCCCGGCGTGCCGTCAGGCATCACCTGCGGCACCTCATCGGTATAGGTGGTGATGATGAAGGACGGCGCGCCGTTTCTGTAGACGATGCCGGCATCCATGCGCCCGCGCTTGCCGCGACCGCTCTTGCTGGCCACCACGGCCTCGAAAGGCAGGCGGGAGCGGATTCCATAACGCAAAATCTGGTTCTTCAGCGTCTGCATGGCCCATTCGCACAATTGCGGGCTGCAACCGAGTTTCGCCTGCGCATCAGGTGAGGATTGCGCATCGAGAATGGTCTGCAGCAGCAGTACCTGATCCGCCGCCGAGGTGGTGGTGACGGTCTTCAGCGGATGGTCAGCCGCCAGCGCCAGCGGTGGAATGAGGAAACGGTGGTGGGTATTGGCCATGCCGAGCGATTTGCAATAGCCGTCCACCTCTTCCAGCGTCAGCCTCTCCAGCACCATCTTGGTGCAGACATTGTCGCTCAGCACCATCATGCCGGCGACGGCATCGCGCAGCGAAATGACGATACCCGGCGTCATATAACGGAACATGCCGCTCGCGACCTCTTCCGCCAGCCGCTTTTCATAGGTGACGGGCTGGTCGAGATCGATCCGCCCTTCGCTGGCGGCCTTGAGCACGGCCATCATGATCGACGTCTTGCGGGTGCTGCCCGATGGCGTCTCCTCGTTTTCTCCCCGGCCGATCTCTTCGCCGGTCAGGAGATTGCGCACCATGAAGCGCGTCACGAAAGGCTGTGCATCACAGATCGCATTCAGTTGGGCAGCCACGGTCATAGTCATCTTCCTGTTAAACTTCATCTTCGAGACGCCATTTGAGTGTCACGCCGCCCTTTTCATTCTGGTCGAGGGCGGGAATGGCCGAGAGCAGCCGGCGCGTATAGGCCTCTCTCGGACTGTCGAAAATCGTGTCGCGATCACCCTCTTCGATGATGCGGCCGTCCTGCATAACGACGACACGGTCCGCCACCTGCTCCACCACGCCGAGATCGTGGCTGATGAAGAGGCAGGAAAAACCGTAACGTTTCTGCAGATCGGAAAAGAGATCGAGCACCTGCGCCCGCACTGTCACGTCGAGCGCGGAGACCGGCTCGTCGGCGATCAGGAACCGCGGGCGGCGGGCAATGGCGCGGGCAATCGCTACGCGCTGGCGCTGGCCGCCGGAAAGCTCGTGCGGATAGCGGGCGGCAAAGTCGGCGCCGAGCCCCACTTCCTCCAGCGTTTCCAGCGCCCGCTTGCGCTTGGCGGCTTGATCGAGGTCAGGCACGAGGCGCAGCGCCTCCTCCACCAGCGCCAGAATGGTCATGCGCGGATCGAGCGAGGAATAGGGATCCTGAAATACCATCTGGCAGTTGAGGCGATAATCCTTCCAGTCCTCGTTGCGCTCGCGGCCCTGAAAGCGGATATGTCCTTCGCTTTCCTGCACAAGCCCCGCAATGGTGCGGCCAAGCGTCGTTTTGCCGGAACCGGAACCGCCGACGAGCGCCACGACCTCGCCCTCATGAATATCGATGCTGACGCCATGTAGCGCCCGCTTCGGTTTGGCCTTCTTCAGCAGCGATTTGCGGCCGGCATAATCGACAACGATATCGCGGGCCGAAACCATCGGCGCCTTGGATGTATCGATGCTGCGCGGCTCGCCGCGGAATGGCAGGGAGGAAAGCAGTTTTTTCGTATAGGGGTGCTGCGGGGCATCCAGCAGATCCTCGGTGCGGCCCTGCTCGACAATTGCGCCTTTTTCCATCACCACGATGCGGCTGGTATAACGCACCACCATCGGCAGATCGTGGCTGATGAGGAGAACGGCAGTGCCTTCCGCCCGCGTCAGCTCCACCATCAGCTCCATGACATCGCGCTGGATGACCGCGTCCAGCGCCGTTGTCGGCTCGTCGGCAATCAGCAAAGCGGGTTTCAGCAGCATGACCGAGGCCAGCATGATGCGCTGGCGCATGCCGCCGGAAAACTCGTGCGGATAGGCCGTCAGCGCGCCTTCGGGATCGCGGATGCCGACCCGGCGCAGCATGTCGAGAATTCTCTCACGCCGCTCTTCGGGCGACAATTTCGTGTGAAGGATCAGCCCCTCTTCCAGCTGCCGGCCAATTGTCATCGATGGGTTGAGGGAGGTCATCGGCTCCTGAAACACGACGCCGATCTCCGCGCCGCGCAGACGCCGAAGCTCCTTCACCGGCAGGGACATGACATCCTGCCCCTTGTAGATGATCGATCCGCCGGTGACGGCGATGGCCGGAGGCAGAAGCGAGATGAGCGCGCGGGTTGCGAGCGTCTTGCCCGAGCCGCTTTCGCCGACGATGCCGAAGATTTCGCCCGCGGCAATGTCGAAGGAGACATCCTTGACCACCCGGTGGCCGGTTCTGGCGACTTCGAGCGAAAGGCCGCGAACGGTGAGAAGTGTATTATCCGTCATTTGAGACCTCTCATGCGCGGGTCAAGCCTGTCGCGCAGGGCATCGCCCAGAAGATTGATGCCAAGCAGCGTCAGTGCGATGCAGAGACCGGGGAAAAGCCCGAGCCACATGGCCTGCTGGATGAAGGGCCGGCCGGCGGCCAGCATGTTGCCCCATGTGGGCGCCGGCGGCGGCACGCCGAGGCCGAGGAAGGAGAGCGCGCTTTCCGAGAGGATGGCCCAGCCGAACATGGAGGTGGCAAGAACCGTGATCGGCGCGATGCAATTGGGCAGGATGTGGCGGAACATGGTGTAGATCTCACCATTGCCCATTACCAGCGACGCCTCGATGAATTCCCGCTCACGCAGAGAAAGCACCGCGCCGCGCACCACACGCGCCATGGATGGCGTATAGGCGATGCCGAGCGCGAAGATGATGCCATACTGGTTGGCGCCGAAAACCGCGAGCAAGCCGAGCGCCAGCAGAATGCCCGGAAAGGCGAGAAGCGCATTGTTGATGGCCATGATGACGCCATCCACCCAGCCGCGTGCATAACCGCTGACGAGGCCGATCAGCGTGCCGCAGATCGTCGCGAAGCTGACCGTCAGGAAGCCGATCCAGACGCTGGCGCGGGCACCGACCATCAGACGGCTCAAAACATCGCGTCCGAATTCGTCGGTGCCGAGAAGATGGCTGGCGCTTGGGCCGGCCAGACGCGAGGCAAAGCCGAGCTTCATCGGGTCATAGGGGGTCCAGAACAGGCCGGTCACGGCGGTGATGAGCAGGAGGGCGATGAGAAAGCCGCCGATAAGCCCGTTAAGTGTGAACTTTTTCATTCGGCAACCACACGCGGATCGAAGAGGGGATAAAGAAGGTCGACGAAGAGGTTGACCAGTACATAGGACAGGGAAACGAACAGCAGGCAGCCCTGAATGACGGGGTAATCGCGGGCGAAAATACTGTCGACCATCAGCCGTCCGAGGCCGGGAATGGTGAACACCGTCTCGATGACGGCGATGCCGCCGAGGAGATTGCCGAGGATGAGGCCGATCATCGTCCATGTCGGGCCGAAGGCGTTCTTGAAGGCGTGCCGCCAGAGAACGGCGCTTTCCGAAAGGCCCTTGGCGCGGGCATGGGTGATGTAATCCAGCCGCAGCACTTCCAGTGTCGAGGCGCGCGCCATGCGGATCAGAACGCCCATTTCATGGATCACCAGCGTCATGACAGGCAGGACGAGATAGAGCATGCCGCCGACGAGATTGTCGCTGATCGACACATATCCCAGCACCGGCAACCAGCCGAGCTTGAGGCCGAAAAACAGAAGAAGCAGCAGGCCCAGCCAGAATGTCGGAATGGACAAAAGCAGGGTCGCCGTTCCCACCAGCGCAAGATCGGTCAGGCTGTTCTGTTTCCAGGCGGCGATCACACCGGCCGGAACCGCAATCAGGCTGGCGAGCAGCACCGCGACCACGACGATCTCGGCGCTGACGAGAAAACGCGACACGACCAGCGGCAGCACCGCCTCATCATTGACGATGGAGCGGCCGAAATCTCCCTGCACCACATTGCCGGCCCAGATGAGGAACTGTTGCGGCATGGATTTGTCGAGGCCGAGTTCGGTCCTCATCGCCTCTATCTGCTCCGGTTGCGCCATGTCGCCCAGCATCAGGGCAGCCGGATCGCCCGGAATGAAGCGGATGAGCGCAAAAACCGTGATCGACACGAATGCGATCGTCGGCAGCGCCATCAAAAGACGGCTCAGTATGAATCTTATCATCGGTTCCCCACGATTGATGGCAGGGAATGGTATCCCGCCTCTATCGGTTTCGTTGCTGGTGACTATGACGGATTGATAAATAAGGCGCAATATTATGCATAAACGTCATATATCTATGCAGAATGACGGCGCGTTTCATCCTGATGAGGACAATGAGATTTTCCGCCCAAAATCCCGTTTTCAGTCGATTTTTTGCGAAAGCTGGATTTCCCGCTTCAAGGCATCGCTCAGCGCCTGCGCGGCGATGGACAGCGGTGCGCCGGAAGCACGGGCTAGGCCGAATTCCTGCGTCGCCTGCGGAACGAATGGCCGGGCGGCGACCGGAAGGTGCCGGTAAAGATTCGCATAAAAACTGCTGATGATCGTGACCCCCAACCCATGCGCGACATAGGCGCAGGCGGAACTGTTGGTGTGGGTCTCGATCTTCACCATCGGCTTGACGCCGGCCTTCTTGAAAACCTGATCGAGCGCCATGCGGTTCGGCCGCTGCCGGCCGATCAGGATGAGCGGAACATTGCGCAGGTCCTTGACGGTGATTTCCTCAAGCCTGGCCAAGGGATGATCCTCCCGCACCACACAGACGCTCTTGCCGGTCGCAACACGCTCCACATCGATGCCCGGCCCGATCTCTCCTTCCATCCGCAGGAAACCGAGATCGATCACCCGCTCGCCGACGAGCTTGTTGATGGCGGTCGTCGTTTCGAAAAAAGTCTCGATGCGAACGCCGGGAAAATCCCTGACATAGTCGATCAGCATGGCGGGCGCGAAATTTTCCCACATGCTGCTCGGCAAGCCGATGCGGACGATTTCCGGACCGGCCGCGCCATTGCGCAAATCCTCGGCGTGGCCGGACATGCGGTCCACGGCAAGCAGCACGCTTTCCGCATCCCGGGCGAGAAGCACCGCCTCCGGTGTCGGGATCAATCGCCCCTTGTCACGGGCAAACAGCGTCAGCGACAAATCCGCCTCGAGCTGCGCCAGAAGCCGGCTGATACCGGACTGGCTGAGCCCCATGGCCTTGGCGGTGGCGATGGTGGAGCCGGTGGAAAGAAGCGTGCGCAGAACTTCGAGCTGCTTGATGTTCATGAGGCCAGCACCATGGGTGAAGAGACGAGCCGGTTTCGGTTCAAACGTTTTGCCGCCGATAGACCTTGATGTCACCGTTTTTTTAACGCCGCCACTTGGCCGGCACGGTCGCCGGTTACAATTCCACCTCATAGACCGTGTCATGGGTGGCCACACGCACCTCTCCCGATGGCGTCACCCAGCCGCGAAACATGCCTGATGTATTGTATGGCGCGGATATGCCGCCTTCGGCATCGATTGCGACGAGACCCGCGCCGATATCGTAGGGTGCCAAATCCTTATGGACGAGATTCCCGGCGGCGGTCTCCAGATCCTGCCCGAGATAGGCAACGCGGGACGCGATCTCGTGGCCGACGACATAACGGATGAAAAACTCGCCCTTGCCGGTGCCGGAAACGGCGCAGGCCCCATCCCGCGCATAGGTGCCAGCCCCGATCACCGGGCTATCTCCCACCCGGCCATCCGGCTTGTTGGTGTAGCCGCCGGTCGAAGTGGCCGCCGCGAGATGACCCATCGCATCGAGCGCAACTGCGCCGACGGTTCCGTGCTTTTCGTTTTCCGTCGCCTCCGTGCCGGTGGCGGCATGGCGCTTCATTGCCGCCAGCGCCTCAAGGCGCTTTTGGGTGGTGAAATAGGATTGAGGCTCGGTGGTGAGCCCCTTTTCCTTCGCAAAGCGGTCGGCCGCCTCCCCCGTCAGATAGACGGCACGTTCGTCCGCCATCAGCGCGCGGGCCGCCTTTACCGGGTTGCGGATGGCGCGGGAGGCGCTGATCGCACCCGCCGCCAGCGTTTCACCATCCATGATCGAGGCATCGAGTTCGTGAATGCCGTTTTCATTGAGCGCCGCCCCGTGGCCGGCGTTGAAATGCGGACTGTCCTCCATGACGACGACCGCCGCCTCAACCGCTTCAAGCGCGGTTCCGCCAGCCTTCAGCACGCCATAACCGGCGCGCAGCGCCGCTGCCAGATCGTCGCGCGCGGCAGCCCACTCCCCGGCCGTCATGCTGTCTTCCGGCATCACGCCGCAACCACCGTGAATGGCCAGTGCGATCTTCGTCATGTGCTCACTCCCTCGTCGCCCCGCCAGCGGCAGGGCCTCTTATCATCAATGAAAGGCGATATCGCCGATGACCCGCACCCGGACCCGCCGCGCGCCGCCCGGCAGATAGGCGATCGGAATATCCTCCACCTCAAGCGTCTTGAGGCTCGCCCGCTCCGCACCGGATGCGACCGCGGCGTTCTGCGCCTCGGTCTCGGCTTTCGCAAGGGCCTCGTCTCGGCTCAGGCCGGAAAAGACTTGATCCACCTCGCCGGAAACCTGCGCCATCGCCGCACCCAGCGCATTGGCAACGCCAGCATTTTCCACGCGCAACACTTCCGACGCACCCGGAACCGTCTCGGGGATCAGGAACGCCCCGCCGCCGACCGCAACCAGCGGCACGTCTTCGGCTGATGTCTTCATCTGGTCGAAACTGTCTGCCACCATATCGCGAATGCGTTGAAGCGTCGCCTGTACGAAGGCCGGATCGAGGTCTTTCACACGGTCGCGGTCACCCATCTCGATCAGGCCGGCGGCAACGGCGATATCCGATGTCGTCAGCGTCTTACCGCCGAAAACGCGGGCTTCCGTCAGGATGCGATAACCGACCGAGCGAGGACCGATCTTGCCCGTCTCAGGGTCGACGATAGTACCGCCGCCGAGCGCAATTGGCAGAAGATCGGGCATACGGAAGAGCGTGCGCACCCCGCCAATATGGACGATATTGTTCGCCTCGCGCGGAAAACCGCCGACAAGGCAGCCAATATCGGAGGTGGTGCCGCCGACATCCACCACCATGGCATCGGAAAGACCGGTGAGGAAGGCCGCACCGCGCATCGAGTTCGTCGGGCCGGAAGCGAAGCTGTGCACGGGGTTGGCGGCGGCCACATCCGCAAGCGCCACGGTGCCGTCATTCTGGGTCAGATAGAACGGCGCCTTCACGCCCGCTTCGCGCAGCGCATCCGAGAATGCCTGCACCGTGGTCTTGCCGAGCGTTTGCAGCGCAGCGTTCAGGAGGGCGACGTTTTCGCGCTCGAGAAGCCCGATGCGGCCAAGCGTATGGGAAAGCGTGATGCGTGCATCAGGGATCACCGAACGGACGATTTCCGCCGCCCGCACCTCGCACTCCGTCGTCAGCGGCGAGAAAGTTGCAGAAATGGCAATGGAGGTGATGCCCGCATCGCGGATTTTCATCGCCGCTTCGCGGATTTCATCGGGAACCATGGGCACCAGCGGACTGCCGTCATATTCATGGCCGCCATGCACCATGAAGATCAGCGGATCGACGGCATCGCGCAGATCTTTCGGCCAGTCGCACATCGGCGGCAGTGAAGAACCTGTTGGCAATGCGATGCGGATCGCCGCAACCCGCTCCAGCCGTGCGCGCTCCACCACCGCATTGGTAAAGTGCGTGGTGCCGATCATCACCGCATCAATCGGCCGGTCCGCCGCGCCTACGTGGCCCGCCACATGGGCAAGCGCCGCCTTTACGCCGGAGAGGACATCCTGCGTGGTCGGAACCTTGATGGAAGCGACGATGGTGTCTCCATCGATCAGAACGGCATCCGTATTGGTGCCGCCAACGTCAATACCGATGCGTTTCATGGGAATACCGATCTGAAATCAATGTCATAACCGAAGGCGCGCGGGCCGACGGCGGCGATGCCGGCAGGTGTTGTCAAAAGCTCCGGCGCCGGCAGGGCGACAACCGTGACGCGTTGGCCGTAACGCACCGATTCCGTACCGATGGCGCCGCCGGAAACCGTGTCGAGAAGGCAAAGCAGGTCGGGCGTCATGGCGACCGGCTGGCCATCGCGGAAGGCAACCGCCCATTCGTTCTGGAAGGCCAGCTCCATGCGCGAACCGCGGTCGGCATCGATACCTTCAATGGTCGTGCTGCCGCGCAGGAAACCACCGGTAGTCTCACGCGCCACATCCACCACCTTGCCACGGAACAGCTGCTTGCCGCCCTCGTGGTCGAGAACCGCCTGAACCGGATCGTCGTGGCGCGCACGTGCTGCCATCACCGCGCGCCCAAGTTCGGTCGCCTTGGTGACGGTGTAGTGAATGCCCCACTCCTTCACTTCCTTGCCGGTGCGGGGCGCCTTGCAGGTGGCGGCGGTGGAACCGACTTCGGTGCAGACCTTGCGCGAGATGCGCTCCATCCATTTCCAGGAGGCAGCCCGCGTGACGATCACCTCATTGTCGCGCACATCGACCAGCGACAGCGGGAACATCGGCAGGTTGCCGATGGCGAAGGATGTCATCTGCGCTTCGGGATAGGCGCGTCCCATGGCGTCTGCATTCACGACCGGCCGGTCGAGCACGGCCGCGGCGAGGAAGGACGACAGCGCATTGGAACCGCCGATTTCGACGCTCATGATCGCCCGAAACGGCTTGCCGAGATAATCTTCCATCACCTCGACAGCGCGGGCGAGATGCACGGGATCCCCCAGCCGCTCCTGACCGACAAGCGGCGCACCCATCTTGGAGACGACGGCAACCATGTCGTCATCGGCAAGCGCCATGGGATCCATGACCTTTACCCGCCTGCCCTCGGCATAAAGACGGCGCAGGTTGAGCGTCGATATATAGGGGCTGCCGCCGCCGCCGGTTCCAAGAATCCAGGCGCCGGTGGCCAGAGGTTCGATATCGTCTTCGGAAAATTCCTGGATCATGCGTCATCCTCGGGCATGCCGCAGCCTTTCCGGCCGCAGGCGATGCTCCTTCCCTTTGAAGTTCCAAGTCTCGCCAACCCCGCCTTTGTGGCGGGGCCGGTTTTCATGAGGCGGAGATCACTCCGCCTTGCAGTCCCAATGGAAATTGGAGAAGTTCAGGTCCCAGCTCTGCATGGGAATGAACTCGTAACCCTGAAGGCACTTGTTCGCCGCATAACGGCGGTTCGGCGCAACCGCCCAGACGTCAGGCTGAAGATCGGCGATCTTCGTCTGCAGTTCCTTGTAGGTTGTGTTCTGTTCGTTCACATCGGTGGTGGCGCGAACCTTGTCGATCAGGCCGTCGATTTCGGCATTCTGCAACCATTCCATCGACATCCAGGTGCCTGATGCCTTGGAGTGATACTGGTTGTAGAACATCGAATCCGGCGACGGATAGGTCGGCGAAATATTCACCTGCGTCGACGCAGGCGTCGTTTCCGGCTTGGAGGAAAGCTCGACGATGCGGTTCCACGGCTCCGGCTTAATATCGAGCGTGATGCCGATCTGCTCGAGGCTGGATTGCAGAAGCAGCGCCACTTCCGCCTCGAAGGCCAGCGAAGCGACATAGCTGTTGACCAGCGTGATCTTCTGGCCGGCATATTTCGACTTCGCCAGCTCTTCCTTGGCTTTTTCCAGATCGTAGACGCCTGGCTGGATATCGCCATTATGCGCATCCTTGAACGCGTCGGAGAGCGGTCCCTTCATGTCGAAACCGGGATAGATCACTTCCTGGATCGTCTTGTAGTCGGTCGCATAGGCGATGGCGCGGCGAACGTGCACGTCGTCGGTGGGATAGACCTTGGTGTTGAGCTTGATGACGAAACCGCCGGCGGTGCGGGTCTGGATCAACTTGTAACCCTTCATCCGGCCGATGGATTCATAGGTGTCGTTGCCAAGCCCGTGCGAGGAAAGGCCGAGTTCACCCTTTTCCGCCAGCGCCTTGACGGTGGCGTCGTCGCTGGTCTGCACGAAGCGCACTTCGTCAATCGGCTTGCCCTTGGTCCAGCCGAGGAAATAATCGGCATTGCGGGCAATGACCATATCGGCGGAACGGTTGTAGCTGACGAGCTTGTAGGGGCCGGAACCGGCGGAATGTTCGCCGACATAGGCCTCGCCCCATTTATCTTCGGGCTTGGCATTGGCCTCGATCAGCGTCTTGTTCATCGCCATCATCAGCGGCGTCGCCGCCATGAAGGGCGAGAACTGGCGCTCGATCTTCATGACCAGCGTGGCATCGTCAGGCGCGGTCACGTTTTCGGGCTTCAGCACGCCGACGATGAGGTTCGAAGGACCCTTGTTGATGCCGAGCAGGCGCTGGATCGACCAGGCAAGATCGGCAGCCTTTACCGACGTACCATCCTGGAATTTCGCATCGTCACGCAGGTGGAAGGTGTAGGTCAGGCCGTCTTCCGAAATCTCCCAGGATTTCGCCAGATGCGGCACGATTTCGCCCTTGGCGTTCACCGTGGTCAGGCCGTCATACATGTTCACGATGGCCATGTAGCCGGTATAGTCCGTCACCTTCGCAGGGTCGAGCGAGCTGAATATCTGCATGGTATTGACTGCGACCGATACCTTGTCTTCCGCAAGGGCTGCGGAAGAAACAAGCGGCAACGCAAGCGCCGTGCCAAGCGCCAGCGCGGCGAGACGGGAAGAGAGTACAGGCATTTTCATTATCGTTCTCCTCTTTATTGCGGGGCATTGACCCCGCTTATGGTTAGGCAGCCTTGCTGACCGGAACGGGCAGCGGTGAGAAAGGAATGTCCGGATAACCGAAGGCCGCCGGCCCGACGACCTCAAGCGCGCGGGCGCTGCGCAGCAGGTCGTGACAAGGGATGGCGATGACGGCCACGCGCTGGCCATAGCGCAGGACTTCGGTGGTGATCGGATAACCGGTGTCGACATCGAGCAGGACGATCAGGTCGGGAACCGTCACTTCCACCTTGCCGTCACGGGAAAACAGCAGGAATTCGTTCTGGATGGCGACGCCCGCCGTCTGGCCGGCGCAATCATCGAAGCCGGAGAGCGTGAGATCGCCGACCGCAAAACCGCCACGCAGGTGGCGCTTCAGATCGGTGATCTTGCCGTTGAAGATGCGCTTTCCGCCTTCCAGCGCGCAGACTGCGGCAATCGGGTCCTCCTGCTGCTTGCGGGCGCGGATCACTGCCTCACCGATGGCGATCGCCTTGGTGTAGGTTTTCGGAATGCCATACTGGTGCACGTAATGCGCCTGCATCGGCGCGGTCGCCAGCATCGCGCCGCCGCCCTGCGAAACGACGCAGGCGCGCGCCATACGCTCGTGCCAGACTTCGGAAACGGCATGACTGAAAATGACGGCATTGCCATGCAGATCGCACATCACCGACGGCGTGGAACTATGACCATAGATGGAGAAGGTGGTCATCTGCATTTCCGGGAAAGCCCGGCCCATGCCGTCGCAATCGAGAATCGGCAGGCCGCCCAGCGCCGCCGTCACCAGCGGGTTCATGGAATTGGAACCGCCGATTTCCTCGCAGACAATGGCGTCGACAGGCGTGCGGATCAGCTCTTCCATCGCCCGCAGGCAACGCAAGCCTTCGCGGCCTTCGCGAATGCGTTCGACACCAACGACAGGCGCGCCGATGCCGCCGATCGACATGCAGAGCGCGTCCGGCTCAATGGCGTCGGTTGCGAGGATTTTCATCTCGTAACCGGCCTTCATGGCTTCCAGCGCCAGAAGCTTACCGAGATAGGGATTGCCGCCGCCGCCCGTGCCGAGGATGCCAGCGCCGATTTCCAGCGCGTCGAGATCTTCACGGGTCAGCGTCCGCAATGCCGCTTCGTCATATTTCAGCTTGCGTGTCTCAGCCATGATTGGCTCCCATTTCTCCAACAACTTTCACATGAATGCGGGTGGCGTTACCGGGCAGGTAGGCAAGCGGCATATCCTCGCGCTCGATGACTTCCAGCGTTTCGGCAATCGCGCCGGCGGCAATCGCCTTTTCGCGTGCCTCCGCTTCCGCCTCGGCCAACGCGCTCTCGCGCGTGCGTCCGTCCACCAGCGAGAAGACCCGGTCGGTCTCGCCGCTGATCTGCGCAATCGCCGCGCCGACGGCATTGGCCACCGCGAAATTCTCAGGTCGGATGACCTCGAGGTCACCGATACGGTCCGGCATCAGGATGGAACCGCCGCCAACGGCAATCACCGGCACGGGCGACGACGAGATGCGGCTGCGCTCCACGCAGGCCTCGAGCATGTCGTTGATCTTGTCGACCGCCGAATCCACGAGCTTTTTGTCGAGGCTGGAGACCAGCGCCTTTTCGCCCACATCGGCCTTGCCGGAGGCAACGGCGATATCTGTCGCCGTGAGGGTAGAGCCACCGAAGCAAAGCGCCTCGCGGCGAACACGGTACCCGACGGATTTCGGCCCGACGGTCAGGCCATGGTCGCCATTGACCACCAGCGAACCGCCGCCGAGACCGATGGAGAAGACGTCCGGCATGCGGAAATTGGTGCGCACGCCGCCAATATCCACGGTGGTAGAGGCCTGACGCGGGAAACCATGTGACAGTGAGCCGACATCGGACGTAGTGCCGCCGACATCCACAACGACGGCATCTTTGAGACCGGTGAGGAAGGCCGCACCGCGCATAGAATTCGTCGGGCCGGAAGCAAAGGTGAGCACGGGGAAACCGCGCACCACATCCGCCGCCATCAGCGTGCCGTCGTTCTGGGTGATATAAAACGGGCAGGTGATGCCCGCAGCCTTCAACGCCTCGCCGAAAGCCGCAACGGTGCGGTCGGCAAGTGACAGCAGGCTGGCATTCATGATTGCAGCACTTTCACGCGCAAGCAGACCGTGACGGCCAATATCCTTGGACATCACCACCGGCAGGCCGGGGCAGCGTTCCTGCAGGATTTCCTTCGCCCGCAGCTCCATCGCTTCGTTGATGCCGCTGAAAACGCAGGTGACGGCAGCAGCCTTTAAGCCCTTGGCGCGGATATCGGCGGCGATGCGGACGATCTCGTCCTCATCGAGCGGCGAAATTTCGCGGCCGTCGAATTCGTAACCGCCACGCACCTGATAACCGTGGTTGCCGACGATTTCCCGGAGATCGTCCGGCCAGTCGACCATGGGCGGCAGGCCGGCGCCGGACGGCAGGCCGAGACGGATCGCGGCCACCTCATCCATATGCCGGCGCTCGATCACTGCATTGGTGAAATGCGTGGTGCCGATCATCACGGCGCCGATGCGCGCCCTGTCGATGCCCGAAGCCTCGATGACCTTTTCAAGGGCTTCGATGACACCGGACGTCACATCCTCTGTCGTGGAGGCCTTCACCCCCGCCAGAACGGTTTTATCCTGCAACACAACGGCATCGGTATTCGTGCCGCCGACGTCAATTCCAACGCGATACACGTCAGGCTCCTCTTTCATCAATCGGTCGTTTTTACGAGGAAGCGCATGCGCTCTTCCTCCGTCACGGTGGGTTTGAGACGTTCTTCCTCGTCGGTGACGACGGGGATGGCCGCGATCAGGGCGCGGGTATAGGGATGGGTCGGCTCGGCGAAGACCGCCGATGTCACACCCTCCTCGACAATCTCGCCGCGCAGCATGATGGCGATGCGCGAGCAGAAATTACGCATCAGCGACAGGTCGTGCGAGATCATCAGATAGGTCAGGCCAAGCTCCTCGCGCAGCTGCAGCAGAAGGTCGATCACCGTCTTCTGCACGGAAACATCGAGTGCCGCCGTCGGCTCGTCGAGGATGAGGATTTTCGGTTCTGCCGCGAGCGCCCGGGCAATCGCCACGCGCTGCTTCTGGCCGCCGGAAAGCTCATGCGGATATTTGCCGAGATAGGATTGCGGCAGCCGCACCAGCCCCATCAGTTCCTGCATGCGGCTTTCACGCGCCTGCCCATCCATGCCGATGGATTTCAGCGGCAGGGCAAGCGTCTGTTTCACCGTGCGCTTCGGATTGAGCGAGGTGCCCGGATTTTGATAGACGATCTGCGTCAACCGCTTGCCGCGCTCAGGCGCCGGGGCGTCGATCACGAGATTACCAGACGTGGGACGCGAAAGGCCCATGATCATGCGCGCAACCGAGGTCTTGCCGGAGCCGGATTCACCCGCAAGGCCGAAAACCTCGCCTTCCTTCAGCGTCAGGTTCACATCCCGCACGGCGTGATAACCGTTGCGCCTGCCGTAAATCTTGTTCAGCCCTTCAATCGTCACGATGGGCGAGCGCGTGCTTTGCGCCAGATCGGTGACGCGTGGGCCATAAAGCGGCGGCACGGCATCCAGCAGCGAGCGCGTGTAATCTTCGGCGGGGGTATGCAGGATTTGCGTGCATGGACCGGTCTCGACGATATCGCCGTGATGCATGACCACGACCCGATCCGCCACCTTGCGCACGACGCCGAGATTGTGGGTGATCATCAGCAGCGCCATGTTTTCTTCGGCAACCAGCTGGTTGATGAGGTTGAGGATTTCATCCTGCGTCGTCACGTCGAGCGCCGTGCCGGGCTCATCGGCGATCAGCAGTTTCGGCTGGTGCAGCAGCGCAAGTCCGATCAGCACGCGCTGACGCATGCCGCCCGAAAGCTCGGACGGATAGGCGTTCATGACCCGCTCGGTATCGGCAAGCTGTACCCGGCGCAAAACGGCTGCGATGCGGTTGCGGCGCTCCGCCTTGGACGAGTTGATACCATCGCGTTTGTCGG
This sequence comes from Agrobacterium leguminum, assembly GCF_005144435.2. Classification (NCBI taxonomy): domain Bacteria; kingdom Pseudomonadati; phylum Pseudomonadota; class Alphaproteobacteria; order Hyphomicrobiales; family Rhizobiaceae; genus Agrobacterium; species Agrobacterium leguminum. The sequence goes on from NZ_CP120212.1 coordinate 418,049, forward strand.
CAAAGCGCATGACATCATCGAGATGCGTGCCGATCTTGAAGACCGGATTGAAGGACGAGAGCGGGTCCTGCATAATCAGCGAAAACGCCGTTCCTTTCAGGGCCTCGCGCTCCCTGCGCGGCAGGGCAAGCACATCCCGGCCATCGATGACGATCGCACCTGACGTGATCGCGGCATTCTTCGGCAAAGTGCCGATGATCGCCTTGGCGGTGACGGACTTGCCCGATCCGGTTTCACCGATCAGCGCCACGCGCTCGCCGGCGGCAACGGTGAAGGCGACATCGCGCAGAACCTGCCGCGTGCGGCCGTAATTGGTGAAGGTGACGTTGAGGTTTTCGACCTTGAGAAGCGGTTCAGTCATGGCCTTAGCTTTCTACGTCGAACATGTCGCGCAGGCCGTCGCCCAGCAGGTTGAAGCCCAGCGTCACGTAAAGCACGGCCGCACCGGGGCAGAGCACTTCCCACCAAAAATCCGGCATGAACTGGCGCCCGTCGGCAACCATCGATCCAAGGTCGGGGGTCGGCGGTTTGACGCCGAAACCGAGGAAGCTCAGCGTCGCGCCGAACAGAATGACGAAGGCGGCATCGAGCGTCGTCTTGACCGATATGACCGAGACGCAATTGGGCAGGATTTCGCGAAAGAGGATGTGCAGCGGGCCGGCACCGGCAAGACGCGCCGCCTCGATATAGTCTTCGGACGCAATGGACTTCGATACCGAATAGATCAGCCGCGCATGCCAGGTCCACCACAGCAGCGTGATCGCGATCATGGCGTTCATCAGCGTCGGTTCCAGCAGGTTGGAGACCGCGAGCGCCATGACGAGCGGCGGCATGGCCAGCATCACATTCGTCAGGCCGCTGATGAGCTTTTCAGTCCAGCCACCGAAATAACCGGCGATGAGGCCAAGCACGGCTCCGACCGGCACCGAAATGCCGAGCACGCCGATGACAAGAAGCAGCGAGACCCGCAGCCCAAAGATGGTACGGGAAAAGATATCGCGGCCGGCCTTGTCGGTGCCGAACCAGTGCTCCAGATCCGGCGGCATATGGCGGGCGCGGAAATCGACGACCGCGCCGATATGTTTCGGATAGGGCGTGAGCCATGGTGCGAAGACCGCCAGCACCAGCACCGATAGCAGGATCAGCGAGCCGATGACCGCCGCCGGATTGCGGCTGAAGCGATACCACATCATGTAACCGGCGCTTAGGCCGCGATCGGCGGGTTCGAGCATTTTCATATCAGCCATCAGCGAGCCTCCTTGCGGCGCAGGCGCGGGTCGATGATCGAGATCAGGACATCCACGATCAGGTTCGCAACGATGAAGAACAGGCCGGCGACCAGCACCACGGCGGTCACGGCATTGAGGTCTTTCTGCAGGATGGCGTTCAGACCGTAGGAGGCGAAACCGCCCCAGGCGAAGACCATCTCGATGACGAAGGCATTGCCGATCAGCGACGCGAATTCGAGACCCATGATCGTCAGCGGCGCGATGGAAGAGAGCTTCAGCAGGTAACGGAAGATGATGACCCGCTCCGGCACGCCGAAGCTTTGCAGGGTCAGCACATGGTCCTTGCGCTGGTTTTCAATCATCGAGGAACGCGTGATGCGGGTGATCTGGCCGATGCCTGCCATGGAAAGCGCAAATGCCGGCAGTGCAAGGTGTTTCAGCGCATCCAGCACCACATCGAACCGTCCGGCCAGCGTGCCGTCGATCAGGATGAAGCCCGTCGGGCCGCCCTGCCAGCCAAGCCCGTGGTCGAGCCTGCCGATGATCGGCCAGCCGGAGAGAAAGCGCGCGGCCAGCAATTGCAGCGTGATGGCGAAAAGAAAGCTCGGGATCGTGACCCCGGTGAGCGACAGGATGCGACCGATATGGTCCAGCGGGCGGTCGCGATAATGTGCCGTGATGACGCCGAGCGGGATGGCGACGGCAAACATGAAGATGACCGAGACCAGCACCAACTCGACTGTCGCAGGAACGGTCTGCGCCAGATCGGTAGTCACCGGGCGTTGCGACACCAGCGAGAAACCAAGATCGCCGTGCAGGGCATTGCCGATATAGTCGAGGTATTGGACGGCGAGCGGCTTATCGAGGCCCATCTCGCCGCGCAGCGCATCCACCTGCTCCTGCGTTGCCGCAGGCCCCAGCGCCATGCGGGCGGGATCGCCGGGCACCACGCGGGCCAGCACGAAAATCATGATGGACAGGGCGATCATGACCAGCACGAAGGTGCCGAGCCTGTTCAAAATCGCGACCAGCGGATGTTGCTGCATCGGTGGGACGTTCCTTGTGCATCGGTTGCGTGAGCACAAGTTTTCACCACATGTCCGTTTGAACAATTGCCGAAAGGTATAGTTTTTTGAAAGATGAGTATAGGTTTTTAGGCTTAAATCCCCTATGCCTTTGCGAATGACGCTCCTGCCACGCACCCGTCTTTGCCGCCGCATCGCCAGCGAAACCGCCGGCGTGATCTTTCTGCGCGCACCTGCGGGTGCGGGAAAAAGCGTGCTGTTGGAAATGCTTGCAAAAGAGCTCGAAACGCCGGTGTGCCGCACGCACCAGCCGCGAAGCGACGAGACCGCAAATGGCTGTCTCCTGTGGGACGTGCCGGTTTTCGCACGGGCGGCGCGCATGCCGGCCGCCATTCTGGAGACGGTGCGTTTGGTGGTCATCGCCTGCCGGCCAGATCAGCGGATCAGCGGACTGGCCCGGCAAATCCTGCATCGCGGTTCGCTCACCATCGGACCGAATGAACTGCTTCTTAGTGAGGATGAGGTGGAGGACCTGCCATATGAGCAGAAACGCCTCGCCCTTCACGACTATGCGGGTTGGCCGGCTTTTCTGTCACTGGCGCGTTTTCCGAATGAAACGCTGTGTGCCGACTATCTGCGGGAAAACTACCTGCCGCATCTCTCTCCCGCCCAGACGGTTGAACTTTCGTTCTGGCTGGAAAATCCCTCTGCGGAGCCAGAGGCGGACTGGACCGAACTGCTGCCGCCTTTCCTGACCGGAAATCCCGAAAATCACCCCACTCTGATACGGCTTCTGAGCGTGTCTGCGCGGGAACGTCTTGCTACCCTGCAGGCCGGCAGCGCCGTGGTGGAGGTCGCATCGGCTTTCGAAAAGGAAGGGCGGGCGCTTGCGGCCATGGCGATGCTGCTCGACCGCGGTTACGAGACCCATGCCGCGCAAATCCTGGAACGCGCCCATGGCCGTGAACTGATCTATCGAAGCAGCGTCGACAGGTTTCGCGAGATCATCATGCGGTTTTCGCAGGATATGATCGCAACGAATGAAACCGTGCTCTTCGCCGTTACCCGCGCCCTGCTGAAACAGGGGGAGTTGCAGCGCGTGCGTCATCTGCTCGGCAAGAGCCTTGGGTCTGATTATCTCGATCCACTGAAAGTACTTGCCCGTGGCTCACGCTTTTCCTTCGCCGCCCGCACCTTCCGGCTGAACCTGATGATTGCCGAGGATCTGACCCCCAATGACGCGGTAATCACGCGTCTGGGGGAATTCATGGCCGACTATCCCATGAACGATCACGGCAAATGGGCAGCCTATTACAATGCGTTGCTGGAATTCGAAATCCGCCGCCGCAATTTCCGCGAGGCGGAGGCCGCCGCCGCACGCGCTCTGATCTATCTGCGCAAGATGGGCGGGCAGCCCCTGCTCGAATTTTTCATCCATCTGCACCAGATCGTGTTGCGGCTGATGAGCGGCGACGTGCTTCTGGCCCGTCGGGCGGCGCAGGAGGCGCGCACACGGCTGGAACAGGTGCCGCATGATGCTGCGCAGGAGTTCCGGATGTTGCGGCTGGCGGAAGCCTGTCTTGCCTATGAGGCGGGAAAGCCGCGCGACCTGTTGCATTTCGTCGAGCACGAATTTGATCACTTCGCCGCTGCCGAAATCTGGCCAAGCCTGATGCAGTTTGCCCTGTTTTACGCCTCGCAGGTGTTGATCGACCATTTTCCGATGACCGTTCGACCGGGCTTTCTCGACGGCCTGTGGATCCACCTTTCGGAAGGGCTGCAATTCCATGCGATGATGGAGATCAGGACGGCCATCGCCTATCAGAACGCCAACCGCTGGGCGGATGCGGCCGCAACGCTTTCGGCGATCCGCATGCCCATGGGCCGCAACTGGGTGGAGAGCGCGCATGATGATCTTTCCCGGCTGACGCGCCGCGATGAAATCGCCTATGTCATGGCCTGGCTGCGCGATGCGGTGCATCTTTTCACGCCCCGCGCCTATCTCTCCCGCCAGATCGACGCGATGATCGCCAATCCCAAAGTCACCAACCGCGAAAAGGTCGCGCTGCGAATCTGGCAGAGCTACGCCGCGCACCAGCGCCGCGACAACGCCGCCGCCCGCGCCCATATCCTCACCGCCCTTGAATCGGCGACCCGCCTTGGCTGCAGCGGCGTCCTGTCGGAGGAGCGCGTCTTCCTGTCCCCGCTTCTGAACAATCGCCGCATCCGCAGCTTCATCGAGACCTCTTCCGATGTGCGCTCCGCACTGTCGATTTTCGCCGCCTCGGTGAATTCACCGCAGGCGCGCGCCCTGCATGGCGGGCTTTCGCAGCGGGAAGCGCAGATGTTGCAACTGCTCGCCAGCGGCATGTCGAACAAGAAGATCGCCCAGACGCTCAACATCTCGGAAGTGACGGTGAAGTTTCACCTCGGCAACCTGTTCCGCAAGCTGGATTGCAAACGCCGCGCGGAGGCGATCCGCGCGGCGAAAGCACTGGGTTGGCTGTAAGGTTCAGCGGTTGTTCTTCTTGCGCCATTCGGCAAAAGCCGTCTGGTGCTCTTCCTTCGTGCAGGGGTAAAGCCCGATGATCGTCTGGCCGGCCTTGACCTGTTCCACCACGAAATCCTCGTAAGCCGTCATTTCCACCGCCTCGGTCGCCACGTCGTCGGCAATGCCCGCGGGGATGACGATGACGCAATCGGCGTCGCCGACGATGATATCGCCCGGGAACACCGGCGCATCGCCGCAGCCAATCGGGCCGTTTATTTCGATTGCCTCGTGTTTGGTGAGGTTGGTGGGGCTGGAAGGGCGGGTGTGGTAGGCCGGGATATCCAGCTCGGCAATGGTGGCCGCATCCCGGAAACCGCCATCGGAGACGATGCCGGCACCGCCGCGAACCATCAGGCGGGTCACCAGAATATCGCCGGCCGAGGCGGCGGTCGCATCCTTGCGGCTGTCCATGACAAGCACATGGCCCGGCGGGCATGTTTCGATGGCGACGCGCTGCGGATGGGCGGGATTGCGGAATTCAACAAGCTGGTTGCGGTCTTCACGGGCCGGCATGTAGCGCAGGGTAAAGGCCGGGCCGACCATGTTCTTGCCCTTGTAGCCCAGCGGGCGCACACCCTGAATGACCTGGTTGCGCAGACCCCGCTTGTAAAGCGCCGTCGCCAGGGTAGCGACGGAAATCGTCAGCAGTTTTTCGCGCGTTTCATTGTTCATGTCTATCTCCTCGCAATGGGCGTATGGATGTGTTTCAAGTCCGGTGAATGGGCTCGTCTGTGAAGACGCCGCCCTGATATTTTGCGATCGCGGCCTCGGGATCGGGGCGCGGCACATCGCGTTCGATTTCCGCACGGTAGCGCGCGGCATTGTCGCGGCGCTGCCAGCCGAGAAAATCGATATGGGAATTATCCCACCAGCTATCGTCATTGGCGGAAACGCCCCAAATGACCGGGCATCCGAGTTTCTGCACCCGAAAGACGGCATCGATCAGCGAGACGAAGTCGCCGTAGCTGAGCCAGGTCGACAACATCCGCCAGTTGGAGGGCTTTTCTTCGCACGACCCGATACGGACGATGGCCGTTTCCTGGCCGAATTTGGAGTGGTAGAGGCTTGCCATGGCCTCACCGAAAATCTTCGAGACGCCGTAAAGGCCGTCCGGCAGAAAGGGCGTTTCCGGCTCGAGCTGCTGTCCCTGCGGGTAATAACCGATCGTATGGTTGCTGGAAGCGAAGAGAATGCGCGGCAGGCCGTTTTGCCTCGCCGCCTCGTAAAGATTGTAGACGCCGCGAAGATTGGCGGCCTCGATGGGATCAAAAGCCTTTTCCACCGAAATACCACCGAGATGGACGATGCCGTCACAGCCCTTCACCAGTTCATGAACCGCCGCCTCGTCTTCGAGCCGGCAGCGAAAAAGCTCCTCATGGGGGGCTGCCTCACCGAGATCGATGACATCGGAAAGGCGGATGGTCTCGGCGACATGGCCGAGCCGCCCGCGCAGCATGCTGCCCAGCTTGCCGCCGGCACCGGTGATGAGCAATCGCTTCAACATGATAGCGCCTCTCAGAAAATATCGGGCTCGCCGGCGGTGCGGCCGAAATCCGTCTGCAGGAAGTCGAAATCGCAGCCTTGATCGGCCTGGGTGACATGCTTGGAGAAGAGATAACCATAACCGCGTTCATAACGCGGCGCGGGCGCCTGCCAGGCGGCGCGGCGGCTGGCGATTTCCTCTTCGCTGACCAGCATGTCGAGCCGACGTTGCGGCAGGTCGAGGCGCACGATATCACCGGTTTTCAGGAGCGCCAGCGGGCCGCCGACGAAGCTTTCCGGCGCAACATGCAGCACGCAGGCACCATAGGAGGTGCCGGACATGCGGGCATCGGAAATGCGCACCATATCGCGATGGCCCTTCTTGATCAGCGCCTTGGGGATGGGCAGCATGCCCCATTCCGGAAAACCGGGACCGCCGAGCGGACCGGCATTGCGCAGCACCAGCACATGATCCGGCGTGACATCGAGGTTTTCGTCGTCAATTGCCTTCTTCATCTCCGGATAACTGTCGAAAACCAGCGCCGGGCCTTCATGGATATGGTATTTCGGATCGCAGGCGGCAGGCTTGATGACGGCGCCGTCCGGGCAAAGATTGCCGCGCAGCACCGCAAGCGAGCCTTCCGCATAAACGGGATTATCGAGCGAGCGGATGACGTCGTCATTATAGACCTTCGCGCCTTCCAGGTTTTCGCCCATGCTGCGGCCGGTCACGGTGAGCGCCGAACAGTCGAGACGGCTTTCGAGCTGCTTCATCAGCGCCCGCAGGCCGCCGGCGTAATAGAAGTCCTCCATCAGATAGTCTTTGCCGGAGGGCCGGACATTGGCGATGAGCGGCGTGACCCGGCCAAGCTCGTCCAGCTCATCGAGCGTCATCGGCACGCCGGCGCGGCGGGCCATGGCGATCAGATGCACGACGGCATTGGTGGAGCAACCGGTCGCCATGGCGACGATGGCGGCATTGCGAAAGGCGGTCGCGGTCAGGATACGGTCCGGCGTCAGCTCCTCGGCCACCATTTCCACGATACGCCGGCCGCAACCTGCCGACATGCGCTGGTGTTCGGCATCCACCGCCGGAATGGAGGAAGCTCCTGGCAGGGTGAGGCCAAGGGCATCGGTGATGGCGGTCATGGTCGAGGCGGTGCCCATGGTCATGCACACACCGGCAGAGCGGGCGATGCCGCCCTGCACGCCGCGCCATTCCTCGTCGGTTACGTTACCGGCACGGCGCTCATCCCAATATTTCCAGGCGTCCGAACCGGAACCCAGCACCTTGCCGGCATAGTTGCCACGCAGCATCGGCCCGGCCGGCAGATAGATCATCGGCACACCGGCCGAGATCGCGCCCATGACGAGGCCGGGGGTCGTCTTGTCGCAACCGCCCATCAGCACCACACCGTCGAGCGGATGCGAGCGGATCATTTCCTCCGTCTCCATCGCCAGCATGTTGCGGTAGAGCATCGATGTCGGTTTGGTGAAGCTCTCATCCACCGAAAGCGACGGCATTTCGACGGGGAAACCGCCAGCCTGCAGCACACCGCGTTTCACATCCTGCACGCGCTCGGGAAAATGCGAGTGACAGGTATTCAGCTCCGACCAGGTGTTCAGGATACCGATGACGGGTTTGCCGACAAAATCCTCCTCCGCATAACCGAGCTGCATCATGCGTGAGCGGTGGCCGAAGCTGCGCAGGTCGTCGGGAGCAAACCAGCGGTCGGAACGGAGTTTTTTATCGGTCATGTCAATGGTCCTGCGTTGCGGGTTGCGCCAAAGGCTGTCAGTCCTGCCGGAGCGTCAGCCCGCTCGTCGTATCGAAAAGGTGGATGTGTTCCAGCGGCGCCGACAGGCGAATGACTTCGTCAGCCGATGTCGAAGTCTGGCCGGAAAGATGCAGCGTCACCCGGGTGCCATCCCCGAGAGTACCGTAAAGATAGGACTCGCCGCCCAACTGTTCGGCGGTGCGCACCGACATGGTCAGTGCGCCTTCGCCACCCGCCTGCACATGGTTCGGGCGGATGCCGAGCGTCACTTTCTGACCGGGCTTGTAGGCAAAACCGGTCTGCGGCAGCGGGATCAATTCGCCGGTGGCGATCTTCAGGAACGGCGTTGCATCCGAGGTCACTTCGCCTGCAAAGAAATTCATCTTCGGCGAGCCGATGAAGCCCGCCACGAAGAGATTGGCCGGGCGATTGTAAAGATCGAGCGGCACACCGAATTGCTCCAGCTTGCCGGCGCGCAGAACGGCGATCTTGTCGGCCATGGTCATGGCCTCCACCTGATCGTGCGTCACATAGATCATGGTATTGCCGAGACGCCGGTGCAGGCTGGAAATCTCGCCGCGCATGTCGACGCGCAGCTCCGCATCAAGGTTGGAAAGCGGCTCGTCGAAAAGGAATACGCGCGGCTCGCGCACCACCGCGCGGCCGATGGCGACGCGCTGGCGCTGGCCGCCCGAGAGATCCTTGGGACGACGCTCCAGAAGCTGATCGATCTGTAGCATCTTGGAAACCTGGGAAATCTTTTCGGCGATATCCTTTTTGGAGGTGCCAATGTTCTCAAGCCCGAAGGACAGGTTTTCGCGCACCGTCATATGCGGATAAAGGGCATAGGACTGGAACACCATGGCAAGGCCGCGATCTGCGGCTGGCACTGTGTTGACCACATCACCGCCGATGACGATATCGCCGCCGCTCAGTTCTTCGAGACCGGAGATCATGCGCAGCAGGGTCGACTTGCCGCAGCCGGAAGGGCCGACGAAAACACAGAACTCGCCGTGTTTGATATCGAGATCGACACCCTTGATGACATCGAGGGCACCATATGTCTTTTTGACCTGACGAAGCTCTATACTTGCCATTGTCGTGTTTCCTCCCTGAGGATTATTTGCCGCCCGTCGATGCAATGCCGGTGGCGATGTATTTTTGCAGGAACATGAAGACCAGCGCGATCGGGGCGAGTGTCAGCACCGTCATGGCCAGCAGGTTGCTCCATTCCGTCGTCATCTCCCCCTGGAAGGAGTTGAGCGCCAGTTGCAGTGTGAAGTTGTCGTTGCGGGTCAGCACGATCAGCGGCCAGAGGAAGTCGTTCCAGCGCCACATGATCGCAAGGATCGCAAGAACGGCAAGCGCCGGGGCCGAAAGCGGCAGGATGATGCGCCAGTAGATCTTCCACTCGCTCGCCTTGTCCATGCGGGCCGCATCAAGGATTTCATCCGGGATCGTCAGCATATATTGCCGCAGCAGGAAGACGCCGGTCGGTGTCGCTGCTCCCGGAATGATGACGCCCCAGAGACTGTTGATCATGCCGAGCTGACTGGTGATGAGAAACAGTGGGACCAGCACGACGGTCTGCGGGATCATCAGCGTGCCGACAACCAGCGCCAGCACCACGCCCCTGCCCTTGAACTGGTATTTCGAGAGCGCGAAGGCGGCCATGGAATTGACGATCAGCATGATGATGGTAGACGTCACCGTGATGAAGGTCGAGTTCCAGAAATAGAGCGGGAAATTGAAGCGCTGGAAAAGCTCGGTGTAGTTTTCCGTCGCCAGCGCCACCTTTTCAGCCGGCTTCAGCTCGTTGAACGGCATCTTCAGGACTTCGGTTGGCTTGGCCGGGTCGACCACCTGGGCCACGAGACCGATGCGGCGGACCATGCCGAACTTGCGGCCATCCTTGTCGACATAGGCCGGCAGCGGTGCTGCCTGCCCGTCCACCACCACGGTTTCCTGCGTATAGGGCAGGAGGCGCGGCGGAAAGCGCTGAAGATCGGCCTCCGTCTTGAACGAGGAGAGCACGAGCCAGACGACGGGACCGAACATCATCAGCACGGCCACACCGAGATAGGCGTAGGACAACCAGTCGGTCCAGTGCAGCTTGCCGTTTCGGCCGCGGGTACGGGTCAGAAATGCGCCAATCCTAGCCATCGACCTTGCTCCTGTTTGCCCGGAATTGCAGGGCGGTCAGCACCACGAGCACCACGGCGAGCAGCAGCGAAGCGGCAGCCGCAAGGCCGAAATTGCGGGGCGTCCCGGCAAAGCCGGTCTGATAGATGAACTGAATGATGAAGGTGGTCGCCGAACCGGGGCCGCCACCCGTGAAGGCAAAGACTTCATCGAAGGTCTGCACGCCCTTGATGAGCGACAGGACGAGGACGACGAGCATGGTGGGTGCCAAAAGCGGCAGCGTGATGCGCCGGAAGATGCGCCAAGGGCTCGCCTTGTCGAGCTGCGCCGCCTCATAGACATCACGCGGGATCGCCTGCAGGCCGGCCAGAAGAATGAGCGTGTAAAAGCCCATATGCGCCCAGACCGACAGGAAGACCGACCAGCCGAAGGCAAGGTTGGCTTCGAGCAACCAGTCGACCGAGCCGAGTCCCAAGCCTTCCATCGCCGCGTTGAGAACGCCGAAACGCTGGAGAATCCACTTCCAGATCAAGGCCACAACGACGGGCGACAGCAGCACGGGGAAAAAGAAGACGGCACGGAAAAACCCGCGTGCCCGGATATCGCGGTTGAGCACGATGGCTGTGATGAGCGAAAAGCCGACCATGAAACCAACCTGCAGCACCACGAAGAAAACCGTATTCCAGACTGAGCGCCAGAACAGGTCGCGCTGACAGGAATTGGGGTCGAGGTAATTCTGACAGGAAAGAAGGACCGAAAAGTTTTCGCCGCCCACCGAAGGGCGCTCAGAAAGCAATATGTGTTCGCTGCCGGTCACGGAATAGGCCATGTTCAGCACGATCGGCAGAAAGGCGAAGACCGCAAACAGGATCAGGTTGGGTGTAAGAAACACCCAGGCGATCCGCCGATGGCCGAGAACCTTCTGCAGGAAGGCGAAGGGCAGTTCGACGATGCCCATGACGGGCGCAAGAAATTTATACATGAGGGTCCTCCTTCGATCCGGCGCGGCGCGGCATGCGCCGCACCGGAAGGCGATGGATCACTTCGCCTGTTTCAACGCTTCCTCGAGGTCCGTCTTCGCGCGGGCCATGGCCTCATCGACGGTGCTTTCACCGACGATGGCCTGCGTGATGCGCTGGACGGAGATGTTGAACATGGCGCGATTGTTCTTGTAACCCTGATAGGTGTAGGCAATCGGGCTGAGGCCGGGGATCTGGTCCAGCCAGGCGTTCATGGCCTTCTGCGTCGCCGGCGTCGCACCCGTATAGGTCACGCCCTTGTCAGCCACGGCCTTGTGGGCCGGAACGTTGCGGGTGCGCACGGTGAAGTCGAGATAATTCTCGTCCTGAGCGAGGAAGTTCAGGATATCGGCAACGATTTTCGGGTTCTTGGTCTGCTTGAAGCCGACAACGCCGGTGCCGCCCGGCATGCCGGTGCAGGCAGCGCCGCCGCAGGGCTGCGGCACGACTTCCCAGTCGAACGCATCGCCGACCTGGCTGTCGAAACGCGCGGTCTGCCAGCTGCCCGAGTAATAATAGACGAGCTGGCCGTTGATGAATTCCTGCGCGGCGTCACGATAGGTATTGCCGCCCTGCCCGGCCCAGACGTCACGCGCCATGGTGCCGTCCTTGTTCCACTCCACGAATTTCTTCACGAAAGTCGTGAAACCTTCATCGACGAGAATGGGCTTACCATCAGCATCGAAAATCTTCGCGCCGTAGGAAATGGCCGGGCCGGCAATACGGTGGCCGGAACGGTCGATGGCCATCGGGTAAGGCGTGCCGGTTGCCTTGGCGACGGCATTGGCAGCCTTCGCCCAGTCATCCAGCGTTGCATCCTTGCCGGGTACGGCCACATTGGCCTGATCGAACAGGGTGCGGTTGATGAAGGCGCCGGTGATGGTGAGCTGGGTATGCATGCCGTAGATGCCCTTGTCGTCGGGGCCGCTGCGGTACCATTTCAGCACGTTGGAGAAATTATCTTCCCAATATTTCGCGTCCACATAGGGCGTGAGATCGAGATAATAGCGGTTGAGACCGCCAAGGTCGGTCACGGTTGCGAAATCCGGGCCGCTGCCGCCGGCGAGCTGCACGGGCAGGCCTTCCAGCAGCGCCTTGTAGGGCACGACGTCGGTGACGATCTTCACGTCCGGATGCTGCTTTTCGTAACGCGCGAGAATGTCTTTCAGGATTTCGCAGCCGTTGCCGTCATAAGCGCAGGTGAAGCGCACTTCCTGGGTCGCCTGAGCGGCGCCTGCAAAGGACGCCGCGCCAATGGCGAGCGCCAATGCCATGCTATATTTACCGATCATCTCTTTTCCTCCCTTAGATGATTATGCGTTGGCGGATGCGCGCGGAGCCCAGCCCTTGATCCATTCGCCTTCTGCGGCGTCGGACAGGCGGACCGGCTTTCCTTCCCGCACCGAGCGGTAGATGGCGGTGACGAGTTCGATGGACTGCAAGCCATCGTTCACAGTCACTTCCTTACCGCCGCGTCCTTCCATCGCGTCGGCAATGGCCTCGACAAAACCGGCAAAGCCGTTTTCGCCATCAGCAACCGTCGCCAGAACGGCGTCGATCTGGTCCTGCGTGGTCGGTGCACGGGCGATGAAACGCCATGTGTCTTCGGCCGGGCGATAGGGCAGCGTGCCGCTCTCGGCGGTGAAGCCTTCGAAGCAGAAACGCAGGCGGGACGTATCTTCGGCGGCACCGAGCGTCACCGAACTCGTCGCCAGCGCACCGCTTTTCATGCGGAAGCTGAGCGCCGCGCAGTCTTCGGTTTCGATCGTGTTGACGCGTGTATCGGCCATGGCGAACACTTCGTCGACCGGGCCGAGAACGTGGCAGAGAAGATCATGGGCGTGGATGGCGTGGCCGAGGATCGCGCCGCCGCACTCGCCCTTCCACGTACCGCGCCAGGGAATGTCGTAATAGCTGGCGCCACGGTTCCAGTGAACTTCCGAACTCGCGACAAAGGCCCTGCCCGCAAGGCCGGCATCGATGAGCGCACGAAGCTGCCGCATCGCATGTCCGAAACGGTACTGGAAGACCGGAAACACGCCACGGCCGGTCTTTTTGACGGAGTCGATCAGCGCATTGGCCTCTTCAAGCGAGCGGACCAGCGGCTTTTCGCAGACCACATCCTTGCCCGCCGCATGCGCCTTCAGCGTCACGGGGAAATGCAGGTGCGGCGGCAGGCAGACGTCGATGAGCTGGATGCTCTCATCGGCCAGAATCTCATCGAGATCGGTCGTCAGGCGGATGGACGTATCCTCACCCGCCACGGAGCGGGCGCGCTCCAGATCGAGATCGCAGATCGCCTTGACGGAGAAGCGCTCCGGCAACGCCTGATAACCCTTCAGATGCAGGGCGCCGATGCCGGCACCAACGATTGCGACGCCAATCATGCCTTTGCTCCTTCGGCCTTGGCCTGCGCCTGCAGCGACAGGTCGCATACCTTGAACACATGTTCCTGCGTCATCGCCGTTTCCGTGCGGTTGCGGATGTCGTCGCACAGGCGGCCGAAATAGGGCAGGCCGGCACCGGAAGCGTCGATATATTCGCAGCGGTCGCCATTCACGAGAATGAGGCGGTCGGTGCCTTCCTTGTTACCGACATCGACATATTTACGCAGCTCGATGTAGCCCTCGGTGCCGAGGATCGTCAGGCGGCCGTCACCCCAGGTCGGCAGCGCATCGGGCGTGTACCAGTCGACGCGGATATAGCCGTGGCCCTTGTCGCCGCGCAGCACCACTTCGCCGAAATCCTGCAGGCCCGGATCGCGCGGGTTGGCATAGTTGGCAACGGTGGCAGCCACGATCTCCACTTCGGTCGAACCGGTGAAGAACATGAACTGGTCGATCTGGTGGCTGGCGATATCGGTGATGATGCCGCCGTAAGCTTCACGCTCGAAGAACCACTTCGGACGGATTTGGCGGTTCAGACGATGCGGGCCGAGGCCGACGGTCTGGATCACACGGCCAATCGCACCCTGCGCAACGAGTTCAGCGGCCTTGGTCACGCTCGGAACTTCAAAACGCTCGGAGAAATCGACGGTCCAGATGCGCTTGGTCTTCGCCACGGTCTGGCGAAGGCGATCGAGCTGTTCAAAGGTGGTGCAGCCGGGCTTGTCGGACATGACGTCCTTGCCGGCTTCCATGGCGGCGATGGCGAGATCGGCGCGCTTGGAGGGAATATCGGCGATCAGCACGAGATCGATGCTGCCATCGGCCAGCAGAGCTTCCTTGGAGGCCGCGCGCGGCACATCCGGGAAGCGCTTGACGAAGCCTTCCACCACGTCTGGCTCGCCTTCGGTCCACCAGCCGGCGAATTCCGCGCCGGCATCCAGCATGTTCTGGGCCATGCCGAAAATGTGCCGGTGCTCTATGCCGAGAGCGACGAACTTGATTGCTTTAGTCATCCTGCAGTTCCACTTCCTTGCCGGTGTCGGCCGAGTTGATGATCGCGTCGATCAATCTGTGAGACAAATGAGCCGCTTCACCGGTGACGACCGGGGGGCGCCCTGAGGAAATGGCGTCTGCGAAATCTTCGAAGACGCCCTGATGCCATTCATGCGTGAAAGCCATGGGGTCGGCGCCGCCGCCCGTGCCGGATGCCGCGCCGCCAAACGTCTCCTGCCGGCCATCGCGCCAGTCGACATGCAGGAGGCCCGAAGCGAGCCGCAGGCTGGCATTGTCGAAATGCAGGACAATCGATTCCGGGGCACCAGGAAAACTCGCGGTGCTTGCAACAAGCGAGCCGACGGCGCCATTCTTGAAGCGCAGGCCGGCCGCGACATAATCCTCGGTTTCCATGCGATGAAAACGCGTCGTCGCCGCCATGGCCTGAACGCGCGAGACCGGTCCGGCAAGGCTGAGCGCCAGATCGATGGTGTGGATTGCCTGGGAGATCAGAACACCGCCGCCGTCGCGCGCCAGGGTGCCGCGGCCGGGTTCATCATAATAGGATTGCGCGCGCCACCACGGCACGGAAATTTCGCAAAGACCGAGCGCTCCGAGCGTCCCGCCATCGACCAACTCACGGGCTTTTTGCGATGCAGCCCGCATGCGGTGCTGGAAGATGATGCCGAGCGTGACGCCGGCGTCACGACAGAGGGTGACAAGACCGCCGGCCTCCTGCGTATTACGGGCGACGGGCTTTTCCATCAGAATGTGTTTGCCCGCCTTTGCGAGCTGTCCGACGATATCGATGCGGGCATTCGGCGGCGTTGCGACGATGGCGAAATCGACATCCGCATCGCGCGCTGCTTCCTCGACCGAGGAATAAACGACAACCTCATATCCGGCGTGTTTCGACGCTTCGGCGGCCAGCGCCCTGGCGCGACCGGAGCCGCCATCGACCAAACCCTTCAGGCGAATTTTTTCCGGGCTTGCCGCACAGGCGAGCACATGCGTCTTCGCCACCATTCCGGCGCCAACGATGACGCAGGTCTTGATATTTTGCATTTCGGGAGCCTCCTTCCCAATAAGCGATCATTTGCATACCGGTATGCCGGTTGTCAACAGACTTGTGTTCCGGTATACCGGTTATGAAAACGCTGGAGGGTATATGCCGAAAATTCCCGTAACAGGTGGCACCGTGCCGACAATGGAACGACTGGACCTTAACCGTCCGGTCGTGGACCAGATCTATTCCGCGCTGAAATCGGCCATCCTTTCCCGGGAGCTTTTTCCCGGCCAGGCTGTTTCGGAAAACGAGATCGGACAGTTGTTCAATTCCAGTCGAACGCCGGTGCGCGAAGCGCTGAGCCGCCTGCGGGATGACGGCCTGATCGTCACCCTGCCAAGCCGCGGCACCTATGTCTCCAGATTATCGGAAAAGCACATTCGCAGCGCGCAATTCATCCGCGAGGCGCTGGAGGTCGCTGCGGTTTGCAGGCTGTGCCAGATCGGCATAACGGCGGAGGCCGAGCAGGAGATCGAACACGCCCTCACCGGCCAGCGCGCAGCCATGCACCGCGGAGACAGAAAGGCTTTTCGCGTGCATGACGACCAGTTCCACAGCGCGCTTGCCGCCGCGACGGGGCTTGAGAGGCTGGAGACGCTGTTGATCCGCGAGAAGGCGGGGCTGGACCGCCTGCGCGCGCTCGCCATCACCGACGAGGCGCATATGGCGCGGCTGCTCTCCGAACATGAGGCGGTTTACGATGCGATCAAGGCCGGGGACGAAGCCCGTGCGACCGATGGTTTGCGCAAGCACCTGAGACGCGTCCTCGGCATTCTTTCGCAGGTTTTCGAGAACCACCAGGACTATTTCGAATAATTATGTGCCATCATCTTCAACGGTTCGAGCATCATGAATACGGCAACTCCCGAAAAAGCGCTTGCCATGTCGCAGGCGAAACTTCTGTGCGACACGATGAGCACGCTCGCGGAATCCCCTGTCTGGGATGAGCGGCGACAGGTGCTTTTCTGGTGCGATATACTCGGCAGGACGGTGCGGTCCGCAGCGCTCGAGCCCGGCCTCTATCGCGAATGGGCGTTTCCCCATACGGTCTCGAGTCTCGGTCTCTGTCGGAACGGCGACCTCATCGTCGCCTGCGGCATGGATATCGTCATCCTCGATCCGGATAGCGGCGAAACACGCCTTCTCCACTCCCTCCCGTCACCGGACGGCATTCCTTGTCGGCTGAATGACGGACGGGTCGGCCCCGACGGCGCCTTCTGGGTGGGAACCATGCACAATGTGCCACTCACGGACATGGAGCCCCATGGTGAACTTTGGCGGATCACCGAAAAAAGCGCCGAGCGCATGCAGACCGGCCTGACATGCCCGAACGGCCTCGCCTTTTCCCCGGACGGCTCCATCATGTGGCAGAGCGATTCCGTCCAGAAATGGATACGCCGGCGAAAATTCGACAGCAGAAACGGCACATTCGATGAGGGCGTGCTGGTGGCCCGGATGACGGAAGAGACGGGAAGACCGGATGGCGGCTGTCTCGACAGCAGCGGCACCTATTACAGCGCGGGCGTTTCCGCCGGCCTGTTGAACGTTTTCACGCCCGATGGCAAGCATGCGGATGTGATTGCGACCCCTGTGCCGCACCCCACAATGCCGTGCTTCGGAGGACCTGATTTCAGCCTCCTTTTCCTGACGTCACACCGCCACAACATGTCCGAAAACCGGCTGGCAAAAGCACCATTTTCGGGCGGCGTCTGGGCGATCCCAACACAGACGAAGGGCTTTGCCGCCTTCCGTTTTGGCGAAGGTGGATAGAACCCGGAAACCGGACCCAGATTCCTACTCCTCGCGGAAGGCGCGGCTGATCTGGTCGGTCAGCGGTTTGGCGATATAGGACAGCGCCGTCCTTTCGCTGGTCTGAATGAACGCCTCGGCCGGCATGCCCGGCACCAGCGGCGCATTGTTCAACTTCTGCCGCGCAGAAACCGGCACGGAAATCCGCGCGAGATAATAGGAGAGACCGCTGCGCTGATCGGTGGTGATATCCGCCGCGATGCGGCTGACATGGCCTTCCAGTTCCGGCGTGACACGCTGATTGAAAGCGGTCATGCGCAGCATGGCCTTTTGCCCCACCTGAAGCTGATCGATATCCTTCGGCACGATCTGCACCTCCAGCGCCAGCTCGTCTCCGTCAGGCACGATGAGCATGATCGGATCCGCCGGCGTCACCACGCCGCCCACCGTATGCACGGCCATTTCATGCACCATGCCGGATTGCGGCGCGACGATATCGATGCGTTTCAGCTCGTCTTCGGCGGCAACCTTGCGCTCGACGAATTCGCCCATCTGCGCCTGTATCTCCCGCAGCTCTCGCCCGACCTCGGTGCGCAATTCCTGATCGATCTGCAGGATTTGCAGCCTGGTTTCGGTGATGCGCCCCGCCGTCTGCGCCTGATAGGCGATTTTTTCGCCGCGCTCGCCGCCGAATGTCGCAGCCTGCGTCTGCAGGCTGTTCAGCCTCTGCACCGAAACGATACCCTGTTCGCGCAGGGATTTCTGCGAGGTGATTTCAGCCTCCAGCACGGCAAGGCCGTTATCATAGGCGACTTCCTGCGCCTTCAGCCCTTCAATCTCATGTTCGAACTGGGTGATGCGTTCGGAAAGCTGTGCTTTGCGCCCTTCGCGATAGGATTTGCGGAATTCGAACAGCTTGGTCTCGCTGCGCATGGCGGAGGCGACATCGGCATCGTCTTTTCGCGCCATCAACGCCTGCGGAAAAACGAGTTCCGGCAGATCGTCGCGCTCGGCCTCCAGTCTTGCCATGCGCGCATTCAGCTCATCCAGACGCTTGGTCACGATGGCGAGATTGGCGCGGGTCTGGGTCGCATCAAGGCGCATGACCACATCGCCGGCCTTCACCCTGTCGCCCTCATTCACCAGAATTTCGCCGACGACACCGCCGCTCGGGTGCTGCACCTTCTTGCTGTACGAATCCACCACCAGATGGCCGGAGGCGACAACCGCGCCGGCTAGATTGGTCGTCGCAGCCCATCCGCCGACGCCGGCCAGCAGCGCTACACCCGCAGCAAGGCCGGCAACAAGATGTTTGCGGATGGAGCGGGACACATGGCTGCGCTGGTCAATGTTTGACATCCGCATCTCCTTCCTGGCTGTTCTCTTCACGGACGTCTTCCAGCACCAGCGCCTGCGGCTGGGTATTGGCGACGACGCGCAGCGGCGAGATCGTCTGGGCGGATGCGGTAAATCCCTTGGCCGCCTGCGTCTGCGGAACGCGCAGTACCTTCGACAGAACCTCGTCGCGCGGGCCGAAGGCCTTCATCCGCCCCTCTTCCATCATCAGAATGAAATCGACAGCACCGATGGCGCTCGGTCGGTGGGCGACGACGACGGCAATGCCGCCCCGCGCCTTGACAGAGGAAATCGCCTTGACCACGGCGGCTTCGCCTTCCGCATCGAGATTGGCGTTGGGTTCGTCCAGCACGACGATGAAGGGATCGCGGTATAGCGCGCGGGCAAGGCCGATGCGCTGGCGCTGCCCGGCGGAAAGCGCCGAACCCGCCTCGCCGATATCGCTGTCATAACCCTTTTCGAAACGCAGGATCAGTTCATGCGCGCCCGCAGCCCTGGCCGCCGCGATGATAGCGTCAGGATCGGGATTATCCTCGAAACGGGAGATATTTTCACCGATCGTGCCGTCGAACAGCTCCACGCCCTGCGGCAGATAGCCGATATGGCGACCCAGCGCCTCACGGTCCCACTGCTCGAAACTTGCACCGTCCAGCCGTACCTTGCCGGCCGCCGGCATCCACGCGCCGGTGAGAATGCGCGCGAGCGTGGATTTGCCCGAGCCGGAGGGGCCGATGACGCCGAGCGCGTTTCCGGCGGTCACGATGAAACCAAGGCCGGTGACGGTCGGTTTTCTTTCCCCCGGCGGAACGATGGTGACGTTTTCGACCCGCAGTTCCTTTTCAGGCTTCGGCAGGGCCATGGCGGCGGCATTGGCCGGCATCTGCGCAAAAAGCTCCCTCAGCCGTGCCCAGCTCTGCCGGGCGGCCACGAAGGACTTCCAGTTGGAAATGGCAAGATCGACGGGCGCCAGAGCCCTGCCCATCATGATCGAGCTGGCGATCATCACGCCGCCGGAGGCCTCCTGATTGATGACGAGCCACGCGCCGACCGCCAGAATGGCCGATTGCAGCACGACCCGCAAAGACTTTGCGATGTTGCCGAGACCGCCGGCCACATCGCCCGCCTTGCGATTAGCGGCAAGATAGGCCTCGTTGGAAATTTGCCAGCGTTTTCCGAGCCGGCCGCCAAGCCCCATGGCCTGCACGACTTCGGCATTGCGGCGCGAGGCCTCCAGTTGCCGGTTGCGCGCCATGTTTTCTACCATGGTGTCGCGGATAGGCTTCTGCGAAAAGATATTGGTGAGGATCGTCAGGGAGACAAGCAACATCGCGCCGGCAAGCGCCGTCACGCCGATCCAAAAATGAAACAGAAAACATATGCCGAGATAAAGCGGCATCCACGGCAGATCGAAAAAGGCCGTCGGCCCCGTACCGGAGAGAAAACCGCGCACATTGTCGAGATCGCGCAGCGGCTGCAAACCGTCGCCCGGCATGCGGTTGACGAGCGGCAGGCGCACCACGGCATCATGCACCCTGCCGGAATAACGCATGTCGAAATCTTCACCAATGCGGATCAGAACGCGGGCGCGGATAATATCGAGCAGGCACTGGAAGCCGTAAAGGCCAAGCGCGAGAATGGCGAGCCCGACCAGCGTCGGCAGGCTGCCGCTTGCCAGAACCCGGTCATAAACCTGCAACATGAAGAGCGGCGACGTGAGCGCGAGTATATTGACCACGCCACTGACGAGCGCAACGCCGAGAAATGTGCTTTTAAGGGGCGAAACAACCGCCGCAGTGAGGGACTGCGGCGGCGTCTGCTGGTGGTTTTGAAAGCCCACAGCCTGATTTTCCTTTACGCGGCAAGCGCCGATGCGCTGGCGAAAATGAAGTCCGATGCGTCGAGCACATTTGCATCGACGCCATTCAGTGTGACGGAGACGGACGTGTCTGTGGCAGAAACGATAACGGCATTTCCGTTATCGTTATACCACAACAAATCGTCCACCGAAGTTGCGCCCCAGGCGGAGACATCGAGCGTATCCGTGCCGTCCTGATAGCCGTAGGTTCCGGTCGGGCCGGCCTGTACGACATCGTTGCCGCCGGAGAATACGAAGGTGTCTGCGCCGGCAAAGCCGGTCAGGGTGTTGGAGGCAGCCGTGTCCTCGATCACCGTGCCGGTGGCGGCAAAGTAATCATAGAAGCCGGCCAGCGAGCCGAAGCGGGCAAGCTGGTAGACGGCGAGATCGAGAAGATCGCGGGCACCGGCGAGCGAATAGGCGCTGTCGGGATCGATCAGCAGTTCCTGCTGGCTGACGGCGATGCCGCTGGTGGACTGGCTGTAGCCGGTGCCCAGAACGATGCTGTCGACCGAACCCGTCAGGTTGCCCTGGGAGTACTGCAGAGCGCCGCTCATGACGATGCCCTTGCCGCCGGTGCTGCCATCGCCCCACGCCTCATAGGTCGTGTTCGGATCGATGGTGGTGGTGGCGAGAGAGCTGGTCTGAGCGTCGTAGAACGCACCATAGGTCGAACCGAAACCGCTCGTCCAACCGTTGAGGTAGCCGATCAGATCGGAGGAAGACTGCGTCAGTTGAATTGTGGTAGCCATAGGTGTACTCCTTTGCTGGCCAATATCGATACCTTCGTCCTGTGGCGAAGGCGTTTCATCTCCGGGACGGGCTGCAACCCAGCCCGGAGAATTTCTTCCACGGTTCAGAACTTCACGTTCATCGTCGCGATAAAGGTGCGGCCCGGCGCCGTGTAAGCGCTTGCTGCCGGGATGTATTTGCGGTCCGTCAGGTTGTTGACGGCGAAGCGAAGCGTGGCCTTGTCGTTGAAGGCATAGGAACCGTAGAGATCCACCGTCGTGTAGGGATCGGTCACCTCGCGCAGATTGCCTTCCGTATCCAGCGTGCGCGACTGCGTCGGCGTAACGTGGTTGAGCCTTGCGCCCAGCGAGAATTTTTCATCGAAGAAACGCATGCCGCCATCGAGCGTCAGCTTCACCTTGGGCGCGACGTCGCCCGGCCAGGCAACGATTTCGCCCGTTGTGGTGGTCGTGCCGTTGGAAAAAACCTGTGTCTTTTCAGGCCATTCTGTTTTCAGAAATGTTGCCGAGCCGCCGATCCAGAAACTGCGGGCATCGTAGTTGCCCTCGAACTCAAGCCCGCGCATATAGGTCGTGCCGTCCAGATTGACGAAGCTGGTATAGGTGCGGTCGAGAACCTGATCCGTAACGAGATAACCGAGCGCGATATAGTCCTTCACCTCGCGGCGAAAGGCAGCCATTTTGATGCGAATGGAATCGTCGTCCAGCAGCACGCCGTCGAAGCTCATATTCGCGCCGACTTCGTAGGTCGTCGCCTTTTCGGCACGCAGGGCCTGGTTCGGAGCGTATTCGTATCCGGGGCTATCGCCCGGACGCGCACCGGCGAAAAATGCCTCGAGAATTGTCGGCGGACGCAGGCTCTGGGAATAGCTCACATAGGGGCGGAACCAGTCGACGGGTCTCAGTTCAATGGTGGCGGAGGGCAGCCAGGCGCTATAGGTGCGATCGATATCGACATTGTGCTCAGGGTATTCGGTGACCGGTATCGGCGGCGTGGTTGTACCCGTTCCAGGCATGCAGCCCGCCGAAGCATTAGGCCAGGCACGCGCGAGATAGAGCGCGTAGCGCGTAGCCCAACTCGGGTTGGCGGGAAGGAACACCTGATTGAAATAGTCGAGCGGCGTGTAATGGTTGCGCACCGGGTCGCAAGGAACAGAGGTGTCAACGAGATAGCTGCGGGTGCTGTAATAAGTGGCAGATCCCTTCAACCGCGACCAGTCGTAACGCACACCGCCACTAAGCGTAATCCAATCGGCCGGCTCCAATTCCCCGTTTAAAAACAGGCTGGCGACATCGCGCCGTCCGGCGGGACTGAAAGCCGTATAGCTGGTGGCATAGGAAGGATTCTCCGCGATTTTGGAACTCGTCGCAACGGACGTGGCGATGTCACGGAAAGCTTCTGCCCCATAGTTCAGACTGAGTGCGCCTACCGCAGTGTCGAAACGACTGGTATTTTCCAAGCTGCCACCGAAGCTGCGCAGACCCATATCGAGGTTCGTCTCCACCGCATATTTGCGCGCCGCACGCAGTTCATGCGTCATATTATCGTTCAGCCACAGCGACGACTTGAAGTCGATGAGTTCGCTCTCCGGGTCCCAGTCCAGCTTCGCAACGACGCTGTCGTTTCGCACGCTTTCCCGGTCGATCACCTCAGATGCGCCCTGAACGAAATCATTCTCCTGATGCATCCAGGACAGCGAAGCCTTCACGTCGCCGAAGTCGCCTTCGCCCTTGAAAAAGGTCGACCAGCCGTCGCGGCCGAGCAGATCCTTCATTGTCAGCGCGGTGCTGCGGGCCTCGCCTTTTGTGCCGACCTTGTATTCATCCATAATCGTGCGGCTGTAGCCGGCGACGAAGGAGAGAGGACCATCCGGCGAGCGGACGGCGCCGAGAACCGAGCCCTGAAAATCATAACCATTGGTGCCGCGGGAAACATTCACTTCCCCGCCCTTGTTTTCACCCTCGGCAATCAGATCATCGGCGCTGACGGTTCGGAACTCGACCTTGCCGCCCAGAGAGCCGGCATTGCCTGAGCGCGCATTGGTTATTTTCTCGATCTCGACGGCACGGATGAAAGCGACATCCACATAACCCTGCCCGGCACTTGCGGTGTAGCTCGTGGCGCCGCCGAAGGCCGCACCACGCTGCGCATTCTGCCGCGCCCCGTCAATGGAGACGACCACGCGGCCGCTTTCCTGCAAACCGCGCACATTGGGCGAAACGGTTGGGAAGCTGCCGTTGCCCTCGCCGGCATAAACACCGGAAACCCGGTTGAAAACATCGCGCGTGTTGCGCACCCCGGCCGACTGGATCGCCTCACGGCCGACCACGCTGACGCTGGCGGGCGTTTCATAAACCCAGTCGGGCGTCCCCTGATAACCGGAACCGGCAATAGAGTTGCGCCCGGTCTTGCCGGTCAGGGTAATGGTTTCCAGAACCGTCGTACCCTCCGCCGCGGAAAGATCGACGGTCGATTGCCCCGTGCCGATGACGACGGTTCTGCCATTGCCGGCGATACGGAAATTGACGCCCGTTCCCGCCAGCAACCGCGACAGCGCCTCCCGCACCGTGAAACTGCCGGTGACGGCATTGGTGCGCACATTGCCCGCCGCCGGCGTGGCAAGCGTGACCTGAAGGCCGGATTGCCGCCCGAAAGCACCCACGACCGATGACAGCGACTGGGCGGGAATATTGAACGGCCGCGTCGCCCCCTGCTCACCGCCTGGACGCTGGGAATTGGCGGTGTCAGCTCCGGTCTGGGCCAGAACGGGCGTCGCGAATGAAACGGCGACCGCCGTTGTCGCCAGCAGCACGGCCCTGCGAGCCTGCTTTGCTGCTTTTTCCCCTGAACCGGTCTTGCATGTCTGGAGGCGCATATTGCTTTTGTCTTCCTGTCTTTAGCTCCGGATATATCTTGACCGGATTACTCAACAAAAAGACGATTGCCTCGTCGATTTTTTTCAGGCTTTCGGAAGAAATTTTATAAATTACTGAAAATAAATATGATTTTTTGTTTCGGAATGTCTCAGAAGCGGGTGATGATGCGGGCGCTGCCGCCAATCGCATGCACCTTACCCTTGTAGGGTTCCACCAGGGCTTCCAGCGCGCGATCCGGATCGCGCAGATCGTAAAATCCTGTCACCCTCTGCTCGGCAAGCCGCTTGTCGGCCATGGTCAGCCATGCCGGATGGTAACGCTGGATCTGCTCCACGACCGAGCCTATCGTCGCATCGACCACATAGAGTTCACCGTTGCGCCAGCCGCCAATATCCTCGACGGAAACAGTCTCTTTGCGGATCGCGCCGGAAGCGTCGACAATCAGCATCTCGCCCGGCACCAGCCGCGTTGGCGGCGCATTGCGGAAAGACGCCTCCACGGAACCGTGCGCCAGCGCCACCTGGGTTACGCCATCCGTCAGGTCGACGTCGAAAGCCGTGCCCAACACCTGAACGGTCACGTTTTTTGCCTCCACGACGAAGGGACGCGTTTTGTCCGGCACGACGTCGAAAAAGGCTTCCCCCTTCAGCACCGTCACATTGCGACGGCCATTCGTAAAATCCGTTGAAAGCGCGCTCGCGGCGGCAAGCTGCACTTTGCTGCCGTCTTCGAGGGTGATCGTGCGGCTTTCGGCGGTGGTGGTCTGATAGTCCGCCTCCAGGCGAACGAAAAATGTCGGAACGAACAGCACCGCAAGACAGAGGGACGCCGCCGCCACGGCCGCGCCGGCATAATGCCGCACGGACCAGCGCCGCCGCTGCGGCTTTGTCGCGGCCTTGCCGGGCAGATGCGGCGCATCTTCCCAAAGGTTCTTAAATTCCGGCTCCACCAGGCCGAGATTGCGCCACGTCTTGCATGTTCGTTCCCAGGCAAGACGGTTTGCCGGCGCTGCCGCCAGCCATTGCTCGAATTCCGTCTTCAGCCGCGGTTCCGCTGAGCCAGCCTGCAAGCGCAGCAGCCAGTCGGCCGCCTCTTCCGCCTTACCGGCCGGCAATTCAATTTTTTTCTCTGGATCAATGGTCATTGAACCGGGCCAGTTCCTTTGCGGGGCGGAGGAGAAGCGTCGTCTTCTGCATTGCTATAAAGACGTTTGAGGAAGAGATTTTTTTCACAGGGCGGGACAATCGGGACTATTTTACTTCATTTCTTTGGTAATCGCGGCAATGCTGCCCTTGATCAGACGATGTGCGCTGGCCACGGACACGCCAAGGTGACGCGCAATCTCTTCCATATTGTAACCACCGAATCTGTGCATTTCCAATGCCACCCTTGCCTGAACCGGCAGGCCGGCCAAAATAGTCCGCATCTGCCGGACTTCGTCGCAGAAAAGGGCATGCTCCTCCGGCGTACCATTGTCCTGCGGCACGCCCCAGAACGGCGTATCGTCCGGCCGTTCCCGAAGGTCCTGGCGGCTGCGCCGGCGATTGTCGAGCGCAAGATTGCGAACGATGCGGAAGAGATAGGATTTGAGGTTGGAAGGATTGCCGGAGGCCTCCGGAACGAATTTCAGGAAGGCTTCCTGAACCACGTCCTCCGCATCCGCCCGCGACCCCAGAATGAGGGTGGCGTATTTGATCAGGTCGACCCTATGCGCGACGTAAGCGTTATAACGCTTGTCATCTTCCCGTATGCCCATGTCTCAACCGAGAGAAATTTCAAGGATCGACGAAACCTGCCGCCCCCGAATGGCCGCGCAGTTCTGCCACTCAAAGCTCTAGCATCCAAACCGTGGATCGAACAGATATTTCATGACTATTATCATCAAGAATTTGTGCAGGCCGCATCGAGCAGACCCGGCAGCAAGCGCGGCCGGGTCTTGACCTGTCAGATGGCCCCGTCGACGATGACCATCGGCCTGCCCTGCGAGCAGGGCTCGATACGGGCATCGATGCGATAGATATCGCGCAGCATCTCCGGGGTTATCACCGCCTCCGTGCTACCGCTCACCACCATTTCACCGCGCGCGATAACCATCGTATTTGCGCAATAACGAAGCGCATGGTTGAGGTCATGCAGGGCGATCAGCACGATCATACCGGTCTTCTGCGCCAGATCGGTAACGAAGCCCAGAACCTCGATCTGCCGGTGAAGATCGAGCGCGGATGTCGGCTCGTCCATCAGCAGCACTTCCGGCTTGCGCGCCAGCGCCTGCGCCAGCGAAACAAGCTGGCGTTGACCGCCGGACAATTCGCCAAGCCCGCGGAAAGCAAGGTCATGGATTTTCAGCGCCTTGAGAATGGCGTCGATCTCGAAAAGCTCATCGTCATGGACCCGCCAGCCGCCGCCCTGCTTGGCGGAAAGAAGCACGGATTCATAGACGGTCAGAACGGCATTGGCGCCGGTATCCTGCGGCATGTAGCAGATGGCGCGGTTGCCGCGAGCCGTATCGGAGAGCTCGACCAGTCCGGGACCGGAAATCAGGCTGGCAATGCGCTTGAAAAGCGTGGACTTGCCGGCGGCATTCGGGCCGATCACCGCCGTCACACTGCCGCTTTCCAGCGTATCGATGCCGACCTTGGAGAGAACCGTGATGCGCCCATAGGCGGCGCCGACATCTTTCAGTGCGAGCGCTACCATGCGCGCCTCCTGTTGCCGAAAATAAGCGCGAAGAAGAACGGAACGCCGACGAGCGCCGTGATGACGCCGATCGGCAGGATAGCGCCGGGAATGAGAATCTTGCTGATGACCGAGGTTGCCGACAGAAGCAGCGCGCCACAGATCACCGAGCCGGGCAGGAAGAAACGCTGGTCCTCACCCACCACCATGCGGGCGATGTGCGGACCGACCAGCCCGACGAAACCGATTGTGCCGACAAAGGAAACCGGAATGGCCGCCAGCAGGCTGACCGTCAGCATGGTCGTCAATCGCAGCCGCCGGACATTGATGCCCATGCTGGCCGCCTTGTCATCGCCGAGCCTCAGCGCCGTCAGCGCCCAGGCATTGCGCATGAACAGCGGCACGGTGACGAGGAGGATGGCGGCGGTGATATAGACTTTGTCCCAGGTCGCCTTCGTCAGGCTGCCCATGGTCCAGAAAACCACGGCGGCAAGCGCCTGTTCGGAGGCCAGATATTCGAGCAGCGACAGCGCCGCATTGAAGGTGAACACCAGCGCGATGCCGAGCAGCACGATGGTTTCGACCGTCACCCCGCGAAGCGTCGAGGCGAAATGGATGAACAGAGCTGCGACCATGGCCATGATGAAGGCGTTGATCGGCACCATGTAATGCACGGCGCCCGGAAAGATCGCCACGCCGCCAACCAGCGCCAGCGCCGCACCGAAACTTGCCGCAGCCGAAATGCCGAGCGTGAAGGGGCTGGCGAGCGGGTTCGACAGGATGGTTTGCATCTGCGCACCTGCAACCGAAAGCGACGCTCCCACGGTCACCGCCATCAGCGCGATCGGCATGCGAATATCCCAGATCACCACCCGAAGCTGGTTTCCGACGGCGGCCGGATCGGCAATCGTCGCCAGAACCTCGGAGAGCGTGTAGCGCGCTGGACCGAGCGCCATATCGGCGGCCATGCTGAAACACAGCGCGATAAAAAGCCCGAAGAGGATGATTATCCTGCGCGCGGCAAGGGCGCGATATTGATCGCGCCCACTGATGCCAACCGCGCTTTCATTCAGCGAACTCATTGGTTCAAACCTTTTTCGAGCGAGGCGAAATAGCCCGGCTTGTAGGTGACGGGCAGGAATTTGCGGTGAAATTCCTCAAAATTCTTTTCCGGATCGAGATCGGCGAAGAGATCGGGATGGAACCACTTGGCGAATTGCTGGATCGGGAAGAATTCGTAGGGCGCGCCATAGAACTGGTGCCAGACGGCATGGACATTGCCTTGCTTCACGGCCTTCAGTTCCGGAAACGGCGTGCGCTTCATCAGATTGGCCAGTCGCTCACGCGAGAGAGCCATATCCGCCCCGCGTCCGACCGGAACGAACTGGTTGATGTCGGATTCGGCGGCCCAGTTGGAACCGGTGACGATGACGTGGTCCGGATCGGCAACGACGAGCTGTTCGGGATTGAGATCGCCGAAGGTCGTCTTGATGATGCCATCGGCAATGTTGTGGCCGCCGGCGAGATCGACCATTGCGCCGAAATTGACCGGTCCGAAAGTGCGGCAGCAATTGTTTTCGCCGGAAATGCCGGGCGCGCGTTCGATGAAGACGTTCGGGCGCTTCAGGTCCTTGACGCTGGCGAGCCGGTCGGTCACGCGGGCGATTTCGGCGCGGCGATAGGCGATGAATTCCTTCGCCCGCTCTTCGGCGCCGAAGAGTTTGCCGAGAATTTCGACCGAGGCTTCGCTGTTCTTTTCAGGATCGATGCGGAAATCGAGATAGATGATCTTGATGCCGGCGGCGGCGGCCTTTTCTTCGAAACCGCTCTCCTTGGCGGATTTCTCCGCTTCCAGATTGAGGGTGATCACATCGGGCGAGAGGGTGATGGCCGTTTCCAGGCTGAAATCGCCCTGCGGCACATAACCGAAGCGCGGCAGTTTCTCGATCTGCGGAAAACGCTCGACATAGGCGGCGTAGCTGTCGGGATCCTTCTTGAGAAGATCGTCACGCCAGCCGACGATGGTGTCGAAGGTCTTGTCGCCCTTGAGCGCGGCAATGACATGCACCTGGCGCGCCTCACCGACGATGACGCGTCTGGCCGGCAAATCCAGCTCGACTTTGCGACCGGTGACATCGGTAATCTCGGCAGCCAGAACCGGCACGGCGAGAAGGGAGAAAGCCAGCACCGCAAGATGCCTGAGAGCGTTGAGCCGCATGAGAAGTCCTCATTGAGTTCCAAAACAAAGCGATAAAGCCGCATGGCTGCGGCTTTATCCATCGGTCGGACGGCGCTCCCCTTCACCGTCCCTTTATTACCTGGCGTCCTTCAGCGAAACGAAGTAGCCGGGCTTGTAATCGAGCGGCAGGAAGCGGGCATGCAGTTCCTTGAAGGTCGCCTCCGGGTCGAGGTCCTTGAAGAGGTCCGGATGCAACCACTTGGCAATTTCCTGAACGGCCACGAACTGATAGGGGTTGTTGTAGAACTGATGCCAGATGGCGTGGACATTACCGTCCTTCACCGCCTGCACGCCGGTGAAAGCCGGGCGCTTGGTCAGGTTTTCAAGCTTGCGATGGGCTTCCTTCAGATCCGCGCCATAACCGACACCGACCCAGTTGCCGCCCGGAACATAACCGTTCCAGTTGCCGCCGGTGATGATGATCTGCTCCGGGTTGGAGGCAATGATCTGTTCCGGATTGACGGTGCCGAAAGTGCCGGGAATGATGTCCTTGGCCATGTTGACGCCGCCGGCAAGCTCCACCATCTTGCCGAAATTCTCGTTGCCGAAGGACATGCAGCAATCGTCGGAGTAACCGCCGGCGCGCTCCATGAACACGACAGGCTTCTTCGGATTGGCCTTTTCAAGCGTATCGGTAACCTTGGCAATGGAGTCGGCGCGGAACTTGATGAAGTCCTCGGCGATCTTTTCCTTGCCCGTCAGCTGGCCCATGAGGCGCATGCTCGGCTCGGTATTTTCCATCGGCTTTTCACGGAAATCGACGTAGACCAGCGGAATGCCGACCTTGGCGAGCTTTTCGATATAGCCCGCTTCTTCGGTCGCCGTCTTGGCGTCGATATTCATCAGGATCACATCAGGCTTCAGGGCGACAGCCTGCTCTATGTCGAAAGTGCCGTCCTTCATGCCGCCGAAAGTCGGCAGCTTGGCGATTTCCGGATACTTGGCGAGATAGGCCGCATAGGTTTCCGGGTCGGCTTTCGTCAGATCGTCGCGCCAGCCAACCACATGCTGGAAAGGGTTTTCCTTGTCGAGCGCAGCCAGGAAATAAATCTGGCGACCTTCACCGAGGATGACGTGCGATACCGGCACATTCACCTCGACATCGCGGCCCGTCACATCCTTGACGGTGACCTTTTCGGCAAATGCCGGCCACGCGGCGGATACGAGAAGGCCAAGGGCAAGTGCCGCAGATTTGGCTGAGATGCGCATCGGATATTGCTCTCCAGTGTTGACTGGCGCGGCTGTATTATTTTCTGACTATACTAGTCAACATTTATGTTTTAGAGCCATTCTTAACTGACCGGTACATGAGTTGAAGACCGATGATCGACACAATCCAATATGGCAAAAACGACAGTCTGCGAGACGAAATCAAATCCTATTGGTCCGGCCGCGCCGCGACTTTCGACCTTTCCCCCGGACATGAAATTTTCTCCGAAGACGAGCGCGAGGCCTGGCACGCGCTTATCCTGAAACATCTCGGCCGCGGAGAAGGCCGCAGGGCGCTCGATCTTGCCAGCGGCACCGGCGTCATCTCGCACCTGATGGACGATCTCGGTTTTCAGGTCACCGGCATGGACTGGTCGGAAACGATGCTGGCGCTTGCTCGTGAAAAAGCGAAAAGTCGTGGCCGCAACATCCGCTTTTTCGTCGGCGACGCCGAAAACACGATGGAGCCGGATGAAAGCGCCGATGTCATCATCACCCGTCATCTGGTCTGGACGCTGGTGGACCCGCAGGCAAGCTTTGCCGAATGGTTCCGCGTTCTGAAACCCGGCGGACGGCTTCTGATCGTCGACGGCGATTTCGTGAATACCGGCTGGCGCGAAAAACTGGTGAAGAAACTGGCGGCCAGCCTCGAAAGCATCGGCCTCGTCAAAGCGGACCAGCCGCACAAGCCGGCGGACCCAGAAAACACCTTCAACAGCATTCTTTCCCGCGTTTATTTTTCGAAGGGCGCAAGGGCCGGCGATGTCGCGGCGCTGTTGCGTGCGACCGGCTTCGAACCTGTCGCAATCGATCAGGAGCTTCAGGCCATCCACCGTGCCCAGGCGAAAAATTTCAGCCTGCTGAAAGGCATTCTGCGCGGGCTGCAGCATCGTTATGCGGTGTGCGCAGTGAAGCCGGGGAACTACTCCGTCACCCCGGACTAGATCCGGGGTCCAGTGCGATCAAGTTCTTGATCGCGAGAGACTCTTCCCGCGGCGCAGACGCGCCGTGGCTGGATGCCAGATTAAGTCCGGCGTGACGGATGAGAGCTCAATGCAGCCTCATTTTTCCGCCTGCTCGAAGAGGTCCTCGAACCTTGGCTTCGCCCGGCCGGGCACGTCCACCGTGCGGTAGCTCTGCGGCAGGGTCGCCTCGCCGACCTTGATCAGCATGACCATGCCCATGCCGTAATGCGGCGAGCATTTGATGCCATAAAAGCCCGGCTTTTCAAAGCCGGTCTCGAATTCGTCATTGATCCGGCTTTTGAAACCTTCGACACCTTCCGGGATCATGCCATCGATGGTCGCGGCATTGTGGCTCTTGTGGGTAGGCACAAAGCGCACGCGGTCGCCGGGCGCTATTTCGAGAAAATCGGGCTCGAATACCATCGGGCCTTTTTCGCCCCGGTTCAGCATTTTCACCTCGAAGGTCTCGGCTGAAGCCTGAAGCGGAAATCCCGTGAACGCCACGGCAATGACGGCAGCGGCCCAAAACAGTCTGGTCCTTGCAGCGGCGTTTGCGAGCGTCGTCAATGTCATCATCGTGCCAGTACTTTCCTTGGATGCTTGGCCCGCCCGTGGGCCGGCAGAAAACGAATATGGGAAAAGCCGCCCTCATCCGTGGTGACGACGCATTCCACCCCGAAGACGGCGGCTATTCTCGCCGGCGTCAGAACCTCCCGCGGCGGACCGACCGCAATCATCTCGCCCCGATGCATGATGGCGACGCGATCGCAGAACATGGCGGCGTGATTGAGATCGTGCAGCGCCGCCACAACGGTCAGGCCCTGCCGGCGCACCAGATCGAGCAGGCCGATCTGGTGACCTATGTCGAGGTGATTGGTCGGTTCGTCCAGAAGCAGGATATGCGGCTCCTGCGTCAATGCCCGGGCGATATGCAGGCGCTGGCGTTCGCCGCCGGAAAGATGGTGCCAGTTGCGCTCCGCCTTGTCGGCCATGTCGACATTGGCAAGTGCTGCATCAACGATGGCGTCATCCTTCTGCGACCAGGCGGAAAGCGGCCCAAGATAGGGCGTGCGCCCAAGCTCCACCGCCTGTCGTGCGGTAATGCGTTCGGTGGTTTCGGCCTGCTGCTCCACGAAGGCGAGCCGGCGGGCAAGGTCTCGCCGTCCCAATGAGACAAGCGGCTCACCCCCGAGCGTAACGTGCCCCCGGCGTGGTTTACGAATGCCCGCCAGCATGGAAAGCAGCGTGCTTTTGCCGGAACCGTTCGGTCCGATGACGCCGAGAAACTCACCGGAACCGACATCGAGCGAGACCCCGCGCACAATGTCGATATTGCCGGCGTGAAAATGCAGGTCGTGGGCGGATAATTTCATGAACGCCCCCTCTTCTGCCCAAGGATGAAGGCAAAGGCGGGCGCGCCGACGAGCGCGGTGATGACGCCGATGGGCAGCACCTGCCCCGGAATGACGATGCGCGAGAGAATATCCGCGACGATCATGAAAACCGCGCCGGTCAGCGCCGTCACCGGCAGCAATATACCATGGCGAACGCCGACGAAGATGCGCGCGGCATGCGGAATGACGAGGCCCACGAAGCCGATGGAGCCGACCAGCGACACCATCGCAGCCGTCATGATCGCCGAAACGGAGATCAGCACCGCATAGACCCAGCGCACCGGAATACCGAGCGAGGCAGCAGCCTGACCGCCGAAGGCGAAGGCATCGAGCGCCCGGGCATACCAGAGACACACCGCAAGTCCCGCAAGACTGACCGGCAGCGCCAGCCAGACATCCGGCCAGCGCACGCCCGAAAGGTTGCCCAGCAGCCAGAACATGATGCCGCGCGCCTGTTCGGCATTGGCGGATTTGGTGACGATGAAAGAGGTCATGGCATTAAACAGCTGCGACCCGGCCACCCCGGCCAGAATGATAGCGCTGTTGCCATGTCCCGCCCGCACTGCCAGAAGGCTGACCAGCGAAAACGCGACGAAAGCACCGATGAGCGCCCCGGCCGGCATCGTCAGGAACCCCGCTCCGAAGCCAAGCAGCGCGACAGCGACGGCACCGGTGGAGGCGCCGGCGGAAATGCCGAGAATATAAGGATCGGCAAGCGGATTGCGCAAAAGCGATTGCAGCACCGCCCCGGCCAGCGCCAAAGAAGCGCCGCAACAGGCGGCGACGACGGCGCGGCTGAGGCGGTAACTCCAGACAATGCCCTCATCCAGCGGTTCCAGCGGATAGGTCGCATGGAAGACGCGGTTGGCGATTGTTTTCGCCACGACGTCAAAAGGAATGGCAGTCTCGCCGATGGCCGCCCCGGCCATCAGCGCGACGAGCAGCAGGGCGAGCGCGGCAAAAGCCAGCCCTACCCTGCCGAGATGGATGGAAAGACCGTTCACTTGGCGAGGCCGGCAGCCGAAATCGCCTCGGCCAGCGTTTCGATGCCTTCAATGGTGCGAATGGTCGGGTTCATCGCCTGCGCATCCATCTCGAACACATGACCTTCCTTGACGGCTGGCATGATGCTGGCCACGGGATCGGTGGCGAGGAACTTCAGCTTGACGGCGACATCGTCAGCCGGGAAACGGCGGCGATCCATCTTGCCGGCGACAATGATGGACGGATCGGCCTTGGCGATGGTTTCCCAGCCGACGGTCGGCCATTCTTCATCGCTTTCGATGACGTTCTTCAACCCCAGCGCGGACATGATGTAGCCGGGAGCGCCATTGCGGCCGGCCACATAGGGATCGATATCCAGCTCGGCGCTGGAGAACCAGAAGACGGCCGAAAGCTTGCCGTTGGCGGAGGCGATCTTGGCGCGGGCGGCTTCTTCACGCTTCTTCAGGTCGGCAACGACCTCTTCACCGCGATCCTGCACGTTGAAGATTTTGGCGAGATCGCGGATTTCCTGGTAGATCAGATCCATGGTGAAGACGGTGTTGCGCACGCCGTCACCGCCGCCGGAATTGTCCTTGCCCATGCAATCGGCGGGCGAGGTATAAACGGGAACGCCAAGCTCGGCGAATTGCGCCGGTGTTCCGACAACGCCTTCCGGGCCGATCTGCCACTGGAACTGCGTCGTCACGAGGTCCGGCTTCTTGCCGATGACCGCCTCGAAGCTCGGATCATTGTCAGCCAGACGCTCGACCCTGGCATTGGCCTCTTCGTAGCCCTTCAGAACCGGACCGATCCACAGCGCCGTGCCGACCACCTTGTCGGCGAGGCCGAGGAGGTAAAGAACCTCGGTTGTGCTCTGGCCGACGGACACGGTGCGGGCGGGCGCCTGCTTGAAGGTGATCTCCTGACCGCAGCTGTTGATCGTCAGGGGATAGGTGGTTTCGGCAGCATTGGCGCCGGCGACAGGCAAAACCGCAAGCGCAGCGGCCAGAAAACCGGCATGGACCGGCAGGCGTCTAGAATGAAACATGTGTTCTCCAGTCGAAAGTAAATCTTATTCCAGAGCAGCAGGCGTCAGAACGCGCAGCAACAGCGGGACGTCTTGTACGGAGAACGGTAATAGGACGCAAACGAAATGTTATGAAATAACATTACAATCTCCTCTTCCGGGCTTCCCCGCCCGTAACGATGGTTTATATTTCGACGGCAGGTCTCCTGGCTCACGGATTTGCGTCACTCATCTGCCTTCCCGCATTCCGGAGAATACAGTGGCATGACGCCTTGAAGCGTCACGGGGATGAACGACAATCCGCTTACAGTTGCGGGGGCAGCCACGGCATTGGGCGAAAAAGATCGCCCGCACCATGTTCCCTATTAATCCCTTCGCCTTTCGGCTGCAGGAACCGTCGCTTTCTCACATAAGGGGCAAGAGGCGGGGCGTCAATTGCGATAGTGCCGCACCTCAGCACAAAGACGGGCCCGCCAGGGCGAAAATCTTTGCGGAACCGGAGCCTGCCGGTTGCGGCGCGCCTTTCGACATGGCGGTGAGCGTTTCGATCACCACCAGCCCGGATTGCGCCAGGAACTCGGTCAGAAGACCGCTATCCCGCACGGCATCGAGACGGACAAGCTGATCGTCGAGATCGGAAAAATGTCGCCTCACCAGCGCAATCGCATCCGCCTCGTCACCGGCGACGACCGGGCCGACAATATGGCCCCGCCCCGCCGCACGCCGCAATGCAAAGGCGGCAAGACGATCGGCCTCGAACAGACCGTAACCCGTATTTTCCCGGAGAAGGCGTTGCAGGACGCCCCGGCGCGAAACACCGAAAGCCGTCCGATCCAGATCCGCCACGGCGGACAAATGATCCTCGGACAGCGGCTCAATTCTCTGTTTTCTTCCAAGCGTCGGTATCTCGGCAGGGCAGCGCGCCTTGCCGCGCAGGAGATGTACTTTTTCGGTATCTCCGGAAAAACCCAGCCGTGCGAAAAGCCGTCGCGAGGCTTCCGTGGCGTTCAACCGCAGGGCGGCTTCAGGGTAGCCCGCAATGAGCTGGCCCACCAGCCATGGTGCGACGCCCTGCCCCTGCAAACGCGGGGAAACGATGACCATGCCGACCGTCGCGAAAGCCTCATCATAGGGAAACAGCATTGCCGTTGCGACAACGCGATCGATTTCGTCAAGCGCGGCAAGGCCGACGCCGCACTGCCGCAGGAAACACCATTCATTCGCGTGATATCGCCATCCGACAGCCATGGACAAAGCATGCAGATGATCGGCCTCCACATCGGCGATATCCACTGTCCGCAACTCGAAACTATCGACTTTGAGCAGCTCCATGACAAACGGCTCTCATTCCCTCCGGCACGGAACCTTGATCCCCGCAGCCCAGCTCACGACATCCGAAGATAACCAGCCTCGTCAGCAGGAATTTTCCGAAAGCGCTGGAAGGACACAACAATCTACTGAAATCACCCGTATTTCAGCAGATAAACACCGCAGGCCGCTCTAAGCTTTTCGGCGTTGAAGCGACGGAGACAGCCATGAACGCAATCGACATTCTGGAGCGTCTTGTCGGCTTCCCGTCGGTGGTCGGAACCGCCAATGGCGACATTGCCGGATGGATCGCCGATTATCTGGAAAGCCACGGCGCGAAAGTATCGCTGCTTGCCGGCCCGGAAGGCGACCGCGCCAATCTCTTCGCCAGCTTCGGCCCGACCGATGCCAGCGGATACATCCTGTCCGGCCATATGGATGTGGTGCCTGCCGGTGAGCCGGAATGGTCCTCCGATCCCTTTACCCTCAGAGCCGAAGGCGAGCGTCTCTACGGACGCGGAACCACCGACATGAAAGGGTTTCTGGCCACGGTTCTCGCCGCAGCACCGGCATTTTCACGCATGGCGCTGAAGCGGCCCGTTCACATCGCCTTTTCCTATGACGAGGAGGCGGGCTGCCGCGGCGTTCCGCATCTCATCGCCCGATTGCCGGAACTATGCGCAAAACCGGCGGGCGCGATCATCGGCGAACCGAGCAATCTGCGCGCCGTGCGCGCCCACAAGGGCAAGGCCGCCGCACGCATCACCATTCGCGGTCGCTCCGGCCATTCCTCGCGGCCGGATCAGGGCGTGAACGCCATTCATCTGATGACCGGCATCATGGCAAAGGCGGTCGAGACCGCGCAGGCTCTCACCGAGGGTCCCTTCGAAGCGACGTTCGAGCCGCCCTATTCCTCCCTGCAGATCGGCACGGCGAAAGGCGGACAGGCGATCAATATCATCCCCGATCTCTGCGCCATCGAACTGGAGGCGCGGGCGATTGCTGGCGTGTCGCCACTCGCCCTGCTCCAGCCGGTGCGCGACGGCGTCGAAGCGCTCGCCGCCGAGGGCATCGACATAGAATGGACGCCGATGAGCGATTATCCGGCGCTGTCCCTTGCCGCCGATGCGCCGCTCGTGAAACTTATGGAAGAATTGACCGACGCGCCCTGCATCGCCGCCGTCAGCTATGGCACGGAGGCCGGGCTTTTTCAGGCGGCCGGCATCGACGCCATCATCTGCGGCCCGGGCGATATTGGCCGCGCCCATAAACCGGACGAATTCATAACGGCCGGCGAATTGTCGGCCTGCCAGTCAATGCTGGAAACACTGGCGAACCGCTGCACGGTTTAAACCTTCGTAACCACGGATTTCAGATGACTTTCTTCTTCAATTCCGACGCGAAGCGCGGCGAGATTTTCCGGCAGGCTCTGGCCCGCGAGCTGCCGGAACTGCCCTTTTCGATGGATGCCGAAAGCGTCGATCCGGATGCGGTTCGATACCTCATCACCTGGACCGTGCCGGAGGATATCGGCCGCTACCGCAATCTCGAAATCCTGTTTTCCATCGGTGCGGGCGTCGATCAGTTTCGCATCGACACCGTCCCTGCGCATGTAAAAGTCGTGCGCATGGTGGATGAAGGCATCATCCGCATGATGCAGGAATATGTGAGCCTCGGCGTGCTGGCGCTTCACCGCAACCTGCCGGTCTATTTGAAGCAGCAGCGCCAGCAACTCTGGAAGGCCTTGCCGCAGCATCAGGCGGAAGACTGCCGGGTGGGCGTTCTCGGCCTCGGCATGCTGGGCGTTGCGGCGCTGGAACGGCTGAAACCCTTCGGTTTTCCGCTTTCCGGCTGGAGCCGTTCACCGCGCGAGATCGATGGCGTGACCTGCCATCATGGCGAAGCCGGATTGTCCACGATCCTTTCGACCAGCGATATTCTCGTTTGCCTGCTGCCGCTGACCGACGAAACGACGGGACTTCTGAATGGCGAACGCCTGGGGATGCTTCCCGAGGGTGCGGGGCTGGTTCACGCCGGGCGCGGCAAACAGCTCGACCACGACGCCCTCATCGATGCGCTGGACAGCGGCAGGCTTTCGGGTGCCGTGATCGACGTCACCGATCCGGAACCGCTTCCGGAAGACCATGCCTTCTGGACGCATCCGAAAATTCTCCTGACGCCGCACATCGCCAGCGTCACCCAGCCGCATTCGGCAGCGCGCACCGTTGTCGAGAACATCAAACGATACCAGTCCGGCCTCGAGCCGCTCGGCCTCGTCGACCGCAATCGCGGATATTGATCATACCGTTCCAGGAAAGGACACCCATGCCGCTTCTCAAGACCATCGACACGCACCCCGCCTTCGAACCGAAAGCCTCCAAGGCCCTGCCGGAACGCCTCATTTCCGGCGATCCGTCCTTCAAGACCTGGCCGCTGGACGAAGCCCGCAACGGCACCGTCCACACCGGTATCTGGGAAGCGACGCCGGGCGAAAGCCGTTCGATCAAGGGCGAAACCTTCGAATTCTGCCATATCCTCGAAGGCGTCATCGAAATCACGCCGGAAGGCGGCGAACCGCTGCGTTATACGGCTGGCGACAGTTTCGTCATGAAGCCGGGCTTCGTCGGCGTGTGGAAAACCATTGAAACCGTCCGCAAGATCTATGTTACGGTGAACGGATGAACTGGGAACCGGCCATTTTCGAAATCACCCGCGACGGCTATTTGCTGAGCACCGATCCGACACGGGTGGATTTCGATCTGGTCCATGGTTTTCTCGCCCGCGATTCCTACTGGGCGCAGGGAATGACCGCCGACCGGCTGAAGCGGGCGCTTTCGCATTCGCTGCCGGTCGGCGTTTACGCCCCTGACGGCTCCATGGCCGCCTTCGCCCGTCTGGTGACGGATTATGCCGTTTTCGGCTATCTGCGCGATGTCTTCACGGTGGAGGATCATCGCGGTCGCGGCCTTGCGTCCTGGATCGCCACCGAGATACGCAAACACCCGGAGCTTTCGACGGTATCGAGCTGGATGCTGGCGACCCGCGACGCCCATGGCGTTTACGAAAAGGCCGGCTATCGCGCAGCGCCGCATCCCGAATATTACATGACGGTGCCGAAACCCGGCGAGGGTTGAACAACCCTCCCTATGGGCCATCTCGGCCATCCTCATAACCTGGGGCTATGACCCTTACCCCATAAATGCTTGGCCCTTTTCCGGTCCCGATGACAGCATCGTCCGCACTGGAAAAGGAGACGGAAGAGATGGGATATCGCATTGGCGTCGATGTGGGCGGGTCGTTTACGGATTTTGCCGTGTTCGACGATGGGACCGGCGCGCTTTCCACCCTGAAGGTGTTTTCCCGCCCCGATGCGCCCGGAGAAGAAATCCTTCTCGCGCTCGATACGCTGAAAAAGCGCGACGGCATCGAAGCGAAGGACGTCTCCTATTTCACCCATGGAACCACCGTCGGCGTCAACACCGTGATCCAGCGCAACGGCCAGAAGGTCGCGCTGTTCACCACCGAAAATTTCGAGGACGTGCTGGGCGTTGCACGCCTGAAAATACCGCAGATCCACAATCTCTATTCCGTGCGGCCGGAACCGCTCATCCCGCGCGAACGGGTTTTCGGTATCGCCGAGCGCATGCTGGCGACCGGCGAGGTAAAGCTCGCTCCGAACGAAGAGAATGTGGCACAGGCTGTCGCCGGCGCCCTTGCAGCCGGTTGCGACGGCATCGTGCTCGCCTTCCTGCATTCCTACCGCAACCCTGAAAACGAACGGGCCGTGAAGGCGATGATCGAACGCATCGCGCCGCAATTGCCGGTGGTCTCCTCTGCCGAGACATGGCCGATCATCCGCGAATATGAGCGCACCGTCACCGCCGTCATCAGCGGTTATGTCCAGCCGCGCGTCGCACATTACCTCGACCGTTTCGAAACGGTGCTGCGCGGGCAAGGCATTGCCTGCCCGCTGCTCATCACCAAGACCAATGGCGGTGTCATGGGCATCGATCAGGCGCGGCGGGAATGTGTGCAGATGATCCTCTCGGGCACCGCTTCCGGCGTCATCGGCGCGGGTTATCTGGCAAAGGCCAGCGGCTTTGAGCGAGTGATGAGCCTCGATATCGGCGGCACCAGCGCCGATGTGGCCGTGATCCTTGATGGCGAGGCCCAATATGGGGTCGGCGAGCTGATCGGCGATTTCCAGATTCATGTCCCCTCCGTTTCGGTCAGCTCCGTCGGCCAGGGCGGCGGCTCGGTCGCATGGGTCGACAGCCTCGGGCTGTTGCAGGTCGGGCCTGAAAGTGCCGGCTCGACGCCGGGGCCGGCCTGTTACGGACGCGGCGGCGACCGCCCGACGATCACGGATGCCATGGCGGCCGCCAATCTCATCGGCCATATGCCGCTCGGTTATGGCGCGGTGACCGTCGATCACGCCGCATCGCGCGCCGCGCTCTCGCCGCTCGCTGAAAAACTCGGCCTTTCCGTCGAGGCGCTCGCCGGCAACATCGTCGATATCGCCGTCTCCGGCATGTATGCGGAGGTGAACGCCCTCACCTCCCGTTTCGCCATCGACCCGCGCGAATTTCACCTCTTCGCTTTCGGCGGCGCCGGCGCGATGCTCGCCTGCTTCCTCGCCCGCGAGCTGGACATGAAGGGTGTGGTGGTGCCGCCCACCCCCGGTGTCGTTTCCGCGCTCGGCGGCCTGATTGCCGATCTGAAGAACGATTTCATCCGCACCACCTATTGCGATGTGAACGACAGGGAGGCCTCCGATCTCGCCCCCCTTCTCGCCAAAATGCAGGAAACCGGCCGCAACTGGCTGAAAGAACAGGGTTTTAACGGCGATTGCGAGATGCGGCTTTCCGCCGACATGCGCTATCGCGGCCAATCCTACGAAATCGAAACAACGCTCCAGCCGGAATGGCTGGGCAGCGGCGACGCCGGCGCGATAAACAGGGCTTTCCATGAGGAACATGCCCGCCTCTACGGTCATTCCGATGAACGGGCGGCCGTGCAGATGGTCAATCTCAGGCTTGTCGTCTCCGGGAAAACACCGAAGCCGCCGCTTCGCGAGACAGGCGCGGCCACTGGCCCCGCAACGCCGCGCTTTCACACGAAAGGCTGGTTTGGCGGCATGGAACACGACTTGGCGATCTATCACCGTGACAATCTGGCGGCCGGTCACGATTTCGACGGCCCCGCCATCGTCCTTCAGGACGATACCACCACCGTCGTGCCGCCCGGCTTTACGGTCCATGTGGATCGTTTCGGCAATCTCGTCATCACCAAGCGGGAGTTTTGACCCATGACCATCGATCGCCGCAATCTCAAGGTGCTCGCCAATTTCTGCTCGGCCGCCGCCGACGCCATGGCCTTTACGCTGATGCGCACCGCCCACTCCGCCTTCGTCAAGGAAACCGAGGATTTTTCCTGCCAGGTGGTGACGCGCGAGGGGCTGGCCTTCGCCAATCCCCGGCAATTCGGCGCGCCCTGGTATAGCGGTATCGACTACGCGCCGCTGCTTTCCATGTTCGAGGAATATGAAGAGGGCGATATCTGCATCACCAACGATCCCTATAGCGGTTTCGTCGCCACTCACTCTCCAGATATCCACATCTGGAAACCGGTCTTCCATGAGGGCAAAATTGCCTGTTTCGTGGTTGGACACATCCACAATACCGATGTCGGCGGCGCGGTTCCCGCCTCATTGTCCCGCTCGCTTTCCGAAATCGAGCAGGAAGGCCTGCGCATCCCGCCGGTCAAGCTCGTGCGCAAAGGCAGGCTCGATCCCTTCATCATCGACATGATGAAGGCCAATGTCCGCATGCCGGAGCAGAATATCGGCGACCTCCACGCCCAGATCGCCTCCGTCAATATCGGCGAACGCAAGATGCAGGAGATCATCGCCCGTTTCGGCTTTGACGATTTTCTGGACGGTGTGCGCCAGATTTTCGACTATGCGGAAGAGCAGACCCGGCAAATCCTCACCCGGGTGCCCGATGGCGACTATTTCTTTGCCGATTATGCCGATGAGGATTCCGTCGGGGGCCGGCCATGCCGCGTGGCGCTGACGCTGAAAATCCGAGGCGGCGAAGCCGTCCTCGACTATACCGGCAGCGATCCGCAGCTCGGCTCGTCGCTGAACATGCCGACCGGCGGCCGCGAGCGGCATTCACTCGTCATGGTCGGACTGACCTATGTGCTTTATACGCTCGATAACAGCCTGCTCCTGAATGCCGGCACGCTGCGCCCGGCGCGGGCCGTGCTGCCGGAAGGCACGATCGTCAATTGCCAGCGCCCGGCCGCCGTCGGCATGCGTTCGCTGACCTGCGCCATGACGCAGATCGTCACCATCGGCGCTTTTGCAAAGGCGCTGCCGGAGCTTATTCCCGCCGCCTCACCCGGCGGAAACGCCATCATGAACATCAAGACCAGCGACAGGAACGGCCGCCCGGTCATGGCCTCCATCGGCCCGGTCGGCGGCGGCGGCGGCGGCACGCCCTTCTGCGACGGCAGCGACGGCGCCGGCGGCGCCACCGGTTTTCTGCGCAACACGCCGATTGAAATCAGCGAAGCGGAAGTACCGATCCTTTTCCGCCGTTATGGGCTGCAACGCGACACCGGCGGGGCGGGCCGTTTTCGCGGCGGGCTTTCGGCTGTCATGGAGTTTGAAATATCCTCCCCGGAAACGGTGGTCACGGCCCGCAACCGCAACCGTTCGGTGATGGCGAGCTGGGGTGTCAATGGCGCAGGTCCGGGGCTGATTTCCCGCTTCCTCCGCAATCCCGATACCGAGGGCGAAATCTCGCTCGGCAATACCGATATCGTCCATTGCGGTCCGGGCGATGTCATTCGTGTCATAGGACCGGGAGCCGGCGGTTACGGCGACCCCTTCACCCGCCCGCAGCTGGCCGTGCTGCGCGATGTGAGGCGTGGTGCGGTCTCGGCAGAAAATGCTGCGAGACACTATGGGGTGGTGCTCAACGGTGACGAGATCGATGAGGAGGCAACGGCTGCCCTGCGCGCCGTGCCGCGCCGGAAGACGGACGATATCATCAGCTACGGACCGGAGCGGCTCGCCTTCGAGGCGGTCTGGACCCCGGAACGTTATGATCTCCTGAC
This sequence comes from Agrobacterium leguminum, assembly GCF_005144435.2. Taxonomy (NCBI): domain Bacteria; kingdom Pseudomonadati; phylum Pseudomonadota; class Alphaproteobacteria; order Hyphomicrobiales; family Rhizobiaceae; genus Agrobacterium; species Agrobacterium leguminum. Next base: position 461,237 of record NZ_CP120212.1, read on the forward strand.
GCAATTCCTGCAAAAATCGCCGGTGGGATGGCGCTTCTTCCTAAAACACCGGGTATTTGAAGCGGTCGAAAACGAGGGCGATGATCCCCGCCCCCTTAGCGAGCGGATGGCCGGGATTTTCGACCGTATAAGCGCCCGCTACGGCGTTTGACCTGCGGCATATACCGGCCGCCGAAGATTGCGCTGTCTGCCGGTGGCAAAACAGGATTTTCATTCACCGCCCGCGCCGCAGTCGGTCGATGCTGCTTGCCATCAGGGATTAGCGTTGGGGCATATCCAAAGAGGATTCCACATGACGCTCAGCTTCGATCCAGACAGCTTATCCCTGCCGATCGGCCACTTCATCGGCGACCGGCTGGTTCCAGCGGCAAACGGCATCGACATGCACCGCCCTTCGGACGGCATAGAATATGCCGGTTGCCCCAAGGCGGATGCGGCGCTGGTCGATGAGGCGGTGCAGACTGCCAAGGCCGCGTTGAAGAGCAGCAACTGGGGCGGCGTGCGCCCGCGCGAGCGCACAAAGGTCTTGCAGCGCTGGGCCGACCTGATCGAACAGGAAGCCGAGACGTTGGCGAAAATCGAGGCGCTGTCCTCGACGCGGCCGGTGGGCCAGCTCATCGCCGGCGATATCGCCGTCACCGCCGAACAGATCCGCTTCTTCGCCGAATTCGCGGACAAGGAAGGCGGCGATCTGGTGCCGACCGACGATGCAAGCCTCGGCATGATCATGACCGAACCCTATGGCGTCGTCGGCGCCATCACGCCGTGGAATTTCCCCGTCTCCATGGCCGGCTGGAAGCTTGGCCCGGCGCTCGCGGCAGGCAATGCCGTGGTGCTGAAACCATCGGAAATGACGCCCTTCTCCAGCATCTTCATGGCGCAGCTGGCGATCAAGGCCGGATTGCCGGCAGGTCTCATCAACATCGTGCTGGGCGACGGGCCCGTGACCGGCAATGCCATCACCGGCCATCCCGAAATTTCGAAGGTCAGCTTCACCGGCTCCACCGCCGCGGGCGCCGCCATCATGGCCAACATTGCCCGCACCGGTATCAAGCCCATGACGCTGGAACTCGGCGGCAAGAGCCCGCAACTCGTCTTCGCCGATGCCGATATCGAGAAGGCGGCAGCGGCCATCGCCGGCAATATCCTTTCCAATGCTGGGCAGGCCTGTGTGGCGGGCTCGCGCATCATCGTCGAGGAAAGTGCTGCGGATGCCCTTTCCACGGCCATCATCGCCCGCATGAAGGCGGTGAGACCCGGCCCGACCTGGGACGAGACGACGCAATATTCGCCGATCATCTCCGAGGTGCAGCGCAAGCGCATCGACGGCATCGTGCAGGCGGCCGTCGCCCATGGCGGCGAATGCCTGACCGGCGGCGCGATCATGGACGGTCCCGGCTATTTCTACCAGCCGACGCTGATCGCCAATGTCGACCAGACCTCCCCTGCCGTCACTGAGGAAATCTTCGGGCCGGTGCTGACACTGCAGACCTTCCGCACGGAAGAAGAGGCTCTGGCGCTTTCCGACCATCCGACCTACGGTCTGGCGGCGGGTCTTTTCAGCCGTGACGTCTCGCGCGTCATGCGCCTGTCCCGCGCCATTCAGGCGGGCACGATCTGGGTCAACCGTTATGGGCGCTCGCGCGACCATATATTGCCGACCGGCGGTTACAAACGCTCCGGCATCGGCAAGGATCTCGGACGCGAGGCCTATCTCGCCAACCGCAAGAGCAAAAGCGTCCTTATCGGACTGTAACAGGGGAAATGTTTTGAAAACGCATCGCATCGCACTCATTCCCGGAGACGGCATCGGCAAAAGCGTGACGGACGCCGCATGGCAGGTTCTCAACGCCGCCGCCAAAACCTCCGGTTTTGCGCTTGAAGGAACGGAACTCCCCTGGTCCTGCGCCTTCTACAAGGAAACCGGCGCGATGATGCCGAAGGACGGCATCGAAACCCTGCGCGGCTTCGACGCCATCCTGCTCGGCGCGGTCGGCTGGCCGGCGGAAGTGCCGGACTCGGTCTCGCTGCACGGCCTGCTGCTGCCGATCCGCAAGGCTTTCGTACAATATGCCAATATCCGCCCGCACCGGCTTCTGCCCGGCGTGCAGGGGCCTTTGAAGGCCGATGGCTTCGACATTCTCTGCATCCGTGAAAACACGGAGGGCGAATATTCCGGCGCCGGCGGCCGCGTGCATCAGGGCACCGATGACGAAGTTGCGGTCGAAACCTCGATCTTCACCCGCAAGGGCGTGGAGCGCATCCTGCGCTTCGGCTTCGAACAGGCGCAGAAGCGTCGCGGCAAACTTGCCTCCATCACCAAGTCCAATGCCCAGAAATATTCGATGGTGTTCTGGGACGAGGTGACTCACAAGCTCGCTGCCGAATATCCAGACGTCGAGGTTTCCAGCTATCACATCGACGCCATGGCGGCGCGCATGGTTATGGCCCCGGAAAGCCTCGATGTCGTCGTCGCTTCCAACCTCTTCGGCGATATTCTGACAGACCTCGGCGCAGCCATTCAGGGCGGCCTCGGCTTTGCCGCCTCCGCCAATATCAATCCCGACCGCAGCGCGCCCTCCATGTTCGAGCCGGTGCACGGTTCGGCCCCGGACATCGCCCATCTCGGCATCGCCAACCCCATCGCCGCCATCTGGTCCGGCGCGATGATGCTCGAGCATCTCGGTGAAAAAGACGCGGCCGTGCGTATCATGACGGCGCTGGAAACGGCGACCGGCCGGGGTATCGGCACGGTGCCGGGCAAGGACAAGACAGACGCCATCACCGCCGCCATTCTTGCGGCGCTCGACTGATTTCGGAGAATTATGATGCAAGGCTTGAAGGACAAGGAACTCTTTCGCCAGACGGGCTTGATCGGCGGCGCGTGGAAGGCCGCGGCATCGGGCAAGGCGGTCGACGTGATCGACCCGGCGACGCAGGCGGTGATCGGCACCGTGCCGGATATGGACGGCGGGGAAACCCGCGCGGCAATCGAAGCCGCCAATGCCGCCTTCGGGCCGTGGAAAAAGAAAACCCATGCGGAGCGTGCAGCGCTTCTCGAAAAATGGTTCGCGCTGATGATCGACAATGTCGACGATCTCGGCCTGATCCTGACCACCGAACAGGGCAAGCCGCTGGATGAAGCGAAGGGCGAAATTCGCTACGGCGCGTCCTTCGTCAAATGGTTCGCGGAAGAGGCTCGTCGTATCGGCGGCAGCACCATTCCTTCACCGACGCCGGATCGGCGTATCGTGGTGCTGAAAGAACCGGTCGGCGTCTGCGGCATCATCACGCCCTGGAACTTCCCGAATGCGATGATCACCCGCAAGGTCGCGCCCGCACTTGCGGCCGGCTGCACCGTGGTCATCAAGCCGTCGGAGTTCACGCCCTATTCGGCCCTGGCGCTCGGCGTTCTTGCCGAACGCGCCGGCATTCCCGCGGGCGTCATCAATATCGTCACCGGCATGCCGACGGAAATCGGCAATGAAATCATGGCCAACGAGACGGTTCGGAAAATTTCCTTCACCGGCTCCACCCGCGTCGGTTCGCTTTTGATGCGCGGCGCTGCCGATAGCGTCAAGCGGCTGTCGCTGGAACTTGGCGGCAACGCGCCCTTCATCGTTTTCGACGATGCCGATCTCGATCTCGCCATCGAAGGCGCGCTGGTTTCGAAATTCCGCAACGGCGGCCAGACCTGCGTTTGCGCCAACCGCATTCTCGTGCAGTCGAGCGTTTATGACGCCTTCGCCAAAAAACTGGCGGATCGCGTCGACGCCATGCGGGTCGGACCCGGAACGGAAGCGGGCGTTTCCATCGGCCCGATGATCAACGAGCCGGCCATCGCCAAGATTCGTGCCCATATCGATGACGCCGTTTCCAAGGGTGCAAAGATCATCACCAAACCACATGATCTGCCGGAAGGTCCGCAATATACCGCCCCCGTGGTGCTGATCGGCGCCACGACCGGGATGCGGCTGGCAAGCGAAGAAACCTTCGGACCGGTGGCACCGCTCTTCCGTTTCGAGACGGAAGAAGAAGCCATCGCCATCGCCAACGGCACGCCCTTCGGCCTTGCCGCCTATTTCTATACCGAAAGCCTGAAACGCGCCTGGCGCGTGGGCGAGGCGCTGGAATTCGGCATGGTCGGCCTCAACACCGGTGCGATCTCCACCGAAGTCGCCCCCTTCGGCGGCGTCAAGCAATCCGGCCTCGGCCGTGAGGGCGCACAGGTCGGCATCGAGGAATATCTGGAGATCAAGACGTTTCATATTGGCGGGCTTTCCTGAGCCCGCTTCCTTCTCCCCGCCTAAAGGGCCGCTCTGCGGCCCTTCTTTTTGTGTGGAGGCAACAAAAAAGCGGCCTGGAGGCCGCTGGGATATGGAGATGCCCCTCTCCTCCGTCATCCTCGGGCTTGACCCGAGGATCCATTCTTCGCGCGGCCGTGGATCCTCGGGTCAAGCCCGAGGATGACGTCGAGTGTGGGAGCGGCCTCTCAGCGTCGACCCCCGACTTCTACTGAATCTTGTCCAGCATTTTGTAATAAAAGCCGACGAGCGGCAGGAACCACGGCTTGCCGAAATGACCCGGCACCGCCGGCCATTCCAGTCCCTTCAGCGGGTTGTTATCCGGCCGTCCGAGAATGGCGTCGGCCATGATCATGCCGAGATGGGTGGAAAGCTGCGCACCGTGGCCGGAATAGCCCATGGCGTACCAGACGCCGTCATGGAAACCGGCGCGCGGATAACGGTCCTTGGTCATGTCCACCAGACCGCCCCAGCAATAATCGATCGGCACATGGACAAGCTGCGGGAAGATGCGATGCAGGCTTTCCGTCAGGATCGCACCGCTTTTGGCGTCTGAACGCTGGTCCGACGTGGCGGAAAAGCGCGCACGGCCGCCGAAGATCAGCCGGTTATCCGGCGCGAGCCGGAAATAATTGCCGATATTCATCGAGTTGACATAGGTGCGGTTGCCCGGAACCGAGGCCTGAACCTCGGCATCCGTCAGCGGCCGCGTGGCGATGATGAAACTGCCGACGGCGATGATGCGGCGACGGAAATAACCGAAGCCGGACGGCGTGTAAGCGCCGGTCGCCACCAGAACATTGTCGGCCGTCACCTTGCCGCGCGGAGTTTCCAGTTCATGGGTCCTGCCGTTCTGGATGTGCTTCGTCACCGCCGCATTTTCGAAGATCACCGCGCCATGACGGCTGGCGGCTTCGGCAAGGCCGGCCACATAGCGACCCATATGCATCATCGCGCTCTTCTTCGAGAGCATGGCGCCATAAAAGGGCGAGCCGATCTCCGACTTGAGATCGGCCGCGGAAAGAAGCGCCGTATCGGGATCGACCTCGGCATGCAGCGCCTCGAAATTCTTCGCCAGACCTTCGAAATGCTGCGGTTTGGAGGCGAGCTTCAGCTTGCCCGAGCGGCGGAAGTTGCAATCGATGCCTTCCTCCGCAATCAGGCCCTCCAGCGTATCGATGGAGGAATCGAGCGCCCTGTAGAGGGCGATCGCGCGTTCCTTGCCAAGCTCGGCCTTGGCGGAGAGATAGGAATGGGCGAGACCATTGTTGAGATGCCCGCCATTGCGGCCAGAGGCGCCCCAGCCGACCCGCTCCCCTTCAAGAACGACCACCCGCGCGCCGGCCTTGGCAAGCTGGCGCGCGGCCCCGAGACCGGTGAAACCTCCACCGATGACGGCGACATCGTAATGACCTTCGACGGGACCTTGCGCGGCACCTGAAAATTGCGGCGCGGTATCGTGCCAATAGGAGACGAACTTCATGGTCCCGACCTTTCCTTACAATCCAACCACGCCTGCCAGACCGGAAATATCGGCGATTTCGACATAACCGTAATAGGGATTGGCGGGCTCGTGGCCGCGATTGACCCAGACCTTGTTCTTGATGCCGAGATCATGGGCCGACATCAGATCGTAACGGAACGAGGAGGAAACATGCAGCATGTCTTCCGGACCGCAGCCCAGCATGTCGAACATATATTCGAAAGCCTTGAAGCGCGGCTTGTAGGCCTGCGCCTGCTCAGCCGTATAGACAGCGTGGAAGGGCGCACCGAGCTTTTCGACATTCGACATGATCTGCGAATTCATGGCGTTGGACAGGATGACGAGGGGAATTTCCTTCGCAACCTTGGCAAGGCCGGCCGGAACATCGGCATGCGGGCCCCAGGTCGGAACGCGCTCGTAAACGAAGGTGGCATCTTCATCCTTGAAGGCCACGCCATTGCGCTTGCAGCTGCGCGAAAGCGAATTGTGAACCACCTGGGCATAGGGCTTCCAGTCGCCCATGATCTCATCCAGACGATAGGCCGCAAAATTCTTGATGCACTGCTGCATCTGCGCTTCATCGAGACGATCGCCATAAAGATCGCGGGCGGCCTCTGCCATCTGGAAATTGATCAGCGTGCCGTAGCAATCGAAGGAGATGTATTTCGGGCGGAAGATGGTCATGTCGTCGTCATCCTTGCTTGGGGATCGGCCGTGCCGGAATGAATTGATCATAGAAAGCCTTTGCCCGGTCGACGCACCGCAATTGCCATTCGCGGAAGCAGATTGTTGCGTATGCAGCCGCCAGTTTGGCAGAGAGTTGCGTTGAGGCAAACCGGAAGCCGCCGCCGGTCCCCGGTTTACGGCCGGGTGAGGACAAGATGCGGCATAAGATGCGGCGGCGGATAAAAGCAACAGCGAAACATATCGAACCTTCCCATTTGTCGGGACAATCTTCTTTCGGCATCGGTCTATCAATGAATAAGCAGAAAAACGGAGTTCCGGCATGCAGGCGAGCCTGATCGATATCCAAACGTTTCAACCGGACCACCTCGACGCGGCCGTTGAACTTTCCCGCCAGGCCGGCTGGCCGCACCGGAAAGAAGACTGGGCGCTGGTCCTTTCCCTGAGCAAGGGTTTCGTCGCGCTGGAAAACGGGCGCGTCGTCGGAACCGCCATGGCGACGATTCTCGGAGACACCTGCGCCACCGTCAATATGGTGATCGTGGACGAGAGCATGCGCGGCCGCGGCCTTGGACGCCAGTTGATGGGCGCGGCAATGGACGCAGCAGAAAATCGCGAGTGCCGTCTTGTAGCCACGGCCGACGGCCTGCCCCTTTATGAAAAGCTGGGCTTCGCCGCCTGCGGCGAAGTGCTCCAGCATCAGGGCATTCCGGCCGCAACCGACAGGCCGGAAGGTGTCACCTGGGCGGAAAGCATTGATCCGGCCGAACTCGCCGCGCTCGATGCGCAGGCTTTCGGTGCGGATCGCACGGCCCTCTTTGCAGCACTTTCCGAAAGGGCGCGTTTCGCACTCGTGCAGGACCAGGGGGTCATCAAGGGCTTTGCAGCACTTCGCGCCTTCGGACGCGGCGAAGTCATCGGCCCGGTCGTGGCGGAAAATGCTGAAATCGCGAAAGATCTGATCGCATTCGTGTTTTCTGAACGTCCCGGCGCATTCCTTCGTGTGGACACAACGACCGATACGGGCCTTGCCCCCTGGCTTGCCGAACGCGGTCTTGGCCATGTCGGCGGCGGCATCGCCATGCGCCGGTCGAAAACCGAAATCCCCGCTGACAAAAAACTGAAAACATTCGCATTGACCAGCCAGGCGCTGGGCTGAATCCGGAGAGACCCCATGTTAAGCAATTCACTGATCGAACTGGATCGCGCCCATCTGGTGCACCCTGTCTCCTCCTTCCGCGGCCATGAGAAGCTGGGCGTGCGGGTGCTGCAATCGGCACGGGGCGCCACCGTCACCGATATTACCGGCCATCAGCTCATCGACGGTTTTGCCGGCCTGTGGTGCGTCAATGCCGGTTACGGCCATGACAGCATCGTCGAGGCGGCGGCAAAGCAGATGCGGGAATTGCCCTATGCGACGGCCTATTTCGACATTGGCAGCGAACCGGCGATCCGGCTTGCCTCGGAACTCGCCGACCGCGCACCGGGCGATCTCAACCACGTCTATTTCACGCTTGGCGGTTCCGATGCGGTGGACAGCACCATTCGGTTCATCCGCTATTACTGGCATGCCAAGGGCCAGCCACAGCGCGACCAGTTCATTTCCATCGAACAGGGTTATCACGGCTCCACCACCGCCGGTTCGGGCCTCACCGCCCTGCCCGCTTTCCATGCCGGTTTCGGCGTGCCCTACGACTGGCAGCACAAAATCCCGTCGCACTACGCCTACCGTAACCCGGTGGGAAGCGACCCGGCCGCCATCATCGCATCCTCCCTGCAAATCCTGAAGGACAAGATCGAGACGATCGGTCCGAACCGCGTCGCCGCCTTCTATGCGGAGCCGATCCAGGGTTCCGGCGGGGTTCTCGTGCCGCCTCCCGGCTGGATCAAGGCCATGCGCGACCTCTGCCGGTCCTATGGCATCCTTTTCGTCGCCGACGAGGTCATTACCGGCTTTGGCCGCACGGGGCCGCTGTTTGCCTGTGCCGACGAGGATATCGTGCCGGACTTCATCACCACCGCCAAGGGTCTCACCTCCGGCTATGTGCCGATGGGCGCCGTCTTCATGGCGGACCACGTCTATGATACAATAGCCGACTTCGCAGGCGAGGCCGCAATCGGGCATGGCTATACCTATTCCGCCCATCCCGTCAGCGCCGCCGTCGGTCTCGAAGTGCTGAAACTTTACGAGGGCGGGCTGCTGGAAAACGGCCGCCGCGCCGGTCAAAGGCTGATGGCGGGGCTAGAGAGCCTGAGAAGCCATCCGCTGGTCGGCGATGTCCGGGGGCGCGGCATGCTCGCCGCCGTCGAACTCGTGACCGACAAGGACAAGAAAACGCCGCTGCCGGCCGCTGCGGCCCCCGCACGCAAGGTTTTCGACCGCGCCTGGGAAAACGGCCTGATCGTGCGCGCCTTTGCGAACGGTATTCTGGGTTACGCGCCGCCGCTCTGCTGCACCGACAGCGAGATCGACGCCATCATCGAGCGGACGCTGAAGACCCTCGACCAGACGCTCGAAGACCCCGCGGTACGGGCCGCCATGGCCTGAGGCGATAGCCGGGTGGCGTTGCGGCACCCTCTCGAAATGTCGCAATGCACCGCATATTCGCAATATTCTGCCGAAGAGCCGATCCATTTCGGCGAATCCGGCGTGCCGAAAGTGCCAAACTATTAATGCAAACGGCACTAAACGCCATAAAAAAGGGCGTAATCGCAAATGGGAACGGGGCAAGGATCCCGTCCGGGAACAGAATAATCTGCCGCAGGCTCCCCAAGAGGCCGAGGCGGCAAAGCGGAGACCGACATTGCCCAAAAAACTGAGCGACTTCAAATATATGAGCTTCGACGTGGTGGGGACCCTCATCGATTTCGAAGGCGGCCTGAAATCGACGCTGGCCGCAATCGGCGCGGAAAACGGCGTGGACGTCGATGGTGAAAAGGCGCTCGCGCTTTACCGCGCGGCCCGTTATTCCGACGCGACCGACCTGTTTCCGGACGACCTCGTCCGCGTATACCTGATCATCGCTCCCGAACTCGGCCTGCCGGCGGAACGCGCATTCGGTGAACGCCTGCGCGATGCGGCAAAAAGCTGGAAAGGCTTTGAAGACAGCCGCGCCGCAATGGCCGAGCTTGCCAAGACGCATCGCCTCATCGCCATGACCAACGCCCAGCGCTGGGCCTTCGAATATTTCTCGAAGGAACTCGGCAATCCCTTTCATGCCGCTTTCACGGCAGATGACACCGGCACCGAAAAACCCGATCCCGCCTTCTTCGAAAAGGTCTTTGCCTTTGTGGAAAGCGAAGGCGCATCGAAGGACGACATTCTGCACGTCGCGCAAAGCCAGTACCACGATATCGGCATTTCCCGGAAACTGGGCATGACAAATTGCTGGATCGAGCGTCGCCACGCCCAGAAAGGATATGGCGGTACGATCGAGCCGGAAAACTTTACCGAGCCGGACTACCACTTCACCTCCATGGCCGGCCTTGCCGAAGCAGTGAAACAGACGGGCGGCTGAGCCGCCCCGCCAATGGCGTGCCGCGAACTGGGATGCGGCATGCCGGAAATTTCTTCAGACGCATTTCAACAAATCATACAAAAGGGGAAGACCATGAGTGACAGGATTACAAACTGGACCCGCTCCGACGACACCGCCGTTGAACAGGCGATCCGACGCGGCGCAACGCGGCGTGAGCTGCTTCACATGCTGCTGGCGGGCGGCGTCGCCCTTTCCGCCGGTTCGGCCATCCTCGGCCGCGCCTCTGGCGCCGTGGCCGCAACGCCGGTATCCGGCGGCACGCTGAAAGCTGCCGGCTGGTCCTCCTCCACCGCCGATACGCTCGATCCGGCGAAGGCCTCGCTGTCGACGGACTACGTCCGTTGCTGCGCGCTCTATAACCGCCTGAGCTTCCTCGATGCTTCGGGCACGCCACAGATGGAGCTGGCCGAGTCGATCGAATCAAAGGACGCCAAGACCTGGACGGTGAAGCTGCGTTCAGGCGTCACCTTCCATGACGGCAAGTCGCTGACCGCCGATGACGTGGTCTATTCGCTGAAGCGCCATCTCGATCCGGCCGTCGGCTCCAAGGTCGCCAAGATCGCCGCCCAGATGACCGGCTTCAAGGCTGTCGACAAGAGCACCGTCGAAATCACGCTGGCCAGCGCCAATGCCGACCTGCCGACGATCCTTGCCATGCACCATTTCATGATCGTCGCCGACGGCACGACCGATTTTTCCAAGGGCAACGGCACGGGCGCCTTCAAGATCGAAAAATTCGAGCCGGGTGTGCGCTCGATCATGGCCAAGAACACTAACTACTGGAAATCGGGCGGGCCGCATGTGGACAGCTTCGAGTTCTTCGCGATCTCGGACGACAATGCCCGCGTGAACGCGCTTCTTTCCGGCGACATCCAGCTCGCGGCCTCCATCAACCCGCGTGCGCTGCGCCTGCTCGACAAGCAGGACGGTGTCGTTCTTTCCAAGACGACATCCGGAAACTACACCAACCTCAACATGCGTCTCGACCAGGCGCCGGGCAACAATGCCGATTTCATCGCCGGCATGAAGTCGATCGTCAACCGCGAACAGATCGTCAAGGCGGCGCTGCGCGGTCTGGGTGAAGTCGGCAACGACCAGCCGGTTCCGCCGATGAACCCCTACCACAATCCGGACCTGAAGCCGAAAGCCTTCGATCCGGACAAGGCGAAGTTCCACTTTGAAAAAGCCGGCCTCATCGGCCAGTCCATTCCGGTCATCGCATCGGATGCGGCAAGCTCTTCCGTCGATATGGCGATGATCATCCAGGCTTCCGCCGCCGAAATCGGCGTCAAGCTGGATGTGCAGCGTGTGCCTTCGGACGGTTACTGGAGCAATTACTGGCTGAAGGCGCCGGTCCATTTCGGCAACATCAACCCGCGCCCGACGCCGGACATCCTGTTCTCCCTGCTCTATGCTTCCGACGCACCGTGGAACGAAAGCCAGTACAAGTCGCCGAAATTCGACAAGCTGATGCTCGAAGCACGCGGCATGCTCGATATGGACAAGCGCAAGCAGATCTACTTCGAACTGGAAACGATGATCGCCGACGAAGCCGGCACCATCATTCCCGCCTATATTTCGAACGTCGACGCCATCACCTCCAAGCTGAAGGGGCTGGAAGCCAATCCGCTCGGCGGCATGATGGGTTATGCCTTTGCGGAATACGTCTGGCTCGAAGCCTGATAGACCATGGAGCCGGGCGCGAAAATGCGCCCGGCAGCCTTTCCGTCGTTGCGGAAAGCCTCCACAATCAGGCACGTCGCAGGAGCATGTGAATGAACAGCCGGATATTATCCCTTATCGCCAGGCGGCTGGTCGTCATGCTGACGACGCTGCTTATCGTGTCGTTTATCGTCTTTTCCGCTACCAGCCTGCTGCCCGGCGACACGGCGACGATCCTGCTTGGCCAGGCGGCGACGCCGGAGGCCGTGGCCGGCCTGCGCACCGCCATGCATCTCGACGATCCCGCCCTTCTGCGTTTCGTGCGCTGGCTTCTCGGCCTGCTGCAGGGCGAACTCGGCACGTCCTACGCCAACAACATGGCGATCGCCGATCTTATCGGTCCGCGCTTCGTCAACTCCATGAAGCTTGCCGGCATTACCACCATCATCGCCGTGCCGCTGGCGCTGACCCTCGGCATCAGCTCCGCCATGTTGCGCGGAACGCTTTATGACCGGGCCGTCACCGTGCTGACCATCGGCGTCATCTCGGTGCCGGAATTCATGATCGCCACACTCGCCGTGCTGCTTTTCGCCGTCTATCTGAAATGGCTTCCGGCGCTGTCGCTGGTCAGTGAGGTTCACACGCTTTTCGATGTTCTGCGGGTCTATGCCATGCCGGTCATCACGCTGACCTTCGTCGTTTCCGCACAGATGATCCGCATGAGCCGCGCTGCCGTCATCGAGACGCTCGATACGCCCTATGTGGAAATGGCGCTTTTGAAGGGTGCACCGCGCATGCGCATCGTGCTTCGCCATGCGCTTCCCAATGCGCTCGGCCCCATCGTCAATGCGGTGGCGCTGTCGCTTTCCTATCTCGTCGGCGGCGTCATCATCGTCGAGACGATCTTCAATTATCCCGGCATCGCCAAGCTGATGGTCGATGGCGTCGCAACCCGCGACCTGCCGCTGATCCAGAGCTGCGCGATGATCTTCTGCGTCGGTTATCTCCTCCTCATCACGACGGCGGATATCATCGCCATCATGTCCAATCCGAGGCTGCGCTGATGGCCGACAATATCAAAACAACTTCGGGGACCTCGCGTTTGGGTTACAAGATCAACGCAGTCGGCGTTTTCGGCTTTCTCGTCATTTTTTTCTGGGCCATGGTCGCAATCTTCGCGCCCTATCTCATTCCACATCCGGTCGGTGAGATCGTCGATCTCGATTATTTCGGGCCGATGACCTCCGATCTCTGGCTCGGTTCCGATTATCTCGGTCGCGACGTGTTTTCCCGCATTCTCATGGGCGCGCGTTTCACGGTCGGCATATCGCTCGCCGCCGTCACCATCGCCTGCACCTCCGGGGTCGTGCTCGGCATGTGCGCCGCCGTCATCGGCGGCTGGTTCGATGCGGCGCTCAGCCGGTTTCTCGACGCGGTGAATTCCATTCCGAGCAAGCTTTTCGGCCTCGTGGTCGTGGCCGCCGTCGGCTCTTCCATTCCGGTGCTGATCATCACGCTCTCGGTCATCTATACGCCGGGCGCCTATCGTTTCGCCCGGGCGCTCGCCGTCAATGTCAACACCATGGATTTCGTCACCGTCGCCCGGGTGCGCGGCGAAAGCCTGTTCTACCTCATCGGCTCTGAAATCCTGCCAAACATCGTCCGGCCCGTACTGGCCGATCTTGGCGTGCGCTTTGTGTTCATCGTGCTGCTTCTGTCGGGCCTTTCCTTCCTCGGCCTCGGCCTGCAGCCGCCGAATGCGGACTGGGGCGCGCTGGTGCGCGAGAACATCGGCGGCCTGCCGTTTGCGGCCCCCGCCGTCATCTTCCCGTCGCTGGCCATTGCCAGCCTGACGATCAGCGTCAACCTGCTGATCGACAATCTGCCGCAGAAAATCCGCGACAGGAGCGAATAATGAGCAATCTCGTTGAAATCCGTGGACTGAAAGTCGAGGCCACCACCGATTCCGGCCGCCGTATCGACATCATCAAGGGTGTGGACATCGACATCGCCGATGGCGAAATCGTCGCACTGATCGGCGAAAGCGGTTCCGGCAAGACCACCATCGCGCTAACCCTGATGGGCTATGCCCGGCCGGGCTGCCGCATTTCCGGCGGCAGCGTCAAGGTGGCGGGCCAGGACATGGTGCAGCTTTCCGAGGCCGAACGCGCCAAAGTCCGCGGCACAAAAGTGGCCTATGTGCCGCAAAGCGCCGCCGCCGCCTTCAACCCGGCGCAGAAAATCATCGATCAGGTCATCGAAGTCACCCGCATCCACCATCTGATGCCGCCGCAGGAAGCACGCACACGGGCGGTGGAACTTTTCAAGGCGCTGTCGCTGCCCAACCCCGAGACCATCGGCGAGCGTTACCCGCATCAGGTGTCCGGCGGCCAGCTTCAGCGCCTCTCCGCCGCAATGGCGCTGATCGGCAACCCGAAGCTGGTGATCTTCGACGAGCCGACCACCGCGCTCGACGTCACGACCCAGATCGAGGTGCTGCGCGCCTTCAAATCGGCAATGCGCAAGAACGGCATAGGCGGCGTTTATGTTTCGCATGATCTCGCCGTCGTCGCCCAGATCGCCGACCGGATCGTTGTGCTGAAAGGCGGCGAGGTTCAGGAAACCGGCACGACCACGGATATCCTCGAAAATGCCCAGCATCCCTACACGAAGGAACTGCTGACGGCCTTTCATGACAAGGCGCGCGTCATCACACCCGCCAAACAGGAGCAGGCAACGCCGCTGCTGGATATCGAAAAGCTGATCGCCGGTTACGGAACGAAGGGCGAAGACAAGATGCCGCTGGTGCGCGCGGTGGATAGCGTCAGCCTTTCGGTCTATCCCGGTCGCAATCTCGGCATCATCGGCGAGTCCGGTTGCGGAAAATCGACGCTGGCGCGCGCCATCGCCGGCATTCTGCCGGCGGCCGGCGGCCATGTCATCTTCGAAGGCCGGGAACTGGATGCGGATGCCCGGCGTCGAACCGGTGACCAGCTGCGCCGGATGCAGATCGTGTTCCAATATGCCGATACCGCACTCAACCCGTCGAAACCCATCGAGGATATTCTCGGCCGGCCGCTGACCTTCTATCACGGCATGAAGGGCAAGGCGCGCGACGCCCGGATCGATCAGCTTCTCGATATGGTGAAGCTGCCGCGCTCGGTGCGTCATCGCCACCCCTCCGGCCTTTCCGGCGGGCAGAAACAACGCGTCAATTTCGCCCGCGCACTTGCCGCCGAACCGTCGCTCATCATCTGCGATGAAATCACCTCGGCGCTCGATACCGTGGTCGCGGCCGCGATCATCGATCTTCTCGGAGAACTGCAGCGCGAGCTGAACCTCTCCTATATCTTCATCAGCCACGATCTTTCGGTGGTGGAGACCATCTGCGACGAGATCGTCGTGATGTATGGCGGGCAGAAGGTGGAGCATCTGGAAACCGAAGCGATCAAATCGCCCTCCCACCCCTATTCGAAACTGCTGTTCTCCTCTGTGCCGAAACTCGACCCGACATGGCTCGACAATCTCCAGCAGGATGCGGAACTGGTGCGGGCGTTTTCGAAAAGGTGATCTGGACGAATGCCAAACAGGTAAGAGAACCTCTCCTCCGTCATGCCGGACTTGATCCGGCATCCAGCCACGACGCGTCTGCGTCGTGAAATGAGTCTCATGCGATCAAAGACTTGATCGCGCTGGACCCCGGATCAAGTCCGGGGTGACGGAATGTGAATGCAACGCCCGTGCCAAATCCATCGGTTCTGCGGATGTCTGAGGCCCTCCCTCCACCTCAAAGCGGAAACAGGCTGGTCAGCGGCATATGCGATTTGATGATCGGCGATTTCAGCACCACGAAGCTGAAATATTTGTCGATGCCCACGTCCATATCGGTCAGCCGCTCCATGATCGACTGGTATTCGACGATGCCAGAGGTGACGAATTTCAGCAGGTAGTCGTAACCGCCCGAAACAAGGTGGCATTCCACCACCTGGTCGATCTTTTCGACAACGCCGAGGAAGCGGGCGAAATCGATCTGGCGATGGTTCTTGAGCGTGATTTCCGTAAACACCGTCAGCGTCTGGCCGAGCTTGTTGATGTTGATCTGCGCCGAATAACCCTCGATATAACCTTCCGCCTGCAGCTTCTTCACCCGCATCAGGCAGGGGCTTGGCGACAGATTGACAAGCTCCGCCAGCTCGACATTGGTGATGCGACCGTTTTTCTGCAATTCGTAGAGGATCTTGATATCGATCCGGTCAAGTTTCATCACGTGCGGAACCCCTTTTTTGTTTTTTGAACACGCGGCATAAAATTCTGGCGCGGCAAAGGAAATCTTACCACATGGGCGAGCCCTGTCGACGTGGGGATATTTTTTTGATGCAGCATAAAGAGTTGCAGAGGCGTCGCCCAACAGCAGGAGATTCCGGCAACAGGCCCAGTCTGGCAGCGTTTACACGCCGGCTGAGGTAAATTAGGACGAATACAAGGAGTCCGACCATGCCCGCCCCGCTGCAACAGATCACGACATCGCCGGAACTGCCCACATCCGCAGACGCCGTCATTATCGGCGGCGGCATCGTCGGTGTCTTCGCCGCCTATTATCTCGCCCGACGCGGCCTGAAAGTGGCGCTGGTCGAGAAAGGCCTGATCGGGGCGGAGCAATCCAGCCGCAACTGGGGCTGGTGCCGCCAGCAGAACCGCGACGCCCGCGAATTGCCGATTTCCACCAAGAGCCTGGCGCTCTGGGAAGAGTTTGGCGCAGAGAGCGGCGAGGACACGGGTTTTCGTCGCTGCGGGCTGTTTTACCTGAGCGACAATGAGGCCGAACTTGCCGGCTGGGCGCGCTGGCGCGACTTTGCCATTACCGCAGGGGTGACGACCCATATGCTGAGTGCCGATGAAGCGAGCGAACGCGGCCGATCCACGGGAAAGCGCTGGAAGGGCGGCGTATTTTCGCCGACCGACGGCACGGCCGACCCTTCCATGGCGGCGCCCGCCGTGGCGCGCGCCATCATCAAGCTGGGCGGCACGGTGCATCAGAATTGCGCCGCACGCGGGCTTGAGACGGAAGGCGGCCGGGTCAGCGCCGTCGTCACCGAAAAAGGCACGATCCGCACCAAAACCGCCATCATGTCCGGCGGGGCCTGGGCGTCGTCCTTTTGCCGGCAGCTCGGCATTCGTTTCGCGCAGGCCTCCGTCCGCTCTTCCATCCTCTCCGTCACACCGGGTGCGGAGGGGCTGCCGGATGCGCTGCACACCGCCGCGGTTTCGGCAACGAAGAGAAAAGACGGCGGCTACACACTCGCCATCAGCGGGCTGGGGCGCATCGACCCGACGGCGCAGCAGATGCGGTTTGCCCGTGAATTCATCCCGATGTTCCTCAAGCGCTGGCGAAGCCTGCGGCCGGGCGGGCTGGAAGGCATTCGCGGCGGTCACGAGACGCTGAAACGCTGGCGGCTCGATGCGCCGACACCGATGGAACGGGTTCGTATTCTCGACCCGAAACCCAATGCCGCCGCCATCCGCGAGACCCATAGAAGGGCGCTTGAACTTCTACCTGCCCTTCGCAACACGCGGATTTCCGCCGCCTGGGCCGGTTTCATCGACAGCACGCCCGATGGCGTTCCCGCCATTGGCGAAACCAGCGAATTGCCCGGCTTCATCCTCGCCGCCGGTTTCAGCGGCCACGGTTTCGGCATAGGGCCGGGCGCCGGCCATCTGATCGCCGATATCGTGACGGGCTCGAACCCGATCGTCGATGCCGCCCCCTATCACCCCAGCCGTTTCCTAAATTCGTCCTGGGGCAAGGTCGCGGATTTCTAACCCTCCCTTAATGGGATGCGACAGGCTCACCGCGACGGAAACGGCCGATGTGAAAATCCGCAATCGGCGTCGTGGTCTTTCCGGTCGCTATCAGCTCCGCCATCACGTCGCCGACACCCGGGCCGATCTGGAAACCGTGGCCGCTGAAGCCGAAAGCGTAATAGAGGCCGGAGGTTGCGGTACTGTCTCCCATGACCGGCAGATCGTCGGCCATATAGCCTTCCACGCCGGACCAGGTGCGGATCAGCCGGGCATGGCGCAAGGCGGGCGCCAGCCGCAGAAGCTGACGCAACTGGGCATCGAGCCCGGCGGGATCGTATTTCGCCCGGCGTTCGTCCAGCGCGGCGGCGCATCGTTTCACCCCGCCAAAAATGACGTTTCCGCGCGGGATTTGCCGCATATAGATCACTTCGCCGGGAATTTTGGTGGAGACGCCAACGACCGGGTGAATGAACCATTGCAAGGGTTCCGTCACGCCCATTTGCGGGCCGGCAACCTCCAGCGGCACCGCCTCCCCCAAAGCGCCGGCAAACCCGCCGCCCCATGCGCCGCTGGCGACCAGCACCACGGGCGCGCGATAATCCCCTTCCGCCGTCGTCACCCGGAAATCCTCGCCGGCCTTTTCGATGGCCAGAACCTCGCAATTTTCCACGATTGTTGCACCGTCCCGCCGCGCCGCACGGGCGAAGGCGGGCGCGACGAGGCGCGGATTGGCGTGACCATCATGCGGCGACCATGATCCGGCAACCGCTTCCGGTCCGATGAAGGGAAATTTCTGCCGGATGACCTCGCGCGGGAGGACATGCAATTCCAGACCATATTGCGCGGCATCGTCGCGGTATTTCTCGACCGTGGCGATCTGTTCTTCCGTCCAGAGAAACCGGATATGGCCGACGGGCATGAATTCCACATCCGCACCGGTCAGTTGCGGGATGCGACTCCAGATATCCCGCGATCTGTTGGCGAGCGGAAGCTGCCCGAGGTAACGGCCCTGACGGCGGACATTGCCGAAATTGGTGCCGCTCGCCTGCTGGCCGACAAGGAAACGCTCCAGCAGAATGACGCTGACGCCCCGTTGCCGCAGGAAAAACGCCGTGGCGGTTCCGACAATGCCGCCGCCGACAATAATGACATCCGCCTCCGCAAGCGCGTTACGCATCATCGTCTCCCCTCGCAATCGTCAGCGGCAGCGGTTTTACCGGTGCCTGCCCGCGCAGCCGTCCCGCCGATTCCACCGGCAAACCAGAGGCGGCGGCGACAATCTCCTGCCCTGCCTGCCCGCAGAACCGCCCCTGGCACCGGCCCATGCCGACCCGCGAGAAAGCTTTCGAGCGATTGACCTCCGTTGCGCCCTTCCCGGTCACGCTCGCGCGCAGCTCTCCCGCCGTCACCACCTCGCAGCGGCAGATGATCGTGTCGTCGGCAAGCGCCTGCGCCAACTGATGCGGCCAGGGGAAGGCTCGGGCCATTCCCTGCGCAAAGCGTCTCGTCGCTTTCAATTGTTTCCGGCAGCGGCCGATCTCCACGCGGGATGGCTTCAAGCCTTGATCCTCAAGGAGCGCGAAGGCGGCAAGCCGACCGGAGGCTTCCGCACCATCTGCACCGAGAATACGCGCGCCATCGCCCGCCAGATAGACATTCGGCACAGAACTGCGTCCCATATCGTCCACATCCGGCAACCATTGCCGGATCGGCGGATGAAAGGAGAAGCGACAACCGGCAAGATCGGCAAGCTGGCTTTCCGCCCGCAGATGATAACCCATACCGACCGCATCGCAGGCGAGGCGTTTTTCCTCACCGGACGCATCCCGATAGCAGATACCGGTCACGCCGCTCTCGGCGTCACCGAGAATCTCGAACGGCACGATACACCGCTCGATCCTCACCCCGCCAGCCAGCAGGGCCCCAACGAGCCGCATGCCCTTGAGGAGCTGCGCCGGCCGCGCCATCATCCCCGGCAGCCCCTTGATCTGCGTGGAAAACGGCGTGGTATCCAGCACCGCCACGGGGGCCGCACCCGCCTTCATATATTGATAAGCCACGAGATAAAGCAGCGGTCCCGTGCCCATGAAAACCACCCGCCGGCCTATCGCACAGGCTTGCGCTTTCAGGGATATCTGCGCAGCGCCAAGCGAAAAACATCCCGGTCTCGTCCAGCCCGGCAAAGGCATGATGCGGTCGGTCGCACCCGACGCGATGATAAGGGCATCGAAATTGAGAGCTTCGGCTGTCTCGGCGCGCTGAATATGAATGCGATTGTCGCGGATTGCCCATGCGAGGGTCTGCGGCCGGTAATCGATGTGGTCTGAAAGTCCGTCGAATGCCTCGTGCAGAGCCTTCGCCTTATCCGCTTCCGTGCCGTAAAGGGCCGTATAGGAACGCCGGAAATTTTGCGGCTGGCGGCGATAGATCTGGCCGCCGCTGCGATCTCCCTCATCGATGACGACGGGGCGGAGCCCCGCCCGCACCAGCGTCTCCGCGGCACGCGTACCGGCGGGGCCGGCGCCCACGATCACGACGCGCAAATCTGCCATAACCCCTCCGGAACCTCGGTTCTGATATCCATGCCCGGGAGTACGGCAGTGGAACAGGCGCGCAGCCGCTCGCCGTCACCTGTCCAGACCCAGCAATCCTGACAGGCGCCCATCAGACAGAACCCCGCCCGCTCGCCATCGGCGAACTCGGACAAACGGGCAAAGCCGCGCGAGAGCATCAGCGCCGTCAGCACTGTGTCTCCCTCCAGCGCCTCGACCGGCATGCCGTCGATCAGGACAGGGCAAGCCGCGCGTCGCTCTTCGGCAATGCGCCTGAATCTGGCCAGCATCCGCGTTTCCTTTCCCGAAACCTTCGCAGGCACCTCTCCTGCACCCTCACAGATTTCCACGGCAGAAGGTTTGCCGCCAATCGCAAATGGTCGCTTGAACAGAACCTTGGGTTATGGAAGAGATGACGCCGGAGGTTTCCATGAACGCCCGACAGCTTGAAATTTTCCGCGCCATCATGCGCGACGGCTCCGTGACGGCGGCCGCCAATTCGCTTGCCGTTTCCCAGCCCGGCGTCAGCAAGGTGCTGCATCATCTGGAAAGCCAACTGGGCTACAAGCTGTTCGAGCGCATTGGCGGGCGGCTGGTGCCGACGATGGAAGCGCATCTAATCTATGAGGATGCCGACCGGGTTTTTCGCGAACTTGAAGTTCTGAAAAAGCTGACGCGCACCATCGGCGAGCGCAAGCTCGGCCTTCTGCGCATCGGGGCCAGCCTGCCGGTCACCTATTCCGTGCTGCCGGAGGCGCTGCTTGCCTTCCGGCAGGCGCATCCGACCGTCAAAATCCACCTCAACGCCCTGCCCAAAAAAGAGATTGCCGAACAATTGCTGCTGGGCGACATCGATTTTGCGGTAACGCTCTCCACTATTCAGGCGCCGACGGTGCGCAGCGAAATTCTCGCCTCCGTACCGGTCGTGGCGGTGATGCGGCATGATGATGCCCTGGCCGAAATGATGACGGTGACGCCCCGCGACCTCGCCGGCAGGCCGCTGATTTCCTATGGCAACCATGCGGACGAGATCGGCCCGCAGCTGAACGAGGTCTTCGAACGCGACGGGCTTATACGGGACGTCTCGGTGCAGGTCACCTCATCGGTCGGTGCCGTGCCGCTGGTGCGCGGCGGCATCGGCATCGCCCTTGTCGACGGCCTGGTGCGCTGGAACAGTTTCGAGGGGGTGACGGTGCGCCCTTTCATGCCTGAAGTGACGATGAATGTCGCCGTTTCCACCAACACGGCCCGGCCGCTCTCGCGCTTCTTCAAACCCTTCGTCGGTGAATTGCGAAAGCTTTTCCGCGCCCTTCCCGCGCAGAATTGACGGACAAAACAATACCCGCAAGGCCTGAGCCTGCGGGTATTGCAGTCCGCCGCATGTGTTCGAACGGTCAGCTTTTCGGCAGGCCGGGCGGGTTGGTCCGCGATTCCGGCAGGGCTTCTTCCGATAGCTGCCAGCGATCCAATATCTTCGCGTAAGCGCCGCTCTTGATCAGATCGTTGGTGGCAAGCGTCAGCGCATCGGCCAGTCCCGACCCTTTGCGGGTGGTGATGGCAACATCGGAACGCTCCGGCCAGCCGGCGGAAAGGGTCCCGACACGCTTGATGGTCTTGTCGCGCGCGGCGATGAAGACCAGCTGCGCATGCGGCTGAACGATCACATCCGCCCGCCCCGCTGAAAGCGCCACAAGCCGGGTGGCTTCATCATCGTAATATTGCAGCTCGATCGGTTTCAATCCGGCGGCGACGTTTTCGTCGCTCCATTTCAGCAGAATACGCTCCTGATTGGTGCCGGCGCCGACGATGATCCTCAGGCCGGCCGCGTCCTTCGGCTCGCGGATGGCGGTTATGCCGCTGTCTGCCTTGACGAAAAATCCGTGCAGGCCCTGACGATAGGTGGAGAAATCGAACTTCTCCTTGCGCTGCTCGGTAACGCCCACATTCGAGATCACCGCATCGTATTTGCCGGAGGCGAGCCCCAGCGGCCAGTCTGCCCAGGCAACCGCCACCAGTTCCAGCTCCAAGCCGAGGCTGTCGGCCACCGCAAGGGCGTAATCGGGATCTGCGCCGACCACCGTTTTTGCATCCGTCGCATAGGTTGCGAGCGGCGGTCCGCCGGGTGCGACCGCGACCGTGAGTTTGCCCGGCGTGACGAATTTGAAATCCTTCGGAACGGCGGCAATTGCGCCGGGGTCTTTTTCGACCCGGATGCGGCCGGGCTGATCCGGCGACAGGTCGAAGACATCGGTTGCGAAAGCCGACCCAAGACCGACGATGGAGAAAAAGGCGCCGAGCGTGGCCGTGGCGAGACGAGAGGTGAAGGTCATTGTGGTTTCCCGATAGAATGCCCGATAGAATGACTGCGGGACGGAGGTAGCGCGGACGGGAGGATGCCCGCGCTACCGGCTGAGTGATGTCCCACCTTCAACTCAGCTTTTTCGAAAATCTGGCCTCAGCTCTTGGGCAGGCCGGGCGGATTGGTGCGGGATTCGGTGATGGCTTCGGAACCGAGATTCCAGCGAGCGAGAACCTTGCCGTAATTGCCGTTCTTGATCTGGGCGTTCAGCGCGGCGGTGATGGCCTCGGCTATGCCTGCGTCCTTTTTCGAAGCGACGGCGATCTCGGCCGCTTCCGGCCAGCCACCGGAGAAGGTGCCGACAAGCTTCGTCTTCTTCTGGCTTGCCGCCTGAAAGGCAGAGGTCGCGTTGGGGCCGAGATAGGCATCCGCGCGGCCGGATTGCAGGGCGACGTCAAGCACGGCCTGATCGTCGTAATATTGCACCTCGGTATCCGCCAGTCCCTTCGCCTTGTTGTCCTTGATCCATTTCAGCAGGATCTGCTCCTGATTGGTGGCGGCTCCGACGATGACCTTCAACCCTGCGACATCCTCCGGCTTGCCGATGGACGTGACCTTGCTGTTATTGCCGACGTAGAAGCCGAGCAGATCGTTGCGGTAACTGGAAAAATCGAACTTTTCCTTGCGGGCTTCCGTCACCGTGATGTTGGAAGTAACGGCGTCATATTTGCCGGATGCAAGACCGAGCGGCCAGTCCGCCCAGGCGATCGGAACAAGCTGCAGCTCAAGGCCAAGGCTGTCGGCGACCAGCTGGGCGATGTCCGGCTCCACGCCGATCGGCGTCTTTGTGTCGCTCGCATAATCCACCAGCGGCAGGCGGAAGGGAACGGTCGCGACCGTCAGCTTTCCGTCGGCAATGAACTTGTGGCCGGCGGGCAGAAGCTTGATTGCCTCTTCCACTTTTTCGGCGCGCACCCGCCCCTTCTGTTCGGGCGACAGGTCAACCTCCTGCGCATGCGCGGCCGGGATGAGCGCAGCGGTGGCGGTGAAAAGACCGCCGGCAAGCAGGGACAATAATTTCGATGAAAATGCCATGTGAGTGTTTCCTTTGTTGTTGATTAGAGAACTTTTGCGAGAAATTCGGCCGTGCGCGGGTGGTCCGGCTTGTTGAACACCTTCTCCGGCGTGCCCGTTTCGAGAATACGGCCCTGTTCCATGAAGACGACCCTGTCGGAGACTTCGCGGGCAAAGCCGATTTCGTGGGTGACGATGATGAGGGTGACGCCGGAGCGGGACAGCTCCTTGATGACATCCAGAACCTCATTGACCAGCTCCGGGTCGAGCGCGGATGTCGGCTCGTCGAAGAGCAGCACCTTCGGCCGCAGCGCCAGAGCCCGGGCAATCGCCACACGCTGCTGCTGCCCGCCTGAAAGCTGGCGGGGATAAGCGCCTGCCTTTTCGGCCAGACCGACGCGGGCCAGAAGATCGCGCGCCTCGGCTTCCGCCTGTTCTTTCGATATGCCGCGAACAACGACGGGCGCTTCGGCGATGTTTTCAAGCGCCGTCAGATGCGGGAACAGGTTGAAGCTCTGGAACACCATGCCCACTTCGACGCGGCGCTTCAGAATGTCCTTTTCCTTCAGCTCATAAAGCGTGTCGCCTTTCTGGCGATATCCGACCAGTTCACCGTCGATGGCGATGAAGCCGTCGTCGACACGCTCCAGATGGTTGATGGAGCGCAGCAATGTGGACTTGCCGGAGCCGGACTGGCCGAGAATGGTGGTGACGCTGCCTGCCGGAATGGAGAGCGTGACATCGTCCAGCACCTTCAGTGTTCCGAAGGACTTGGAAACGCCGGCGATATTGACCGAACCGCCACGATTGCCGAGCTGGAAACTTCCCGTCCTGGCGGCAGCCGGTCTTTCAATGGGGGGCGCTGGCGTCTCCACCGCTTCCGGCAAAGGCGTGCGCGGCAGGAATGTGCGATAGAGCGTGGCAAACAGCGAGGGCGGCGGATTGCGCAGCGCACCGCGCGAGAAGTGGCGTTCGATGTGATGCTGAACAATGGAAAGCGCGGTCAGGATCACCAGATACCAGACGGTGGCGACCATCAGCAGCGGGATCACTTCCAGATTGCGGCGATAGATGATCTGGATCGTATAGAACAGCTCCGGCAGCGCGAGGATATAGACCTGCGACGTGCCCTTTGCGAGGCCGATAATATCGTTGAAGGCCGTGGGCAGGATAGAGCGCATCGCCTGCGGCAGAACGATGCGGGACGCCTGCCGCCTGCGCGGAAGACCGAGCGCGGCGGCGGCTTCGAGCTGACCCTGATCGACTGAAAGGATTCCGCCGCGAACGATTTCGGAGGCGAAGGCGGCCTGATTGAGCGTCAGCCCCAAAACGGCCGCTGCAAAGGGCGTCATCAGCTGTGTCGTATTCCAGCTGAAGAAATTGATGCCGGTATAGGGCACACCGATTGTCACGGTTTCATAGAGATAGCCGAGATTATTGAGGATCAGCAAAAGCACGATCAGCGGGATGGAGCGAAAAATCCAGATATAGGTCCAGGAGACAGCGACCAGCAGCGGAGAACGGGAAACACGGGCAAGCGCCAGCAGGGTTCCCAACACAAAACCAAACAACGCACCGAGCGCGGTCAGGAGCAGCGTCCGGCCGAGACCGACCAGCACCGGTTCGGCGAAGAACCATTCGGCAAACACATCCCAGCCCCAGCGCGGGTTGCCGAAAACGGAATGCACGACGGCGGCAATGATGAGGACGGAGAAAACCGTGCCCACCGTCCGCAGCGGGTAGCGGGCCGGAACGATGCGGAAATGGGAGTAACCGCCCGTGATCGGTTCACTCTTCTTGTCGCTCACGGCGAGATGCGGAAAATCAGAGGCTATCGTCATCGGAAAAAGCCTTTCACGGATGGGCGGAAGAGGGTTGCGGCCGGACAGTCGCTATCGGCGCTCCTCCCGGAATCGAGGCGGATACGGGTTCGGAAAGAAATTTTTCGAAGGGCAACGACCGGATCGTCTCGGGATCGGCCGCGGTATCGAACAAGGCGCGATAACCATTGGTGAGATAAAGGCCGACCGCTTCCGGCTGACGGAAGCCGGTGGTCAGATAAACCCGGGCATAACCCTGCCGGATCGCCTGCTGCTCCAGTTCCCGGAGCACGATTTTCGCAAGCCCCTGCCGGCGATGGGCGGAATGGGTCCAGACCCGTTTGAATTCCGCCGTTTCGTCGTCGTAGCGCATGAAGGCGCCGCCGGCGATCGCTTTCCCGTCACGCAGGAGCAGCAGGAAATTGCCCGATGGCGGGCTGAAGGCTTCCGGCGGATATTTGTTCAGCTCCGCCTTGGCCCCTTCCGCACTGAAGAACGTGCCGTAACGGCTGTCATATTCGAACAGCAACTCCTCCAGAAGCGGCGTTGCGAGCGGATCCTTGACCGATGTGTAGAAAAAACTGTCGCTCATGTCCTTGTCCTAATTTTCGCGTCAGGAGAGATAGGCTTCCGCCAGCCGCACCCAGAAGCGTGCTGCCGGCGCGATGATCGCGTCGTTGAAATCGTAGTGGGGGCTGTGCAGCGGCGCGCTGTCGCCATTGCCGACGAAGAGATAAGAGCCGGGCCGCTCCTGCAGCATGAAGGCGAAATCCTCGCTCGCCGTGCGCGGCTGGAACGCTTCGGCGATCTGCCCGGCGGCGAAATGCCGTTTGGCGACATCGCGGGCGAAGACCGTCTGAGGGGTATGGTTGATGACAGGCGGGAAACCGCGGGAATAGGCGACCTCGGCCTTCGCGCCGAAGCTCTCGGCCTGCGCTTTGGCCAGCGCCGGAAGCCGCTCCTCCAGCCTGTCACGCACGGCAGGCGAAAAAGCCCGGGCGGTGATCTGAAGCTCGACGCTCTCGGGAATGACGTTGGAGGCGGTTCCGCCATGGATGGAACCGACCGTCAGCACCGCCATCTCGCGCGGATCGACATTGCGCGAAACGATGCTCTGCAGGGCGGTGATGAAACTGGCCGAGGCGAGAACCGGATCGACCGTCTCATGCGGCGCGGCGCCATGCCCGCCCTTGCCGACGATCCGCACCTTCGCCTTGTCGACGGAGGCCATGGCGGGGCCTTCGACGAAACCGAACTGCCCGGTGTCGACACCCGGCCAATTGTGCAGCCCGAAGACCGCATCGACCGGAAACCGCTCGAAAAGCCGGTCCTTTATCATCGCCCTTGCCCCGGCGCCGATCTCCTCGGCCGGCTGGAAGATCAGCGTCAGCGTGCCGGAAAAATTCGATGTTTCGGCAAGATACCGGGCAGCGGCAAGCAGGATCGTCGTATGGCCATCGTGACCGCAGGCATGCATGACGCCCTGCGTCTGGCTGG
This sequence comes from Agrobacterium leguminum, assembly GCF_005144435.2. Lineage (NCBI taxonomy): Bacteria > Pseudomonadati > Pseudomonadota > Alphaproteobacteria > Hyphomicrobiales > Rhizobiaceae > Agrobacterium > Agrobacterium leguminum. The sequence continues at coordinate 487,953 of NZ_CP120212.1, forward strand.
CATAGGCAAGGCCGGTTTCCTCGACAATCGGCAGCGCATCGATATCGGCGCGAATACCGACGCGCTTGTCGCCATGACCGCGTTTCAACGTGGCGACAACGCCGTGGCCGCCGACACCTTCCGTCACCTCATATCCGAACGACAGCAGATAGCGGGCGATGAGCGCCGCCGTGCGTTTTTCCTTGAGCGAAAGCTCTGGATGCCGGTGGAGATCATGCCGGATGGCGATGCTCTCATCGATGAAGGCAAGGATTCCCCGTTCGGCGTCGTCCTGCGGACGCGCGCCGTCAATGCGGATATTCATGGTTCTGTCTCCTGCGCGGCTCGCTACGCGCCGCGTCTTGAAATCTGCACCGGGCGGCAATCGTCTCCGCCCGGCTGCAAGCTCAGGCGATGGCCTTGTCCGACCCGTTTTCGCGGCGGGAATAGACGCTTTCCCTGAAAGGCAGGCCGAGATGGTCGCGCAGCGTCGCCCCTTCCAGATGCGGATCGAAATAACCGCGCCGTTGCAGCACCGGGATGACGAGGCGGATGAAATCGTCCAGTCCCTCGGCAATCACCGGGAAGCCCAGAATGAAGCCATCGGCCGCATCGTGCTCCACCCAGCGGATGATTTCGTCGGCCACCTTGTCCGGCGTGCCGATGAAACCTTCACGCGGGGTCGCTGCCTCCAGCGCCGCCTCGCGCAGCGTCTGGTTCTTTTCCTTGGCGCGCCGCTTGATGCGGTCGGTCGTGGAGCGGAAACTGTTCTTGCCGATCTCGCCGAGTTCGGGGAAAGGCTCATCCAGCGGATAGACGCTGAAATCATGATGATCGAAGAAACGGCCGAGATAGGCCAGCGCATCCTCGATGGTGATGAGGTTGCGGATGAGGTCGTATTTCGCCTCCGCTTCCTCCTGCGTCTCGCCGACAATCGGGCCGATGCCGGGGAAAATCTTCACATCGGCAGCCGACCTGCCCTGCGCGACGGCGCTCTGTTTCACACGCTTGAGGAAGGTCTGATTTTCCTCAAGCGAAGCGGAATTGGTGAAGACGGCATCCGCATGTTTGCCCGCAAGACCGATGCCGGCATCGGAGGAGCCGGCCTGGAATACCACCGGCTGCCCCTGCGGCGAACGCTGGATATTGAGCGGGCCTTCCACCTGGAAGAAACGGCCCTTATGGCCGAGCGTGTGGAGTTTAGCGCGGTCGAAGAACTGTCCCGTCTCGCGGTTGCGCAGGAAAGCGTCGTCGTCCCAGCTATCCCACAGGCCCTTGATCACTTCGAGATATTCGTCGGCAATCTCGTAGCGCAGCGCATGTTCGGGGTGGTTGCGGCTGTAGTTCTTCGCCGTACCTTCGAGCGGCGTCGTCACCGCATTCCACCCGGCGCGGCCGCCGCTCAGCAGATCGAGCGAGGCGAACTGGCGGGCAATGGTGAAGGGGTCGCTATAGGAGGTCGAAACGGTGCCGGCGAGACCGATCTTCGAGGTCACGGAGGCGAGCGCCGAAAGGATCGTCAGCGGCTCGAACCGGTTGAGGAAATGCGGGATCGACTTGTCATTGATATAGAGCCCGTCCGCCACGAAAGCGAAGGCGATGCCCGCCGCTTCCGCCTTCAGCGCGGTCTTCCTGAAGAAGTCGAAATTGACGCTGGCATCCACCGGGCTTTTGGGGTGCCGCCAGGCATTCATGTGCCCGCCGGGGCCCTGAAGCATGATGCCGAAACGGATTTTCTTTCTCGTCATGTCATTCCCTCCTCAGAGAAAATTACGCCGCCCGGGAAAGGCGATGCGTGGCAAGCAGTTCTATCGAGGCAAGCCGCTGATCGGCCCCGACATGCGGCGGCTCGATGATGAATTCCTTGATGCCGTGCTCCTCGGAAAGCGCACGAAGCGCCTTGTGAATATCCTCCGGCCCGCCATGCAGGACGTTGGGTTTTCGCTCTTCGATGCGGTAATCGGTATCGCCGGACTGGCGGGCGAATTCCTCCGCCTGTTCTCGGCGGCCGAGGTTGAACGCCCGGCCGTCGCTGAGGAATACCCGGTAGATGCGCTGACCTTCCACCTGTCTCGCAGCATGGGCGGGGTCACTGGCCGCAAAAGCCGACAAAGCAAGGATCGGAGCGCTTCCGCCGCTTTCTTCCCGGAAAGCCGAGAGGCTGCGACGAAGAACCTCCGCATCGCCATTGAGGTGGCCGGCAAAGACGAAATTCCATCCCCTTGAAGCCGCAAGCCTTGCGCTTTCCGGGCTGGCGCCGAGCAGGAATCGTTCCGCAGCGACCGGCGGCGCAGGTGTTGCCCGCAGCCCGGCCTGTGCGTGGTCCTGCGGCGCGGCGCCGGACAAAAACGTGGTGAGTTCACTAAAGGCCGTTTCGAAATCCGGTTTACGGGCGGGATCATAGGCCTGCTGCAAGGCCGACGTCGCCAGCGGCAACCCGCCCGGTGTCTTGCCGATGCCGAGATCGACCCGGCCGGGCGCGAGCGACGACAGCACGTTGAAAACCTCGGCGACCTTGTAAGGGCTATAGTGCTGCAACATGACGCCGCCCGAGCCGACGCGGATGTGGGAGGTCTTCGCCAATATCCACGCAACCAGCGCTTCCGGTGCGGAACCGGCAAGCTCCGGCGAATTGTGATGTTCGGCCACCCAGAAACGGCGGTAACCCAGCTCTTCGGCGCGTCTGGCAAGATTGATCGTGTCGCGGAACGCACTCGCCGCGTCCTCACCCGTTGGAACCGGGCTCTTGTCCAGCAAACTGAGCGTATACATCATCACCTCGCGTGTCTTTGATGCATACTTTGTCTACCGATTTTATATTCTAATAAAGGATGATCGTTCCACGTTGCAGCGCGATCAGAGAAAATATTGTTTTCAGTGATGTTTTCGGAAGCCAGCCCTGACAAAGCCATCGGTAAAGCCGAAGGAAAGGCCCAAAAAGGCTGCAACAAGCCGTTTTCCGCGCCACACCCGGACGAAACAGGCTTGCGCCAGAATTCGCTAAAAACTACTTAGTAAGTTAGGAATAATATGGCCCGGCGCCGTAAAACGTGCCGACTCTCTTTTCGGATCATGCGATGTTGACCAAAAAAGGCAAATACGGATTAAAGGCTCTTGTCGATCTGGCGCGGCTGCCCCAGGGCGAGACCGCCTTCGTGACCGAAATTGCAACCCGCAACAATATCCCGAAAAAATTCCTGGATACTATTCTTCTGGAGCTGCGCAATAGCGGTATTCTGCGCTCCAAGAAGGGTCCGAATGGCGGTTATTCGCTGTCGAAAATGCCATCCGAAATCATGATCGGGCAAGTCATCCGCACGCTGGACGGACCTCTGGCCCCCATCCGCTGTGCAAGCCGCACGGCCTTTGAAGCCTGCGACGACTGTGACGATCCGGAGACCTGTCAGGTCAGGGTTTCGATGACGGACGTGCGTGACGCCATCGCAACCATTCTGGACAATATGACGCTTGCGCAATTCGTGGCCAAGGACGGGCAGAACGCCCGCTCCATTCCGGCCGGCGAATAGGATTCCGCACGGCCCTTCATTCGAGCTTTGCTTATTGCCTGCGCAGATCGTCGTCCAGAGACGCGATCAGCCCGGCTTCACTGACGCCTTCGACAAGGCCGAGGCGCGCCATCAGGATTTCAAGCGTGATGGCATTGTTGCGAACCGAACGAAAGGTGACGTTTTCCGCTCCCACCTGCGCCGCATCGATATTGGCCGCAAGGCTGGATATCTGCGCCTTCAGGAGTTCGATGGCGAGAAATATTTCGCCTATCACGGGTCGCGCCGCGCCATCGCCGGCCAGCCTGTCGATCAGCAGCGCCGAAAGTTCACGCTGCTTCTGCCCCAGAGCCACGGCGGCTTTCAAAAGGGTAGAAACGGAAACGGCCAGATTTCCGGCGCCCTGAGCCAGGAAGACCACCTGATCGGCGCGTAACAGACCTTCCCATGACGTATTGGGGCGGTTGCGCAGAACGACAAGCAAAGGCTGCCCGGCCGTGTTGACAGCCGGCACGACAATCCAGTCCGCGTCGCCCCTCACCGACCCCGCAACGTCATCGGGAAGCCGCAGGGCGTAGTCGTCTTCCGTCACCGTAACCGCCTGATCCAGATCCGCGGCAGATATTGCCAGTGCGAAGGTCTCGCCAAGATCGAGACGGGCGAAGAGCGCCTTGCGCTGGTCTTCGCTGCCCGCATTCCTGATGAATTCAAGCGCGGTGAAATGTTCAACGAGATCATGCGCCGCCGCCGCATCGGCTGCGGAAATGATGGCGAGCGCCTGCGAGAGAACATCATTGGTGATGTCCGTCCCGCCCAGTTCCGTTGGAACGGAAAGAGCAAGAAGACCGGAACGGGCGATCCGCGCATGGATTTGCCCGGGACTTTCAACGGCGCAGTTTTCGGCGATCGTGCGGGCAACGGTCAGCACATCGACATCCGCGCCGAGGCGTGGAGGAACAAAACGAAGTCTTTCGCCGAGAGGCGTGACGGATCCCATGCTCAACTCCCTCAAACAATGACAAAGTGAAAGCGCCGAACGACCGGCGCTCAGTCCAGAGAATGATAACGCCCGTTTTGATAGAGCAGCGAATGGCCGGAGCCGATACGGATCGCCTCAACCTTGCCGATGACGATGACGTGGCTGTGCCGTTCGATCGTCTCTTCAATGGTGCAATCGATCGCGGCAACAGCGTCTTCGAGAATGGGCGCACCGCTCGACAGCCGTGTCCATTCCGCACCGCGATACCGCTCCGGGCCCTTCAGGCCGCCGATGCCGGCAAACTGATTGGCAACGAACTGGTGGTTCGCCCCGACGATGTTGACGGCGAAATGACCGAAACGCTGCACCACCGGCCAGGTGGATGAGGAGCGGTTGAGCGCCACCAGAATGCGCGGCGGATCGACCGACAAAGCGGTGGCCGAGGTCACGGTCGCGCCCGTTCGCTCGTCGCCCTCACCCGCCGTAATCACGCTGACACCGCCGCCCAGCGTTCTCAGCGCCGCCTTGAGACTGTCGGCATCCGCCGCCTTGCCGGCGACCGGGTCGCGGAGGTTGATGAATTGTTGATCCTTGGCCGCATATTGCAATGTCATCGGGTTGCTCCTGAAAACAGCTGAATTGTTCAATAGCTAGCAGCGGCGGCGGGGGGTGAAATAGACATCGTTTTCCATAATGATAATATTCTATAGAAATAATGTTTTATGTGCCGCCGTCCGATTTCGTCCCGCCGCAAGGATATCTGCCGAAAAGGTGGGAGGCACAGGTCGCCTCCCGTCGAAGGATCAGGATCCGGACACCAGCTTGACGTTGCCGCCATGACCGCCGCCACCGAAAACCTGTTTCGCGCCGAAAGAAGATCGTATCTGGTTGCGGGCCCCGCCGAGCCCGATTTCCGGAAACAGCAGTTCGGATAGCCGATAGGCTTCCTCCAGATGCGGATAACCCGAGGCGATGACGGTATCGATGCCCAGCGCCTGATATTCCCTGAGCCGCGCCGCCACCGTCTTCGGCGAACCGACCAGCGCCGTGCCCGCACCCGAACGGACGAGACCGATGCCCGCCCACAAATTCGGAGAGACTTCCAGCCGGTCGCGCCGGCCATTGTGCAGCGCCTGCATTCTCGCCTGGCCGACGGAATCCGAAGCCCTGGAGAAGACCTCCTGAGCGGATGCGATGGTTTCGTCGGAGAGCTTCGAGATCAGCCGCTCGGCATCGGCCCATGCTTCCTCGTCGGTTTCACGCACGATGAAATGCAGACGGATGCCGAAGGTAACCTTGCGCCCCTTTTTGGCGGCGGCGGCGCGCACCTTGGCGATTTTTTCCGCCACCTGCGCCGGCGGTTCGCCCCAGGTGAGATATTTGTCGGTGATACCGGCTGAAAACTCGATGCCGGCATCGGAAGAGCCGCCGAAATAAAGCGGCGGGCGCGGTTCCTGCACCGGCGGCAGCCCGAGTTTCGCGTCCACTGCCTTGATATATTTGCCGTCGAGGCTTCCCTTGCCGGTTTCGATCAGCGAATTGAACACCTTGAAGAACTCATCGGCGTGATCGTAACGCTCGTCATGCGGCAGGAAAATGCCGTCACCGGCCAATTCCTGCGCGCTGCCGCCAACCACGATGTTGAGAAGCAGCCGGCCATGGGAAACGCGATCGAGCGTCGAAGCAAGCCGCGCATAATAGGCGGGCGAAGCGACGCCCGGACGGATGGCGACGAGAAATTTCAGCTTTTCGGTATAGGCGGCGAGATTGGCCGCAAGGATGAAGGATTCTTCGCAGGCGACACCGGTGGGGATGAGCACGCCTGAATAACCGAGCCGATCGGCGGCCTGGGCTATTTCCCGAAAATAGCCGGGATCGGCAGGACGCGAAAGATCATCCGAGCCGAGATAGCTGCCATCGCCTGAGGTGGGTATGAACCACAGAAAATCGAGTGGTTTATCGGATGTGCTCATCGGCAGGTCCTTTGCAATCTGCCCTCGGGCAATGCGCTTGATGATAAAAGGGTAGCCAATTCCCCGGCGCGTTTAAGAAATTTTGTTCCAATTTCCATCCGGCGAGGAGAGTTTCTCTCCCGGATAAACGGCGCTGCGAAGGGAAAAGGAGCCCTCGCTGATGGTCGTCAGAAGACCGGATAAAGGCCGAGCATCGCAAAGTTCATTTCGCAAATCTCTTCCCGTTCGAGTTCGAGATCGCTTTTCTCCTGCCTGATACGTCCGGAATGATCCAGAGGATGAAGGCTGACCTGTTCCTCGTCCCGCGGCTGACGCCGGGTCAAACCGAACAGATCGAAAGTAAACGCATGAAGTCCCTGCGGCATGTGCGCCTCCTTTGCTCAACTCCCCTTATCCTCAGGCGACCGCCCGAAATCGTCAATATTTTCCATAAAATTACTATTCTATAATTGGAGGATCGCCGGCAAATGTGGACTAAGGTTGTGGCGGCGGGAAAAAATCCGTTTCCGGCCACCGATAATGGGGCCATCGCCGCTTCATCTGGCGACGGCGGTAATTTTCAGGTGTCCGGCCTCACGGCAAGACAAACCGGCGCTTGAGAAAAAGGCCGGCAAATGCGCCCAAGCCGCAAAAAACAAGAAATACCCAGCCGGAAAGCGCGCCCGCATGGATGCCCGACAGCAGCACGCCAATGGTGCAGCCAAGCGCGGTCATACCGCCCCAGCCCATCAGCACGCCACCGGCAAACCGTGTTGCCAACCCACCGGCGGAAGGCCATGCGGGCTGAAATTTTCCTGATGAAAGCGCAGACGCGAGACTTGCAAATATCAGTCCCGAAACGAAGAGGCCGTTCGGCGACAGGATCGTCGTCTTAACGGCACTGATGCATCCCCGCACCGTGTCCAGCCCCGCGAGCGTTTCCGGCACCCAGCCCGCCGCAGCCCCTGCCGTTCTGACGATGCTGCCGAGTTCGGCCGTCACCCCAAGCGGCGCGACACGGAAATAGGAAAAGGCGCTGATGGCCGCGACGAGAACCCCTGTGACGACGGGCGGCCAGCGGTCGATGAAGACGCTTCGGAATGCCTGTTGCAGCCGGTTTTCCGGGGCCTCGTCCGCAGAAGCGGGGGCGGTTTTATCGAAAAACAGAACGAGAAGGATCAGAATGGCCAACACAGTGCAGGCGATCAGCAGCGCCGGGCCATATCCCAGATGATGCGGCAACCAGATGGGCCAATCGTCGAAAATGCTGACCGTATAAAGAAAATTCCAGCTCAGAAACGCCAGCAGGAAACCGACCCCCGCTCCCACTATGGCAAGCACGGAACCGAAGGCCCCCTCACCCAGCCGATAAAAATGCCCTGACAGGCAGGAGCCGGAGAGCGCTGCGCCGAAACCGAAGACGGTCGCCGCCACCGCCAGAATCCAGCCGACGGGACCGATATGCGCATTGGGCGGCAGGCGGCCGGGTTGCGGCACCGGCATCCACGCCGCGGTGACGATCTGGTAAAACACCACGCCCGCCAGCAGAGCGACAAGAATGGCCACAACACCGTCCGAACGCCTGCCGTCGATAAAATCGCGAAAATTGCAGAGAAAGCAGAACCGTCCGCGCTGCATCACGATGCCTAAAGCGGCCCCGGCCAAAAGAGAAAATGCAAGCGACCTGCCATTCTCAAGCAGCTCCAATCGATAAGCAGCAACCATCAGGGCGCATAAGATGGCAAGCGCCACGAGGCGGGAAAGGGTCAAGCGCATGGAATACCGGCGATGTCGGAAGAATAGATGCCGGCGCGCCACCCGACGCGCCGGCTCACGGATGAAGGCAGCTAAGGCTTATTTGCCCGTCCAGACCGTTCCCGTCGGATTGCTGATCGGCACACCGACCGCATTTCCGTACTCGGTCCAGGAACCGTCATAATTGCGGACGTCGTAACCGAGGATTTTTTTCAGCGCGAACCAGGTGTGGCTGGAACGCTCGCCGATGCGGCAATAGGTGATGATGGGAGCCGAGCCGTCGACGCCCTTCTCGGCATAGATCGCCTTGATCTCTTCGGCCGATTTGAAGGTTCCATCCTTGTTGACGATTGTGCCCCAAGGAACATTGACGGCGCCGGGGATGTGGCCGGCCCGGACGGAAAGCTCCTTGACGCCATCCGGCGCGAAAATCTTGCCGGAATATTCATCCGCCGAGCGGATATCCACCAGCTTGATGTTGTGCTTGCCCTCGGCCACCGCAACGACGTCCACAAAGCGCGCCCGGACCGAGGTGTCGGGCTCGGCAAGCTTCAGTTTCGTTTCGGCCGTTGCCGGTGCGGATGTGTCGAAAGGCAGTCCCTGCGCTTCCCAGAGCTTGCGGCCGCCATCCAGCAGTTTCACCCGGTCGCCCAGACCGTAGGTTTCGAAAATCCACGCCCCCCAGGCGGCAAACCAGTTGTTGTTATCGCCATATAGAACGATCGTCGTATCGTCACCCACGCCGGCCTTCTGCAGCAGGGACTGGAAATTGTCGCGCGCGGCAATGTCGCGTTTTTCCTTGTCGACGAGATCCGTATGCCAGTTGAGGTTCACCGCACCGGGAATATGCCCGCGCTCATAGACGCCCGTATCGACGCTGACTTCAAAGACCCGAACTTTCGGATTGTCGAGATTTTCCTTCAGCCAGTCGGCCGTTACCAGCGCTTCCGAAGCCCCAGCCGTGGCCAACGATACCGCCGACAACAACAACCCGCCGAGAGCCGACGTTACAAGCTTGATCCTGGACATTTCCTTACCCCTTTCCCTGATTTGATGACCAATGAAAGGTGACGGCAAAACCGACCGGAGCGAAGAAATGCTTTTCTATATTTTTTATAGAAAATAAATGCGGCCACTCAAAAACAATCTTCAGGCGAAATTCAAAATTCCATCGGTAAAAATCGCCAATAAAGCGCCCAAAGGTTGTAAACGATGCCGAAACCAAAAGAAGCGATCAACCAACCCGCACTCATCCCATGCGCCAAGGAAGACTGGAAAGCCCTAGCCTTTCTCTAAAAATGCGCGTCGCCCAGGGCAGCCAATCTGCGCAGCCGCGATCCGGCCACCGCCTTTGCAGGTGCGCCATCTGCCTTCAACCGTTCGAGAAGAGCATAACCCTCAGGCCATCGTCCGTAGCCGCTGGCAATATTGATATGTCCGACGGCGCCGAGATTGATGAGATCGCTCCCCCACAGACTTGCACTGCGCGCGAGCTCCTCGCAATCCATATAGGGATCGTTCATGCTGCCCACGACGAGGCTGGGAAACGCAAGCGGTTGCTGCGGAAACGCGCCGAACCGGACGATACAGGGATGCATCGCCTCCACGCGATCGAGATGAGCGGGTGCGACCAGAAGCGCGCCCTTGATTTTGGCGGCCGAGGGGCGAGACGCCATGTTCGCTACCAGCAGACAACCGAGGCTGTGGGCGACGATATAAGCGCTTTCGACTGTCGCCAGCGCGGCCTCGAGACGATCAAGCCAGTCCTCGAGAACCGGGCATTGCCAATTGTCCTGATCGACCAGCCGCGAGTCGGGATCATCCAGCAACCAGTGCCGCTGCCAATGTCCTTCATCCGAACCATTCAGGCCAGGGACAATCAAGGTGGTACACATGCCTGCTCCATGGGTTGTGGGCGGTATGTCGCAAGCATGGTGAATTTCGCGATTTCCGTCGACTATTGCCTTGCTCACCTTTCGAAGCCTCGCGAAAAATCGATCCAGACAATTTCGATCATGCAGAAAATGCGTTCTCCATGGCGGAAATAATTTCGCCCAGAGGGAATCATTTCCTCAAATTTTTTATATAGAAAATATATGCAATATAGGCTTTCCAGATGGAAAGCTTTTCCTCCACCGCATGACAAAAGAAACGTCGCTGCTTCGCCGGGCCGCCGCCGCTTTGCCATTCTCGCAGCAGCGGAGGTTTGCGCCTCCCGGGAGCCACAAGCGGTGAAGGCCAAACGTCAGCAGGGCCATTCCACCGCACCATAAAACGAAAATTCAGGCGGATAATGTGAGCAGCACAAGCGAATTTCTCTGGTACATCCCCAATGACGTCAAACCCGGCCACCGGGGCGACGCCGTCAGCGAAGACCACAATAGTCTCGATACATTGACGAGCCACGCCAAAGCGCTTGAAACCCATGGCTGGAAAGGCGCGCTGCTCGGCACCGGCTGGGGACGTCCGGATACATTTACGGTGGCGGCGGCGCTTGCGGCCCGCACCACCGCATTCGAGCCGCTGATCGCTATCCGCCCCGGCTACTGGAAGCCTGCCAACCTCGCATCGGCCGCCGCCACGCTCGACCAGCTTTCCGGCGGTCGAGTTCGGATCAACATCGTTTCCGGCAGGGATGAGCTTGCCGCCTATGGCGATGAAGAAGGCGATCAGACGCAGCGTTATGCCCGCACGAAAGAATTCATGCGGCTGGTGCGGCGGCTCTGGACCGAGGAGAACGTCACTTTTAATGGCGATCATTTCCGGGTCACGAACTCCACCGTTTCGCCACGCATCGCCGCGCGCGAAGGCAGGCCGCATCCCAAACTCTATTTCGGCGGCGCTTCCGAAGCAGCCGAGCAGGTTGCCGCAACCGAGGCCGACGTGCAGCTTTTCTGGGGAGAACCGCTCGCCGGCGTGCGCGAAAGGATCGAGCGGCTCAGGCACTTCAGTGAAAAGCTCGGCCGCGATCTGCCGCCGCTGCAATTCGGCCTGCGGATCACCACGCTGGTGCGCGAAACCACAGCCGAGGCATGGCGCGATGCGGAAGCGAAAGTTGCCGAAATGGCCGCAAACAATGGCGTACGCTGGAACGACCATCTTCAGGCCGTGGCGGTCGGCCAGCGCCGCCTGCTGGATTTGCACCGTCAGAGCGACGTGCTGGACGACAATCTTTACACCGCACCGGGCAAATTCGGCGGCGGCGGGGCGGGAACCACATGGCTTGTCGGTTCGGCGGAAGATGTCGCGGCGTCACTGCGCAAATACCGCGCGCTGGGCATCAGCCATTTCGTGCTTTCCGACACGCCCTATCTCAAGGAAATCGAACGGCAGGGCGAGAGCTTGCTGCCGCTGCTGCGGGACTGATGGGCGTGACTTGAACATGGGCGGCCCGCCTTGGACAAGGCCGCCCTTTTGTTTCTTCGGTCAACCGCCCGCCGCCTTGATGCTCTGACGACCGAGAATCGTTCGGATCATATGGCTCTGCGGCGCATGCGCCCTCGCCGTTATGGCATCGCGGTGATGGCGCTCAAGGTCGTAATCCCGGCGCAGGCCGCGATTGCCGCCAAGCTCCAGCGCCAGATCCGTCACCGTCACCGCATTGTCGATGACCACATGGCGAACAGCCAGCGCATCGGTTCCCACCCGCTCCCCCGCATCGACATCGCGGGCGACGGAGAGAAGGAGGCGTCGGTTCGCCGCAAGCAGCACCTCGATCTGGCCGAGACCTTCCTGAATGCGGGGGATGGAGGACAGAGGTGCGCCAAGACTTGCCGGAACATGGCCATTCAGATGGCGCAACAGATCGTCCCGCGCCGAAAGCGCGACACCGTGATAGACGGAAGCCAGTAGCACGAAGAAATTATACCCGTCCTCCTCATCGCGCCGCAGCGGCTCATCCGCCGGCTGCTCGGCCACAATGTCGGCAAGCGGCACCTGCACGTTTTCCAGCACCAGATCATGGCTGGCTGTGGCGTACATGCCGGTCGCCTCCCATGCTTTTTCCTGGGCGATGCCAGCCGCATCGAGAGGAACAAGAAGCTGGATGAGGCGCGGCGTCTCTTCCGTCGTCACGGCAAGCACGATCGCCCATTTCAGGCCCGGCAGGCCGGTGACGAAGCTCTTGCGGCCATTGACCACCCAGACATCGCCCTCGATCCGCGCCGTCGTTTCCGGCAGGCCGCCATGGGCGGGCGAACCGACACCCGGCTCCGCCTGCGCATTGTTCAGGAGCGCCGGTTCCCTGCTATTGGCGGCCAGTACCTTTGCAGCAAGTGCTGCCGGCCACTTGCCGCGCCGGATCGCGGCATGAACGCTGTAATGCATGGCGAGGATGAGGGCGGTCGATGGATCGCCCCTGGCAATGGCCGTAATGACGGCATGTGCCGTTTCCATGCCCTCGCCCCAGCCGCCATCCTTTTCAGCCGTGACGAGACCCAGCAGGCCGGACTTGAAAAGCGCCCCGAAATTACCGGCGGCGAATTCGCCGCTTTTATCGTGGTCCGCTGCGGTCAGGCTGAAATCCCCGGCCAGCGCGGTTGCAACGGCGACGGGATCTGGCCGCTGCGCCGGCGCGTTCGCAACGGCGGAAAATGCAACGCTCATGCCACCGCCCTTTCATTTGCCGGAACGAAACGGTCGTCGATCCAGTCGCCAAGATCGAAGTCGTTTTCAAGGAAGCCCCACTGATGCAGGAAGTCCTTGTAGTGGCCGACGGCGCCGACAAGATCGGCATCGAGGCCGAGGCCGAGATGGCGGTGAACCTCCGCGCCATTGGCGGCCAGAACCTGTTCCTCCGTCGCACCGGCCTCGCGCGCGATGAAACGACGCGTCTCTTCCGGGTGCTGTTCCGCCCATAGCGAGGCCCTGCCGATGGCGCCAACCAGCCGCTGCACCAGATCGGGGCGCTCATCGGCAAGCCGTCCGTCAACCGTCAGCACCCGTGGCGAACCGGAATTGATGCGGATCTTCGGGTCGGGGTGAAAACCGAACTCAGCCACCTGCACCGCACCGATCAGGTTCGCGGCGGCAATACCAGCCGTTCCCTTCACGAAAATCGCATCGACCTCACCCCGCAACAGCGCGATGATCTCCTCACCGAAGGATTGCCGGCGCTTCAGGCCGAATAGCGACGGCCCTTCCTGCGAGGCCAGCACCGAATCCTTGATGACGATGTCCTTGAGCTCGACATCCTCGACCTTTAGCCCTTCCAGCGAAAGCGCCGAAACAATGCCCTTCAGCGCCGTCGCGCGCATGAAATCGACAATGCCTTCCGGTCTGCGCGGCACGCCGAAACGGCGGCCGACGAGATCGGCAGCAGAGCGGATACCGGTCTCCGGCAGGGTGATGATTGCCTGAAACTCATCCGTCCACGTCACCCCGATGAGACGCGTATTGCGCCCTTCCGAGCGGGCGCGGATGGGCGGCACATTGCCGCCGTGGCGGAAGGACCATTCCAGCGTGTGGTTGAAATGGCTTTGGCGGACGGAACGGTCAGGCGAATCGATGATGGATTTCAACGCTATGCCAACCTCCTCGAAAGTCTCGCCGAGATAACCGAGCTGTGCCGCCAGCCCTACGGGCGTGGGCACCGGGCAGCGTGTGTACCAGATTTCAGAAAGTGTCGTGCTCATGGCTTTGGCCTCGATGAAAGGGAAAGGTCCCGGCCCGCCGCAAGGGGCGAGCCGGGTCTGGCGAAACGATCAGGATGCGGCGATATGCGCGAAGGCGAGGCTTCCCGCCACACCTTCCGCGCCGATGGTGTGATCGGCGATACGCTTGTTGAAGATGGTAATTTCTGGTGCCGCGACGATGTCGATTGCCGGCACGTCTTCAACGAGAATCTGCTGGATTTCCTTCCATTGCGCGACGCGCTTGTCCGGATCGATCTCGATGGCTGCGGCTTCGAGAAGCGCATCCACTTTAGGATTGCTATAGGCAGCGCCATTGGAGAAGGGCACGCCCTTCTTGAAGTTCTTCGACCAGTAGAGCCGCTGAACGCCGACGGTCGGATCGAAGAGATTGCTCATGCCCTCATAGGCAAAATCGAAATCCCGATCCGTGTAGATACGCTTTGTATAGGTGGCGAAATCCTGCGTCCGCACCGTCACATCCACGCCGACCTTCGCCAGCGCCTGGCGAATATAATCCGCACCGCGCGGATAGGCCTCGGTGCTCGGCACATAGTCCAGATTGAGCTTGAAACGGATGCCATCCGCACCGCGCTTGTATCCGGCCTCATCCAGCAGCGCTTCCGCCGCCTTCAGATCGATCGGATAGGTCTTCAGATCGTCCACGAACCATTTGGTCAGCTTCGGGTTGATCGGCCCGGTGATCGTCGCGCCATAACCGAAATTGACCGTGTTGAAGATGACGTTGCGGTCAATCACATGCGCGAAGGCGCGGCGAACGCGGACATCCTTGAACACGTCCTTTTCAAGGTTGAATTCCACGCGGCTGATCGAATTGGTATATTGATAGCCGTTGGTCTCGAAGCCGAGGCTCGGCAGTTCCTTCAGCCGGTCGAGATCGCTATAGGCGACCGGCGTGCTGGGCGCGAGATCGATTTCACCGGTTTCGATGGCAATCGCCCGGGCCGAAGCATCAGGAATGAAGCGAACGATGAGCTTGTCGAGATAGGGGCGCGGCGCATCCCAATAATCGGCATTGCGCTCGAAAACGATATGGCTGCCGCGCACCCATTCCTTGAACTTGAACGGACCGGTGCCGATGGGTGCGAGATTGACCGGATTTTCGGTCACTTTCGTACCCTCATAAAGATGTTTCGGCACGATGGGCGTTTCGGCGGCGGCAAGCGCCGTGATCAGATAGGGCGCGGGTTTGGAAAGAACCAGAACTGCCGTCAACTCGTCCGGCGTCTCGACAGCAATGAGGTTCAGGAATGTATTGCGGCCGCGCGGATGCACTTCCTTGATGGTGTTGATGGAAAAGGCCACGTCGGCGGAGGTGAAAGGCTTGCCGTCATGCCATTTCACGCCGGGCCTCAGCTTGAAGCTGTAACGCAGACCATCCGCGCTCACTTCCCATGATTTGGCCAGCAGCGGCTTGGGATTGAGGTCGAAATCATAGGTCAGCAAACCTTCGGTGACCTTGGGCGATATATAGACGGAATTATAGGCTGTGTGCGCGATCGTCGTCAGCACCGGCGGCTCCGATGAGATGAGCAGGGTGGCCGTGCCACCGCTTGCCGGCTCCGCCGCGTTGAGCTTCAGCCCCGGCAGCGACACCACGCCAAGCGCCACGGACGCCAGCAGAAATCCACGCCGCGTCGTCTGGTTGAAAATAGTCATGCGATACCCTCTCCTTGATTGAACCGGCGAAAAACCGGCAAACTGAACGGCCGCGTTTAGGAAGAAGTTTGTTCCGCAGACGAGAGCGAGCTTGGCATGAAGAACCAATCATTCTCATAAACAGGAATTATCTTTTCTTTATGGCGCATATTTCCGTAAATTTCAGAAAATAATTCTATTACTCTTTGACAAATTCCATAAAATTAGTCAACTAATACCAGCGCCTTCAGGGGCCGATTTCATATTTCCACGCTTACGGACTGGAGCCGATGTCGAATTCGAAACGGATTTTATCGCAGGCAAGGCGGGTTGCCATTCAGGCCATTCCGACGGTTCTCGGTATCGTCATCCTGAACTTCTTCCTGCTGCAGCTGGCGCCCGGCGATGCCGCCGATGTGCTGGCTGCGGAAGCGGGTTCAGCGACCGTCGAAACCATGGCGGAAATCCGCAATCGCTTCGGGCTCGATCTGCCGGTTCTGCATCAGCTGATGAATTATCTCGGCAATCTCGCGCAATTCAGCCTCGGCTTTTCGCCGCGTTACGGCATGCCGGTGGCAGACCTCATCGGCCAGCGTCTGCCCGGCACACTCGCCCTGATGGGCGCAGCACTTGGCATTGCGATTTTCGTCGGCGTGTTCCTCGGCTCGATCATGGCGCTTTTTTCCGGCAAGCTGCCGGACCGGATCATTTCCATCGGCTCGCTGATCTTTTATTCCGTGCCGGGTTTCTGGATCGGCCTGATGCTCATCCTGACCTTCTCAGTGAAGCTCGGCTGGCTTCCCTCGGGCGGCGACAGCACCATCGGCAGCAGCCTCACCGGTCTCGACGCCCTGCTGGACCGGCTGCGTTATATCGTTCTGCCCGCCCTTTCGCTGGCGCTCTATTTTCTGGCGATCTATGCCCGCCTTACCCGCGCAGCGATGCTGGAAGTGAAATCCCAGGACTATGTGCGCACGGCGCGCGCCAAAGGCGTTTCTCCGCTCCGGCTCACGACGCGCCATATCCTGCGCAATGCGCTCATCCCCATCACCACCATGGCCGGCATGCATATTGGCGGCCTGCTCGGCGGCGCGGTCGTCGTCGAAACTGTCTTTAGCTGGCCGGGTCTTGGCCGTCTTGCTTTCGAAGCCGTCATGGCGCGGGATTTCAGCGTGTTGCTCGGCATTCTGCTTCTCTCCTCCCTCGTCGTCATCATCGTCAATGCAGCCGTGGACCTGTTGCAGGCCTGGCTCGACCCCCGCATCGGAGAAAGCCGATGAATTCCTCCCAGACCACCGCTGTCCTCGACACGGCCGAACTCGGCGTCGAAGACAACAATCCCAAACCGAAGAAACCGGAAGAAAAAGCCTGGCCCTATATCCATGCGCCGGATGCGCTTTCGGCCCGTTCCGTCTCCGTGCCCCGGCGCGGCCTGCGGCGGGAACTGAAAATCTTCCTTACCAATCCCAACGCCATCGTCGGGTTGCTGTTTCTCGCAACCGTCATCGTCACTGCCCTGATCGCCCCCTTGATCTATCCCGGGGATCCCCTGGAAATGGTGGCGCGCCCGTTCCTGTGGCCCGGCCAGAATGCCGCCTATCCGCTCGGCACCGATTCCATGGGCCGGGATGTTCTGGCCGGCATCGTGCACGGCGCGCGCATCTCGCTCACGGTCGGGGTCGTCGCGACGCTGATCGGGCTGACGATCGGCATCGCGGTCGGCGCATTCGCCGGTTATTTCGGCGGCGTCATTGACGATATCCTCGTCAAGCTGATTGAAATCTTCCAGACCTTGCCGAATTTCGTGCTGCTCGTCGTGCTCGTCGCCATCGCCCAGCCTTCGGTCACCACGGTCACATCGGCCATCGGCATCATCACCTGGCCGCTCGTTGCACGCCTGACCCGCGCCGAGTTCCGCGCCATCCGCGAGAAGGACTATGTGCTCGCCGCCCGCAGCCTCGGTTACGGCCATGCGCGCATCGTCTTTCAGGAAATCTTGCCTAATGCCCTGCCGCCGATCATCGTCACCTCCTCGGTCATGGTGGCAGGCGCGATCCTGATGGAGGCGGCACTGTCCTTCATGGGGCTTGGCGATCCAAACCGGGTTTCCTGGGGGTCAATGATCGGTTCGGGCCGTGATGTCATCCGCACCGCCTGGTATCTGACCGCCCTACCCGGCCTTGCCATCGTCTTCACCGTCATTTCGCTGAACCTCATCAGCGATGGCCTCAACGATGCGCTCAACCCCCGTTTTTCGGAGGAACGCCGATGAGCAAACTGATTGAAGTCCATGATCTCTCCGTCAGCTTCGGCTCCGCCCAGCCGGTCAAAGGCGTCAGTTTCGATGTCAGCCCCGGCGAAATGCTCGCCATCGTCGGCGAAAGCGGCTCCGGCAAATCCCTGACCGCGCTCGGCCTGATTGGCCTCCTGCCCTCCCACGCCAAGACCGGCGGGCGGGTTCTGCTTGAGGGTCGCGACCTGCTGCCGCTTTCCGAGCGGCAATGGCGCGGCATTCGCGGCCGGGATATCGGCATGATCTTTCAGGAGCCGATGACCTCGCTCAACCCCGTGCTGACGGTCGGCGAACAGATCATCGAGGTGCTGCGCATCCACGAGAAGATCGACCGGCATCAGGCGCGCAAACGCGCCATCGAGCTTCTGGACCTCGTCAACATTCCCGATGCCGGCCGCCGGGTGGATGATTATCCGCACCAGCTTTCCGGCGGCATGCGCCAGCGCGTGATGATCGCCATCGGCGTCGCCTGCAACCCGAAACTGCTGATCGCCGACGAAGCGACGACGGCGCTCGACGTGACGATACAGGCGCAGATCCTGCAGCTGCTCGACAATCTGCGCCGCGATCTCAACATGACCGTCATCCTCATCACCCACGATCTTGGCATCGTGGCGCAATGGGCGGACCGGGTGATGGTGATGTATGCCGGCCGCAAGGTGGAAGAGGGATTGCCGGAACCGGTTTTCTCAAACCCCTACCATCCCTATACGCGCGGCCTGCTTGCCGCCTCGCCGCGTGCGGAAGACGGGCAGCATTATCGCGACGGGCCGCTCATCGAGATTCCGGGCTCCATCGTTTCCGCCACGGGGGAACGCGGCTGCGCTTTCCGGCCGCGCTGTCCAAGCGCCCGCGGTTTCTGCGGGCAGTTCGTACCGCCGCTGCGGCAAATCTCGCAAGGCCGTTACGCCGCCTGCCCCTTCGTTGCTCCCATATCCCACGAGGTATCCGATGGCGCTCTTGTCAGTGCATAGTCTTTCCACCCATTATGCGGGCGGACGCGGCACCGTGCGCGCTGTCGATGACGTTTCCCTCGATATCGAGGCGGGCGAGACCGTGGCGCTGGTGGGTGAATCCGGCTGCGGCAAATCCTCGCTCGGCAAATCGCTGATGCGGCTGGTCGAGCCGTCTTCCGGCCGGATCACCTTCAAGGGCGCCGACGTCACGGCAATGACATCGTCCGAACTGCGCGGCATCCGCCGCCGCATCCAGATGATCTTTCAGGACCCCTTCGCCTCGCTCAACCCGCGCCAGACGGTGCGCACCATCCTCACCGGCCCGCTGAAAGTGCATGGCATCGGTGATCGGGCGCGCCAGCGGGAGATCGTCGAGGCCATCGTCGCGCAGGTGGGCCTGCCGGCGGATTCGCTCGACCGTTATCCGCATGAATTTTCCGGCGGCCAGCGTCAGCGCATCGGCATTGCCCGCGCGCTGGTTCTGGAACCGGAACTGGTGGTCTGCGACGAGCCGGTTTCGGCGCTCGATCTTTCGATACAGGCGCAAATCCTCAACCTTCTGGTGGAGATGAAGAAGCGGCTTTCGCTGTCCTATCTCTTCGTTTCCCACGACCTTTCCGTAGTGCGTTATTTCTCCGACCGCGTGCTGGTCATGTATCTCGGCAAGATCGTGGAAAGCGCGCCGACATCGGAACTCTGGGCTTCCCCGAAACACCCCTATACGCGTGCCCTTTTGGCCGCCGTTCCCGATCCCGCTCGCCGCAAGCAGGCCGCGCCGATTTCCGGCGACCTGCCGAGTCCGCATAACCCGCCATCCGGCTGCCGGTTTCACACACGCTGCCCGCTCGCCACCGATCTCTGTCGCGAAAAAGCGCCTGACTATACCCTTTTCGGCAAGAACCACGCCGTGGCCTGCCACCATGCCCAATAACTTAAAGGAGCAACCATAATGGTCGACTATCGCTATCTCGGACGCAGCGCGCTGAAAGTTTCACCGCTAAGCCTCGGTACGATGATGTTCGGAGGCCCGACACCGGATGACGTGGCCTTCCGCATCATCGACAAGGCGCGCGAGCAGGGCATCAATTTCATCGACACGGCCGATGTCTATCACGACGGCAAGTCGGAAGAAGTCGTCGGCCGCGGCATCAAGGCTAGCCGCGATCACTGGGTTCTGGCGACGAAATTCGTCAATTCCCACACCAAGGGTCCGAACCTTGGTGGCCATTCACGCAAATGGGTGATCGAAACGGTCGAAAATTCGCTGCGCCGCCTCAACACCGACTATATCGACATCCTCTATTTCCACCGCGCCGTCTTCGATGCGCCGCTGGAAGAGCCGGTACGCGCTATCGCCGATCTCATCCGCGCCGGCAAGCTGCGTTACTTCGGCGTGTCGAACTTCCGTGGCTGGCGTATCGCCGAAATTTCGCATCTGGCCGACCAGCTCGGCATCGACAGGCCGGTTGCCAGCCAGCCTCTCTACAACATCGTCAACCGCACCGCCGAAGCCGAGCAGTTGCCGGCGGCCAATCATTATGGCCTTGGCGTGGTGTCCTATTCGCCGCTCGCACGCGGCGTGCTGACCGGGAAATACCAGCCGGGCGAACAGCCGGGCGCAGATACCCGCGTTGGCCGTGGCGACAAGCGTGTTCTGGAAACGGAATGGCGTCCGGAATCGGTCGAAATCGCCCAGAAGGTCGCAGCCCATGCCGCTTCGAAGGGTGTTTCGGCGGCGGATTTCGCGCTTGCCTGGGTGCTGAACAACAAGTTCGTCACCGCCGCCATCACCGGCCCGCGCACCGAAGAGCACTGGGACGGATATATCCGCGCGCTCGATGTGAAGATCGATGCGGAAGATGAAGCGCTGGTCGACAGCCTCGTCACCACCGGCCACCCCTCCACCCCCGGCTTCAACGATCCGAGCCATCCCGTCGAAGGCCGCGTGCCGCGCAATCTCGAACCCGCACACCGCCCGGCACTCAAGCCGCGCGCGGTCGCCTGATCGTCCAGAAGACCACGCCTGCGGCGCACCCGTGCCGCAGGCCCTCACATCCGCTCAGGGAAAACCGCAATGTCCAATCCGAAACTACAGACAACCACCACCGACAATGCCGGCGTACCGAGCCGTGACGAGATTCTGGCCCGGGCAAAGGACATTGCGGCCATCGCGGCCAGGGATGCCGCCCGTCGCGAACGCCAGCGGGAACTTCCTTTCGATATCTTCGCCCTCATCAAGGAGGCGAAGATCGGCACGCTGCGCAT
The DNA here is from genome assembly GCF_005144435.2 of Agrobacterium leguminum. Classification (NCBI taxonomy): domain Bacteria; kingdom Pseudomonadati; phylum Pseudomonadota; class Alphaproteobacteria; order Hyphomicrobiales; family Rhizobiaceae; genus Agrobacterium; species Agrobacterium leguminum. The sequence goes on from NZ_CP120212.1 coordinate 508,927, forward strand.
TCCCGAAGCCAAGGGCGGACCGGGCGGTTCGATTGCCGACTATATCGAAGTGCTGATGATCCTCGGCGAAGCCGACAGCAATATTCCACACGCGCTGCGCAGCCATTTCAATTTCACCGAAAACCTCGCTCTCGCACCCATTGAGCTGGAGGACCGGCGGCATCTCGAACATGTGCTTGCCGGCAAGCTCTTCGCAGGCGCCAGCACCGAACAGGGCACCAAACGCCCCGGCGAAATTACCACACGGCTGAGTGCGGATGGTGACCGCTACCGGCTGAACGGCCGCAAATGGTATGCGACAGGCACGGCCTTTGCCGATTTCGGCACCTTCAGCGCCATTGGCGATGACGAGCAGCCGATCGGCGTTCTCATTCCGCTCGATCGCGCCGGCATCACCATTCTCGACGACTGGGACAGCATGGGCCAGCGCATGACGGCGAGCGGCGGTGTTCTGCTGGAAAATGTCGAGGTGCTGCCGCATGAATTGACGACGCGCAAGCTCGGCACCCAGATCGGCCGCCACAGCTCGGCCATGCGGCAGCTACACCTCGCCGCCTCGGCGGCCGGCGCCGTTCAGGGCGCGCTGAAGGACGGCGTGGAATATGTTCTGCGCCAGGCGCGCACCACGCTTCACAGCAGCGCCGAAACCGCCAATCAGGACCCCTTCGTGCAGAAGATGCTCGGCGAAATCAGCGCTGGCGCTTTCGCGGTGAAGACCCTGATCCGCGAAGCGGCGAGAACGCTCGACCGCACCGCCGCCGCCTTCGCCACCGGCGACGAAGAGGCGATAGAGGCGGCCCTGCTGGAAGGCTCGCTCGCCACAGCCCGCACCCAGATCATCGCTTCTCAGCTTTCGCTGACGGTCGCCACCAATCTTTACGAACTCGGCGGCGGCTCGGCGACATCGAGCGAGCGGAATTTCGACCGCCACTGGCGTAATATCCGCACGGTCTACAATCACAATCCGCTCGCCCACAAGGCGCGAGTGATCGGTGATTATTACCTGAACGGCACCACGACCCACCTCAGGGAAGGCCGGGTGTTCTGACTATGCGGAAGATGCAGGCGGCAAAGGAGGAACAGCAATGAGACCGGAGTTTATCGCTCCCGCCGCGAGCCGGGCAGCTTTTCGCCTGCCCACACTTTCCCGGCTGCCGCCGCTGACCGCCTTGCGCGCCTTTGTCGTCGCCGCCCGCCACGCGAGCTTTTCGCGGGCGGCGGAGGAGCTGCATGTCTCCACCGCGGCCATCGGACAGCAGGTGCGAATTCTCGAAACCCATCTCGGCCAGCCGCTTTTCAGCCGCCAGCGCGGTGAATTGCTGCTGACCGATGCTGGCAGCGCACTTTATCCCGGCCTTGCCGATGCTTTCGAGACAATGATCGGCAGTCTTTCCGACCTGATGGTTTCGAACGCCCGGCCGCAGCTGAAGGTTCTGGCGGAAGGTTGCTTTGCCGCCCGCTGGCTGGCGCCGCGGCTGGGCAGCATCGTTCCGGCGCTCGGAGACGTGGAGCTTTCCATCGAATCCCTAGAGAGCGAAACCATCGATCTCACCCATTTCGATGCGGATTGCGCCATCGTCGCCACTCATGCGCAGATTCCGGGCTTCATTCATGAGCCGCTTTTCGCCGATACCGTCAGCGCCGTCTGCACCCCGGAATTCACTATCCGTCATGGGCTTACAGAAGAACCGGAGCGCTTGCGGGATCTCGGCTTTGCGATGTTGCGTGGCAATGGCCTGGACCCGGCCTTCGAATGGGCGAACTGGCTTCGCGCCTGCCGCATTCCGCTCAGGCTTTCGGCAAGCGGCCCGCGTTTTTCACGCCAGACGGCGTTGATAGAGGCGATCTCATCCGGCCACGGTATCGGCCTCGTGCGCCATTCCCTGATTTCGGAAGAGCTGAAAAACGGCCGGCTGATCGCACCCTTTGGCGCACCGCAGCCGACCGCCAGCCGTTATCACCTGCTGACCAGTCCTGACAGGCGGCGGCTGCCGGAGGTCGCATCTCTACTCGCTTTGTTGCGCGAGGATATGCGTTCTCTCGAGGCCGCCGCCTGAACACGCCCGTCCCACCTCAGGCGCGTTCCCTTTGCAACTCTCTGGCCGCGTAGATATTGTCCAGCCGGGGCAGGCCGTAGTGATCTCGCAGCGTGTCGCCCTCATAATCCTCGCGGAACAGCCCACGCTGCTTAAGGATCGGCACAACCCCGTCGACGAAGTTATCGAACCCGCCATTCAGCCATGGCGGCATGATATTGAAGCCGTCGGCCGCACCCTCACGGAACCAGGTCTCTATCCAGTCCGCCACCTGTTCCGGCGTTCCGGAAATCACCTTGTGGCCGCGCCCGCCGGCAAGCCGGTGCAGCAATTGTCGGATCGTCGGATTTTCCCGGTCGATGACATCGAGAACCAGCTGATGGCGGCTGCTATCCGCCTGCGCGCGTGTCGCCTCCACGGCCTCCTTCGGCAAGGGCTGGTCGAGATCGGCCGATGAAAGATCGATGCCGGTGATGCGCTGCAATTGCCCGAGCGAAAAAGCCGGCTGGATGAGATCGTTGAAAGAGGCCTCGAGCCTCAACGCCTCCTCTTCGGTTGACGCGATGAAGGGGCTGATGCCCGGCAGGATTTTCACATGGGCGGGATTGCGCCCCGTGGCCGCAACGCGCCGCTTGATGTCGGAATAAAAAGACCGCGCACTCTCCAGAGTCTGATGCGCGGTAAAGATTGCCTCGGCATAATGGGCGGCGAAACCGCGCCCTTCCTCCGAGGAGCCGGCCTGCACATAGACCGGCCGGCCCTGCGGTGAACGCGGCACGTTCAGTGCGCCCCGCACCCGATAAAATTCGCCATCGTGATTGGCAGGATGGATGCGGTCGGTATCGGCGAAAAGGCCGCTTTCCTTATCCGCAACAATGGCGTCATCTTCCCAGCTGTCCCAGAGCTTCGTCACCACATCGACGAACTCGATGGCCTGACGGTAACGGTCGGCATGCGGCGGATGCTTCTGGAGATTGAAGTTGCCGGCAGCCGCATCCGCCGAAGTCGTCACGATGTTCCAGCCCACCCGGCCGCCGCTGATATGATCGACGGACGCGAACAGCCGCGCAAGATTATACGGCTCGTAATAGGTGGTGGAGGCCGTGGCGATGAAGCCGATCTTTTCGGTGACGGCGGCAAGGGCCGCCAGCATGGTGATCGGCTCCAGCCGGTGGCGGGCGGCATAACGGATATTGGCGTCCAGCACCGGCGCATCGGCAAAAAAGATGGCATCCAGCTTGGCCGCCTCGGCCTTGCGGGCGATATCCTGATAGAGCTTTATATCGGTGACGCGATGCGGCTCGGAGTCCGGATGCCGCCAGGCCGCCTCGTGATGTCCGCCCGGATAGATGAAGGCATTGAGAACCAGCTTCTCGGATTTTCTGCTCATGGAAATGACCTCTTATTCGCTCTGATGCGGCTTGAAACCGAAGGAGGCTCACGCCTCCTTCGTCACCCAGGCCTTGGCGAGATTGCCGTTCAGCCCCTCCGCCCCGGTCGCATAATCCTTGATGCGCACGTTGCCGACGACCGGCTGGATGGGGGAGACGAGATTGATGACGGGAAGATCTTTTGCGATAACGGCCTGAAACTCCTTGAAGAAGGCGGCGCGTTTTTCGATATCCGGCTCCACCGCCGCCGCTTCCAGCAGCCGGTCCACTTCCGGATTGGCGTAGTGGCTGGCATTGGAGAATGGCAGGCCGATCTTGAAATTCTTGCTCCAGTAGACGCGCTGCACGCCCGCTGTCGGATCGAAGGTGTTGGAGAGGGATTCCACCGAAAGATCCCAGGCGCGGTCGGTATAGACCACCTTCACATAGGTGCCGAAATCGAATTTCTGGATATCCGCCTCAATGCCGATTTTCGACAGCGCCTGCGCGATGAAATCCGAATAGGTCTGCGGGTTGAACGGGTTGGTGGTAACCCGGAGCTTGATGCGCTTGCCGCCATCCTTGCGCGGGAAACCGGCCTCATCCAGCAGCTTTTCAGCCTGTGCGACATCGAACTTGGCGAAACCGATATCCGGATTGTGGAACTTCGCAAGGCCGGGGCTGATCGGCGTTGGCGACGGGACGGCATAACCATAAAGCACGGTATCGATGAGCGCCGGAACATCGATGGCATGGGCGATGGCCTGCCTGACCTTCAATTCCTTGAGATATTCGTTCTCAAGGTTGATCACCAGCTGGTTCTGCTGGCCGGCATAGGCATAGATGCGGTCATCCACCTTCAATGTGGGAATGGATTTCAGCCGCTCCAGATCGGCAAGCGCCACAGGGTTCGGGCCGATATCGCCTTCCCCGGTTTCCAGCGCCGCCGCGCGGGCGCCCGCATCGTTGATGAGGCGGATGATGACGCGGTCGAGGTAAGGGCGCGGCGCGTCCCAGTAGTCCGCATTCTTTTCCAGAAGAATATGACTACCCGGCACCCATTCCTTCAGCACGAAGGGGCCGCTGCCGATGATCTGGGCGGGTTTCGGATTATCCGTCGGCTTGAAGGTCTCGAAGATGTGCTTCGGCACGATGGGCGATTCCGACGAGGCGAGCGCGGTGATCAGGCCCGGCGCCGGCTTGGAAAGCTTCACTTTCGCGACCAGCGGATCGGAGGCATCGACACTTTCAACATGCGAGAAAGTGGCGCGACCGCGCGGATGGGCTTCCTTCAGCCGCAGAATGGAAAATTCCACATCTGCCGATGTCACCGGTTTGCCGTCATGGAACTTCGCCTTCGGCTGCAGATGGAAGACATATTCCAGCCCATCGGCCGAAACGCTCCATTCCCTGGCGAGGCTCGGTTTGGGCGAAAGCTCGTAATCATAGGTCAAAAGCCCATCGTAAATCTTCGAGCCGATAAACTGCGGACCGCCCGCACTGGTATTGATCGCCACGAGCTGGGTCGGCTCGGGAAAATAAACAATCTTGAGCGTGCCGCCCGAAACTGGCTCTTCGGCAGCGGCAAACGAACCGCCCGGAAGGGCGACGAAAGCGCCGGCGGCAAGTGCAATTTTGTGAAACTGGCGTCTGGAAATGGTCATGTCTATCTCCGAAAAAATCCGATATGCGGGCGTGGCAATTCAGTGCAGCTGCGGGAACCCGTGGCGCTCGGCGAGGATTTGCAAAATGCGTTTGGTGTCCTGAATGAAATGCGTCTCGCCTTTGGCCGTAGCGTCGCTGGGTGCGTCGCCGGCAAAGATGAACAGCGGCAGCGACTGATTTTCCTCGCCCACGGCTGCGATGACAGCCTCACGCGGGCGCTGGAAACCGACGCGGCAGATATCGATACCGGCGGCAAGATCCGGAAAGGCGGCAAGCAGGCCTTCGATCTGGTTGCAATGCGGGCAGACGAAGCGGACACCGGGGTGCTTGGGGTCTTCAAAACCGGGGGCGATCAAAAAAAGCGTATCCTTGGCCATGGCATCCATCATGTGAGGGTGAGATTTCCAGCTCACAGTGCAGGCCGCCAAAGCACGGGTCCAGAAAGCAATTTTTGCTTCGCGGCGAAGAATTGCTTTTCGCTAAATTATTGATGAAACTTATTTTTTCGAAATTTTCGCAGATGGCATCGCTGTTTCGCCCGACCTGTTTCATGCGCAAAGTTTTTCCCTGAAACGGGCTTGCCGCGCGAAGGTGCAAAAAAGGATGGAAGGTGGATTTCGGCAATAAAAAACCCGGCAGAATTGCCGGGTTCTGGTGAGATGCTGTTGGCGTAAAACCTCTCCTTCGTCATGCTCGGGCCTGTCCCGAGCATCTGCAACCTACAAGGCGAGGATGCCCTGGCAGATCCTCGGTACAAGACCGAGGATGACGTCGAATGCGGAGGAAAATTCGTCACAACTCTCGCGCCGCAGGATCGCCGGATTTCTGTCCTCACTCGCCTTTCCAGGCCGTCGCCAGATCGCCATAAGCAATGTCGATGGTCGTCACGAGCGATTTCAGGCTGGTATTTCGCAGAATGACGGTCGGCAGGGCTACGATAGAGAAATTCGGCAGATCGTCGCCGGTGATTTTCTGGATATCGTGGAACTGCCCGGCCCGTTTCGTTTCGTCCACTTCAATCGCGGCCGCACGGAAAAGATCATCCACCTTTGGATTATTGTAATGGGCCGCGTTGACATAGGGCGCGGGTTTCTTGATCCCGTCAGACCAATAGAGGCGCTGCACGCCCGCCGTTGGATCGAACAGCCGGCTGATGCCATTCACCGTCAGGTCAAAACCGCGCTCCGTATAGACCCGCTTGATGAAGGTGGCGAGATCGCCTTCGACAATATCCACCTTCACGCCGAGTTTGCCGAAGGATGAGCGGAGATATTCGGCGGTTTTGCGGAAGACGTCGGAAGGCAGGAAGGCCAGCCGCAGCGAAAACCGGGTGCCATCCGCACCCTTCGGATAGCCCGCTTTGTCCAGCAGCTCGTTCGCTTTGGCGAGATCGAAGGCATAGGTGAAAGGCTTCTCGTCATTATAGGCGGTGAAGACAGCCGGAATGTTCGAACCGGCAGGTTTCGCCGTCCCGAAGAAAATGGCGTCGTTGATGAAATTGCGGTCGATGGCATGGGCCAAGGCATGCCGGACTTCCTTTTTCGCAAGGATCGGATTTTCGAGATTGAATTCGAACACGGCGGCATTGTTGAGATAGGAGTCGGTATAGACCTCCACCGCAAGCTTCGGATTTTGCCGCAGACGCTCCAGATCGCTATAGGACACATCGGCAGTATAATCCGCCTCGCCTGTTTCCACGGAAATGGTGGTGGAAGCCGAATCGGCGACGAAACGGGCCACGAAACCGTCGAGATAGGGAAGATCGGCCTGCCAGTAGTTCGGGTTCTTCTTCAGCTTCACATAGCTGCCGCGTTTCCATTCCTCGAAGACGAAGGGGCCGGTGCCGACTGGCGCGTTACCATTGGGACTTTCGTTATAATTTTCCGAAGCATAGGCATGGGCCGGCAGAATGGGCGTTTCGCCGCCTGTCAGCGCCCGCAGGAGATAGGGCGCGGGCTTGGAAAGCACCACCACGGCCGTCAGCGGATCGGGCGTTTCGATATCGGCAACATTGGCGAAGGTGATGCGCCCGCGTGGACCGACCTTCTTGAAGGCCAGCAGGGAAAATTTGACATCCTGCGACGTGAAATCCTTGCCGTCATGCCATTTGACGCCCTTGCGCAGCTTGAAAGTGTGGCGCAGCCCGTCGGCCGATGTTTCCCAGCTTTCGGCCAGAACCGGGTGCGGTTTGAATTCGCTGTCGAACCGTACCAGCCCTTCGAGGATTTTCGTGGAAATGGCGCGGGTGCGCGTATTGGAATCGGAGAGCGGCACCAGCGTCGTCGGCTCGCCAAGGCCTGCAAGGGTGACGATGCCGCCCTTTTTCGGCGTTTCGTCCGCCAAAGCCGGCAGGGAGGGCAACAGCATTGCCCCGGTTAACGCTGCACTCAAAAGCAATGTCTTACGTCTTGTAATATCCATGGATGTTTCCTCTTGCAGGCTTGTTTTCAAATGTTCACGCAGGTTTCAGCCGGGTTTCCACCAGCCGGGCAAACAGAGTGGCGCCGACGGGCAGGATGGCATCGTCGACGATGAAACCGGGATTATGGGCGGGCACCGTGCCGGAATGGCCGAGGGTGAAAAACGCGCCGGGCGCGTGTTTCAGGAGATCGGCGAAATCCTCGCTACCCATGAAACGGCCGGGCTCGGTGGAAACGCGCTCGTCTCCCAGAACCTCACGCGCCACGCCGGCGACGATCCCCACAGATGCATCGTCATTGGTAAGAACCGAGAATATGTCGCGAATATCCACCTCGGCGGTGAGGCCGTGCGCCGCGGCAATGTGATCGGAAATCGTGCGGATGCGCTCTCTTATGGTTTCGCGCACGCTGTCGGAAAAAGCCCGAACCGTGCCTGCAATCGCTGACGTTTCGGGAATGACGTTATAGGCCGATCCCGCCTCGATACGCGTGATCGACAGGACGGCAGGATCGGTCGGCGACACATTGCGGCTGACGATGGTTTGCAGTGCCTGGATCAGTTCACCCGTCGCCGGCACCGGATCACGCGAAACATCGGGGTGAGCAGCGTGGGCACCCCTGCCCTTCAACCGGATGTCGAAGAAATCCGCCCCCGCCAGAATGGTGCCGGGCGAAACCTTCAAATGATTGGGCGCGGCATGGGAGGAATTGTGCAGCCCGTAAATCTCGTCGACGGGGAAATCCTTGAACAGCCCGTCGGCGATCATGGCACGCGCGCCGCCGAGACCTTCCTCGGCAGGCTGGAAAATGAACACCACCGTGCCGGCAAAATCGCGGGTTTCCGCCAGATAACGGGCGGTGCCGAGCAGGATGGTGGTGTGCACATCATGCCCGCAGCCATGAAACTTGCCGGGATAGACCGACGCATAGGGCAGACCGGTTTCCTCCGGCATCGGCAGGGCATCCATATCCGCCCGCAGCCCGATGGAGCGATTGCCCGCATGGCGGCCGCGCAGCACGCCGACCACGCCGGTCTTGCCATAACCGCGATGCACCTCAATGCCCCAGGAGGCGAGCTTTTCGGCGACAATGCCGGAGGTGCGGACCTCCTCGAAACCGATTTCCGGATGCTGGTGCAGATCATGGCGGATGGAGACGAGCTCGGGAACATAGGTCCCGATCCGGTCTATGATTTTGGGTGCGGGCGCTTTGACGGGATCGACGGCGATATTCACGGTATCTCCTCAGGGCAAAAAATATCGTTCTCGCAATCTCGGCGATTGCGAAGGCTGGGTTTCGGGACTGGAAAATGCAGCGGGAAAGGCGTCAGAGCCTCAGGCCCGCCTCCTTCATCAGCGGCAGAATGCGCTCGGCGAAATAATCGAGGTCCTCGCGGAAATCGTAGAAATTCAGCTGAACCCCATCGATCCCGGCCTTTTTCAGGCCGACAAGCTGCTCGACCACCTGCTCCGGCGAACCGATGATCTCGATATTGCCGCCAAGATTGCGCCCCTGCTTGTGGCGCGCATCGCCACGGCCGCGCCAGGCATGGGCGTCGCTGTCGTAATTATTGGTGGCGAAGGCGCGGGTGCCGGGCTGCGGTTTTCCGGCCTCGATGGCATCCGCATAGGCGATCGCCTCCTTCTCCGTATCGCGGCTGACGATGATCGGATTGATGATCGTCTTCACCTGCCGGCCATAGGCCTTGGCGCGGTTCTTGATGTTCGCGACATGATCGGGAAGCGTTTCCAGCGCGCTGTCTATATGCGCGCCGCCGGGCGAGGTGACGAAAACCAGATCGGAATGACGGGCGGCGAAATCGATGCCGGCGGGCGAACCTGTCGCGGTCACCAGCGGCGGGCGTCCGAAAGCAGGCTTCGGCGTGATCCAGCCATTGTTGATCGCCCAGGGATTGAGCTTGCCTTCATAGGAAAAATTCTCGGTCTCGCCCCACAGGCGATGGAGAACATCGAACAATTCGCCAGCCATGTCGTAGCGCTTGTCGTGGTCTATACGCTGCCAGCCAAACATTTCATGCTCGATGGCGCGGTGGCCGGTGACGATATTGATACCCCAGCGCCCCTTGGCGATATGATCCAGCGTCGCACCATATTTGGCGAGATGCAGTGGATGCAGCGGCCCATAAAGCACATGGATGGTGGAGATCAGCAGAATGTTCTTCGTGACCGCCGCCATGGCGCCAAGCGCGATGAAACTGTCGAGCGAGGATTCACCGTCATAACCGCCCTTGGGCAGCCATTGTGTGCGACTGAAGGCGATTTCGAAACCAAGCTCCTCCGCGCGCTTCACCAGTTCGACATTATAATCGAAGGTCCAGCTGTTGCTGGTCGGCAGGCTGGAGAAATTGATGTCCTGCAGATTGAGGAACAGGCCCAGCATCAGCGGCTGCTTCACCGCCCGGCTGAGCGGGCTGTCTTCGAAATCGGCCGGGCTTTTCAGGTCGAGACCTTTCAGCTCGGAACCTTCAGGCAGCGGAACAGTCAGCGCCATGTCTTTTCTCCCTCGGAATGATCCTGCGGGGTGGTTGCCAGCCGCACGCGCAGATAGTCCTCCACGCTGCGGGGCGACCGGCCGGTAATCTGCTGGACGGTATTGTTGACGGACGCCGCAAAGCCTTTGCGAATGAGTTGGCCAAACTCGCCGATCGCCTTCTGTTCAAACGCACCGATATGCGGCGGAAAGGCCAGGGCGGCATTGTCCGAAATTCCCACGGGCCGATGCTGGATGCGCGCCGCGATGCGGGCGATTTCCAGTGCCGACAAGGCTTCACCACCGGTCAGCACCAGGGCGCCGGAAACAGGCGCGCTTGTGGTGAGCGCATGAACCGCGACATCGGCAATATCGTCCGCATCGATGAAGGAGACGGCCGCGTCGCCAAAGCGGGCGGGTACATCCTCCCCCTTGCGCAGCGCGGCAACAACGGGCTCCAGCGCAACCTGCATCCAGGCATTCGGCCGCAGCACCGTATACACGATACCGCTTGCGGCCAGATGCCGTTCCACCTCGGCATGCGCCGCCCCCGAAATGGAATGTACGGCATTCTCAATGGTCCAGTCGGAGCCGGATATTTTCACGATCCGCGACGCACCGGCTGAGAGGGCGGCATCGATGACCGCATTCTGGTCCGCCGCCAGCGTTTCACCGATGGGGGAAAGCAGAAAGACGGTCTCGATACCGCGCGAGGCCTCCTTCAGGCTGGCCGGATCGGAGAAATTTCCCTCCGCAATTTCGACCCTGTCGCCCCAGAGCTTGAGCGCATCCTCGCGCCTGCGGGTCAGCACCCGAACCTTCGCCTCTTTCTGCAAGAGACGGCTGACGACACGTCGGCCGAGCTTGCCGGTTGCGCCCGTTACAAGAATGGTGGCTGTCATGACGCCCTCACTTTCCCGCACTGCGTTGCGCAGCATCTTGCTGTGAAGAAAGGGCGCGTGGATCGGCCCAGTCCTGCACATCGAAATTCGCCGGAATGAATTTCCATTCCAGCAGGAAATCCTTGAAGTGGCTGAGCGCATCCAGCTCGGCCGGATCGAGATCGAGCCGCAGATTGCGGTGTACATCCGGGCCATTCGCAGCCAGAACCGCCTCCTCGCTGACGCCGATCTCGCGGGCGATGAAACGCACGGCTTCCGCCGGATTGTCATTTGCCCATTGGGCAACCCGCTGTACGGTGGCCACCAGTTCCGCCACCAGATCGGGCCGCTCATCGGCAAAGGTGGCGTCCACCGTCAAGGGGCGCGGCGTGCCGTTGTTGATGCGAATTTTCGGATCTGGGTGGAAACCTGTCGACACCACGACCTGCGCACCGATGAGATTGGCGACGGTGACACCTTCCGCCCCCTTGACGAAAAACGCATCGATCTGGCCCCGATGCAGCGCTGCAATCTCCTCGCCATAGGGAAACCGCCGGCGCAGACCATGGAACCTGTCGTCAGAGGGATCGAGCAACACCGGCTCTTTCGCCGTGAGATCGACAAGCTCGACATCCGCAACGGCGAGGTCCGAAACCGTCAGCGCCGACACGATGCCCTTCAGGGATGTGGCACGCTGGAAATCGATGGTTTCATTCGGCCGTTTCGGCAGGCCGATGCGCCGTCCCTTCAGGTCGCTGCCCCTGCTTATTCCGCTTACTGGCAAAGCGATGACGGCCTGAAACTCATCAGTTCTCGTCAACCCCACCAGCCGTGTTTTCCGGCCGCCGGATTTCGCCCAGATCGGCGGAATATTGCCGCCCTGACGGAAGGACCAGTCCAGACGATGATCGAAATGGCTCTGGCGAATGGCCGGATCGGCCGCGTCGCGAATGGAGGAAACAGAGATGCCATGAGTGGCGAAACTGTCCTCGATCCAGCCCATTTGCGCCGCGATGGAAAGCGGCGTGGGCGCCGGGCAGCGTGTGTACCACACGGTTACGGGTTGGGTTATCTGGCGAAGGGCGGCATCAGCCATGGCGTTCGTCCTCGAAATTGCGATCTGGACGGCACGCTACACGCCATAAAATATTTTCTATAGATAAAGTGTACTATTTCAGACGCGATTGAGGAAATTCGTTTCCATCTTACGAACGATACGCCGGAGTAACGGAATATCCTTTCGATAATAGCAAGACTTTGGGTGGCATCCCCCACCCCACCTCACCCGTTATCTCCCTTTCAACCGCCGCTTGGGGCGCTGCTACGGATGAAAGTTTTTCTTCTCCGCACAGCAAGGATTTTTAACTCGCGACCGGACCTCCGGCTGTTACGCTTCCTGCAATTGCGCCGGTCATACAGGCCGGCAATCCAACAGACCTGAAAGAAACGTGGCAGCATGAGCAAGACCAAACGCCGGCTTAATCTCAATGTCGGCATCAACACCACCGGATACCTCGCCAATGCCTGGAAATACCGGAGCGGAGACCGGCACGACATCAACAACATAGGCTATTATCGCCGGCTGACTGAACTGGCCCATAAGGGCCGGTTCGACGCCGTTTTCCTTTCCGACCACCCCGCACTGCTGACCGACCCGGCAAGCCGCCCGTTTCACACCATCGATCCGCTCATTCTCTCGACATCGCTTGCCGCACAGGTGCCGGATATCGGCTTTGTGGCAACGGTATCCTCCACCTATAATTCGCCCTATAATTTCGCCAGACGGACGCAATCCATCGACCTCGTCACCGGCGGCCGGCTGATCGTCAACATCGTTTCTTCCTTCAATCCCAATGTCGCCGCCAATTTCGGCAACGATCCGCTGCCGCCGCGCAGCGAGAGATATGCCAAGGCCACCGAATTTCTCAACGTCGCGAAAAAGCTCTGGTCGAGCTGGGATCCACGCCGCGAAGGCGAGGTGCCGGAAGAGCGTTTCTGGGATGCGGCGACCGCCGAAACCATCGATCATGAGGGGCAATATTTCCATGTCAAAGGCCCGCTCAACGTTCCGCGTGGGCCGCAGGGGCATCCCGTCATCGCACAGGCCGGCGCCTCCGAAGGCGGCATCGATCTGGCGGCACGCCATGGCGAGATCATCTATTGCAACATCCTGTCACGACCGGCAGGTCAGGCCTTCGGCAAGAAGGTCCGCGACCGCGCCGTCTCCCTCGGCCGCGATCCATCCGGCATCCGCATCGTTCCTGGCCTCGTCGTCATTCTCGGCGAGACCCGTGAGGAAGCGCTGCGCAAGCATGAACTCTTCAGCGGGACAGGCTCGGAAGACGGTCTTCTGGTGCGTTTCGCCAAAGAAAACGGTATTGATCCGCGCGACTTCAACCCGGATATAAAACTCGATGGCGAGCGCTTCATTCCCGACCAGAACCGGCAATGGGCCGTTGGCATGGGACTTGGCCTTTCCGAACTGCTGACCCACGAAAAGCTCACCGCCCGTGAGGCCGTGCGCCGCTCCGAGGGGCACCACCGGCTGCTGCTTGGTACGCCGGAAGAGGTGGCGGATGGCATTATCGACCTCTGGCAGGACGGCACGGTGGATGGTTACACCCTGCAGCCGCCGCGAGCACCCGACGACATTGCTGAATTCGTCGAGAAGGTCGTGCCGGTGCTGCAGGATCGCGGTGTTTACCCGCGCGAATATGAAGGCGCGACAATACGTGACCGCTATGGCCTGCCTTATCCAGATTGAACGGCAGATACGGCACTGTTGAAGGTGTCATATACCCATCTCCCACCACTTCCCGCTTCCAGCGGGAACGACGGGAACGGGACATATTATTGGCCCATCGCCACTTTCAAAACCGGCCGCCCGCCGGAAAGCTGCGGCAGGGCGGAGGCGAAATCCGTGACGATCTGGCGGTAATCTTCCGGCTGGAATTCATAGGGCAGTTCGAGGCGGAATTCCGAGACGTGCGGCAGAACGGGATCCCGCGACAGTTTCTCCAGAATTTCGTCCGTCGTGCCAACGATATCGGGCAGGAAAAGCGTGCGACGTGCGCCATGCGGCGTGGTCGTGCGCTTGTCGCGCTCGGCGGCGAATTCCGCGTAACGGCGGCGGGTCGCGGGGCTTGCGCTATCGGTCGGCAGGATCACGCGGCCAAGAGCGACGCGCGGTTGGCGCTCATGCCCCCATTCCTGCCGGAAGCGGCTGACCAGTGCCGCCTGCGCGGTCAGAAAATCATCGGTATTTTCGCCGCTGACGATATTCCCTGTCAGAAGATTGAAGCCAGCCTTGCCGGCCCAGCGCGCGGAATTCTGCGATCCGCCGCCGTACCACAGCCGGTCAGTCAAACCCCTGGCGACTGGCCGCAGGCGTGGCACCTGCGCACCGGCCGCATTGCCCGCTTCCGTCTCGCTGGACAGCGGTTCCGATCTCAGGGCCCTTGCCAGCTTTTCGGCGCGGGCGTGGCTGTGATCGACGTCGGGAACCGTATCGACATAATCCGAAATAAGATGGGCAAAGGGCGGTGCGCCCACCGAAACCCCGACATTCAACCGCCCGCGCGACAGGACATCCACGGTGGCCAGATCTTCCGCCAACCGGAAGGGATTTTCGTAACCAAGCTGAATGACGGCGGTGCCGAGGCCGATCCGTTTCGTGCGCTGCGATGCCGCCGCGAGGAAAGTGGCCGCCGATGACACGCCCCGTTCCAGATGGCGCTGGCGAACCCAGGCGCTGTGATAACCCAGCGCCTCTCCGGCTTCGAAAAGCTGCAAGGTTTCTTCCACCCCTCGTGCCGGATCGTCGTCCTGATAGTTGCCGGGAACGAGAAAGGCCAAGTGGGAGATATGGGAAAGGGGCATGGCTGTACATCCGGAAACGAGTGTTGAAGCTCAGCAGCGCAGATGCAGCCATCCCTGTTTCGGACAACCGTTCAATGCGGCGCATACCCACGCAGAATGCATGATGAGGGGCACGGCTGGCACGGCATGTTCGTTTATAGTGCCGGCCTTTGTTGAAAGATCATTGCGCGATTCAATAGTCCACTAAAATTATGGATTACATTCCATTTGGCATAGCCGCGCTCACGCCTCCCGTCAGATTTTCTTCCGCCAAGACGCAAAATCTCCCTCTGGAGCCCAGTCTCACCGATGACCTGTGCAACACCGTGTGCAAATGGCCTTGATTTTCCACACCAACATGTAATACAGATTATCATACATGTTGACAAATAACGCATACATGTATGACATTGCAGCAACCACAAACGCTGCCATACCTGCATGAGGGAGGAATTATGATCATCACCGACGTCGAGGTCCGTGTTTTCCGCACGACGACCCGTCGGCACTCGGACAGTGCCGGTCACGCGCATCCGGGTCCGGCCCATCAGGTGGAACAGGCCATGCTGACCATCCGCACGGAAGATGGGCAGGAAGGCCACTCCTTCACCGCGCCGGAGATCGTTCGCCCGCATGTCATCGAAAAATTCGTCAAGAAAGTCCTGATCGGCGAGGATCATCGCGACCGCGAACGGCTATGGCAGGACCTTGCCCACTGGCAGCGCGGCTCGGCCGCGCAGCTGACCGACCGCACGCTGGCGGTGGTGGATTGCGCCCTGTGGGACCTTGCCGGCCGCTCGCTCAATCAACCTGTATACAAGTTGATCGGCAGCTATCGCGACAAGGTGCTCGCCTATGGCTCCATCATGTGCGGCGACGAGCTTGAAGGCGGGCTGGCGACGCCGGAAGATTACGGCCGCTTTGCCGAAACGCTGGTGAAACGCGGTTACAAGGGCATCAAGCTGCACACCTGGATGCCGCCCGTCAGCTGGGCGCCGGATGTGAAAATGGACCTCAAGGCCTGCGCCGCCGTGCGCGAGGCGGTTGGCCCCGATATTCGCCTGATGATCGACGCTTTCCACTGGTATTCCCGCACCGATGCGCTGGCGCTGGGGCGTGGCCTCGAAAAACTCGGCTTCGACTGGATCGAGGAGCCGATGGATGAGCAGTCGCTGTCTTCCTACAAGTGGCTTTCCGACAATCTCGATATCCCTGTCGTCGGCCCCGAAAGTGCGGCCGGCAAGCATTGGCACCGGGCCGAATGGATCAAGGCCGGCGCCTGCGATATTCTGCGCACCGGCGTCAACGATGTCGGTGGCATCACTCCGGCGCTGAAGACCATGCATCTGGCCGAGGCCTTTGGTATGGAGTGCGAAGTCCATGGTAACACGGCCATGAACCTGCACGTTGTCGCCGCCACCAAGAATTGCCGCTGGTATGAGCGCGGCCTGTTGCACCCCTTCCTCGAATATGATGACGGCCACGATTATCTGAAATCGCTGTCCGACCCGATGGACCGCGACGGCTTCGTGCATGTCCCTGATCGGCCGGGCCTTGGCGAGGACATCGATTTCACCTTCATCGACAACAACCGGGTGAGGTAACGGGCGATGAAAACGGTGCTCGCCTTCGGAGACAGCCTCACCTGGGGTGCGGACCCGGCAACGGGTCTGAGGCACCCCGCCGAACACCGCTGGCCGGAGGTGCTGGAGGCCGCGCTTTCCGGAAAGGTGAAGGTCCACCCGGAAGGGCTTGGCGGGCGCACCACCTGCTACGACGACCATGCCGGCCCGGCCTGCCGCAACGGCGCGCGGGCGCTGGAGATCGCGCTGTCCTGCCACATGCCGCTCGATCTCGTCATTGTCATGCTTGGCACCAATGACATCAAGCCAGTGCATGGCGGGCGTGCGGAAGCCGCGGTTTCCGGCATGCGGAGGCTGGCGCAGATCGTCGAGACCTTCATCTACAAACCGCGCGAGGCCGTGCCGAAACTGCTGATCGTCTCCCCGCCGCCCTGCGTCGCAGGCCCGGGCGGCGAACCTGCCGGCGGGCGGGATATCGGGCAATCGCTGCGGCTTGCGCCGCTTTACAGCAAACTCGCCGTCGAACTCGGACATGCCTTTTTCGATGCCGGATCGGTCGCCAGCGCCTCACCGGTGGATGGCGTGCATCTGGATGCGCCGGCAACGGCGGCAATCGGCCGGGCGCTCGCAGCTCCGGTCAAAGAGATTCTTGGCTGATCCTGCAACGCCCGAGGAGGAACCGGGCGTGTGGATCGAAACGTGGAAAGGCCGTATGAACCGGCCGCATTGGGAGGAAAGATGAAACATTTTCTTGCAACCGCAGCACTTGGCGCCCTGCTGATCGGTGCTATGCCGCTCAGCGCCTTTGCCGAAACGCCGAAGGACCAGCTCATCGTCGCCACGACCATGAGCAACATCCTCACCCTCGATCCCGCCGCCATTACCGGCCGCGAGACCGTGCAGGTGCTGAACAATGTCTATGACACGCTGGTGGTGCTTTCCCCGAAAGATCGCAGCGTTCAGCCACGCCTTGCCGAACGCTGGGAAATTGCCGAGGACCGGAAATCCATCCGCTTCCATCTGCGCGCCGATGCCAAATTCGCGTCCGGCAATGCCGTGACGGCAAAGGACGTAGCGTGGAGCCTGAAGCGGCTGCTCGCCCGCAACCTGGCGCAATCGTCCTTCCTCAAAACACGCGGTTTCAAGCTGGAAGAGGCCGACAAGCTGTTCGTCGCCGAAAACGACCAGACCTTCGTGCTGAATATCCCGAAGCCCGACGACCCCAACCTTCTGCTGATGATCCTTGCGCAGAACGGCCCCGGCTCGATCATCGACAGCAAGACGGCGCTTGAGAATGAAAAGGACGGCGATCTGGGCGGCGCATGGCTGACGCTGAATTCCGCCGGCTCCGGCCCCTTCAAGCTGACGCAGTGGAAATCCAACGAATATATCATCCTCACCCGCAACGACGATTATTGGGGTGAGAAGGCAAAGATGAAGCGCATCCTGATGCGCCATCTGCCGGAATCGCAGTCGCAGCGGCTAATGCTGGAAAAAGGCGATATCGACGTTGCCTATTCCCTGCAGGCCCCGGATCTGAAATCGCTAGAGGCCGACAAGGCCGTTACCATCGAATCCACACCCGGCTCCGGTTTTTATTACCTCAGCGTTTCGATGAAGGATGAGAAATTCGCAAACAAGAAGGTGCGCGAGGCTCTGCGTTACCTGATCGATTACGACGGTCTCGACAAGGCGGTCATGCCCTATTACGGCAAGCTGCATCAGCGCTCGCTCAGCACCGGCGTCATGGGTGCGCTGCCGGACCAGGGCTACAAGCTCGACATCGAAAAAGCCAAGGCGCTTCTGGCGGAAGCCGGTTATCCGAACGGTTTCAAGACGACACTGCGGGTGCTTTCGGAAGACCCCTTCATGAAGGCGGCAACGGCGATCCAGAACACGCTGGCGCAGGCCGGCATTCAGGCCGAACTGATCAGCGGCTCCGGCGACCAGATTTATGGCGCCATGCGCGAGCGGAATTTCGAACTGCTGCTCGGCCGCGGCGGCGGCGGCCAGCAGCCGCATCCGGACAACAACCTGCGCTCCATCGCCTATAATCCCAACAATGCCGATGACGCCAAGCTCACCAATTACCAGAGCTGGCGCACCAGCTTCTTCGATGAGAAGCTGAACAAGATGATCGAGGCGGCGCTGGTGGAGCGCGACGTGGCGAAACAGACGAAGCTTTATGAGGACCTGCAGGGCTATATGGACGAGATCGTCATGTCCATTCAGCCCTTCTCCGAAGTCATCGACACCGCCGCCTTCCGCAGCGATATCAAGGGCATGATCGTCAGCCCCTGGCTTTCGCGGTTTGAAGAGGTGAGCAAGGAGCGGTGAGCCCGCTGCGTATTCTCGAATAAGAAAAGGCGCGGCTAACCCCGCGCCTTTTTGCTGTAACAAAGCCCCGCTCACCCAATGTGTCAGGCGCAAGCGAAGCCTCCGCACTCCGTCACCTCGGACTAGATCCGGGGTCTAGTGCGATCAAGTCCTTGATCGCGAGAGAGTCCATTCACGGCGCAGACGCGCCGTGAATGGATGCCGGATCTAGTCCGGCATGACGGAAGGCGGGTCTCGCACTATGTCAGCAGCCTAGGCGTAGTTTGCGGCCCACCATCCCCGCCGTAGCCATCCCAAAAAAAAAGCCCGGCAGGGAGGCCGGGCAAGGAAGGAGGATGTTATTATCCGTGACGCCCCGGAGGAGGACGGTCACGTTCTTGGAGCCGTCACGCGCCTTCATATTCCAGCGAGGCGTCGATTAATTCGCGCGCATAGGGATGCGTCGCGCCATTGCCGGCAATGGCCTCGCGCGGCAGGATTTCGGTAATTTCACCACGCAGCATCACGGCGAAACGGTCGCACATGTGATCGACCACGGCGAGATCGTGGGTCACCATGATATAGGTGAAGCCGCGCTCTTCCCGCAGGCGCTGGAGGAGGTTGAGGATTTCCGCCTGCACCGAGACATCGAGCGCAGACGTCGGCTCATCGAGCAGTAACAGTGACGGTTCGAGGATCAGCGCCCGGGCAATCGCCACGCGCTGCCGCTGGCCGCCGGAAAGCTGGTGCGGGAAGCGATCCAGAAAGGCGACGGGCAGGCCGACATCCGTGATGACCTTGCGCATGCGCTCTTCCCGGTCGCCGAGCTTGTGGATCGCAAGCGATTCCGAAAGCACGGTGCGCACCGACTGGCGCGGATGCAGCGACCCGTATGGGTCCTGAAACACCATTTGCAGCATGCGGCACCGCTCGATCAGCGGCATATCGCGCACCGACCTGCCGTCGATGAGAATATCGCCGGTCCAGAAATCGTTGAGCATGGAGACGCAGCGAAGCACGGTGGATTTGCCCGAGCCGCTTTCGCCGACCAGCCCGAAGCACTCGCCCGGCTCGACGCGGAAAGACACCGAAGGCAGCACTTTCAGTGCTGTATGGCCGCTGCCAAAGGTGATGGAAAGATCGCGGGTTTCAACGGAAACGGCCATTACACTTTCTCCTCCAGCCATTCGGGGCGGCGATCCAGCACCGCAAGCGGCGCACGCGTGCCACCGATGCGTGGCTGCGCCGCCAGCAGGCCGCGCGTATAGGGGTGCTGCGCCTGATCGAGATCGCGTGCGGCGAGCGTTTCCACCACCCGGCCGGAATACATGATGAGCACGCGGTCGCAGAAATTGCGCACGAGATTGAGGTCGTGGCTGATCATGATGAGGCCGATGCCGCGATCCCGCACCAGACCGTCGAGAATATTCAGCACCTGCAGCCGCACCGTCACATCAAGCGCCGAGGTCGGCTCATCGGCAATGACGAGATCGGGGTCGGCGAGCAGCATCATGGCGATCATGACACGCTGGCCCATGCCGCCGGAAATCTCGTGCGGATATTGCCCGTAAACACGGGCGGCATCGCGGATTTTCACCGCATCGAGCATGGCCAGCGCCTTTTCCCGGGCCTCGGCTTTCGACGCCTTGAAATGGCGCAGATAGGTCTCCGTCACCTGATCGCCGACCCGGCGGATGGGGTTGAGGGAGAATTTCGGATCCTGAAGGATCATCGACATGCGCCGACCGCGGACCTTCAGCATCTCCTTCTCATCGAGCGAAAGAAGATCGAGGCCATCGAAATCCAGCCTGTCGGCGGTGATTGTCGCCGACGGCAGAAGGCGCAGCAGGGCGCGGCCGACGGTGGATTTGCCCGAGCCGCTTTCGCCGACGATGCCGAGCCGTTCCCGGCCGAGTGTGAAGGAGATGCCGCGCACCGCCTCAATGGGCGAGCCGCCATAGCGGATGCGGAGATTTTCGACGTCGAGGATTGGTTTTTCCATGGCCCTATCTCCGGTTCATCTGCTTCGGATCGAGCGCATCCCGCAGGCCGTCGCCGAGAAGATTGAAGGCAAGGCTGACGGAGAGGATCGCAATGCCGGGGAAGGTGACGAGCCACCAGCTATCCAACATGTAACGCCGGCCGGTGGCGATCATCGCTCCCCATTCCGGCAGCGGCGGCTGCGCGCCGAGGCCGAGGAAGCCGAGGCCGGCGGCGGTGAGAATGACGGTCGCCATGTTCAGCGTCAGGCGGATGAGGACCGAGGGCAGACACATGGGCATGATCGACTTGACGATGATGCGCAGCGGCGATGCACCCTGAAGCCGCGCGGCGGCAATGTAATCCGCCTTGCGGAAGGTCATGGCTTCGGCGCGGGCAAGGCGCGCAATCGGCGGCCAGGAGGTGAGTGCAATCGCGATGATCGCATTGTTGAGGCTCGGGCCGAGTGCTGCGACGAAGGCGAGCGACAGGATGAGGCTCGGGAACGACAGGAAAATATCCGTGATGCGCATCATCACCGTATCGAACTTGCCGCCGAGATAACCCGACGCCGTGCCGACCAGAAGACCGACCGGGCCGACGATGATCGACACCAGCGAAATGATGGTGAGAGTAATGCGCGCGCCCCAGAGAAGGCGACTGTAGATATCGCGCCCCAGCTCGTCCGTGCCGAAGAAATGACCGTTGCCCGGCGGCTGTAGCGTCCTGCCGAGATCCTGCACGTAAGGGTCGTGCGTCGCAAGCCAGGGCGCGAAAATCGCCGCGATGACGAGAAGCAGCAATATCAACAGGCCGAATGCCGATGTCGGGCTTTTCAGCAGGAAGACGATGATGTTCTTCAGCGCGTTTAATGGCACAGGAAGACGGAAGGAGGTTTCTGCACGAGCCGTCATCAGCGTGTCCTCGGATCGAAAAAGCGGTAGAGAATGTCGGACAGGAGATTAAGCCCGATGAAGATGACACCGACGATGAGCACGCAGGTCATCACGGCATTCATGTCGCCGATGATAAGATTGCTGGTGAGATATTGGCCGAAACCCGGCCAGGCGAAGACAGTCTCGATAAGGACAGCACCTTCCAGCAGCGAGCCGTAAGCAAGCGCAATGATGGTGACGAGCTGCACGCGGATATTGCCGAAGGCATGCAGCCACACCGTTTGCCGTTGCGACAGGCCTTTGACGCGCGCGGTCGTCACATATTCCTGGCCGAGCTGGTCGAGCATGAAGCTGCGCGTCATGCGGGTGATATAGGCCGAGGAGGAATAACCGAGCAGAGCGGCGGGCAGGATGAGGTGATTGACGGCCGACCAGAAGACTTCCATATCGCCCGCAAGCAGGCTGTCGATCAAAAGGAAGCCCGTTCGCTCTTCCACGAGGCCGATATAGAACTGGTCCATGCGGCCACCGCCGCCGACAAGGCCGAGATGGGCGTAAAAAACGATCAGCGCGATCATGCCGGTCCAGAAGATCGGCATGGAATGGCCGAACAGGCTGAGCACCCGCACGAGATGGTCCTGCCAGCGGTCTTTCTTGACGGCGGCGTAAACACCCATGGGAATGCCAAGGCCGGCGCCGATCAGGATCGCGAAGGTCGCAAGCTCCATCGTCGCCGGCATGACGCGTATGATGTCCTCGATGACGGGGCGGCCCGTGCGGATCGAGGTTCCGAAATCGCCGGTGAAGACATCGCCGAGATAATAGATGAATTGTTGCCAGAGCGGGCGGTCGAAGCCGAGCGCGTGGAAAACCTGCTCATAGGTTTCACGGGTCGCGTCCTCGCCGACGATCGCCCGCACCGGATCGGCGGGCATCAGGCGGCCGATAAAAAAGGTCAGCAGCAGCAATCCGAGCAGCGTGACCGCAATACTTCCGATCTGGCCGGACAGGCCATACAGCGAAAGGCGTCTTTTTGGCATGATTCCTCCCTTGCCAGAAGTCGACCGCGCAAAAGAACAAAGACGCAATCCTGTCTGACAACTATTCGCAAGTTGTCACAGGTGTTTAAAGCTGTCAAGCATATGCCGGTAAAATTGGTACTGCGGCGGGGGCTTGAGAATTCAGAAAACGGGCAGCGCCCACTCTCCGGAGCCGAAGTTTCATCGGGAAGCCAGCCGTTCTTTCCTTCGCCGGAAAACAGATCACACACGTTGCCGCGATTGAAAAAGCCTGTCATCTTCCGCTTCGAGATGCCGATCCGGCACCGGCCACATTGTACTTCCGGGGGAGGACGAAATGGCGGAAATGACGCTTCTGGCATTTGCCTTGGTCGCCTTTATCGGCATTGCCACGCCCGGCCCGACCGTTCTGCTGGCGCTTGCGAATGGCTCCCGTTTCGGGGTCCGTCGCGCCTTGACCGGCATGGCCGGGGCGGTTCTGTCCGATTTCGTCCTGATCGGCGCGGTTGCGCTGGGATTGGGAGCCCTGCTCGCCGCCTCGGAATTCTGGTTCGGCGTCGTCAAATGGGCCGGCGTTTGTTATCTTGCCTTTCTGGGCGTCATGCTTTTGCGCTCCCGGGGTTCGCTCGATGGCGCTCTTCAATCGACAGATACGGCCGAGACTATTTCCGCCCGCTCGATTTTCCTCAAGAGCTTCCTTGTGGCGGTGACCAACCCCAAGGGATATCTGTTCTTTTCGGCTTTCCTGCCGCAATTCATCGATCCGGCGGCACCGCAGTTCCAGCAATATGCGGTGCTTGCACTGGTTTTCGCCGGTATCGATTTCATGGTGTTCGGATATGCCCTGCTCGGCTCGCAGGCCGTCAGACTATTGCGAAAATCAGGAGCTCTATGGCTCGACCGGATGTGCGGCGGCGCTCTTTTGACACTTGCCGCCTCCCTGGCCTTCTATCGACGGGCAAGCGCGTAACCTATTGAGAAAGCCGGTCATTCAGCGGCGGTGCGGGAGCGCAGAAGCACCTTGTAGCGTTCAAGACTGCCGCGCAGATGCGCCGCCATATATTGGCGTGCGGCATCGGCATCGCCTTCGATGATGGCGTCGACGATCCTCGCATGCTCCTCCTGGAGGTGAAGGTTGTAGTCCTTCGGGCGCGAACCGGGTGCTGCCCCCTGCAATTCGCCACGGGGAATGATGCCGGAGCGGATGAGTTGAAGAAACTCGGGAAAACGCCGGTTCTGCGTCGCCTGCGCAATCGCCAGATGGAACTCGAAATCGGCGTCCCGCGTCGGCAGGCCGGCGGCGAGACAATCACCGACACGCCGGTGCGCATCCACAATCGCCTCCACCTGCACGGCGGAACGGCGCGATGCCGCAAGCCCGGCGGATTCGACCTCGAAAACGGTGCGCAATTCCAGCAATTCGATCACCGAGGAAATTCGCCCCACGGCCAGATCGTTAAAGGGCAGCTCCTTGGCCGGTTTTACTTCGACGGCGAAAACGCCCGCACCCTTGCGGGCTTCAACGAGGCCATCGGCGCGCAGAATGGCGATGGCCTCGCGCACCACGGTTCGGCTGACGGAATATTCACGCGTCAGTTCGCTTTCGCTCGGAAGACGGTCGCCGGGGCGGAACACACCCTCCGACAGATCCCGCCGCAATGCCGAACTGATTTTCGCCGCGAGCGATACCCCCTGCTTCGTGCTGCTCTCAACGTCCATTCCGGCCCACCTGTTTCAAACTTGTCTGGCATGTTAGCAAACACCCGCTACATTGCAAGGGCCGGGCCTCTGCCCCCCCCGGACGATTGGCCGCCCTCACGCCGCAGCCATGGCCGAACTGCTGGAAAAGCGGCTTCTATATTCACCCGGTGAGAGGCCAAGAATGCGGTGAAACACCCGGCGAAAGGCGGCGGCATCCTCATAACCCACCGACCATGCGATCTGATCGACCGAACGACGGGTGAATTCCAGCAATTCCCGCGCCTTGCCGACCCGCAGATGCTGGACATATTCGATGGGCTTCATGCCGGTGGCGGCCTTGAAGCGGCGTAGGAAGGTCCGCTCCTCCAGCCCGGCATGGCCGGCCATGTCGGTAACGCTCGTCGCCCGCCCGGCGCGGGCCTGCAGCCAGTGCTGCACCTTCAGGATCGGCTCATCGCCATGCGTCAGCCTTGGGGCGAAGCTGCTATAATGGCGCTGTTCACGCCCCGAAGGGTCGATCAGCAGGAATTTGCCGGTCTCTATCATCACCGAAGGTCCGAGCAACCGGTCGACGATGCGCAGGCCAAGATCGGTCCACGCCATCAGCCCGCCAGCCGTGATGATATCTCCATCCTCGATGACGATCTTGTCGATCTCCAGCCGGATATCGGGAAAACGGTCGCGGAACCGCTCGGCAAACAGCCAGTGGGTAGTGGCCGGGCGGCCGGACAAAAGACCCGTTGCGGCGATGATGAAGGAACCGCCGCAACTGGCGGCCAGCGTCGCCCCCTGGGCATGCCGATCCAGCAGCCAGCGGGCGTAGGGCTCCGCCTCGTCGATTTCGGCCGGCCCCGTCAACCGGCCGGGTACGACAAAAATGCCGGGATGTCCCGGCCTGCCTGGCTCGGTGTCGTGACAGCGAGAAAATTCACCGCCCTCGCCCATGCTCCAGTGGCTGACCCGCAATTTCGGCCCGCCGCGATCCTGTGAAAACACCGATGCGATGGCGAAAAGATCGGTGATGCCATGCACCATGGCGATCTGACAGTCCCGATAGAGGACCAGCCCCACTTCCAGCGCGCTTCCCGTTACACCTGCCATGCGCTCCACACCCCGTTTTGTCAGTTTCGGCTCGTTTTCTGTCAGAAGCGCCAATCCAGCCCCGGCGGCCTCCAGAGTATCTCTATTCCCACGGGACGCAAGCAAGCTCCCTGCAACAGGAGAGAGAGCCATGACAACGATCACCACCAGAGACGGAACACATATTTTCTACAAGGACTGGGGCCGCAAAGACGGCCAGCCCATCATCTTTTCCCATGGCTGGCCGCTCAGCGCCGATACATGGGATGCGCAGATGGTCTTCTTCGCTAACAACGGTTTCCGCACCATCGCCCATGACCGCCGCAGCCACGGCCGCTCCGATCAGGTCTGGCATAACAATACCATGGATCAATATGCCGACGACCTGGCCGAGCTGATCGAGCAACTCGATCTTCACGACATCATTCTGGTCGGCCATTCCACCGGCGGCGGCGAGGTGACACGCTATATCGGTCGCCACGGCACGGCCCGCGTCGCGAAAATCGCCCTCATCGGCGCGGTTCCGCCGCTAATGCTGAAGACGGAAAGCAATGCCATCGGCCTGCCGATCGATGTTTTCGACGGTATCCGCAAGGGCACCTATGACAATCGCAGCCAGTTCTTCAAGGACCTGACCATTCCCTTCTACGGCTATAACCGCGAAGGTGCCGTGATATCCGAAGGCATCCGCGACGAATTCTGGCGGCAGGGCATGATGGGCGGCCTGAAAGGCCAGCTCGACAGCATTCGCGCCTTTTCGGAAAGCGATTTCCACCAGGACCTGAAGGCCTTCGACAAACCGACGCTGGTTCTGCACGGCGATGACGACCAGATCGTGCCTGTCGGCGCATCCGCGCTTTCCACGGTCAAAATCGTCAAACACGCGGTCCTCAAAATCTATGAGGGCGCCGACCATGGCCTGACGCAGACCCATCAAGACCGGTTCAACGCCGATCTTCTCGCCTTCATCAACGCCTGAAACCGCCAGACACAGGAGACACGGACATGACACAGAATACATTTCTCATCACCGGCGCATCCGACGGCATCGGCGCGGTCTATGCCGAACGTCTGGCAAAACGCGGCCATGATCTCATCCTGGTGGCACGGCGTGCCGAAAAGCTGAAGGCGCTCGCCGTACAGCTGGAAAAGGATCATCACATCGCAGTCGAGGTTCTCTCCGCCGATCTTTCCAGGGCGGAAGACCTCGAAAAGGTGGAGGCGCGGCTGCGTGAGGACCGGCGGATTACCGGCCTCGTCAACAATGCCGGCATTGCCGGTGAGGGCGCGATCACCGCGCTGGACCCGGCCTATGTCACGACGATGATCAACCTCAACATTCTTGCCGTCACCCGGCTTGCGGCGGCCATCGCACCGCGCCTTGCCGCCGATGGCAGGGGCACGATCATCAACATCACTTCGGTCACGGCGCTGATGCCGGCGGCGTTTACCGCCGTCTATCCGGCGACCAAGGCCTTCGTGCTCGCCTTCACCGAGGCGCTGCAGGCGCAGCTTTCGCCTTCCGGTGTGCGGGTTCAGGGCGTTTTGCCGGGCATTACCCGCACGGCGATCTGGGAGGAGGAACGGCTCGACGCCATTCCGGCCGCCATGGTCATGGATGTTTACGAGATGGTGGATGCGGCCCTGGCCGGTCTCGATCTCGGCGAGACGCTGACCATTCCTTCCCTGCCGGATACGGCCGATCTTGAAAATTTCCTTGCCGCCCGCGCGGCATTGAGGCCCAATCTGTCGCATGCACTTGCCGCCAGCCGGTATCGTGCAGCCAAAACCGAATAGAGGGAGACGCATCATGATCCTCGGACTGACCATTCCCCAATTCACGGCATTGCATGTGGGCTTAAGCTTCATCGGCATTGCCACCGGACTGATCGCCCTGCCCGCTTATGCGGCGGGGCGGTGGATGCCCCGCATGATGGCGATTTTCCTCGTCACCACGCTCGCCACCACGCTTACCGGCTTCCTGTTTCCAATCGGAAATTTCACACCGGCACTCGGCGTCGGCATCATCTCGACCCTCGTTCTGGCGATCGCACTGGTTGCACTTTATGGATATGGTCTGAATGGCAGAGCGCGCATCATTTATACGATCACCGCCACGATCAGCCTTTATCTCAATATGTTCGTGTTGATCGTTCAGGCTTTTCTCAAGGTCGAAACACTCAACAACCTGGCGCCGAACGGCAATGAACCGCCCTTCTTGGTCGCCCAGACGGTTCTGCTTGTTGCAGCCATCTGTCTTGGCTGGAAGGCGACGCGCCGCAGGCTCGCCGTCTGAAGCGAGCCTGAATTCGAACCGCTTTTCGCGAACATGCCTTGTGCCCCAATATTTCGGGCGCAAGGCATGTTTTTGCATGTCAAATACAGGCAATCTCCGCCCACCCGTCACAAAACGAAGAAATCCCGTCTCTAGGATTTCCTTCCGAACCTTTCCTGAAAATACGGCAGGAGACATTCGGAAACGAAGGCGGTCCGCGCCCTTGCAAACACACAATATACATTATATAATAATATATATTAAATTATTACAACAGGAGGTGCCGATGAATGCCGTGAAGATCAACGCGCGTCTGACAGTTGCGGGCCAGCCGATGATCGCCGATTTCCCATCGCTCTCCGCCCAGGGTTATAAAAGCGTCATCAACGCCCGGCCTGATGGGGAAGAGCCCGGCCAGCCGGGCAATGCGCAGGAAAAAAGCGCCGCCAGCGCGGCGGGCATGGATTATGGTTTCATCCCGGTCAGCGGCCCTACCATCACCGAAGCCGATATCCGCGCCTTCCAGCAGAAGATGGCGGAAGCGGAAGGCCCCGTTTTTGCCCATTGCAAGGGCGGCACGCGCGCGCTCACGCTTCATGTTCTCGGGGAAGCGCTGGATGGGCGCATCGAAAGGGACAATATCGAGACTTTCGGCAAGGCGCATGGCTTTGACCTTTCCGGCGCCACCCGCTGGCTGGAACAGCACGCAGCGGCGGTTCCGCACGTCAAGGCATTCTTCGATCCGCGCACATGGAGCGTGCAATATGTCGTGTCCGATCCCTCCACCGGGCGCTGCGTCATTATCGACCCGGTCTATGATTTCGATGAGAAATCCGGCGCGACCGGAACGATGAATGCCGACGCCATTCTGGACTATGTGGAGAGCCAGGGCCTGTCGGTGGAATGGATTCTCGATACCCATCCGCATGCCGACCATTTTTCCGCCGCCCACTATCTGAAGCAGAAGACCGGCGCGCAGACGGCGATCGGCGCGAAAGTCACCGGCGTGCAAAAGCTCTGGCAGGAGAAATACAACTGGCCGGATTTCAAAACCGACGGCTCGCAATGGGACCGGCTGTTCGAGGCGGGCGACAGGTTCAATATCGGCTCCCTTGAAGCGCGCGTGCTGTTTTCGCCCGGCCACACGCTCGCCTCCGTGACCTATGTGGTAGGTAATGCCGCCTTTGTGCACGATACGCTTTTCATGCCCGATTCCGGCACCGCGCGCGCCGATTTCCCCGGCGGCAGCGCCAGAGAACTCTGGGCGTCGATCCAGGACATTCTCGCCCTTCCCGACGAAACACGGCTTTTCACCGGCCACGATTATCAGCCCGGCGGCCGCGCGCCTAAATGGGAAAGCACGGTGGGCGAACAGAAACGCAGCAATCCGCATCTTGCCGGCATGACGGAGGAGGGTTTCATCCACCTCAGGGAAGCGCGGGATCGCACATTGCCGATGCCGAAGCTCATTCTCCACGCCCTGCAGGTCAATATTTGCGGCGGCCGCCTGCCGGAGCCGGAAGCGAATGGCAAGCGTTACCTGAAATTCCCGCTCGACGTGCTGGAGGGCAGCATATGGTAAAGGAAAACGCGCTGGAAAAGCCCCGGCATATTGCAGAAATCCCTCTCCCCGCCATGGAGGAACGGGCTGTCGAGGTCGCGCTGCTTCTGAAAACGCTTGCCCATCCCGCGCGGCTGATGCTCGCCTGCACGCTGGCGCAGGGAGAATTTTCCGTCGGAGAACTGGAGGTCAAGCTGGATATTCGCCAGCCGACGCTTTCCCAGCAGCTGGGCGTCCTGCGGGAAGCCGGTGTGGTCGAAACCCGGCGCGATGCCAAGCAAATCTTCTACCAACTGAGCGAAGCGAAAGCGGCGCAACTGATAGAGGCCCTTTACACCATATTCTGCGCGCCGGAGGAGACCCCGTGAGCCCCTACTGGCCCTCTCTTTTCGGCGGCATGCTGCTCGGTCTTGCCTGCATTCTGCTGTTTCTTTTCAACGGCCGTATTGCCGGCATCAGCGGGATAATGGGCAAAATGCTCGGCAGGGAGCGGCGTTTTACCGATCTCGCCTTCGTCGCCGGCTTGCTGGCCGGGCCATATCTCCATGCCGCCGCATTCGGCCGGCTGCCTGCCGTCACCATAGTTTCACCATGGCCGCTCATCCTCATTGCCGGCCTGCTGGTGGGTTTCGGCACGCGCATGGGCTCCGGCTGCACGTCCGGCCATGGCATCATGGGTCTGGCGCGATTTTCCAGGCGCTCCATCGCCACGACCGCCACCTTCCTGATCACCGGCATTTGCGCCGCGACGATAACAGGAGCCCTGTCATGAAAAATCCAGCCGTGGCGCGTGTTTTCCTGGCATTGGTCGCGGGAGCGCTGTTCGGCTTCGGCCTTTCGCTCTCCGGCATGGTCGATCCGGCCCGCGTTTCCAGTTTTCTCGACGTGGCGAGCGGCCATTGGGACCCGAGCCTGATGTTCGTCCTCGGCGGCGCGGTAATGGTCGCCGTGCCGGGTGTGCTGCTCAGCCGACGTCTCGCCAAACCGGTGCTCGCAGAAGGTTTCAGCCTTCCGGCAAAAACCCGCATCGACCGACCGCTCATAACAGGCTCGGCCATTTTCGGCGTCGGTTGGGGGCTTGCCGGTTTCTGCCCCGGCCCGGCACTATCGGCTCTCGCCCTCGGGCTGATGCCGGTCGTTCTTTTCGTCAGCGCCATGATTGCCGGCATGCTGCTCCACGACCGCCTCTACGCAAAGCAGCCATAACGCAAACGTTCGTTCGGCACGCGGGGAACGAGCAGTCGCGCGGGGGCTGGAACGCTCCCGCGCGACGGCGTGTGATTAGAGGTCGATCAGGCTCTTGCCCGTCATTTCCGGCGGCAGCGGCACATTCATCAGTTGCAGCAGGGTGGGCGCGACATCGGCGAGAATGCCGTCATGCAGCTTGGCGCCTTCCGGGCCACCGAAAAGGATCACCGGCACCGGATTGGTGGTGTGGGCCGTGTGCGGACCGCCGGTCACCGGGTCGACCATGGTTTCGCAATTGCCATGATCGGCAATGACAAGCATCGCGCCACCCACTTTTTCGAGGGCGGCAACGACCGCACCAAGCCCGCGATCCACGGCTTCACAGGCCTTGATTGCGGCCTGCAGATCGCCGGTATGGCCGACCATATCGGGGTTGGCGTAATTGGTGACGATCAGATCGTAACCCTTGCCGATTGCCTCGACGAATTTTTCCGTCACTTCCGGCGCACTCATCTCCGGCTGCAGATCGTAGGTCGCAACCTTCGGGGATTTCGGCATGAAGCGGTCTTCGCCGACTTCCGGCTCTTCCTTGCCGCCATTCAGGAAGAAGGTGACGTGCGGATATTTTTCCGTCTCGGCGAGGCGGAACTGCGTGAGCCCCTGCTTCGCCACCCATGCGCCCAGCGTATTGACGATATCGCGCTTGGGATAGGCCGTCGCCATGAAATCATTGTGCCGGGTGGAATATTCCACCATGCCGAGCAGCGCCGAAAGGACCGGCTTTTCGCGCGAAAAACCGTCGAAATCGTCCGCCCCTATGGCAAGCAGGATTTCACGGGCACGGTCGGCGCGGAAATTCAGGCAGAACAGGCCGTCGCCGGCCTTGAAGCCCTCATAGCCGTCGATCACCGTCGGCAGGATGAATTCGTCGGTGACGTTGTTTTTGTAGCTCTGGGCAACGGCGCTCACCGCATCGCGCGCATGTTCGCCTTTCGCCAGAACCATGGCGTCATAGGCTTTCTCGACGCGCTCCCAGCGATTGTCGCGATCCATCGCATAATAGCGGCCGATCACCGTGCCGATGCTTGCTCCCTGCGGCAGGCTTGCCACCAGCGCCGCCACAAATTCTTCAGCCGATTGCGGCGCGACATCGCGGCCGTCGGTGATGGCATGTACCACCACCTTCAAGCCGTGGCTGATCATCAGCCTCACCGCCGCCTGGCCGTGGAGGATATGGCCATGGACGCCGCCATCGGAAACGACGCACATCAGATGCGCCACACCGCCCGCGGCCTTCACCGTGGCGGCGAAATCAAGCATCGCCGCATTGCGGAAAAAGCTGCCATCCTCAATCGCCAGATCGATCTGGCCGAGATCCATGGCGACGATGCGGCCGGCGCCGATATTGGTGTGGCCGACTTCCGAATTGCCCATCTGCCCGGTGGGCAGACCGACATTCGGGCCGAATGTGGTGAGCCTCGCATTCGGGCAGGTGGCGAAAAGCCGGTCCATGGTGGGCGTATTCGCCAGCACCGGCGCATTGCTGGATGTGTCCTCGTTCAGCCCCCAGCCATCGAGAATAGTCAGGACAACGGGTTTGGGAGTGCGCATGGGAGGACCTTCTTCTTCATTCGGTTGCCGGCGGAGGGCGGACCGCCGGGCACCGGAGCGCCCTCTTCCGCCACTATGATCATGATGAGAAAACATGCTTCTCGTTCTTCTCTTCTATACCCGAAGATGACGAACGCAAGCCTATACCGACAGCGAAACAGTTCCGTGAAGGTCGAAAACGCGGGCTAAGAAATGCGGGCATGACACGCATACGCCCTCATTCCTGTGCTCATCACAGGAATCCGGCCGACGCGCGTCTGCGCGGTGGAGAGAGCCCTTTCAGCCCAAAGACTTGGGCGGGCTGGATCCCTGTGACGAGCACAGGGAAGAGAGAGCACGGATCGCCTTCACTCGATGAAAATAAGCGCGGGCTTCTCCAGCAATGCCTTGACGGCCTGGATGAAGACCGCCGCATCCCACCCATCGACAACCCGGTGATCGAAGCTCGAGGAGAGGTTCATCATCTTGCGCGGCACAAACCGCGTCCCATCCCACACCGGCCGCGTCATGATCTTGTTGACGCCGATGATCGCCACCTCCGGATGATTGATGATGGGTGTCGAGACCACACCGCCCAAGGCTCCCAGCGAACTGATGGTGATGGTGGAGCCCATCAGCTCTTCCCGATGCGCCGTGCCGGTGCGGGCGGCTTCGGCGACGCGTGCGACTTCGTCCGCGCATTCCCAAAGACCGAGCGTTTCCGTGTGGCGCACGACCGGAACGGTGAGGCCCGACGGCGTCTGCGTGGCGATGCCGATATGAACCGCTTCATAGTGGCTGACGACCCCTTTGTCGTCGTCAAAGGTGGCATTCATGCCGGGATGATCGGCAACGGCTTTCACCAGTGCGCGCATCAGGAACGGCAGGATCGTCAGCTTCGGTTGCCCGGAACGGCGATTGCCGTTCATGGTCGCGCGCAAATCCTCCAGATCGGTCACGTCGACTTCCTCGACATAGGTGATGTGGGGAATGCGGGAGGCGGAAAGCACCATCTTCTCGGCAATCTTGCGCCTGAGCCCGGTCACCTTCACCTCCTCGACAGCGCTATCGTGCGGCGCTATGGGCTCGGGGCGTTCCGGCCGTCCCCGCACGGTTAAAAACCCGTCGAGATCGGCATGGGTGATATGCCCGTCCGGCCCCGTTCCCTTGACCTTGGTGAGATCGATATCGAGATCGTCGGCGCGCTGGCGAACGGCGGGAGACGCCAACGGTTTATGATGCGGTTCGGCGGCGGGCGCCGGCGGCGCCTCCTCGGCCTCTCGCGCCGTCGGCTGGGCTTCAACAGGTGGCGGCGTGTCCGTCATGTCGGCAGGCGCTTCCGCTTCCGGCACGCTGCCATTGGGAGCGGCGGCCGCGACATCGGTTTCGATGCGCAGAAGCGGCGCCTTCACCGGCACGGTGTTTCCAACCGTCACGGCGAGCCAGGTGACGACGCCCGCCACCGGGGATGGGATTTCCACCGTCGCCTTGTCGGTCATCACCGCGGCCAGCACCATGTCCTCATGGACGAGATCGCCCGGTTTGACGTTCCATTCCACCAGTTCGGCTTCCGCCACACCTTCACCGACATCGGGCATCGTGAGAACAAATTCCGCCATAATCAGGCCTCCATGACTTCGACAAGGGCGCGCCCGACACGGGCAGGTCCCGGAAAATAGTCCCACTCCTGCGCATGGGGATAAGGCGTATCCCAGCCCGCAACGCGGACGACGGGGGCCTCAAGGTGATAAAAACAATGTTCCTGCACCAACGACACGACTTCGGCCCCGAAGCCGGAGGTCAGCGTCGCCTCATGCACCATGACGCAGCGGCCGGTCTTGGAAACGGACTTCACGATGGTATCGAGATCGAGCGGCAGCAGGCTGCGCAGATCGATGATCTCGGCATCCACGCCCGTCTCTTCCGCCGCCGCCAGCGCCACATGCACCATGGTGCCATAAGCGATGACGGTGACAGCGTTTCCGGGACGGCGTATCTCCGCCTTGCCGATGGGAATAGTGTAGTGCCCTTCCGGCACTTCCCCCATCTCGTGTTTGGACCAGGGCGTTACCGGCCGGTCGTGATGGCCGTCGAAGGGGCCGTTATAAAGCCGCTTCGGCTCCAGAAACATCACCGGGTCGGGGTCTTCGATGGATGCGATCAGCAGTCCCTTGGCGTCATAGGGATTGGAAGGAACCACCACTTTCAGCCCGCAGACATGGGTGAAAAGCGCTTCCGGGCTCTGGCTGTGCGTCTGCCCGCCAAAAATGCCCCCGCCTGTCGGCATTCTGAGAACGATGGGGCAGGTGAAATCGCCATTGGAGCGATAGCGGATACGCGCCGCCTCCTGGGTAATCTGGTCATAGGCGGGATACATGTAATCGGCGAACTGGATTTCGACACAGGGGCGCAGGCCATAAGCGGCCATGCCGATGGCCGTGCCAACAATGCCGGATTCGCTGATCGGCGCATCGAAACAGCGGGTCTTGCCGTATTTTCCCTGCAACCCCTGCGTGGCGCGAAACACGCCGCCGAAATAGCCCACATCCTCGCCGAACACCACCACGTCGTCGCTGCGTTCCATGGACACATCCATGGCGCTGCGGACGGCTTCGATCATCGTCATTCTTGCCATGGTTACCACCCTGCCTTCTGGCGCTGGCGGGCGAGATGCGGCGGCATCTCGGCGTAGACGCCTTCGAAAATATCCTTTTTCGGCGGTTTACCGCCCTCATGCAGCGTGCCGTGGCTTTCTGCCTCGCGCTGCGCCTCAAGCACCTCATCGGCGATTTCCGCCTCCGTCTGCCGGTGCCGTTCCTCCGACCAGACGCCGCGCAGGATGAGGTGTTTTTTGAGCCTCAGAACCGGGTCGCCCAGCGGCCATGCCTCGGACTCCGTCTTGGGACGATAGGCGCTCGGATCGTCCGACGTGGAATGGGCGCCGACACGATAGGTCACATATTCGATCAGCGTCGGGCCGAGATTGCGGCGCGCCCGTTCCACCGCCCAGCGCGCCACGGCATAAACGGCGAGATAATCATTGCCGTCGACCCGAAGTGCGGGGATGCCGAAGCCCAGGCCGCGCGCCGCAAAGGTGCCGGAGCCGCCGCGCGCGATGCCCTGAAAGGTGGAAATCGCCCATTGGTTATTGACGATATTGAGAACCACCGGAGCCTTGTAGGTGGAGGCAAAGACCATCGCCGAATGAAAATCGGACTCCGCCGTCGAGCCGTCGCCGATCCATGCTGCAGCGATCTTCGTATCGCCCTTGATGGCCGAGGCCATCGCCCAGCCGACCGCCTGCACATATTGCGTGGCGAGATTGCCGGAGACGGTGAAGAAACCATGCTCCTTCGAGGAATAGAGCACCGGCAATTGCCGCCCGTGCAGCGGATCCAGCTCGTTGGAATAGATTTGGTTCATCATGGTGACGAGCGGATAATCGTCGGCGATCAGCAGACCCGCCTGCCGATAGGTCGGAAAATTCATGTCGCCTTTGGAAAGCGCCTTGCGGAAGGCGCAGCTCACCGCCTCTTCGCCCAGATGCTGCATGTAGAAGGAGGTCTTGCCCTGCCGCTGCGCCATGAGCATGCGGGCATCGAAAGCCCGAAGCCGCATCATGTTTTTGAGGCCCACCAGCAATTCCTCATCCGAAAGCAGCCCGGCCCAGGGTCCGACGGCCTCGCCCTGATGATTGAGGACGCGGATGATCGAATAAGCGAGATCGCGCATGCTTTCCGGCGCTGCGTCCACATCCGGGCGCGGCACGGTGCCGGCCTTCGGTATCTTCACATTGGAGAAATCCGGCTCCCCGCCGGGCCGCACCGCAGGCTCCGGAACATGCAGGCTGAGATGTGGCGTTTCGGTTATATCCATTCTACTCCTCCCGTCACGGTCTCCTCCAGACCGCGAAACAATCCTCAAAGGTTTCTTGCGATCACCATGCGCTGGACATCGCTTGTCCCCTCGTAAATCTGGCAAATGCGCACATCGCGATAGATCCGCTCCACCGGATAATCCGCCATGTAACCGTAACCGCCGTGAATCTGGATGGCGTCCGAGCAGACGCGCTCGGCCATTTCGGACGCGAAGAGTTTTGCCATCGAGGCCTCCGAAAGACAGGGTTCACCCGCTTCCTTCAGCGCCGCCGCATGCAGCACCAGCTGCCGCGCCGCCTCAATGCGCGTCGCCATATCCGCAAGGCGAAACGCCACCGCCTGATGCTCCACGATTGCCTGCCCGAAGGCCTTGCGCTCGCGGGCATAATCCCGTGCCGCCTCGAAGGCGGCCTGCGCCATGCCGACCGCCTGCGCGGCGATGCCGATGCGGCCGCCTTCCAGATTGGCAAGCGCGATGCGATAACCCTGCCCCTCTTCGCCAAGCCGCAATTCGGCCGGCACCGCCATGTCGGTAAAGGCAATCTGGCAGGTATCCGAAGAATGCAGCCCGAGCTTTTCCTCGACCCTGATCACCTCGTAACCCGGCGTATCGGTCGGCACGATGAAGGCGGTGATGCCTTTCTTGCCCGCCGCTGCATCGGTGACGGCAAAAACGATGACGACATCGCCATTCTTGCCTGATGTGATGAATTGCTTTGCGCCGTCGAGAATGTAGCGGTCGCCATCGCGCCGGGCGCGGGTTTTGAGGTTGGACGCATCGGAACCGGCCTGCGGTTCGGTCAGCGCAAAACCACCGATCCATTCGCCGGAGGCCAGTTTCGGCAGAAAACGCTGCTTCTGGTCTTCGGTCCCGAATTTCAGGATCGGCACGCAGCCTACCGAATTATGCACGCTCATGATGGTGGAACAGGCGCCGTCGCCGGCAGCGATTTCCTCCAGCGCCAGGGCATAAGCGACGGCACCGGTTTCCGACCCACCATAGTCTTCTGAGACCAGCATTCCGAGGAAGCCGAGCGCGCCCATCTCCTTCAACTCGTCTTTCGGGAACCGGCTTTCCCGATCACGCGAAGCAGCCCCGGGGGCGAGCCGCTCGCGGGCGAAATCGCGGGCCATGTCCCTGATCTGCTGCTGGGCTTCGTTCAGGATCATCGCCGCCTCCCCTTAATATCGCTCTATGCCGAGCGCGGTTGCTTCACCGCCGCCGATGCAGACGGCGGCCACGCCGCGTTTCAGCCCGTGGCGCTGCAGGGCGGCCAGCAGGGTAACGACGATCCTCGCGCCGGAAGCGCCGATCGGATGGCCGAGCGCGCAGGCGCCGCCATGCACATTCACCTTCTCATGCGGCAGATCGAGATCGCGCATCGCCGCCATCGCCACTACGGCAAAGGCCTCGTTGATTTCGAAGAGATCGACATCCTTCGCCACCCAGCCGGTATTTTCGAACAGCTTTTTCATCGCGCCGATGGGAGCCGTTGGATATCCGGCGGGTGCATCCGCATGGGAGGCCTGACCGATAATGGTCGCCAGCGGTGAAAGGCCCCGCCTTTCCGCTTCGGAGCGACGCATGAGAACAAGAGCGGCCG
This sequence comes from Agrobacterium leguminum, assembly GCF_005144435.2. Classification (NCBI taxonomy): domain Bacteria; kingdom Pseudomonadati; phylum Pseudomonadota; class Alphaproteobacteria; order Hyphomicrobiales; family Rhizobiaceae; genus Agrobacterium; species Agrobacterium leguminum. The sequence goes on from NZ_CP120212.1 coordinate 546,318, forward strand.
CACCATCGGAAATCGAACTGGAATTGGCCGCCGTCACCGTTCCGCCATCGCGGAAGGCGGGCTTCAGTTGCGGGATTCTTTCCGGCTTCGCCTTGCCCGGCTGCTCGTCCACGGCAACATCGCCGAGAGGCGCGATCTCCGCTTCGAAAGCCCCCTCGGCGATGGCGCGACGAGCACGCTCCAGCGAGGTCAGCGCATAGTCATCCTGCATGGCGCGGGTGAATTGGTAGGCTTCAGCACAATCCTCCGCGAAAGTGCCCATCAGCCGGCCCTTGTCATAGGCGTCCTCGAGGCCATCCAGAAACATGTGGTCAGTGAGCTTGCCGTGGCCGAGACGATAGCCGTTTCGCGCACGGTCCAGCAGATAGGGCGCATTGCTCATGCTTTCCATACCGCCCGCAAGCACGATGGAAGAACTTCCCGCCGCAAGCTGGTCATGCCCCAGCATGATCGCTTTCATGCCCGAGCCGCACATCTTGTTGATGGTCGTCGCGCCAACCGAGTTGGGAATGCCAGCGGCAATGGCCGCCTGTCTGGCCGGAGCCTGCCCCTGCCCGGCCGTAAGCACGCAGCCCATCAGCACATCGTCAATATCAGAAGGCGGAACCGCAGCCCGTTCGACGGCCGCGCGGATCGCCGCCGCACCGAGATCGGGCGCGGCCACCGATTTGAATTCGCCCTGGAACCCACCCATAGCAGTACGGGCGGCCCCGACGATCACGACAGGGTCATGCACAGCCAAACTCACCTCCCTTGGCCATTCTCCCGCTTGAGAAAACAACCGTCATCGCGATCTCCTCCAGATCTCGACTGACATGAACGCTATCACCAACTCGAATTCATTTCAAAGCTATTTTGATTGACAGTTTTTTGATTGGCGATATCTTTGATCCAATAAATAGTCATATCATAGAGCAAATGATCCATGATTGAGCTCGACAGTTTCGACCGGAAGATTCTGCATGTGCTCGGCGATGACGGGCGGGTGAGCTGGCGTGATCTGGCAGCGCGGATAGGTCTTTCCTTCACGCCGACGCTGCGGCGCGTGCGCAAGCTGGAAGAGGAAGGCATCATTCGTGGTTATACCGCCGTGTTCGATGAGAACCGGCTGCTCGGCAATATGGGCGTCTTCATCTCCGTCACGCTGGAACGGCAGATCAAGGAAGCGCTGACGACCTTCGAGCACCATGTCGCTTCCATTCCCGAAGTGGTGGGCGGTTACCAGACCAGCGGCAGTTCCGATTATCTGATCCATGCCATGGTGCGGGATCTGCCGCATTATCAGGAACTTCTGGATTTCCTGACCACGGTTCCCGGCGTGTCGCGCATCCAGTCCAATTTCGCCATCAAGACATTCGTGCGCCGTTCCGCCGCTTTCACCGGGGGTGACGCGCCGTAATCGAGGGCTGCCGGCGCGGAGGAGGTGCTGGCTGCTGACAAAAGGGACGGCAGCAAAGGCCGTCCGGAGGAGGAGACGCGATGAGTTTGAACCTCGCCGCCATTTTCGATGCCGATCTCGGCCCGGAAATCGCAGCATTGCGCGACAGCGCAAGCGCATTCGCAGACGATAAAATCGCGCCGCTGGCGGCGGAGATCGACCGCGACGACCGTTTTCCACGCAAGCTCTGGCCGGAAATGGGCCAGCTCGGTCTGCACGGCATTACCGTTTCGGAAGAATTCGGCGGCGCCGACATGGGCTATCTCGCCCATTGCGTGGCGATGGAAGAGATAAGCAGGGCTTCCGCTTCCATCGGCCTTTCCTACGGCGCCCATTCCAACCTCTGCATCAACCAGATCCACCGCTGGGGAACGCAAGAGCAGAAGCACAGATATCTGCCGAAACTCGTCTCCGGTGAACATGTCGGTTCGCTCGCCATGAGCGAGACGGAAGCCGGTTCGGATGTCGTGTCGATGCGGCTGAAGGCGGAGCGCAAGGGCGACCGCTATGTGCTGAACGGCGCGAAAATGTGGATCACCAATGGCCACGAGGCCGATACGCTGGTGGTTTACGCCAAGACGGATATGTCGGCCGGCGCGCGCGGCATCACCGCCTTCCTTATCGAAAAGGGCTTCAAGGGGTTTCGCCCAGCCCAGAAACTCGACAAGCTCGGTATGCGCGGCTCGCCCACCTCGGAACTGGTATTCGAGGATTGCGAGGTGCCGGAAGAGAACATTCTCGGCGGCTTGAATGACGGCGTGACGGTGCTGATGAGCGGGCTGGATTACGAGCGCGCCGTGCTGGCCGCCGGCCCGGTCGGCATCATGCAGGCGGCCATCGATCTGGTGCTGCCCTATGCCCGCGAGCGCAAGCAATTCGGCAAGCCTATCGGCGAATTCCAGCTGGTGCAGGGAAAGCTCGCCGATATTTATTCGGCCATGAATGCGTCGCGCGCCTATGTCTATGCCGTGGCGCGGGCCTGCGACAACGGCCGCATCACAAGACAGGACGCGGCGGGCGCGATCCTTTTCGCCGCCGAACGGGCGACACAGGTGGCGCTGGATGCCATCCAGCTTCTCGGCGGTTCCGGCTATGTCAATGAAAGCCCGGCCGGACGGCTGCTGCGCGACGCCAAGCTTTATGAGATCGGCGCGGGCACCAGCGAAATCCGCCGGATGCTGATCGGCCGCGAGCTGGTCAAGGGCAACGGGTGAGGACACGCGATGAAGCTTACATCCAGTCTTAACCGCGATCCAACCTTTGCCGCCAATGTGGAATTCATGTCGGGTCTGGTGGATGACCTGCGGCAGCACGTCGAAAAAATCTCCAGAGGCGGCGGCGACAAGGCCCGTGAACGGCATCTTTCCCGCGGCAAATTGCTGGCGCGCGACAGGATCGAAGCCCTTCTCGATCCCGGCAGTCCATTCCTGGAGTTCTCGCAATTTGCAGCTTACGAGGTCTATGACGAACCCGTTCCCGCCGCCGGCATCGTCACCGGCATCGGCCGGGTCTCTGGCCGCGAATGTGTGATCGTCGCCAATGATGCGACGGTGAAAGGCGGCACCTATTATCCGCTGACGGTGAAGAAACATCTGCGCGCGCAGGAGATCGCCACGGAGAACCGCCTGCCCTGCATCTATCTGGTGGATTCCGGCGGCGCCAACCTGCCCAATCAGGACGAGGTGTTTCCCGACCGCGATCATTTCGGCCGCATCTTCTACAATCAGGCCAATATGTCGGCGGAAGGCATCGCCCAGATCGCCGTGGTGATGGGCAGTTGCACGGCGGGCGGGGCCTATGTGCCCGCGATGAGCGACCAGTCCGTGATCGTCAAAAATCAGGGCACGATCTTCCTCGGCGGCCCGCCGCTGGTGAAGGCCGCGACCGGCGAGGTGGTGAGCGCGGAAGAGCTGGGCGGCGCGGATGTGCATTCCCGGCAATCCGGCGTCACCGATCACTACGCCAATAACGACCGCCACGCGCTGGCGCTGACCCGGCGGATCGTTTCCACCCTCAATCGCCGCAAACAGGTGGAGCTGGATATTCGCGAGCCGGCGGAGCCGCTTTATCCGGCTGAAGAGCTTTATGGCATCGTTCCCGCCGATACGCGAAAACCCTTCGATGTGCGCGAGATCATCGCGCGTCTGGTGGACGGTTCCGAATTCGATGAGTTCAAGGCGCTTTACGGCACCACGCTGGTCTGCGGTTTCGCCCATATCCACGGTTATCCTGTCGGCATCATCGCCAATAACGGCATTCTGTTTTCGGAATCGGCGCTGAAGGGCGCGCATTTCATAGAACTCTGCTGCCAGCGCGGCATTCCGCTGGTCTTTCTCCAGAACATCACCGGCTTCATGGTCGGCAAGGCCTATGAGGCGGGCGGCATCGCCAAGGACGGCGCCAAGCTCGTTACCGCTGTCGCATCGGCTAAAGTGCCGAAATTCACCGTCATCATCGGCGGCTCCTTCGGGGCCGGCAATTACGGCATGTGCGGGCGGGCCTATTCACCGCGCTTTTTGTGGATGTGGCCCAATGCCCGCATTTCCGTGATGGGCGGCGAACAGGCGGCATCGGTTCTGGCGCAAATCCGCCGCGACGGCATCGAGGCTGATGGCCGCCACTGGTCGAAGGAAGGGGAAGAGGCGTTCAAACAGCCGATCCGGGAAAAATACGAGCGGGAGGGACATCCCTATTATGCCAGCGCCAGACTTTGGGACGATGGCATCATAGACCCGAAGGATACACGCCTCGTGCTCGGTCTCGGTCTTTCCGCCGCGCTCAATGCACCGATAGAACCCACCCGTTTCGGCATATTCAGGATGTGAGGCGACCATGTTCTCGAAAATACTGATCGCCAACAGGGGCGAAATCGCCTGCCGCATCATCCGCACCGCCGCCAAGATGGGTATCCGCACCGTCGCAGTCTATTCGGACGCCGACCGTGACGCCATGCATGTGGCGCTTGCCGACGAGGCCATCGCCATTGGCGCAGCACCCGCGCGAGCCTCCTATCTCGACGGCGAAAAAATCATCGCCGCCGCAAAAGCCTGCGGCGCGCAGGCCATTCATCCGGGTTACGGTTTCCTTTCGGAAAATGCCGGTTTCGCCGAAGCCTGCGCCGCCGCCGATCTCGTTTTCATTGGCCCTCCAGCAGCGGCAATCCGCGCCATGGGCGGGAAAAGCGAGGCAAAGGCGCTGATGGCAAAGGCCGGCGTTCCGGTCGTTCCCGGCTATCACGGTGACGAACAGTCCGAAAAACGACTGGCAAGCGAGGCGGACAAGATCGATTATCCGGTGCTGCTCAAGGCCTCAGCCGGCGGCGGCGGCAAGGGCATGCGTATCGTCCGGCAAAAGCGCGACTTCGCAGCGGAGCTTGCGGGCGCAAAACGCGAAGCGCTGGCCGCCTTCGGCAATGACCGCATGCTGATCGAAAAATATCTCGAGCGGCCGCGCCATGTGGAAGTGCAGGTTTTTGCCGATGGCCACGGCAATTGTGTTTCGCTTTTCGAGCGCGATTGCTCGATCCAGCGCCGGCACCAGAAGGTCATAGAGGAAGCCCCTGCCCCCGGCCTGCCCGATGCGCTTCGCCAGCGCATGTATGAAGCGGCGGTCGCCGCCGCCCGCGCCATCGATTATCGCGGCGCGGGAACGGTGGAATTCCTGCTCGACCCTTCCGGCGACTTCTATTTCATGGAAATGAATACGAGGCTTCAGGTCGAACATCCGGTGACGGAGTATATTACCGGCCTCGATCTGGTCGAATGGCAGATCCGCGTCGCCAACGGAGAGCCCCTGCCGGAAGACTGGACCGGACTCAGCATCAACGGCCACGCCATCGAGGCGCGGATTTATGCCGAAGACCCGACGCATGATTTCCTGCCGTCGATCGGCGCGGTCAGCCATCTCGTTTTTCCCGATCAGGGCCCTCACGTCAGGATCGACAGCGGCATCCGCGCCGGTGACACCATCACCGTGCATTACGATCCGATGATCGCCAAGCTGATCGTCTGGGACCGTGATCGCCCCTCGGCGGTGCGGCGTCTGCGGTTGGCGCTCGAAAATCTGGCGATCTGCGGCGTCACCAGCAATGCCGCCTTTCTGACGCGGCTTGCGGGACTGAAGTCCTTCTCGAACGCCGATCTCGACACCGGTTTCATCGCCCGTAACGAAGCGGCGCTGTTTGCTCCGGCAGCAACGGACGGGAACGAGGTAGCCATGGCCGCGCTTGGCCTGCTGCTTGCGCGGCAGAAAAACGGAAAGCCGGGTTCGCAGGCCGATCCCCATAGCCCGTGGAACATGACGGCCGCCTTCCGCCTCAACGCGCCGGCAAGGGAAACGCTGTATTTTGTGTTTGACAACCAGCCGCTTAACGTCGGCGTCACGCATGAGGCGGACGGCTTTTCGCTGGAGATCGATGGACGGGCAATCAGCGCCCATGGCGGCCTCTCGGACGATGGTAAATTCCAAGCGACCGTGGAAGGCAGGAAAAGGCAGGGCCATTTCTTTGCTGAGGATGGCCGGTACGCGCTTTTTCTGGATGGCGAACATTATCGCATCGGCCAGCCGGATCCCGTCGATATCGCGGATTCCGCTACCCATACCGGCGGTCTGGAAGCACCCATGCCCGGCGTCATCCGCGCCTTGCTGAGCAGCAACGGTGCTGCGGTTGAGGCCGGCGAGGCACTTGTGGTGATGGAGGCGATGAAAATGGAACACACGATCCGCGCGCCGGCGAAAGGCACCGTCACGGCCATCAATTGCATTGAGGGTGATATGGTCGCGGCCGGTGCGGTGCTGGTGGATTTCGAGCCGGAGGGCGGGTGAGATGAGCTGGCCCCGAACCGTCAAAATCGTCGAAGTGGGTGCGCGTGACGGCCTGCAAAATGAAACTGCGCAGGTTTCCACCGCCATCAAGATCGAGCTGATCGAACGACTGGCTGCGGCCGGACTGGCCGCTGTAGAGGCGGGAGCCTTTGTTTCACCCAACAAAGTTCCGCAAATGGCAGGTTCCAAAGATGTGTTTCAGGGCATTAGACGCCGACACGACACGACCTATCCTGTGCTTGTCCCCAATATGAAAGGTTTCGAAGCCGCCATTGAGGCTGGCGTCACCGAGATCGCGGTTTTCGTCTCCGCATCCGAAGGGTTCAGCCAGCACAATATCGGCTGCTCGCGCGCCGAAAGCCTTGAGCGTCTGCGCGATGTCGCATCAGCCGCGGCCGGCCGGAACATCCTCATGCGCGGTTACGTCTCCTGCATAGCCGGCTGCCCCTATGACGGTACGGTTGCACACGATGACGTGGCGGCGATGGCCGAAGCGCTCATCGCGCTTGGTTGTTACGAAATTTCGCTCGGCGATACGATCGGCGTCGGCACGGCGGACCAGATCCGCAATCTCATCAAGCGGGTGTCTGCCCGCATCCCGCGTGAAAAACTCGCCATGCATTTCCATGATACCTATGGGCAGGGCGTCGCCAATGTGCTGGCCTCGCTGGATGAAGGTATCTCCGTCTTCGACAGCTCCGTCGCCGGGCTGGGCGGTTGCCCCTTTGCGCCGGGCGCCAGCGGCAATGTCGCCACCGAAGATGTCGTTTATCTGCTGCAGGGGCTTGGCATTAAAACCGGTATCGACCTGATGGCGGTGGCGAAAACCGGAGACTGGATCAGCCGGCATCTCGGCAGACCGAATGCGGCCCGCGCCGGCAAGGCGCTGCTTGCGGCAAGACAGGAGGGTGACGCGCATGGCGGATGAATTGCTGAGCGAAAGGCGCAAGGACGTTCTCTGGCTGACGCTCAACCGGCCGGAAGTGCACAATGCCTTGAATGCCGCGATGACGGACGCCCTGACGACGGCCATCCGCGCGGCATCTGGCAACCACGCCCTGCGCGCCGTGGTGATAACGGCCGCGGGAGACCGCAGCTTCTGCTCCGGGGCCGATCTGAAGGAGAGCGCCGGCGGCATGTTCCTCTCGCGGGATGGAACCAACCCTATTGCCGATGTGATGCGTGCCATCGAGGGCTGCGACAGGCCCGTCATCGCCCGCATCAACGGCCGGGTTCTGGCCGGCGGGCTTGGCCTCGTCGCCGCCTGCGATCTCGCCTATGCCGCCGATCATGCCGAATTCGGCCTGCCGGAAGTCCGTGTCGGGCTTTTCCCGGCCATGGTGGCGGCGAAGCTTCTGGCGAAGATACCCCTGAGCCAGCTTCAGGAAATGGCCTATCTTGGGGCAGCGATAAACGCCGCTGATGCCGAGCGTCTTGGCCTCGTCAATGGGGCTGTCTCGTCGGCCGAACTCGATGGCGTGGTCGAGGATGTTCTCGCCCGGTTGCGGCAGAATGCACCGGGCGCCATCGCGGCCGGAAAGGCGGCGTTGCTGAAAATGCGCGATATGCCATCCAGCGAGCGGCTCACCTTTGCCGAAAACGTCATCGCCACGATCAGCGGCAGCAACGAGGCGCAGGAGGGGCGATTGGCCTTTGCCGAAAAAAGGAAACCGCTCTGGGTGGAGTGATCGCCGCCATCTGTCCGAGCACCGGTTTTCTTAAAAGTCGTCATAGGGTTAATCGATATAATCCCGATGCGTCCGTTGACCCCGTTCGGCAAATCGAGTTCTATCCAGCACCTTTCGCCGGGCGGTGATCGGGGAAGCCGGAGGAGACCCATGCAGCTTGTAAAAACCGTCGCCGAATTGCGGGATGCTACCGCTACTTTTCGCCGTGCGGGCAAAACCATCGGCTTCGTGCCGACCATGGGCTTTCTCCATATCGGCCATCTGACGCTCGTTGCCCAATCCAAGGCGGAAAACGACGTGACGGTGGTTTCGATCTTCGTCAACCCGCTGCAATTCGGCGCGAATGAGGATCTGGCCCGTTACCCCCGCGATCTCGCCCGCGACAGCGCATTGCTGGAAGAGGCGGGCATCGACATTCTTTTCGCGCCAGAAGTCTCCGAGATGTATCCGCGCCCGATGCAGACCGTCGTGGATGTGCCCGAACTGGGAAGTCAGTTGGAAGGCGCGGTGCGTCCGGGGCATTTCGCAGGTGTTACGACGGTCGTGACCAAGCTTTTTAACCTCGTCCAACCCGACGCCGCCTATTTCGGCGAAAAGGATTATCAGCAGGTGACACTGATCCGCCGCATGGTCGAGGACCTTGCCCAGCCGGTCCGTATCGTCCCAGTCCCCACCGTGCGCGAGGCGGATGGGCTGGCCTGCTCCTCGCGTAACGTCTATCTGAGCCAAGCGGAACGCGCCGCCGCCGTGATCGTGCCGCGCGCGCTGGACGAAGCGGAACGGCTTTATGGCGAGGGCTTCGACGACCCCGCCGCATTCGAGGCGGCCATAGAAAAATTCATCGCCGCCGAGCCGCTGGCCTCACCGGAAGTCGTCGCGGTACGCGATCCCGATACGCTCGCCCCCGTTGCTTCATTGCAGGCGGGGCCGGTGCTGGTGGCGCTGTTCGTCAGGCTCGGCAGCACCCGGCTCCTCGACAACCGCGTCATCGGCCTCGACAGGATCAATCAACGGGAGGCGGCCGAATGAGCGCCCATGGAAAACACAAGCGGCTGACGACGGCCTCCATCCGGCAGATGAAAGGCGAGGCGCGCATCGTCTGCCTGACCGCCTATACAACGCCGATTGCCCGCCTGCTCGATCCGCATTGCGATCTGCTCCTGGTCGGCGATTCCCTCGGCATGGTGCTTTACGGCATGGACACGACGGTCGGCGTCACGCTGGATATGATGATCGCCCATGGCCGAGCCGTCATGCGCGGCGTCGAACATGCCTGCGTCATTGTCGATCTTCCCTTCGGCACCTATCAGGAATCCAAGGAACAGGCGTTCCGCAATGCCGTGCGACTGATGCAGGAAACCGGCTGCGACGGCGTGAAGCTGGAAGGCGGCGAGGAAATGGCCGAAACCATCGCCTTTCTGGTGGCGCGCGGCATTCCGGTGTTCGGCCATGTCGGGCTGATGCCGCAGCTGGTGCACACCGCCGGCGGCTTCCGCTCGCTCGGGCATTCGGATGCGGAAACGCAGAAGATCTGGCGCGATGCGATTGCGGTGGATCAGGCAGGCGCCTTCGCCATTGTCGTGGAAGGTACCGTCGAGCCGCTCGCCCGCGAACTGACCGAAAAACTCGCCGCACCCACGGTTGGCATCGGCGCATCGCCGGCCTGCGACGGGCAGGTGCTCGTTTCCGACGACATGCTTGGCCTTTTCACCGATTTCAAACCGAAATTCGTCAAGCGTTTCGCCGATCTGGGCCCGACGGTCTCGGAAGCAGCGGCCGCCTATGCCGATGAAGTTCGCTCGGGGGCGTTTCCCGGGCCGGAGCATACGTTTCAGGTGCGACGGCAATCGCCTTCGGGGAAGTGACACTATTTCCGTCATGCCGGTCCCCGGAACAAGCCCGAGGATGATCCGGCATCCAGCCACGGCGCGACTGCGCCGTGAAAGACTCTTGCGCGATCAAGGACTTGATCGCACTGGACCCCGGATCAAGTCCGAGGTGACGGGTGTGGGGGACGTCCCCCCAAAAAACAACGCCCCTATACAATCCCGCCGCTGCCGCCAACCGAAGCCGGGCGCTTCGCCGCAACATGGCTGCGATAGCCGCTCGCACGATAGGTCGCGACCGGATCGATAGCGCCGCCCGCCAATTGCCGCGCCTGGGCAAGAATCGGTTCCACATCGGTGCGATAGGCCCGCTTCAGCATATCGGAAGCCATCAGCGCATCATTGTCCTGCTGGTAGCCGTCGAGAGCAGCGCGGTCCACCAGCAGCGCCTGCGCATAGGCGCGGCGGATTTCGTTGGCGCTGGAAATCAGGCTTTCTATCGGGTCCGTCACATTGTGCGACTGGTCGATCATATGGGCGGGATGGAAACCCTTCACACCGCGATACTCGGCATCCACCAGCTCGTTGAAAACGAGGAACAGGCGGTATGGCTCGATTGAACCGGCATCCAGATCGTCATCGCCATATTTGCTGTCGTTGAAGTGGAAACCGCCAAGCTTGCCGAACTGGATGAGCCGGGCGACGATCATCTCGATATTGGTGTTCGGCGCATGGTGGCCGAGATCGACGAGGCAGAAGGCCTTTTCGCCGAGCGTATTGGCGATGAGGTAATTGGTGCCCCAGTCCTGCACGACCGTGGAATAGAAGGCCGGCTCGTACATCTTGTGTTCGGAAAAAATGCGCCAGTCATCCGGCAGCGCCTTGTAGATATCGGCCATGGCGGCGAGATAACGCTCGAAACTTCTGGTGAAATTGCTCTGGCCGGGAAAGTTGGAACCATCACCCACCCACACCGTCAGCGCTTTTGAGCCGATGGCATTACCGATCTCGATACATTCGATGTTGTGCTCGACGGCCTGCCGGCGCGTGGCGGCGTCCGTGTGGCTGAGCGAACCGTATTTGTAGGAATGGCTCTGGCCCGGCGCATCCGAAAACGTGTTGGAATTCATGGCGTCGAAGCCGAGACCCAGCGCATCGGCATGGGCCTTCAATCGCTTCGGGTCTTCCTTGTCCCACGGAATATGCAGGGAAACGTTGGGCGTCGCCCGTGTCAGCTGGTTGATGACGGCGCAATCATCCAGCTTGTCGAAAATGCCGCGCGGCTCGCCCGTGCCGGGAAAGCGGGCAAAGCGGGTGCCGCCGGTGCCAACGCCCCAGGAGGGAACGGCGACGAAAAATTCCGCGACCTTGGCCGTGACGGCCTCGATATCGATATTGCGGCGCGCAAGCTGGTTGCCCAGCGCCTGATAATCGTCCTTCAGCGCAGCAGCACGCTTGTCGTTTTCCGCCGCGATGACATCGGCAGCGATTTTCGTCTCGGTCATTTTTTCCTCCCGGGCAATGAACACAACAGGTGCTTCGGCCCGCGACGCCACCACCCCGTCATTCCGGCCTTGAGCCGGAATCCAGCCAGCCCAAGTCTTTGGGCTGAGAAAACTCTCTCGCCGCGCAGACGCGCGGCTGCTGGATTCCGGCTCAAGGCCGGAATGACGGAGGTGGGACTTTCGCCACTTCTCAAAGCATCGTGTCTTTTTATATGTCGGTATCCACCGACACCCTACCGCGTAAAACTCTGCGCATTGCCGGCATCGACATTGATGATGTTGCCGGTCGACTTGGCGGAGGCGTCGGACGCCAGGAAGTAGATCGCCTCGGCGATATCTTCCGGGAAGACATTGAGCTTCAGCATCGAGCGCTTGCGGTAATGTTCCTCAAGATCGGTCACTTCAATTTTGGAAGAGGCCGCGCGCTGCTCGCGCCACTCGCCGCTCCAGATTTTCGAACCGCGCAGCACGGCATCGGGATTGACGGTATTGACGCGAATGCCCGCTTCCGCCCCTTCGAGCGCGAGGCAACGGGCCAGATGAATTTCCGCAGCCTTCGCCGTGCAATAGGCGGAGGCATTGGGCGAGGAAGCGAGACCGTTTTTCGAGGCGACGAACACCACGTTGCCGCCGAGATTCTGACGCCGCAGCAGTCGGAAAGCCTCCCGCGAAACGAGGAAATAACCCGTCGCAAGAATGTCGATATTCTTGTTCCACATGGCAAGCGTCGTGTCTTCCACCGGCGCGGAGGAAGCGATACCGGCATTGGAGACGAGGATATCCACGCCGCCGAATTCGACGCTCGCTTCCGCGAAGGCGGCGATGACGGCATCCTCTTTCGTCACATCCAGCTTCACGCTACGCACCGCGTCAGCGCTGTAGCGCTTAACGAAATCGCCCTTGGCGGCTTCCAGCGCCGCCTCGTCGATATCCGCCAGAACCACGCAGGCGCCCTCGTCCGCCAGCCTTTCCGCCGTTGCCCGGCCGATACCGCCAGCACCGCCGGTGACGAAAGCCACCCGGCCGGCAAGGCTCTTAGGCTTCGGCATGCGCTGCAGCTTTGCCTCTTCCAGCAGCCAATATTCGATATCGAAGGCCTCCTGTTCGGGAAGGCCCTGATATTCGGACACGGTGGAAGCACCACGCATGACGTTGATGGCGTTGACGTAAAATTCGCCGGCAATGCGGGCGGTGGCCTTGTCTTTGGCGAAGGACAACATGCCAACGCCGGGGATCAGAAAAATCACCGGATTCGGATCGCGCATCTTCGGCGAATTATCGTGGCGGCAGGCCTCGTAGTAGCGGGTATAATCGGCGCGGTAAGCTTCAAGCGCCTTGTCGAGACCGGCCGTCAGCGCATCCACATCGGGATTGGCCGTATCGAGATCGAGGATCAGCGGGCGGATTTTGGTGCGCAGGAAGTGATCCGGGCAGGATGTGCCGAGCGCACCCAGCGGCTTCAGGTCCTTCGAGTTGACGAATTCGAGAACCGCGTCCTGATCGTCGAAATGGCCGAGCTTGCGTTCCTCGCGGCCGATGCGGCCACGGATTTCCGGCATCAGTCGGGCGGCGATGGCGCGGCGTTCGGCAAGCGGCAGGCTCTTCGCCACCGCGCCGCCAAAAATCGTCTTGCCTTCGGTCTTGGCCGCAAACCATTCGATCGCCTTGTTGATGATGGCGAGCGTCAGCTCGTAACACGCCTTGGCGTCGTTATCCCAAGTGAACAGGCCGTGGCTTTCCAGCACGACGCCCTTGGCCTTCGGGTTGACCTTGACGAAAGCTTCGAGATCGAGACCGAGTTGGAAACCGGGGCGACGCCAGGGCAGCCAGCCAATATCGTCACCGAATATCTGCTGCGTCAGCTCTTTCGAATTCTTCGAAGCGGCAATGGCGATGATTGCATCGGGATGCATATGGTCGACGTGATCATAAGGCACGAAACCGTGCAGCGGCGTATCGATGGAAGCCGCGCGCGGATTGAGGTTGAAGGTGCAATGCGGCAGGAAGCCGACCATGCGGTCTTCATCCGCAACGCCCTTGTAAATGCCCTTCAGCGCTTCCAGCTTGTCGAGATAGAGCGTTGCAAAACCATCGAGCTTGATGGTGCCGACATCGCCGCCGGAGCCTTTCACCCACATGACGCGGACCTTCTCGCCCGTCAGCGGATCGGCCTCAAGCACCTTTACGGATGTATTGCCGCCGCCATAGTTGGTGATGCGCTTATCGGCACCGAGCAGATTGGAGCGATAAAGCAGCTTGCCCGGCTCATCGAGCGTTTTGGCATAGGCATCGTCCCAACGGCTTTCGAGAAGGCGGGATTTTCCCGTCATGTCTTCCTCCCAATATCTGTCTGCATTCGCGGAGCCGATACCGGCCCGCCTCCTTTGATGGCAGATATCGCGCATCCAAAAGCATAATGTCAATCAAAAACGATCATAAATTTTCATGTTGCAGCGCGATATTGATTAATTTGATCGTTCTTGATTGACAACGTAAAGAGATTGCGAATAATCACGATCAGGAGGACCCCATGCACGAACGCGAACGCCATCGCATCATCTTGAGCGCCACGCAGGAAAAAGCTGTTGTGACGGTGCAGGATATTGCCGAACTGACGGATGCGTCGGAAGCGACGATTCGCCGGGATATCGCGTCTCTGCATGTTCAGGGCAAGTTGCGCCGCGTGCGCGGCGGGGCCGAAGCGGTGCATCCGCCGCAGCTCGGCAATCTGGCCGCCCGGCCGTTCCGGGTGTCCGAATCGGTCAATATCGACAAGAAACGCGCAATTGCGCGCAAGGCGGTCGATCTCTGCAACGATGGCGACGCAATCATCCTGAATGGCGGCACGACGACATTCCAGATGGTGCATTACATGGCGGCGCGACGTCTGCAGGTGATGACCAATTCCTTCGCCATTGCCGAGCATCTGGTCAAACATTCCAAATGCAATGTCAGCGTGCCGGGCGGCGCGATCTATCGCGACCAGAGCCTCATCCTGTCGCCTTTCGAGAACGATGCGATCCGCAATTTTTATGCGCGGCGTATTTTTCTCGGTGCGCAGGGCGTGGGCGCGCTCGGCATCATGGAATCCGACGCGCTGGTTATCCAGAGCGAGCAGAAGCTGATGCGGCAGGCGGAAGAGCTGATCGTGATGGTCGATTCTTCGAAATTCAGAAAGCGATCCAGCCTCATTTTATGCCCGCTCGAAAATGTCTCGACCATCATTACCGATGACGGGATTTCCGATGAGGCGGCGAGGATGGTGGAAGATGCCGGCGTCGAATTGCTGGTCGTCGGCGCGGTGAGGGATGGCAAGACAGCCGCCCCGCCGGATGAAGAGGATTCTTCTTCGGTCGCCTGAGGAGCGCCGGAGAGAGGAAAAAGGTTCAAAACGGGAGGAAAAGGGACATGAAACTTACACGCAGAACATTGACGAGCGTTCTGGCGCTCAGCGCGGCGCTCTCCGTCGCGGGACTGGGCAGCGTTGCCCAGGCCGCCGATGTGAAGATCGCACTTGTGGTCAAATCGCTCGGCAACGGCTTTTTCGAAGCCGCCAACAAGGGCGCGCAGGAGGCCGCAAAGGACCTCGGCGGCGTCGAGATCATCTATACCGGCCCGACCAGCACCACGGCGGAAGGCCAGATCGAAGTCATCAATTCGCTGATCGCGCAGGGCGTCGATGCCATCGCCATCTCCGCCAATGACCCCGATGCCGTGGTTCCGGCGCTGAAAAAGGCGGCCCAGCGCGGTATCAAGGTCATCTCCTGGGATTCCGGTGTTGCGCCGGAAGGCCGCATTCTCCAGCTCAACCCCTCGTCCAACGCGCTGATCGGCAAGATGTGCCTGCAGCTCGCCGCATCGCATCTGGAAGGCGGCAAGGGCGATTTCGCCATTCTTTCGGCCACCACCACCTCCACGAACCAGAATATCTGGATCGACGAGATGAAAAAGCAGCTGAAGGATTTCCCCGGCCTCAACCTCGTCACCACGGTTTACGGCGACGACCTGGCCGACAAGAGCTATCGCGAGGCGCAGGGCCTGCTCTCCTCGCAGCCGAATGTGAAGGTCATCGTCGCGCCGACAACGGTTGGCGTTCTCGCCGCCTCGCAGGCGGTGAAGGATGCGGGCAAGATCGGTCAGGTCTATGTGACCGGCCTTGGCCTGCCGTCTGAAATGGCCGGCGCCATCAAGTCGGGCGCAACCAAGGAATTCGCCATCTGGAACCCGATCGATCTCGGTTACTCCGCCACCCAGATCGCCTATCGCCTGGTGAAGGGCGAAACCGATGGCAAGCCGGGCTCGGAAATCGAAGCCGGCCGCATGGGCAAGATCAAGGTTGGCGAAAACAGCGAAGCGGCGATGGCCGATCCGTTTGTTTATGATGCGAAGAATATCGATCAGTTCTCGAAGATTTTTTGATCTGAGTAGCAACTGACGGCGGGTGGAGGGTTACCCCCCTCTGCCCTGCCGGGCATCTCCCCCTCAAGGGGGGAGATCGATATGCCGCCCCCGCTCGATCCATAAGGCAGGGTGCTATCCGCTTGCCGATCTCCCCCCTTGAGGGGGAGATGCCCGGCAGGGCAGAGGGGGGTGCCCCTCGCCGCTTCAATCAAAACAGACCGGTAAGACGGAATGATGCGTGCTGAAACCCAAACCATAGACATCCCAGCGACTTCCAGCGGCACGCCCATTCTCGAAATGCGCGGCATCAGCCAGATATTCCCCGGCGTCAAAGCCCTGGATAGCGTCGATATCGCGCTTTATCCCGGCAAGGTCACCGCGCTGATCGGCGAGAACGGTGCGGGAAAATCCACGCTCGTCAAAATCCTCACCGGCATCTATCGCCCCAACGAGGGCGAAATCCTTCTCGATGGCCAGCCCGTCCATTTTCACAGCGCACAGGACGCCATCGATGCCGGCGTGACCGCCATTCATCAGGAAACCGTGCTGTTCGACGAGCTTTCCGTCGGTGAAAACATCTTCCTCGGCCATGCGCCGAAGGGTCGTTTCGGCCTGATCGACTGGAAGACCATCAACACACGCGCCAGAACCCTGCTGGAACAGCTCGAAAGCACCATCGATCCGACGATCCGGCTGAAGGACCTGTCCATCGCCCAGCGCCATCTCGTGGCGATTGCCCGGGCGCTATCGGTCGAGGCGCGCATCGTCATCATGGACGAGCCGACGGCCGCCCTTTCCCGCAAGGAAATTGACGATCTCTTTCGCATCGTCGAAAGCCTGAAGCGGCAGGGCAAGGCGATCCTCTTCATCAGCCACAAGTTCGACGAGGTCTATGAGATCGCCGAGAACTACGCCGTGTTCCGCGACGGCAGGATGGTTGGAGCGGGCAATCTCACCGCCACGCCGCAGGATGAAATCGTGCGGCTTATGGTCGGCCGTGACGTGACGAACGCCTTTCCCAAGCAGGCCGTGCCCCTTGGCCCGACGATTCTTTCGGTCCGTGACTATTCGCATCAGACGGAATTCCGCGATATTTCGCTCGAACTGCGCAAGGGCGAGATTCTCGGCCTTTACGGGCTGATCGGCGCCGGCCGCTCCGAACTCTGCCAGTCGCTGTTCGGCATTACCCGGCCGGCTTCAGGGCAGGTATCGCTGGAAGGCCAGCCGCTTTCCATCCGCTCACCGGAAGACGCGATCCGCGCCGGCATCGTTTATGTGCCGGAAGAGCGCGGCCGCCACGGGCTAGCGCTGGACATGCCGATCTACCAGAACATGTCGCTGCCATCGCTCACGCGCACCTCGCGCAAGGGGTTTCTGGCCGCCGCCAATGAATTCGCGCTGGCGCGCAAATACGCCTCGCGGCTCGATCTGCGCGCGGCCGCCCTTTCGGTGCCGGTTGGCACGCTTTCCGGCGGCAACCAGCAGAAGGTGGTGATCGGCAAGTGGCTCGCCACCCAGCCCAAGGTCATCATTCTCGATGAACCCACCAAGGGTATCGATATCGGCTCCAAGGCCGCCGTGCACGGTTTCATCAGCGAGCTTGCCGCCGAGGGGCTCTCCATCATCATGATTTCATCCGAACTTCCCGAAATCCTCGGCATGTCCGACCGCGCCATCGTGATGCGCGAAGGCCTGATGGCGGGCCAGTTCGAACGCGCCGATTTTTCTCCGGAAAAGCTGGTGCGCGCCGCCACCGGCAATGCCTGAGAGGGGCAAAACCATGCAACGTCTACTTAAAAATCGCGAATGGCTGCTGGCGGGTATCATCCTCATCATGATCGCCGGTTTCGCGCTGCGTGCGCCCGGTTTCAGCCGGCCCGGCAATCTCGTCAATATCTTCAACGATACCTCCATCCTCATCATTCTGGCGCTCGGCCAGATGGCGGTCATTCTCACCAAATCCATCGATCTTTCGGTTGCCGCCAATCTCGCCTTCACCGGCATGGCGGTGGCGATGACCAATGCCGCCTTTCCGGGTATTCCCCTGCCGCTTCTCATCGTCATGGCGGTCGGCATCGGCGCATTTCTCGGCTCGCTCAACGGCGTGCTGGTCTGGTGGCTCGGCATTCCGCCCATCGTCGTCACACTCGGCACGCTCACCATCTATCGCGGCATGGCCTTCGTGCTGTCCGGCGGCGGCTGGGTGAATGCGCATCAGCTTTCGCCGACCTTCCTCAACGTGCCGCGCACCATGATCCTCGGTATGCCGGTGCTTTCATGGGTGGCGGTCCTCATCATCGCCGGCGCCTGGCTGGTGCTTAGCCGCACCTCCTTCGGCCGCTCGGCCTATGCGTCGGGCGGTAATCCGAGTGCCGCCGTCTATGCAGGCATCGATGTCGGCCGCACGCGCTTCTTCGCCTTCGTACTCTCGGGCGCACTCGCCGGTCTCGCCAGCTATCTCTGGGTATCGCGTTATGCGGTTGCCTATGTCGATATCGCCGCCGGTTTCGAACTGGACAGCGTGGCGGCGAATGTGATCGGCGGCATCTCGATTGCCGGCGGCATCGGCTCGGTGGCGGGTGCCGTGCTCGGCGCACTGTTCCTCGGCGTCATCAAGAACGCCCTGCCCGTCATCGGCATTTCACCCTTCGCACAGATGGCGATTTCCGGCGTGGTGATCGTGCTCGCCGTCGTCTTTAATGCCCGTGCCGAAGCTCGAAAAGGCCGTATCATCCTGCGTGACCGCGCAGCAAGCGATCAGGCCAGGGAGGCCGCAGCATGAGCAAGCCATCTCAACCGGTACAGACCGCACGCGTCATTCCAGACAAGCTCGGCACGCCGCTACGCCGCATCATGGCCAGCTGGGAAGTGCTGCTGCTCGGCGTTGCGATCCTCATCTTCATCGCCAACTCGCTGGCCTCGCCCTATTTCCTCAATGCGTGGAACCTGTCGGATGCGACCTTCAATTTCACGGAAAAGGCGATCATCGCCTTCGCCATGGCGCTGCTGATCATCGCCGGTGAAATCGATCTTTCCGTCGCCGCCATCATCGCGCTCGCCTCCACCGCCATGGGCGCTGCGGTGCAGATGGGGGTCGGCACGCCCGGCCTCGTCGCCATCGGCATCGGCACCGGGCTTTTGTGCGGGGCCTTCAACGGCTTTCTGGTCGCAGGGCTGAAGCTGCCGTCCATCGTCGTCACCATCGGCACGATGAGCCTGTTTCGCGGCATCTCCTATATGGTGCTGGGCGATCAGGCCTATGGCAAATATCCCGCCGATTTTGCCTATTTCGGTCAGGGTTACGTTTTCTGGGTGATTTCTTTCGAATTCGTGCTGTTCACCGCCATGGCCATCCTCTTCGCCATTCTGCTGCACGCCACCAATTTCGGCCGGCAGGTCTATGTGATCGGCAATAACCCCTTCGCCGCCCGTTTCTCCGGCATACCCGTCGAGCGGGTGAAGTTCATCCTGTTCCTGCTCACAGGCCTGATGAGCGGCATTGCCGCCGTTTGCCTCACCTCGCGGCTCGGCTCCACGCGCCCGTCCATCGCTCAAGGGTGGGAGCTTGAGGTGGTGACCATGGTGGTGCTCGGCGGCGTCTCCATTCTCGGCGGCTCCGGCACCATCGCAGGCGTCGTCATTGCCGCTTTCGTCATGGGCCTCGTCACCTTCGGGCTCGGTCTTTTGAATGTGCCCGGTATCGTCATGTCGATCTTCGTCGGTCTGCTGCTCATCGTCACCATCGCCATCCCCATCGTTGTTCGTCGCCTTCGGGCCATGAGAAGTTAAGCCATGCCGGAACTTGAAAAACACGCCTTCAAGATGAAACTCTTTGCCGGAAAAGAGGCCGAATATAAAAAGCGCCATGACGAGATATGGCCGGAACTGGTGACGCTGCTGCGCGAGGCGGGTGTGAGCGATTACTCCATCCATCTCGACCCGGAAACCAACATCCTGTTCGGCGTGCTGACGCGCCCGAAGAACCACGGCATGGCGGCCTTGCCCGATCACCCCGTGATGAAGAAGTGGTGGGCGCATATGGCCGATATCATGGAGAGCAATCCCGATAATTCGCCGGTCGCAAAAGATCTTGTGACGGTGTTCCATCTGCCATGAGCGAGAGCATCAAACCGGGCCGCGTCGCGGTCATCGATATAGGCAAGACCAATGCCAAGGTCGTCGTCATCGACACCGGCAGCGGCGAGGAGATTGCCGGCGAGAAACAGGCGAACCCCGTCCTTCGCAATGGAATTTACCCGCATTACGATGTGGAAATGCTCTGGCGCTTCATTCTCTCCGCGCTTCAGCGTTTCGGCCAGAAGCCCGGTTTCGATGCGATTTCCATCACCACCCATGGCGCTTCGGCAGCGCTTCTCGATGGAAACGGCGATCTCGCCATGCCGGTGCTCGATTATGAACACGGCTATCCCGCAGCCATTGAGGAAGCCTATCGCGGCATCAGGCCCGATTTTGCCGAGACCGGCTCACCGCAGCTTCCCGTCGGGCTGAACCTTGGCGCGCAAATCCATTTCCAGAAAGCGGCCTTTCCGGACGATTTCTCCAGAGTGCGCAGCATCGTCACCTATGCGCAATATTGGGCGGGACGGCTGACGGGCATTCAGGCCACGGAAACAACCTCGCTCGGCTGCCATACCGATCTCTGGAACCCGCGGCGGAAAAGTTTCTCCTCGCTCGTTGCGCGTCTCGGCATCGAACATTTGATGGCGCCGGTTCGCTCCGCTTTCGATGTGCTGGGAACAATGCGCCCGTCGCTGGCGATGGAAACCGGTCTTTCACCGCAGATGCCGGTCTATTGTGGCATCCACGATTCCAACGCATCGCTCCTGCCGCATCTTCTGCGCCGGGACGGAGATTTTTCGGTCGTCTCCACCGGCACCTGGGTGGTGAATTTCGCCATCGGCGGCGCGGCGGGTTCGCTCGATCCCACCCGTGACACACTCCTGAATGTCGATGCTTTCGGCCGTCCCGTTCCCTCCTCCCGCTTCATGGGCGGCAGGGAATATGAAATGCTGGCGCAGCAATTCGGGGCAGTGGAAGACGAAGCGATAGACGCGGCCCTCGGCGACGTGGTTGCCAGGGGCATGATGCTGCTGCCGAGCGTCGTCAGCGGCTCCGGCCCATTTCCAGACAAGGCGGCGCGCTGGATTGGCGATGAAAATGCCACAGCGGCGGAACGGCACGCAGCGACGTCGCTTTATCTCTCCCTGATGACGGAATGCAGCCTCTCGCTCATCGGGCGGAAAGGCCCGATCCTTGTGGAAGGCCCCTTCGCCAGCAACGCCCTTTATCTGAAGGCGCTGGCCGGCTTTGCAGAGACCGAAGTAACGGCGGTCGAAGGGTCCACGGGCACCAGCGCCGGTGCGGCCCTGCTCACCGGCATCAAGCCGCTTGCCGGTCGCGAGCGCCATTTCACGCCGCACGACATTCCCGGTCTTGCTTCTTACCGCAATGCCTGGCGAGCCCGTATGGCCTGATGCGAAACGCAAAATGCGGCCGAATGGTCGGCCGCATTATGATTTTGCAGAAGGATCAGCCCTTGATGAAGGCCAGAAGATCGGCGTTCAGCACATCGGCATTGACGGTGAGCATACCGTGCGAGAAGCCGGGATAGGTCTTCAGCGTGCCATTTTTCAAAAGCTTCACCGATTTCAGCGCGGAGTCGGCAATCGGCACGATCTGGTCGTCTTCGCCATGCAGCACCAGTGTCGGAACGCTGATATTCTTCAGGTCTTCGGTCTGGTCGGTTTCCGAAAAGGCCTTGATGCCGTCATAATGGGCCTTTGCGCCGCCCATCATGCCCTGACGCCACCAGTTCTGGATAACGCCTTCATGCACTGTCGCACCATCGCGGTTGAAGCCGTAGAAGGGACCGGCCGGGACATCGCGGAAGAACTGCGCGCGGTTTGCGGCGAGCGACGAGCGGAAGCCGTCAAAAACCTCCATCGGCAGACCTTCCGGATTGGCCGCGGTCTTGAGCATCAGCGGCGGCACGGCGGAAACGAGAACCGCCTTGGCGACACGGCCGGCGGGTTCGCCATGTTTTGCGACATAACGGGCGACTTCGCCACCGCCGGTGGAATGGCCGATATGGACGGCGTTCTTCAGATCGAGAGCTTCGACGACGGCAAAGGCGTCGGCGGCGTAGTGATCCATGTCGTGACCGTCGGCAACCTGGGCGGAACGGCCATGGCCACGGCGGTCATGGGCGACGACGCGAAAACCCTTGGAAACGAAGAACAGCATCTGCGCATCCCAGTCATCGGACGAGAGCGGCCAGCCATGGTGGAACATGATCGGCTGGGCATCCTTCGGGCCCCAGTCCTTGTAGAAGATTTCGGTTCCGTCTGTCGTCTTAACAAAGCCCATGATCGTTACTCCTTCGGTTGCGTTGGCATCTCCGGCGCAGACTGTTGTGCGCCGGTTTGATGGAGGGATGATGACGCAGGATAACGGTTGCAACAATTGCAACAATAATTGGGAATGAATTGCCGTTTATGAAATTATCTTCTCTACCCGCATACCATTGCGGCACATGTGTCGACCCGCTCCGCGCCCTCATACAAGTGTGAGAACGGAGATGACCGGCGGAGGGTTCCGTGAATTCGACGCGGCCTCAGTCCACCTCGGGATCGTATTCTCTCGGGCTCTCGTCCTTCGAGAACAGGACACAGGGCCCGCGTGAACCGCGCGGATCATAGGCATATCCCTTGGCGGTCAGCGCCTGCATGATATCGCGAACCCCGGCGAGACCGTAAAGATGGTCATGCAGTTCCACGAATATCCGCTCCACGCCGGTCAGATCGGCCCTGCCGAGCAGATCGCGTTCCGCACCCTCGATATCCATCACGAGCGCGGTGATGCCCCGGCTGGCGATAAATTCATCGATATTGGCAGAGGAAATTTCGATGCGTTTTTCATAGGGCCCCTGATTTTCGTCCATGGACGACATCCAGAGATCCCTGCGCACGTAAAAAGGATAGGAGCTCGGCTCGTCGGCGGTGAGAAGCCCCTGCGAAAACACGACATTGCCGCGGCAATTGGCCTTGATCACCCGCTCTGCCAGCGCCGCGGTGGAGGGGTTGGCCTCGAAAGCCCAGACGGAAACATCCTCGATGCCGGCGATGATCGAGGTGATGATCCCGATACCGGAGCCCAGCTCCAGTACGCGATCGCCGGGCTTGATGGCTTTCAGGACGCTGCGGGCCTCTTTTGCCTCATAGCTGCCGTCGGTCAGCGCCTGCCAGATGACCGGCGACACCTCATCGGAAGAGAGGGGAAGGGCAACTCCATGAACGTCCAGTATTTCCATGTCTCAAGCCTTTTCGCAAAACCCGGCCGCTTTGTCGCAATGATCCCATATCG
Organism: Agrobacterium leguminum; assembly: GCF_005144435.2. NCBI lineage: Bacteria > Pseudomonadati > Pseudomonadota > Alphaproteobacteria > Hyphomicrobiales > Rhizobiaceae > Agrobacterium > Agrobacterium leguminum. The sequence continues at coordinate 569,383 of NZ_CP120212.1, forward strand.
ACCGGGAATGCTCTACAGCATCGTTGCGGCAACCGGTATCGGTTTTCGCAAGCAACGCTATGACGTGGTAAAAATTCAAGATACGGCCGCCGCCAAAAAAGGCGCGTCTCAGACGGAACTCCAGGCCACAAGCTCCTTGGCCGGCAACGGTCTGCTGATCAGATAACCCTGAACTTGATCGCAGCCGAGACGCCTGACGCATTCATATTGCTCTTCCGTCTCGATACCTTCCGCAATCGTCGTCATCCGCAGACTGCGACCGACGCCGACCACGAATTCCACGATCGCCAGCGCGTCGCGGTCGCTGGTGATATCGCGCAGGAACGAGCGGTCGATCTTGATCTTGTCGAAGGGCACGCCGCGCAAATTGGCGAGCGATGAATAACCTGTCCCAAAATCATCCATGGCGATCTGAATGCCGACGGCCTTCAGGCGCGACAGCGTGTTGATCGTCTGGTCGCTCTTGTTGAGCAGGATCGATTCGGTGATTTCAAGCTCGAGCCGGCTGGGTTCCAGCCCGCTTTTCTCAAGCGCGCCCATGACGTTCTGGATGAGGCTGGTGCTGTGGAACTGAACCGGCGACAGATTGACCGCCACCTTCATGTCCTCGTCCCAGCCCATCGCCTCGCGGCAGGCGGTCTCCATCACCCATTTTCCGAGCGAATGGATGAGACCGGTTCTTTCCGCAACGGGAATGAACACGCTGGGCGGCACATCGCCACGCACCGGATGTTTCCAGCGCAGCAGCGCCTCGAAGCCGCAAAGCTTGCGTGTCTGCGTCGCCACCTGCGGCTGGTAATAGACTTCCATCTCGTCGTTCTGCAACGCGGTCTGCAGATCGGCCTCGAAGGATTTCTTCTCGGTGAGCTGCTTCTGCATGCGGACCTTGAAAACGCTCGCCCGGCCGGGGCCGATGGCTTTCGCCTCATAAAGCGCCAGATCCGCGCGCTTGAACAATTCATCCGCATCGACGGCGCCGTGTGATATGGCGATGCCGATGCAGGTGCCGATTTTGACCTCCTGCTCGCCCAGCTGATAGGTGCGGCTGATCTGGTCGATGAGCTTGGTGGCAAGACGGCGGGCGGCATCCTCGTTCAGATCGTCGGAGACGACGGCAAATTCGTCGCCGCCCAGACGGCAGACCATGTCATAATCGCCGCCGATGCCCGAGAGGCGCTGCGCCACGGCCTGAAGCAGCGCATCGCCGGCATCGTGGCCGAGCGTATCGTTGACGTCCTTGAACCCGTCGAGATCGAGCAGGAGGATGGCTGTCGTTCCAGTCCCGCCGAAGGATCGGCGCAACCTCTCGATCAGTTCCTGCCGGAACAGCGCGCGGTTCGGCAGTCCCGTCAGCGCATCATGATAGGCGTCGTGTTCGAGCCGGACATTCTTCGCCTGCAATTCCAGCGTTGCGGCACGCAGATCGTCCGTCAGGCCGCGCATGCTTTTCTGCGCACGGTTCAGGAGATCGTTCTGGCGAAGCAGCAATATGACAAGCGCGATACCGCACAGGATCAGGCCGCCCGCCAGCGCGGTATAAACGATATGCAGCTTGCGCACATCCTCATGGGCCGTATCGATCAGATTGACGTCATAAGCGACGGAAGACGAGGCAAGCGTCGTCATCGGCGCGTCGAGCGCGCTCATCGTCGCCAGCAGATCCGGAACCTCGGCCGGATTGAGGTTGTTCACCTGCTGCTCCAGACGGGCCAGAACGGCATCGAGGCGGGTTACGAGATCCCGCCATTGCTGTTTTTCATTGATGAAGGCCCCGAGATTGCCCTGCTTCAAAAGCTCAAGGCGGCTCAGCATGATGTCCAGGCGCAGTTGCAGCTCATCCCGGTCGATCTTGCCGGGATTGAGCGCGAACACGGCCAGCTTGTTCTGGAGGCGCAGATATTCGGCTACGGTCTGGCTGACGGCCCAGGAATCATTGTAGCGGGCAAATTTCTGCAGAGCGGTCTGCCGCTCGGCAATGACGAAAGCGATATAGCCCGTTGCCAGGACGAAGCAACAGATGATCACCGCCACAAGTTTTCGCAAACGGCACCTTTATTCCACTATCAGTTTGGCAACTTGCCATGCGGACCGCGAATAATAGGTCTGCTTCTGCAGCTCCGGATCGCTGTCATAGGGATAGATGACGAACAACGGGCCTTTTTCGCGAACTGTCATGTAATTGCCATCCAGCTTGATCGCCAGAATAACGTTAAATTTCTTAAAATCTTCAATCGGTATCGTGCTGACATAATCGTTGAGAGCGACTGCCGTGACGCTGGTGCCCTTTGCGCCGACGACATCCATCAATTTTGCCAGCGAAACACCATCGAAACGGACGCGGCCATCATGCCAGGGCGTCGTCGTCTCCACCGTCACCATGCCGAGCGCTTCCAGCATGTCACGATCAAATACCGCGGCACCCTCGCCATTCGTATTGGCGATGTTTCCGGATATGGTTAATATCGGTTTTCCTTGCGGTTTGGCAATTTCGCCGGCTTCGGCACAGGAAAGCCACGCGAGCGACAAGAACGCACTGAGAAGTACCCGGGCGAAACTCATACTTTTTCTCCATCGATAACGTTCAGGTCGAGGGTTTTCACCAACCTTTGAAGGTCAAGGGAACCGACGCTAGCAATATATATCAGGAATGGATGTTATATCCTCAGTGAGATTTTATCCGTATTTTCTCTAGGTTTTGAGTAAACTCTTTGGATAAGTTTTCCGTCTTATTGTATTTTTTCAGGCCACGCGTCCCATTATGACACAAGCGACAAGCTCCGGAGGCCCCTCCCGATAATTCGTCAGGTGCGACAAAGGCCGAATTGTGGCGAGAGCCTTTCCGTCGTCGCGCAGCTGCATCTGATTCGCCTGAGGCAGCTGGATAAGCGATGCCCCGTCCGCGTGCCAGATTGAAATGACGAATGGCAAATTCTGCGTCACGGAAAAATCATGGCGATTGCCGGAGCGCACGGTTGAAACATACCGCCCGGGCCTTAATATAAAGGCTGTCGTTTCCGTTTCCGACAATTCCAGAAGCCCCCGTCGGAAATATCCAGACACATGTTCCGCGCAGCGAAAGCCGCGATGCCGGATATCGTCCGGCCAGGAAAATTCTGTTCACGTCTCCGGGCCGGACGGCATTTCGCCGTATCGGCCGCATCATGAAGGTAGCCCCTATGCACACCTATCCCGACATCAAACTTCTCATTGATGGCGAATGGCGAGACGCCGTTTCCGGCAAGACGATCGCCGTGTCCGATCCGGCAACCGACGAGATCATCGGCGCGATTGCGCATGCCGAGAAGGAAGACCTCGATCTGGCGCTTGCCGCCGCCGAGCGCGGTTTCAAGGTGTGGCGCGACACCTCGCCCTTCGAGCGCTCGAAGATCATGCGCAGGGCGGCCGATCTCCTGCGCGAGCGCAAGGACAAGATCGCCTACATCATGACCCGCGAACAGGGCAAGCCGCTGGCGCAATCGGGCACAGAGGTCATGGGCGCCGCCGACACCATCGACTGGTTCGCGGAAGAAGCACGCCGCACCTATGGGCAGGTCATTCCGGCGCGCGCAACCGGCGTTTCGCAGCTTGCCATCAAGCTGCCGGTCGGTCCCGTCGCGGCGTTTACGCCGTGGAACTTCCCGATCAACCAGATCGTCCGCAAGCTTTCCGCAGCGCTTGCCACCGGCTGCTCCATCATCGTCAAGGCCCCGGAAGAAACACCGGCGTCACCGGCTGAACTTATCCGCGCTTTCGTGGATGCCGGCGTGCCGGCGGGCGTCATCGGCCTCGTTTACGGCGTTCCATCCGAGATTTCGGAATATCTGATCCCGCATCCGGTCATCCGCAAGATCTCCTTCACCGGCTCCACTCCCATCGGCAAACATCTGGCCGCGCTTGCCGGCAAGCACATGAAGCGCGCCACGATGGAGCTTGGCGGCCATGCGCCTGTGATGATCTTTGACGATGCCGATATCGACAAGGCAATCGAAGTCACCTCGCTTGCCAAGTTCCGCAATGCCGGCCAGGTCTGTGTCGCCCCCACCCGCTTCCTCGTGCAGGATGGCGTGGCCGACCGTTTCCTTGAAGGTTTCGTGGAAGCGACGAAGGCCATCAAGGTCGGCAACGGGCTGGAAGACGGCGTCATCATGGGACCGCTCGCCAATGAGCGCCGCATTCCGGCGCTGGAAGGCCTCATCAACGACGCCGTTTCCCATGGCGCAGAATTGAAGACCGGCGGCCGCCGCATCGGCAACAAGGGCAATTTCTTCGAGCCGACGGTTCTCGCCAATGTGCCGACCACCGCCAAAATCATGAATGACGAACCCTTCGGCCCGGTCGCCATCATCAACCGCTTCTCGAGCTTCGATGACGCCATCACCGAGGCGAACCGCCTGCCCTTCGGCCTTGCATCCTACGCCTTCACCGGCTCGGTCAAGACCGCCCACGCGCTTGGCCAGCAGGTCGAGGCCGGCATGCTGACCATCAACCACAACGGCCTTGCGCTTCCGGAAGTCCCCTTCGGCGGCATCAAGGATTCCGGTTATGGCACGGAAGGCGGCTCGGAAGCGGTTCAGGCCTATCTGGAGACCAAATTCGTCAGCCAGATGAGCTGACGCTTTTTTGGCGAACCCGGAGCATCCGCACCTTCGTCACCCCGGCCTCGAGCCGGGGTCCAGCCAGCCCAAGTCCTTGGGCTGAAAAGACCCTATTCGCCGCGCAGACGCGCGTCGGCTGGATGCCGGATCTAGTCCGGCATGACGGAAGAGAGGCCTTATTGATCTGAGAACAGGCAAAATCGGCCACAGCGTTTTTTCGCTGCTCCGGTCCTGCTTGCTTTCGTCTGCATCATCCCCTAAAAGAACAAAAAGTGAACTTTGAGGGGCAATATGAGCGACGCGGCGGTACCGGCACTGAAGGAAATCTTCAACCGCGAGAAACTGCGGCATATCGCGGATGAGACCAAGGCCGTTCATCCGCCATTTGACATTTCCGCCTTCATGGCGCTCGCCACCGAAAACCTTGAAGCGCTGGGCATCATGCAGCGCATGCGGCAGGTGGCGACGAGCCTGCATGCGACACTTCCCGGCGACTATGCCCGCAATATCGAAATCCTGACCGCCGCAGCGCCGGGCATCGGCAACGGTTTCGCCTCCATTTCGCTGCCGGAATATGTGGCGCTCTACGGCCTCGATGACTTCGATCTTTCGATGGAAGCGCTGCATTATTTCACCCGCTTCGGCTCCTCGGAATTCGCCATCCGGCATTTCCTGCAAAAGGATATGGCCCGCACCCTTGCCGTGATGGAAACATGGTCACAGCACGCGAATGAACATGTGCGGCGGCTGGCGAGCGAAGGCTGCCGGCCGCGTCTGCCATGGTCGTTCCAGCTCAAACCCCTGATCGACGATCCCTCGCCGGTCACCGCAATCCTCGACGCCATGAAAGCCGACGAGGCGCTTCATGTGCGCAAATCCGTCGCCAATCATCTGAACGACATCACCAAGGACAATCCAGCTTTCGTGCTGGCGCTGATCGATACATGGCCAAAGGACAATCCGCATACACGCTGGATCACGCGGCAGGCCCTGCGCACATTGATCAAGAAGGGCAATGCCGCGGCGCTTGCCCATCTCGGCGCGCATGAGGAAGCGGAAATTTCCCTTGCGGCATTTCAGGTTACGCCGGACAAAATCGCACTCGGCAATCCGGTGCGGATTGCAGCCTCTTTTACCTCGACGGCGAAACGGCCGCAGAAACTGGTGATCGACTACGCCGTGCACTACGTGAAGAAGAGCGGCGACGCCTCTGCGAAAGTCTTCAAGTGGAAAGAGATCGAACTTCAGCCCGGCGAGACATGCGCGCTGTCGATCAGCCGCGCCATACGTGATTTCACGACCCGCAAACACTATCCCGGCATCCACAGGGTCGACCTGACGATCAACGGCAAGCTTGTGGCTGAAAGCGCCTTCGAGCTTCTGGGCTGATAGCGGCTCACGCCGCCGGGAAAATCTTCGCCCGGCGGATGATGACGGAACCGCGGTCTCCGGCGGCGACATCGTTTTCCGGCGGCACGTCGAATTCCAGAAGGTCGCCGCCATCGGTGCTGGCGATCACCCGGCGCTCGCCCGCGCGGTCGAGAACCCGCGCCACAGAAGCCGGAATGCCCTCATGCAGATCTTCCCACTCCAGATCGCCGGGGCGGGCATAGATGTCCACCGCGCCATCGCCCTGAGCATAGGAGAAAGGCAGCTCGTTATCGCCGACATAGACCTTGCCGCCGCGCGCCACGCCGGACACCCGGTTGGCATCGCCCAGAAAGCGCATGACGAAGGCGCTGTTCGGCTGGCGGCAGACCTCCTTCGGCGTGCCCTGTTGTACGATCTCGCCCTGATTGAGAATGACGACACGGTCGGCAAGATCGAGCGCCTCTTCCTGGTCATGCGTCACGAAAATCGTGGTGATGCCGAGCGAATCGTGAATCTCGCGTAGCCAGCGGCGCAGGTCGCGGCGCACATTGGCGTCCAGCGCCCCAAAGGGCTCATCGAGCAGAAGCACCTTCGGATCGACCGAAAGCGCACGCGCCAGCGCCACGCGCTGCCGCTGGCCGCCGGAAATCTGCGCCGGGAAACGGTCGCCCAAGCCATCGAGCTTCACCAGCCGCAGAAGCTCTTCGACGCGGGCATCGATTGCCGCCTTGTCCCGCTTCACCTTCGAAACCTTCATGCCGAAAGCGATGTTTTGATGCAGGGTCATATGCGGAAAGAGCGCGTAGTGCTGGAATACGAAACCGACGCCACGATCCCGCACCGGAATATTGGTGGCGTCCTCGTCGCCGAAAAAGATCCGGCCGCCATCGCTATATTCGAGACCGGCGACCATGCGCAAAATCGTGGTCTTGCCGGAGCCTGAGGGACCGAGCAGCGCCAGAAGCTCGCCGCTTTCGATATCCAGCGAAACATCGCGCACGGCGCGGAAGGTATCGAAGGTCTTCACCACATTTTCGAGGCGGATTTTCATGGGAATCAGGTCTCCGTGGCGATGGCGGCATCGCCGTTGGTCTTCTTGGCCCCGCGCCCGGCGCCGCGTCGTTCCAGCGCCACCTTGGCAATGATGGTGACGACGGCGAGGGTGGCGAGGATCGAGGCCGAGGCGAAGGCGCCGGCCGTCTGGTAATCGTGGTAAAGCAGCTCGATATGCAACGGCAGCGTATTGGTCTGGCCGCGAATATTGCCCGATACGACCGATACCGCGCCGAACTCGCCCATCACGCGGGCGTTGCACAGCACGACGCCGTAAAGCAGCGCCCATTTGATATTCGGCAAGGTGACCGAAAAGAAAGTGCGCCAGCCGGATGCGCCAAGCGAGGTCGCCGCCTCCTCGAGATCGCGGCCCTGCGCCTGCATCAGCGGGATGAGTTCCCGCGCCACGAAAGGTGCGGTGACGAACATTGAGGCGATGACGATGCCGGGCAGCGCAAAAAGTATCTTGATGTCATGTGCATCGAGGAACGGGCCGAAAAGCCCCTGCAGCCCGTAAACGAAGAGATAGGCGACACCCGCGACGATGGGCGAGATGGAAAAGGGTATCTCGATCAGCACCAGCAGGAAGCGTCGACCGGGGAAATCGAACTTGGTAATCGCCCATGCGGCCGCAACACCGAAGGCCGTGTTCACCGGCACGGCGATCAGCGCCGTCAGCACCGTCAGCATGATGGCGTGGCGGGTATCGGGATGGGTGATGGTGGCCGTATAGGCCTGCCAGCCCTGCGAAAACGCCTCGACGCCGATGATGATAAGCGGCGCGAGGACCAACAGGGCGCCGATGACCAGCACAAAAGAAATCAGGCTGCGGCGAACGAGAGGCGAGTCGCCGACGCGTGGAGGTTTGCGATGTGAAGAAACGGCGCTCATCTCTCAGCCCCTCACCGTATAACGAAGCGCGCGCGCCTGCAGATAATTGGTTACCGCCAGCATCACGAAGGCGGTGATGAGCAGCACGGAGGCGATGGCGGCGGCGGCCTGATAATCATATTCCTCCAGCCGGATGAAGATCAGCAGCGCCGTGATTTCCGTCGAAAACGGCTGATTGCCGGCGATGAAGATGATCGCCCCGAATTCGCCGAGGCTGCGGGCGAAGGAGAGCGACAGACCGGCGAGCAACGCCGGCGTCAACAGCGGCAGGATGATCTTGCGGAAAATTTCGAGATCGGAACCGCCAAGCGACTGCGCCGCTTCCTCGAGCGCCGGATCGAGATCTTCCAGCACCGGCTGCACCGTGCGCACGATGAAGGGCAGGCTGGTAAAGGCCATCGCCACCATGATGCCAAGCGGCGTGTAGGCCACCTTGATGCCGAATTGCGAAAGTACCGAGCCGAACCAGCCATTGCCCGCAAACAGCGTCGTCAGCGCAATGCCGGCAACGGCGGTCGGAAGCGCAAAAGGCAGATCGACGATGGCGTCGACAATGCGCCAGCCGGGAAAACGGTAACGCGTCAGCACCCAGGCGAGCGCCAGCCCGAAGATGACGTTGAACAGCGTGGCGGCGAGCGCGCAGAGCACGGTAACACGATAACTGGCCACGGCGCGCGGCGACGAGATGATCGACCAATATTCGGCAGGGCCAAGGCTTGCCGCCTTGAACACCAATGCCGAGAGCGGCAGAAGCACGATGATGGCAACGTAAGTCAGGGTAACGCCAAGGGACAATTTCAGCCCCGGCAGAACATTCCGCTTCAAACCCCGCCCCCCATTCATCAAAAAGCGACCCGGCGGTTTCCCGCCGGGTCTTTTACCTGTTGCGTATCGCTGTGATTAACGGCTGCCGTAAAGCGTATCAAGCGTCGCGCCGGATGCAAAATGCTCTTTCTGGATTTTGTCCCAGCCGCCGAAGACATCATCGACGTTGACGAGGCGAATGGCCGGGAACTTGTCCTTGAATTCGCCGACGACCTTTTCATTGTGGACGCGGTGGCCGAATTCGGCGGCGATACGCTGGCCTTCCTCGGTATAGAGGAAGTCGAGATAGCTTTTCGCCAGATCGCGCGAGCCGCGCTTGTCGACGACCTTGTCCACCACGGCCACCGGGAATTCGGCCAGCAGGCTGACGGAGGGCACGACGCCTTCCACCTTGTCTGCGCCATATTGCTTGGCGATGCCGCGCGTCTCGGCTTCGAAGGTGATCAGCACGTCGCCGATTTCACGCTCAACGAAGGTGGTGGTGGCGGCGCGGCCTCCCGTGTCGAACACCGGCGTATTGTCGAAGATTTTCTTGACGAATGCCTGAACCTTCGCGTCGTCGCCGTTGAACTTCTCCTTGGCGTAAGCCGTGGCGGCGAGATAGGTGTAACGGGCGTTACCCGAGGTCTTCGGATTGGGGAAAACGATCTTCACATCGTCGCGGGCAAGATCGTCCCAGTCCTTGATACCCTTGGGATTGCCGGCGCGCACGAGGAAGGACGGGAAGGAATAGAAGGGCGATGCGTCGTTCGCAAAATCCTTCTTCCAGTCGGCCGAAACGAAGCCCTGCTTCACCAGAAAATCGACATCGGTGACCTGATTGAAGGTGACGACATCGGCTTCCAGACCCTCGACGATGGCGCGCGCCTGCTTGGAAGTGCCGGCATGCGACTGGTCGACAGTTACGCCCGGATGCTGCTTGATGAACGCCTCGTTCTCGGCCGCGAAAACTTCGCGGGCGACATCGTAGGATGCGTTGAGAATGGTGGTCGGAGACTGCGCCTGCGCCGCACCTGCAAAAAGAGCGGCAATGGCAGTACCGATAATGAGAAGACGTTTCATGAATACCCCCGGCAATTCGAATGGTGCTCAACATAGCGGGCGGCGGCAACACCCGCGAGAAACAGCCATGCTTTCCGGGCGCGCGGATTGGAAATTTCACCCAAAGAATATCGGCTCCAAAGGCGATGATTTCATATACGACAAGAAGCCGGATTTCTTTTGCGCCGACCTAAAGACGATGATCGGGAAACAGATTGCCGGAATGCGCGGCAAAATAAGGCGCAATGTCCTCCTCCCTCACCTCCTCCAGCCGTGCCGGTTGCCAGCGGGGATTGCGGTCCTTGTCGACCAGCGCCGCACGCACACCTTCGTAAAAATCATGCCGGCGCAATATTTCCGTACCGGCGGCAAATTCCCGCTCCAGGCATTCGATGAGGCTCGCGCTTTCCCGGCCGAGGCGCAGCAGCTTCAGGGTCAGTTTCAGACTGGTGGGGGAGCGTTTTTGCAGGACCTCGAGGGTTTCGCGCGAAAACGCATCCTGTCGCGCCGAAAGCGCGGCGACAATCTCCTCGACCGTGTCGAAACGGAATGTCGCTTCGATGATATCCCGATTTATAGATAAAATGCCTTCTCCGGCCTCGACGGCGTGCGCCGCGATCGCGGTCTCGATGCTGTCTGTATCCACCGCTTGCGACAAGACTTGGACCAACCCGTCGAGACGGTCCGAAGGAACAAGATAGTCGGCAAAACCGGCATAGATGGCATCGGCAGCGGTAACGGCATTGCCCGTCAATCCCAGCCAGGTGCCGCATTCGCCCGGCGCCCGTGGCAAAAGCCAGGAGCCGCCGACATCCGGGAAGTAACCGATGCCGGTTTCCGGCATGGCGAGTTTTGTGCGTTCCGTGACGATGCGGTGGCTGCCATGGGCTGAAATGCCGACACCGCCGCCCATGACGATGCCGTCCATCAGGGCAATATAGGGTTTACCGAAGCGGGCGATGCGATAGTTGAGCGGAAATTCTTCCCGCCAGAAATCAAGCACCTGCGGGTCGCCCGCCTTGCCGAGATCGTGAATGATGCGGACATCGCCCCCGGCGCAAAGCCCCCTGTCGCCTTCCCCTGTAAGGACCACACAGGAAACACCGGCATCCTCTTCGAAACGCTGAAGCGCCTGAAACAGGTCGCGCACCATCGGCAAGGTCAGGCTGTTGATGGCCTTCGGGCGGTTGAGGCGAATGATGCCTGCCCCTCCCCGTTTTTCGACGATGACCTGCGCATCCGCTTCCGTTCTCTGTTCCAAGACCGCCTCCTCCGCTGCCCATTCATCCGGCCATCTTGGCGGCCCGGGCGCGATCACGCAACGTTGATCTTGTTCTGCGGGAACGTCTTTCGCTCAAACCGCTTTAACGGGCAGAAAATGCCGGAAATCCGTTTTCGCAATGCAGCATGTTTGCTTGACGGCCGGAAAATCATGGCATGTAATGGGTTCTGGAAATGCCGGCATTGATTCCTGTCGAGCGTGTGCCGGACCAAAGCGGAATGTCGCCTTCTCATAGGCGCTGTAAACAGCAACGGGAGACGAGCATGCAGGTTTCGGAACACGAATGGATCAGTAAACGGGCATATACACTCTGGGAAAAAGAAGGCCACCCCCATGGGCGCGACGCGCACCATTGGGAACAGGCCAAGCATGAATTTTCGCTGCTGAAGACATCGGAAGCGACGAAACCCGCAACGCGCAAGAAGGCCGCTCCCAAGGCCGCCGCTGTAGAAGCCGCACCGGATGCGGAAGCCCCGGCAAAACCCAAGGCCCGCGCCCGCAAGGCTGCCGCCGCGAAATAACGGCTCGCAAATCTAAACTGAAACCATAAATGAAAAAGCCCGACAATCATGCCGGGCTTTGTCCGTTTAGCGCGGGTCACAACCCGGATCGCCGATCCGGCAGCCATCGCGGAAATTTTCCGAGGCAGGCGCACGGCGCGGGTCATCCCATTGGCGACGCTCTGGGCGACGCTGGCCTTCATCCTGGTTCTGCTGGCCATCGCGATTGCGGTCGCGGTTTTCATCTTCGAAGCGACGGCGGTCGTCGTCGCGACGCGGCCTGTCCTGATTTCTGTCACCCTGGTTCCAGTCGCCGTAACGACGTTCCCAGCGTCCGTCATTCGGACCGCCCTGGCGCGGATCGCGCCACTCGTCACGCGGGCGCGGGCGATCCCAGTCGGCGCGGGGCGGCGGAGGCGCGGCGTTCCAGTAACCGCCGGACGGCGGCGGACGGCGCCAGCGGTCGCGCTCGCGGTAAAAGTCGCGGTCGCGATAATAGCGGTCCCAATAACGGCCGACTTCGAAGGTGATCACCGGCACGCCGAGATCGCGGTAATAACGCGGTTCGACATAGACCCGGTTCTGCCGGTAGGTCGTGGCGATATAACGCCCGGCCACCCAGCCGCGACCGCCCACGAAGGAAACATCGCACCACGGCGTATCGGAAAGGCAGCCGTGCACGGTGAGCGGCGCGCCATTCGGGATAACCACGACGGCCGGATAGGCTGTGCTCGGGCCGGAGCGCATATTCACATTCGCGGTGGCGAAACCCCGCGTCGCAGCTTCGGCAAGTGCCGGTGCGGCGAGCATGGCCACCAGCGCAATTGCGCCAAACAGTTTTTTCTTCACTTCTTTCTCCTCAAGCAAAGGCCCGCTTTGCCCTTGTCAGCATCCACCATGTTCGATGGACGAGTATGCGTTCCGCATACTGCCACGACCGGAAAATACGCGGTTCTGCATGAACGCAGCATGAAACAAATGAGACATCCAATCAGTTCCACCTGCGGCAATCAGCGCCCGATAAATCGCCGCCGGAATGGACCGCCGGTCTTGACTTCGGGGGGCAATCATCCGACTTCAATGCAACAGCAATATGGAGCAGAACCATGAGCGAAACCGCACAGACGACCGTCGACCAGAGCGAAGTGGATCGCTTCTCCGCGATGGCTGCGGAGTGGTGGAGCCCGACCGGCAAGTTCCGCCCGCTGCACAAGTTCAATCCGGTACGGCTCGAATATATCCGCAACCGCATCTGCGAGAATTTCGGCCGCGACCCGAAGGCGCACCGCCCGCTGGAAGGGCTGCGCATATTGGATATCGGCTGCGGCGGCGGCCTTCTCTCCGAACCCGTTGCACGCATGGGCGCGGATGTGGTGGGCGCCGATCCCTCGGAAAAGAATATCGGCATCGCCTCCACCCATGCGCGCGAAAGCGGGGTCAGCGTCGACTACCGCGCCGTGACTGCCGAGCAGTTGCAGGAAGCCGGCGAAACCTTCGACGTCATCCTTAACATGGAGGTGGTCGAGCATGTGGCCAATGTCGATCTCTTCGTCACCACCTGCGCGAAAATGGTGCGCCCCGGCGGCCTGATGTTCGCCGCCACCATCAACCGCACGCTCAAAGCCCGGGCACTGGCGATCTTTGCCGCCGAAAACGTGCTGCGCTGGCTGCCGCGCGGCACGCACCAATATGAAAAGCTCGTTCGCCCGGAAGAGCTCGAGCGGCCGCTGGTGGCGAGCGGCATGGATATCATCCACCGCACCGGCGTCTTCTACAACGTGTTGCAGGATCGCTGGAATCTTTCGCCGGATATGGACGTCAACTACATGATGCTGGCGAAGCGGCCGGCGCAGGGGTAATCCCGGACGCTATTTGCGTGAGGTCGTCTGAAGGAGTTCAGTTGACGTCGTCGGGCAGCACCGGCAGCGGCGCGATCTCGATACCCTCGTCCAGCAGGGCCTTGGCGTCCTGCGCCGAGGCATTGCCGATGATGCCGCGCTCATCCGCTTCGCCATAGTGGATCTTGCGGGCTTCTTCCGGAAATTTATCGCCGACATCTTCGGCATTGGCGCGGATATTGGCAACGGCCTCGCGGATTTTCGCAAGCGCCTCTTTTCGGGCGCTATCCATGGCGAGCGTCTGGCGTTCGTCTTTCTTGCGGGCGGTGGAAACCGAAGGCGCCATCAACAGCTTGGAGACCTGCACGGAATTGCAGACCGGGCAGGACAGGAAACCGCGCTGCAACTGATCGTCGAAATCGTCGCTACCGGCAAACCAGCCTTCGAACTCATGGCCCTTTTCACAGGCCAGCGCATAACGGATCACGCCGCTTCACCTCCGGCAGGTTTCAGGGGAATAACCGTATCCAGACCGAACTCGCGGGCATTGCGGAGATTGGGAATTTTTCCGCGCGCGGCAGCCACCAGCGAGGTATCGATCTCGGCGAAGATGATCTCTTCGCCAGCGCCGCCGGCAACGGCCAGAACCTTGCCCCATGGGTCGATGATGATGGAATGGCCAAAGGTTTCCCGCCCATCCTCATGCACGCCGGCCTGCGCGGCGGCGATGACGAAAGCGCCATTTTCGATGGCGCGGGCGCGCAGCAGGATTTCCCAATGGGCCTCCCCCGTCTGTCGGGTGAAAGCCGCCGGAACGGTCAGAACCTCCGCACCTGCCAGCGCTTCCGCGCGGAAAAGCTGCGGGAAACGGACGTCATAGCAGATTGCGAAGCCGAATTTCCCCAGCGGAAGTTCGGCGATACGCGCCACTTCGCCGGGTTGATAGGCAGCGCTTTCACGCCAGCTTTCACCATTGTCGAGATCGACATCGAACATATGGATCTTGTCATAGCTGCAGATGCGCGAACCATCCGGCGCGAAGAGAAAACCGCGATTGGCGATCTTGCCATCCGGGCGGGCAATGGCCGTGGAGCCGACATGGACATGAATGCCGAGTTCGCGGGCAAGACGGGCGGCCGTCGCAACGATGATATCGCCATCGTCATCACGCAGTTGCGCACGCAGCGCCTGCCTGTCCTTCTGGATCGCGCCCGTCATTTCCGGGGTCTGCACATAAACGGCGCCCTCGGCCGCAGCCGCACGCACCAGCCGTTCCATATCGGCGGCGTTTCTTGCCGGATCGACGCCGGAGCGCATCTGAATGGCGGCAGCCTTGAAACTCATCACATCCTCCATACCCGCAAGATCGCGGCCGATCAGGCGGCCAGCAGCGCGTCCAGTTTACCGGCGCGCTCGAGCGCGTGCAGATCGTCGCAGCCGCCCACATGCTGGCCGTTGATGAAGATTTGCGGGAACGTCGTTCCGCCGGACTTCTCGATCATTTCCTGCCGGTATTCCGGTGTCGTCGTGGCGTTATATTCGGCATAATCCACGCCCTTGCTGTCCAGCAGCGCCTTGGCGCGTGCGCAATAGCCACAAAAATCCCGCGTATAGATCGTCACCGGTGCCATGTTTTCAAAGCCCTCGCAAACGTGCGCTAAAACGCACGATAAAGTCATGTCATTCAGGTTTCATATAGGCCCGGAAATGGCCATTGCAAAGGTCAAAACCGTCACATCCGCGGCACCGGCCCTGCGCAGGGCGCGGCTCGCCGCACCCACCGTCGCGCCGGTGGTATAGACGTCGTCCACCAGTACCACGCGCCTGCCATGGACATCTGTTTCCCGGCCGGGTGCGAGCGCGAAAGCGCCGCGCACATTGTCCCGCCGGGCAAGCGCGGAAAGCCCCACCTGCCGCTCTGTCGGCTTCACGCGCAGCAGCGTGCCGGCAAGCAAGGGCTTGCCGGAGGCCCTGGCCAGATGCCGCGCCAGCTCGGCGGATTGATTGAAACGGCGGCGCAGGAAACGGTTGCGATGCAATGGAACGGGCACGATGCAATCGCAGGCATCCACCGTTCCGTCACTTGCCCTCAGCATCCACAGCGCCATCAGGCGGGCGAGATCGGTCCGGTCCTGATATTTCAGCCGGTGCACCAGCTTGCGGGCGGTTCCCTCATGGCTTGCAACGGCGCGCAGCCGGTCAAAAGGCGGCGGTTCGGCAATCGCCTGCGCGCTCACGAAACCGTCTCCGTGATCCCGCGCGAAGGGAATGCCCAGAACTTCGCAAAAAGGACGATCGATAAAGGCCACATCCCGCCAGCAATCCGCACATAAGGCACCCTCGCCGCCGGTCATTCGGGTGCAGCCCGCGCAGGTTGGCGGGTAGACCATACGGAAGACCGCACGCCACATGTCTCCCGCCGCCGCCGGCACGGCCGCAGACTTTGACAGCAAACCTGAAAACAGACTTTCACCAGCACCCATGAGGTTGACTTTACCGCCGAACGGGTGCCTTTGCGAGAGCGATAGTTCCTTCCCGACACCGGGAAAACGATGCCCCAAGCGGCATGAGACCAACGATACGGCCCGCCGATCCCGAAGGCGTTTGAGGCCGAGCAGGCAAGACGATGGATATTCTCTTTGACCAGGCCCTGATCGAACAAAACCGTCGCCGGGCCTGGAACCGGCGCGACGACAAGGCCCTGTTTCTTCTCGACATGGCGGCCGAAGAGCTGGCCGACAGGCTTGCCATCGTCGAGCGCCAGTTCGAGACCGCAATCGAACTTCATGGCGGCACCGGCGTCACCGCCCGGCGGCTGGCGGAGACCGGCAAGGTGGATACCATTCGCCGTATCGAAACCGAAAGCTGTTTTGCGACGGATGCGAATGTTCCCGAAGCCGCTTCCATGGAGCATCTGCCGCTCGAGGAGGCCTCCGCCAACCTCATCGTTTCACCGCTTGCCCTGCATCTGACCAACGATACGCCCGGCGCGCTGATCCAGATCCGCCGGGCATTGAAACCGGACGGCCTGTTTCTCGGCGCCATTCCCGGCAGCGGCACCCTGCAGGAACTGCGCGACGTGCTGCTGACCGCCGAGGCGGAGCTGACAGGAGGCGCCAGCCCGCGCGTCATTCCCTTCGCCGATGTGCGCGATGTCGGCGCGCTCTTGCAGCGCGCCGGGTTTGCGCTCCCCGTGACCGATGCGGAAAGCTACACCGTGCGTTACGATTCGATTTTCCCGCTGATGCGCGACCTGCGCGCCATGGGCATGGCCAATCCGCTGGCAAGCCGCAGCAGAAAACCGCTCAACCGCGCCTTTTTCCTGCGCGCGGCGGAGCTTTACGCCGAGCGATATTCCGATCCTGACGGGCGGATAAGGGCGACATTTTCCATCATCTATGTATCAGGCTGGGCGCCGCACGAAAGCCAGCAGAAACCGCTGAAACCCGGCTCCGCCAAGGTGCGGCTTGCCGATGCCTTAAAGACAACCGAGGTGAAGCTGTCCTGAGCGATCAGCCAAAAGGCTTCAACTCGACCAAAGTGTCCACGATGAACTGAAACACGGCATTGATATTGCTGCTGATGCTGCCTGCGCCAGCGATGAGGGCGGCGGAAATCAGCCCGACAATCAGGCCGTATTCAACCGCTGTGGCACCGTCTTCGCTTTTGCAAAAATTGATAAAAAAATGCAGCACAGGATATTCCCCATCCGCCATCCGGTGCGTTGCGACAACCGGCTTCTGCCCTGTTGAAATCAACTCTATCCTAGGTCGGCGATGTGAGGAATCCGTTACCTTTGATGGTAAACGATCAGCAACCGCTCTCGTTGCTATAACCCGTGACCACGCAGGGCATTTCCGGCATCGGCTGGGTGATGCTGCGACGGATGGAATAGGTCTTGCCCACATCGGTCTTCTTGATGGAGCCCGTGCTGATCATGTCGTAATTGTCGGGAAACTGCGCCACCCGCGTGGAGGATTTTCCAGCAAGCATGGGGGTAACGATGAGCGAGAGCGCGATAACCGCCGTGCCGAAAAGCAGCGCCACATTGAGCACGCCGGTGCGACGGGATTTGTCGGAATACAAGTGACGACCTTCCACCGTCTTCCAGAAATCCTCGTTCATGACCAACCTCGTCTCGCGCAGTTTACCGCTTCTTTAGCTTAACAATCTGCCAGAGGGTGCTGAACGATCTCTTAACACAGCCCCGTTTTGGCACGGCAAAGCGCTGCAAACGGGGCATTTTCACGAAGCTGTGACGGGATAATACGCGAGGAACTCGGGGGACTTCCCGATTTTATAGCAGATCCTGCAGGAAGGGGATGAGCGGCTCATCGGCCGGCGGCATGGGGTAATCGCGCAGGGCCTGCGGCTTCACCCATTTAATCGCCTGTCCTTCCCGGCCATGCGCAATGCCCTCATAACGGCGGCACACGTAAAGCGGCATCAGGAGGTGAAAGGTCTCATAGGTGTGGCTGGCAAATGTCAGCGGCGCGAGGCAGGCGACCTTGGTTTTGATGCCCAGCTCCTCGTCCAGTTCACGGACAAGGGTTTCCTCCGGCGTCTCGCCATGCTCCACCTTGCCGCCCGGAAATTCCCACAGGCCTGCAAGCGACTTGCCTTCCGGACGCTGCGCCAGAAGAATGCGGCCATCCTGATCGAGAAGGGCGCAGGCGGCGACCAGCAGGATTTTTTTGCCTGCCTCGCTCATTCGCCGGCTCCCTTGCGCCAGTAGCGATAACGATAGGCCTCGGAGAAGCCGAATTTTTGATAAAGGGCGATGGCAGGCGCATTGGTGGAAACCACCTGCAGCCAGGCGGTTTTTGCGCCGCTGATTCTCGCCCAGCGCAGTGCCGACGACAAAATCTGCGTGCCGAGGCCCTTTTTACGCTGCGACTTTTCGACATCGAGGGAGATGATGCCGGCAAGGTCGTTATCCTGCACGCAAATCACGGTCGCGAGCGGATTTCCTTCCACTTCCTCATTGATGAAGAGGCCGAGCGCCGGCTTGATGGAGCTGACGATTTCCGCAATCGCCGGACGGAGCGCCGGGTCGCTATCGCTGACCTTGATGCTCGCCTCGACAAAACGACCGATATCGTGGCTCGGCAGGCTGACCAGCGTTTCGGGCAGCTCCATGCCGGAGAGATCGGCCGTCATGACCATCACCTCTTCGAACACGGACCAGCCGTCATTCGCCAGAAAATCCCGGAGCTGCGGCGGCATCAGCGTCGTTTCGCGCACCACCAGCGGTCGGCCGAAATCTTCGAAACGCTTGCGCGCCTTTTCCAGCCGCACCGCGCTGTTTCCGTAATCGGAAGGGTCCAGCGGCACCACGCAGTTGATGCGCTTGGAGGGGTGCGAACCCGTCAGGCGGATTTGCCAGCTGCCGTCATAAATCACCGACGAGGCAGGCCATGCCCGGAAGCTGACGGCTTCCAGACGGCGAACCAGCGGCAGATTGACGGCTTTATTGTCCTGCATTCTCTTCGGCTCCAACGGTCAGCTCCGATAGTCGCCGTTGATCGCAACATATTCTTTCGTCAGGTCACAGGTCCAGACGGTGGCAGTGCCCTGACCGAGGCCGATATCCACCTTCACCGGAATGTCTTCGAGACGCATCACCGCGCTGGTTTCCGCCTCCGAATAATCCGGGTCGCGCTCGCCGTTGACGGCCACGCGCACGCCGCCGAACCAGATGGCGAGGCGGTCACGGTCGGCCATTTCGCCGGACTTGCCGACGGCCATGACGACGCGGCCCCAATTGGCGTCTTCGCCGGCAACCGCGGTCTTCACCAGCGGCGAATTGGCGATGGAGAGGGCAATCTTCTTGGCGGCGGCATCGTTTTCCGCGCCCGTTACGGTGACTTCCACCATCTTGCGCGCGCCTTCGCCGTCACGAACCACCTGCAGGGCAAGGTCCTTCAGGAGATCGTTCAGCGCGGTGCGGAAGCCGGCAAGGCGCTCGTCATCGGCGCTCGTTACCTTCACCTGGCCGTCTTCAGCGGCAGCACCTGTCGCAAACAGCATCAACGTATCCGAGGTGGAAGTGTCGCTATCGACCGTCACGGAATTGAATGTCGGGCCAACACCGGCAGACAGCAGCGACTGCAGGGCGGCGGGCTCGATATCCGCATCCGTCACCACGAAAGAGAGCATCGTCGCCATGTCGGGCGCAATCATGCCAGCGCCCTTGGAAATGCCGTTGATCGTTACGATCACGCCGCCGATCTCGGCGGTGCGGGTCGAAACCTTGGGATAGGTGTCGGTCGTCATGATCGCCTTGGCGGCTTCCTGCCAGAAATCGGCTTCCGCCCTGACATTCATGTCGCCGAGAACGCCGGCAAATTTCGTCGCATCCAGCGGCTCGCCGATCACGCCCGTCGATGCCAGGAAGACCTCGCTCTCGGAGCAGCCAACGGCGGCAGCGGCGGATTTCGCCGTCAATTCGGTCGCGGCCTTGCCCTTGACGCCGGTAAAGGCATTGGCATTGCCGGAATTGACCACCACGGCGCGCGCCACGCCGCCGCCGAGATTGGCGCGGCAGAAATCGACCGGGGCGGAAGGGCATTTCGATTTGGTGAAGACGCCGGCGACGCTTGCCGGCTTGTCGAACACCATCAGCAGAACGTCGGTGCGGTTCTTGTACTTGATGCCGGCGGCGGCCGTCGCCATGCGAACGCCGCGCAGCGCAGGCATGTCGGGATAGGATTTCGGAGCGAGCGGGGAAACGGCAACGGACATGGGAAGCGCCTGAAATTCTGGAAAAGGGGTCTGGAATGCCGAGATGAAACGGGGCGGCCCATAGCCGCCCCGTAACATTTGTTTTTACTGCTGCGGCTGAGCCTGCTGTTCCTTCGTGGCTTCGTCGTAGCCCTTCTTCAGCGTCTCATCCATGATTTCGATCTTCTGGTCGGCCTTTGCCTTCTCGATGAGGGCAACGTACTTGTCACGCATGACAAGCTGACGAACCTGCGGCTCGACCTGCTCGAAAGCCGGCGGCGGCGCGATGCGCTTGTCTTCCAGCTTGATGACGTGGAAGCCGAACTGGGTCTTCACCGGCGCCTTGGTGTAGGCGCCCTTTTCGAGACCGAAAGCGGCTTCTTCGAATTCCGGCACCATGCGGCCCTTGCCGAACCAGCCGAGATCGCCGCCGTCGTCCTTGTTGGAATCGGTCGACTTTTCCTTGGCGAGCGCGGCGAAATCCTTGCCCGAATCAAGCTGCTTGATGATGTCCTTGGCTTCGTCCTCGCTGGCGACCAGAATGTGGGCGGCCTTGATTTCCTCTTCCTGCGGCAGGGCTGCGACTTCCTTGTCGTAGCGGGCCTTTACTTCGTCAGCGGTAACGGCATCGACGACATGCTTGCGGAAATAGGCGTTGTGCAGCTCACGGTCCTGGATGAATTCCATGCGCTTCTTGAAATCTTCAGTCTTTTCCAGACCTTCGGCGCTGGCGTTCTTCACCAGAAGCTTAACGTCGATCGCGCCGGAAAGGGCTGCAACCTTCTTCTGCTCATCGGGAAGCTGCGCGAGCTGCGGGTCGAGGTTGCTCATGGCGAGGTCGAGTTCGGACTGGTGGATTTCCAGATCGCCAACCTTGGCGACAACCTTGTCTTCCTGTGCGAAAGCCGGAAGCTGGAGGCCGAGCGTGGCCACAATCACCGCAGCCGCAATTTTATTATAGCGCAACATTTTGAACCTTTCGGGGACAATGCCGGCTCCAGACATGGTTTCCGGCTCTGAAAAAACTTCCAAACACCGGATTGTGGCCATTCTGTAACGGGCAGAACCGTTGACATCATTTGCCCCCCCTCTTATCTGTCACGCAACCTCGCGTCCAGATACGTTGAAGGGCGAAGTCCGTCATTTATGCTGAAATCGGCGTGACGGAGAAAAGCGCCCGGCAAAACGGAATTTCAGAAAGGGCCAGTAAGATGGTCAGTCTCGGCGGAATAGCCCGCAAGTTGTTCGGTTCGGCAAATGACCGCCGCGTCCGCTCCTATAAAAGCAAGATCGCAGCCATCAATGCGCTGGAAGAGGCCACCAAGGCGCTCTCCAATGAGGCGCTGGCGGCCAAGACCGCTGAGTTCCGCCAGCAGCTTGCCGATGGCAAGACGCTGGACGACCTGCTGATCCCGGCTTTCGCCGTCGCCCGCGAAGCGTCGCGCCGCGTTCTGCATATGCGCCCCTTCGACGTGCAGCTGACCGGCGCCATGATTCTGCATGGCGGCGCTATCGCCGAAATGAAGACCGGTGAAGGCAAGACGCTGGTGGCGACCCTTGCGGTCTACCTCAACGCCCTTGCCGGCAAGGGCGTGCATGTCGTCACCGTCAACGACTACCTCGCCAAGCGCGACGCGGCCACCATGAGCAGGCTCTATGGCTTCCTCGGCCTGACGACCGGCGTCATCGTCCACGGGCTGGACGACGACCAGCGCCGCGAGGCCTATGCCTGCGACATCACCTACGCGACGAATAACGAACTCGGCTTCGATTATCTGCGCGACAACATGAAATATGACCGCGCCCAGATGGTTCAGCGCGGCCATAACTACGCGATCGTCGACGAAGTCGACTCGATCCTGGTCGACGAGGCGCGCACGCCGCTCATCATTTCCGGCCCGCTGGACGACCGTTCCGACCTTTACAACACCATCGACGCCTTCATTCCGCTGCTGACGCCGGAAGATTACGAAATCGATGAAAAGCAGCGCTCGGCCAACTTCTCCGAAGACGGCACCGAGAAGCTCGAGAACCTGCTGCGGCAGGCGGGCCTCCTGAAGGGCGAATCGCTTTACGACGTCGAAAACGTCGCCATCGTTCACCACATCAACAATGCGCTGAAGGCCCACAAGCTCTTCACCCGCGACAAGGACTATATCGTCCGCAACGACGAAATCGTCATCATCGACGAGTTCACCGGCCGCATGATGCCGGGCCGCCGTTATTCCGAAGGTCAGCATCAGGCTCTCGAAGCCAAGGAAAAGGTGCAGATCCAGCCGGAAAACCAGACGCTTTCCTCCGTCACCTTCCAGAATTATTTCCGCATGTACGAAAAGCTGGCCGGCATGACCGGTACGGCTGCAACGGAAGCGGAAGAATTCGGCAACATTTACGGCCTCGACGTCATCGAAGTGCCGACCAACCTGCCGATCCAGCGTATCGACGAGGACGACGAGGTTTACCGCACCGGCGAGGAGAAGTTCCAGGCGATCATCACCGAGATCAAGGCGGCGCATGAACGCGGCCAGCCGGTTCTGGTGGGCACGACCTCCATCGAAAAATCCGAACTTCTGGCGCATCTCCTGCGTCAGTCCGGCTTCTCCGATTTCCAGGTCCTGAACGCCCGTTACCACGAGCAGGAAGCCTATATCGTTTCGCAGGCCGGTGTTCCGGGTGCGGTTACCATCGCCACCAACATGGCCGGCCGCGGTACCGACATCCAGCTCGGCGGCAACGTCGACATGCGGCTTGAGCGCGAGCTCGAAGGCATCGAACCCGGTCCGGAACATGACGCGAAGGAAGAGGCAATCCGCGCCGAGATCAAGGTGCTGAAGGAAAAGGCGCTTGCCGCCGGCGGTCTTTACGTCATCGCCACCGAGCGCCACGAAAGCCGACGCATCGACAACCAGCTGCGCGGCCGTTCCGGCCGTCAGGGCGACCCCGGCCGTTCGAAATTCTACCTCTCGCTTCAGGATGACCTGATGCGCATCTTCGGTTCCGAGCGCATGGACTCGATGCTGCAGAAGCTCGGCCTGAAGGAAGGCGAGGCAATCGTCCATCCGTGGATCAACAAGGCGCTGGAACGCGCCCAGAAGAAGGTCGAAGCCCGCAACTTCGAGACCCGCAAGAACCTTCTGAAATATGACGATGTGCTGAACGACCAGCGCAAGGTGATCTTCGAGCAGCGTCTCGAGCTGATGGAAGCCGACAATATCGGCGAAACCGCAGCCGATATGCGCCATGAAGTGATCGAAACGCTCGTCACCAAGCATATTCCGGAAAATGCCTATGCCGAACAGTGGGATATTGCAGGCCTGAAGGCCGGCATCGCCCAGTTCCTGAACCTCGACCTGCCGGTGGAGGAATGGGCCAAGGAAGAAGGCATCGCCGAGGACGATATTCTCCAGCGCGTCACCGAGGCCGCCGACAAATACGCCGCCGAGCGCGCGGAACGTTTCGGCCCCGAGATCATGACCTATGTGGAACGGTCGGTCATTCTCCAGACGATCGACCATCTGTGGCGCGAACATATCGTCAACCTCGACCATCTCCGCTCGGTCGTCGGTTTCCGCGGTTATGCCCAGCGCGACCCGCTGCAGGAATACAAGGCGGAAGCCTTCGAACTGTTCCAGGCGCTGCTCGCCAATCTGCGCGAGGCCGTTACTGCCCAGCTGATGCGCGTGGAACTGGTGCAGCAGGAACCGCAGCAGCCGCAGCAGCCGGAACTGCCGGAAATGACGGCGCATCATCTCGATCCCAATACGGGCGAAGACGAAATGGCGCAGGGCCAGCAGGCCGCGCCCGCCGCCTTCGTGCTGGCCGAGGATCGCGATCCGGAAAACCCCGCCACCTGGGGTCGCATCGGCCGCAACGAAATGTGCCCCTGCGGCTCCGGCAAGAAATACAAGCACTGCCACGGCGTTTACGAACAGGCCTGAGGCAGTTCCTGACAGACAAACGAAAATCGCCCGCACCTTCGGTTGCGGGCGATTTTCGTTGCACCCCTCGATCGCTGTTGACGGATATCAGCAATTTCCAATATGGGAGCCGGATCGTCTTCCGGAAAACGCTTTCATGTCCCCTCGCGACTTTGCCGCCTATGTTTTTCTCGCACTCGCGTGGGGAATGTCCTTCCTGCTGCTTTTGCATGTCGTCGAGGCCTTCGGCTGGATCGGTGCGGTCACGCTCCGCTCGCTGGTCACCGCCATTACCCTGTTTCTGATCGCGATTGCGGTGCGCCGAAAGCTTGCATTTTCCGCGAGCTGGCGCGCCTTTGCAGTCGTCGGCGCAACAACGGTCGCGGGACAGTTGATCGGCCTCTCCTATGCGACGCCGCTGGTCGGCACCGCCATGGCGGCCATATTGGTGGCCACCATCCCGCTCTTTTCCATGCTCATCGCGCAGGTCTGGGGTATCGAGCGTCTGACGCGTCAGGGCATTGCCGGTCTGGTCATCGGTCTTGCCGGCATCGTCCTGCTTGTCGGCTTTCCCGCCGTTCCCGTTACAACCGGTTTCATCATCGGCTGCGCCGCCGCTGTCGCCGCGTGCATCTGCGCGGCCTATGGCAGCAATTTTGCCAGCCGCCACCTGAAGGGCGTGGGTTCCTGGGAAATCACCATAGGCTCATTCCTGACAGGCGGCCTGATGACCCTGCCGCTTCTCTTCGCGGTCCCATTGCCGAGAACGCCTGATCTCATCGATTACGGTTATCTTCTGGTGCAGGCGGTGGTCATGAGCGGCCTCACCTACATCACCTATTTCAAGCTTGTCTCCTCGATCGGCGCAACCAGGGCGATCAGCGTGGAATTCGCCGTGACCGTCGTTGCGGTCCTCGTCGGCGCGCTGGTGCTGGATGAGCCGCTTTCGCTGCCCCAGCTTTTCGGCGCCGGCATCATCATTCTGGGCTGTGCGCTGGTCCTCGATCTCATGCCCAGAAAAAAGGCTCCGCCCACACCGTCCGGGGCGTGAAGAGTTTATTAGCGTTTTCCACCAATAGTCGTGCTGGTCATTGCTGATCACACGGGATCGCGCCTGCGGCGCGAGGGAAAAATGCAACCGGGCAAATCTGACTACGAGCATTACTGGGACCCGCTAAGGGCGCTCCTCATGCTGCTTGGCATTCCCTATCACGCCTCTCTCCTCTACAGCCATGCCCTGCCATGGGACATCAAGGATTTCGACACCAGCACGCTTCTGAGCGCGCTAGGTGCTGCACTCTCCACCTTCCGCATGCCGGCATTCTTTCTGGTGGCCGGCTATTTCTCCACCATGGTCATCGGCAAGAAGGGCAAGATGCGCTGGCTGAGGCAGCGTTTCCTGCGCCTCGGCGTGCCCTTCATCGTCGCGGTCCTTCTGCTCGGGCCATCACAGCTTTTCCTGCTGCAACTGGCCGGCGTCGCCAAAGGCGATATTCCGGCCGACCGGCTGCTTGAGAGCCAGCCCGGCCTGCTGCGCCCGAGCGAACAGTGGATCATGCATCTATGGTTCCTGCCGACCCTTGTCTTCTATTCGATCCTGCTTGCCGGCCTGCTGTTTCTCGCGGAACGTCCGCCAGTGGCATATATCAGAGACTGGTTAGGCAGCCTGCGGCAGCGGCATACCACCCTGTTTTTCGCGGCACTCTGCACCCTGCCTGTTGTGTGGGAATTGATGATCTACGGATCCGGCCTGCTTGCGGCAAAAAGCGGAAGCGGCCTTTTTCTTCTCTATGAACGCGCTTCCGACCCCTATGCGCGTTACCTGCCATTCTTCCTCATTGGCGCATTGCTGCACCGTGACCGCGCCCTCTTTCACCGCTTTCGCCAAACGGGCCTTCTCACCGGCGTCATCGCGGCGGGCACCATCGCGACGGCGGTGACCCTGCGCCTGCAATATCCCTTTTCGAATTCGGCCCTGCTGGTGCTGGTGTCGGCAATTGCGGCGGTGGCGGCAAGCCGTCTGTTGATAGACCTCGCCTGCCGCTATTTCGACAGGCCGAACCGGCTTGCCAGACGCATGACGGATGCGTCCTTCACCATCTACCTGTTTCACCATCCGCTGATCTACGCCTTCGGAACGCTGTTCATCCTCATTGCGCTGCCGCCCGTCCTGGAGTTTACCATCATCGTCGTGGCCACCACGGCGACCGCCTATATGCTGCATCAGGCGATACGCCTCAGCCCGCTCGCCCTTTTCCTGTTCAACGGCATCCGCAAGCCACGCGTGGCGGACGATATTGGCACACAGGCCGGCGCGTCCCAAACCCTTCGTTAAGGATGAAGCGCGTATGATCGGCTCGCCTATTCAACTGGAAATGATGGCGTGTGGATCATGGCTATCCTCAACACGGCGGAAAAAGCCTTACCCGCAGGCCTGCGCGCGAAGCTTTCGCCGCTGGTAGCAAAAGTCGCCGTTGTTCTTTCCGGCGGGGATGAAGTGTCCCGCGCGCAGCGCATGGCGCTGGTTGCGTTTGCGGTGCGTATCGTCAGCGCCGGTATAGCCTTCATTTCCCAGATCATTCTTGCCCGCCTGATGGGCGAATTCGAATATGGCCTGTTCGCCTTCGTCTGGGTTCTGGTGATCCTGTTCGGCAATCTTTCCTGTCTCGGTTTTCACACCACCGTCATCCGCTTTTTACCCGGCTATCGTCTGGAGGATGCCCATGACAAGATCATGGGGCTGACCTCGACGGCGCGTGTCTTCGCCATGCTTTCGGCGAGCGCGCTTGCGATTTTCGGTTTCGTTTTTTTGTATTTCTTCGGCGAGCGCATCGCCTCCTATTATCTCATTCCCGTGTCGCTGGCGCTTTTCACCCTGCCGATGGTGGCGCTGGGCGACGTGCTGAACGGCACCGCGCGCGCCAATGGCTGGGCGGTCTCCGCACTCAGCCCCACCTATATCGTTCGCCCAGTGCTGATCCTGCTGTTCATGCTGGTGGCAATCGGTCTCGGCGCGGAAAAAACCGCAACGACGGCCATGCTGACGGCCCTTCTTGCCACCTATGTCACCACGCTTTTCCATTTCGCCTTCATGAACCGCAGGCTCAACCGGCATTTCCGCAGCACGGCCCGCAGGGTGCATTTCCGCCACTGGATAAGGTTCGCCTTCCCGATGTTCCTGATCGACGGCATCGGTTTTTTGATGACCAATTCCGATGTGGTGATTGTCGGGCTTTATCTGCCGCCGGATCAGGTCGGCATCTATTTTGCCGCGGCAAAGACCATCGTGCTGATGCAATTCGTGTTTTTCTCGGTGCAGGCGGCCGCCGCCCCACGCCTGGCCGCCCTCATGTCGGCCAATGACCGGCAGGGGCTTGCCGGTTTCGCCAGCCAGGCCGCGCGCTGGGCCTTCTGGCCGTCGCTCGCCGTCGGCAGCGTGGTGCTTCTGGCCGGCCCTTTCCTGCTGTCGCTGTTCGGTCCCGGCTTCGTTCAGGGCTACGAGCTGATGTTCTTCCTTTTCGCCGGTTTCCTCGCCAAGGCGCTGATCGGCCCGGGGGAAACATTGCTGAACATGGCCGGCAAACAAAAATTGTGCGTCGTCCTTTATATTATCATCTTCGGTTGCAACATTGCACTCAACATGGCGCTCATTCCGGTCTATGGTCTGGCAGGGGCCGCGGCAGCGGTGGCGATAGCCATGTGCATAGAAGCTGTGCTATTGCATATTGC
Organism: Agrobacterium leguminum; assembly: GCF_005144435.2. Lineage (NCBI taxonomy): Bacteria > Pseudomonadati > Pseudomonadota > Alphaproteobacteria > Hyphomicrobiales > Rhizobiaceae > Agrobacterium > Agrobacterium leguminum. Next base: position 597,148 of record NZ_CP120212.1, read on the forward strand.
CATTCGCCGCACACTCGGGATCGTCCTTTTTGCCTTCAACGATCCCCGGGCGGGTCAAAACACTGGGAAGGCGGTGTAACGATAAGCATGTCCAGCGATCCAAAGAATCCGGATTTTCAGGACCCGCGCATCGCGGCACTGATGGCGTCTGCGGAGCGTGATCGCCCCGTGGCCGACAGCAGCCGACGCGTGGGCCGCGATGGCCGGGAATTCTGCATCTATCCGGGTCAGCTCGGTTATGACATGCAGGAAGAACTCGACTTTCTGTCCAACCGCGTCATGGAGGCGAATGTCTTCTTCACCGGAAGGCTTCTCGCGCCCGCCATGCCGCGCATCGAGGACAAGTCCGTGCGCTTCGCCCTCATTCGCGATGAGAACGGCGCCAGAAGCCGCATGCGCTTCCTGATGCCCTTTACCGTGGAAAAGCCGGGCTTTTCCATCGGTCCCTCCATCATTCGCGTCTGGGCCAATCCATTCGGGCCGCTCGGCACACCGCTGGTCGATACCGAAGGCGCCGCCGAAACCCTCGACAATCTTTTCGATGCGCTTTCCGACAGCAACATGCGTCTGCCGAATGTTCTGGTTCTGCCGGATGTCCGGCTGGAAGGGCCGTTTGCCCGCATGTTCAAAGCCATCGCGCTCAGCCGCAACCTGCCGGTGACGACGACGGGCAATTATTACCGGCCGATGCTGGAAAGCCTTCTCGATGGCAAGGCCTATCTGCGAAACGCCCTTGCGCCGCACCATTTGCGCGAAATGAACAGGCAGTGGCGTCAACTCGAAAAACTTGGGCCCCTCTCCTATACCGTTACCCGGCAGCCAGTGGACGTGCGTTACCGCATGGAGGAGTTTCTGGCTCTGGAGGCGAGCGGCTGGAAAGGCCGCAAGCGCACCGCGCTGGTCAACGACCGTTATCGCGCCGCCTTCGCCCGCGAGGCGATCACCAATCTGGCCGAAGCGGATGCAGTGCGTATCCACACCATCGATCTCAATGGCAGCGCCATCGCCTCCATGGTCGTCTTCATCACCGCCGGCGAGGCCTATACGTGGAAGACCGCTTTCGACGAGAGCTATGCGCAATTTTCTCCCGGCAAGCTGCTGGTGCAGAAACTGACCGACTGGCATCTGGATGACGCCAATATTCTGCGCAGCGACAGCTGCGCCGTGCCCGATCATCCGATCATGAGCCGCTTCTGGCAGGAACGCCAGGAGATGGGCACGCTGGTCGTCGGGCTTGCCCAGAACAGCGACCGGGACGTGCGGCAGGTTTCCACGCAGGTGGACATGTACCGCAACACCCGCAACCTCGCCCGCAGCCTGCGGCAGAAGATCCTGTCCTTCGGACGCAAGGGCAATTGATCCGAAGGGCGCCGGTGGCGCCCTTCGAAGTTTCTGACACGGGCAAAGCCTGCTTCAGCGCGAGGCCGTCCGGATCATCTTGCACAATTGCGTCAGCGCCGCATCGTATCCGCCGCCCAGAATATCGACACAACGGCGGGCGAGCTTGATCTGCTCGGTTCGCGACATATCGTTATAGGCTTGCAGGGCATTGCGCATCGCGCCGGGAGACACCGTGCCCGAGCCGCCGGGATTGGTGGTGCTACCGCCGGGATTTCCAGGCGTGCCGGTCGAACCGGAGCCGCCGATACCGACGCCGACGCCGAGACCGACACCGCTCGAGCCCCCCACATTGGCCCCGACATTGGCACTGATGCCGTCCGAACCGCCAACGGAAGCGTTCACGCCGGCATTGACGCCGCTGGAACCGCCGACGGATGCATTGACATCCGCATTGACCCCATTGCTGCCGCCGACCGATGCGTTGACATCCGCACCCAGCCCGCCGCCGCTCCTGCCGCCGACATCCGCACTGGCGTTAACGCCACTGCTGCCGCCAACGGAGGCATCGACCCCGAGCCCGCCGCTGCCATTGTCGCCAACACTGGCGTTAACCCCATTCTCGCCACCAATCCCGATATCCAGCGCATGGGCGTTGATCGGCAGGATCAGGCAGGCGGACAGTAATAAATTGCGAGAAAAAGCCCTCATAATTTCCTCCCTATGAGTTTGGCCATTCCCGCCCCGCGTGGAAACTCCACCCTGACATCATAATTCAATTAGTAATTGCGTATATTCTAATTTATTAGAGGTGCCTAATATTACCCTAATGCCGCAACTGCAGGTGTCGCGATCCGGCACAGCCACTCTCCGCACCATTTTGATCGGCAGCCCGGCAAAGACGGAAAACCGCGTGCGCAAACACGCGCAATTCAAAAGGATTAGTCAGCTTTGGGGTTGCACGCATGGCCTTGACCATGATAGACGCCGTGGCATTACCACCGTTGCCCCAATGGCGGAATTGGTAGACGCGCCGCACTCAAAATGCGGTTCCGAAAGGAGTGCTGGTTCGATCCCGGCTTGGGGTACCATTTCCTAAAAATAACATTGATTTTCTTGGGCTTTCTGGTTCGAGGTGTCAAAGTAGCTCACACGACCTAGAGAAATTTGAACTCTCGGCCTCTCCCTTACCAAGGGAGTGGATTATTTGTGCGAGTTGCAATCGGCCGTCACGGCGCGTTGTCTGCTTCATCCCGTGACGAGGGTTTCGGCGTTGACAATTCGGTCAATTTTTTTAGAAAGACTCCGAAACTGTGATCGCCATCAATAAACTGCTTTAGATCCTTGTACTTAATTTTCCTCGTGATTGACTGGTAGCATTCGACTTCTTTTTCAAAGCGCGTATAATTCCATTTACGCCTGACAGTATGCTGAAGCTTATTGAAAGATTGCTTTGTTCGCCCATCTAAAAAGAAGTAAAGCAGCAACCAAGATTCGAGCGAGTGTACCGACACTGCGAAAATGAGGCGTTTCCCGTATTTCGAGAAAAGTGGCTCGCCAATCTTTTGAATGATTAATTGCTCAACATCAGCTATCAAGTCGGGGAATGACCGATCTTGGCCGCCAATTGTAAGTGGGACACCGTAATTTGTTTGGTCACCGCAGTCTGTATCAATTTGAATAACCACGTAGTCGTTTGAAGCTAATGCGTCACTTATACGTGTAGAGCAATACTCCAGAACAAGCTCCCAGCCGCCAAAATCAGATTTACTTGAGTCTGTCGTATCCCGAATTGGCTGCGCATAGTTTACAATGACGTCGTCGTCAAAGGCACTCTCGCAAACAAGTGAAATGATTCGATCAAGCACAACCTGATCTGTTGGGCCTTCTGAAACAATCGCGAATTTTGGCATCAGAAAACCTTCGGAAGGCCACCCAATAGGCCACCAATGAACATCTCCGACAATCTCCGGGGCTTATCTGTACTCGGTTTTTCCGAGTGCAGCGTTGCTCTAGTTTCGCCCTTCGCGTTCCTGTGAACAGCGAAAAGCTTTTGCTCAGGATCATTGAGATCCAAGCCGTCTAGAACTGACGGATTATGAGTCGTCAATATTGCTTGCTTACCATTGTCCGTGGCTAACTTCGTTAGACGCCTCATCATCACTTCGCATAACTTTGGGTTCAAAGATGCATCGATGTTGTCCACGGCAAAGAACCTCGGCGTCAACTTACTAGCGAACAATGCGAAGTAAAAAGCCGCGAAAAGAAATCCTTCATTAGCACTTCTCTGATCGAACGATTTACAACTTTCATCGAGGTAACCATCCGTAATCTTCATACGACCTTTGGCGTTTTCCCTCGGAATTTCGAAGTCTTCAAACCAGCTAAACAATTTGAGTGATTTTTTTACTGCCTCGATAGCAGAGGGATCGTCATCATAGGACATGACGGTTAAAAGCTTGAGCAGCCCCTCTCCGTTGATTCCAAGCGGCTCTATCTGCCCCTCCCTTTCCAACATCCGGAGGCTGCTATTTTCGGGTGAATAAACTATGAAATTTGCAATTCCGTCGACTTCCGGACGCAAACTAAAAATCGATTTCTCGTCGGCATTCACCTTGAGAGAAAAAGCGAGAGATCCCGTTCGTGAAGTAGGAGATTCTTGATCTATATTCGCGGTCATATCATTTAGTAATTGCGTTATTAATTTTTTCGCGAGTTTTTTATTACCCTTCGAGTGCGAAAATTCTGTAAATGATTTTATAAACTGGTCGGCGCTGAACCTTAAGGTTGCATTGTTTTCCGTCCACGTAGAATACGGCTGATTGTCGTTACTCAATACATAGGACGCCTCACCAGCGTCGCCAACGACTCTAACCGATATTGGTTTCGTGACCTCCTCAACCTCAAAGGCTGACCGCATGAACTGAGGTTCCGTTACTCGGATACCGCGCGATGCTAGGAACTCGTTGTCCAACTTTCCCGCTTGTGCGGCACCTGCTAACGCAATCGCTTCCAGAATGTTACTTTTACCGGCACCGTTTTCGCCAATAAAGACGTTAACGCGGCCCAACTCAAGCGTCAGGTTCTTGATCGATTTATAATTTTCGATGTGGATCGTTTTAAGCAAGTTGAGGCTTTCTCAGTTCGCGAACTGTGTTCCCACTACCATTTAGAGCATGCCTTTTTCAAGGTAATAGATGTTGTGATCGGCCTAGGTTAACTCAATGGCTGAGTTGGACAGTCTGCAAATTTTCTCAATAAACATCGGGGCTCCTCTCGTGTCCAAGCATCCCCTAACCTTCTGATACGGCTTGAAATCAGCGGCCCGGCTTGGGGTACCATTTCCAAAAAACCGCATTGATTTTCTTCACTTTGTCCAGCACGTCACAGTGAGCTCTTCAATGGCCCCGCGCCATCAACAAGCTCACGAAACTTTGCTTGCGCGCTCCCGAGTATTACCGGGCTTTCATTTGCCAGATGCGGCGGACTGGATTAGACGAATCCCGTTACACCCCGTGAAGACCGGCGACTTAATTTCGCCATCACGCCCGCCTTTTTGAAAGCCCGTCCGGGATATCTGCTTCTTCGCGAAGTTTGAGGAAAACAACATGGCCAATGCGACCACCGCCGACAATAGCCGCACGCTCGCCGCTCTCGGCGTTACGGCGGGAATGATCTTCACCGTCGGCTCCGCCCTCGGTTTCCAACATATCGGCGGTTATACGCCCTGCGCGCTGTGCCTGCTGCAGCGCGATCCCTATTATTACGCCATTCCGCTGGGCATATTGGCCATTGCGACCAGCATTTTCAAATTGCCGGTTCAGATCACCCGGCTGCTTCTTGCCCTTATCGGCGTGGCGATGCTGATCGGCGCCGGGCTCGGCGTTTATCACGCCGGTGTGGAATGGGGTTTCTGGGAAGGGCCGATCACCTGCGCCACCGGGGCGCCTTCCATCACCACCAATGCCGGCGATCTGCTGGGCAATCTGAACGCCATCAAGGCGCCTTCCTGCAACGACGCGGCCTTGCGGGTGCTCGGCCTTTCCTTCGCGGGCTGGAATGTCATCGCAAGCGTTGCACTTGCGGCAGTCGCCTTTTTTGGCGCGAGCCGTAAAAGCCGGTAAGCGGAAAACCGCGTTGCAGTCCTCGAAAGATCAGGGCTGCAGTTCGGTATCCCAGTAAAGATAGTCCATCCAGCTTTCGTGCAGATAATTGGGCGGGAACAGCCGCCCGTTATTGTGCAGATCCTGAACCGTCGGCTGGAAGGGCTTCTGCGCCGGGAACATGCCCGCCTGCTTGGGAAGCTTGCTGCCTTTTTTAAGGTTGCAGGGAGAGCACGCCGCAACGACATTGTGCCAGGTGGTTTCACCGCCATGCGCGCGGGGAATCACATGGTCGAAGGTCAATTCGTCCCGCGTGCCGCAATACTGGCATTCGAACTTGTCCCGAAGGAAAACGTTGAAGCGGGTGAAGGCGGGGTTGCGGGTGGGCTGCACATAGGTCTTGAGGCTGACGACGCTCGGCAGCCGCATGGAAAAGCTGGGGGACGACACCGCGTGATCATATTCTGCAATGATGTTCACACGGTCTAGAAAAACAGCCTTGATCGCGTCCTGCCAGGACCATAACGACAAGGGATAATAACTCAGTGGCCTGTAGTCTGCGTTCAGAACGAGCGCCGGCAGGGCCTGTGGTGAAACTGCAATCGTCAAGGGCTTCTCCTGAGCGATTCGGCATCTGCACTTGTATATTAGGTCCGTTGTTACAGGATTGTGAAGCCTATAAATGCAGCGGCGAAGAGCTTAATTTTTGAGCCGTAGAATGGCCTTTTTCGCATTCCTGACGATCGAACGGCACGGTGACACCTCCTGGCGTTGTGACACCGCTGGCCGATGCGGCAGGAAGGCGATTCGGGCCTTTGCCAGGCACAAATCCTTCTCACACCGGATGCACTATCGGTGATATGATTACCCCCGACGGACGACTGGAAAATCAATGCGCGCCGGGCATGGCAAATGTGCGGCGGCGGCATTCATCATTTCTTCGATGGAGGAACGGTCATGAGGTTGGGCAGGCAGCAAGCGGCAGCATTGCGGGGCGGCCTGGCGGCCGGCGTCCTGACCGCCATGATCTGCCTCTCCGCGGGCGCCCATGCCCAGCAGTATCAGAATTTCGAAGTAACGCCGGATGGCCGCGGCGGGGCGCAGGGAACGATCGGCGGGCGCAATTTCGAAGTTTACCGAAATTACGACCGGCCGCCGGCAAGCCGCGCCTCCCCCGAGACCCGGCGTGAACTCAGGCGGGCTGTCCCGCAGCAGACCTGTATTGTCGACACCGAGGGTAGAACCCGCTGCAGGTGAGCACGAGCCCGGTTTTCCGGCTGTTTTCAGCGCGCTGTCACAAAATTAGATTTCATTAAAATGCAATCTATCGACTTAAACGGCCCGCAAGAATGGGTCGCTATGGTGCCAGGCACAAGACAAGACAATTGTGCAGGGGCAAGGACATGGCGAAGAGAACAATCCGTCTGGCAAAGATTTTTGCCGTCGCTGCCGGCGTGGCGGCAAGTGTTGCGACAACGGCATCGGCCGTCCAGCTCGGTGGCCTTGCCCAGAAGCCCGGCGCATCGCGGCCCGGCCAGTTCATGACCACGAGCCGTCCCACCATCGCACCCATTGCCTTTGCGAAATTCTGTGAAAGCGCCGCCGACCAGTGCCTACGTATTGGCGACCGCGATACGGTGGAACTGAGCAAGCAGAAGCGCACGGAACTCCAGCGCATCAACGCCGAGATCAACACCTCGATAAGCTATGTCGGGGAGCAGGACGGCGAAGACGATTGGAAACTGAACCCGGCAAGCGGCGACTGCGAAGATTTTGCGGTGACCAAGCGGCAACGCCTCCTGCGCGCCGGCTGGCCTTCGGGCGCCCTGCGCATCGCCACAGCCCGCACGACGGATGGCATAGGACATGCCGTTCTCGTCGTCAGCACCAGCCAGGGCGATCTCGTGCTGGATAACCGCACCAATGTCGTCAAGCCGTGGAAAGCGGTGGATCTGAAATGGATCAAGATTCAGTCGCACGAGGACCCGCGTGTCTGGCTGAAACTCTAGAACACGGTTTCAGGCTGAACCCGCCCTTTCGGACGACAGGCATTTCGGTTGCAGGTTTAAGGCAACGTATCTTTCGACCATCAAAGCGGATATTCTTTCCCCACAGAATCGGCACGTCAACGCAGCTTTGGCGGGTGATGCGACAGCCGCCTTCAACGCTCTTGACCTTGTGCGGGAGAGACAGTATCGCCAGCTATGCCCAAGGTGCTCAACTGGATTCGCGGTCGTAAACAACCAGCCTCCCGCGACGACCGGAGGCGGCGCAGAATTGACCTTGGCGACAAGCCGGCCTCCTTCCCGATCTATGCCATTGGCGACGTGCATGGCAGCCTCGACCTGCTGTTGCAGGCGGAGCGGAAAATCCTTGCCGATCTGGGGCCCGACCCTTCTCCCGCGCTGGTCGTTCTCCTCGGCGACTATGTCGATCGCGGGCGCGATTCCCGTGGCGTTCTCGAACATTTGCTGCAGCCGCCGCCCGCGCCGCTACGCCGTATTGCGCTTTGCGGCAACCATGAGCAGCTCTTCCATGACTTTCTCGAAAATCCGCAGCAGAATATGCACTGGCTGGACTTTGGCGGCCGCCAGACGCTTTTATCCTACGGCGTCGATATCGACTATTTCCTGCAAAAGGGCCGCCTGAGACTGCAGCCATTCAGGGACGCCCTGCTCGGCGCAATTCCGCAGACCCACCGCCAGCTTTTATCCAGCCTGCCGATCTACGCCCGGATAGGACCCTATATTTTCGTGCATGCCGGCTTGAGACCGGGATTGCCGCTGGAGGCGCAGACGGATGAGGACATGCTCTGGATCAGGGAGCCCTTCCTGTCACAAGGGGCCGGGCTGGACCTCGTCGTCATCCACGGCCACACGCCGGTAACGGAACCGGAAACCGGCCCACAACGAATCGGCATCGACACGGGTGCATTCACCACGGGCAGGCTTACTGTTCTCAGGCTTTCGGATGCGGGCTTGCACCTGATCGGTTGAGGTGAACAATCGGCTCATTTCCCCGAAAGACGACCTTGATGCGCGCGCGAGCCCGCGACGGATTGCGGAGTTTCACGCTCTCCTGAACTGCCGTTTCCAGCTTTCGATTGCGTCCACCGGCAACTTTATCGGCGGCACGTCGCTCCCGGAAATCCAGTTCGACATTCTGTCGAAATCCTTGCGATCCATGGCCGGCAAACCAGTATCCTTGGAAATTTCCGTGGCCCGGTTGTCGACTTTGACGATTAGGGCGCGGCGAAATTTCTGCATCGCGCGAATGCCGCCATGCAGGCGCGTTCCCACGAAATCCACATCCTCATTATCAAGAAAATGGTTATAGGCTGCGAGCGTCGGATCGATGAACTTCAGCCCGGAAATATTCATGGAAGCCAGATAGGCCGCATCTTCGCGCTGCTGCGGCCAGAAATAGACGGTGTCGTAACGATCCTTCAGAATTTCAATCATCTTTTTGTCCTCCTCCTGGCGGTTGAGGTAGAAGGTGAGCGTTGTGACAACGGAAGAGGCCTTGGAAGTGGGAATGGACCTGCAATGGTCCGGATCAAGGCCCCACATGGTCGGGCAAGAGGTGTTCAGAACCTTTTTGCCCAGGGTCCTGAGTTTTTCGGCGGTGTAATTGTCGCGCACGGCATGCGTGAATTCATCCGACAGAATTTTTTTCAGAATCCAGCGCGAATAAGCGTTCGGTTGCTTCATGTAATTCATCCAACCGCAGCCGAGCAGAACAGTCTCCCGGAAGGCGAATGCATCCCAGGGCAGCAACTTCCACAACACGCGGGCTTCCATGTTCGATGCAAGAATATTGGTGCCGGAAACAAAGGCAGCTTCGCTCTTGCGCAGCAGCGACTTCGAGACGTTTGTCATATATTCATGTGTCGCCACGTGATAGGGGTAAGCTTGGGGAACAACCTCAAGCAGCACCTCCTTGACGGCATCGAGAATGATCTGATCGCCGAGATTGTCCGAGGCTACGGTTGTATCGAGAATGGTAATCGTCTTCATTGGAACCTCGTCGTGAAATTAAGTCGTTCTGCAATTTCATTTTCGTGAAAAAAGCGCTCTGGCCTCTTTAAGCACCCCCCTTATGTCCCCGGGCATGGTGATAAAAAGCAAAGCCGGATAGATCACCGCCCCTGCCGAGACGAGCAGGCATAGTGTTACCGGTTTGGAGAAACGTTCCCCCATCATCCAGTAAAGACCGCTAACCAGAACAGCCATGGTGAAGGCCGCGATAAGCGGCGGCATGCAGGTGCGAAGCGTGCCGCCTATCGAAATGCCGGCGCTGTTTCGGACGCTGACCAAAGCGACCGGCCACGTCAGATAAGCCCGCACGACATGGGCGAGAGTAACCGCCACCAAGCCGAAAGGCGCAGCGGCGAGACCCAGCCCACAACCGATAACGACCTGCAGAAACGACAGGTACAGGGTTTTACCGCCCTGCCGGATGGCGGTCAGAAGCGGCCAGACGAATGAATTGGCGACAAACGGCAGAGCTGTAAGACATAATAATTGCGTGACAGGTGCTGCTGCTGCCCAGTTTTCGCCGAAGGCAACGGGAACAAGAACCGGCGCCGTGGCCGCAAGGCCAAGGAAACACGGGAAAGCAATGATGCCCGACAGCCGGATGAAGCCGAAATAGGCATTTTCGAGGGATTTGTTCTCGGCATTGATACGTGCATAACTGGTCAACGCCACCGATGTCAGAGGAATGACAGCCAACTGACTGACGAGATCGATGCACCGCCACGACAATCGGATGTATCCCACGGCCGCAGTCGAGAGAAACGTCGCAGCGATCAGCTCCTGCAGGCGGACATTGAGACCCATCAGGAAGTTTGCCGCAAAGATGCGCGACCCGAAACTCCACTGATCCGCTACATAGGCTCTGATGAAACGCGGACGCGGGATCCATCCACAGGCAATCCAGTTCATACAAGTCGTCACAAGACTGGCAATCAGCCTCTGCACGACCATTGCCCATACGCCCCAACCGTTCAGAGCCAGAGCGATTGCGATCACACCAGCGAGAAAATTGGACAGGAGCGCACGCATGGCAAGCTTGCGAAACGCGAACTCACGCTGCAGGCGGGCTTCATGGATGGCGCCGGCGCCCATGATGAAAAGAACGGTGGAAAGCGCCATCAAGACCGGGCTGAGCTCGGCAATTCTAAAAAGGCTCGCGAGGAAAGGCGCCGCGAGCGAAAGCAGGGCACACAGGAAAGCCCCCCACAGGAGTGAAAACCAGAAAGCGGTATCGGCATAGTCTTCGTCCAGCTTGGGCCGCTGCAACACGGCTTCCGGAAGGCCGCCGCGGGCCATGACGAGGATAATATCCACGAAAACCGTTGCGATGGCGACAAGCCCAAATTCGTCCGGCGTAAGCAATCGTGCCAGAATAAGGAAGACGACGAAAGACAAGAAGACGTTGCCATAGCCGCCGACCGCGCTCCACAAGGCGCTCGTGACCGAGCGCCTTTCAAGACGTGGAACGTTATCGTCCAACTTCAACATCTGCAAAACCCAGGACGCAAGTTCGCGCCTTGACGGCAACTGAAAGATCAGTGTTTGGCCACCGCGCGCTCGTCATGCGGCTGCAGCCTTGCTTTTCGCCACCACATCCTCATAGAGCTTCACGTAATTCTCACCCACCCGCCGCGAGGTGGATTCCTCGACGATGTTTCCGAAATCCACCTCTGTCGGCAATTCTTCGCGCGAGAGCGTCAGCACCCGGCGGATACGGGCGGCAAGGTCGGTGGCGTTGCCCGGTTCGAACAGCCAGTCATGGTTGGTCTCGCCAATCAGCTCCGGAATGCCGCCGGAGGCTGCGCCGATGACCGGCACGCCCATGGCATAGGCTTCGTAGATCGTGCGTGGTGAAGGCTCCGCCCAGAAGGAAGGGACGATAAGCACGTCGATCTCTTCGAGAAACTCTTTCGGTTTCGCCCAGCCGACGAATTCGATCGGCAGATCGCCGGCCTGAGCCGTGAAACGTTCGATGGAATCGTCCATCGCATGGCCAGCGACCAGACAGCGCCAGTTGCCGTGACCGATTTCCCTGAAGGCATCGACCATGTTGCCGACGCCTTTTTCCGTATTGATACGGCCGATATAACCGAAGGTCAGCGGCCGGCCGGTGCGGTCGATCTGCCGGCGGGCGACGGGATCGCCCTCGGGAACCGTGCAGGAATAAAAGATGACGCGACGCAGGCTTTCCGGAATGTGGTGGAAAAGCCCGTGATTGACATGCGTCTTGAGGATTTCCGTGCCGACGCTTGCGACAGCGCCGATATAACGCTGGGTGAATTTCTTGGTGAAATTCACCGCCTGACAGCCGAGATGGATGTGCTCACAGGGCTTGCCACCCTTGAACATGGCGGCGTTGCCGCACAGGAGATCATATTCGCAGATCGTGTGAACGATCGGAATGCCGCGCTTATGCGCCGCCCGCCATACCAGCGTCGTCACATCCAGAAGCGAGTGGGTGTTGAGAACGTCAGGCTTGAAATCGTCAAGAACGGCTTCGAACTGCTTTTCGACGTCGAAATTCCACTGCTGCTTGAGCTTCTGCATGCGCCGCTGCTGCGGCGAATATTGCGGCCAGTCCTCGAGCCAGAAATCGTTATTGTGGAACATGCGGTAGACCGAGACGCCGTTGCGCATGGTTTTCGGTTCGGCCTGCCGCTCGATACAGGCGGCGCCGACCGTATGTCCCATGGAAACGAGTTCCTCGGCGAGATGTTCGACCGAGCGTTCGCATCCACCAACGATATGCGGCGGATAAAGGCTGCTAAGATGGAGAATTCTCATGCGGATACGCTCTGTTTTCCTTCATCGAAAATCTATGGCGTCCATCCCGGGCTCGTTCGTCTCCCTTCATTCCAAGAGACCAGTGAGACATCTGCAAAAATAAAAGAGCCGGAGCAGAACTAATGTTTGAAAATATGAATTACCAAAATCTACTTTTCAAAAAGCACGGGAATTGGCGGCATTTCAAGTGATTTTTTTCGCGGCGCGGTAAAAGCCATGCGGTGTTGCGAAAAGAACCGGTCTCGTGTTACGGTTTAGCCACTTTAAAGTGCAGGTAATCGGGAGAAATCGGTTGCGTTGCAGCTTGTGATCATATTCCAGTTTATAATATCTGTTTTATTTCAAACACATGGATTTCAGGGCGATTGTAGATGCCGAAAACTTCCAGGACATTCTGATCTCGACGTGTTGAGAGGCATCATCGCCATTTAAACGGCGACGTCCATGTGTTGACGTCTGGCTTACATTTTCTCCGAACACACCAGGAGGCGAAGATGAATGGAAAAACGCCGATCGCCATGGGCAGCCTGACACGGCGCAACCTGCTTTCAGCCGCGCCCCTTGCGTTGGTCGCCGCCTCCGGTTTGCAAGCCATTCCCGCACGGGCGCAGACGGTTGCTTCAGCCAGTACCGAAGCCTTTCTGGACAGCGTAGGGGTGTGCGGTCACTTCACCCGTCCCACGGGCATCTATCCGGAACAGTTCGAGCGGATCGTGCCCGAACTCGAAGCACTGGGCGTCCGGCATCTGCGCGATGACGGGCTCATCACCGCGAGAGACAGTCGCGACAGCCCCGTCTTTCGGCGGCTGCGCCGGATCGTGGCGGCGGGCGTTCGCCTCACCGTCATCTGTTACGACAATCTCAACCCTTACGTTTCCACGCCGCTCGACAGGCTGGCGGATTTCTATGACTGGTGCGACGCGGGTATCGATGTTTTCGAGGGCAGCAATGAACCGAACCTGACGAAGGATCCGCAAAATGCTCCGCGCATTTCGGCGGAGCATCAGGCGGCGCTGCACGACACCATCCGCTCGGTTCCGCGCCTGAGTGCGGTGCCCGTTGCGGCGCCAAGTTATGTCCTGTCGAACAGAGCGCTGGCGCTGGACCTGAAAAATGCCTGCGATTACGGCAATATCCACGCTTACGCCGGGATGGAGCATCCCGAAACGACCGGTCCGGGGGCACTCTCGAAATCCGTCGCCGCTTCGGCGCAGATAGCGGCCGGCAGGCCGGTGCTCGCCACGGAAATGGGCTACCATACCTCGCTGCAAACCAAGACATTTCATTTCCCCGTCACCGAAGGCATCAAGGCGCGCTATATGCCGCGCATGCTGCTCTGGTGCTTCATCAGCGGTATCCGCCGGTCCTACATCTATGAAATGGTTTCAAGCTTCGCCGCCGATGAGACAAACCCGGAATCCTCCCTCGGCCTCCTGCGCCACGATCTGAGCCGCACCCCGGCCTACGAGGCCGTTCGCGCCCTTCTTTCCCTCTGCAGGGCAGAACGGCAAACCGGACCGGAGGAACGACAGCTCGATTTCCTCACCGCCGATTCCCAAAGATTGTCCCTTCACCTTACAAGACCGGACGGTGCTTTGCTCGTGCCTGTCTGGCTTGGAATTTCCGGCTGGCAATGGCCGGCCCGGATCGAAAACCCGCCCGCCGAACGCATTGCCACATTTTCGGTGGCCGGCCAGCACAGTCACGTTATCGCACACCGTTTCCGCGATGACGGCTCCGTGAGCCAGCAGACAATCACGCAGGAAAGCGGACAATACCGGCTTTCGGTCAGTGACCAGCTTACGGTTCTGGAAGTTTTCTGAATGGCGCGAAGGAAATGCCGCATCGCAAAATTGTGTGTATCGCGTCGCGTTATTGCATGATAGCCTGCTTGAATACTGGACTTCTGGCCCGCAAAAGCGGCGCAATATAATACTAAATATATCTTTATTTTTATAGATTGACGATGATGAAAAACTTTAAAGAAGCGCCCGTTGCCGGGGCGCAGCGTCTTGATGTTCTTCAGGTGATGCGCGCCGTTGCGGCAACCATGATTGTTGCGCTGCACGCGGACGTGAACTGGCCATTCACGCTTTTCCCACTGCATCTGCCGAGACTGAGCGGTGGTGTCGACCTGTTTTTCGTCATTTCCGGCTTCGTCATCGTTTATGCATCCCGGCCCTATTTCGCGGCGGCAGGCGGCCGTTCCGCATTTCTGCTGCGCCGGTTTCTCCGCATCGTTCCGCTTTACTGGTTTGTGCTGACCCTGCGGCTTGCCATAGCCGCCAGCGTGCCCCTTATCAGTGCAAAGGCCTTCCCGCCGTTACAGTCGATCCTGACCTCCTACCTGTTTATTCCCTATGACAGCATGGGTTATGGCGACGCCTATCCGTTTCCGCTGATCGATCTCGGCTGGACGCTGAATTACGAGATGTTCTTTTATATCGTTTTCGCAGCGTTCATCTTCCTGCCGCTGGAGCGCGCGGTATTCACGACAGCCGGCGTGCTGTTTGCCGCCGTCATGATCGGCTCCGCCTTCGATCTCGGCCTGCCGTTCAGCTTCTGGTTCCAGCCGATCATTCTCGAATTTGTCGCAGGTATGTTCCTGGCAATCCTCTTCCTGCGAGGCGTTCGCCTGCCGCCCCTGCTCGGGCTCGCAACGGCCCTGTGCGGCCTGGGGATCTGGATGCTGACCGATCTGAGCAGGATAGGGTTCCAGTGCGATCCAGGCTGTTATTCCTTTTCGCGGCTGCTAGTTTTCGGCGGCGGCGCGATTTTGCTGATGGCAGCGGCGACCTTGACCAGAAACATCTCCCTGCCCCGTTTCGCACGGCCGCTGGCAAAACTCGGCGATTCATCCTATGCGCTTTACCTGCTGCACCCGTTTATTTTCCGAGGCTTCAAGATTGCGCTCGGCGGCGTCACGTTCCCGCCCGAGTGGAGCAACCTCGTTTATCTCGTCATCGTCGTCAGCACCGTCGCCATAGCCCACACCTTCCACGTCCTTGTCGAAACGCCGGCCAATATCTGGCTGCGTGACCGGCTGATAACATCGCCACGGAAAGTCGCCGTGTCATGAACAAACTGGAGAAAGGCAAGGGCGGCCGTTAACAATAGCTGAGGGTTTCCGACGCAGGTTTATTTTAGCGCTTGATCCTTTGCTTGGGCTGTGCGATTTAAAAAGAAATTTTAGATGTGGGGTAACCTTGCCCGACATTGGATGTATTTAAAGTCGTATTTTAAAAGATTTGGAGAGTTGGATGCCCCGCATTCGTAACGGCTCGATGCTCGTTGGTGCGATGTTTATTGCCAGCATGGGTCTCTTTTCCGCTGTCGCCAACGCACAGAACGTGGAAACCACACCGCCGGCCGCACCGCAGCAGGCGCCCTCGGTTGAGAGCGCTGCAACAGGCGCACCCGTCAAGGCCGCCGATGAAACCACCGCCGCATTTCTGAGCCGCGTCAACACCACCAATCCGGACACGGTTTCCATCACCGCAGCGGAACTGTTCAAGCAGTCTCCGACACAGGGGACGATCAGGGATCTGGTCACCATCGCTTCCAGCACGGATGCGGCAGCGGCCGACGTAACCGGAAAAGTGACGAGCGGGTTTCCGATCATCGCCGTTTCCACCAGCGCGGCACAGTTCTCCGAACAGCTTTCCGGCCTCATCCTGAGTGACTCCGGCCAGCTGCCCACCATCGTCGCACTGGCCCAGAAGGTCGGCAACAAGGACTTTTCCGAAGTCGTCGGCGAAGGCCTGGCGCTTGCCCACGCGACCGCGATGAGAAACGGCAATACGATACTCGCAGCCGCCATCCAGTTGCAGACAAAGGGCGCAAACGTACCCGCCGATCTCCTGATCGCCTTTAGCGAAAATATCGAAGGAACGGCTGCCGGTCCGGCTGCCCCCGCGGCTGCCGCAGCGGCGGCCTCGCCGATCGGCGGCGCCGGTTCCTCGCCGGCAAGCGCCAACAGCGTCGGCGGTTCGGGAACGGCAGGTGCCGCAGGCGGCACCGCACAGGCGGGTGGCGGAAGCCCGCCGGCTGGCCGCGGCAGATCGCTTTCAACCGGCAGCACCAGCACGACGACGAGCACAAGTCCCGTTTGAGTTTGGCTTTGTCGCCTTTCCCGTGAGGAAGGCTGCCGCCAGTTCTGTGATGCAACCGTGACTTGGCGGGCCCTGCGCCCGCCGAAAAGAGCGAGGCTGACAGTTGTTACAAAGGCACGATCCCCTGACGATGGCTGACTACGATAAAAACGGGCTGACGGCCGAATTTATCGATATCGACGCCGTTCTTGCGATGATCCGCCGGCAGTGGCGCATCGTGCTCGCCGCCGTCGCAGTCGCCGGGGCAATCGGCCTCGCCTTTGCCGCAACGGCCGTTCCGATCTATTCGGCGACGGCGACGCTGTTGATCGACCGCAACAACAGCCAGATTGTCGAACAGCTTTCGACGATCGGCGGCGTCATAGAGGATGAGGCCTCCATTCTCAGCCAGGTCGAGGTGCTGCAATCGGAAACCATCGGGCTTGCCGTTGTCGATAGTCTCAATCTTACGGAAAATCAGGAATTCAGGGCAACGCGTGCATCGCTTCTAAGCTCGATATTCGGCACCATCCGCTCGCTCGTCAATGTTTCGCAATGGTTCTCGCCAGCGAAGAAAAAAGAGGCGGTGGTTGACGACGGAACCCTGAAGAGATCGCTGTCGGACCAGCTGCTCAACGGCCTCAGCGTCAAGCGCATCGGCCGGACCTACGCGCTGGAACTCACCTATAATTCGACATCGCCGGTTCTCGCCGCGCAGATCGTCAATGCCGTGGCCTCGGCCTATCTGCTGGATAAGCTGAATTCCAAATACGAGGCGACGCGGCGGGCCAGCGACTGGTTGTCCGACCGTATTGCCGAGCTGCGCCAGCGGGCGCTCGAAACCGATCTGGCCGTGCAGAAGTTTCGCGCCGAACATAATCTGATCTCGACCGGCAATAACAGCCTGCTATCCGATCAGCAGCTGGCGGAATCCAATAGCGCTCTGATTTTGGCGCAGTCGGAAACCGCCAGGGCACGGGCGCGGGTGCAACGCATCGAACATATTCTCGCCACCGACGATGTCGATGCGGTCGTTACCGATATTCTCGACAGCTCGGTCGCCAACGACCTGCGCAAAAAATATCTCGAAGCTTCCAAGATCGAGGCGGAAATCACCGGCAGGCTCGGCAGCAACCACGTTCAGGCGGTGCGTCTGCGCAATGAAATGCAGGAATACCGGCGGCTGATGTTCCAGGAAATCAGCCGCATCGCGCAAAGTTACAAAAGCGATCTGGAAGTCTCGGAAGCGAGGGAAAAGTCGCTCGCCGAAAGTGTCGCCAAGGCGACCGACATCAGCAACTCCGCCAGCGAGACACAGGTTCAGCTGCGCGAACTGCAGCGCGAGGCCGAAACCTACAAGAACATGTACCAGACCTTCCTGCAGCGATATCAGGAAGCGATGCAGCAGCAATCCTTCCCCGTGACGGAAGCACGCGTGATTTCCAAGGCGATGCCGCCCAGAATTCCGAGCAAGCCGAACAAGCCCATCATTTTGGCCCTGTTCATGATCATGGGTGCCGCGGCCGGTGGCGGCATCGCCATGTTCCGTGAATTCCGCGACCGGTTTTTCCGCACTGGCGAACAGGTTCGCGATGTTCTCGGGCTGGAATTCCTCGGCAATACCCCACTCATCCAGAACAAGGCCGTAATAGAAGATCAGGAAGGCGGCCATCCGGCCCTGACGCGCCCCACCAGCGTTGCGCGCTACGCGGTCGACCATCCGCTCTCCTCTTTCGCCGAAACCCTGCGCAGCACCAGACTTGCCATCGATCTCGGTATTCCCGCCAAAAGCGGAGCGCGCATTGTCGGTGTCGTCTCAGCCTTGCCGAGCGAAGGGAAATCCACGATCTCCATCAATCTGGCACAGTTGCTTGCCGGGCAGGGTGCGCGGGTCCTGTTGCTGGATGCCGATATTCGCAATCCCGGCGCCACACGCGCCATGGCGCGTCACGCGAGCGAAGGCCTGCTCGAAGTCTTACTGGAAGGCCGCAGCGTGCAGGAGGTGTTGCTTCGTGACGAAAAGACACGACTCGCTTTCCTGCCCACGGTGGTCAAACAGCGTGTCCCTCATTCCTCCGAACTGCTGACCTCGGCGCAAATGCACAAGCTGTTGGCCGAAGCGAGCAACGCTTTCGACTATATCATCGTCGACCTGCCCCCGCTCGGTCCGGTGGTCGATGCCCGCGCCATGGCGGGGCGGATCGACGGTTTTATCTTCGTCACCGAATGGGGCAAAACCGCCCGCAGGGCAGTACGGAACACGGTGGAGAACGAGGTTCATATCCGCAAGAAGTGTCTCGGCGTCGTCCTCAACAAGGTGGACACCGAAAAGCTGAAGCTTTATCGCGCCTATGGTTCGAGCGAATATTATCATTCGCGCTATACACGATATTACCATGACCAGGCGTGATGGCGTGATGCGCCTGCGGAAAATCCTCGCGGTCGTGCCGGTCCTCGTCGTTTCCATCTTTGTCCTGTCCGTCGCGGCGCAGGCCTTTTCGCAAAGCCGGCGTTTTTCCGATATTGTCGCATTGGCGCGGATCGCCGACGACAATAATGGCCTCGCGCCAGATCTCCTTGCGGAAACGGTCCCTGAACTTCAGCCCATCGTTAGCGAAAAAATCTGCCGTTCGGATATCGTCAAAGCCGGACTAAGGCTCGTTCTGGCCGATCTCGATGCGAATGGCGTCGATCCGGCATCCGATTCCGGCGCGGCGCGTCTGGGTTTTGCCGAGACCTTTATTCGCCATTCGCTCTTTTGTTTTCCCGCAAATGGCGATGTCTGGCTGCGTCTTGCCATGGTTCGCTCGCTGCGCAACGCCTCGCCCATGGAAGTCGCCGTGCTGATGAACTTCTCCCAGCTCTATGGGCCTGCCGATGCTAATCTGATCCGTGGGCGTTTCGTGATGTGGCAGCAATTTCCGAAGAACACCTTGCCCGAGGCCGAGCCTGCCCGCGAGGCAGATACAGCCGTCGTCTGCGGCAGGCAGGGAGAAATCCTGCGATGGACTCTGGCGGAAGTCTGCCCAAAGCCACCGCCGGCAGACACAAAACGCCCCGCGCCGCTGTCATGATCTGAAACGATGAAACGGCTGAGCCTCGTCGATATTCGCGGCATAGCCACCACAAACAATTCCGACAAAGCCCAAAGATATGTCACTCACCGAAGCCCGATCAGAACCGCTCTCCTCCTCGCAGCCCCCACTGGTGGCGGTTCGGGACTATGTCCGGCCGGTCGCAATTGCCGCACTCTGGGCAATATTTCTGCTGGCGCTTCTCAATAGGGGCGCAACGGAAATCGAAAGTCGTATCGTTGTCACGGCCGCGATCTATCTCCTGCTGGTGCCAGCGATCCTCCTGTTCGGACCTCCGAAGGCCGATGCGGGCAAGGTATTCGCGGCAGCCTGCCTTTTATTGGGAGCGCTCATCGTTCAGGTGCTGTTGCAGGCCTTCTCCATACCCGGCATCGCGCGCGCCAACCCGGCATGGTCCACCGCCGCCATGTTCATGCAGAATGCGCCAGCCGCCACGATCTCACTGACGCCGGCCGATGACCGGCTCGGCCTCTTGAGCGCCGCCCTGCCCTTCGGCGCCTTCATGACTGGCCTCGTACTTTTCGATAGCGACGAGCGTGCGGCAAAGACGCTGCGATGGTTCGCAATTGCCGGTGGCTGGCTTGCGCTGTTTTCCATCGTGCAATTCGTGCTTTTCCCCGAAGCTCTCGGCTTCATCCAGAAGCGTTTCTATCTCGGCAGCCTCACCGGCCTTTTTGTCAACCGCAATACCGCCGCGACCTTCTTCGGTCTCATCCTTCTCACGCTCGCCGCACTATTACACAAAAGCCTCCTCGCTCCGGATTGGGCCAGGGTAAAGGCGCTCGTGGCAAATCGCCTGACCGTGCCGGCGGAGCAGAAACAGCTCATCCGCCGGGCCGCTTTTCTCGGTGTCCTCGCGGGCTTTTGTTTCATCGCATTGATGTTGACGGGATCCCGTGCGGGGATCGGCTCAAGCCTCGCGGCGCTGATTGTCCTGATCCTGCTGATTGTGTTCAACTCTCCTGCCAGAACCGGCCGCAATGGGGCCTCCAACCGGCGCAGGCAGCGCGGGACGAGACGTCGTGCCGCGCTCCTGATCGCAATCGCCATCGCCCTCTTCGCGCTTTTCGCCAACCGGGTGGCGCTTCGCATGGAAACGCGTTTGGAAGATGACATGCGCTTTTGTTATATGCCGGGCATCGCGCGCGCCATCGCCGACAATTGGCCGCAGGGGTCGGGCCTCGCGAGCTTTACGGAAATCTATGCGCCCTATCATGTGGCGCGATGCGGGGTGGACGCCGTCGTCACCCATGCCCATAACGTCTACGCCGAAGGGCTGCTGACACTCGGTGCGGCCTTCCCGTTTTACCTCGCTTTTTTTGTGCTCATCCAACTGGTGATTTTCATTCGCGGGGCACTGAAACGCAGAAATTATCGTTATGCCTCTCATCTCGGCCTTGCCGCGCTGCTGCTCGTCCTGCTGCATTCGACACTTGATTTTTCGCTGCAGATTCCGGGCTTTGCCATGGCCTATGCCGTTTTCCTCGCCCCGGTCGTCACGCTTTGCCTGAACCCGCCCGGAATGGAGCGGGAAGGCCGCAAACGGCGGAGACAATTTCCAGAAGACGCTGCAATGCCGGCGCCGGGCCATTCAGGCCAGACAGTACAAACGCCGCTTCGTCTGCAATAACGGATTTTACGAATGCAAAACAGGTTTCGTGATCTTAAAGGCGCAGGAATTTGAGCATGCGGATATTGCAGATAACCTCGCTGTTTTCTCCGGATCGGGTGGGCGGTGCGGAAATATTCGTAGAAGACCTTGCGCGTGGACTTGCGGAAAAGGGGCACACGGTCGCAGTGGCCGCCATCTCCCGTGAAGAGCAGGCAGCGGAACAACGCGATGGTTTCACCATTCACCGCCTCGGGCATACCACGCCGTTCTTTATCGGCGACTGGGGGCAACAACCGGAATGGAAGCGAAAATATTATAAGATCGCCGTGCAACTGGATCCGCGCCTCGTTCGTCGGCTTGCGCGTGTCATCGATGATTTCCGGCCGGACGTGGTCAATACCCATTCGCTATCGGAACTGACGCCGCTGATCTGGCCGATGATCCGCAAGCGCGGCGTTCCGCTGGTTCATTCGCTGCATGATTTCACGAGCATGTGCACCAATGGCTCCCTGTTTCATGACGGGCATATCTGCGATGGCAGCGGCAAAAAATGCCGTGCCTTTTCTTATCTCCACCGGCGTTGCCAATGCGCGGTCGATGCTGTCGCCGGCGTTGGTCGCGATATCGTCGAACGCCATGTGCGGGCCGGCTTTTTCACCCATGTTCCCGAAAACCGCCGCACGGTGATCTGGAACACCATCTCACCGCCAGATTCGCCAGAACCGCGTATTGCCCGCGCGCCCGGCGAGCCGCTGGTTTTCGGCTATCTGGGCCGCATCGAAGCAGCGAAAGGGGCTGACTTGCTGATCGAAGCGTTGCGGCTTTTGCCGCCGCAGGGCTGGCGGGCGGTCATGGCAGGCCGCGCGCCGGATGGTATCGAGACCTATCAGCAAAAGGCAGCCGGCCTGCCGGTCGAATTTCCGGGCTATGTGGAGGCCGATCGTTTCTTCGCCGGCATAGATTGCCTCATCGTACCGCCCCTATGGCCGGAGGCCTTCGGCCGCACCGTCGCTGAAGCCATTCTGCGCGGCATACCCGTCATCGGCGCAAATCTTGCGGGTGTTGCCGAACAGATCGGCGCGGACAGGCCGGAACGCCTGTTCGCCCCGGGCAATGCCGCCGAACTGGCCGCGCGCATGGCAGAGGCGATGCGCAATCCCGCCATGCTTGCGGAAACACCTGAAACCCGGGAGCGAATTCGCCAGGGCGTTGAGACTGAAGGGGTCATTGCGGCCTATGAAAAGCTCTATGCGGATGTGTGCGACGATATTGAGCCATAAATATTATCAATTACACGGCATTGTTTTGATATTCACTTTATAGCGACCGTGTTATTATCATGCGCGCTTTCTAAATTTTGTATATTTTCTCCAAACTACATCAAAAATTAATTAAATAAAAAATCAAAATAAAAAATATACATCACGAATACCAATCAAATATTTATTATATATAATTGAGAAAAAGATGATATACAATCTTCAATCCCTACGCGCAGTCGCAGCTATACTTGTATTTTTTTATCACAGCGAGATTTACTGGAAGGGCGTCCTTCCGTCAACTTGGCTCTTCAAGCTTGGGCTAGCAGGAGTTGATGTTTTCTTTGTTTTAAGTGGATTCATCATGGCTGCAACTACATCATCACGTGATGTTGCAGCCACATCATTCCTTAGCCATCGCATTTTCCGTATCGTCCCCCTTTATTGGACTATAACGCTGCTTTTTACATTCTTATTTTTTTCGGGCCTCAAGCCCGTAGGCTTGATGGAGTTAACGTCGGAATATCTTATAAAATCCTTGTTCTTCATTCCGTTTTTACGGGGCGGCGCAGCTGAACCAATCGTAACAGTCGGCTGGACACTTAACTACGAAATCTTCTTCTATCTCCTTTTTTCACTTTGCCTTTTTATTCCCGACATTAGGGCGCGGCACCCGTCTGTAATTATACTAATCTTACTCGCACTTTTACCCCAAAGTTTTGGTTCAGAGAATTTTTACGCGATTTATTATGGTAATCCGATCATACTTGAATTCTGCTTGGGAATTGCCTGCTATCATTGTGTTACATTGATGGAGAAAGCCCTCGACCCGAAGCATATGATCCCTCTTGCCAGTGCCTTCGTCGCAGCATCAGTATTGTTCCTTTTCGCGCCAGCCTTCGGCTTAACCGGAGAAGTAACGACATCTCACTTTGCGGCGTCTGCCTTCATCCGCCCGCTCACATGGGGCGCGGCAGGATTCTTGGCTGTTTTATCCGCTGTACTTCTCGAACGTGCAGGCTACGTATCGCGACGGGGGCTAGTCCAAATTGGCAATGCAAGCTATTCGATTTATCTCATCCATGGACTGATGCTGCATGGCGCATCCAAGGTAGTCAGCGTATTTTCGCCGACCCCAGTAATATTTGCGCTGGCAACAACGACTATTGCACTTTTACTGTCGATCGCCGCAGGCCTCGTCTTGTTTCGATATTTAGAATCGCCCATCAATAAAATGCTGCGTGAGTCCTTTACGCGTTTACGCGTAACGCACCCTTCACCCAGTTAGCGGATATATCCATCCTATTGTGATAACCCCCGGCGCAATACAAAAGATATTTACAGCTGCCGAAGGACTATCCAAAGAGAGAGCCATTTTTACATCGGCAAGAAGCAGCATCTTTCTTAACATTTAACGGCGTTTCCGTGGAAAAGCCACGCATAGCTCTCCGCCGCCTTCCGCCACGAATATAATTTGCGGTTTTCATAACCCGCCTGGCGGAGATTTTCTGCCAGTTCCGGATTGTCTAAAAATCGCTCAAGCGTGTCGACAAGGCTTTGAGCATCCGCCGGATCGAAAGTCAGGGCGCCTTCGCCGGCAATCTCCGGTGTTGCCGAACGATTGGAGCAGACGACCGGGCATCCCAGCTGCTGCGCTTCCAGCACCGGTAGGCAGAATCCCTCATAGGTGGAGGGGACGCAAAGGCAGGCTGCATGACGGTAAAGTTCGGCCAGTTGCCGGTCATCTATGCCGGAAAGCCGGATCAGCCGGGCCTTCAATTCCGGATCGTCCAGCGCACCGGCAATTTCCTCCGCCTCGTCGCGGCCAACATGCACGATGCGCAAATCCGGCCATTTTTTACCGAGTATGGCAAAGGCTTTGCCCAGGAGAGCGAAATTCTTATTGGACGTCGCGTTTCCGACCGCCAGTATGTAGCGTCCGGGAACAGGCGGCACCGTGTCGAAAGCCCCGGGATCGACATTCAGCGTGCTGTCGGAATGAATGGTGATGCTCTTATCGGCAGCGGCTGGATAAAAACGCCCCAGATCCTTCCGCGTCGCTTCGGATACGCAGATGACCCGATCCGAACCGGCCATCATCAGCTTGAAGATGAAATCGGTCGTCAGGCTCGCCCGCCAGCCGATCTGTTCGGGAATGGTTTTGAAATAAAGATCATGAACAAGGGTGAGACGTCGTTTGCCGCCGAGGGGACTTCCGAAAGGATCGGTATTAAACAGCACATCGATACCGTGCCGGCGGCAGAGTGCGGGCAGCATCGCGGCCTGACGCACCACATCGAAAACCATGACGCGCGGCCGTGGAGTCTCGATGAGCTGCAACCGGCTGTCGCGCAGGTTTTCAGGCAGTTGCGCCCGCGTCCAGGGAGAGCGCAGAACATAGTCATCGGTCGTCTGCTCCAGCAGCCGCTCCAGCAGGCTGAAGGTTACGCGGGCCACACCGGAGGCCTTGCCGCCATATTGGCTCGGCATGTTTACGAGAATGCGCATCCTGACCCTTCCGCCTGCCGGCATTGCCTGTTCCTGTCGATCGCCGGGCGAAACTTCACGCCGCCTCCGTCAGCAGCGCGGAAACGGAGCGGCAGGTTTCCTCCAGCGAGAAACGCTGGCTCACATCCTCCCGCCCCTTTTGCGCCAGCCTTTCCGCCAGAGCAGGTTGCGACAGGACACAGCCGATCGCCGCCGCCAGCGCCGATGCATCCCCCGGCGGCACGAGAAGGCCGGTTTCGCCGTCACGGATGATTTCGGTAACACCGCCGCCGCGCGTGGCGACAACCGGACGCCCGCACATCATGGCCTCCACCACCACCCGGCCGAAGGGCTCGGCAACAATCGAGGTATGAGCAACCACATCCATCGCCGACATCAGTTCCGGCACATCCGGGCGGAAACCGAGGAAACGGACGCGACCGTCGAGACCGAGACGGGATGCCTGTTCGCGGATGCGCGCCTCATAGGCCTCCTGCCCGAAGAGCGCACCGCCGACGATGACCGCCTGCACGCCCTCCATCGCCGCAATCGCGTCCAGAAACACATGCTGTCCCTTCCATTCGCTCAGCCGGCCAAAAAGGCCGACAAGCGGTTGCGGACCAAGGCCCAGTTCCGCACGCAGTCGCGCGGCGGCGCCAGGCTCGTAAAGCCTTGCGTTCGCAGGATCGAAGCCATTGTAAACGATGCGAACCTTATCCGCCTCGCCGCCGGCCTCGATGAAAGCCCGACCCGTCTCTTCGGAATTGACAGCCACCAGCCTGGCGAAAAGGCGCGCAAATGCCAGCGAGGCGCGGCGGTTGGTGGCGCTGAAAGCCGGATCGGTGACGATATCGTGTAAAACCCATACGAGCGGCCGACGGCTGAGCTTCGCCGCCAAGGCACAGACAAAAAGCGCCTTTTGCGAATTGGCGCAGATCACATCATAGCGCCTCGCCTCCCGGCTCAATTGCCAGGCAACCGCCATCACGTCGGCCGCTCCGCGCAACAGGGCGCCGAAGGACGCATTGCGGCGGATCGACAGCATTTTTTCTCCGGCGGACAGCATGACCGGAGCACGCCCCGCATCAACGAGATCGTCTGCGGCCGCTCCGCCACTGAGAAAACAGGCGCGCCAGGAGTGTGGGCCAGCCTTGACGAGATCCGTCAGAAAAAGTTCGGCGCCGCCCTTCTCTCCGGTATGGCTGACGAAAAGAGCGGATGTCATGGCGTCTCCCCTGCCGGATGAGAGGGCCGACGATGCATCTTTCTGTGATTGCGGGCATGAACAGCCGGCCCGCGGAAAGAACGAACCTGCCCGAAAGCGACGGGAATATCTTCACCGGAAGCCGCGTGGAAACGCGTGTCGCTAGATAAAAACACCAGCATAAAAACCTTTATTTGCAATAGAATTCAATAATAACAATAATAATTAGAAGAATATTCTATTTTTACATTTCGAGCGAGATCGAAGAAAAATTCATAATGCTCGTTTCCGTGCGCTGTTTTCTGTTTCGCTCCCGGCATTTTTTCCCCGGGCCTCGTGGCGGAACTATTCTGAGGCCAGACCAGGAGGACGAACGATGACACCGCCCGAACACAACATATGCATATATACGGCGCGAACGGAAGAGGTGGTCGCATGATCGGCTTAACGCTCGGCATACGTCCCCGAAACATGGGTGACATCGGTTTTTCCCTGACCGCGTTCTCGCCCCTGCGGGCCCGTCTGGCGGCCGGGCAGAATGCCACGATCTTCGTGAACGGCGACAGCACCGCCCATGCCGAAGCCGGACCATTTCAGCAATTTGCGATGATGCTCGGCGATCTGCACGATACGACTGTTGTGTTATACCGTTGGGCGGAATGGGAGACGAGCGCCGCCACCGGGCCAAAAACCTATGCGCCCCCGGTCACGCTGCGCGCCGGCAAAGGAGCGACGCTGACGCTTTATCTTGCGACGCTGCCCGGCGGCATGGCGGGTTACATGCTTGCGGAACAGCGCGCAGCGGCGCTGAAGATTCCCCGCCCCGATCTCTGCATCATGCATCATGGCCACAATATGCAGACCTTCGAAGCGCCCGGCGGTATTTTAAGCTCCGGACGGTCCACCCTGCTCGGACCGCTGGGAATGACCGAATGGCAATGGCCAAATGCTCCGCAACTCATCACCACGCAGAACCCGTGGCGGGATGGGGCGGGTTACGACAAGGTCTATCAGGCAATCCTCGACCTGGCCCGAGCACATCCAAACCTCACGCTGGTGGATACGCATGCCGCATTTCTGGCGAAGGGCAAGGACGCCGCGCTTTATCGGGACAATGTTCACCCGAACGAGGCGGGCTCCCGGCTGATTGCCCGGACCCTGTTCGATTCCTATCTGGGATCGGCACGCGATAACAGCTTCCAGACACCTTGCTGGCCAAAGCTGCCTGCCGCCAATCTCATCGGCAATGGCGATTTCACCGATTGGACTGGTTCCGTTCCAATGGGCTCGGCTATGACTTCACCAGGTTCTGCCACCAAAACCAACGAAATCATCTTCTCCCAGTCCTTCGCAAGCAGCCTCGCCCTCTACCCAAATGGCAGCCAGATCGCCGGGCTTACTCGCTATTTCCGCAATGCGGAGGCCACAGCGATGATCGGCAAGACCATTTCCTTCGCCGTACTTTACAAAAACAACGAGAGGCAGCGTGTGCCCTACATCGCACTGGTTGCGAAAAGCGGTGGCGCAGTCCGGACAATCGTTTGCTCCGCCCTGCAATTCGGAGGTGCCAACATCGCCAGTAGTGGCGGCTGGATGTGGGCGATAGCCAACGGGATCGCCGTTGACCCCGATATCAACCCGGCGGGGTATACTTTCTTTCTGCGAATCCTTCCGGCATTCGGGACCAGCGCGCCCACCTCGAATGAACCAGTTCACATTCAGCGCATCATTGCCGTCGAAGGGGATTTACCGAGAGGCAATCTGATCTCATGACGAAACGATAAAATATCTTGCGCGGCGACGTCATCGAGCCCACTAATGGTCGCCATATTATATTGATTGCCACGCGGTACCGCTCTCCTGTGGAGAGTCGAAATCCGCTTACAAAAGATAGAGACCGCGGATGAAAAGACCAGCAAACCATGCGGCATCGCACCAGCCCGCTATACCGGGTTTTGTTTTGGCAATACCGCTCTACCCTTCAAGGACAATCAATATTCCCGGCATCTTTCTCGCGACATTCGTTTTTGCCATTGGTTTCTTCATTCAATGCAATGTGGCGACCAGCAATATCGGCCTGCGTTTCCTCAATATTACCGACATGCTGGTGCTGATGACGCTGCCCGTCATCGCGCTGCTTTACATTCGCTGCCTGACGCCATCGATCATCCTGTTTTATCTTCTCCCGCTGACGGTGCTGTTTGTCCTCACGACGCTCTTTGCCGACGCGCGCGGCGATGGCGAATTTTATACAACGGCGATGACCTATTTTTATGCGGTCTATTTTCTGTTCTTTGCCTATATGCTGTTCAAGGAAAACCTACTCGAACTGTTCTGCTGGGGCATATTTGCGGGCTTCATAACGGTGACGATCCTGCTTTTCCTGGACATCGTCATCCATGACCAGCTCGCCTCCCTCGGATTGTCCTTCATGTTCGATGAGGCGGGCGTGCTGGAGCTTGCGGCGAAAGGTGAGATAACCCCGCTGCTTTTGCGCGTCGAAAAGGCGGGCGGCATCTGGCCCGTCGGCAACACGGCTGGACCGGCCTTCGCGCTGGCCGGAGCAGCGGCGGCCTATGTCGCCGAACGCCACAAACGCCCCGCGCTGTTTGCCGTGTTTCTACTTGTATATCTTGCGAGCTTTACCCTTACGCTTAACCGCTCGGGGGTGTTTGCCGTCCTCGCCATCGGGCTTTATTTCTACGTCCGGAATTTTTCGATCAAAATGCTGCTCAGCACTTATTTCGGTTTTGCCTTGAGCGCCCTCGTCATCGCCGCCGTTTTGCCGCTCGGCGCTTTCGATTTTGCGGAACAGGCCTTTTCGAAACGTTTTCTCGAGGACAGCAATAGCAGCAACAACTTGCATGAGCGGTGGGAGACGATCACCGGCGGTTTTCAGGTCATGTTCCAGCATCCCTTGGGCATAGGATTTACCGCACGATACGAAGAGCTTGCGCAGATATCGAGGATCGGCACGCCACATAATGGTTTTATGGCCACCGCCTATGCTTCCGGGTTGGGATTTTGCATCATGAGCGCCTTCGCGCTTTTTTATGCAATTTTCCGGAAACGCAAAATCGGCTTTTTCGCCTATTCGGCAATCGGCGTCATTATCGGCTATCAATTTGAAGAGCTGAATTTCAACCCCGTCTTCATGGCCCATGTGGGACTTGCGCTTGCCTATGCCGCCATTGATCTGGACTTCAGGTTTTTCCTGAAAAACACGATGATGCGGATGCTGGGAACGGCAGACAGTGCCCGTAACAGGGAAGAAGGAAGCCTCATTGGGAACAGGCCGGGTCTAAGTCCGCCTATGTTCTGACCGAACGCTTCAGGCGACGTCGACGATCTCGATCTCCCTCCCGCCCAAACTGACGAGATCGCCGGCCGCTTTTCCCATCAGCACCCTTGCAACCGGGGAAACGTAGGACATCGTTCCCGCAGCGGGATCGGCCTCATCTTCGCCGACAATCCGGAACCGTTGCGTTCGCCCGTCATCGCGGCTGAACGTCACCAGGCTGCCGAAAGCGACGACGCCATCCATTGTCGGATCAGGCATCAATTGCGCGGTGCGGACCCGCTCGGAGAAATATCGAAGATCACGTAGCGGGCTGGCGGAAATGCGTCGCCTTTCATTGATGTCTTCAATGGCATTGGCCGCCTCACAGGCTTCGCGCGCCAGCCGCAACTGCTCTTCCAGCGCCTTCAGCCCGGACTGCGTTACCAGATTGGGATGAGGCGAGATTACCCGATCCGGCAGAACGGTTTCGGCTGCGGTTTCCGCACTGTCTTCCTTGGTAAAGGCTACGCTCAATCCTGACACTCCATTCCCGATATGCCCCGCAACATATCTGCGATCCGCCCCGATTCTGCCATCGCCCGCAGGGGCACCGCAAGACCGCGCTGCCGGTTCAAAAACGAATATGTAGCAGGCGGAAGCGGGCCATGACAACGCGCCCGTTCAACAGCTGAATGCAACCGCAACGGAACATACCCCTCATATTTCGGCCTAACAGGAGGCTTTTTGCCCTGTTAGGGTGTGCAGCAGGAGGAGTGAGACACCAACGCTAACGGACAGGAGACGGTTCATGGCCCGGACAGTAGTGAATGCGCTTGGAGACACACTCTATTACAGCGGCAGTTCCACGGGATTTTTCTCCGCCACGGGTTCCGGCCCGCTGCTTACCGGCACCGCAGGCAATGATTCCATGTGGGGCGACAGTTCCGTCAACGTGACCATGGCGGGCGGCACGGGCGACGATATTTATTATCTCTATTCCAGCATCAATCGCGCCGCCGAAAATGCCGGGGAAGGTATCGATACCATCGATACCTGGATGAGTTACACCCTGCCCGACAATTTCGAGAATTTGCGGGTAACGGGTGACGGGCGTTATGCCTTCGGCAATTCGCTCGACAATATCATCACCGGCGGGTCGGGCAGCCAGACGATCGATGGCGGGGCCGGCAACGACGTGCTGATCGGCGGCGGCGGAGCCGACACCTTTGTTTTCACGAGCGGCAACGGCACCGATCTCATCACGGATTTCAGCGCCAATGACACGATCCGGCTCAATGGCTACGGCATCACATCTTTCGACCAGCTTGTCGGTAGCGCCACGCAGCAAGGCAGCGACCTGTGGCTCAATTTTTCGAATGGCGAGGCCATCGTTCTTGCTGGAACGACCATAGACGACCTTCAGGCCGACCAGTTCGAACTCAGCCTCGACCGATCGTCCCTCACCCAGACCTTTGCCGATGAATTCGATACGCTGTCGCTGCGCAGCGGCGATCAGGGCACCTGGGACGCCAAATATTGGTGGGCGCCGGAAAAGGGAAGCTCGCTGACGACGAATGGCGAGGCGCAATGGTATATCAACCCGGCCTATGCCGGCACATCGGAGGTCAACCCTTTCAGCGTCGAGAACGGCGTCCTGACCATTACCGCCGAGGAAACCCCGCAGTCGATTGCCGACGAGGTCGAGGGGTATGATTACACCTCGGGGATGCTGAACACCTATTCCTCCTTCAGCCAGACCTATGGCTATTTCGAAATCCGCGCCGATATGCCGACCGACCGGGGCGCCTGGCCCGCCTTCTGGCTCCTGCCCGAAGACGGCTCCTGGCCGCCGGAACTCGATGTCATCGAAATGCGCGGTCAGAACCCCAATACGCTCATCATGTCCGCCCATTCCAACGCCACCGGTGAACAGACCTCAGTCATCAACAATGTCAGCGTGCCGAGCACCGAAGGATTTCACACTTACGGCCTGTTGTGGGATGCCGAGCACATAACCTGGTATTTCGACGATGTCGCCGTGGCGCAGACGGATACGCCTGACGATATGCATGACCCCATGTATATGGTCGTCAACCTTGCCGTCGGCGGCACGGCAGGAACGCCATCGGACGCTGATTTCAGCGACGGCTCGCAGATGATGATCGATTATATCAGGGCCTATTCGCTCTCCGACTGGGCAGCATGAATTAAAACACCGGCAGTCGTATCGGGACTGCCGGTGTTTCAAACATCAGCCTCTCGGCTTACACACTGTTCAGGCCAATCACTCGGCCGCGAGCTGGGTGCGGGCGCTATTTAGCGAAATCAGGTGCCGCGCCGTTTCGAGGCTTGCCGGCTGCTCGGCGCGATAACGGCGGCCGATTTCCATCATCAGCACGGTATCGGGCAGGAAGGAAAGTTCCGAGAAGATGTTCTGCCAGTCGATATCGCCCCAGCCGAGCGGCATGTGCAGATCGCCGATGCCGAGCGCCGTATTTTCCTGAGGAAAATAGGGCTGATAGAAGCCCTGCGGGCGGCCGAAGGAATCGTGCACATGCAGATGGCCGGCAACCGGCGCCATGGCGCGAAGCTCATCGCGGAAATCGAGGCCACGATAGGTGGATTCGAGATAGGCATGGCTGAAATCGATCAGCGCAACGACATTGTCGTGACCGACAGCCTTCACGGTCGCTGCCACTTCGGCCGGTGTCTGGCGATATTGGCCGGGTTCGGTGGAGAAGATATTCTCGAGGGCGATGCGCACGCCATAGGGCCGGCAGAATTCCGCCAGTTCGAAAAGCGCTTCCCGCTCGCGGCTGTCGGCATCGGCCCGTTCGGCGATCTGGTCGGCACGCAGCGCGCCGCTATGCTGGACGAGAATGCCCGCGCCGATACGCTCGCATAGAACGGCAAGCGCCTTGGCCGCATCGATCTGGTAACGGCATGTCACCGGATCCATGAAATTCGAAGAGACGAGACCGTGCACGGTGTAGCGGAAATCGAACTGCTTTGCGAGCGACACGAAACGGTCGGCGCGCTCTTCGATAATCCGGCCGCCGGCGATCATGTCGAGGCTTGTTGCGGCGATTTCCACGGTATCGCAGCCAATTTCGGCAAGCGCGCGCAGATCGTTTTCGAGGGTGGCCAGTTCGCCATCATCCGAGCCGGCGTTGAAGCCGGTACCTATAAGATTGCTCACTTCGTCATCTCCAGGGCTAGAAAGGTCATGGGAGTTCGGACGCCGCGCATGCGACGCCACTTCAAACAGGTCCGGGCGGTCGATATTGACGTCGCCTATCCCGGGCGATGCGATGTCGTAAGAAAGTCCGAGGTCGCCGCCGTGTCGGTAAAAAGCGACCGGGACATGGTGATCCGTTTCCGTTGAAACCGATCACTCAATTAAGTTTCTTCATTTACAGCTTTATGACATTTCCGCAGGCAAACAGCAGGGAGAGCGGGCCTTCGTGGCTGGACAGGCGGCAGCATGAAGAAGTGCGTGGGAGGGCTGTCGGAATGTCAGGTTGCGGACGCTCGGGTCCGCTCAAACGGCGAAATGGCCGCAAATTGCGGCGATGGGCCTGGCGCCAGAACGCCGAAGCCGGATGCCTTCCGGCGGGAGGTGCTAACCGAGATTGTGCACCATGAAATAAATCAGCCAGCAATGCGCGATGGCCAATATCGCCCAGGCCCATTTTGCGGCCCTGATATCGGCATCGACAACCCTGTTTCGGATCTCGGTCCTGCCCGACGCCTCTTTTCCGGCTCGATCATCGCCGACGGCGGATGCGGGCAATGTCTGGGAAACGGGCTCGCTGACAACGTAGAGCCTGTCGCTGCGCAGAAGCGGGCGCGGCTCGTCCTCAACGCTCTCCGCATCGGAAAGCGTATCGTCGCCGGAAACGCAATTCACCGCCACAAGCTGCGATGACATCCCCCTGTTACGCACTTTACCTCTATTGGGCATCATAATGTTCCACACAATAAAAATAAAAATATTCCCGGGTGACTTCCGATAAAGCCGCGCTTTACCGGACATGCCGCAATACGCGCATCCATGCCTTCCGCCCGTTGTCCCAAAGGGCGCCTCCCGCGATCAGGCCACCGGAACTCCCGGCAGACCACGCTTGCCCGCATAAGGTTTTGCCTCCCGCTGGATCAGGAAGACGGATTTTTCCACCGGCAGCGGCTCGATCGTCCGGTAACGCTGAAACCGCCTGGAATATTCGAACCGGATGAGCCTGTCGTCGAACTTGCCCGCCAGAACGCGATAGCCGTTGACGAATTCATTCAGGATTTCCAGTTCTTCTCCCCAAACCCAGCCGCCGTAGGACGTCCCTTCATTCGAACGCAGCACGATCTCGAAAAAGTGCCCGCCCGCCACCAGCGGCATGCGAAAGAGAATATCGAGATTATCCTCGTCCTCGTCGTCGCCCTTTTCCGCCGACAGCCTGGCATGCGCGACCTTCGCATGGACCAGCGCCGATACCGGATAGAACGGACGGCCCTTGAACCACATGAATTCACTGACCGCATATCCGACATCGTCGGCACGCTGGTAAGGCTCGATACGCGGCTCGAAGGCCATGTAGCTTCCGTTAAACGCTATCACTGTCGAAAATTCCCGATGCCTGCCCGTCGCATGTCCGCTGTTTTCCACCCGTCATTCATGCTTCTGTCTGCGACAATAGGCAGGCCGCGTCACACCAGCGTCAAATGGAACGCTATGATGACTTTCAATTTCCCGGACACGTTGTTAGATGATGATTCATGAGGGGACGAAAGTGGCTGGGAACGCTGAACTGATACCGATCCGGCTTTTTGGCACCCCGCGCTGTGACGCGGTGCGGGAGGCATTTTTTCCGTCCAAGGGCTTCGCCCTTACCGCCGCCCTCATCCTTGCGCCGAACCAGTCCCTTTCCCGCCAGCATGCCGCATCGCTTTTGTGGGAAAATGTCGAGCAGAAAAGGGCTCTCGGCAATTTGCGGCAGCTCATCCTCCGCCTGCAGAAACTGCCCAATGAGGACGATGCCATCCTTCTGACCGAAGGAAACGACCTGAAGGCCGGCAAGCTGGCGCAGCGCACCGACCTTGCCATCTTTCTTGCCGGCGCAAGGGCCGAAGACCCGATGCGGCGGCTCAATGCGCTGCTCGAATTCGGCGGCGAGTTGCTGGAGGGGCTGGAGGCCGGGCAGGACCATCTTTATCTCTGGCTGCTTTCGGAGCGCCGCCGTCTCAGGGACCTGTTCTTTTCGAGTTACACCCAGCTTCTGGAGGAATTGACGCGGTTCGGTCGCGCCAGCTCGAACGACATCGCCAGACTTGCCGAATGCGCCTGCAAGATCGAACCGGAGCGCGAAGAAACCTATCGCGCCGCCATGGCGGCCTATGCGCGGGTTGGAAATATCAGCGCCTGCGAGGGCATGTACCAGCTTCTGATGGAGCAGCTTCGCCAGGAGGGTCGTTCGCCGGAAGCGGAAACCGTGGCGCTGAGGCGGAGAATACAAAGTCTGGCCGCCACGATAACGGCCCCCGCCGAGCCGGAAGAAGGCAGCCGCCGAAAATCAATGGCAAAACCGCGTGTCGCATTCGTCCGCCCGGCACGGGTCGACGGGCAGCCGGTCTCGCCGGTCATGCATGCCTTCGTCGAGGATGTCGCCAACAGCCTTGTCCGATACCGAACCTTCACCGTCCTTTCGCCGCACAGCACCTTTGCGCTGGCGCATGACCGGGCCGATGACGGCTACGCCATGCTGCGGGCGGATTACCGCATCATTTCGACCGTGTTCGACGAAACCCGCATGTCGGTTGCGCTGATCGAGGATGCGAGCGGTGAAATCGTCTGGTCACTGGAAGCGGTCCTGACCGAACGGCATATTCACGCCGCCTTCCGGCTGCTCTCCAAACAGGTAGCGGCGGCGCTTGCCCGCGAAATCGAGCGGCTTCAGGTGGAGCCCGACCGCAACCACAGCGGCGAGGCTTACCGGCAATTGCTGGAGGGCCAGCAGCTTCTGCGCGGCAAATGCGATCTGCCGCTTCTCAGAAGAGCCCGTTCGATGTTCCGCAAGGCCGTCGATCTCGACCACAGCATGGCGGTTGCCCGCGCCCGCGTGGCGCAGAGCCTGCAACTGGAATGGCTGATGCTGGGCGGCAACGACCCCCATCTCCTGCACCGCGCCAAGGCGGAGGCCGATTCTTCCGTCGAGATCGACCCTGCCCTCGGGGTGGGCCACTGGATGTGCGCGGTGGTGGCGCTCTACCAGCGGGACTTCGACATCTCCGCCGAAAAATTCTTCGAGGCGGAGGCGCTGGCGCCCAACTCGGCCGACCTCCTGCTCCAGCATGCCGATGCGCTCGCTCATTTCGGCGATGCGGAAATCGCCTGGGAGAAGTTTCAGCAGGCCATCGACCTCAATCCGCTGGCACCCGACATCTACTGGTGGGCCGGCGCCAGCATCGCTTTCAAGCGCGAGGATTACGGCACGGCGGTGGAACTGTGCGGGCGGATGGAAAATGACGAGCCTGCTCTGCGCGTCCTCACCGCAAGCCACGCGCTGCATGGCGATCTGGCCTCCGCCCGGGAATCCGGCAACAGGCTTCAGGAAAACTATCCGGGTATGACGGCGAGGGAGATCAGCAGCCTGTCTCCAGACCGGGACCCGATAGCGAATGAAAAATTCTATCACGCACTTCGATTAGCTGGGATCAAATAGGAGATACTATGTCCTCGCATTTCTTCATTGTCGGAAAAAAGGGTTTCGGCGTTCTCTTCATTCGCACGGCGCCGCTCAGGGTTGCGTCCGTGTCGCATGAGACGATTGCCGCCTATGAAGCCAGCCATCCCGGCGTAGATGGCTATGCCCGCGTGGCAGCCGCCGCAAAGTCCATGCTCGTTCGCCAGAACGGCCAGCCGGAAGCGGAACTGGACCAGGTTCAGATTCAGGGCATCGAAGCCCTCGTCTCCGGCGGCGCAGTGGTTTCCGAAGCCGATTTCGCCTTCATCGGCGAAGTGAACGACGCCGGCTGGGATTTCAACCGCATGGTACAGGCACCGATCGAAGCCGCCCTGAAGGCTGTCGGCCCGGCCGGCTCCGTCACCGGCGAGCTGTTCGACGCCATCCTCGCCGACGACAGCAACACGGCGCCCTGATCGCGGTCTCGCAGCCTTGACCGGTGCCGATGCTCCCATATCAGCGACAGCGGCTTCAAGGCATGTCGACGCTTCGTTCTTCGATCCCGGACTGCTTCGGCGGTTCGGGATTACCCGTGTCGGCGACGTGACCGGCCTCGATATTATCGGCATTCCCGTCTGGTTCGCGGCCCGGCCCAATTCGCGCGGGCTGTCGGTCTCGCAGGGCAAGGGGCTTGTCGCGGAACAGGCCCGGCTATCGGCGATCATGGAGGCGATCGAAGGCGCGGTCGCGGAAGAAACCCGCAAACATATCGCCGCCGTCAGCTCCGTTCAGGAGATGCGGGACAAAGGGGTTCCTCTCATTCCCTTCGAAACCGTTGGCAGGGTCGATCCGGACGCGCTCGATCCGCGAAAAGAACGCGCCTGGGTGAAGGGCACATCCATTCGCCGGCAGGGGCAGGTTTTTGCGCCTTACGAACTTGTCGGCATGGATTTCCGGGTGGATTTCCCATGGGACCGGCAGGCCTTCCGCATGAGTTCCCAAGGGCTCGCGGCGGGGTTCGACCATGACCATGCGGTCCTCCATGCCCTGCTCGAACTCATTGAAAACGATGCCTGCTTTCTCGTCGACACTTTCGAGACGCGCGCCATCGCA
Source organism: Agrobacterium leguminum (assembly GCF_005144435.2). Lineage (NCBI taxonomy): Bacteria > Pseudomonadati > Pseudomonadota > Alphaproteobacteria > Hyphomicrobiales > Rhizobiaceae > Agrobacterium > Agrobacterium leguminum. The sequence continues at coordinate 634,222 of NZ_CP120212.1, forward strand.
CCGCGACCTATCCTCATTCCAACGGGCGTCGATCCTTCCTTCGACGGTCTTGTTCAGCACCTTTCGGATATCGGCCTGCCGCCGTCCTTCTTCGATATGACGACTGGGCTTGGCGTGCCGGTGGCGATGGCAAGCCTGCCCCGGTCGCTTCAGGCGCAGGACGGGCCAGCCACTCGCAGCGCCGCGGGGGCTGCCTGCCGGCCTGATATCCATGGCGCTGCGATTGCAGCCTTGCTGGAGGCGATCCAGTCGCGATTGACCGATATCAGCGGCGCGAGGGACGATCTTTCCCCTCTCCGCTACCAGCGGGATATGGTTGCGGTCGGGTCTTCGGCCCCCGGCGTGCAGCCGATGGAAAGGGTGCCGGCCAATCTCGATTTTATACATGACGCCGCGTCTTCGCCGCCATGGCGTCAACTTGCGACGCACCTGTTCGCCGGCGGCATCGAGGATATCTATGTCTTTCCGATGGAAACGGAGGTATCCGGCCTGCATGTGGTGCGGGTTCTGGCAAGCGGCCTTGCCCCGGCCGGCGGCGGCCTGCGACACATCTCGCAGCGCACTCTCGATCACCTGCTGACTGTCGGAGGCCTCGGATGAAGCCGGTGGTTTTTGCAGGCCCGTCCATCCACGGCATCGCAGCCGAGCATATATCCGGTCTCGATCTTCGCGGTCCGGCCGCCTGCGGCGATATTTTCGATGCGGTTCGGCAAGGCGTCGGGACAATCGGGCTGATCGACGGGCTTTACGGCGATTGCGCCGCCGTCTGGCACAAGGAGATCCTGTTTGCACTGGCGAGCGGCGTCACCGTTTTCGGCGCCGCCAGCATGGGGGCGCTCAGGGCGGCGGAATGCGCACCCTTCGGCATGATCGGCATCGGCGAGATTTTCGAGGCCTATCGCGACGGGCGGCGTTTTTCCGATGCCGATGTGGCGGTGAGCCATGCACCCGGCGCGCTCGACTACCGCGCGCTGACAGTCGCACTGGTCGATGCCGAGGCGACGCTTGCCGCCTGCCGCGATACGGTCGCTCCAGAGGAATATGACGCACTCATGCACGCAGCCAACAATCTGCATTTTACCCGCAGGACATGGCGCACCATCGCCGCGGAAGCGGACCTCGGCTCCGAGACGGCAAATCTGCTCGCGGCAAATGCGGTTTCCGTCAAAAGACACGATGCGGCAAGGCTTCTGGCAATGCTCACGGGCGAAACCTTGCCATCCCCACCGCCGCCATCATGGAAACTCCAGAATACGATGTTTTTCCAGCAATTGGCGGCAAGGCGGGCGGCAGGGGACAAAAGGTCTTGAGCACCATCCGGCCCCTGCCTCTGATGCCCGATTGCGGTGGGCTGATCCGCACGATTGCGCTGACGCTTCCCGCCTCTTTTTTTGCGGAAAACAGGGCCGCTGACATTGTTTCACCGCTCATTCCAATCGGAAACCTGCTCTCGGCCCTGCCTGCGGATATCACCGCCGTTATCGTGACCGATCGAGCCCGTCTCGGGTCAGCGCGAGACTGGCTCGGCAGCCTGCCAGCCTCTTGCAGCACCGAGCTGATACCCCTTGCCGGAAACGACAGCGTTTCGCATCCATGGATACAGGACATACTCCATGTGCGTGCGGTTGATGCTGCGGCGGAATTCGTCCTGGTGGCGGAGAAGGCCATCGGTGTCAGCCTGGCCGAATATCTGGGAGCGGCAACCACGCATTCGGATGTCGCCTTGGCAGGGGGCAACCAGCTTGTCGGCCCGGATTTTCGGCTGGTGGGCCATTCCAGCCTGCAGGATGACAGGGGGATCGGAAGGAATGCGGCCACCCCTTCGCAGCGATGGCGAAAAATTCAGGCGCTCGACGGCAGAAACATCTTCAGTTTCGGATATCGGCCGGAAGATCTCGGCAAAGTCCCGGTCTCTTCCGATTTTTCCGCGATGGAAACTTGCGGAGCGGAGATTGCCGGCAAAAAAATGCACCAATGCGGCTTCCACGTTGATCAGTTCGTTTCGGTCACCGGTCTGAGAAGCGGCGGCCGGCCGCTATTGCTCGTTGCCGACCCTGTCGCGCATGGCGGATGCAATGCCCGCGCCGCAACCGAGCTGAAACGAAAACTGGACGCCTCGGCGCTTTGGCTCGCGCGGCAGGGCTTTGCGATAGAACGAAATCCCATCCCGCTTTCGCCGGCCATCGACACCAACAAATGCCTGCCCAGACTTTACAACAATGTCATTCTTGAAAATGTCATACGTTCCGGTCAGAAACGGCCATTCGTCTGGATTCCGCATTTCGGCGATACCGAGTCGCTTGAGGAATTCGATGCAATGAACCGAGAAATTTGGGACAGAATCGGCTTTCAGACCATCGGCGTAGCCGGATGGAGCCATCTTTCCAGCCGCAACGGTGCGTTGCGTTGTGCAACAAAAATAATAAATCGCGGCCCAGACACGCGATTATGAACGAAAAATCGTGCAATTTCGTCAATAAAGCGTCATAATACCCGTGGAAATTGTGTTGAATGTATACCTTCAACAATATTAATTGATAATCATCGGATTTAAGAACCTCAACCGGAGGAATTTGTAATGCACGCCAAACTACCCAGCCCGATCGACGTCCATGTCGGCGCACAAATCAGAATGCGCCGCAAGTCGCTCGGCATGAGCCAGAGTGCGCTGGCCGGGCGATTGGGCATCACCTTCCAGCAGGTCCAGAAGTATGAAAAGGGCGCCAATCGTGTCGGCGCGTCCCGTCTGCAGGCCATTGCGTCGATTCTCGGCGTTGAGGTCAGCTCCCTGTTCGCCAATGCCACGCCCGATGGCGACCCGGCCAATCCGGCCCTTGGCACGATCAATGCCATGCAGACCTTCGTGGCCTCGAATGAAGGCTTTTCGCTCAATCAGGCCTTTTCGCGCATCAAGAGCGCCGCCGTGCGCAGAAGCATCGTCGCTCTCGTGACATCGCTCGCCGCCACTGAAGCGGCGGAAAATGCCGCCGCGCCGGCGGACAAAAACGACGATTGACGCAGGTGTGACGCTCGCGTGACGCTCGATGTGGTCGAAAATGAACAACGCAACATTATCGCGTTTTCATACTGTCGACTGTCGAGAGGGAATCATGGCGGCGTCTACCACAGCTATACTTGAACAGGACAATGCAGACGAGATTCTGGCGCTCGGGCGGATGGTTTCCTATCTTTGCCAGCGCTCGAAATCTCTGGAACTGGGCATGTCGACCTATTTCCTGGAGATGGCATTGTTGTCGCTGGCCCAGGACATCAATCAGCAGGGTCTGCCGCCGGTAAGCGCAGAGCTGAATGTCGGCGCCTTCGCTCAGGCCGATCTGCATTGAGCGCTTCCGCAACGGCGTAAATCCGCCGGGATTGAGCGTTTCCACACCGATCTCCAGTCGTAGGCCCGGAAACGTTCCCTCTGCCTGTCCGGCTGGCTCCATCCTTCCGGAGAGGCATTCATATGCCCTCCCCCACATTTTCCCGGCGGAAGCCATGATGGAGGCCCGGTTCTCGCCGGGCCTCCATTCATATCAGAGCACCGCGCGGCGAAGCTCGGCAGCGGCGGCGACCATGTTGACCAGTGCCGGCCTGACCTCTTCCCATTTACGGGTCTTCAGGCCGCAATCCGGATTGATCCAGAGCTGCCGGTCGTCAAGCCGCTCTCGCGCCAGCGCCAGAAGATCGACCATTTCTCCAACCGCCGGCACACGGGGCGAGTGAATGTCGTAAACGCCGGGACCGATCTGGTTCGGGTATTTGTAGGTCCGAAACGCATCCAGCAATTCCATCTTCGAACGCGAGGTCTCGATGGAGATCACGTCGGCGTCCATGGCAGCAATGGCATCGATGATCTGGTTGAATTCGGAATAGCACATATGGGTGTGAACCTGTGTGCGGTCGCCCACACCGCTGGAGCAAATGCGGAAGCATTCCACCGCCCAGCCGAGATAATCCTGCCAGTCCCGGTGCCGAAGCGGCAGTCCTTCACGAAGAGCTGCCTCATCGATCTGGATCATCTGCGCACCGGCTGCTTCGAGATCATTGACCTCGTCGCGGATGGCGAGCGCGATCTGGCGGCATGTCAGGCTTCTGGCGATATCGTCGCGGACGAAGGACCAGTTGAGGATCGTCACCGGCCCGGTCAGCATGCCCTTGACAGGCTTGTCAGTGAGCGACTGGGAATATTCCCACCAGCGAACCGTCATCGCTTTTGGGCGCGACACATCGCCGAAAATGATGGGCGGGCGCACATAACGCGAGCCGTAACTCTGCACCCATGCATGCTGGGTGAAGGCGAAGCCGGAAAGCTGTTCGCCGAAATATTGCACCATGTCATTGCGCTCGAACTCGCCATGCACGAGAACGTCGAGACCGATTTCCTCCTGCCAGCGAATGGTCGCCTCGGTTTCCTTCTGCAGGAATTTTTCATATTGCGCATCCGTCAGCGCGCCCTTGGAATGCGCCGATCTGGCCTTGCGCACCTCCGGCGTCTGCGGGAAGGAGCCGATGGTCGTCGTCGGGAAAAGCGGCAGCGCAATGGCCTGCGATTGCACTTTCTGCCGCTCGGCAAACGGGCTCACCCGCTTCCTGTCAGCCTCGCCAATCGTCGCAATACGCTTCTGCACGGCGACGTCCGTTACCTTCGGCGAGGATGCACGCGCGGCAACGGCCTTAGCGGCAGCCTCCAGTTCCGTCGCGACAGCAGCCTTGCCCTCACCGAGAGCCCTGCCAAGCGCGGCAAGTTCGCCGAGCTTCTGGGTGGCGAAGGAAAGCCAGCTTTTCAGATCGGCATCGAGGCCGGTTTCCAGTTCGAGATCGACCGGGACATGCAGCAGCGAGCAGGACGGCGCGATCTGAAACGCCGCCGCACCGCGTGCCGCGATCACCGGTTCCAATCGGGTAATGATTGCAGCGAGATCAGCGCGCCAGATGTTGCGGCCGTCGATGACACCCAGCGACAGGACGCGATTTTCCGGCAACGTCTTCAACACCGTCTCCAGCGCATTGGGCGCTCGCACCAGATCGATATGAAGGCCCGCGACCGGAAGCAATGCGACGGCTTCGAGATTGTCCTCAAGCCCACCGAAATAGGTGGCGAGCAGGATTTTCAGATCCGGCGCGGCCTTCGACAAAGCCCGATAGGCCACGGCCAGCGCGTGCCGCTCCCCCTCGGAAAGATCGAGCACGGCGACCGGCTCATCGATCTGCACCCAGTCGGCACCGGCCGCGCGCAGGCGACGCAGCAGCTCTTCATAGACGGGCAGCAACCTTGCCAGCAGATCGAGAGGCTTGAAGGCCGCCTCGCGCGCCTTGGCAAGCTTCAGGAACGTGACCGGGCCGAGAATGACCGGACGCGTATGGATGCCGAGCGCCTTCGCCTCAAGGAAGTGGTCGACCGGCTTTTGCGAGGTGAGCACGAAATGCTGATCCTCTGAAACCTCCGGCACCATGTAGTGATAGTTGGTGTCGAACCATTTGGTCATTTCCAGCGCCGGAACGCCCTGACCATGATGCGAATGTCCTTCATGCCCATGGCCGCAGCCTGCATGCCCTTCGCTCTGGCTGCCGCGCGCCATGGCGAAATAGTTGGAGAGGGAAACATCCCCACCCGCCCATCCATAAAGGGATGGAATGGCGCCCACCATCACGGCCGTATCGAGGACATGATCGTAAAGGGAGAAATCGTTGGACGGGATATGGGTAATCCCCTTCTCACGCTGAAGCGCCCAGTTTTCGGCACGCAGCCTAGCTGCGGTTTCGAGCAGTTCCGTCTCGGAAATCTTGCCGGACCAGAAGCCTTCAAGCGCGAACTTCAGTTCGCGATGGCGTCCGATCCTCGGAAAACCGAGCGATGCGACTGGAATGGTCTTGTCTGGCATTGTCATACCCCATTTGGTTGTGGGGGCATGGGTAAAGCGGACGCGTGCAGGCCCGGCCTGTGCCGGACCATTGCAGCAACCACCGGGACACCCCGCCCGTGGACGTTATTTTGTCCTGGCAGGTCTCCTGGCTTACGGGTCGTCGCCTTTGTCCGTCTTCCCGGAGTTTACCCCAGTGACGTGTTGGACAAAGGCTCGCCGCTTACAGTTGCGGGGGCAGCTCCGGTCTTGCCGATCGTCGGCGCACCGGATTCCCTCTTAGCTCCGGGATCGAACAAACAAGCCCGGAGAACCATGACACCCGCATTTCTCACCACGGGCGCCAAGATGTCAATAGACATAAAGAAATCTTTATATCTTTATTTCACTGAGTTCAGAGCGCGACCGCACCCGGCCCCGGCACCGCACCGGCCGGCACCTTGCCCAGAATGATCATGCCAAGCACCTCGTCCTTGGTGACATCCTGCGTGCGGGCATGGCCCACCACCTTGCCGTTCTTCATCACGAAGACCCTGTCGGCCAGATCGAAGACATCGTGAATATCGTGGCTGATGAGGAAGATGCCGATGCCCTGCCGTTTCAGCTCCTTGACGAGATCGCCCACCTGCGCCGTTTCCTGCGGCCCGAGTGCGGCCGTCGGCTCGTCCATGATGAGGATGCGGGCATCGAACAGAATGGCGCGGGCAATGGCGACGGACTGTCGCTGGCCGCCGGACAACGCCTTCACCGGCTCCTTGAACCGCCGGAAATTGGGGTTGAGACGCCCCATCACCTCGCGGGCCGAGGCTTCCATGGCGACATCGTCAAGCGTGCCCCATTTCGTCTTCAGCTCGCGACCGAGGTAAAGATTGGCGGCCGCATCGACATTGTCGGCCACGGCCAGCGTCTGGTAGATGGTCTCGATACCGTATTTCTTGGCGTCGCGGGGATTGCGGATATCGGCATCCTCACCATTGATGAGAATATCGCCGCCATCGCGCCGATAGGCGCCGGAGAGGATTTTGATAAGCGTCGATTTGCCCGCGCCGTTGTGGCCGAGAAGGGCGACCACCTCACCGGGGAAAAGATCGACAGAGGCGTTTTCCACCGCATGGATACCGCCGAAGGAAATGGAAATATTGCGCATTTCCACGAGGGGCGTGACTTGGTCCGTCATAGGAGTTCTCCTCGGTTCTTACTTGGCGCGGGCGCGGTAGATGGTGTCGAGCCAGACGGCGACGACCAGAACCACACCAACGACGATGCGCTGGAAAGGCGTATCGATGCCCACCAGCACCATGCCGGATTGCAGCGATTGCATGACGAGCGCGCCGAGCATCGCGCCCGCTATGGTTCCGACACCGCCGGCAAGCGAAGTGCCGCCGATGACGGCCGCCGCAATGGTATAGAGCTCGTCGAGCTCGCCCTGCGCATTGGTGGCGGCATTGAGGCGGGCGGTCGAGATGGCCGCGGCGATGGCGCACAGAATGCCCATCAGCGTGAAGATCTTCACGGTGACCCAGCGGGTCTTGATGCCGGCGAGTTCGGCCGCTTCCGGATTGCCGCCGATGGCGAAGACATAACGCCCGAAACGCAGCCTTGTGGCGATGAAGGTCATGACCGCACCGACCGCAAGCGCCATCAACACCGGAATGGCGATGCCGTGCGAAATGAACAGACCGCCTTCAGGCCAGACGATGCCATTGGCATCGGCATAGTTGCGGGCGATGTTGACCGGCCATGGATAGCTGTTGACCACCGCCACGAAACCGACAACGACAAGGCAGCCGAGCGCGGCCAGAAAATATTCCGCCCAGACGGGCCGCAACGGAAAGCCGAAACGGCGGCGCTGATGGCGGGAATTCAGGATGGCCGCAATGATGGCGACGCAGGCGACGACGGCGGCGATCCAGCTCCATGTCGCGCCGATCGAGCCGCTGGTGCCGCCGCCCATCAGGCGGAAGGTGGAATCCATCGGCGCCACGGTGCGGCCGCTGGTGATGAACCATGTGCCGCCGCGCCAGACCAGCAGACCGCCAAGCGTGACGATAAAAGAGGGCACGTTCAGGAAGGCGATGATGGAGCCCTGCAACATGCCGATGGCGCCGCCGACGAGAATGCCGACCATAAGCGTGACGATCCATGTCGCCCAATGTTCGAAGCCGAGGATTTGCGGCAGGATTTCCGCCTGCATGACACCCATGATCATGCCGGAAAAACCGAGGATCGACCCGACCGAAAGGTCGATGTTGCGGGTGACGATGACGAGCACCATGCCGGTCGCCATGACGGCCACGGACGCGGTCTGCACGGAAAGGTTCCAGAGGTTTCGCGGCGTCAGGAACAGCCCGCCGGACAGGATATGAAATCCGATCCAGATCAGAAGAAGCGCGCCGACCATGCCGAGCAGCCTGGTATCCAGCTCGGTGGCGTTGATGAAGCGCGTTATCGAGCCTGTTTTTTCCGTCTTTTGCGACGTTGTGGAATTGGATTGGGTCATATCGGCCATGAACTGCCGGTGCTCCTTACATCTTAGAGCGCTTTCGCTTTTCCCTGAATCGCGAAAACGCTCCAACGCTTTGTTCTGGCGCATTTCCGAACGGAAAACCGGGGCCTACTTTTCCTGGAAATGCTCTAAAAGGCGCCGCGCCATGAACCATGGCGCAGCGCCCGAACCGCGACCTAGTCGATCAATCGCAGGCTTTGACGGTTCCCGCCTTCACACCCTGGCAGGCCGTTTCCTTCTTGATCCAGCCGGCATCGATGACGACGTTCAGATTGTCCTTGGTGATGGCGATCGGCTTCAGGAAGACCGACTGCATCGTGACCTTCTTCGGGCCGCCATCAAAGGCCGTGACGCCCTTGATCTCCGTCATCTTCTTGCCCCCGGCCAGTTCCAGCGCGATACCGGCCGCTTCCTTGCCGAGTTCACGGCTGTCCTTCCAGACCGACACCGTCTGCGTGCCGAGCGCGACGCGGTTCAGCGCGGCGAAATCGGCATCCTGACCGGAAACGGGAACCGAACCGGCCATGCCCTGCGCGGCGAGAGCGGCGATTGCACCGCCGGCCGTGCCGTCATTCGAGGCGACGACCGCATCGACCTTGTTGTTATTCTTGGTCAGGAACTGTTCCATGTTCTTCTGGGCATTTTCCGGCTTCCAGCCATCGGTATAGGCTTCGCCGACATTCTTGATCTTGCCGCCGTCAATGGCCGCCTTCAGCACTTCCTGCTGACCGGCGAACAGGAAGTCCGCGTTCGGGTCGGAAGAAGAGCCCTTGATGAAGACGTAATTGCCTTCTGGCTTCACCTTGAAGACTTCGGCAGCCTGCAGACGGCCGACTTCCTTGTTATCGAAGGTGATGTAGAAGGCGTTCTGGTTTTCGATCAGACGGTCGTAACCCACGACCGGAATGCCCTCGGCAACGGCCTTTTCAACGGCCGGGCCAATCGCGTCGCTGTCCTGCGCCAGGATGATCAGCGCATTGGCGCCCTGCGAGATCAGCGATTCCACATCGGTCAGCTGCTTTGCGGCGGATGATTGCGCATCAGCGGAGATGTATTTCGCGCCAGCCTTGTCGAGCGCCGCCTTGATGGCCGCCTCATCCGTTTTCCAGCGTTCTTCCTGGAAATTCGACCAGGAAACGCCGACGACGAGATCAGCGGCCATGGCGGCAGTGTGCAGGGAAACGAGTACGGCTGTACCCGCCAAAAGCTTGGCAAAAGAATTCATGATGTCCTCCCGGTAAGGGCGAAGCCCCACACCTCCATGCAGGAAAAACGCCCGGAAAAAGCTGCCGGTCTCTGTGGTTTCACAATTTTCTCGACAGTCGAGAAAATTAATGTCAGAGATTCCCCATGCTGTCAACAACGGCTGCGGGCAGCATCCGGGTGCCTTGATCTTCGCTCTGGCATGCGCCATCAGAGTGGATCAGCACGACAGGAAAAAGGCCGTTCAGGGAGCATGCCCCAGCCCATGTCCGCCATTGCAAGTACGGAACTGGTGCGCCAGAAAAACAGCCTGTCGGTGATGGCGGCGCTGCGCCTGCACGGCAGCCTTTCCCATACCGACATGTCGTCCTTCACCGGGCTTGCCTCCGCAACAGTCTCCGCTATCACCACCGAGCTTGAGCGGGCCGGGCTCATTCTGCGGAAAGAGCAACTCGCCACCGCCGGCCGTGGCCGGCCGCGCATTCTCTTCGGCCCGCGCGGCGCTTTCTGCCACGTCGCCATCGTCATCATCTCTTCCGACAGCGTGCAATATTCGCTGGTCGATTATGCCGGCAAGCTGGTGGACCGCTTCACCGAACAGAGGATTGCGGCTGAAAAAGGCACATTCGGCGGCGCGATCCTCGCCGGTCTCGCAAGACTTGCCGATCGCTCCCGCATCGACCGGCACGATATTCTCCAGGTCTCGATCAGCAGCAAGGGGCTGGTGGATGCGGCCACGGCAACGCTTGTCTGGTCGCCGGTTCTCGGTGACGAAAGGATCGACTTCCAGCGGCTGGTTTCCGGGGACGGCCGCATTCGCGTGACGCTGAACAACGAGACGCTGTTGGCCGCAAAAGCCATCTGGATGCGGGAGCAGGCACGGGAAAACCCGGCGCCAGAGGCCCTCGTCACCCTGTCGCTCGGCCACAGCATCGGCCTTGGCATCGCCCGCTCGACGGGCGGCGCAATCGAGGTCAGCGCTCCCAATTTCGGCCATATGCTGCATCTGGCCGACGGCGCACTGTGCCGTTGCGGCACCAAAGGCTGCATCGAGGCCTATTCCGGGTTTTACGCCATCCTGCGCTCTGCTTTCGAAGCTCCGCCGCAGGCGGAACCGGCGAAATTCGTGCCGATCGCCGAGGTGGACAAGATCGCCGCCTCGGCCCGCACCGGCGCCCGCATGGCGCGGTTCGCCTTCCGCACCGCCGGACTTGCGCTCGGCAACGGCCTTTCACGCCTCTTCAGCCTGCATGGCCATATGCCGGTCTTCATCACCGGCCCCGGCACCCGCTATTTCGATCTTCTGGAAAGCGGCCTGCGCGACGGTCTGGCGCAATCGCAGGCGGTGCGTTTCGGCGGCATGCCGAAAATCGCCATAGCGCCCAACGAGCCGGAGCTGGTATTCGAAGGGCATATGGAGCACGCGCTTTCAGCCGCAGACGACTATATTCTGAGCGCCGATGGCCCGGAGAGGCCGGCGAAGAGTTCCGGGAGCTGACGGGGCAACCGGCGGATTTTCAGGCCCGCTCCGCCACGGCTTCGGCCTTTTGTCCGCCGCCCATCAGCACAGCCACGAACTCGTCGAGACCGGCAGCCTCGTCCTTGTTCAGGCGCAGGCCCTGTTTCGTGCGCCGCCAAAGAATGTCCTCGGCCGCACAGGCCCATTCGTGCTCAACCAGCCAGCGCACCTCGCATTCATAAAGCGTGCCGCCGAAATACCGGCCGAGGCCGGAGACATCGGTGGCGCTGCCCAACAGTTCCGCCGCCTTGGTGCCGTAGTTTCTGACAAGTCGCTCGGCATGGCGTCCGTCAAGAAAGGGATAAAGGGAGACGAGCGAGCGCACCTGCGTCTCATATCTCTCAGCGCCGAAATCGCCGCCCGGCAGGTGGGAGCCCGCCGTCCACGGCTTGCCCTTTTCACCAATCGCCGCACCGATCTTTTCCAGCGCATGTTCGGCGAGCCGCCGATAGGTGGTGAGCTTGCCGCCGAAAATATTGAGGAGTGGAGCCTCACCCTCTGTCTCTTCAACCTTCAGCACATAATCGCGCGTCGCCTCCTGCGCTTTCGATGCACCGTCATCGAAGAGGGGCCGCACGCCGGAATAGGTCCAGACGATATCTTCCGGCCGGACCGGTTCGCTGAAATAGTCGCTGGCCGCGTTGCAGAGATAGGAAATCTCCTCCTCGGAGATGCGAACGCTGGCCGGATCGCCCTTGTAATCGCGGTCCGTGGTGCCGATCAGCGTAAAATCGCGCTCATAGGGAATGGCGAAGATGATGCGGTTATCCGGGTTCTGGAAGAAATAGGCGCGCGGATCGGAAAACTTCTTGCGCACGATGATATGGCTGCCCTGCACGAGCCGGACATTGTGCACGTCGTTGCGACCGAAGACGCCGGAAAGCACCTTGTCCACCCAGGGACCGGCGGCATTCACCAGCATGCGTGCCTTGTGCGTGGCCGCCCGTCCGGTTTTTTCGTCCAGCGTCTCGATGAGCCACAAGCCGCCTTCGCGCCGTGCGGAAACGACCCGCGTGCGGTTCATGATCGTCGCGCCGCGATTGGCCGCATCGCGCGCGTTGAGGACCACGAAACGGGCATCATCCACCCAGCCGTCGGAATATTCGAAAGCCCTGGCGAAAGCCGGCTTCAGCGGCTTGCCCGCCGGGTCCTTGCGAAGATCGAGCGTGCGGGTCGCCGGCAGAAGCTTGCGGCCGCCGAGATTGTCATAAAGAAACAGGCCGAGCCGGACCATCCAGGCCGGGCGCACACCGCCTTTCTGGATGGGCAGGACGAAACGCATGGGCCAGATGACATGCGGCGCCATCGCCCAGAGGATTTCACGCTCCATCAGCGCTTCGCGCACCAGACGAAACTCGTAATGCTCGAGATAACGCAGGCCACCATGGATGAGCTTGGTGGCGGCGGAAGAGGTGCCGGAAGCGAAATCGCCCTTTTCCGCAAGCGCAACGGAATAACCCCTGCCCACGGCATCGCGGGCAATGCCGCAGCCATTGATGCCGCCACCGATGACAAAAAGATCGAAAATGTTCTCGCCGGACATAGAGCCTCCACGACAGCGTCGGGGATCGCGTCCCCATCGTTGAAAGACAATTGCCATAAAAACGAAAACAAAACGAATGTCAAAAGAAAACAAACGAAACACGTTCCGGCAAAGGCGAACGGCCGCTGCGCGCCGTTCACCGTATGGCCAGCCTCTTACGGGGTCTGTGTTTCAGCCGTGTGTCTCAGAAACCTGCTCAAGCTCATAGAGCACGCCGCCCATATCCTTCGGATGCAGGAAAAGAACGGGATTGCCATGCGCGCCGATCTTCGGCTCGCCATCACCCAGAATTCGAACGCCTTTTTTGACGAGATCGTCGCGCGCCGCGACAATGTCAGGCACTTCGAAGCAGAGATGGTGCGTGCCGCCGCCCGGATTTCTCTCGAGAAAAGCGGTAATCGGCGAATTTTCGCCGAGCGGGTGAAGAAGCTCGATCTTGGTATTTTCAGTCTGAATGAAAACCACCGTCACGCCGTGTTCGGGTAGCGATTGCGGTTCCGAGACATCTGCGCCCAGCGCCCTGTAACGGGCTACGGCGGCATTAAGATCGGGTACCGCAATGGCGACGTGATTCAATCTTCCGAACATGGCCGTCTTTCCCTCATGCGTTGCGCCTGACGCCTTCGAGCAGGTCGAGCACCTTGTTTGCAGCATCCATGACATTGGTGCCGGGGCCGAAAATCGCCGAGACACCGTGGTCGAGCAGGAACTGATAATCCTGCCGCGGAATGACGCCGCCGACGACGACGATGATATCGTCCGCGCCCTTCTGTTTCAGCGCCTCGACCAGCTGTGGCGCAAGTGTCTTGTGGCCGGCGGCGAGCGACGACATGCCGACCACATGCACCCTGTTCTGGACGGCGAGATCAGCCGCTTCAACGGGTGTCTGGAACAGGGGGCCGGCCAGCACATCGAAACCGATATCGCCGAAGGCGGAGGCGATGACCTTCGCGCCGCGATCATGCCCGTCTTGCCCGAGTTTGGCGACCATGATGCGCGGCTTGGTGCCGATCCTCTTAGCCACACCGGAAAGCCGGGCGGCGAGCGTGGCAAGTTCCGGCTCGTCCTTATAGGCCTCGCCGTAAATATCGCTCACCACCTCCGGCACGGCGGCATGGTCGCCGAAGGCCGCACGCAGCGCATCGGAAATCTCTCCCACCGTGGCGCGGGCGCGGGCGGCAACAACCGCGGCTTCGAGAATATTGCCCTTGCCGCTGCGGGCGATCTCGGAAAGCGCTGCCAAAGCGGCGGTCACGTCCTTGCCATCGCGGCGGCGGCGCGTTTCTTCGATGCGGCGGATTTGCGCGGCCCGCACGGCGGCGTTATCGATATCGAGAACATCGATATCCTCTTCATTTTCGAGACGGTAACGGTTGACGCCAACGATAACCTCCTCACCCTTGTCCACTGCTGCCTGCCGGCGTGTGGCGGCCTCTTCGATCAGCCGTTTCGGCAGGCCTTCCGCCACCGCCTTGGTCATGCCGCCAAGCGCCTCGACCTCCTCGATCAGCGCCCAGGCCTTCTCTGCCAGTTCGTCCGTCAGGCTTTCGACATAATAGGAGCCGGCCAGCGGATCGACCACCTTGGTAACACCGGTTTCGTGCTGAAGGATAAGCTGGGTATTGCGGGCGATGCGGGCGGAAAATTCCGTCGGCAGGGCAATCGCCTCATCGAAGGAATTGGTATGCAGCGACTGCGTGCCGCCGAGCACGGCGGACATGGCTTCAAAGGCGGTGCGGACGATGTTGTTATAGGGGTCCTGCTCCTGCAGCGAGACACCCGACGTCTGGCAATGGGTGCGCAGCATCAGCGACGAGGCCTTCTGCGGCTTGAACTCCTCCATGATGCGCGACCAGAGCAGGCGCGCGGCGCGCAGCTTGGCAGCCTCCATGAAGAAATTCATGCCGATGGCGAAAAAGAACGACAGGCGCCCGGCGAAATCATCGACATTCAGCCCCTTGGCCAGCGCCGCCCGCACATATTCGCGGCCATCCGCCAGCGTGAAGGCCAGTTCCTGCACGAGCGTCGCACCCGCTTCCTGCATGTGATAGCCGGATATGGAGATGGAGTTGAATTTCGGCATCTCCTTCGCCGTATATTCGATGATGTCGGCAATGATCCGCATCGAGGGTTCCGGCGGATAGATATAGGTATTGCGGACCATGAACTCCTTGAGGATATCGTTCTGAATGGTGCCGGAAAGGGCGGCGCGAGGCACCCCCTGCTCTTCCCCCGCAACGATGAAACTGGCGAGCACCGGAATGACCGCGCCATTCATGGTCATCGACACCGAGACTTTTTCGAGCGGGATGCCATCGAACAGGATTTTCATGTCCTCGACGCTGTCGATCGCCACGCCCGCCTTACCGACATCGCCCTCCACACGCGGATGATCGCTGTCATAACCACGATGGGTGGCGAGATCGAAGGCCACGGAAACGCCCTGCTGACCGGCGGCGAGCGCCTTGCGGTAAAAGGCGTTCGAGGCTTCGGCCGTGGAAAAACCGGCATATTGGCGGATGGTCCAAGGCCGCCCGGCATACATGGTGGCACGCGGGCCGCGCGTGAATGGCGCAAAGCCCGGCAGGCTGTCCAGATGGGAAATCTTCTGCAGATCGTCAGCCGTATAGAGCGGCTTGACCTCGATGCCTTCGGGCGTGTGCCAGACGAGTGTGTCCGGTGAACGCTTCAGCTCTTTTTCGGCAAGCTGCAGCCAATCCCGCACCGTTTTTTCACCCGACATGCATCTCTCCCCTTCTGCATTTCATTTTAGCACTGTGGCGGGTGATCGTGACGAAAATCGAACGATCCGCCCGCAGGCCCGCTCCCTTAAACCGCCCCGGCCCGCATGCGTTCCGGAAAAACGGCAGCGGCCATCACTCGAATTCGAGGATGACTTCATCCACCGCGAGGCTATCGCCCGGTTTTGCCGCCACTCTGGCAACGCGGCCGCGTTTTTCCGCGCGCAGAATGTTTTCCATCTTCATGGCCTCCACCGTCGCCAGCGCCTGCCCGGCCTCCACCTCGTCGCCCTCACCCACGGAAATACCGGTGATGACGCCCGGCATGGGGCAAAGCAGCAGCTTCGATGTATCCGGCGGCAATTTTTCCGGCATCAGCAGCGCCAGTTCCGCCACACGCGGGCTGCGCACATGGGCACGCATATCCATGCCGCGCCAGCGCAGGCGGATCGCAGCACCTGCAAGATCGACCTTGGCGGCGATAACCTCACCCGCTACCGTGAACAGGCCAAGGCTCTGGCCGGAAAGCCAGCCGGTATCGACGGTGAGCGCTGCCCCGTCTTCAAAACGGACCGCCGTACCATCCGTGCCGGTTTCAACGGCGACCCTGTGGCGGGATGCGCCAAACGACACGACCCAGTCCTGACCGACGATGCGGCGGTGATTGCCGATGGTGCCGGAAATTTCCACCGCGCGGCTCTGCAGCCGCTGATGGATGATGGCGGCGATGGCGGAAAGCTGGCGCGCCGTGGCCTCATCCGGCTCCACGCCGGAAAATCCTTCCGGAAATTCTTCCGCGATAAAACCCGTCGTCAGGCGGCCGGCACGGAAACGCTCATGCTGCATGACGGCCGACAGGAAGGGCAGATTATGGCCGATGCCCTCAACCTCGAAACGATCAAGCGCCTGCCCCATGGCGTCGATGGCGGTTTCACGATCCTTGCCCAGAGCGCACAGCTTGGCGATCATCGGATCGTAATACATCGAAATCTCGCCGCCTTCGAAAACGCCCGTATCGTTGCGGATGACCGTTCCATTCTCCTGCGCACCTTCCTGCGGCGGGCGATATCGCGTCAGCCTGCCGATGGAGGGCAGGAAGTTGCGATAAGGGTCTTCGGCATAAAGCCGGCTTTCGATGGCCCAGCCGTTCAGCTTCACATCCGCCTGCCCGAAGGAGAGCTTTTCACCTGACGCCACACGGATCATCTGTTCGACCAGATCGATACCGGTGATGAGTTCCGTTACCGGATGCTCCACCTGCAGGCGGGTGTTCATTTCCAGAAAGTAGAAATTCCTCTCGCCATCGACGATGAATTCCACCGTGCCGGCCGAATGGTAACCGACCGCTCTCGCCAGCGCCACGGCCTGCTCGCCCATGGCTTTGCGGGTCGCTTCATCCAGAAAGGGCGACGGCGCTTCCTCGATCACCTTCTGGTTACGCCGCTGGATCGAGCATTCGCGTTCACCCAGATAAAGCGTGTTGCCGTGCTTGTCGCCCAGCACCTGAATTTCAATATGGCGCGGCTGGGTGACGAATTTTTCGATGAAGATGCGGTCATCGCCAAAGGAGGATTTCGCCTCGTTTTTCGAGGACTGGAAACCCTCGCGCGCCTCGGCATCGTTGAAAGCGATGCGCATGCCCTTGCCGCCGCCGCCGGCCGACGCCTTGATCATGACGGGATAACCGATCTGCGACGCGATCCTCACCGCCTCATCCGCATCCTCGATTAGCCCCATATGGCCGGGGACGGTGGAAACGCCCGCTTCCGCGGCCAGTTTCTTGGAGGTGATCTTGTCGCCCATGGCCTTGATGGCGCCAACAGGCGGGCCGATGAAGACGACGCCCGCCTTTTCCAGCGCCTCAGCAAAAGCAGCATTTTCCGACAGGAAGCCGTAACCGGGATGGACAGCATCCGCCCCGGTCTTTTCGATGGCGTCGAGGATTTTGTCGATGACGATATAGGACTGCGATGAGGGGGCCGGGCCGATATGAACGGCCTCATCCGCTTGTCTTACATGCAGCGCATTGGCATCCGCATCCGAATAGACCGCGACCGTGGCGATGCCCATCTTCTTCGCCGTCTTGATGACCCGGCAGGCGATCTCGCCGCGATTGGCGATGAGGATTTTCTTGATCATGCGGTTATTCTCCCCTCGCATCGTCATCGTCGTCGCGGAATTTCTTTTCATAGGGCATCATCAGGATCGCCGAGGCGGTGGCGGCCGCGCCGAACAGAGATGCGATGGGCATGACGACCAGCAGCACGGGCACGACCGGATTGGCGGCGCGGCCGATGCGCGCGCCCAAACCGCCAATGTCGAGAAAGATCAGCGCTGCACCGACGCAGACGCCGATCAGCACGCCGACCGCCGCATTGAGCGCCATGAACCTCAACATCTGCCGGTGATCGAGGCGGGCGGCTTCCGGCGTCATTCTGGGTTTGAGGTTGCGGTTACCGGGCTTACGGGCACCGCCACCACGCCGCTGCCTTAGCCAGCGATGCAGCCAATCCATATCGATCTGAAATATGCCGACACCCATTTCGCCTCCCTCCTCCATTACCAAACGTCAGCCCGTCACCCGTCGCTCTCCGCTGAGGAATCCTCGAACGGGGTCAGATAGGCAAATGGCACGGCGTCCGTCAGCCAAACGCCGTTGTCGGCTTGGTAGAAATTGCAACCGTCCGCAAACATCCGACCGGCATCGACAATCAGGACCACGGGCTTTCCGTGCCGTTGTCCGACGGCAATCGCAGTCTTCCGGTCAGCGGAAAGATGAACCTGGTGCCTTTCCCCCGGACGCAAGCCTTCCCGCAGAATGGAATCGAGAAAGCAGGTCGCCGTACCGTGAAACAATTGCGGCGGCGGCTCGACTGGCGGCTGGCCAAGATCGACCTTAACGGAGTGCCCCTGCGCCGCCCGGATGCGGCGACCGTCTTCCGACAGCGTGAAGCGCTTCTTGTCGCTTTCTGCGACAACCGAAAAGAGGCCTGCCTCATCGAGCGGCGTGCCGCTCGCATTCGCTTTTGCCAACAGATCTGCGACATCCGCCCAACCCTGAGCATCCAGGGTCAGGCCGATACTTTCAGGCGCATGGCGCAGAACGTAACTCAGAAATTTGCTGGTCGCTGTCGACATCGAATTTCATTCCCCGTTGGCGGATGACAGCACACTCAAATCTCGAAGAAATTCTCGAAGGATTCCGGGAAGTTCTGCCGCGCGACGCGCTCATCGATCACCAGCATCGCCTGATAGGAAAGCGGATCGAAATTCTTTTCCGCCGGCACGACCTCACGGCCGAAGAGGAGGTTGAGGCGGGCGGCGTCGAGATTGCCGCGCTCGAAGGGCTCGGCGCCGAAATGGTGCCAGAGCGAGTGCAGGAAGGCGGCATCGATGCGATGCTCCTTGGTGTCGTTGCGCGCCCGGCGGGGTATCATCTTGATCGGCGTTACCCCTTTGGGGTTGGCGCGGCGGATGGTGAACTGGACACCCGTGCTCGGCATGCCGGAGGGAAATCCCTTGTGTTTGGTCATTTCGGGCAGGTTCGCCATCTTTTGTCCTTCCAGAACATTTCCAGTAAAAGCTGCCTTGCTTTTACGTCCGGAAATGCGCCAATTCAAATAGTTAGAGCGCTTTTGGCGCTCTAATCTTTCATTATGCCCTGCCGATCTTGTCCTGCGTCTTCGTCTCGAAGTCGGAGGCATCGTGGCGTTCATGCAATTGTTCGGACGGATCGCCCGAGGTCTTGTTGACGATCACGCCACGCTTGACCGCCGGGCGTTCGCCGATTTCGAGCGTCCAGCGCATGACGTGTCTGTAACCGTCGGCTTCAAGGAACGCACCGGCATCGCCATAGGCCTGACCGAGCGCGATCTTGCCGTACCACGGCCAGACGGCCATGTCGGCGATCGTATATTCCGAACCGGCGAGATAACGGTTCTCGGCCAGATGCCGGTCCAGCACGTCGAGCTGGCGTTTGACTTCCATGGCGTAGCGGTCGATGGCGTATTTGATCTTCACCGGCGCATAGGCATAAAAATGGCCGAAACCACCACCGAGGAAGGGGGCGGAGCCCATCTGCCAGAACAGCCAGTTCAGCGCCTGCGTGCGGGCATTGCCCTCTTTCGGCAGGAAGGCGCCGAATTTTTCCGCGAGGTAAACGAGGATCGAGCCGCTTTCGAAAACGCGCGTCGGCTCAGGCGTCGAGTGATCCATCAGCGCCGGGATCTTGGAATTCGGATTGACGCCGACAAAACCGGAACCGAACTGGTCACCTTCGCCGATCTTGATCAGCCACGCATCATAGTCTGCGCCCTTGTGGCCGGCGGCCAGCAATTCTTCCAGCATGATGGTGACCTTCTGGCCATTCGGCGTCGCCAGCGAATATAGCTGCAGCGGATGCTTGCCGACCGGCAGTTCCTTTTCATGGGTGGGACCGGCAATCGGGCGGTTGATATTGGCGAACTGGCCGCCATTGCCCTTGTCCCAGGTCCAGACCTTGGGCACTTCATATCCGGCGGGGAAATTATCTGCGGAGGAATTCTCGGCCATGAAAATGTGTCCTTGTGCGTTTCGGGAGGACATCCGGACATCCGGGCGCCTGAACAAACATATAGTAAGGTGGCCGAAGCATTTTTCCAGTCTCAGAGCGGAATAGTGTCGTGTTTCTTCCAGCGGGTTTCCACGCTCTTGTTACGCAGCGACGCGAAGGCGCGGGCGATGCGGCGGCGTGAGGAATGCGGCATGATGACCTCATCGATAAAACCGCGTTCCGCCGCCACAAAGGGATTGGCGAAACGCTCTTCATATTCCTTCGTGCGCGCGGCGATCTTTTCCGGATCGGAAAGCTCGGAACGATAGAGGATTTCCGCAGCACCCTTCGCGCCCATCACGGCGATTTCCGCCGTCGGCCAGGCGTAATTCACATCCGCGCCGATATGTTTCGAGGCCATCACGTCATAAGCGCCGCCATAGGCCTTGCGGGTGATCAGCGTCACCATGGGCACCGTCGCTTCCGAATAGGCGAAGAGAAGTTTGGCGCCGTGCTTGATGACGCCGCCATATTCCTGTGCCGTTCCGGGCAGGAAACCCGGCACATCCACCAGCGTCAGCAGCGGAATATTGAAGGCATCGCAGAAGCGCACGAAGCGGGCGGCCTTGCGCGAACTGTCGATATCGAGGCAGCCGGCCAGCACCATCGGCTGGTTGGCGACGACGCCCACCGTCTGGCCTTCGAGACGGATGAAGCCGGTGATGATGTT
The DNA here is from genome assembly GCF_005144435.2 of Agrobacterium leguminum. Lineage (NCBI taxonomy): Bacteria > Pseudomonadati > Pseudomonadota > Alphaproteobacteria > Hyphomicrobiales > Rhizobiaceae > Agrobacterium > Agrobacterium leguminum. Next base: position 654,859 of record NZ_CP120212.1, read on the forward strand.
GCGGGCAAAGGCCTCCTGCAACTCGAAGAAATCGCCCTCGTCGGCCAGCGCGTGGATCAGTTCCTTCATGTCATAGGGCTTGTTGGAACTATCAGGGATCAGCGTATCGAGCCGTGCTTCCAGCCGGGCCGGATCGTCGTGGAACGGGCGCACCGGAGGCTTTTCGCGGTTGTTCAGCGGCAGGAAATCGAACAGCAGCCGCACATGTTCCAGCGTTTCGATGTCGTTTTCATAAGCGCCGTCGGCGACGGAGGATTTTTTCGTATGGGTGGAGGCTCCGCCCAGTTCTTCCGCCGTAACGATCTCGTTGGTCACGGTTTTGACCACATCCGGCCCGGTCACGAACATGTAGGAGGTATCGCGCACCATGAAGATGAAATCGGTCATGGCCGGCGAATAGACGGCACCGCCCGCGCAAGGTCCCATGATGACCGATATCTGCGGCACGACGCCGGAGGCGACGACATTGCGCTTGAACACATCGGCATAACCGCCGAGCGAGGCCACGCCTTCCTGAATGCGCGCGCCGCCGGAATCGTTGAGGCCGATCACCGGCGCGCCGTTGCGCACCGCCATATCCATGATCTTGCAGATTTTCTGGGCATGGGTTTCCGAAAGCGAACCGCCAAGCACGGTGAAATCCTGCGAAAATACATAGACCTGCCGGCCATTGATGGTGCCCCAGCCGGTGACGACACCGTCACCCGCCACCTTCTGTTCCGCCATGCCGAAATCCACCGCCCGGTGGGTGACGTACATGTCATACTCTTCGAAAGAACCTTCATCCAGGAGCACGTCGATACGCTCGCGCGCCGTCAGCTTGCCCTTGCCATGCTGCGCCTCGATGCGCTTGACGCCGCCGCCGAGCCGCGCCTCAGCGCGCCGCGTTTCCAATTGCTCCAGAATGCCGGGCATGTTTCCTCCATGCGTTGTGCCACGATCAATAGCCCAGAAAACATTCGCCAAGAAGCCTTGATCGTGCGCGTATGCGTGCCATAAATATTTGCAATGTTTAATTTTGCAAAGTTGCAACATGGCGACGGAAAAACTCTTCATCGGCCGCAAGGTTCGCGGCCTTCGCGAAAACGCCCGCGCCACGCAGGCACAATTTGCCGAACGGCTGGGCATTTCCGCGAGCTACCTGAACCAGATCGAAAACAATCAACGCCCGGTTTCGGCCAGCGTTCTGGTGACGCTGGTGGAAAAATTCCAGCTCGACATGGCGGAACTGGCGACCGGTGAAAGCGACCGGCTGGTTTCCGCCGTGCGCGAAGCGCTGAAAGACCCGCTGTTCCTGAATTACGAGCCGGGGCTTCAGGAGTTGAAGCTGATTGCCCAGAACGCGCCGGGTTTTGCCCATGCGCTGCTGCGCGCCCATCAGGCCTATCGCCAGAACAGCGAGCAACTGGTGCAGCTGGATGACCGGCTGGGCCGCGGCACCGCGCAGGTGGAAAGAACCCCCTATGAGGAGGTGCGCGATTTCTTCCACTTCGTCGACAATTACGTTGCCGAGATCGATCTTCTGGCCGAGGAGCTGGCGGAAGAACTGGAGATAGAAGGCGGCGAGACCTATGGCATTCTGGCGGCGCATCTGAAGAGCCGTTACGGCATCCATATCACCCGAACCGAGGCGGCGGGCGGTCTGATCCGGCACTTCGATCCTGCCGGCAAGACGCTCGCCCTCAGCTCCTACATGGCCGCGCCGACCCGCTGTTTTCAGCTTGCATTGCAGATCGCCCAGCTTCACGCCGGTGCGACGGTGGACAGGGTGCTGGCCGGCGCCGGTTTCCGCAATGCGGAAGCCGCGGAAATCTGTCGTATCGGGCTGCACAATTATTTCGCCGCAGCCCTCATCCTGCCCTATGGCCGCTTTCACCGGGCGGCACAGGAACTGCGCCACGACCTCGAGCTTCTCGCCGTGCGTTTCGGCGCGAGCCTCGAACAGGTGGCCCACCGGCTGAGCACCTTGCAACGGCCGGGCATGAAAGGCGTGCCGATCTTTTTCGCCAAGATCGACCGCGCGGGCAACATCACCAAACGCCACAGCGCCACGCGGCTGCAATTTGCCCGTTTCGGGGCGGCCTGTCCGCTGTGGAATATCCATCAGGCCTTCGAAAGCTCCGACAGGATCGTGCGGCAACTGGCCGAAACGCCTGACGGCGTGCGCTATCTTTCCATCGCCACGCAGATCGAAAAGGCCGGCGCCGGTTTCAACACGGAAAGACCGCGTTATGCCATCGCGCTCGGCTGCGAAATTTCCCATGCGCAGAATTTCGTCTATGCCGATACGCTCGATCTCGGCAATGCGGCCTCCTTCAAACCGATCGGCATTTCCTGTCGGGTCTGCGAGAGGGTGGATTGCGTGCAGCGCGCCGTGCCGCCGCTGAAACGCAAGCTGCATTTCGATCATCTTTCGCGCGGAGCCCTGCCCTACAGTATCGCCGATTTTTAACCCCGCTCAGGGCAGCGGCACCATGGCGCGCCGCATGATGTTAGCGTAGTAGCCCCAGAAAAGCCGCGCGGCCACGGAGCGCCATGGCGACCAGATTGTTGCCCGCTCCGCCAGCCACTTCGCTTCCGGCCTCACATCCAGGGCAAGCGCATGCGCCACCGCCGATCTCAGCGCCACATCGCCGACGGGAAAAATATCCGGGTGCCCGCCGCAGAACATCAGATAGACCTCCGCCGTCCACGGGCCGATACCGCGAAGCGCCACCAGCTCGGAAAGGGCCGCACGCCCCTCCTTGCGCACCACGCCGTCAAGATCGATCTGCCCTTCCGTAACGGCGCGCGCCAGCCCTTCCAGCGTCGTCGCCTTGGCCCGCGAAAGACCGAAGGTGGCGCGCAATTCCTCCGATGCGCCGAGATAATTTTCCGCCGTGACCGCGCCGCCGGTGCCGGCAAGGATACGCGCCCATATGGCATTGGCGCTGGCGCGCGACACCATCTGCGAGACGACGATATGGGCAAGGCCGGAAAAGCCGGGCTCATGAATGCGCAGTTCCAGCGGACCGGCTTTTTCGATGACGAGGCCGAGAGCCGGATCGAGGTGGGCGAGGTGCTCCAGCCCTTCGCTGATGTCGTCCATCCCGGTGATGATTTTCATGTCCATCATTCCATATGCCGCCAGCCGCTGGCGGGGTGCTTTAAAACATGGCAGAAGAAACCATGCCTTCGCCTATCCGTCAAAAACCGGTTTACCGTTTTGCACCAAGTCCCAATGGCCTGCTGCATCTCGGCCACGCGCTTTCCGCCTTCCTGAACCATGATATGGCGCGAGACAATGACGGCCGCTTTCTGCTGCGCATCGAGGATATCGACCAGACGCGCTGCACCCCGGAGCTGGAACAGGCAATCTATGACGATCTTGGCTGGCTGGGTCTCGACTGGGAGAAACCGGTGCGGCGGCAATCGGAGCATTTCGATGAGTACCGTGTGGCGCTGGACAGGCTGATCGACACGGGCCTCGCCTATCCGGCTTTTCTGAGCCGTGGAGAAACCAAGGCAATCGTTCGTACTTTCGAGGCGGAGGGAGGGTTGTGGCCCCGCGATCCCGATGGCGCGCCGCTTTACCCGGCCATAGACCGGGAGAGGCCAAAGGCGGAGCGGGATGCGCTGCTCGCCTTCGGCCGGCCGCACGCCTGGCGGCTCGACATGGAAAAGGCGATCCACGCCGCCGGTATCCCCCTGTTCTGGCAGGAAAGCGGCGACGGCGAGACGGGACAAATCGAGGCCCTGCCAGCGCTTTGGGGCGATGTGGTGCTGTCGCGTTCCGACGCGCCGTCGAGTTATCATCTTTCCGTTGTGGTGGATGATGCGCTGCAGGGCATAACCCATGTGGTGCGCGGCATGGATCTCTATCACGCCACCGCCATTCACCGGCTGTTGCAACACCTGCTGGACCTGCCGCAACCGGGCTATCACCATCACCGGCTGATCTTGGGCGCGGACGGACGCAAGCTCTCGAAAAGCGAAGGCAGCACCGGCATTTCCGCGCTTCGTTCGGAAGGTGCTGCGCCCTCAGATATCCGCCGGCTTGTCGGGCTCCTCTAGAACCTGCTCGCGACGCGCGCTGTTGCCGCCGATATTGCGGCGGATGATCTGGCGGACCTTGTATTTCATCAGGGCGGCATTCACCTCCGCTCCGAGCATGAAGATGACGCCGACCATGTAAAGAAACACCAGTACCACCATCACCGAGGCGAGACCGGCATAGGTCGCGGCATAATTGGCGAAGGTAGAGAGATAATAAGCGAAGATGGCCGCACCGATGACCCAGAAGATCATCGTCAGCAGAATACCGGGCCAGACATCCCAGATGCGGCGCTTGCCGGCGGGAAGCCACAGATGCGCCGCCACCAGCCCCGCCGTCAGAACCACGATGGTGCCGTAAAGGCCGAGGCTGGAGACGGTGTTCAGAACATCCGTCAGCCAGGGGAATTTCTCCTCCGCAAAGGACATGGCGACCGGCACCGCGACAAGCACGATACTGATGCCGGTGAAGACCACAACGGCGATCAGCACATAAAGCAGGCTGAGCAGGCGTGTGACATACCACCAGCGCGTCTCGGTGACTCGATAGGCGCGGTTCAGCGAAATGCGCAGCGCTTCCACACCATTGGACGCAAAATAGGCGGCCGCCAGTACCGAAATCGTCAGCAGCCCGCCGCGCGGAATGGTCAGCACCTGCTGCACCTGCGCCGCCAGCGGCCCGGCAATCGCCTCCGGCCAGGTGTCGAAAATCAGATGCACCGCCGTTTCGGAAAACTGATCCGCCCCCAGAAAACCGGCGAGAGCCGTGCCGAAGATCAGGAACGGAAACAGGGCCAGCAGAATGGACAGCGCCATATGGCTCGCCATCGCCCAGCCGTCATCCTCGGCGAAATGGGAATAGGCATCGAAGGCAACCTTGCCTGCCAGGCGCACTGCGGCAACCATGTCACCTCCATTCATCGGCATTTCATTTGTAACTTCGAGCCGAATATGGGAAATCAGCTTCGCTTTGTACAGCGCGCAAGCTGGCCTTTCGGTTCCCGCAGGGCATAGATTTCGCGCGATCGGATTTTAACGGGCCGGGCAATCGGGCCAGAGCAACAGTCGGTTTCCCGGAGCGGCAAATGTCTGAAAAACCCGTCATCATCATCACCGGATGTTCCTCGGGCATCGGCGCCCATTGCGCCGGCGCGCTCCACCGGGACGGCTGGCGGGTTTTCGCCACCGTGCGGCGCATCGCCGACATGGCGGCGCTTGAAAACTTGGGCATCGAGACCCTGATCATGGATTACACCAAGCCGGAAACCATCGCCGCGCTGGTGGACACCGTCGCGGCCCGGACCGGCGGCCGCATCGATGCGCTTTTCAACAACGGCGCCTATGGCCAACCGGGCGCGGTGGAGGATTTGCCGGTCGAGGCGCTGCGGGCACAGTTCGAAACCAATGTCTTCGGCTGGCACGATCTGACGCGGCGGGTCATTCCCTTCATGCGCGCCCGGGGTGCGGGGCGCATCGTGCATTGCTCCTCCATTCTCGGCCTTGTGCCTTATCGCTATCGCGGCGCTTACACCGCCTCGAAATTCGCCCTCGAGGGGCTGGGCGTCACGCTGCGCATGGAGCTTCAGGGCAGCGGCATCCATGTCAGCCTGATCGAACCGGGGCCGATCACCTCCAAATTCACCGCAACGGCGCTTGCCCATATCAACGAGCACATCGATCTCGAAAATTCCGCCCATGCGGCGGAATATAAACGCCAGTTGGCGCGCATGGATGGTTCCGGCCCCGTCAACCGCCACAAGCTCGGCCCGGACGCCGTTTATGCCGTGCTGAAACATGCCCTGACCGCCAAAAGGCCGAAACCGCATTATCCCGTTACCGTGCCGGCCAAACAGGGGCTTGTGCTGAAACGGCTCTTGCCTGCCGGACTTTTCTATCGTCTGCTGCGCAGATTCGATTGAGGAGGAGTAATACCGCATGTCCGGCTTCACCACCGTTCTGGCCCTTATCGTCATGGGCCTCGTCGTCATCGTGCTGATACGCGGCCTCTTCAACATGCTGAAGGGACAGGACGCCAACCGCTCCAACAAGCTGATGCAGCTTCGCCTGCTTTTGCAGGCTGTGGCGATTGTGCTGATCATGTTCACCCTCTGGCTCACCGGCGGTGGCCGCTGACATGGTGAAGCTGAACAAGATCTACACCCGTACCGGCGACAAGGGCACCACGGCGCTGGTTTCCGGCCCGCGCCGCCTGAAGCACGATCTTCGCGTCGAGGCCTATGGCACGGTGGACGAGACCAATTCGGCCATCGGCGTCGCGCGGCTTCATACGGGCGGGATGGAAAAGCTGGATGCCATGCTCTTCCGCATTCAGAACGATCTTTTCGATCTCGGCGCCGATCTCGCCACGCCGGACAGCGGCGAACCGCTTTCCTATGAGCCGCTGCGCATCGTCGAAAGCCAGGTCACGCGGCTGGAAAACGAAATCGACGATCTCAATGCCGCCCTTGAACCGCTCACCTCTTTCGTGCTGCCGGGCGGCAGTGCGGCGGCGGCCAGCCTGCATATGGCGCGCACCGTCTGCCGGCGCGCGGAAAGACTGATGGTGGAACTTTCCGTCACTGAGAATGAGATCGTCAGCCCGGCGGCGCTGAAATATGCCAATCGCCTGTCCGACTTCCTGTTCGTCGCCGCCCGCTTCGCCAATGATGCCGGCAAGGCCGATATATTGTGGGTTCCCGGCAAGAACCGCTAAAGCGTTTCAATGACGCAACCAAAGGGCGTTCGATGTTCATACCGCTGCACGATGCGAATTCCCTCAAACATATCCGGCTGCAATATGTCACCATCGGCCTGATCGTGGTCAATGTGCTGGTCTGGCTGTTTACCGGGGTGCTGGCCAGCGACACGCAGGCCAATGCGGCAGCGCTCGGCCTCGGTTTCATTCCGGCAGTGGTGTTCGACTACGCCTATCTGGAACCCGCCCTGCAGGTCGTGCCCGATGACCTGACCGTTGTCACCTATGCTTTCCTGCATCTCGATTTCTGGCATCTGGCCGGCAACATGCTGTTTCTCTGGGTCTTCGGCGACAATGTCGAGGATGCGCTCGGCCATTTCCGTTTCCTGATCTTCTACATCGCCTGCGCCATCGCCGGCGCGCTGTTTCACGGTTTCGTCGCCCCCACCTCGGAGGGGCCGCTGATCGGCGCTTCGGGTGCGGTTTCCGGCGTCGTCGCGGCCTATTTCCTGCTGCATCCCAGGGTGCGCGTCTGGGTGCTGGTTCTCATGCGCATTCCGCTTCCTTTGCCCGCCTTCATTCCTCTGGCGCTGTGGATCGGCCAGCAGTTCCTGATGCTGGCGCTCGGGCTCGAGGAAAACGTTTCCTGGGGCGCGCATGTGGGCGGCATCATGGCGGGCGCAATCATGGTGATCTTCATGCGCAGGCGGGGCGTTCCCCTGTTTGACCGCACCATTGTTCCGCCGAGGGCGGCACAGTTCAAGAATCCGTCGCAAACGGCGGGGTTGTCGCAAATCGAACGGGGCTATGACGGGAGCAGATGAGCTCTTGCGAAAGAGATAGAGTATTTACGTGAACGTCAACGTAAGATATGCCTTACGTGCATGTGATAATGAAGATTGCTCCGTTGTAATTGCGGGAAAAATGCTTATCCATGTCGCCAACCTGTTTTTGGAGGTCCGCGCGGTCAACTGGCCAAAGCGGACAGGAGTTTGAGGAAAGCCGCCGATGAAGATCCTTGTCCCCGTCAAACGAGTCGTCGATTACAACGTTAAGATCCGCGTAAAATCGGATGGTTCGGGCGTTGAGCTTGCGAATGTGAAGATGTCGATGAACCCGTTCGACGAAATCTCGGTGGAAGAGGCGCTGCGCCTGAAGGAAGCCGGCAAGGCCGAAGAGGTTGTAGTGGTCTCCATCGGTCCGGCCAAGGCGGAAGAGACGCTGCGTACCGCGCTCGCCATGGGCGCCGACCGCGCCATCCTGATCGAGACCGACGAGACGGTCGAGCCGCTCGCCGTCGCCAAGCTTCTGAAGGGTGTGGCGGAGGCTGAGCAGCCCGGCCTCGTCATCGTCGGCAAGCAGGCGATCGATGACGATTCGAACCAGACCGGCCAGATGCTGGCAGCATTGCTCGGCTGGGGCCAGGGCACCTTCGCCTCCAAGGTCGTACCGTCCGATGGCAAGGTCGCGGTCACCCGTGAAGTCGATGGCGGTCTGCAGACGGTTGAACTGAAGCTTCCCGCCGTCGTCACCACCGATCTTCGTCTCAATGAGCCGCGTTATGCTTCGCTGCCGAACATCATGAAGGCGAAGAAGAAGCCGCTCGACAAGAAGGCGCCGGCCGATTTCGGCGTCGATGTTTCGCCGCGCCTGAAGGTGCTGAAGACCGAAGAGCCGGCAGGCCGCAAGGCCGGCATCAAGGTCGGCTCGGTTGCCGAGCTGGTCGAAAAACTCAAAGCCGACGGCGTCCTCTAAGGTTTCGGAAAAGGGAGATATTCTTATGGCCATTCTTCTTCTGGCAGAACACGACAACGCAACCCTTTCCGACCTGACGGGCAAGACGCTGACGGCGGCAACGCAAATTGGCGGCGACGTCCATGTTCTCGTCGCCGGTTCCGGTGCAAAGGGTGCAGCTGACGCAGCGGCGAAACTTTCCGGCGTATCCAAGGTGCTGCTCGCCGACGACGCCTCCTATGCCAATGCACTGGCAGAACCACTGGCGGCGCTGATCGTTTCGCTTGCGCCTTCCTATGACGTCATCATTGCCCCGGCGACCGCCTCGGCCAAGAACGTGACGCCGCGCGTTGCGGCCCTTCTTGACGTCGCGCAGGTCTCGGAAATCATCGAGGTCGTCAGCCCTGACACCTTCAAGCGGCCGATCTATGCCGGCAACGCCATCCAGACGGTGCAGGCGACCGATGCGAAGAAGGTCATCACCGTGCGTCCGACCGCCTTTGCAGCCGCAGCCGAAGGCGGCTCGGCAGCGGTTGAAACCATTGGCGCTGCTGCAAACCCCGGCCTTTCCAGCTTCGTTTCCGATGCGCTGGCGTCGTCCGACCGTCCGGAACTGACATCGGCCAAGATCATCATCTCGGGTGGCCGGGCGCTCGGTTCCTCGGAGAAGTTCAAGGAAGTCATCCTTCCCGTCGCCGACAAGCTCGGTGCCGCCGTTGGCGCCAGCCGTGCGGCCGTCGATGCCGGTTATGCGCCGAACGACTGGCAGGTTGGCCAGACCGGCAAGGTGGTTGCGCCGCAGCTTTACATCGCCGCCGGCATTTCCGGCGCCATCCAGCATCTGGCCGGCATGAAGGATTCGAAGGTCATCGTCGCCATCAACAAGGATGAGGAAGCGCCGATCTTCCAGGTGGCAGACTATGGCCTCGTCGCAGACCTCTTCGAGGCGCTGCCGGAACTCGAGAAGGCGCTGTAATTTAAGCATAAATTGGAGGCGGCGCGTTTTTTAAACGCGCCGCCTTCTCTTTTTCGGCGATATGCGTAACATCGCCGGCAATAACGCAGACAAAATCCCTGAGAGGAGACCAGCCTATGACCGCCCCCTTTAAGAACATCGGTGTCATTGGAGCCGGTCAAATGGGATGCGGCATTGCGCATGTCTCCGCCATTGCCGGCTACAAGGTCCATATCTACGATCTTTCCAAGGAAGGCATCGAGGCCGGTCTTGCCACGATCAACGGCAATCTCGCCCGCCAGGTCACCAATGGCAAGCTTTCGGACGACGCCCGCAAGCAGGCGCTGGCGCTCATCAGCGGCTCGACCGACATCAACGATCTGGCGGCCATGGACCTCGTCATCGAGGCCGCGACGGAAAACGAGGAGATCAAGCGCAAGATTTATGCGCAGGTCTGCCCGATCCTGAAGCCCGAGGCGCTGCTCGCCACCAATACCTCGTCGCTCTCCATCACCCGGCTTGCATCCGCCACCGACCGTCCGGAACAGTTCATGGGCATCCACTTCATGAATCCGGTGCCGGTGATGAAGCTGGTGGAACTGGTGCGCGGCATCGCCACCAATGAAAAGACCTTCGACGCGGCGAAGGACTATGTGCGGACGCTGGAAAAGGCGATCACCGTTGCCGAGGATTTCCCGGCCTTCATCGTCAACCGCATCCTGCTGCCGATGATCAACGAGGCGATCTATACGCTTTATGAAGGCGTCGGCTCGGTGGAAGCCATCGACACCGCCATGCGGCTCGGCGCCAACCACCCGATGGGACCGCTGCAGCTTGCCGATTTCATCGGTCTCGACACCTGTTTGTCAATCATGCAGGTGCTGCATGACGGCCTTTCCGACAGCAAATACCGCCCCTGCCCGCTGCTGGTCAAATATGTCGAGGCCGGCTGGCTCGGCCGCAAATCAGGCCGCGGCTTCTACGATTATCGCGGCGAGACGCCGGTTCCGACGCGCTGAACCCCTTCACCTGAACCCTCAGGCAATGACCAGATAGATGATCGATCCGACGCCGGCGGCGGCGACGGATGCGGCCGTGAGCAACCCGCAATAAACGAGCGTTCCGGAAACGGCGGCGACGAATACGCGCCCTACCGCGTTGGCGGCGAGTGCAGCGAGGATCGCGCTCGCCACGATATCCGGCGACAGATTCTGTGCGCTGGTTCGCAACGCACTGAGAACCGCGACATCGGCATCGAATATGGCCGACAAGGCCGTGAGGGCGATGAAGCCGCCCGCTCCGATCCAGACGAGAAGAACGGCATTCAGCGTTCTTGTCGCGGCAAAGAGCGCGGCGAAAATGGCAAGCGGCGCCAGTTCGAACGGGTTCTTTGCGTCGATTTCCTGCCCGGGCTGCATGTCCTGCAGCCTTATCAGGCCAGCGCCGCTTAACCCGAGAACCAGTGCGGCGGCAAGTACTGCCGGTGCGATAAGGGAAAACGTCGTCAGCGAAAGAGCGAGAACGATAACGAGAACCCTAAGCAGCGATACGGCCGCGGCCAGCGCCGCCACACCGGCCAGAGGCCACACGTTTTCACCGCTTTTCGCCTTCTGCCCGAAGCTGGCGGTTACGGCGGTCGATGAAACGAGGGCACCCGCCAGCCCGGTCACCAGCAGGCCACGGGTTGAGCCGAGGAGGCGCACGGCAATATAACCGCAATAGGAAATGGTGGCGCTGATCACGGTGAACAGCCATATTTCCCAGGGGTTGAAACCGCCCCACGGATCGATCGTCCGGTTCGGAAGGATCGACAGGCCAACGGCGGTCATCACGGCAAGCACCAGCGCGGAGCGCAGTTCGATCCATGTCAGCCGTTTCAGCAGACGGTGGAGAACTTCCCTGCCCGCTAGCAGTGCGGCCAGGGCAGCACCACCGGCCGCCGCCGCCTGATATTGCGCCGTTACCGCAAGCCCGCCGAGGGCAAAGACGCAGAGCGCCGCCACCACGCCGGTGACACTGAAATCGTTGTCATGGCGCGCCTCGCGCAGCTTGAACCATGAAAAACTGAATGCGAACCCCAGAAAACCCGCAGCGAAGGCGAAGGCGCTGTTCTGCTCGGCGGCCAATACGCCGAAGACGCCACCCAGCAGGCCGGCAATGCCATAGGTCCTGATCCCGGCGGTGCGGCTGCCCGCCGGCGCATCGCGCTCCCGCCAGCCGCGCTCAAGACCGACAAGCAGGCCGATGGCGAGGGCAAGACCAAGCCGGGGAATAAGCAACTCCATATCGGCACCCATTCATGGCGGAAGCCAGGATCATTATACGAGGCGGGTACGGGCTTGTCTGTACCGGCCCGTCCGCTGGAAGAGCCGGCTTTGAAGGCGGTTGCGGCTACAGCCCTCAATATCCAGCCGCCGGCATCATTTTCCAGTCGCGGCTGTCACCAGCGCCTTGGCATCCTCGCTGTCCCACGCCGCTGGGCCGTTCATGGCCGCAAGCAGGCAGCCGTTTTCGTCCAGCAGCAGGGTTGCCGGCAGGCCGAAGGCGAGGCCTTCCTTTTTCAGCACGTTGAAGACGCCCATGGAACTGTCGCGGTAGTGTTTCAGCGCATCGATCTTGTATTCATCCATGAAGGCTTTCGGTTTTTCATCCGCGCCGGTATCGATATTGACGGCCACGACCTCGAAAGCGTTACCGCCCTTTTCCTTTTCAAGCGCGTTCAGCGCCGGCATCTCTTCGCGGCAGGGCACGCACCATGTGGCCCAGAGGTTGAGAAGAACCGCCTTGCCCTTGAGATCGGCAAGCGTCATGTCCTGCGCCTGCGGCCCCTTGAAGGAGAGAGGAATGATGCGCGGCGTGTCCGTGGCCGACATGGCCGCCACCTGCCCCTTCAAAAACGGCTTCAGCGAAGCGATGCGGTTCGCCGCCCCCTCACATAAACCGGCGTCAGTCACCGCTGCCCCTTGAACCGGGCTCTCAGACCCAATATGCCTGAACCAGACCGCGCCCGCGCCGCTTAAGACACCGGCAACGGCAGCAATTGCAACCAACTTGGCGGAAGGAAGCCTGAACGGCCTTTTTTCTGTCATCGAATACTCCAGGGCACTGCGAACATGGCTGACGGCACAGATCAGAAATCCTCCAACCAGATGTGGGGCGGGCGTTTCGCTTCCGGGCCATCTGCCATCATGGAAGAGATAAATGCCTCCATCGGCTTCGACAAGAAGCTTTACGCCCAGGATATCCGCGGCTCTATGGCGCATGCCGCCATGCTGGCATCTAAAGGCATTATTTCGCCGGAAGATAAAGACAAGATCACCGAGGGCCTGAACACGATCCTGTCAGAGATCGAAGCCGGCAGCTTCGAATTCTCGCGCAAGCTCGAAGACATCCACATGAACATCGAAGCGCGGCTTGCAACGCTGATCGGCCCCGCCGCCGGCCGCCTGCACACCGCCCGCTCGCGCAACGACCAGGTAGCGCTCGATTTCCGCCTGTGGGTCAAGGAAGAACTGCAGAAGACCGAGGGTATGCTGACCGCCCTCATCGCCGCCTTCCTAGATCGCGCCGAAGAAAATGCCGATACGGTCATGCCTGGCTTCACCCATTTGCAGACAGCGCAGCCGGTGACCTTCGGCCATCATTGCATGGCCTATGTGGAAATGTTCGGCCGTGACCGCGCCCGCGTGCGCCACGCCATCGAGCACATGGACGAAAGCCCGATCGGCGCGGCCGCCCTTGCCGGCACTGGCTATCCCATCGACCGCCATATGACGGCGAAGGCGCTCGGCTTCCGCGAACCGACCCGTAATTCCATCGACACCGTTTCCGACCGCGATTTCGCGCTGGAATTCCTGTCTATCGCTTCCATCTGCGCCACGCATCTGTCGCGCCTCGCCGAAGAAATCGTCATCTGGTCGACGCCGCAATTCGGCTTTATCCGCCTGTCGGATGCCTTCTCCACCGGCTCCTCGATCATGCCGCAGAAGAAGAACCCGGACGCCGCCGAGCTGGTGCGCGCCAAGACCGGCCGCATCAACGGCTCGCTGATCGCTCTTCTGACAGTGATGAAGGGCCTGCCGCTCGCCTATTCCAAGGACATGCAGGAAGACAAGGAACAGGTTTTCGATGCCGCCGAGAGCCTGGAACTGGCGATTGCCGCCATGACCGGCATGATCCGCGACCTTGAAGTGCGCAAGGACCGCATGCGCGCCGCCGCCGGTTCAGGCTATTCCACCGCTACCGATCTTGCCGACTGGCTGGTGCGCGAAGCGGGCCTGCCCTTCCGCGATGCCCATCATGTGACCGGCAATGCCGTGGCGCTGGCGGAAAAGAAGGGCTGCGATCTTGCCGATCTTTCGCTTGAGGAATTGCAGGCCATCCACCCCGGCATCACCAAGGGTGTTTTCGACGTTCTTTCCGTCGAGGCATCGGTCGCCAGCCGTACCAGCTTCGGCGGCACGGCCCCTTCCGAAGTGAAGAAGCAGATCGCCTGGTGGCGCGGACGCAACTGATAAAATCGCGTTACGCTGCGATCACAAGAAACAGGGTGCACAAGCGCCCTGTTTTTCGTTATCAGAGAGGCACATATTTCCTTTGGACAGGCCCATGCTTTCAAAAACCGCGCGCAAACTTATCGTTCCCATCGGCATGACGCTCGCCGTCAGCCTTGTTCTCAGCGCCTGTGGGCGTAAGGGCGACATCGACCCGCCGAGCACGCCGGTCGAAATGCGCAACAAGCGCAATGCCGACGGAACGGAGACAAAGCCGGCGACGGCGGAACGGCCGTTCATTCTCGACAAGCTTCTCTGACGGATAAAAGCCTGTGAACCATTTCGGCTATATCGACGGCGTGCTGCACGCCGAAAACGTGCCCGTGCCTGAGATCGCCAAGGCGGTCGGCACGCCATTCTACATCTATTCGACTGCGACGCTGGAGCGCCATTACAAGGTGTTTTCCGGCGCCTTTGCGGATGTGGACGCCATGGTCTGTTATGCCATGAAGGCCAATTCCAACCAGGCGGTTTTGAAGACGCTGGCAAAGCTCGGCGCGGGCATCGACGTCGTTTCGGGCGGCGAATTGCGCCGCGCACTCGCAGCCGGCGTTCCGGCAAGCCGCATCATGTTTTCCGGCGTCGGCAAGACGGTTGCGGAAATGGATTATGCGCTGGAAGCCGGCATCTATTGCTTCAACATCGAATCCGAGCCGGAGCTGGAAGTCCTCAACCTGCGCGCCGTGAAAGTCGGCAAGCAGGCGCATGTCTCCTTCCGCATCAATCCGGATGTGGATGCGCGCACCCACGCCAAGATTTCCACCGGCAAGAAAGAAAACAAGTTCGGCATTTCCTATGAGCGCGCCCGTGCGGTCTATGCCCATGCCGCCACCCTGCCCGGCATCGAAGTCACCGGCATCGACATGCATATCGGCAGCCAGATCACCGAATTGCAGCCTTTCGAGGATGCCTTCCGGCTGCTGCGCGAGCTTGTCGAGGCGCTGCGCACTGACGGACACACGATCAGCCACGTCGATATTGGCGGCGGTCTCGGCATTCCCTATCGCGATGACAATAATCCGCCGCCGCTACCGGATGCCTATGCCCATATCGTCAAGAACGAGCTGAAGAGCCTCAACTGCAAGATCGTCACCGAACCGGGCCGCCTGATCGTCGGCAATGCCGGCATTCTGGTGACGGAAGTGATCTATGTGAAGGACGGCGGCGAAAAGACCTTCGTGATCGTCGACGGCGCCATGAACGACCTCATCCGCCCGACGCTTTACGAGGCCTATCATGGCATCCGCCCGGTGGTGCAGCCGGCAGAAGATACGCCGCGCATCAAGGCCGATATCGTCGGCCCCGTTTGCGAGACCGGCGACTATCTGGCGCTCGACCGCGAGATGGCTGCCCCGCAGCCGGGCGATCTGATCGCCGTCAGTTCCGCCGGTGCTTATGGCGCGGTGCAGGCCGGCACCTACAACTCGCGCCTGCTGGTGCCGGAAGTGCTGGTAAAGGATGACAAATTCCACGTCATTCGCCCGCGCGGCACCTATGAAGAGCTGATCGCGCTCGATTCCGTGCCCGCCTGGCTCGATTGATCTCGCCCGCATCACCGGTTGGCCGATCACAATCAAGCGAAGCTGCCTAAAAAATGGGGGTGAGGGCTTGGGCGCCCTCGTCTTCGCCACAAAGAATGTTATCCTTGCTCCCGTGATATAAACAGCGCGCCGTTCCGGGAATGGCGTTCGACGTGGCCAGAACCGGGAGAACGGATTGATGACCACAGCCGGAGAGGACAGGACAGGCAGAAAGCGCCCGACCGGCGCGTTCGCGCAGCGGCCGGACCTTGCCCGCCGGATTGCCGCCAAGCGCTTCTTCGCGAAAATCGTGCTGCTTTCGGAGAAAATTGCGCCGAAAACGCTCTGGCCTCTCTCCATCGCCGCCGTGTTTCTGGCGCTTGCCTGGTTCGGCCTCTACCGGCAGATGCCGGATTTCCTGCGGCTCGGCGTTGTTTTCGTGCTCGTCTTCTCCTTCATCGCCACTCTCCTACCAATCGTGCGGCAGAAATGGCCGACGGACCACGATGCATCCCGCCTCCTTGAAGATCGCAACGGTCTCGCGCACCAGCCGGTTGGCGTGCAGGAGGACGAACCGGCCTTCGATACGCCCTTTGCCCGAACGCTGTGGAAAGAACACCAGATCCGCATGGCGGAGCGCATCGCCGCGCTGAATGCCGGCCTGCCGAAACCCGATATCGCCCGTTATGACCGTCTGGCGCTGCGTGCCGTTCCCGCCCTTCTTCTCGCCGCCGCCTTCGGTTTTTCCTATTCCAACGGCGCGGGCACGATTGCCGATGCCTTTCGCAGCCGACCGGCCGTCGGTCCGCTCAATCCGGATATCCGTCTCGATGCCTGGGTCACGCCGCCATCCTATACCGGCCGCGCGCCGATTTTCCTGACCGGACGCGACGCAACCAACCGTGACGCGGTTTCCGTGCCGCAATCCTCCAAGCTGACGATCCGCATGACCGGCGGCGATGGCGGCGAGGAAGTGACCTTCGAACCGGAAATGGCAGGCGCGCTGCAAAAGCTTGCGCCGGAAGCGGCGCGTGCCGACAGCGCAAGCGGCGATATCGCCGTTCAAACGCCGGTTCGTTCGGCGGATCAGCCCGTCGCGCCGCGCACTTTCGCCATGGATGTTACCGAAAGCGGCATGATTACCGCGAATGGCGAACAATGGGTGTTCAACGTCATCCCCGATCAGCCGCCCAGCATCGCCTTCGACAACATGCCGCGCCGGGCCGTTAACGGCGCGCTGGAAATCGGCTTCACCGCCAAGGACGATTATGGGCTTAAGGAAGCCCATGCCATCATCGAGCCGATTGGCGTTGCGGAAGGTGCGACCGCGCTTTATCCGCCGCCGGAATTCAAGCTCGATCTGCCGCGGCAGAACAATCGCGAGATCAAGGGCCTGACCAGCCGCAACCTGACCGAACATCCGATGGCGGGAAAACGCGTGCGCATCACGCTGGTGGCGACGGATGGCGCCGGCCAGACAGGCCGCAGCCCCGCGCATGAAATGGTGCTGCCGGGCCGCAATTTCTCCGAACCGCTGGCCGCCTCCATTGCCGAGCAGCGGCAGATATTTTCGCTCGATACGCGCCAGATGCCGAA
Source organism: Agrobacterium leguminum (assembly GCF_005144435.2). Classification (NCBI taxonomy): domain Bacteria; kingdom Pseudomonadati; phylum Pseudomonadota; class Alphaproteobacteria; order Hyphomicrobiales; family Rhizobiaceae; genus Agrobacterium; species Agrobacterium leguminum. The sequence goes on from NZ_CP120212.1 coordinate 671,944, forward strand.
GGCGATCGCCTATAACGAGGCGGTGGGCCTGCGCCCGGAAGAGACCATTCCCAACACGACGCATTATCTCCTGCTGCAATCGGCGCAGACCCGCATGCGGCTCGCCTATAATGAGGAGATGCTGAAGGATACGGCCGATTATCTTTGGGAAATCGCGCTCGGCATCGAGGACGGCGATCTTTCGCAAGCCGAAAGGCGCCTGCGCGATGCGCAGAATGCGCTTTCCGAAGCGCTTCAGCGCAATGCCTCCGACGAGGAAATCGCCAAGCTGATGCAGGAACTGCGCGAAGCCATGCAGCAGTTCATGAGCGAGCTTGCGCAGCGCATGCAGAATGCGCCGCAGGCCAACATGAACAGCCAAGCACAGAACGTGCTGCGTCAGCGCGATCTGGAAAACATGATGAACCAGATCGAAAACCTCGCCCGCTCCGGCAATCGCGACGCGGCGCAGGAAATGCTCTCGCAACTGCAGCGCATGATGAACAATCTGCAGGCAGGCAGGCCGCAGCGTCAGGGCCAGCAGGGGCAGCAGCAGAGCAGCAAGATGCGCCAGCAGATCGACAAGCTGGGCGAAATCCTGCAACAGCAGCAGAAGCTGATGGATGAGACCTTCAAACTGGATCAGGCGCTGCGCGACCGCATGCAGCGCGGCGACCCGCAGCAGGGCGGTGAAGACGAACAGCAGATGGGTGAAAACGGCCAGCAGCCGCAAGAGGGACAGCAGGGCCAACAGGGCGAGAACGGACAGCAGGGCGGACAACCAAGCGACCAGATGACCGCCGAACAATTGCGCGAGGCGCTGAAAAACCTGCGGGCCCAGCAGGATGCGCTCGGCAAGCAGCTCGGCGAATTGCAGCAGGGGCTGCGCGATCTCGGCATGGAACCGGGCGAAAACTTCGGCAAGGCGCAGCAGGAAATGCAAGGCGCCGGCGAGGCGCTGGGCAAGGGGCAGGGCGAGCAGGCCGTCGAAGGTCAGGGCAATGCGCTGAATGCGCTGCGCCAGGGCGCGCAGGACATGATGGGCCAGATCATGCAGGCCATGCGCCAGCAGGGCCAGCAGCCGGGGCAAGGTCAGGAGGGCATGGCGGGCCAGGGCGGCCAGAACGGCCGTGATCCGCTCGGCCGTCCGCGCAGCACCACCGGCCCGGATTTCGGCGATCAGGTGAAGGTGCCGGATGAAATCGACGTACAGCGCGCCCGCGAAATCCTCGAGGCGATCCGCGAAAAGCTCGGCAACAATCCGCCCGGTGAAATCGAGCGGCGGTATCTGGAGCGGTTGCTGGATATACAGTGAGGGTTCGCACAGGTAATGGCGCGCCTCGTTACATCCTGTTTCAGAAGCTAAAGTTTCCGTCATGCCGGACTTGATCCGGCATCCAGTCGGCGTGCGTCTGCGCGGCGGAAAGAGTTCTTTCAGCCCAAGGACTTGGGCTGGCTGGATTCCGGCTCAAGGCCGGAATGACGGAGGTAGGGAACTGCGCTGAGCCAGGGGACTGACCAACAAAAAAGGCGGCCCGACGGCCGCCCTTTAGATCTCTGCGCCCTTATCACTCAGGCCGCAAGCGCCCGCGCCACAGCCTTGCGAATATCCGGAAGCGCAAAGGGTTTGGAAACCACGTCCACGATCTTCTCCGCAAGATCGTCAGCCCGTTCGCGCTGTTCGGCGTAACCCGTCATCAGCAGGATGCGCATGGCCGGGAAGCGTTCGGCTGCGCGGTGCGCCAGCTCGATGCCATCCATGACCGGCATGCGGATATCCGAAAGAAGAAGATCGAAACTGGTTTCCTGAAGCTTTTCCAGCCCCTGCTCGCCATCCGCCGCCTCATGGGTCTCGTGACCGTCGAGACGCAGCGCGCGAGCGACGAAAGCCCGCAATGCATCCTCGTCTTCGGTAATCAGAATCTTCGCCATTACTCATTGCTCCTGGGCATCATTTCCAGCCGTGAGCAACATCGCAGGCTCCTCTTTTCAAGAGGTAAACACCCAGGCTTTGGCTGGGTGAATGGTTAATGAGGCGTCTCCGCGCTGTGCCGTTCCGGCACGGCGAAAAAGCTCAGGCGTCGCCGGTCACGACGCCGACAAAGGGCAGTTCGCGGAAGGCATAAGCGACATCCATGCCGTAGCCCACGACGAAATAGTCGGGACACTCGAAACCGACATAATCGGCCTCCAGATCTTCCTTGCGCTTGACCTTCTTGTCGAGCAGCACGGCGATGGTGACGTTGCGGGCGCCACGCTCGTAAAGCAGTTCCTTGGCAAAACGCAGCGTGCGGCCGGATTCGAGAATATCGTCGATCAAGAGGACATCGCGGTCCTTCACGTCGCTGTCGATATCCTTGACGATTCTGACGCCTTGCGAAACCGTGCCGGTGCCATAGCTCGACAGCGTGATGAACTCGACTTCAGGGGCAAGGCCGCTATCATGCAGCGCGCGGATAAGATCGGCCGCGAAAATGAACGATCCCTTGAGCACGGCAATGACCAGCAAATCCTTGGTCGGGCCGCTGGCGATGTGCTTGGCCATGTCGCGATTGCGCTCGGCGATCTGCTCGGCGGTATAAAGCGGCTCGATGTTTTTTCCACGGACGACGGGCATTCTTACTCCTGTGCTGCGCCTTGCCGATTTTACCTTTCAGTAAAAATACGATGACCACGCGTTAGCACAGTCAGCGTTCGGACGCACCCGCCTCAACGAAGGAAAGCTTGATCTCGGGCGTTTTTCCACCGGGATGGCGCAACTTTGCCGAAAAACCGTGGCTGAAACCGGGCTGCATCTCCTTCACCGGCGGTTCGATGACCATGCTGGCCACCAGTTGTCCCTTGGCGGCGAAGAGATCGGCGCGGAGGGCCGGCACCTCTTCGAGATTGCCGCCATTATTTTCGACAATGCCGTTGATGAGCAAAGTATCCATGCCATCCGCCTCCATCGGGGTCACGGTGACATGGGAAATGGCGAGAGGGTTCACCGAAGCAGCAACAGCCGACTTTTCCGGCACGACCACCGAAAGACCTCCCGAGCAGACGAAGACGAAAATCGCGAGCCCCGCCACCAGCGCCGAATAGGCATCCGCCGAAAGACGGGATAATCTGCGATCCAGCCAGCCGATGAAGGCGAGCCCGAGCACACCGATGGTGACGGGTGGTTTTGCCGCCTGCCGGCGCGCAGCACCACGATTGTCGTTTCCGGGTTGCCGCGAACGGTTTTCCTTGATGGTGACAAATTCCGCGTCTACCACATCGCGGTCGGGATTTGCCGCCCGCGCCGTGCGGCGCACCGGCGTTTCCGGCATCAGGAGGTCGAAATCGAATGCCGCTTGCCGGCGAGATGAACGGAACATAGCCATAGAATTCCTTGGGTGAGGTTTTCCGGCCCGCAAAACTGGGCATTGCAACGAATCCTGCCAAGTTTTAAATTTAATTGGTTAATGCTTCGCAAAAACGGCTCGCACAGGCTGCCGGATCCGGGTTAAACCCCGACATCCGAACCCCATGCGCCAGCGGCTTGCGAACCACCACGAAACGAAGAGACTGGAAGTCCGTTGATCCATTTCGAAAATGTCGGGTTGCGTTACGGCATGGGACCCGAGATCCTGAGGGACATGACCTTCGATATCCCCAAGGGTTCGTTCCAGTTTCTAACCGGCCCGTCGGGCGCCGGCAAGACGACGCTGCTCCGCCTGCTTTTGATGTCGCTGCAGCCGACTCGCGGCAATATCCGCATGTTCAACCGCGATGTATCGCGCATTCCGCGCAGCGAGTTGCCGATGCTGCGCCGCCGTGTCGGTATCGTGTTTCAGGATTTCCGGCTGCTCGATCACCTGACGACCTATGAGAATGTCGCCCTGCCGCTGCGCGTGCGCGGCAAGGAAGAAAGCGCCTATCGCAACGATGTGATCGAGCTTCTGAAATGGGTGGGGCTCGGCGAGCGCATCAATGTGCTGCCGGCCATTCTTTCCGGCGGGGAAAAGCAGCGCGCCGCCATTGCCCGCGCGCTGATGGACCAACCCGAAATCCTGCTGGCCGACGAGCCGACCGGCAACGTCGATCCGCCGATGGCCAAGCGCCTTCTCAACCTTTTCCTGGAACTCAACCGGCTGGGCACGGCCGTCGTCATCGCCACCCATGATTTCGGCCTGATGGACCAGATCGATGCGCGCCGGATGATCCTGACCGAAGGGCGGCTCGACATCTATGAATGAGATCAACCGCAAACAATTGAAGCCGGAAGCGGCGCAGCCGAAGCGCCCGCCCATGCGCATCCGCCCGATGGCGCCGATTCTGCCGCCCTCCAATATTCAGGGCAATGCGCTGATGGTGGTCATCGCCATCATGGCCTTTCTCGCCTGCCTGACGCTGGGCGCCGTCTCCATGGTGCGCGCCACCGCCGCCACCTGGCAGAGCCAGATTTCCCGCGAGATCACCATCCAGATCAAGCCCGAGGACGGGCTGGACATGGATGCGGCGCTGAACAAGGCGCGCAATCTGGCGCTCACCTTCGTCGGCACGCGGGATGGCACCATCCTCGACGATGCGGCGACATCGCGCCTGCTGGAGCCATGGCTCGGCAGCGGTCTCGATCTTTCCGAATTGCCGGTGCCGCGTCTCGTCGTCATCACCATCGACGAAAACAATCCGCCCGATTTCCAGGCGATGCGCGATATGCTGAAGGCCGAGATTCCGCAGGCATTTCTGGACGACCACCGCACCTGGGTCGACAGGCTGGTCTCCATGGCCAGAACCACTGTCATGATCGGCGTCGGCGTTCTTATCCTCGTTTTCACCGCCATGGTGCTGACGGTGGTGTTTGCGACGCGCGGCGCGCTTTCCGGCAACCGGCATATCGTCGAGGTTCTGCATTTCGTCGGCGCGGAAAGCAGTTTTGTGGCGCACGAATTCCAGAAACACTTCCTGAAGATCAGCCTCAAGGGGGCGGCGGCGGGCAGCGCACTGGCTGCGGCGGTTTTCCTTGTCGCCGGTTTCTGGCAATCGAGCACGGTCGCCACGCCGCAGAGCGATCAGGCGAGCGCGCTTTTCGGGTCGTTTTCGGTCGGTCTCGGCGGTTATTTCGGCATTGCCATGACGATGATCATCATCGCGCTTTTAACCACCATCACGGCGCGCGTGACCGTCATCCGCACCATCGACGATATCGACCGCGTCCGCTCGGATCCATCGAAAAGCGACGGTCTTGCATCGTGAGAACACCCCCGGAATCCTGCGGTAAGACTGAAACCGTCACAAGCCGGATGTAACCTGCAGACGGTGGACAAAAATGCCTGTTCCTTGCCTTAATCGGCGAGTATTCAGGAGGAATGTTTGTGAGTCGGATGGACCAGGATCAGACGACAGCGCGACCGGCCAGAAAGGGCCTGTTGTCGCGGCGCGGTCCTCTGCGCCGTTTTATTCGCGGCCTCATCCTGCTTTGCGTCATTGTGCTCGGCGCATTTTCGGGCGGTTTCCTGTGGTTTGCCGATTCCGTCGCCTCCATGCGTCCGCCGGAGGGGGCAAGAGGCGATGCCATCATCGTGCTTACCGGCGGTTATCAGCGCATCGAACAGGCAGTCGGCCTGTTGAGAGACGGTGTGGGCAAGCGGCTTCTGATTTCCGGCGTCAACCCGGCCACCACCCGCTCGCAGATCCGCAAGATGACGCAAGGGTCATCCGACATGTTTTCCTGCTGCGTGGATATGGGCTACAAGGCGATAGACACGATCGGCAACGCCAATGAGGCGGCAAGCTGGATACGCGACCACAATTATTCCTCCATCGTCGTCGTCACCAATAATTATCATATGCATCGCAGCCTGCATGAATTGCGCAGCGCCAGCCCGCAGACGCAATTCATCGCCTATCCCGTCATCAGCGCCGATCTCGCCCGCACCAACTGGTTCGTGGAGCCGGATGTGGTGAGAACCATGCTTTACGAATATCTGAAGTTCGTGGCGGCGGCGGGACGCGACCTCACCGGCTTCGGCAAGGGCGACGGTCTGCGCAAGGCCGCCGCCGATCATTCCCGGATAAAGACGACAACCGCTTCATCCTGACCGGCGAGAACGTGCTTGCTGCGGCCCCTTGTTTTCGTGTAGGCGTCTGGCATCGGCATCCGGCATCGAGGCTTGTCCAAGGCTTCGGAACGGCTGCGCTCCGGGAAGGCTGTTGATGCTCAAGCTGCGCTCTTTTCTTTTCAATATGCTGTTTTATCTCAACCTGATTGTCCGCATGATCGTGCTGACGCCGATCTATTTCATTCTGCCGCGCAAGATCGCCTTCGAAATTCCGAAGAACTGGGCGCGGTCCAATCACTGGCTGATGAAAACCATCGTCGGCACCACCTTCGAGATCGAGGGGCTGGAAAACATTCCCGAGACCGGCTGCATCTTCGCGCCCAAGCATCAATCCTTCTGGGATACCTATGCGCTGCTCCCCAATCTGCCAGACCCCGTTTACATTCTGAAACGGGAGTTGATGTGGATTCCGCTGTTCGGCTGGTACGTGATGAAACAGCGCATGATCCCGGTCAACCGCGCCGCACGCGGCAAGGTGATGCTGAAGGTAATGGAGCGGGCGAAAGAGGAAATGGCCGCCGGCCGCGAACTCATCATCTATCCCGAAGGCACGCGCCGCCCGCCGGGCGCCGAGCCCGAATATCGTTACGGCATCGCAAGGCTTTACCGCGATCTGCAGGTTCCGGTCATTCCCGTCGCCATGCATCCCGGCCTGTTCTGGCCGCGCCGTTCCACCATGCGCTATCCCGGCCATTTCAAGGTGCGTATCCTGCCGGCCATCGAGCCCGGGCTGGACCCCGACGTGTTTTTCAAGCGCCTGATCGACGTAACGGAAAAGGCGAGCGACGAATTGCTGCTGGAAACCGTGCGCAACAACCCGCATTTGCCGCTGCCGCCGACCGCCGTGAAGCGGATCGCCGAACTTCAGGGCAAGGAAACCGTCGCCGGCTGAGCGGCGAGCGTGCCGACATTTTTGGCGATGCTCTCCAGCAGGGAATCGCGAATGCCCATCTCCTGCAGATGCTGCACGGTGTTGAAAACATAATCCGTATTCGGCCCGGACCGGCCCGTTGCCCCTGCAACGATGGTCGCCGATTCGGCAACGCCGAGACCGCCGATATATTGCTCATGCGCGGGATCGGCCACATAGGTCACCGCGCTGCTGCGTCTGCCATCGGAAAGCGCGATGGAAACCAGCCGCTCCTTATAGACATTCGTCACCAGTTCGCGCTCGCGCAGATAGATCATGACCGGCTCACGGTCCTGTCCGCGCACGCGGAAAGCGACGCCTAGGCAGGAGCCGCCGCGCTCCAGACCGAGAACGAGACCGGGCTTTTCTTCGGTGCCTCTATAAAAGTTGGAACTGATGCAGAGCGAGCGCCGATACCCGTGCAGCCGCGCCTGCTGCCGCTCTTCAAAGGCGAAGCCGGGGTTCCACATCAACGAACCGTAGCCAAAGACCCAAAAATCGTCCATATCCCAAGCCAAATCGAAATTGTCTGAAGTCTGTTCATCGGAGATCAATATGGCAGCGTCAAGCCAATCCGGCACCGCCAAAAAATTCCTCTGGCTCGCCATCGCCATCCTCGTGGTCATCGGACTTTATACCGCCGGGTGGTTTTACGCCGCCGACAGGCTGAAGCAGACGGTTCTGAACGTCATTGCCCCCTCGCAGGCCCGCAGCGTCAGCGGTGAATGCGGCGATATCGCCTTCAAGGGTTATCCCTTCCGCATCGGCCTCTTCTGCTCCAAAGTGACGGTGGATGACAAGGAGAACGGCGTCTCCGCTTCCTTCGGCGAACTTCGCTCGGCGGCGCAGGTCTATAATCCCGGCCACATCGTCTGGGAACTCGATTCGCCGGCGGAAATCCGTTCCGCCCACGGTCTGACGATTTCGGCGACCTGGCAGAACATGCAGTCCAGCATCGTCACCAAGCTGAGGGGCATCGATCGCAGCTCGCTCATCATCGACGGGCTGAAAGCGCAGGCGGTTTCTTCCGTCACCGGCCAGACCATCGATTTCGATGCGGTAAAAACGGAAATGCATCTGCGCCAGAACGGCGCCGATCTCGACGGGGCCATCACGCTCACCGACTCCGCAACCGTTGTCAAGGACTGGCCGCAGCTTCTGCCGCGCCTCAACGCCATTGCCGATGTCACCCTTGCCGGCAAGGCGGGCATGGTGGATGGCAGCGACAGATCGGGCCTTTATGGCGCGAGCGGCGAGCTTCGCCGGCTGGTGGCAGATATTGGCGAAGGCAGAACCATGCGCATCAGCGGCCCCTTCTCCTTCGACAATGAGGGCTATCTCTCCGGCCAGTTCAAGCTGGAAATAGAAAAGCTCGGCGCATGGTCGGACAATGCCAAGCAGGTCTTCCCGCAGCTGCAGTCCACCATCGATACGGCCCGCAAACTGCTCGGCGCGCTGGCCGGCGGCGGTGACCGGGCATCCGTCGATCTCGTTGTGGATCGTGGTCGCGCCACGGTCAGCGGCTTTATTCCGCTTGGAAAAATCCCGCCGATCTGAAGGATTGATTTATACTCGGCGTCATCCTCGGGCTTGACCCGAGGATGACGCCGGGGAGGCTTTGGCACTTTGCCGGCGGGCGCGATGGGCCGGATCAAATCCCATCACGACCTAAGCTAAATGCGGTTTACTTCTTCTGGTCCAGCGCGTGACGGCCGAAGTCCGGTGCGTCGACATCCTGGCCCGCCTGCACGATAGAGCGGCGGATGGCGCGGGTGCGGGAAAACAGCTCGAACAGCTTGTCACCCTCCCCCCAGCGGATCGCCCTTTGCAGGGATGCCAAATCTTCGGAAAACCGCGCCAGCATCTCGAGAATCGCATCCTTGTTATGCAGGCAGACGTCGCGCCACATGGTGGGGTCGGAGGCGGCCAGACGGGTGAAATCGCGGAAACCGGAGGCGGAATATTTGATGACTTCCGATTCGGTCACCGTCTCCAGATCGTCCGCCGTGCCGACGATATTGTAAGCGATGATGTGCGGCAGATGCGACACGATCGCCAAGACCTTGTCGTGATGTTCGGCATCCATCTCATCCACGCGCGAACCGAGCGCCCGCCAGAAATCCTTCAGCTTTTCCAGAGCCTCGGCATCCGTGCCCGGCAGCGGCGTGAAGATGCACCAGCGGTCGCGGAAGAGACCGGCAAAACCGGCATCCGGGCCGGATTTTTCCGTACCCGCCAGCGGATGGCCGGGAATGAAATGCACATTGTCAGGCATATGCGGCGCCATCTGCGCGATGACCGATGCCTTGGTGGAGCCGACATCGGTAACGATGGCGCCCGGCTTCAGATGCGGCGCGATCTGCTGCGCCACACTTTCTGACGCACCGACCGGCACCGAGACGATGACGAGATCGGCATCCTTTACCGCTTCCGCCGCCGAAACGGTGTAATCCGTGCCAAGCGCCAGTTCTTCCGCCCGTTTCAGCGTGACTTCGCTGCGGGTGGAAATAGTCACATGGCGGGCAAGCCCCAGTTCCCTGACATCGCGGGCAATCGACGAGCCGATCAGGCCGATGCCGATCAGCGCGATGCGTTCAAACATGATCTCAGCCATCACGCCTGTCCCATGAACTCGGTGAGGGCCGCGATGACGCCGAGATTGGCCTCTTCCGAGCCGACGGTCATTCTCAGCGCATTCGGGAAACCGTAACCACGTACCGCACGCAGAATGTAACCGCGGCGGCTCAGGAACTCGTCCGCATCCGCCGCGCGCTTGCCGTCCTGATCCGGGAAATGGATGAGGATGAAGTTGGTAACCGAAGGCGTGACGGTGAGGCCAAGGCCGGTAAAGGTCGTGACCAGCTTTTCCATCCACAGCGCGTTATGCGCCACGGCCTTCTCTACGAAGGCCTGATCGCGGATTGCCGCAGCACCCGCCGCGATAGCCGGCGCGCTCATGTTGAACGGGCCGCGCACGCGGTTCAGTGCATCGATAACAGCGGCAGGTCCATACATCCAGCCGACGCGCAGGGCGGCAAGGCCGTATACCTTGGAGAAGGTGCGCGTCATCACCACGTTGCGGTTGCCGGAGACCAGTTCCAGACCGGCCTCGTAGTCGTTCTTGCGAACATATTCGGCATAGGCCGCATCCAGCACCAGCACGACATGTTTCGGCAGGCCGGCCTGCAGGCGGCGGATTTCCGCGACGGGAACATAGGTGCCGGTGGGATTGCCCGGATTGGCGACGAAAACCATCTTGGTCTTCGGCGTCACGGCGGCGAGGATCGCATCCACATCCACCGCGCAATCCTTTTCCTTCACCGTCACCGGGGTCGCGCCCGCACCCATGATCTGGATCTTGTAAACGAGGAAACCGTGTTCGGTGATGATCGCCTCATCGCCCGAGCCCAGATAGACGTGGCAAAGCAGGCCGAGAAGCTCGTCCGAACCGTTGCCGCACATGATATTCGCGATGTTGAGACCATGCACGTCAGCAATCGCCTGACGCAGCGCGATCGCCTGACCGTCCGGATAGATTTCCAGATGGCTGGCCGCCGTGCCGAAAGCCTCTATCGCCTTCGGGCTCGGCCCAAGCGGCGTTTCATTGGAGGAGAGCTTATAAACCTTCGCAACGCCGTCCACATGTTCCTTGCCCGGAACATAAGCGGCGATATCCAGAATACCCGGACGCGGAACAGGTTGGCTAAGCTCTGCACTCATTTGATCGACCTTTGGAAAAGCGCCGGAGAACCCGGCAAAAGCAATGCCGGAGGCATTAGACCGGAATGGTCGCTTTGTCGAGGGTCAGCGCGGCTTTCCTTGGCTTGCGGCAGTGCGGGTGGTGGGCACCCCCTGCGGGGCCAGCACGGGCACAAAAACGCGACGCGAGGCGCGCTGGGTGACGGGCAATCCCTGATAGAGACGCTTCTGGGCTTCCACCACGATGACGCCGGAAAAAAGCGGCCACAGCCGGCGGCCGGTATGTTCGAGATAGCGGCGGAATTTCAGTATCGGCCGGCTGGTGGTGGGCGGAAAGAACAGCGCCTCGGCGGTGGCGCCCGGCGTGAAATTGGTTTCGCGCAGGAGCGCCGTCAGCTGTCCGCGCGAATAGGGCCTTCCGGAACCGAAGGGCGTATGTTCCATACGCGCCCAGACGCCGCGCCGGTTCGGCACCACGATCACCAGACGGCCGCCGGGCGCCAGCACCCGCCACAGTTCCTTCAGGCTTTCACGCGGATTTTCTGCAAATTCCAGCGCATGCACCATCAAGACGCGGTCTATCGACGCATCGGGCAGCGGCAGTTCCTCGTCGAACACCAGCGCCGTGGAGGAAAGCTCGCCCGCCGGCCAGTTCACCGCCCCCTGCCCCGCCGGCATGAAGGCGAAGGTGCGCTCCGTATCGCGACGGAACCGCTCCAGAAACGGCACAGCGTAACCAAGGCCAACCAGCCGCTCTTCCGGCAAAGGTGGCCACAGCGTCGAAAGCGCCATGGTGATCGCCTGCTCGGCCGAGCGGCCAAGCGGAGAATGATAGAATTCGCGCAGATCGACGATATCGGTATTCATGGGCGAGAATGTAGCATCAGGCGGTTGGACTTCAAGGCGTCTGCCCTTACATAGAAGGTCAGGCGGGCGAATGCGCCGGTTTTGGCCGGCAAATGGAGAGGATAAGATGAAACCTTTGGAAATAGACGTCTTTCTTTGCCGCAGCGACAATTTCGGGGTTCTCCTGCACGATCCCGAAAGCGGCGCGACAGCCACCATAGACGCACCGGAAGAAGGACCTATCCTGCAGGCGCTCGACGGCCATGGCTGGAAGCTCACCCATATCTTCACCACCCACCACCATCAGGACCATGTGGAAGCCAATCTGGCCCTGAAAGACAAGTTCCGCTGCGAAATTCACGGCCCCTACGACGAGGCGGTTGCGATCCCCGGTCTCGACCGTTCGCAGGCCGATGGCGACGAATTCGAATTCGCCGGCCGCCGCGTACAGGTTATCGCTACCCCCGGCCATACGGCGGGACATATCTGTTATTATCTGCCCGATGACGGGCTGCTGTTTGCCGCCGATACGCTGTTTGCCATGGGCTGCGGCCGCCTGTTCGAACGTCCGGCGGCGGATATGTGGCATTCCTTCCAGAAACTCATGGCGCTGCCGGATGAGACCAAGGTTTATTTCGGCCATGAATATACGCTGACGAATGCCCGTTTCGCCCTCACCGTCGATCCGCAGAACGCTGTGCTGAGCGAGCGCGCGGCCCTCATCGAGAGGGCGCGGCAGGCGAATGAATTCACCATTCCCACCACCATCGGGCTCGAAAAACAGACCAATCCCTATATGCGGGTGGCCGATGCCGGTATTCGCAAATATCTTGGCCTTGAAAGCGCCACCGATGCCGATGTTTTCGCGGAAATCCGCACACGCAAGGACAATTTCTGATGGGAACGGAAATATCGGCGCAGGCGATCATTCGCGAACTGGGGCTGGAGCCGCATCCCGAGGGCGGTTTTTACCACCAGACGTTCCGCGACAGGGCAGGCGGTGAGCGCGGCCATTCGACGGCGATCTATTATCTCCTGGAAAAGGGCGACCGCTCGCACTGGCACCGGGTCACCGATGCGGTGGAGGTCTGGCACTATTATGCCGGCGCGCCGATTGCGCTGCATCTTTCGCAGGACGGCCGGGAAGTGCAGACCTTCACGCTCGGCCCCGCCATTCTTGAAGGCGAGCGCCCGCAGGTCATCGTTCCCGCCAATTGCTGGCAATCGGCCGAAAGCCTCGGCGACTTCACGCTCGTCGGCTGCACCGTCTCGCCGGGCTTTGCCTTTTCGAGCTTCGTTATGGCAGAGCCCGGCTGGTCGCCGGGTGATGCGTCGTAATTGCGTCAGCCGCCGTATTTCGTAGCCGTAATATAGACCTGCCCCACCCGGGTCGGAATGATGGCATAGACAGGCGCATAGACATCCATGTTGTTCGATTTGGCGAACCAGATTTCCATGGAGATGGATTTCAGATATTCGATATCCTTGCGCCCCTGCCTGTAACCCGACTTCGGCACATACCGCGCCTTGCAGACGATGGCGTCGCCATTAAAACCATTGGTCTTGAACGGCTTGGTGCCGCTGGAGCTCAAAACCAGATCGAGTCGCGATTCGCCGTCATAGATCGGCAGGCGAGTCGGGCAGATGCGGCCGCCCGCGGGAATGATGAGGCCGGAAATCGGATCGAGAACCGAGCGCAGGTCGCGGTCCTTCACATCCACCCAGTTGTCCGGCCGGGCTTTCGGCTCAGGCTTCACCGTCGTCGATGTGACGTTGCCGTTGCGATAGACAACGTCATAGGTGCGCACCCGCTTGCCGTCCTTGTAGACCAGCGAATATTCGTTGGCCTGCAGCCGGTGGCCGCGCTTGGCGCCGGAAACGGTCGTCTTGCCGGAAATATCCTTGAGGATGCTGGCAAGGCCGGCGGCGCTGAAGGAACCGGAGATCGAATAATTCGGTCCGTCCATGCGAGTCGAGAAACTTGCCCTGGCAATCGGCAAAATGCCGAGATTGATGCTGTATTCGCTTGTGTGGCGCGCTTCGGCGGCGAGCGAGGGGGAGACGCCCGTTAACGCTATTGTCGCGGCCACGAAAATGCTTTTTCCTCTGGCAATCATTTCGATATCACCTTAAAAGAGGCGCGGAAGCGGCCTTATCGGGCGATCATATACGCTGACTTGTGGCAATAAAAAAGCGGACGACGGTTGAAAACGCCGGAATTTCCTTTCATTTGATCGCGAGCGGCTTGACTGTTAAGTCTCGTCTGACTATAGAACCGCAACTTTCCAATCATGGCCAGTTGGATTGCCACCCCGGTTTTGCCGGTGGCGAGCCAGTGGTGAAACAGACGAAACGAAATAGGTGTACCCATGTCCCGTGTATGCGAATTGACCGGCAAGGGCGTCCAGACGGGCAACAACGTCAGCCACGCCAACAACAAGACCAAGCGCCGGTTCCTTCCGAACCTCTGCCAGGTCACGTTGATCTCCGATGCTCTCGGCCAGCGTTTCCGCCTGCGTGTTTCCGCAGCCGCTCTGCGCTCCGTTGAACACCGTGGCGGCCTCGATGCCTTCCTTCTGAAGTCCGGCGAAAACGAACTGAGCATGCGCGCTCGTCTCCTGCGCCGCCAGATCGCCAAGAAGACGGCCGAAGCTGCTTAATAGCGGTTTCGACATCATCTGAATTCAGAAGGCTTGAATGGCTTTGCCGCTCAAGCCTTTTGTTTGTTCCAGATTTTAGTTGCATCGGGTTTTGCGAAAACCGTTTGAGACGTTTTCCTCCGATGCTTGGCTCCAACTGGTGGCATCACCCAGGATAAAAAAATGCCCTATCTGCGATTAACGCTTATCTATGTTCTGCTGATGACGCTTGTGGTCGTCGCGTCCAATATTCTGGTGCAATACCCGCTTTCCGGCTCGTTGTTCGGCGTCAATCTCGGCGACCTTCTGACCTGGGGCGCCTTCACCTATCCAATCGCCTTCCTCGTCACGGACCTGACCAACCGCCAGTTCGGCCCCTCCATCGCGCGCCGCGTCGTGCTTGCCGGCTTCGTCGTCGGGGTCACGCTGTCTTTCTGGACATCCATTCCGCGCATCGCGGTCGCTTCCGGCACCGCCTATCTGATCGGCCAGCTGCTGGACATTTCCGTTTTCAACCGCCTGCGCCGCCAGCGCTGGTGGCACGCGCCGCTCGCCGGCTCGATGCTGGGATCGGTGCTGGATACCGCACTGTTCTTCTCCATCGCCTTTGCGGCAAGCTTCTCCTTCGTCGGCCCCAACGACGCCTTCGCCATCGAAAACGCTCCCATCCTCGGTGTCTTCGCCGTGGAAGCGCCCCGTTGGATTTCCTGGGCGCTGGGTGATCTGTCGGTGAAGGTTCTCGTCGGCCTCATCATGCTGTTGCCTTACGGCGCGCTGATGAACACGCTGAAGCCGATGCCGGGCGCCGTCAAAACCGGCCGCGTTTGAGGCCGGGCAAGCGCGGATCAAATCGCGCTTGCAAGCCAGCCGTCAGCATTGCAGTCTGTCATCCGTGGCACAGCGCGGAGGCAGGTCGACATGCAGATCAAGGACGTTATAGACATCGTGGAGGCCGCCAGCGCCACGCTTTCAGGGTCAACCTTCAACGACGTCAATCTATCCGGCACGGTCTTCGACAATGTCAATCTTTCCGGGGCGAGCTTCAACAATATCAATTTGTCGGGTGCGTCGTTCACGGATAACAACATGTCCGGCTGGTCGATCGACGACGTCAATTTTTCCGGTCTGAAACTGAGCAACTCCAACCTGTCCGGTGCGCAGATAACGTCATGCCGAATGACCGGCATGAAGATCGACGGCATTCCCGTCGAGGACCTGATGGCAGCCTACAAAGCGGCACAGCAGCAGGCCTGATTTTACTCCACCAGCTTGAATTCCAGCATCAGGTTGCGCTGGAGGAACGAGTGATTGTCATCGGAAACGATGATGAGGCGCGTCGAGCCGTCCGGCCCCTTCACCACATCCATGCCTTCCATATTGTCGATCTGGTAAGCCATGCCGGCTTCCATGAGGATTTCGCCATCCACCACCGCGCCCGGCCGAATATCGGCCCCACGGATGCGGCGGATGCGCATGCCCACACCTTCGGCGAAATTGAAGCGGCGCTCAAGAAGCAGCAGGTCGCCATTGGGCAGGAACGCGCCGTCCGTCACGTCGAAGGACGGATGATGCTTAACGGCAAATGTGCCCTTGCGCGGACCTTCCAATATGGCGGCGAGAAGATTGCCGTCCGTGTCGATACTTTTTTCAGCCACCACGACCAGAGCGCCGGCGAGCGGCGAATCGGCCGGCGATACCGCAAGAGCCTCCAGACCGCCATTGTGGCGCAACTCGTTGCTGGGGATGAGATATGGCAGGCGGTCCAGCGGCTTTGCGGTGGCGAAGCCCGGATCGGGATAGATATCGATCCTGTGGCGCTGCTCGTAACTGACGAAAACCCTGCCGTCGCGCAGCGCCAGCCCTTCCGCATCCATCTCCATCTTGCGCGGCGGTTCGCGCCCGCTCATGTCCAGCATGGGGGTGATGCGGACATCGGCAAGCCCGGACAAAGCACCGCGAGCGTCGCGCAAGACCCTGCCCGTCAGCCAATGGCCGGTATCCAGCACCGCAACGAAACCCTCCCCATTGGGGCGGAAACGGATGGAGGATATCGCCCCGAACAGCTTTTCCGGCGCGCTCATCACCATGCCGCCGATAAATTCCAGCTTGCCGAAACGTTTTTCGCTGGTGCCGACTTCGAAAGAGGAAAGCAGACGCACGCTTACCGGCACATCGATGGTGGAAGCGCCGATGGAAACCGGACATAGCGATGCGGCCGCCAGAATGGCGGCCATCGCAAGCGTTTTGCAGGCGGAAGAAGCCCGGCCCCGCTTATCCCGCACGGCGAACCCTGCGGGACGAACCGGAAGCGCCGCTCGTATCCTCGAAGAGCGCCGCAAGCTGCTCGGTCATCGCGCCGGCCAGCTCGTCCGCATCCACGATGGTCACGGCGCGGCGATAATAGCGCGTCACATCGTGGCCGATACCGATTGCCAGCAGTTCCACCGGTGAGCGCGTTTCGATCTGCTCGATGACAGCGCGCAGGTGCCGCTCCAGATAATTGCCCGGATTGACCGACAGGGTCGAATCGTCCACCGGCGCACCGTCGGAGATCATCATCATGATCTTGCGCTGCTCGGGGCGGCCGATCAGGCGGTTATGCGCCCACATCAGCGCTTCGCCGTCGATATTTTCCTTCAGCAGGCCCTCGCGCATCATCAGGCCGAGATTGCGCCGCGCGCGCCGCCACGGAGCGTCCGCCGACTTGTAGATGATATGGCGCAGATCGTTGAGACGGCCCGGCGACGCCGGCTTGCCATTGGCGAGCCACTGTTCGCGCGACTGTCCGCCCTTCCAGGCCTTGGTGGTGAAGCCCAGAATTTCGACCTTCACGCCGGAGCGCTCCAGCGTGCGCGCCAGAATATCGGCGCAGGTGGCAGCCACGGTAATGGGACGGCCGCGCATCGAACCGGAATTGTCGATGACCAGCGAAACCACGGTATCGCGGAACTTGGTGTCGCGCTCCTTCTTGAAGGAAAGCGGCTGCATGGGATCGATGATGAGCCTGACGAGCCGGGCCGGATCGAGATAGCCCTCTTCCAGATCGAAGTCCCAGGAACGGTTCTGCTGCGCCATCAGGCGGCGCTGCAGGCGGTTCGCTAAGCGCCCGACCGCGCCCTGAAGATGAGCGAGCTGCTTGTCGAGGAAGGCGCGCAGACGGTCCAGCTCGGCCTCGTCGCACAGTTCCTCGGCGTGGATTTCCTCGTCGAATTCCTGGGTGAAGATGCGGTAGTCGACTTTCTCATTGAAATCGTCGAAGGGGCTGTTGGGGCGGCGGGTCTCGCCGGGCGTCTCAGAATCCTCGTCGAGATCGTCGGACATTTCCTCGTCCGACATCTCGGCGCCGTCCATCTCGCCTTCTTCCATTTCCTCCTGCGAGGCCTCGTTTTCGTCGGCAGGCGTCGCGTCCGAGCCCGCCTCTTCCTCGACCTGCTCTTCTTCGGTCTCGTTGGTGCGCGGCTGGTCCTCGTTGGATTCCGCCTCCTGGCTCTCGGGCTCGTTATCCTCGTCGCCGAAATCTTCCGCCATCTGCATGGAGGTCAGCATCTTGCGCACCAGCCGCGAAAACGCCTTCTGGTCGGTGATGACGTTCGAAAGATCCTTGAGGTCGCCGGCCGCCTTGTCCTCGATGAAATCGCGCCACAGATCGACAACCTTCCCGGCGCTTGCGGGCGGCTTTTCACCGGTCAGCTTCTCGCGCACCAGAAGCGCCACGGCTTCTGCAAGCGGCGCGTCGTCCTTGTTGTTGATGCCGGCGAAGTTGGCCTTGGCGTATTTTTCCGTGTTCATGGCATGGATGTTGGAGGCCATGCCCGGCATGCGCAGCGCACCGATGGATTCCACGCGCGCCTGTTCCACCGCATCGAAGATCAGCCGCGCTTCGGCGCCCTGCGGCGACATCACCGCATGGGTGTCGGCATCATGGCAGGCAAGGCGCAGCGCCATGGAATCGCCGAGGCCGCGGGTGATGGCGATTTCCTGCGCGGTCGGTTTCTTGGAGATTTCCGGCAGGCGCATGCGCTCGCCGGCAAGACCCGGCCGCTCATTGGCGAAGACGACCTCGACTTCGGCATCGCCAGCGACGGATCGCACGCATCCGGCAATCGCCTGACGCAACGGTTCCGTATCGACCGCCGTACCCGGTTTTGCTCTGGAATTGTCGCCGCGCCCTGCCATTGTCTTTCCTGTCATTTGTCGGCGCCTGCGGCACGCGATCGGAAGATCGCGCGCCCCACCGGCGTCTTCAAGTCATCGGTGATCTTCCCCGGACGAGCCGGGGACGATCAGGCGCTGAGAACGATGTTCGCCGCGCTTTCCTTCAGCTCGACGCCGAAAGCCCGCTGATATTGCTCGGCCACCAGCGTGCGCTCCAGTTCGTCGCACTTGTTGAGGAAGGTTACGCGGAAGGCAAAGGCGAGATCGCCGAAGATTTCCGCATTTTCCGCCCAGGTGATGACGGTACGCGGGCTCATGACCGTGGAAAGATCGCCATTGATGAAAGCCGAACGGGTGAGATCGGCCACGCGCACCATCTTGGAGACGGTTTCACGGCCCTTCGGATTGTCGAAGCTCTTCACCTTGGCGGCGATGATGTTCACTTCCTGCTCATGCGGCAGGTAGTTCAGCGTGGTGACGATGGACCAGCGGTCCATCTGCGCCTGGTTGATCTGCTGCGTGCCGTGGTAAAGGCCGGTCGTATCACCGAGGCCGACCGTGTTGGCGGTCGCAAAAATGCGGAAGGCCGGGTGAGGACGGATGACGCGGCTCTGGTCGAGCAGCGTCAGGCGACCGGACGATTCCAGCACGCGCTGGATAACGAACATCACGTCCGGGCGGCCGGCATCATATTCATCGAAGACGAGCGCGACATTGTGCTGGTAGGCCCAGGGCAGAATGCCGTCCTTGAATTCGGTAACCTGCTTGCCGTCTTTCAGGACGATGGCGTCCTTGCCGACGAGGTCGATACGGCTGACATGGCTGTCGAGGTTGACGCGCACGCAGGGCCAGTTCAGGCGGGCGGCCACCTGCTCGATATGGGTGGATTTACCCGTGCCGTGGAAACCGGAGACCATGACACGTCGGTTGTGAGCAAAACCGGCAAGGATCGCAAGCGTCGTGTCGCGATCGAAAAGATAGTCGGGATCGAGGTCAGGCACATAGGCGTCGCCCTGGGAATAGGCGGGAACCCGCAGATCCGTATCAATGCCGAAAACCTCCCGCACGGACACCGTCGTGTCGGGCAGGTTGGAAATATCAAGGTCGATTTTGCTCATCACGTCTCCAAGGCGGGCGGCAGCCACCCGGCCACATCATCAATCAGGCGGTAAACACATAAGTTGGCTTAGCAGAAACCTGACTGCTTTAACAATTGATATGCTTGAACAACAGCCCGAAAACGCTCTTCCGAACCACGATCGCCACCATTAGCATCAGGATGGTGCTTTTTGACAAGCTCCTTGTAGCGCCTTTTTATGTCTTCCTGCTTTGCGGTGGAAGAAAGACCGAGCGTATCGAAGGCTTTTGCCTCCAGCGTCTTCAATTTGCGGTCCTGCTGCATGCGGGTGCCGCCTGCCCTTGCGCCGCCCGCAAAACCGCCGGCGAAGCCGAAAGGATCGCGGATACGGGCGTTCCCGCTCGCCGTGCCGGAACGCAGCGTGGAATGCAGCGGGCTGTCGCGCGCCGTCTTGTTGACGCCGACTGTCCAGGTCGGGCGATGACCGGTGATCGCCTCTTTCTGATAGCGGGCGATCTCGCTGTCGGACAGGCCGGAAAAGTAATTATAGCCCTTGTTGTATTCCTTCACGTGCTCAAAACAGAACAGGAAGAATTGCCCCTCGGCATTGCGGCCGACGGGTGCCCGGTGAATACCCGGCTTGTCGCATCCGTCCCACTGGCAGGTGGGGGCCTGAACCTCAGGTTCCCTCTCCCTTTTCCGGCGCGTGCGGATGCGATCGAAATATTTCGAATCCAGTTTCATGATGCCCTGATTATGGGGTGCGAAAAGCCGCACAACAAGAATTGACAAAGCGGAATGTTGCTGGCTTTTAGGTAGCCCCCTTCAAGACCAGCCAACGAGAATGGAGCCCGTCGCATGTCCCTGCGAGAACGCATAGAAACGAAGCTTCGGGAAAGCTTTTCACCGGAGCGCCTGAGGGTCGTCGATGAAAGCCGGATGCATGCCGGCCACCAGCCGGATATGACCGGCACGGGCGAGACGCATATGCGTGTTCAGATAGTGTCGGAAAGCTTTTCCGGCAAGTCTCGCGTCGAGCGCCACCGGGCGATCAACGCGCTTTTGAAGCCGGAACTCGATGCCGGCCTGCATGCGCTGGCGATAGAGGCGGCAGCGCCCGGGGAAGCGGTGCGGTTCTAGGCACGGCTTCCTTTGTCTCGCGGCCTTAACCCGGATGTTTTTCCGACAGGAAGGACTGCACCTCGGACGCCGCAACATCATCGGCCACGAAGGACTGGCCGATGCCGTGGGTGAGGATGAAGGTGAGCTTGCCGCCCTTGACCTTCTTGTCCTGCGCGATTGCCGTCATCAGCGTTTCGACCGGCGGCAATTCGCCGGGAATATCCTTCATCGTCGTCGGCAGGCCGACGGCCTTCAGATGCGCCTCGACGCGGGCGGCATCGTCCGGGCTGGCGAGGTTGAGCCGGGCGGAGAACTGGTGCGCCAGCACCATGCCGATGGCGACGCCTTCGCCATGCACCAGCCGCTTGCTGTCGTAATTGGTCGCCGCCTCCAGCGCATGGCCGAATGTATGGCCGAGGTTCAGAAGGGCGCGCACGCCGTTTTCCTTCTCGTCGGCCACCACCACGTCCGCCTTGGCCTGGCAGCTCGTCGCAATTGCCTGAATGCGGGCGGGTCCGCCGGTGCGGATGTCATCCCAGTTCTTTTCCAGCCAGAAGAAGAAGTCCGGCTTGTCGATCAGCCCGTACTTCACCACTTCGGCATAACCGGCGCGGAATTCCCGCGGGCTCAGCGTATCGAGCACCGCGGTATCCGCCAGCACCAGATCGGGCTGGTGGAAAACGCCGACGAGGTTCTTGCCATGGCGGCTGTTGATGCCGGTCTTGCCGCCGACGGAGGAATCGACCTGCGCCAGAAGCGAGGTCGGTATCTGCACGAAGCGCACGCCCCGGCGCACGATGCCCGCTGCGAAACCGGCGAGATCGCCGATCACGCCGCCACCGAGCGCGATCACCGCATCGTTACGCTCCACCCTTGCTGCCAGAACCGCATCGCAGACGGTGACGAGATGCTCGAAGCTCTTGGTCTTTTCGCCGGCCGGCAGCGTCAGCGAGACGGCCTCGATGCCATCGGTCTGCAGCCCGTCCATCAGGCCTTCGAGGTAGAGCGGCGCGACATGTTCATCGGTGATGATGGCCGCGCGCCGGCCCTTCAGCCGCGCCGAAATTTCGCCGCCCGCCCGGCCGATGAGGCCCGGCCCGATCAGAATGTCATAGGCGCGCTCGCCGAGCGGCACATGGACGAGACGTTCATCGGCGTGGATTTCGGAAGGCGTCATGGGGATCAGTCTTTCTGTTCGATGCCGGCTATGGCGGCCAGCACTTCTGTCACGATGATTTCCTTGCGGACATCGCGGGATTCGATGGTGAGATCCGCTTCCGCATAGATCGGATAGCGCTTCTCCATCAGGGCCGCCAGCGTAGCCTTGGGGTTTTCGGTCTTGAGCAGCGGGCGGTGGTCGCGCTTGTTGACCCTCTCCCACAACACCTCGAGATCGGCCTTCAGCCACAATGAAATGCCGCCGCGCGTGATGTGCCGGCGGGTATTGTCGTTGATGAAGGCGCCGCCGCCGGTGGAGATGACCTTGGGGCCGCCGCGCAGCAGCCGCTTGATGACCCGCGTTTCCAGCGCCCGGAATTCTTCTTCGCCATAGGTGGCGAAAAGTTCCGATATCGTCATGCGCGAAACGCGCTCGATTTCGACATCCGTATCGATGAACGGAACCCTGAGCTGCTGGGCGACCATGCGGCCCACCGCCGACTTTCCAGCCCCCATCAGCCCGACGAAGACGATGTTGCGCCGTCCGAGCTTTGCCCGCGCTTGCTCCCCGAGTGTGGCCGGGACGGATAAATTCGTTTCATTCATAGATTTGAAAGCCCGTTTGGCATGGATATCTGCAAATGTTTACGAAGCGTCAAGCCAAATTGCTGACTGAATTGCGGTGAATCACAATCATCGCCGCATGCGGCATGGGGCGGAGCGGGCATTTTGATCTTGTCGCCGCTTTCGCCGCACCGCATATACGTTTCGACCGCCACCTTCACGGAGCCGCCATGCCCACCCTCTTCCGCTTCACGATGATACTGGCGACCATCGCGGGGCTGATCTATGGCGGCATGGTGCTGCTCGTCATGGTCGTCAAACCGCGCGACCGCGAAGTGACGGTTCGCATTCCTTCCGAGCGGCTGAACCCGCCGTCGACCGAACCGGCAAGGCGCACCCCATGAGCGGACAGCCGACGGCAGGACGCGACGGCGCGCGGCTCGAAAGTTTTCTGGAAATGATGAGCGCCGAACGCGGGGCTGCCGCCAACACGCTCTCTTCCTATGAGCGTGATCTTTCCGATCTGCGCGAATTTCTCGGTCAGCGCGGCCAGTCCCTGACGCAGGCGCAGACGCCTGACCTTTCCGCCTATCTGACCCATCTTTCCGCTCAGGGTTTTGCCGCAACCTCACAGGCGCGACGTCTTTCCACCATGCGGCAATTCTATCGTTTTCTCTATTCGGAAGGGCTGCGCGGCGACGACCCGACCGGCATCATCGACGCTCCCAGAAAAGGTCTCGCTTTACCGAAAACGATGAGCGTCGCCGATGTGAACAGGCTTCTTAGCCTTGCCGCGCAGGAAGCCGCCACATCCGGTCTCGGCCAGCTTGCCCGCATCCGCATGCACCTGCTGCTCGAGCTTCTTTATGCCACCGGCATGCGTGTGAGCGAACTCGTCTCGCTGCCGGTCAAGGTGCTGCGTCAGGAAGGCCGCTTCCTGATGATACGCGGCAAGGGCAACAAGGACCGCATGGTTCTTCTTTCCCGCGCCGCCATCGAGGCGATGGAAAAATACGAGGCTGCCAGAAAGGCGCTCGCATCCGAGAAAAGCAAGGTGGCCGCTTCGCAGAAAAAACCGGAGACGCCGGAGAGCCAGTGGCTGTTTCCTTCCAACAGCAAGGAAGGCCACCTGCCCCGCCAGGTCTTTGCCCGCGACCTCAAGGACATCGCCATCCGTGCGGGCCTAACCCCGTCTGCTATATCGCCGCATGTGCTGCGCCACGCCTTTGCCAGCCACCTTCTGCAGAACGGCGCGGATTTGCGCGCGGTACAGGAACTGCTCGGCCATTCCGACATTTCCACGACACAAATCTATACACATGTGCTGGAAGAACGCTTGCAAGAGCTGGTACAAACACATCACCCCCTTGCCAAACAGGGCAAAAACCTTGATTAGAGCGACCGGAACCGCCGGATAATCCGGTCAAACCTTGCGCAAAACGATCGGAAACGGATCTCATGCACAATTATCTCGACTTCGAAAAACCTATCTCGGACCTTGAGGGCAAGATCATCGAGCTGAAGAAGCTTGCCGATGAAGACGAGAGCATAGACACCTCGGAGGAGATCAACCGTCTGGAATCGCGCGTCAACGACGCGATGCAGGACATCTATTCCAAGCTGAATGCCTGGCAGAAAACGCAGGTCGCGCGCCATCCGCAGCGTCCGCATTTCGTCGATTACGCCAAGGCGCTGTTCACCGATTTCACGCCGCTGGCCGGTGACCGCAAATTTGCCGAAGACGCCGCCATTCAGGCAGGCCTCGGCCGCTTCAACGGTCAGCCCGTCGCCATCATCGGCCAGGAAAAGGGCAACGACACCAAAAGCCGCCTGAAGCATAATTTCGGCAGCCCGCGCCCGGAAGGTTACCGCAAGGCGATCCGCGTGCTGGAACTGGCCGACCGTTTCTCGCTGCCGGTGATCACCCTCATCGATACGGCAGGCGCCTATCCCGGCGTCGGCGCGGAAGAACGCGGCCAGGCCGAAGCCATCGCCCGCTCGACGGAGATGTGCCTCAACGTGAAGGTGCCGATCGTCTCCGTCGTCATCGGCGAAGGCGGCTCGGGCGGCGCAATCGCGATCGCCACCGGCAACCGCGTCTATATGCTCGAACATGCGATCTATTCGGTGATCTCGCCGGAAGGGGCCGCCTCCATTCTCTGGCGCGATTCGACCCGCGCCAAGGAAGCCGCAACCAACATGAAGATCACCTCGGAAGACCTGAAATCGCTCGGCGTCATCGACGGAATCATTCCCGAGCCGATCGGCGGCGCGCATCGCGCCCCGGAAACCGTCATCAGTGCAACCGGTGACGTCATCGCCAAAGCTCTGGCCGATCTTTCCCAGCGTTCCGGCACACAGCTGCGCGCCGAACGCCGCCAGAAATTCCTGGATATCGGCCGGAACCTTTAAGCCCGGCCTTATTTTCCTTGAATATCGCCCCAACTCGGCCATAGTCCGGTCACATCAAAAGATGTATCGGCGGCCGCGGGGCGGATCCGATTTGAGTTAAGAAGATGTAAACGGTTAATACCGTATTTAAAATACACACGGGACGGTGTAGAACTGCCGCCGCTTCGTGCCATCGTCTTTCGGATCAGATCATGCGTTTGACACATTTTGCACTTCTTGCCTGCACCGCGCTCGTTCTTGCCGGCTGTAACGATACGCTCGAAACCGTTGAACGCGACGTCTCCCACGTCAAGAACAAGGTCGATTACCCGC
Organism: Agrobacterium leguminum; assembly: GCF_005144435.2. Classification (NCBI taxonomy): domain Bacteria; kingdom Pseudomonadati; phylum Pseudomonadota; class Alphaproteobacteria; order Hyphomicrobiales; family Rhizobiaceae; genus Agrobacterium; species Agrobacterium leguminum. The sequence continues at coordinate 696,904 of NZ_CP120212.1, forward strand.
TGTCTCCGTCCATTCTGGCCGAGATCGACAAAAGGGGCATGGACCGCACCTCGCCGATCATGATCCGCATCTTCAAGGAAGAAGGTGCCTTGGAAATCTGGAAAGCCAGGCGCGACAACCGTTTCGAGAAGATCGCCGGTTACGAGATTTGCGCATGGTCCGGCAAACTCGGCCCGAAGGTGAAGGAAGGCGACCGGCAGGCGCCGGAAGGTTTCTACAACCTGACACCCGCGCATCTCAATCCGAACTCGAAATATTATCTCGCCATCAATACCGGCTTCCCGAACCGCTACGATGCCGCCAATGGCCGCAACGGCACCAATCTGATGATCCATGGCGCCTGCTCGTCCTCCGGCTGTTATTCGATGACGGATGCGCAGATTCTTGAAATCTACGGTTTTGCCCGTGACGCCTTCAAGGGCGGCCAGAAGACCGTGCAGCTGCAGGCCTTCCCATTCCGCATGACGGCGGAAAACATGGCCCGCCACCGCCAGAGCGAACATCTCGAATTCTGGAAGATGCTGAAGGTCGGTTACGACAATTTCGAAGTGACGAAGCGCCCGCCGGAAGTGAATGTCTGCGAGAAGAAATATGTCTTCAACCAGCAGACGGAAGGCGGCAGCTTCAACGCCTCCGCCCAATGCCCGGCCATGAGCACACCGCCGGCGCTCGTAAGCGCGCTTTCGAGCTACGAGAAGACCTACGATCTCGCCTATGAAAAGGCGATGAAGAAATATGACGGCATGGCCTGGTACGACCCGAGCGAAGCCGAGCGCAAGGCGCTGGTCGCCGAAAAGCGCAAGGGCCGCGAGCCCGCCTATGCCCCGACCGGCTCGGCGCTGAAGGCCGGCAAGCTGATGAAGGAAACGGAATATGCCGCGCTGATGGAGAAAAAGGCGCAGCAGGTGACGTCGTCCTCACCGGCGACGACCGCAACTGCCTCGGCCCTGCGCGGCCCACGCCCTTCGGCTGTCCAGCCCACCACGGCACCGCAATCGAACCCGGCCCCCGCGGCACCGACGATGGTTGCCTCGGCTGCCCCCGCAGCAGCCGGCCAGACCGGAGCTGCCGCCCAGAGCGTTCCGGTTCCGACCATGAACCCGCTTGCCTATTCCGCAGCGCCTGCTCCGGAAGCGCCGGAGAAGAAGCCGTTCTGGAAGTTCTGGGCCAAGGAATGAGCGACACGGCCGAGATCGTCTATGATTTGAGGGGGCTTAAATGCCCCCTTCCGGTTTTGAGAAGCCGCAAGAAACTCGCAACCCTGAAGGCAGGCGATATTCTGACCGTCGAGACGACCGATCCGCTGGCGGTGATCGATATTACCCATATGTGCAATGAGGATGGGCATAGGCTGGTGGAAACCACTGCGCTGGATAAGGGGCATCGGTTTCGCATTGTGAAGGGCGGGTAACCGGCGTTCAACGCTGACGCTCCGGGCTTACCCCCCTCTGCCCTGCCGGGCATCTCCCCCTCAAGGGGGGAGATCAGTTGCGGCGACCGCTCGCTTTCTCACAAGCTCTGCACTTCGGGTTGCTGTCCCCCATAAAGATGTTCGGAGCAAGCCGCTTGTCGATCTCCCCCCTTGAGGGGGAGATGTCCGGCAGGACAGAGGGGGGTGAACCACACCCACCGACCTAGACCATCACGACACACCCTAAAACCGCAACCCCGAAACCGCCAGCGGATTATCCGTCATCGCCTGCCTGTCCGGCCGGTCGATGCCCGGTGCGCTTGTGAAGGCCGCGAACAGGTCCTGCACGAAAGCCTCCGGCAAATCCTTGGTAATCAGCACCATGCGCGTGCGCTGATCAGCCGGGTCCGGCCAGGCCGCAAGGCGCTCCGGCGTGTGGAAAATATTCTGCACCCCATGCAGCACCAACGGCCGGGCCGGATTATCCGACAGCTTGACGATGGCCTTCATGCGCAGGAGCTTTTCACCATGTGCCGAGCGCAGCAGATCCACGAACATGTCGATCGCCATCGGGCTGACCGGCTGATCGTGAATGATCGAGAAGGAACGGATAGACGCATCGTGCCGGTTCACATCGTGATGATGGTGATGGTCGTCGTGATCGCCATGATGGTGGTGGTGATGGCCATGGTCGTGATCATGATCGTGGTGATCGTGTGCCGCCTCCTCGCCCAGCCAGCGGCCGACATCGGCGTTCTTGCTGCCGGCATCGTAAAGGCCGTTGTCGAGAAGCCCCGCAGCGCTCCACTCGGTTTTGTCGCCATCCTCGATGGTCGCACGCGGATTGAGCGCCTGAAGACGGGCTGTCAGCGTGGAAATCGCGGCGGCATCGGCAAGCGCGCGCTTGGTCATCACCAGACGGTCAGCCACGGCGGCCTGTTTCACCGCCTCCTGATGATTGTCGAGCGTGGAAAGGCCGTTCACGGCATCCACCACCGTAATCATGCCGTTCAGCACGAAATTCTGCGCGATGACCGGGTTGCCCATGACCGACTGCATGACGGGGGCAGGATCGGCAAGGCCCGTGGTCTCGATCACCACCCGTTTTACCGGCTTCAGCTTGCCTGTCTGGATGCCGTCCATCAGTTCCGCCAGCGTATCCACCAGCTCGCCGCGCACCGTGCAGCAGAGGCAGCCCTCCGCCAGCTCGATGATGCCCTCACCCGCGCTTTCGACGAGCATGTGATCGATGCTGACATCGCCGAATTCATTGATGATGATCGCCGCATCGCTCATCGCCGGATCCTTGAGAAGCCGGTTGAGCAGCGTCGATTTTCCGGCGCCGAGAAATCCGGTGATGATGGAAACCGGGATGCGATCGCGAGACATGACTTGCCTGTGTGTTGATGGCCGCTCCGGCAGGTCACTGGACGACACGAAACCCGGAGCCGCATGGAGCTAAAAGAAATCGCCCGCGCCTGGAAGCCGCGAGCGACACTGTAATATCATAACATCATCGACCTGCGAATACACAAACCGCATTGCAACCGCGAGGCTCTCCCTCGAGGCAGTCACCGATCATCAGAATGTCGGACGCGGGATCGGGATCGGCACGTTCGCGAGTTCGCCCTTGCCGGCTCCCTTGGTGGCATTCACCGCCACCGTCTCGCTGCCGGGAATGAGACCGGCGAAGGAATATTCCGGCGGGCGGGTCATTTCCTGCACATAGGGCGAATGGATGACCATGCGGCCAGCCTCGTCGCGGCTTTCGCTGCGCACCTTGGCGGCCTTCGGGTTGCAGATTTCGGCGCTGACATCGTTCACATCGCCGGTATCGCCATAGGGCGCCAGCGCGGCGAGCGAGACGCCTTGGCCCGAGGGCGCCGTCAGCCCCATCTGCAACAGATCGGCCGACTGGTCGGTGCGTCCGGCAAGGCTGTCCGCGCCCAGCACGACCGTGATGACCGAGCGGCCATTGCGCACGGCCGACGACACCTGATTGAAGCCGGAGGCACAGATGAAGCCGGTCTTCATGCCATCCGCGCCATCGAAGCGGCCGACCAGCATGTTGAAATTGGCGTAGTTCTTCTTGCCGGTGCTGACGCCTTCCAGCGAGAAATAATGGGCATATTCCGGAAACTCGCGCTTGATGATCAGCGCCAGCAGCGCCAGATCCCGGGCGGTCGTATATTGTCCCTTGCCGGGCAGGCCATTGGCATTGATGTAACGGGTGGAACTCATGCCCAGCCGCTGCGCCTGCGCATTCATCTGCGCCACGAAATTGTCGCTGGTGCCGCCGATGGTCTCGGCGATCGCCACGGCAATGTCATTGGCGGATTTGATGAGCAGCAGCTTCAAAGCGCTATCCATCGTCAGCTTCTGGCCGGGCTTGAAATACATTTTCGAGGCCGGCTGATCGGCGGCCTTCTTGCTCATCACCACTTCCGTCTGCGGGCCGATCTTGCCGGCCTTCATCTGCGAAAAGGCGATATAGGCGGTCATCAGCTTGGTGAGCGAAGCGGGATACCACTTGCGGAAGGCTTCCTGATGGGAAATCACCTTGCCGGTTTTGACATCGACCACCATCTTCGGATTGGCATTCGCCACGGGTGCTGCGGCAACGAGGCCTGCGGTCATGATGGCAACGGCTGCGGAGAGCCGTCTGGCGGCGTTTGGCGATTTAAATATCTGTGGCAAGGCTTGTCCTCGAATTCCCGTCTTCGGTCGGGGAATGGCAATATTCACCATATATGTCCTAGCAATGGCAAAGTACATTGATTACGTCAATTATGCGGCGCACTATCCACCACGGAGGATAGGATTTTACGACACGCCGCACCGATGAACCCAGGAATGAACGAATGCCGATTTTGAACAGAGCCGCCGAACTCCAGCAGGAAGTCAGCGAATGGCGGCGTCACCTGCATGAAAATCCCGAGATTTTGTATGACGTCGACAACACCGCAGCCTTCGTTGCGGAGAAGCTGAAATCTTTCGGCGTTGACGAAATCGTGACCGGTCTCGGCCGCACGGGTGTGGTCGGCATCATCAGGGGCAATCTTCCGGGCAATCGCACCATCGGCTTTCGCGCGGATATGGACGCTCTCCCAATTTTAGAGGAAACCGGCAAGCCCTGGGCCTCCAAAACCGCGGGCGCCATGCATGCCTGCGGCCATGACGGCCACACGGCCATGCTGCTTGGCGCTGCCAGATATCTTACCGAGACCCGCAATTTCGCCGGCTCCATTGCCGTCATCTTCCAGCCGGCGGAAGAAGGGGGTGCCGGCGCGCTTGCCATGGTCGAGGACGGCCTGATGGAGCGTTTCGGCATCAACGAGGTCTATGGCATGCACAATATGCCGGGAATTCCGCTTGGCGCCTTCGCCATCCGCAAGGGCGGCATCATGGCCGCGCCTGACAAGTTCTCGATCACCGTCAAGGGCCGTGGCGGCCACGCGGCACAGCCGCACCGCACCGTCGACCCGATCACCATCGGCGCGCAGATCGTCGGCAATCTGCAGATGATCGCCTCGCGCAACGCCGACCCCATCCGCTCGGTGGTCGTTTCCGTCACCCGCTTTCAGGCCGGTTCCAGCCATAACATCATCCCCAACGAGGCATTGATCGCCGGCACGGTGCGCAGCCTCGATGAAACGGTGCGCGATCTGGCGCAGGATCGCATCAAGCAGATGGCTGAAGGCATTGCCCTTGCCAACGGCGCGGAAGCGGAAGTCGTTTATGAGCGTTATTGCCCGGTGACCTTCAACCACCCCGCCGAGACCGACCACGCCATCCGTGTGGCCCGCGATGTGGCAGGCGAACCGAATGTCGACCCCGATGTCGATCCTTCCATGGCGGGAGAGGATTTCTCCTTCATGCTGAAGGAAAGGCCGGGCTGCTTCATCTTCATCGGCAACGGCGATTCGGCCGGGCTTCACAATCCGGGCTATGATTTCAACGACGAGGCCATCGCCTACGGCATTTCCTACTGGGTGAAACTGGCCGAACAGCGCCTGACGAGCTGATTGCCGGCCAACGCAAAGAAAGCCGAGGAAGAGATCGACCGCGATGAAGAACGCGGTTGATCCGCAGGCATCGTCAGGTTAAAGAGCAATTCAGTGTCCACGTAGCTCAGCAGGATAGAGCGCCTTTAGGGGCAAAAAACTTACCGATTGGCGCAAAGCCGTTGGGACGCCGGGGTTCAGGTGGTCGGTAAACTTACCGGTTCATTTGGATTGATAAATGCAGGCGCTTCCGGTAGCACTGGGAGCGCAAATACAGGAGATTGTCCACGTAGCTCAGCAGGATAGAGCACCTTTAGGGGCAAAAAACTTACCGATTGGCGCAAAGCCGTTGGGACGCCGGGGTTCAGGTGGTCGGTAAACTTACCGGTTCATTTGGATTGATAAATGCAGGCGCTTCCGGTAGCACTGGGAGCGCAAATACAGGAGATTGTCCACGTAGCTCAGCAGGATAGAGCACAGGATTCCTCAATTGGGGGTTGTACTGGGAAACCTATACAATCAAACTGCTCAAAGTCGGGGGACGCTTCGCTGGACTTCCAGCATGCCAATCCCGAGCCAAGCCCCGGAGAAATTCGGGGAAGTGTGTAGAGACTGGACGGGCAGCACCTAACGGCTTCAAGCCCATGGTGAAGGGACAGTCCAGACCACGAACGCGGAAGCGGCGGCGAAAGCCGAAGTGGTATGAATCCTGGGGTCGGAGGTTCGAATCCTCTCGTGGACACCATTCCTGTAATTGTAACGAGGCCAGCTTTGCAAAACGCCGGCTGGGACGCTAGCGGAGGTTTGCGCCTAATCCGCCGATCTTGATATTCTTCGTGCTGGTCTAAACCTGAAATTCAATCTTATCGATGTTCACGTCTATCCTTCGTCCGCGGCGTGATGGGGAAACGCGATTGACCGTATTTCGTAGCTAGTGCCCAAAACGGAGATTTTAGTATCAATTTCGTCCCATCGTAGATCGGGGTGATGCCTACACAGATGTCTTGATCCCACGGAATGCGGAAATGGATAACCCGGCATGCCAACGTGTCCTCCGTACACTCACTCTTCGACAAAGAAGTCTTCATCCAGGCGCCGGACTTCGATCGTCCGGGCAATCCGAACACCAACCCCGTGCTCGATCATTAGATCGCCTAACCGGTCTCCATCAATCAGCACGATGCGTTGAGGAAGATGTCTGACGAAGTCCTGGGCGGGGGCACTGAAGGTCGATGTTGTTACGAAGACGCCTTTCGACGCCCCAAAGCCCACCAGACTACCAACGAATCCTTGCACCTCCGGACGTCCGACAGGAGTATGCATTCCATACCGTTTCGCTTGTACATAGATACGGTCGAGACCTAGCCTGTCTTCGTCGATGACACCGTCGACTCCGCCGTCGGCGACTCTTCCTAGACGCCTAGCAGCGTTTTCGTGGGTCCCTCCATATCCCATTCCGACGAGTAGATCGACGATGGCACGCTCAAAAAAGCTAGGCCTTTGCGCGAGTATGCGTTGAAGGAGCTCGTTCTTCAGAGCGGCGTGAAGGACCCCTTGGGCGGCGTCGATCTGCTCTTCCGGTGTGGATTCGTCGGGAGCAGAGCCGGCGGCCGCTGCTACCGATGCCCCCGCGGCATTGGAGCTCTCGTAGAATTCGACGAACGACGGGTACGCCTTCAACATCTCGACGTTAATGCTTGTTGGTTTGGTCCCGAGGAGCTTCAACCCTGCCTCGCTGGCTCTAAACCTCCCGCGTTGAGGAATGTCGATTAAGCCGGCACGGCTCATGTAGAACTTCGCCCAGTGGATTCGATTGTGAAGCAACCGTTGTCGTCCGCTCGGCAGCATTTCCTCGCGCTCACTTTCGCTCAAACCGAGTTCGTCCGCGATCTTCTGGGAAACGTCGGGAACACGAGTTTCGCCGTTGGCCGCGTGGCGCAAAACGGGGAGCATCAAGGCTTGATAGTCAGGGATTGTCATGTTCTGGAATCTTTAGCAGGACTGTGAAACCACCCAAGGTCTAGGCATTCGAGCGCCCGGCCGCAACCGCGATAGTGCAGCTATTCATGCTGCTTCGGTCACCTTGAAGGTCTCGATGATCGCTTCGACGAGCGTGGCTATGGAGGACACGACCGGCCCCTCGACCATGAGACCGCACTCGAGATTTGCCATCTTCGAGCGCGAGAGGAAGTTCGCCGAACCGACGTAGGCGTCGCTGCCGTCCGCAAGGACGATCTTCGAGTGGAAGGTCTCATCTGTACTGCCGTCGCCGTAGATAAGGATCTGCGTCGCCGATTCACGCAGAGCACCCTCGTCCACCCCATATTTCACGAGCTGATCGGCCGATTGCAGAATGAGGATCTTTTCGCGCGCCGGAGTGCTCAAAAACATGTCGAGTACCCAGGCGCAGCCTACGGCATCGATATACGGCGTCATCACGACGAGGCGATCTTGAGCTTTGCGAGCGAGATGACGGAAGGCGTCGTCCGTCTGGGTGAGGGCAAGGAGCTTTGCGGCAGGCGTGGCGGAAAGCACGCTTCCTATCCTGCTGGGCGAAGGCGGCATCGTCACCACGAACCGCGCGCGACCTTCCTGGGCGAGAGACGGCGCCTTCATTGATCGAGCTCAGGATCGAAGTAGCCGACGATGTCTGGAGAATTTGCGACCTCCCACTCGGGTGCCGGCCCGCCCTTTAGAACGGACCGCGACAATAGAAGATTTGACGAGCCGCAAGACACCTCGCTGACCATGATGCAGGCGGGGCAAGCGCCGCCTCGGCTGTCGCACAGACTACCCGAGCCGCAGCGGAGCATCCTGGGGTCGACGGACCGCCGCAAAAACTCCATGGCGTGGTTGCGCCACATGGCCGAGATGTTGCCTAGGTCCGGGGTCATCCCTTTCCGGAAGATCGTGAAGGCGAGGTCCGCTGGAAAGATATACTCGCCGATTCCATCGCGATCGAGGCCCGAGGCGTCGGCGAGCGAATGGATGAGCTGGTGCGAGAACGAGTGCAGGAGCATGTACACGAACGGCGCAAGCGTCCGCGGCATTCCCTGCCGCTCCTTGTCCTTGTAGTCGTCGAGGAACTGTCCGAAGTCCTGGTATCGTTCAAGGTATGCCTGCGACAAGCCGACGTTATCAGGAGGCATGTCCACGACGCCGTTTCGCTTCAGCCATCTCCGTATCCTCTCCTCGTCGAGCTTGATGTAGAGGGCTTCGTTCTTCTGCTGCGTCACATAGATCGGCCGCTGATGGTTTTTCATCTCGTCGAAGGCGACAAGCCGGACGGGCATGGCGACGCTGCGGTTGTTATGTTCACGTTGGTATACAGGCGTCGGCGAGACGCGCGAGAAGCCGAAGCTGTATTCGCAGATTGGCAGTCCTCGAATGAGCACCATCTGGCCGACGCCCGTTCTTTTCAGGATAGTCTGAACGCTGTTGCGATACTTCTGCAGCTCTGCGGCAATGCCGGCGTTTTCAAACAAAGGAAGGTCTGGATCGATAACGTCGACGGCAGTATGACGGGGACCACGCATGCCGCCTTGGATGTGCTCCTCGACGAATGCAGCGTGCTCGACGGTCAGGCGGATCGGATCGAACTTTCTCGCCCATCCGCTTCGCATACGTACGGCCGCGGCGATGGCGACGCTGGACAGCTCGCCTCGGCTCACGAGCCCATCGGTAAACCATTTCTCGCGAAGCGCATCCATGTCTGACTTCAGGCCGGCCGCATCCTGTCCCTGAGCCTGTTTCTTCTGATACCAGTTCCGGTACGTGACATAGTCGTCCCATTCGTCGGACCGCCCGGCCACGGCCAGCGCGTTTTGAACCTCCTGGTCCGAAGGCTCTCGATATGGAATCGAGTGAATTTCAGCCAGTCGGCGAATGAGATCCTCGTGTCGAAGCGGCCCCATGAGTTCGACAACGGTCGCTGCGCGAAGTTCGATGAAACTCGCGCGTTGTGGATAAAAGGCGCTGCTGGCACGGTAGGAGACCGGCAGCATATCGACCTCGAGATACTCGAACTTGCGGCCGCCCTTCTGCTCATCGAGCTTGAGCTTCAGGAGCACGTGAGGTTCCGCCTTCTTCAGCTCACGGGTGGTCTCACACTCCTCGCATTGAAAGCGCCACTCGCTGAATACCGGAGGCTGGTTCTTCAACTTGAACTGCGTCCAGCCGCATGTGCAGTTCAATATAGGTTTGACGTCCTGCCTCGTGTCGTCGAAGACGTAGTTGAAAGGACTCAAAGGTTCGATCGTGCCGTACCAGTGGGCATAGACGACGTCGACCTGCGTCCAGCGGGAGTCATGATCCTTGCACTTCTCCGGAAGACCCCGTTTGGCCTGTTCGGCGACGCTCTTGAATTCCCGAAGGGTCTTACAGACACCGCATTGATAGAGAAGCGGATAAGGCACATACCCGACGACAGTCGGCTGGTTCATCGCGAATTTCGTTGGATCGATCGTCACATCGCCGGTGCGGTGATCGTAGAACGGATCGTCGAGAATGAACTCATCGGGCGCGCTGGGGCATCCATCGAGCGCCCTCGTCCGCCAGTTCTCTGCGAACTCCTTTATGCCCTCGAAGATTGTCTGCGTCACATTCGGAGGGAGACCGTTCGTAAACTGCTTCTCGATCGGCACGGCCTTGCAGATCCCCTTGCCGCCTTCCCACGTCATCAAGACGCCGGGCGCGTACGCCGTCGCAATCTGGGAACGCGAACGGAGCATCTTCGGCGGCGTCGCTTTGTTCGCCTGCCCGTCACTGTCTGAGGACCGCTGGCGACCGTAGCCGCGCCCATCGAACTTGCTCGTCCCAAACGCCATTCTCAGCCCTCCCCACGGTCGTCAGCATCTGTCTCTGCACTGTCGCCCCTCTGACGGCGGATCGACCTCATCACTTTCGCAACCTCGGCCATGTCGACGTTCAGCGTCCCGCCCTTTGCACCGCGATGAAAGTCGGCGGCAGTTATGACCCCGGCCTCGTCGACATCGCGGAGCGAGGTCATTGGCTTGCGAAGCTTGGCAGCCTGCTCCCAGTACTTCTGCAGCCTCAATTCAATCTCAAGGCTTCGCAGACTTTTACCGAGGTCCTGTGCGGCACGGTCGGTTGAGTCGTGGTAGAAATTGCGATATGGCGGGCTGCCGAAACCACCCGCGCCGCGTCCGTTCGCTCCCATCGCATCGAGCATGAATCCACCGAGGTCGTTGGCGAAGTTCAAGAGATCCGTCTTCGCGAGATAGCCGAGCGTGGTGGTGAACTCGTTAGATTGCAGGTTGAACTTGCCGCTGTCGGGAAGCCCGAGAAACGCTTCGGCGTCTTTGAGCATCGCCCATGTCTGAACGTAGGACGCCGTGACACGATCGATCGCCGTCTCAGCCCAGCGCTCGACCGCAGGCGGCGAGATCATTCTTTCTAGGAACCGATGGAAGATGTCGTGCGTCTCGATGACGTACCGGTCCCTTCGGCTCTGCGGGGTCGGCAGAAGCATGACGAAGCCAACATGCGAGCGGCCGACGCGGCTCGAGGCCTGAATGTACTCCGCGATGTCCGATGGCAGACCTGCGAAGAACATGCTGTTGAAGCGGTCGACGTCGACACCGTGACTGATGGCGGAAGTCGCGACGATACTGCGCAGGGTGTCGCCGACGTCGGGATAACCAGCCGGTCCGAACGGCGTCTCAGCTTCCTTCATCACGCTCTGGATTTCCTGCATGTCGACGCCGCCCGAGATCAAGCGGCTGATGAATTGACTATGAGGCAGGCTGGCGGTCCGATGCTTCTCGGCAACGGCCGAGTGCAGAGCGTCGATAACCTGGTCGCCGCCCTTCTTGTTGGTAACGTAGGCAAGCGCGATACGATGGAGGTCGATCAACGCCATGACGTCGTCCGTCCTGCCTTCGATGATCGCGCGGTCGATGGCGGCCCGCCGCCATTCTCCGCCCTCGTCGTCTGACACCGCCGCGCGAAGTTCCGCAATGGCGGCCGGAGACTTGGAAGGGTCGAGAAGCGCCGACCAGAGATGGGAGATGACGGTGTGGAAAGCACTCAGCACGCCGACCGTCGTCACTGTGTGGGTGGCGTCGTTCGTCATCAGCGAGACGTAGAGGCGCATCCAAGGAGCGGTCGCCTCAGGTGCGCGCGCCGGGTCCATTTCCGCCGCGCGTTGAAGCCTTGCCGCATTATCCTTCGGCGCCTTCGCAGGTTCGGCAAAGAACGAATGATAGATGTCCGGTCCAGGATACGGAAAGCGAAGCGGCTTTCGCTGGTAGAGGACCTTGAGCTGCCTGTCCGGATCGCTGATCGTAGCCGTCGCTGCGACGATCTTGGGAAGCCGCGGGGTCAGATCGCCCTTCTTGTCGGTGTAGCGGCTGACGCCTAGCGAAGCGCCCGATATGCGGTCGATCGTCTTGAAAGTCTTCTCGAGGAGCGTGTCAAACAATCCGCTGAACGTTCCGAGGCTGTCTTCGAGGAGATGTGCTTCGTCCTGGATGATCAGCGAAGGGAATGGGTCGAAGAAGACCTTTTCGCCTCCCGCGTAGGATGGGAAGACGCCTTTCATTCCATTCGCCTCGGGTCCCGCCTGGAGGTTTTCAACCTTTCGTGGGTTGCGAAGGTGTCCGGCAGGATCGACCCAACGGCCCATGCCGAACATCCCGAGGATCTCGGTGATGGTCGGAGTGCTCTGTCCCAGCATCGCGAGCTTGTCGACGGTACCGAGCACGATAGCCGGCGCGCGCTGGTAGATCGTGTCGTCGGTCAGGAGAAACGGAAGAGGTGCGAGTTCGCCGTGGGCCTTGTTCCACTCGCATTTGGCATTGAAGCAGACGATCGCGGCGCGCTCCACCACCGCCCCCGAAGCGGCATATCGCCGAAGACCAGTGAGCGAAGAGCAACAGGGGCAGCGCGACACTTTGTTGTAGGCGGCAACAACCTCGCGGTAGCGGTTGGCGCGCTTGTCCTTTCCGGTGTCGTCTTCCAGAGCGCTATCGTCCGGATGATCGCTCAGCGTCGGCAGGTCCGACTGCATCTCCGAAAATCTGTTGGGCGTATTGGAGGATCCGACCCAGAAGCCGATCTCGATCGGCCAGCTTCCGACCGTTTTCTCCTGTCGTACGATCTCCGCCCAGACGACAAGGCGCAGCAGCCGCTGGGCCTGCTGCAGCGTGAGGAGCCGCAGCGGATAGCGGATCATCGCGGTGATCCCGCGATCCTTTCCACGCAGGCGGTCTAGGAAGATTGCGAAAAGGAGCGCGCCGTAGAACGCCTCTGACTTTCCACCACCGGTCGGAAAGTACAAGAGACTCGCAGCTTCTTCGTCGCGTTCGATCTCGAACTCGTTGGCATATTCCTCCATTCGCGAAGCAAAGGTCGGAATATGGGCTAGGATGAATGCAAGCTGGAAGAGGCGCCATTTGCGTTCCGGATCGCGGTCACGTCTCGCGAAGGATTCGTTGGTCATCAACCACGCGTTCCAGGGCGCGGCCTTCCGCTGAAGCCTGGAGAGCTCACTTGGCACCGCACCTGGAAGCGCCAAGGCCGCCGCGCGGGACTCGACGAGTATCCGAATGCCGCGCTCGATGAGCTTGGCCTCGGATCGCTGCCCGGCGACGTCCTCTTCAAAACGCTTTCTTTCCCGAGCCGCCTCGTCTGGCGGCAGATTAGCGACTACCTTGTCGCTGAGCTCCGCGATTTGCCTATCGATCCACTTGCCGTACTCGCTCGGCAGAACGAGCAACGCCGAGACGTCATGGTCTTTCGCCAGCACGCTGAAACGGCACTCGACCTCGATGTCGCGAGCAACGATCCGCGGCTGGGTGAAGCGGGGCGCCCAGGTGGTCGAAATCTCGATCGTGTCGCCGGCGTCCGTCGCGACGATGCCGCAGTTTAGCCCGATCGCGGGATAGGAGAGAAAATCGCGGAAGCGGTACGACGGCTCCACGCGGTCTAATTGTACCGTCCGGTGATCCACCTTGTCGACGCCTATCTTGAGTTCTGTTCCAAACAACGCATTGCACTTGATTGCTGCATCGCGCCGGTTGAGCTCGGCGCAGGAGTTGTCCAAGCTTACCCGTATCGAGACCCGCGATGGATCAATGAAATCGCGCTGCCTCTCGACTTTCAGCTCAAGCCCGGTGAGGTCCGGCAGTACCGAGGCGTCTAGTGGTTCCAGCTTCAAGGCGTCGATGAAGGCGTTCCAGCTTGCCTCGCTTCGGGCTTCGTCAGGCCGGACCGTGCGGTTCCGCCAGGCCCACTTGCCTTCTTCTCCTTTCAGCCAGTCTGTAAGCTGCGTTGCGATGGCCGAACGGAGAGCGATCGAATAGTCCTCGCATTTCTGCTTCAGGGCATCGCCTGAAAGCGACGCCGCCCATTCGAAAACAGGCAGCTTGAGGTCTAGGCGCCTCCACTTTCCAGGGATCGGGGCGGGCGAGACATGCTGCGTCGGTATGGACCGGCCCTTGGTGATTAGCTTCCCGATATCCGGCGACGCCGTAGTCTCTTCGTTCCCCTCGGTGCCGTTGGCCGCCGGAACTTCCGCGTCTTCCTTTGCAAAGCTAACTACTTCGTCGCCGCGCAGCGTGATGCCGAATTCGCCATAGACGCTGCGGCGAAGCTGGTCCTGAATTTCGCGCCTACGTCGATAGAATTCGTCCTTTTGACCCGGATCCATTGTTACCCAATCGAGCCGCACGAGGTTTCCACTAGCGTATAAGGCTTCTCGGCGTTCCTTGATCTTCTCGTCGATGGCAGACTTCGTTTCCTTTGAGAGCTTGAAGTCGATCTCGATCCCATAACGGTCGCTGGATATCTCTTCCCAGGTCGGAAGCACTCGGACATAAACCGAAAACCTCGGCGCAGCGGTCAGATTGGACACGGCCTTCGCCGACACGTTGAAATCCATTCCGATTGCCGCGATCTTGATGTCGGAGGTCTCGTCCTGGTTCGTCCGCGACAGACGTGGCAGGAGCTGGCCTGAGAATACCCCGCGCCTCGGGGACTTGCCGTAGACGTACCTGCCAGCATCGTCGGTGCCGCTTGCCCGCCTCGTGACCATGTTCACCAGCGCGTCGCAGACCGCCTCCTTGAGTTCTACGTCAATCTGCGCGAGCGCCTCGCCAGACTTCGGCTGGATCATGACTTGAGCCTCCTGAGGGACCTCACTGCCGAGACATGTTCTTCGGCGAGACGTTGCAGCCGTTTTATTTCGGAAGCGCGTTTCGCGCTGTCCGCGAACGCCGCAGCCGCATGCGGGTCCGTAAGGATGTTTCTGTAGGAATCGTGAAACGCCATTCCGGCCCGCATTCGGTTGTTACGCTGCGCCTTAACGCCCAGGTGCCAGAACCTGTTTGCGAGGCCTTCCCCGATGCCAAGCGCCGAGGTGAACTTCAAGAACATGCCATGATCGCGGGGGGCCTGAGTCACGACCTCGTGCAACGGCGCCTGCAACTGCTTGTCCACGTGAACCCAGTATCTGACCCGCTGAGAGTCGAGGTCCGGGTCCCCGATCCTTTCAATCAACGTCCTCAACCGGTCGCTGTCATTGAAGCCAGGCAGTTTTCGAAAACGTCTGACGACGTCTTCATGGTACTCCCTGATGGCCTCGGTGGCATTTGCAGTGATGCTGAGCAGGAGCCGCGCACGGTCAATGAAGTTGGTACTGATGACACAAAGCTCATCGCCCGGTTTCACGTCTCGTGCATCGATATGCTTGAAAGTCTCAAGCGATCGCGATCGGTCAAGCCGCACCAGCCCCGTGCCCGGCCGCGCGATGATCCGCTGCCCTCCTTCCATTGTCAGCTCGAGAAGCTCGAGGTCGCCTCGACCCGCTGCGCCGGCGAGATCGATAACAGTTTCTGACGGGAACTGTAGTTCAGTCGGAAGCGGCGGCGTCTCGATGATTTTGAGCTGATAGTTGCCGAGGGCGCTGACCTCTTCGGCGGAAGACTTCGCGTATTTCCTCAGTCGAGACGCAATTTCCGGCTCTTCGATCTCGCCAGCCAGTCTCGACGCATCACGAGAAGAAAACTGTAGCGTCTCGCCGTCTGCGAGTACATAGACCTGGCTAGGGAGCCAGAGTCTCGCGAAGAAGGTGAGCACACCGTCCCGCGGCGGAGCCACGGCGAAAATCTTCTTGAATTTGTTCCGCTCCGCCGGTGGCATAACAGCGATTTCGGTAAGCCCGCCCGGCCCCGAAAAAATGATCATCTCCTTGTCAAGGCGCGCCCGCAGCTCCGGAACGCGTCTGCAGAGATCGGCCGTGGCGAATTCGGCCAGCGGCTGCGTCCGGAACATGAACAGAGCCTTTGATGAGGAGTTCAATATGCTGCGCACGATTCCTTCAAGGAGATTGGACATCGGCGTCGCGCGGGTGAGCCGCGCCATGATTTCTTCCGCCTCTCGCAATAAAGACGCAAGCTGCGAACCACCGATCTGACTCGCCGGAACAGATGGATCGCTGAGGAATTGAACGGCGCCTGAAATCCGGTAGCTCGACATCAGGTCGGCCGCGGCAGCCTGCCCTTGCTCCATACTTACGAAGTTGCTGAGCGAGGCGAGTGATCCTGGCAGCGAGGCGTTCCGACGCAGTTTGAATATGACATCCTGAACGGCCGCAGCACCCTGGCTGTCGTGCACCCGTTGCGCTTTCCGCGCGATAGTTCGCAGCTCCTCGGCGACCTTCACGCCCGGACCGTTGAATCCTTTGACCTCGACGGATTCGCATCCAGACCAAGTGGTACCCTCTTCATCGCCGGCGAGGAGCGACGAAGACATTGCTGTTATCGTCTTCGACTTGGCTGGCGGAGCCGTCCGGTGTCGAAGAGCCACATTTTCGTTGAAGATCTCGAAGCGCGCCTTGTCGAACGTCCAGGGATCTTCGGTGACCACCAGCACCCCGGCCTTCGGGTGAGCCTTCCGTATGGCTTTGAATGTCGAACCAGCGACGCTGGTCCATTCTTCGCCCAGCCTATTTCGCCCCGTCCGAGTTAGATCGACGATGACGAGATCGAGCCCGCTTCCAATCCTCCGGAGTGCGGCCGCAGGATCGTCGTCCTTCCTCAGACCGTAGAGGAAGTATGCCGCCTTCGTGCCGTCGTTTGCCTGCCCCTTAATCGTATTGTGGACCTTGAGATCGGTCTTAGCGCTCGTCCGCCAGAGGAGCGTGCCCGACGAATGAGCCTTGCCGTCGCATGCGCCGTGGGGAAGTATCTCATCGAGCGTGGGATGTTCGAACTCTGGGTAGGTCTTCCCGTCGACGGCCCGTCCAGTAAGCGTCCGCACGCGGCTGAGCGTGTGATGGTAGTCCTTGAGTGCGGAAGAGCCTTCCTGTCCGGCGGAGTGTCTCGAAAAGTGAGCCATGTGGACACGGCTCAGATACCCGCGATCGATCTGGACGTCTCGCGCAGCCTCATGAGTGGTGCGTGCATAGGGGTAGAGCAGAGCCCTGAAACCGTTCGGGCGCTCGAACGACGGCTGAAGCGTGCCTCCGACCATTATCGATAGCGGCTCGGCGACGGCGACGTCGGCAAGCGCGAGCAGCGACGCCAGGGCCGAAAGGCAGATATCCCGCGCGGGCCATGTCATGACAACCACCGAGTCGCCGCTATTCATAGCTTCGATAGCCTCTCGAAGGAGCTTGTTGTAGACGTCCGCCAACGGAAGCGTGGCCGCTCCGATCGGCCTGAGTGGGATTTCTGATAGAGCGGCGATCCAGGCGCTGGCGTTCCGACCGCCCTCCTGTTCCCGAGAGACGTCGTCGACACTCGATGAAGGGCCGGCCGCGACCTTTGCGGAATAAATCGCCGCCATCTCCGAACGGCGCCTAAGCTGGTCCTGCTGCTGCTTCCGGCGATCAGAAAGATCGGTCCCCGGCGCGCTGCGAAAAGTCGGTCGCGGCCCGGCCATTAGGAGACCTCCGCCAATCTACCGCCGCCGCCCGTCTTGTATGCGATCATCGCAGCCGCTTCGGGATCGGAAGTGTCGCGCAAAGCCGTCCGGAAAACCTCCGGCAGAGGGAGGTCGAGCTCCCGCAGAAGCTTGACCGAAACGGTAGCCGTGCCGGACACCGCCCGGTAACGTTCGTCGACCGCCCTGGTGTTGAGCAACTTCGCGAGCAAGTCGATCATTTCTACGTCAGGACCGTAGACGATGATGGTGTGGTTTTCGGAGACGAAACCTTTCCATCGAGCAACCGAGTCCTTGTCGACGGCAGCGGCGATTATCCGCCTTGGCTGACTGCTGTTTGACGTCCGCTGGATAACGAGCGCCGGCGAAGATACGACTGCCTGGCTCCCTTCAGGAACCCGAACAAAATCGACGCCGTCGGCGGTCCGGTTGGCTGGGACGCATGGCTGGCCCGGCCGCACGTTCTTCGCCCAAATCAATGGAAAGGCATTCGCATCCTCACTGTTGCAGAACTTTTCCTGTTCCCGATTCCAGACGAAATAGCCGGCCTTTGCAACGACGCCATAGTCGGCGATCGTTGCGCCACCCCGCTCCCGACTGGAGTCGGCAGGCGCCAGCCAGGGTGCTGACACATCGCTCGGAAGCGAGCCCGTCGGAACAGGACGCTGGATGCCGTTCGCCGTAAAATCTGGAAAGTTCACCGGCAAGATTGTGCGGTGCTCGGAACCCTTCCGCACCAGCAGCACGCTGATGTCCTGCGCGACGTCCGCAAACACGTCTTCGCGGTTGGTGACCGTGCCAAGCGCTAGTATCTGGCCCTGGCCCGCAATGAACGAACGCATCTTGTCGTAGAGGGGGCCGCCTCTAAAGCTCGACGGAATGACCAGGGCCACGAGGCCGCGGGGTTTAGCGACGCGAAGGCACAGCTCGGTGAAGACCGCGTACTTGTTGATATGGCCCATATGAGCGACCTTCGTCCACCGGTCGTCCTTAAGGTCGTTGGGCGTGATCCTGCCATAGGGCGGGTTCGCTATCACCAGGTTGTACGACGCCAACGGCGTCGCATGAAGGCTGTCGCCGGTCTCCACCACGCGGCGCCCTCGGAAGCCGTCGAGTTGTTCCGCGATCAGGTGCTCGGATATTTCAGCCAGGCAATTGTCTATCTCGACTCCGTTTAGCCGATACGCGATATCCTCCGCCTTCGCTCCGGCGACCCGCATTCGGGCTGCGATGATCGAAAGGAAAGCTGCGCCGCCTGCGGCTGGGTCGAGGACGTCATGACGGAGGAGGTCGAATCCATGTTCGACCGCCAAATCGATCACCGCTTCCGCGAGATAAGGCGGCGTGAAATACGCCGCCTGCCTCCGCCTCGCCTCCTGCGTTACCATCAGCGTGTAGAGCGTGCCAATCCAATAGTTACGCTCGTGAACATGTAGGTCAGAAAGCCTTGACCGAAAGACTTCCACCGCCTGGAAACGATAGGGCGTGAGATCCAGACATATTCCGCCGAGGTCGACATCTGACGGGAGTTCTTGCAAAATGGCACGTGCGGTGGCCTTTGCTACCGCCAACATTGGCGGCCGGCCCTGTTCTCTTCCCATCAACTCCCCGACCTCGCACCAGATAATAGGATTCGTTGCAGTCGCAAGCCCCCCGAGTCAGATCAACTATAAATCGCATAGCTTCGTTGGAATTGCATGTAGAATCTTTGGGATCCAAGGCGCCGGGTTCGGTCAGAAAGACCTACGCTATATCCTCCTTCAATGATTCCCGCGCTTTGCAGTAATTGTTATCAATTTTTAGTGCGGTCAGAATACGCACGGTTTGCCGGTCTCCTAACCGCACTATCATATACGCTTGCTCGCATACTTGCCCTGCTAGGCTACAAGAGCAGAACCCGAAGGTGCGGACTATCGATACTTCCTAGGCGTTGGTAATTCGTGGCCGCGTCTCGGGCCCACTACGATATTGATCTCCGTGCCCTACAAGCGGCTTCGAATTCTTCTGTGAAAGCCAATAGTTTGTCCAAGAGCTCGACGTCGATGATCCTCGTGCCTGGCGGCGTCTTGCGGCTCACTTTCAATGCGAATTCATCTAGCTGAAACGCCGGGCTATCAGCCAACCGGCGGATCCACTTTCCTAGAAGCAGGACCACCTCCTCATGCTCGGAAGCTAGGGAGTCGCCGCTGGCTTCTGCTGGCGTCATGTGGCCGATGATCTGCTTCAGGACATTGTTGCGCTGCGTCAGCTCGAAGATGATGACCTTAAGACGATCTACTATGTTGGCCGTTCCCACCTCCATAATGGAAGTATCGATCTCGTCCACCCCTTCACTGGAAAGAGGGGGGTCAGCGTCGATGTTTACTACGTCATAGTATGCCTCCCTCCATGCGTCGAGAATGTTCGAGTACGTATTGTAAATCGTCTGATAGGCAGGAAAATGGGGATTTAAATTCCGGCCTTCCTCCGTGACGGCCAGGGCCGTTGGCTTGATCGGCGTCCTTCGCTTGACCAATGCAGTGCAAACGGCGTTTACGGCCTCGGCGTTACGCTTCTTCCTGCCGTCGGGGATGAGATCAAGTATCCCTGCCACCTTGTTTTCAGCGGCAAGGATGATGCGCCTTGTCCGGGACGGCTTCACACCGACATCTCATTCGTCAAGAGATTTCGCTCGGGAGTGGCTCCGACAAGTGGCACCGCGCTCGACAATGCAACGTCGATTAGTTCACGCACTTGCTCTTTTAATCCGAGGTCTTGGAGACGGAGACTACCATCAATCAACCGTTGGATGTCATCCGCCGGCACTTTGGCGTCGATAAAGCTGGCGTACTGGTCCATAGCCCTCCGGCGGTGACTGTCGGAGATGTGCGTCAGCAAAGAAGGGGGACGCACATCAGAGTGCATCGCGATGAGCTCCAAATACCTGTCCCGTTTCCTCTCCACTCGTTCGTCACCCAATATTGTGTGAACGCGTCCATGCGCGGTAATCCAGACTGATTGCTTGAACTCTGAGATCTCTTCAAATTCGACTACCGAGGTGCGCGGATGAGCGATCAGAAGCACTTCCCTCTCACCGGCGGACGTTTCTTCGAGGAGGCGCTGGCTTGCGTTGCACAATAGCTCGACGTTGAAGATCGAATTCTCGACTACCACCAGTTCGTCGGTCACTTGCAACAAGTCAACCTGGAGTTCGTTAGTCTGGTTTTCGAAATACGCCTGCGTGATCTTCGCGTCCCTCAGTGCCACCTCGTATGCGCCAACAAGGTCGTTAATCCGATCCTGCTCCTGAACAAGGTATTGGCGCCGTTCGCAAAGCTTGGTGCCATATGCGGCAAGCTCCATGAGGAATGGAGGGCCGCTTATGAAGTGTCTGCACATGATGCAGTTTCGCCTTTCAACTGGACCATATACGTTCTTCTCTCCCCCTCCGCTCACTTCCTTGCGTAGAAGCTCTCCGCCATCTCCACATCGTGTGCCGTCGAAAGGGCATATGCCGATAGCGACGCTGCAGAACTGAACCTGCGATTGCGACACGTAGGCTTCAGGTATCGCTGCCGAATGTAACGACACAGACATTCCTAACGCTTGGTCGAGCGTCGCCTTTTTAAGGTCATCTATGTACTGACGCTGCCCTTCCGCGTTAGCAACTGCCGCCTCGATCGCGTGAGCGATTTCGAGGGCGTGTGGTTCGGTATAATATATCGCCATTCTCATTGATTTGTGGCCGGCAACTCTCATTACAATGTCGAGCGGCATGCCCCCGCGGCGAAGGTTCGAGAGCCCCCTGACCCTAAATCCGTGGATGCTGTATCGATACCGGCCAGGTTGCTTCGATTTCTCGTGTAGCTCGACAAGCACTACGGGATTGCCGGGGTGGCGCAGGTTCCATCGGCGTTGAATTTCCTGGAGGATCCAACCCCAGGCCCGGTGCAGTTCCGTGTAGGTGACGACCCGGCCGTCATAGTCGTGGTACTTGTTCGGGAAGAGGCGGGCTATGGGTATAATGTCTGGCATTTCCTCCAAGGTGACGTCGGGGCTCCTTGAGGAAGCGTCCACATATTGCTTAGGAGTTATATGCTGTGAGATAGGATTGTATTTTTCCTGCCACTTCCTGAGGTCCCACAGTATTTTATGCACCTTCGGAATAAACCAAGGAAGAATATATGGTTCACCTGTCTTGTTTGTATTCACGTTGATGCCGACGATGGGCTTAATGTGATCGTAGACTTCGCGAGCGTAGCCACGGGCATGACTCTTACTCGTACCTTCTCCATTAATACTTTTCCAATACCCTGCTATTGCTCCCTCGTTATCCTCCCACTCCATGGTGTCCGCATTGAAATTGACCACGTCGCCTTCACCCGAATCAAGGCGACGTATTTGGACCATCCGCAAGGGGATCTCCAGCATCACCTGAAACAACGACGGAATGACGGGACAGTAGATCGAACGCCTCTTGCCACCGATAATGACTTCCTCATGGAAATGACCTGACTTTCCCGGCCACCCGGCGGCCCCCTCCTCCAGCACCTCACGCATGATCGGAACGAACTTTTCTGCCAGAGGCCTGGCGCGAGCGCTATCTGGCTTCGGAAGGCTCTTAACTTTATTCTTGAGCTTTGCGAGTTCCTTCTCCGTGACCAGATCGAACATCGTCTGGCCGGAAGAACTGTCAAACAACTGTTCAGTGATGCTGAGGGAAATTTTCCTAGCCGCATTGACGACCGTCAGGATCGTCCTCGTCACCTGGCCATTGTTCTTTCTCACCATCCAATCGGTGAACGTCGCGGGCCGGTCCTTTTTATAGATGATTTCGAGAACCGACGAGCACGACAACTCAAGCTTGAGCCAGCCTGCTATGTGCTGAAGTGCCGACTGCGCGTCCGGCGGCCTCATCCTAGATGTTTCCATAAAAACCCTAAAATAGCCGAGCAATTCCTGATCCAACGCGTCTTTTGAGTATTGAAAGGCATGAAAGCCAGGATTCGTGCTTCCCGAAGGCCGGCGGTGCTTCCTCGCCTTCTGGAGCAGACTGTCGTCGTTGAAGATCTTCGAGAGCGCTCGGATGACATTCGAGACGCACTGGACGGATACGTCGCCAACGCCGAGGATCTTACGGTTCCAGTCTGCGCCATCCGGTGTTCGGAAGATGTCAACGACCGCGTGAATGAATTCGATCGGTGCCTCCGAAATCGACGTCAGGCCTGCCGCCGACATCGTGAAGACGGCGAGAATGCGTTCGATTGTCGAATCGTACGTGGAACGGTCTCTGACCTTGTCGATGAAGTCGAAGGCGCCTGCTTCGTCCAGAGCTTCACGCAAGCTCCATCCGAGGTCGGAACCTCTGTTGATGTGAACGCATATGTCCCTGTGGATCGGCAACTCAAAGATTGAGTAAGGCGACAAACACACGCCTTCGTCATAGATCGTGTCCGCTGCCAAGAGATGTTCGGCGGTGATCGGCGCCTTTGCCGATAGTGATCTGATCAACTCGATAGCTGCCCGTCCATTTGGAGGAACATGCGGGGTGCCATCAAGTGCACGGTCCTCTTTCGACAGGTTGAGAAAGATTTCGGTGCCCGAAGTGGACGTGAAGTGCGCGCTCATTGCTCGGTGTCCTCATTTCGGGACGGTGCTGCTCCTCGCGTCGAAGGCCGTGCGCTTGTAGATAGTTTCCCGCCGACAGTTGCCCCAGATGTGCCATTCAATTCCTGGGGACGGCAGCGGGGTATACCGGGGGATACAAAACCATGAGTTCGCGAGAACACCTCCACGCTGTCTATGGTTTGCGAGTCATCAAGACCTTTATCTTCATTCGTCATGACATTCTCCTCGTCATACTGCTGGTGGGATATTTTCAAACTGCGACATGAACTCATTCCTAAGGTCGTGGAATGGCGGGTCGGGCCGTTCGCCGTGTCTCGCTCTACGAAGAATGTCATTGATTTCGGATGGCGTGAGGCGCGTATATGCCTTGTGGGCGTCCAACGTCCTGTGATGCATGCACCTCTGGATCACCGTTCCATCGACACCGGCGCTATAGAGAAACCTGCCGTAGAAATGACGCGCTCCATGAGGCGTGTTCCCATTATGCTTGCGCATATGAGCCATGTTTGGATCTTGCACCCGCCGGCCGAAGCCTTCGACAGCGGTCTCCCAGGCGCCTTCGAAGGCTTCGATGGTATAGGGGTCTCCCATCTCTCCGGTACCCCAACCCTCGATCTTCCTTGGATTCACAAGGAGGAAGGGATGATCACCTGCCGAACGCGGTCGAGCCGCCATGATCGCGGGCCTCGTGACGAAAATATATCTCTTAAGCAACTCGGCTGATCGGTTCCGGATTGGATCTATGGGGAGCCAGAAGCCGGGCGTGCCTACCCCGTCGCCTGACATACCCTTCCAACCGGCTTCGTTTCGCGCTCCTTCGTCTTCATTGCGGGGCAGCAACCCGAACTGCCGAAGGTACTCTCTCCGAGTGATCAGTCCACCGCGTCCGTCCATTACCTTTCCTTCTGCGGGGTGGTGGAAAAAGACCCAGGGAACATTTTGGACAAACTGGACATCGGTAACGTACAGGTGGAACGGTTCGCTTTCACGAAGCCCAAGCCCAAAGGTCAGATGTGCCACGAGTTCGGCTTCGTAGTTTCGATCTCCGCGAGGATCCATGAAGCCATGGCGCAGGAAGGGCATCACATGCGTCGACGGAAAGGTGGGCACCGCGTCCTCGGAATGTGGAGGCTTCCCGGACACGAACGGATACGGATGAGAAGGATGCCGCGGCACACCCTTCAAGTGGCCGAGTAATGAACTCTGCCAACGTATCTGGAGCTCGATAGCGAGCCGAAGGGCCACGCTTGGGTGCTTCCCAATCTCCTCAGTGGATCCGGCTGCTGCCCACCTTGAGTTCGAGTCATCTTCACGTAACCATCTAAAGAAGAGGGTGAGTGACGAGAGTAGTACGCCGGCTTGGCGGCGTCCAAGTGGCTTCCAATGGAGATTCGTACCGTCTTGCAGACGCCCGCTGCTGTCCAAGGCGGCGGTTCCGTGCACGAGCGCGACAGCTAGACCGCGAAAAAGGCGACGCTGAAGCTTGCCCTGCACCTCCCACTCATGAAACCGCTCCGTATTGGACATCGCCATGGCATAGTCGATTAGCAGACCCATGGCGCGCGAGGCGTTCTTCTTCCATTGAAATGACATGGCCGACCGATCCTCGAAGTACTCCAGGATCGGCTCGAAAGGTTCCGGCCGGACGCCACCATTACCGTCCGGAGTTAAGATATACAGTTTAGGAAGTCTGCGGGGGCCGCTCTCCGTTCTGACCATCTGCTTGACTACGAGATGATGGAGCCCACGCTCGATATTTGTCAGATCGAGCTTTCGCTTCGATGGCGATATATTTCCAGACGCTTTCTTCATTTTAGTCTCGCGAGAATGGACGTACGCGGGCAAAGCGCGGCCGGAAGCATTCGCGGGCGCAACTTCGCGCTGGGCGGACTGGCGGCGAGCGAGCGATCGCTGCTTCAGTATTCCCAGTGTGGCGTACGCACGCGCTGTCGGCCGCTGATTCGCCGGCGGCGTCCGAGAACGTAGTTTATGGGATATGTTGCTCATGCAACGCCGCCACAAATGATGACGAAAGATCGTCATCATCTGCGGAAACAGCCGCAAATGCTGGATTGCACGCAGCCCACGGACCGTCGGATGAAATCCGATCAAATGGGTGGCGTAATCGTACAGGTAGTGTTAAGAATGCCGCATGTGGCCTCCTTTCCGTCGTAGGTTTGGGTGTCTGCTGTCGGGGGGTTGCGTTCCAGCGCGTCCCCCCATTTCATTGCCCGCGAATCATGCGGTAGGTTGAACATACCGGCCGTTCTGTACGCGTACAACCCCTTACGCACGCACCTGGAGATCCGATGCTGCAGCCGGAAAGCGCCTTGCTACAACTGGTAGAACGGCTTGAGGAGAGAGTACGCGAGAAGGAAGCAGAACTTGCTGAGTTCGAACGTCGCGCTCAGGAGCACATCGACGCCCTAAAAGAGGACCTGGCTAGAAATAGGAAGCGTATCGAACTGTTCCGGAATGAAATGACCGCAATGGAGACGGAAGCCAGCCCAGTCAAACCATTCGACTTCATATCCACGGCTCGCAAGGCGCCTGCCGTTCCGTCTGACACTACCGGTGACGAGGCAAGCCAGTCGGCCCGCATCCGGGCCGCTGCGAGGCTCATCCTCGCAGAAATGGGCCGCCCCATGATGCAGGCGGAAATCCAGTCCGAGATGAAGAAGAGGGGCATCCACATCGTCTCGACGCGGCTCATCGAGCTCATTCGCGCGGCGCTCCGCCGAGGGAAGGAATTCAAGCACATCAAGAATGAGGGCTGGATTCTCTTGGATGCCAGCGACGATCAGGGAAATTCGTCAGTCTGAAGCCGCTGATGAGCAGCGATCCACCCACGTCTTGTCGCAAGACGACTACGCTGCTTCCGGTACCAGGCCGAGACGTCTGATTTCTTCAATGATGATCGGATTGAGCTTGAAGTCGGCAAGAGGCGCATCTGCCAGCCACCGTCTTGCGGCGCCGACGTTCATGTTTGGATCGTGCTTACGGAAATGCGGTTCCAATGCTGACGCGGATATCCTCGACAGACCGAGCTCCATGAAGGACCATCCTGACCGCGTCGCGACGCCAAGTTCGAGGGCTACGGGAAAGTCGAAGATCTTCACCGCAAGCCTCGCCATGTTATTTTCCGTCAAGGCAAACTTGAGAACGTCCACGTAGGCCTTGCCGAGCTGCACGTACTGAAATCGTACTTCATCCTCGATCATGTCGAAGGTGCGCCGGATTGTGGCATCGATATCAACCGGCCGCTCGAGGTTGCCACGCTGCTTCGGCGTCAAATCGTCGGCGTTGAGCAGGGCTTGAGCGAGTTTCTTATCGCGCAATTGCCGTGCACGCCGGAGCTGAAGTGAGATGAGCTTCGGATACGGGACGCCTTTCATCCAGAGTACGGCCATCCCGCCAACCGCGGCATGGTAGGTGCCTGCTGCTATCGTCGTCCTGTTCACCTCTCGCTGAACTATCTTGAATATCTCCTTGTAGACGTCCTTGGCGCCGTCGTCGTGCGGCTCCGGCGGAATGAGGCCGTCGACATTTCCCAGTTCGATCTGCTCAATGAAGAAGTCATAGAGTCGGCGCAGACCATATGGATCGACCGTCCAATTAGTGGTCAGCAGCGTCGCAGGCAGCTCGATCCTGTCATTTGCCTCGAACGCAGCAGCAACAAGGCTCCTTCTATCGTCTTCGGCGACGTCAGGAAGTGCTCTTTCTACGAACTCGGATACAGTTCCGATGGCGGACTTCGTTATGAGAAGGCCGGCGGCAGCCCGGACACGAGGAGAAACCTCGTCACGTCTGCCCACCTTGGGCATTTCACCCTGTACTGCGCGCACGACGTCCTGAAAGCGTTCTTCAACGACACGTTCGAACGCAGGAGCGATCTCGAACGGCACGAAGGCATCCAGCGGCTTCACCTCCCAGTCCTGGTAGTCGACGAGAAACACGTTGCCCACAATGTCCTTGTTCATCCGACCGGCGCGACCAGCAAAGTTCCACAACTGCGCGGGATCGAGAAGTCCCGAGTTTCCGCGTTTTGGGGTGTCGATGAAGACGTTTCGTGCTGGCAGATTGACACCTTGGAACAGGGTCGTAGTGCAGGCTAGGAACTTGATGACATCCGCCTTGAAGGCGGCTTCGATGCTCTCCCGGAGAAGCGTCGGCATCTTCCCGTAGTGGAACGCGACACCTCGCCGCACATGCTCGGCAAGGCCGTACTCCTTGTGGACGTGGTCTCGGATGAACAAGGCGAGGTCGTCCACGGCGCTGTCCTCGACCATCGGCAGACCGTCCGCCAACTTGGACGCGACGGTCTCGCTCCTGTCCGCCCCTGTCGCGTAGACTAGCGATCCGCCGGTAGCTCCGAGTTCGAGCGCGATTTCAGCGAGACGTGACGAAGGACGGTCGAAATTCCGGTCACTTTCGCGCGATCCAAGTTGCGCCGGCCCTTCTGGCGTCAGGAGCTGGAGGTTCAGAGAATGCGCGTCCTTTCCTTTGCGGACGACGATCCTGTTCTGCAAGACCGTTGGCAACTGCGACCGCTGCTCATGGAAATCGTCCTTGCCGAGCGACTGGGCAAGCTTCTGGAACCCGCCTGCGCCGGGGGCGAGGAGCACCATCCTTGTCCGCTCGTCCCTTGCTAAGACCTGCTCGAGGCACTCCTGTAGAATCATGCCGCGGGGACCGTCCGACAGGTTCTGCGCTTCGTCGACCACCACCAGATCGAAGGAGCTGACATCGGCGGCGAGGAGAAACTGGAATCTTTCCTGTGTCAGGATATAGACGTGCTTGCGCGATGACAGGTCCGCCGTCGGCACCGTGGAAATGCGAACGTCTGTCCGGTGCGCGAGGCGCTTGTTGATCTTGTCGTGAACCTCTGCAAGCAAGGCGCGCGTCGGCGCTATGTAGACGGCGTTGAATTCCCTTCGAAGTTCGGCCAGCCTACATAGATGTTCTATAACGAGGAAGGACTTGCCCGCTGCGGTCGGCGCCGATATCGCCACCGCCGCATTCGCCGGCAGGCTGTCCCAAGCCTCTTTTTGAAAGTCGGTAAGCGCAATCTGGTCTGATCCGATCCGGATGCTGTTCATGGCTCGAGAAAGACCTCTGCCCAGACCGTCGAGCAGCCGTGGGGCGGGCTGGTCGGGGAAGTGCCGGTATGCGTAATCCGCCGCTGGAAAGTTACCCAGCTCCGTAAGCAGCGCGATACTCCGATCCGCGAGATCCGGGTGGTTCTTCAGGAGAAGCGTATTTAGGGCGATGGACTGCGCGATCCGGCGGTAGGAAGTGTCCTCGGTTTGGGCGAACACCCTTGCGCAGTAGTGGAGTTTCGCCATCTCCTCGTCGCTCGGCTCCGGCTCTTCCGAGTTTTCGGCGCTGATGGCCGCCGCGGCCGCCGACGTCTCAAGACGCAGCATTATCGCCCCAAAAGAGACATGGCTGACAAGGCGGCTGGCAAGGTCGAGTGCAAAGCTCACGCGTTCTCCTCTTCCTCCACGATCTCGGCATGTTCGTCATCGGGAATATCCGCAGGCGGTGGTAGCCCCATTGCCTCGTAGAAGTCGCGCCGGAGCTGGTTGACGTCCGGGACGGCGAGAAAGAACACGAAGCACTTCGCAGGATCCGCGCCGTTTGCCTTCAGATGTTTCAGCGCAGCCTTCCGGAATCGTTCGATGTCGGACCGAAGCAGACCAGCGAAGTGGTCTTCATGTTTCTCAAGCGGGCCGGGACCCACCGGAACTTTGTTGGCGTAGTTCTTTTTCTCGGAGTAGCAGATCACGCCAACATACCGCTCGCGCGGCTGCAGATGCCGTTGTTCCATGATGTTGAAGTAGCCGAGTGCGGCTTCGCGCGCGTCTCCCGAGAGGGAGTCCAGATTTCCCAAGTCGGAGACGATCTCGTACTCGCGAAGATACTGCTTGCGGTCGCTGAGGAACTCACTGGCGGACTCAGCATAGGCTTTCGCCCCGGCATTGGCGGCGTATGAAAGCTTCGCCTCGAGAAAGAAGACCGTCATCGCCCCTGCATCGAAGGTGGCGTGAATACCGTCCAGCCCGTGAACGGGCATATTCGGCGACGTCTTTAGAGCCATCTTCGCCGCGACCTGCGGAGCCTTTAGAAGATGCTGCACGAGTACATATGCAATCACTTCACCAACTTCGCTGGACCGCGAAGGGTTCTTGGTTGAGTATTCCATGAACGCGGACTTAACGACGCGCCAGATTTCCAACGACATCGAAGGATCGACGTCCATCGATTCCTTTAGTTTCTTCTGCTTGCGGCGAGGCAGAGCGTAGAAGAAGCATTGCCTCCATAGGAATGCAGCAAGATCCGCGACAAGCGGAACGTCCTCGTTGAATCGTGGATGCAACAGCGACGTCGGCGGCAAGGCATTCGGATCGAATATGTGCTCCACCGCGCAACGGATGTAGCCGTCGACGTCCGAAGGATTGAGCAGCGTCTCTAGCGCTGCTGCGAGATTATTATCGGCATGTGCCACGTA
Source organism: Agrobacterium leguminum (assembly GCF_005144435.2). Classification (NCBI taxonomy): domain Bacteria; kingdom Pseudomonadati; phylum Pseudomonadota; class Alphaproteobacteria; order Hyphomicrobiales; family Rhizobiaceae; genus Agrobacterium; species Agrobacterium leguminum. Next base: position 726,341 of record NZ_CP120212.1, read on the forward strand.
GAATGGTTCCACAACATGATTCGAGCAGAAGTGTATTACGAGGAGCTTGAACTTGCACGCGCACTGCCACCTGTTGATTGCATGCGAATCCTCTAATAGATCTGCTTGATCACAAGGAATTCGCGATGGGCGGACATTTCGATGCCTCGACTGACCTGCTTACGTTGCTTGGTCACCACGGGTTCGGCGACGAGATCAAGGAGGCGATCAGGAGACCTGACGGAGCCCGTTTCCTTCGCTGCGCCTTCCAGGTCAATCCATTCGAGTATGCCGCTCGGCATTCCGCCGTCGCCAACACCTACGCCACGGAGGTGGATTATAACAAGGCGATGGTCCGCGCCTGTGTGGCTGCTGGCGTGGGGGTCGTCGGCCTCACCGACCATTTCCGCGTTTCGTCGGCAGCGTCCCTCTTGGGAGCACTCGAGGCTGCGGGCATCGTCGTCTTTCCAGGATTTGAGGCCAACTCTAGCGAAGGGATCCATCTCCTTTGCCTGTTCGAACCGGGAACTGCCCTTGGAACGATCGAACGGCACATCGGCGCATGCGAGATCGTCGACCACACCGCGCCGTCACCGATCGCCCGAAAGACCTGCGAACAGATCTTGCAGTTGGTCGCCGATACCGGCGGCATCTGCATAGCAGCGCACGTTTGCAGCGCGAGCGGTCTCCTGACGACGTTGAAGGGTCACGCCAGGGCGCAGGCATGGAAGTCCAAGCATCTCCTTGCGGCCGCAATCGCTGGACCGAGAGGAGATGCTCCGCAGACCTGTCTGGACATTCTGCGCAACAACGACGCGACTGCGAAGCGGGACCGTCCGATCTGCATCGTGAACGCAAACGACGTGACCTCACCAGAAGGGTTCGCGGACAAAAGCTGCACGACGCTGGTGAAGATGAGTTCCGTTTCCATCGAAGGCCTACGGCAGGGCTTTCTCGACTGGGAATCGCGGATCAGACTCAATACCGATCCCGACGAGGATGATCACAGAGAAATCGTCGCTATAGGTTGGGCCGGCGGACTTCTCGATGGACAGTCTTTACGCCTCAACAGCGGCTTGAACGTGCTTGTCGGCGCGCGGGGGGCAGGCAAGTCCACGCTGATCGAGAGCATCAGATATGTTCTCGGTGTCGAACCTAAGGGCGAAGAGGCGAGACGAAGCCATGGTGCGATCCTCAAGCAGGTGCTCAAACCAAGTTCCGTCGTTTCGATCGTGATCAGACTGCCTAAGCCTTCTCCGCAGTACTACCTGATCACTCGCATCATGGGACAGTCCCCGGTCGTCTACGATCAGGCTGGAAACCGTGTGCCCGACGTTTCCCCCGCTGATTTCATCGGTGATGTCGAGGTGTTCGGCCAGCACGAGATTTCGGAACTGACGCGGCATCCTGACAAGCTTGCCGAGATCCTCCGCCGCTTCACATCGGCGGACGCGGACGTCGGCGACGAGCGGAGAAAGATGCGCGACCGTCTCCAGAGATCTCGTAGCTCGATCGGCGCCCTCAAGTTGGACCTCAGTCAAATAGAGGAGCAGCTCGCCGCCCTGCCGGGGCTGAGGGCGAACCTTTCTCGCTTCGCTACTGCCGGCTTGGAAGAACGGCTGACCGAGAAAACGAGTTTCGACGCCGAAGCTCGGATTTTTGCAGCGGCCTCAGATTTAGTTGCCAACATTTCGACCATGGCCGAGGAGCTTAGGTCAGTAGAAGAACCTCGGAAGATGACCCCTGGCGAGGACGTCGATCTTCCGAACAGGGAACTGCTGGAGAGACTGAACAAAATGGCATTGGGTATCGACGAGGCTCGCCGCAATGCAGCCGCCCTTCTGTCTGCCGCTGCGGAGGCTGCAGAACTGGAAATCGCGGCGGTGAAGGGCGACTGGGATCCGTTAAACACGGCCGCGGAAAAGCGGTTCGCAACGCTGGTACGAGAACTCGAGACCGAAGGCCACGAGCCGCGCAAGTTCGTCTCGATCAAGAACCAGGTGGAAACGTTGAAGCCTAAGGAAGCCGAGAGAGACGTGCTAGTCGCCGAACTGATGTTGGCACGAACCAAGCGCGAATCCCTGCTTGTCGAATGGGAGACCTTCAAGGCAAAAGACTACCGTGCTCTGGAAGCTGCCGCCCGCAAGGTCTCCCAGAGGCTGACCGACCGCGTGCGCGTCCGGATCAGACAGAACTCGGACCTCGGACCGCTGGAGGCTATCCTAAAGCATCGTGTCGGTGGCAACCTGACGCAGCCTCTTGAAAAGCTCCGACTCCGCGACGCCCTCGCTCTCACCGACCTGGCTACCGCCGTCCGCGCAGGGTCACAGGCACTCCAAACGACCTACGGCTTCTCGATCGTCGGCGCGGACAAGATTGCGCAGCAAGGGGATGCCCTCGCACTTGAGATCGAGGAGTGCGACCTGCCGGCAGAAGCGGTGGTCGAACTAAATGTGGGGCCCGAAGGCGCACAGACGTGGAAGCAGCTCGATGAGTTGTCGACCGGCCAGAAAGCGACGGCGGTCCTGCTTCTTCTGCTCCTGGAATCCAACGCTCCCCTGATAGTGGACCAGCCCGAGGACGACCTTGATAACAGGTTCATCGCCGACAGCATCGTTCCTGCGATGAGAGTGGAGAAGCGCCGCCGACAGTTCATATTCTCAAGCCACAACGCCAACATCCCGGTTCTTGGTGATGCCGAACAGATCGTGGGTCTGAGGCCTGTCATCGACGGCGGCGTCGAGAGGACGGTCATTGACAAAAACCTGTGTGGGTCCATCGACGTCCCGGAGATCAAGGATCTCGTCAAGAACCTGCTTGAGGGCGGGCAGCGTGCGTTCACCACCCGTCGCGCCAAATACGGCTTTTAGTCGGGAGGTTCGATAACGGGCTGGAGGCGTTCCAGTCAGAGCCTCCATGAGGTCAGCCTAATGGTGCGCTTAGCGAGTAGCTCCGACGTCATCTGCAGCAGCTTCTCTCGTTCAAGCCTCAGATGATCTTTAACATTTCTCCACTCCTCAAAGAGGATTTTTCCTATCTCTTCTGACGTCTCACCTGACAGCCTGTGACTTCGCTCTAGCTGTCTCCGCTCCGCATGGAAATGCGGAACCCGTCCCATTCCCCACGTAGCGACCATCAATCGGGCGGTCCTCGTCGCGGAGTCGAGATCTGATCCGATGTGGCCTCCCGCACCCGTGCTCTTGTTACCCAGCTCCATTTCCTCCGCAGCGAGACCCGCCAAAGAAATTCTGATTTGCGCTCGCAGAACATCTTCGGTGGGCATCACCAGATCTTTCGTTTCGTAGCGGACTTGGCCCCCAAGCTGAGCCGTCCGATCTTCGAAGATCGTATCCGCCAGTTCAATTGTCACCTCTCTGATGAAGTCGCACGACATAGCAGCGATGGCGTGCCCGCACTCGTGCACAGCGACGCGATAAAGCACGTCTTCAGGAATACTGACCTTCGCAGGCATGCCCGCTTCGACGTCCACAAGGGTCACGTCACGGCCCGCTGAACGAGCAGACCTCTTTATCGCCCTCGCGACGCGCTCCAGATCCGCCGGGCTGAAGTCTTCGAGCCGGTCTGTCCAGCGACGAATCCTTTCAGAGCCGAAGTTCCCGAGATGATAGGAAAGGATATCTGCTCGCTCCTCCCGCGTCGGCAAACCCACGAAGATCTGGCGTTCGAAGCGCCCGGAGCGGAGCACTGCGGGTTCGATGTCATCGACTCGGTTTGTCGCAGCTAGCATCACGACTCCGGGAATATCGCGGCTCGTCAGTTCTAAGAACGTGTTGACGACCTGAGTCTCATAGTAAGTATTTCTGCTGTCGTGTTCGCGGTTCCCTATCGAGTCGAGCTCGTCGATGAATAGAAGCGCCCCGGACGTGGACGCGGCAGCCTTTTCGAAAGAGGAACGCATCGATTTTAGCATGTCGCCTAGATAGCCTCCTCCTGCCGACTGCCACTGGCCCGCCGACGTCGAGACGAAAGCCAGTCCCAGTTCGGCAGCAAGTGCTTCTGCGCACATCGTTTTGCCCACGCCAGGCGGACCGATCAGAACCGCCGCCCTGTCGACGTTTGACCACTCGAGCTTTCTGGCCCGCCAGGCAGCCAGATCGGTAGCAAGTTCTGACGCCCAAAGACGGACCGATACGAAGCCCGGCAACTCCGAAAGCTTGGGGACCGAGACGCTTGATTCCTTTTCTCCTTTTGGTGTCTGATAAGTCGCCTTGTCCAGTGACTGACGGCAGAGCAGAGCATCGATCTCGTCCCAGCTTCCATTCGCCACGCGGCGGGCTGTCTCCGTGTCGACTTTGCTCCGCCCGGTCAGCTTTCGAATAGCCTGCACATGTCGTGGTGTTGGATTGTCAACATACAGGATTTCGTCCGCTGCCATCCTTGCCTTAGCTGGAAGAACGTCGAAGCTGTCCGCAATCACAATCGTCTGTGCCGAGTATCGGAGGACGTCGAGATCTACCTTCCTCTTTGCTCCGCCCTCGATGGTTACGACGCGATGCCTCGACGTCTCGGCATTGAAAAACGCTTGACGCTGACCGGAGAGGAGAAGTTCTCCCGCTCGATGAAACCGTCCAACCCACTGCTTGTCAACAATGACGATGATCAGGCCGGGCAGGTCGCCGCGAAACTGGGCAGTATGGCGGAGGGTTCGACGGAGCACAAAATAGCTCAGCATGACTCCCGGCCGCTTGCGGAGCTCCTTGAAGGCACCAGCGGTGATCCTGTGCCTCATTTCTATGACCTTCTATGCTTGGCCAGGCCGGCGCGTGCAAGGATTCGGATTGACATGATTCGCCCTCTCTCAAATATCGATCAGCGATACATTGCTTAATGACGCCGATTCGGATCATATTTTCGCCGATTGATGTCTGATTTACGAGCGTGTTGTCAACAGTTTTGAATCCTGAAATTGATGGCGGATGGAGACCGTGCACCGCCTTCTTCACGCGGCAAGGGAAGCCCTTGACCTCAGTCAGACTGACGTCGCGAAAGCGACGAGCGTATCGACGCGCACCATCCACAGAATGGAGAGTGAGCAAGGAATCGTTGGATTCGATATCCTCGGCAGATTGCGGAGCCATTTCGAAAGTCTCGGGGTGACGTTGATTGCACCGGTAGAGCGAGAAAAATGGGCTATCACTTTCAGCACCGAACTCGCGCCTCCGCCAAGCCCAGATGCTGCAGACGATCTTTACCACCCGGTGCCCGGCCGCGTTCTCAGAGCGGCGCGCGTACTGGCAGGGCTAACTCAAGCTGAGCTCGCTGCTCGTTCTAGTATTGCCCATACGACTGTGCGCCGTCTTGAGAGAGGCGGAAACGTCGGTGCTGAAAAAGTCTACTTGCTACAACGAGCCATCGAGGAGCAAGGGGTCGAGTTCTTGAAGCCTCTGCGGGAGAGACCAAGCTGGACGCTCCGGCGATGATATGACGTGCGTCCCGCGAAGAAGGAGCCTGCCCCATTGGCACTTTCTCGGAGTTGAATACGAAGGTGGTAGCCACTTCTTCCACCCTGGTAAGCCAACTTGAAAGTCGCCGTCACACGCGCCGCGGCAAAATTGAACTCAGTCTCGGTTGCTAAGCTACTCTACAAGCCCGGCCGATGGCCGGGTCCAAATCGGCTTCGCCGAGACGGTCGGCCTGCGGCCGGCTCTCTGAGTCAAAGGAAGCCGGTGATCTCGGGCCGTACATGTGGCGATGGCCCGATCACCGGCCCTTTGACAATAACGGAATGCGAGCTTTGCTCGCATGACTCTTCCCCGCCTAGCGGCGAGTGTTCGATCCCCTAGAGAGATCGAACACAGACCAGTCCACACTTAACGGTAAACACCGGTAAGGAATACCTCGCCCCTAGTTGAGCACAGGATTCCTAAGACAAATTGGGGGTTGCGCCCGGAAACGACGCAATCGATCTGCTCAAAGTCGGGGAAAGCTTCGCTGGTCTTCCAGCATGCCAATCCCGAGCCAAGCTCCGGAGAAATCCGGTGAAGGTGTAGAGACTGGATGGGCAGCACCTAAAGGCCGCAAGGCCCATGGTGAAGGGACAGTCCAGACCACGAACGTCTTGCCGGCAAACGGCGGGACGGCGGCGAAAGCCGAAGCGGTATGAATCCTGGGGTCGGAGGTTCGAATCCTCTCGTGGACGCCATTTTCCTGTTTTATTTGCTATCGAAAATGCAAGGCGCTTTCCCTTGTCCGCTTGTTTCGATGCTGCTCATCTGGCGTTCAGGTGACGCTTCTAAGCCTACTGCGCCTGCGGAAGGCTGCTCGCAACGATGCTGGCGTCGAGCGCTTCATAACCCGCAAGGTCGATCAGATCGTAGAGTTCGGCGCGGGTCTGCATCCTGTGGATGGCATCTGTTACGGCTCCCTCACGGGCAAGCTCGGCATAAAGCTCCTGCTGCGCCTTGTTGGCGACCCGGAGCGACGAGACCGGCCAGATAACCATTCGGTAGCCGAGCGCCTGCAGCGCGTCGGCCGTCATGGGGGGAGAGCGACCGAATTCCGTCATATTGGCCAGAAGAGGAACGCCGTCCACAGCGGCTGCGAACTCGGCGAACATGGCCTCGGTCGTCAGAGCTTCAGGGAAGATGGCGTCCGCTCCGGCCTTCACATATAGACGAGCGCGGTCGATCGCCCGTTCCATTCCTTCATCGGCCACTGCGTCCGTCCGTGCGACGATCACGAGAGACCGTCGGGCCCGGGCCGCCGCCGCAATCTTTGCGGCCATGTCCGCAGGGGTGGCGAGCTTCTTGTCGTTCAGGTGACCGCATTTCTTCGGCAGGACCTGATCTTCGATCTGGATGGCCGCCGCGCCGACCTCTTCGAGACGATGCACCGTGTTCATGACATTCAGGACCTCGCCAAAGCCGGTATCGCCGTCGACCAGCAGCGGAAGACCCGAAGCCCTGACGATCTGGCGGGTGAAGAACAGCACGTCCTCCAGCGTAAGGATGCCAATATCGGGGAGCCCCATGGAGGCGCTCATCGCCGCTCCAGACAGATACAGCGCCTTGAAGCCCGCTGTTTTTGCCTGGAGAGCCGCAAGGCCATTGTGCGCGCCTGGCATTCTGACGATGTCAGGCGCGCACAAAAGGAGGCGCAACCTTTCGCCTGCCGACGTTAGATCCTGATCCGTAGGCATGAGATAATTCATTCTGATCAATCCATCTGCAGAGATGTTTTCTGCCGCCACTTCGCGAGCCTCGGCAAAAGCAGCGGAACGAGAAGAACAGCGGCGGCCATCCCCCACAGGGTGACGGAAATCGGGCTCGACCAGAGGATGGCGACGTCTCCGGCAGAAAGAGACAGGGCTCGCCGCAGGCTTTGCTCCAGTATCTTGCCGAGCACGAGACCGAGGATGAGCGGCGCCATCGGCACACCGAGACGGCGCAGAACATACCCACCAACCCCGAGGGCCACCATCAGCACAAGGTCAAAAGTCGTGGACTTGCCCGAATAGACACCAATCGCGCTGACGACGACGATGAACGGCACGAGTACCCAGGCCGGAACCGAAAGCATCCTGGCGAAAACACCAACGAGCGGAATGTTGATCGCCAGAAGGATGAAGTTGCCGATGAAGAGCGAAGCGATAAGGCCCCAGACCAGGTCAGGTTGCGAACGGAAAAGCGCCGGGCCCGGTGTCAGGTTATAAAGCGTCAGAACGCCAAGCATGATCGCCGTCGTACCGGAACTGGGGATGCCAAGCGTGAGCATGGGAATAAAATTGGAATTGGAAGCGCTATTGTTGGCTGCCTCAACGGATGCAAGGCCGCGCATGTCACCCTGCCCGAAACGGCTTCCCTCGGGATCGTTCTTTTCAACCACGCGCTTTTCTGTCGTATAGGCAAGCGCGGAAGCGACCGTACCTCCGGCACCCGGCAGAATGCCCACGAAGAATCCGATCAGCGATCCGCGAAGCGCAGCCATATTGGTGAAACGCATCTCGGCCCGATTGAAAAGCGAGCGACCCAATTGCTCGATACGAACGGTCATGCCCCCGTGCATGGTGTCGAGCATGATCAGCAACTCGCTGATCGCGAACAGACCAATGACGACGGTGGCGAACTGGACACCATCGACCAGATTTGGCGAGCCGAAGGTGTAGCGATAGACCCCGGAGTTGGCATCGATGCCGATCGTGGAGATCGCGAGGCCCAGCCCTATCGCAAGCATCGCCTTCACCGGCTGATCGGTAAGAAGGCCCGTCAGGCAGGCGAAAGCGAATACCATGAGGGCGACATATTCGACCGGTCCGAATGCCAGTGCCCATGTCGCAAGAATTGGAGCGGCAACCACGATGCCCAAAGTCGCGATAGCCGAGCCGACAAAGGAGGTCCAGGCCGAGAGGGAGAGCGCGATCCCGGCTTTCCCCTGGCGTGCAAGCGGATACCCCTCCAGAGCGGTCATCACCGCCGAAGCTTCGCCGGGCACGTTCAACAGGATGGCGCTGATCCGGCCCCCATATTCGGAGCCGATATAGATCGCCGCCATCAGGATCAACGACCCCTCCGGAGGCAATCCGAGGGCAAATACCACCGGCACAAGCATGGCGACAGCGTTGATTGGCCCCAGGCCGGGAAGAACGCCAACCATCGTCCCGACGACGGCGCCAAGGGCGGCAAGAAGGAGGTTGGCAGGCGAAAGAGCAACCCCAAATCCATGCATGAGATAGTTGAAAGTATCCATCAGACGATGCCTCCGAATGGACCAGCAGGAAGAACAACCTCCAGAAGCCGGTCGAAGAGCAAATACGACGAAACGGCCAGCACAACGCCGGTCAGCGCGCCCTGCCACCATTTGGCTCCGAAGATCATCGCAATCGGGATCATGAAGATCGTGGTCGCGATCACGAAACCAAGCGATTGGAAAAGAAGGGCATATCCGGCAAGACAGCCAGACAGGGCGGCGATGGCAGCGATGGGTCCCGCCGGCTCGGCGGCGGATTTACCCGGCTTCAGAAGCAGGATGACACCGCAGAGCCCGATCATCGCTGCCGCGATGATCGGAAATGCACGAGGTCCAACCGGTTCATAGGCAAAGGGTGCCTGTAACCCGTATCCGAACATGAGCATGATCGCTGCGACCGCGATTGCGGTCGCTCCCAGAAGACGGTCGGTCATCATTGTTCAGGCCCTTATTTGGTCGTCGCGAGACCGAAGTCGGCGGCAAGCTTCTTGTAGGCAGCCACCTGCTTCTCAACGAAAGTCTTCGTTTCTTCGCCCGTCATCGGAAGAGGAAACAGGTTCCGCTTCTGAAGCTCGGCGGCGTAATCGGGAGACTGCATGGCCTTGGCAAAGACATCGGCCCACCACCGGTAGTCCGCCTCGGTGACCTCGGGGCCGACATAGAAACCGCGCACAATCGGCCACTTGATGTCGAATCCCTGCTCGATGGCAGTCGGCACTGGCGAAAGCTTGCCGGGAAGACGCTGCTCCGAGAAGATTGCGAGCAACTTGAGCGGCGCGCCGCCATCGATTGCCGCCTGGCTGTCGCCGACGTCGTTCATGCAGATATGGACGTGTCCCCCCTGAAGGGCGGTCGCACAGTCTCCACCGCCTTCAAAAGCAACAAAACGCATGGCTTTGTAATCGATACCGGCCGCGCGGGCGGCCATCGCGGCTTTCATCCAGTCCTGGCTGCCGATCGTGCCGCCGGCTCCAATGATGACGGACTTCGGATCCTTCTTGATCGCTGCCATCAGGTCTGTCAGGGACTTGTACTCGCTGCTTTCCTGGACGACGACCGCACCGTAATCGGTGCCGACGCTTGCAACCCAGCGGACGTCCTTTTCGGAATATGCGCCAAATTTGCCCTGGGCGAGATTCAGAAGCGATCCGGCGGAAAAGGCCACAATGACATTCGGCTCCGCACGGCGCTGTCCGACGATGGCATTATAGGCAACCGCGCCGATACCGCCAGGCATATAGGAAACGCGTATGGGGGACTTCACCGCACCCGATTGCTGAAGCGTCGCCTGCGCAAGCTTGCAGGTAATGTCAAAGCCGCCGCCGGGCTGGGCAGGAGCGATGCATTCGGGATTCTTGGGTTCGGCATGAGCAATCGTCGAAGAAATCGAAAATGCTGTAAAGGAAAGGGCGGCGCCGAGAGCGGCGCGAAATGCGAACGTCATTGATGTTCCTCCAGAAAGTGACGCAGACCTCCTATCTGCGAAGCACCCCGTATATCGCTCTCAAGCTTTCAACTGGCTTTCAGTCGCCAGTGGCAGGCGAATGGAAACCACAAGGCCAGTCCGGTCCTTTCTATTCCGGACCTGCAGCGAACCACCGCTGGCGCGGGCGACGGTCAGCGCAATAGCCAGCCCCAGGCCGCTGCCGCTTGCTGCCCGATGTCCGCTGCGGAAGCGTGTTCCCGCATGGGCCAGTTCGTCTTCCTCCATGCCCGGACCTTCATCCATGATGTCCACAACAACCCATCCATCGTCGCGCAGGAGCTTCACCGTCACCAGGCTGCCCTCGGGCGAATATTTGACCGCATTGTCGAGAACGTTCATCATCGCTTCCTGAAGAAGCCCCTCATTGGCGCGGATGACCAGTCCATCGTCGTGGGCGTCTATCGCGCAGTCCATGCGACGGCTGCGGATTCGGGGCCACAGCATCCTGACGCTCTCGGCTACCGTCTCGGCAACGTTCAGGGAAACCTGCGGATATGTTTCCGTACCTTGGGAGGTCCGGGCCTTGGCGAGCGCGAGAAGCTGGTTCGTCGTTCGGATCGAACGATCCAGGACGTCCTTCGACGACTTCAATGTCATGCGGATGTCGTCGGGGTTTGCCTGGTGCAGCGCGTAGTCGATCTGGGTTCGCAGGATCGTCATCGGGGTCCTGAGCTGGTGCGAAGCATCATCCAGGAACCGTCGCTGCTGTTCCGCCTGCTCGACATTCCTCTCCATCAGCCGATTCATCGCCTCCACGGCCGGGCGAACCTCCTTTGGTAAATCGGCGATCTCGAGCGGCCTTAGATCGTCGGGTTCGCGGGCGTCGATCGCCTCCCGCAGCCTGTTGAGCGGTTTCAGCGCCATAAAGACGCCGATGCCGATAAGCATTCCCAGAACCACAACGACGAGAACGTCACGAAGGATGGCGCGGATGATCAACTCGTTCTGGAACATGGTGCGCGACAGTTTCGTCTCGGCAACCTGAATGGTGATCTGCGTCCCGTCCGGCTTAACCGGATCGAGCGGCCGGCTGAGTGCTCCGACGCGGATTGCCTCGCCGAAATAGTCGCCGTCATGGAAGCGAAGCTCGCCCGGCAAAAGGTTCTGCGTCTCCGGCAGGAGGACATCGCCGATCTGGACGAGGCCGTCGCTCGTGGACACGTTAAAATAGACCTTCCCCTGCGCCGTCAGCTGGAAGAACTCGAAAAGATTGTAAGGAAGCTCGACCCCGATACCTCCGCTTTCCGTGGAAATGTTTGCATCGATCGCCCTGACTGCCCCGGCAAGCGATCGATCATAGGCGCTATCGGCCATTTCCTGAACGGTCGTCGCACTGAACCAAAGCGTGGACGTCATTGCCAGGATGATTGCCGGCACAATCCAGAGACCGAGCGTGAGGGCGAGCGGACGTCCGGGCTTGCCGGACCTTCCTGCGCTGCTCATGCCGCGCCCGCTTCGAGCACGTATCCCAGTCCGCGCAATGTTCTTATCTGAACCGAGTTCGAAAGCTTCTTCCGCAGTCGATGCGCGATGACTTCGATTGCCTCCAGCTGGATATCGGCGTCATAGGAGAACATCCGGTCGACAATCTTCTGCTTCGACATGGGTTCGCCCGCATGCTGCACGAGGATACGAAGGAGCGAGTGCTCACGAGGCGTCAGGTCGAGCGGATCGCCACATAAGGTAAAGCGCTGCTCGGCCGAATAATAGGTAAGGTCACCGCAAGAAAAGGTGCCCACATTGCGCCCATGGGCTCGGCGCACCAGCGCTACCAGCCGTGCCTCCAGTTCCTCGATCGCGAACGGCTTGGCCAGAAAATCATCCGCGCCTTCATGAAGCGTGCCTATCCGTTCGCTGAGGGTGTCACGAGCGGTCAGGATGAGAGCCGGCGTATTGTCGCCGCGAACTCTCATTGCGGAGAGAACGGCGCGTCCGCCCATCTTCGGCAGCCCCAGGTCCAGAATGACGGCGTCGAACTCCTCCTGCCGAAGCCGCTGGTCGGCAGCCGTTCCGTCATCCGCCCAATCGATCATGAACTCGTAGCGCTGCTTCAGCGCCTTTATCAGCCACTGAGCCAGCTCCGCATCGTCTTCGACCAGCAGTAGTTTCAAATGTAAACCTCCGCTTACATGGCCTCATGGCCAGCTTTGGCGCAAGATGAACCAAATCATCGTCTGCCTGAAACCGGGACCGATCACCGTTTCTCGCTGATATAAAGATAACGATCCACGATAATTTCGCTTTCCCCAAGCGGTTTCTGATAAATTTCTTTTCTGTCGTGCACCCGTTCCGCAACCCTTTGCGAAGGGATGTTTTCAGGCGTGGTGATGCTGACCACTCTGGGCAAACCAAGGTTGTGAAAGGCATAGTCGCGGCAGGCGATGGCCGCTTCGGTTGCCAAACCCTTGCCCCAGAAACCGCGCCAGAGATGATACCCTATCTCTGGTTCAAGGCCCGCAGGGGTCTTTTGCAGCGTAATTCCACAATCGCCGATGACCTCTCCCGAGACCGAATCGACGACAGCCCAAAGACCGAAGCCATGTCGGCTATAACTATCGAAAGCCAGTTCCTGAAACCAGGCGAGGGTTTCCGAAGGTGACCTGGTACTCGGATAGAACTGCATGCAGTCCGGGTCAGCGTAAATCCGGCTCAATGCGGCCAGATCAGCACTCTCGACTTTCCGCAGATGTAATCGTCTGGTCCTTATGATGATCGACACGCGAACCCCTCCAGCGCCGTGCCGCACCCTGCCCCCATCCCGTTATGAAAGCAACACCGCCCCTCCTTTCGCCATTCTCGGTTCGGTGGAGGGCCTGGCAGAGAAATTTACACGACCTTCCGGACCGGCATGGCCTCTCCGGAAGGTCTATTTCCGTCATAATCCCCTTGGCTGCAGGCCTATACCGCCACCGGGGTAATCCAGCGCGGATCGGTGCTCTCGGCGCTGTCCACCACCGCCTCCACGAAGGCCACGCCCTTCAGACCGTCATAAGCGAGCGGGATATTGCGGCCGATGGCTGTCGGTTCGCGCCCAGCCCTGCGGGCGCGGATGGCTTCCGCGAAACCGGCATAGAGGTTGGCGAAGGCTTCCAGATATCCTTCCGGGTGGCCGGGCGGGGTGCGGGTACGGACCCTTGCGTCTTCGGAAAGATCGTCCGCACCGCGCTTGATGGTCTGCACGCGCTCGTTCAGCGGCGTATAGACGAGTTCGTTCGGCTGCTCCTGAAACCATTGCAACGATCCGGTCGAGCCGAAAACCCGCAGACGCACGCCGTTGGAATTGCCGAGCGCCACCTGCGACGACCACAGGAGGCCCCGCGCCCCGCCTTCATAGCGCATCATCACATGGGCATTGTCATCCAGCGCCCGCCCCGCCACGAAGGTAGCGAGATCGGCGGTGAGGGACTGCAATTTCAGCCCGGTCACGAAACCGGCCAGATGATAGGCATGGGTGCCTATATCGCCGATGGAACCGCCGCGACCGTTCTTCTTCGGGTCGGTGCGCCACGCCGCCTGGGCATTGCCCTGCTGCTCGATGGCGGTCGCCATCCATTCCAGCGGATATTCCACCTGCACGGTGCGAACCTCGCCGATCTCACCAGCCGCCACGCGCGCACGGGCTTCATGCACCATCGGATAACCGGAATAGGTGTAGGTCACCCCAACGAAACGGCCGCTTTCCCGTGACAGCTTTTCGAGCGCGATGGCGTCCTCCAGCGTTGCGGTCAGCGGTTTTTCGCAGATCACGTCGAAACCGGCCTCAATCAGCGCCTTCGCGATGGGATAGTGGGTAAAATTCGGCGTGCAGATCGCAACCGCGTCGACGCGGTCCTCGCGGGCAGCCTCGCCGGCGATCAACTCCTGATAGCTGCCATAGCTGCGGGCCGGGTCGAGCCCCTCATTGATCGCAAAGGTGCGGCCCCTTTCGGGATCGACATCGAAGGCCCCGGCAACCAGTACCCATTTGCCGTCAAGGCGTGCGGCAAGACGATGGATATTGCCGATATAGGCGCCCTGGCCACCGCCGATCATGCCCAGACGAAGCGGTCTTTCGATAGTCATTGTTCCTCCAGCCCCAGCATGGCGCGGTTGGCGTTGCGGTTCGCACCGGATTTGACGAAATCGTCAAAGGCGCGGTCCGAGACGCGGATGATGTGATCGGCGATAAAACGCGCGCCTTCAGACGCACCATCCTCGGGATTTTTGACGAAACATTCCCACTCCAGCACCGCCCAGCCATCGAAGCCATAGGTTGTGAGCTTCGTGAAGATCGCGCCGAAATCGATCTGCCCGTCGCCGGGGCTGCGGAAGCGGCCGGCCCGTTTGGACCAGGGCTGATAGCCGCCATAGGCGCCCGATTTCCCATCGGGGCGGAACTCGGCATCCTTGACGTGGAAGGTTTTGATCCGGTCGTGGTAATGGTCGATGAAAGCGAGATAGTCCATTCCCTGCAGAACCAGATGTGAGGGATCATACATCAGGTTCGCCCGGGGATGCCCCTTGACCCTGCCGAGAAACATCTCCCAGCTATGGCCGTCATGCAGGTCTTCGCTGGGGTGGATTTCATAGCAGACATCCACGCCATGGGCGTCGAAATCATCGAGGATCGGCGTCCAGCGGCGGGCAAGCTCGTCAAAGCCTTCCTCCACCAGCCCTTCCGGCCATTGCGGATAGGGATAAAGATAGGGCCATAAAAGCGCGCCGGGAAAGGTCACATGGCGGTCGATGCCGAGACGTTTCGAGGCGCGGGCGGCAAAGCGCAGCTGCTCTTCGGCCCATGCCCGACGCTTTGCGGGATTGCCCCGCACATGCTCCGGCGCAAAACTGTCCATGATCGCGTCATGGGCGGGATGCACCGCCACAAGCTGCCCAGTGATGTGGGAGGCAAGCTCGGTGATCTCCAGCCCATGCTCACCGAGCAGGCCCTTCAGATCGTCGCAATAGGCATCGCTTTCCGCCGCCTGTTTCATGTCGATCAGGCGCGTGTCCCAGGTGGGAATCTGCACTCCTTTGAAGCCCTTGTCCGACGCCCATTCCGCAAGCGAGGCAAGCGAATTGTAAGGCGCCTCATCCGCGGCGAACTGCGCCAGGAAGACGCCTGGCCCCTTGATGGTCCGCATCACCTTATTCCTCCAGTTTTTTCGCCGGCACCGGCGCGTCGTCATAACCGCCATAGACCGATTGATCGAAGGGGATCACGGCGCCCGTCATCATGCCGCTGTCGTCGGATGCCATCCACAGGATGGCGCGGGCCACTTCAAGCGGATCGAGGATGCGCCCGAACGGCTTTGTCGCCGCCGCACGGTCGATGAAATCGGGATCGCCGGTCTCGGAAAGGACGAGCTTGCGCTCGTGATCGGAATTCATCCAGCCGATGTCGAGCTGGTTCACATGGATGCGATGGCGCATCAGCGAAAAGCCGGCATGGCGGGTGACGGTGGCAAGCGCACCTTTCGAGGCCGCATAAGGCGCAAGGAACGGCTGGCCGGTAAGCCCCGACATCGATCCGACATTGACCACACGGCCCTCGATACCCTCGCGGATCATCACCTTCGCCGCATCCTGAATGAGAAAGAATGGCGCACGCGTATTGACCGCGAACATCCGGTCGAAAAGCTCGGGCGTCGTGTTCAGCATGTTGCCACGATCCGTCAACCCCGCCGCGTTAACGAGAATATCGACCCGCCCGAAGCGTTTGTCCGTCGCCGGAATGATGCTGCGGACATCATCGATATCGCCGAGATCGGCCGCCACCATCTCGACCGGCACGCCTGATTTCTGCGTAATGGCGTCCGCGACAGCCTGGCCTTTTTCCACGCCGCGCCCGACGATGACGATGCCCGCCGCGCCCGCCTGCGCAAACACCTGCGCAACGGCTGCACCCAACCCCTGGGTTCCACCGGTAATAACGGCGATCTTTCCTTCAATACGGTTCATTTCACGACCTCATAACCAGCGGCGTCCATGACGCGCAGCAACTCCCTGTGCCCCTTGCGGGCCATGTCCAGCGGCGGGTTCCTGATCGGATCCTGTTCCGCCTCGACCACAAACCAGCCCTCGTAACCTTTCGACGCCAGCGCCTTGACGATTGCCCCGAAATCCAGGCTGCCATCGCCCGGCACGGTAAAGGCGCCCTTGATGACGGCATCGAGGAAGCTCTCCCGGCTCCTGTCCAGCCCAGCGACGACGTCACGCAGGATGTCCTTGGTGTGGACATGGGTAATGCGCGCATGGTGGTTTTCGATGACGCGCATGACGTCGCCGCCCGCAAAGGCCATGTGCCCGGCATCGAACAGCAGGGGAACGGAGGAGTGCTTCATGAAGAGATCGAGTTCCGGCTCGGTCTCCACGATGGCCGCCATATGGTGGTGATAGGAAATCGGCATGCCCTTCGCCGCGCACCAGTCGGAAAAGTCGGACATCTTGCGGCCATAGGCCGCCATGCCGGCCTCGTCGAGCCTTGGCTTGGAGGCAAGCGGGGCGGAACGCACGCCCTGAATGGAGCGTGCCGTTTCCCCATAAACGATGCAGGGCGCGCCGGCGGCGATGAAGAATTCCATCTGCTGCGCGATGCGGTCTTTCTCCGCCTCGATGTCGCCATCCAGCAGCAGGCCGGAAAACCAGCCGCCGCACACCGATATGCCGTAGCGGTCGAGGATCGGCCCAAGCTCCGCCATATCCATCGGGAAGCGGCGTCCGGTCTCCATTCCAGTAAAGCCGGCTTCGCTTGCCTGCCTCAGGCATTCCTGAAGGCTCACATCATCGGAAAGCTCGGCAAGATCGTCATTCCACCAGGCAATCGGCGCGATACCAAGTCTTGCTTTCATCTCAGACTCCCACTCGCTGCGCCTTGCGGATGTTTTCCTGCGCGGCGCGGGCGGCACGCACGGTCTCGAAGCTGGAGACGGAGGGAACACCGACATCCCAGTCGGCATCGCCCGGAACCCATTTCCACGCATCGGAAACGATGGAGATGACGGTCACGCCATCATTGCCCTGCGCCCAGATCATCGCGTCTTCAAGATCGGAAAGGCTCTCCGCCTTGCGCGCATGGGCGCCCATCGCTTCCGCATGCTTGACGAAATCGACATGCAGCGGATTTTCCCTGTCCCTGACGCGGCAATCTGCCAGCAGATTATTGAAGCCGGGAACGCCCTTAGCCTGCTGCAGACGGTTGATGACGGCATAGCCACCATTATCGCAGACCACCACGATCATCCGGTGCCCGGTGAGCGCGGCAGAATAGATGTCGGAGTTCATCATCATATAGGTGCCATCCCCCAGCATGACGATTGGAACGCCGCCAGTGCCGCCCGGTCCTTCCTGCGCCATGGAGCAGCCCCAGCCGGCAGCGATTTCATAGCCCATGCAGGAAAAGCCGAATTCGCAATCGAACGTATTGGGGTTCTTCACCCGCCATCCCTTGGTCACCTCACCCGGCGTTCCGCCCGCTGCCGCGATCAGCGTATCTTCGGGCCGCGCAACCCGGTTCAGAATGCCGACGACCTGTGCATAGGAGGGAACCGGCGCATTGGTGACCCGCTGGTGTTCGTCCAGCAGATTGTCCCATTCGGCGAACAGTGTTTTGGCCCGCTGCATATGCGCAGCATCGACCTTATAGGCGCCAAGCGCCTGGTCCAGCTCATCGATCGTCTCGAGCGCATCGCCGACGACGGAAAGCGCCCGGTGCTTGACCGCATCGAAGCGGGCGGCATTGATGGAAATGAACTGCGCGTCGCGGGAGAAAGCCGTCCAGGAACCCGTGGTGAAATCCTGAAGCCGGGTACCGATTGCCAGCACGACATCCGCATCCTTGGCCAGCGCATTCGCCGAGGTCGATCCGACGATGCCGATAGGCCCGGCATGGACCGGATGGTGATGGGTAAGCGCGCCCTTGCCGGCGATGGTTTCAACCACGGGAATGCCACGCTTCGCGGCGAAATCGGCAAGGCGTTCTTCAGCCAGCGAATAACGCACGCCGCCGCCGGAAATGATGAGCGGGCGTTTCGCCTGCGCCAGCAGCCGGGCAGCGGCCGCCACGGCATCACGGTCCGGACGCGGCCGAGGGATTTTCCAGACCTTCGGTTCAAAGAAGACCGCCGGATAATCGAAAGCGATTTCCTGCGTATCCTGCGCAAGACCGATGAAGGCCGGGCCGCAATCGGCCGGATCGAGCATGGTCGCAACCGCCTGCGGCAGCGATTGCAGCAATTGTTCCGGGAGCACGATCCTGTCCCAGTAACGCACCACGGATTTGAACGCATCATTGACGGTCAGCGTCGGATCGCCGAAATGCTCGACCTGTTGCAGAACCGGGTCCGGCAGGCGGCTGGCAAAGGTGTCGCCCGCGAGAAGCAGAACGGGAAGGCGGTTGGCCATGGCAACGCCGGCAGCCGTCACCATGTTCAGCGCCCCCGGCCCAATCGATGTCGCAGCGACCATGATCTGCCTGCGCCTTTTCGCCTTGGCAAAACCGATTGCGGCGAGCGCCATGGATTGTTCGTTCTGCCCGCGCCATGTCGGCAATTGGTCCTGCACCGTCTCCAGGGCTTCGGAAAGGCATGTGACATTGCCATGCCCGAAGATCGCGAAAACGCCCGCAAACAGGGGAACGCGCTCTCCATCGATTTCGGTAAACTGGTTGCACAGGTAACGTACTAGCGCCTGGGCCATGGTCAGACGTAAGGTCTTAGCGGTCATCTCGCCTCCTCCTGCGGATGGTTGTCGATATGTTTTTGGAATGCATATTGACAAATTCAATACTTTGCAATGATTATTGCCAAATACCTCGGGAGGAAAATTTCGATGCTGAGAATTGCAGTGCTTGGCGTGGGCCGTATCGGCCGCATGCATGCGGAAAACATCGTCGCCCATCCAAGGGCGACACTGGCCGGTGTCTTTGATGTCTACGAGCCGTCGGCAAAAGAAATTGCCGAAAAGCTTGATGTGACACGATTCGAGTCCGCCGAGGCGGTTTTTGCCTCGCCCGAGGTCGACGCCGTGCTGATCGCCACCTCGACGCCCACCCATGCAGATCTGCTGGAAAAGGCGGTAGCGGCTGGAAAATCCGTTCTCTGCGAGAAGCCCATCGATCTCTCCCTTGACCGCGTCAATGCCTGTGCGACGAAAATTGCCGGCAGCAGCGTGCCAATCATGCTCGGTTTCGTCCGGCGATTCGACAGTGGGCATCGCGCCGTGCGCAACGCCGTCGAAAACGGAACGATAGGCGATCTACATCAGGTCGTCATCACCTCGCGCGATCCCGGCATGGCGCCCCCCGCCTATATCGAAATGTCTGGCGGCATTTTCCGCGACATGACGATCCATGATTTCGACATGGCCCGCTTCATTCTGGGTGAAGAGATTACGGAAGTCTCGGCCACCGGCTCGCGGCTGGTCGACCCGGCGCTGATGGAAAGATGCGACGACTACGACACCGTAACCGTGGTGCTGAAAACCGCTTCGGGCAAACAATGCACGATCGGCAATTCGCGGCGCGCGGTTTATGGCTACGACCAGCGGGTGGAGGCCTTCGGAAGCGCCGGCATGGCGATTTCCGAAAACCGGACGCTCAATCACCTGCGTCTCCACACCGAAGACGGCACCGACCGGGCAGCACCGCTGATGAACTTCTTCATTGACCGTTATGCCGATGCCTTCGCAGCGGAAATCAGCGCCTTTGTCGATGCCGTGGAACAGGGCAAGGCGCCGGAAGTCGGCTTCGAGGACGGCAGGCAGGCCCTGCTGCTTGCGGAAGCGGCAATCCGTTCCTCCGCCGAAGGGCGCACCGTCAACACAAGCGAGATCGGGTAAGCCATGTACGCGAATTTTGGACTTTTCATCAACGGCCGCTGGCTTGCCGGCACTGTGACGGGGGAGGTCATCTCTCCTGTCACCGGCGCGGCGCTGGGCGAGGTGGCGCTTGCCACCGCCGATGAGACCCGCGCTGCGATCGACGCGGCGGCGACCGCTCTTCCAAAACTGCGCGCCATGGGCGGCTTCGCACGCGCCGAGGCGCTGCATCGGGCCGCCGAGGAAATGCTGCGCCGTGCCGATGAGGGCGCGAGAATGATCTCGCTGGAGACCGGTAAACCGATTGCCCAGGCGGGTCGCGAATGGACGCTTTCCTGCGACCAGTTCCGTTGGTTCGCCGAAGAAGCGCGTCGCATCTATGGCCGCATCGTCGAGAGCCGGGTGCCCGACGGACGATTTGAAGTCACCCGCGAAGCCGTCGGCATCGTCGGCGCTTTCACCGCGTGGAATTTCCCGGCCGCGCTTCCGGCGCGCAAGCTCGCCCCGGCGCTCGCCACCGGCTGCCCCGTCGTGCTGCGCCCCTCATCCCAGACACCGGGCGTCGCCATGGTCATGGTCGACTGCCTGAGAGCAGCCGGCCTTCCCGATGGCGCCGTCAATCTGGTTGTGGGTTCGACCGCCGATACCTATGGCCCGATCATGGCGGACAAACGCGTGCGCAAGGTGTCGCTGACAGGCTCCACCCGGGTCGGCCAGCAAATGATCCGTGACGCCGCACAGACCGTGAAGAAGGTGTCGATGGAACTGGGCGGCAATGCGCCCCTCATCATTTATGACGATGCGGATCTCGACAACGCGCTCGATCTTGCCGTGCCGACCAAATTCGCCAATTGCGGCCAGGTCTGCGTCACGCCGGATCGCATCTTCGTTCATGAGAGCCTGCACGACGCCTTTGTCGACGGTTTTGTGGCACGCGCGGCGAAGATAAGGCTCGGTGACGGGCTTGATCCCGATACCGGCATGGGTCCGCTCATCAATGGCGGCCGTCTCGACGAAATCGAGGCGGTGGTCGCCGACGCCGTGCACGCCGGCGCAAAAATCGCCCATGGCGGCAAACGCCCGCCGCACCTGAACCACGGCTTCTTTTTCGAGCCCACCGTGCTAACCGGCGTGACGGACACGATGAAGGTTTTTGCCGAAGAAAATTTCGGTCCGATTGCCGCAATCACCCGCTTCAGCACCGAGGACGAGGTTATGGAGCGGGCTAACGCCTCCGACATGGGCCTTTCCGCCTATGCATTCACCCGTTCCCCGGACAGGGCACGGCGAACGGTAGCGGCGCTGAAATCCGGTATGGTCGGCATCAACAGCTTCGCGCTCGCCGCATCCGAAGCGCCGTTCGGCGGTACGAACCATTCCGGCATGGGGCGTGAGGGTGGTATCGAGGGGATAAGCGATTATCTCGAAACCAAACTCGCCCAGATCGTCTTTTGAAGACGAATATTCTTGCAGGAGAAAATCATGCGGAAAAACAAACTTAAAGAAATCTGGGCCGAGGGACGTCCGGTTCTGCATGGCTGGCTGTCGATTGCCAGCCCGTTCAGCGCCGAAATCATGGCGGCGCAGGATTACGACGCCATCTCCATCGACATCCAGCACGGCGCAGTCGATTACAAGGATGTGCTCGGCATGTTCCAGGCGATGCGCGCCTCCGACAAGGTGCTGATGGCGCGGGTGCCCTGGCTCGACCCGTCCTGGATATCCAAGGTTCTGGATGCCGGCGCCTATGGCATCATCTGCCCGATGATCAACAACCGGGCGCAGGCCGAGCAATTCGTTCGTTACATGCGCTACCCCCCGCTCGGGGAACGCAGCTTCGGCCCCACCCGCGCCGTTTACACCGCCGGCGGCAATTATGCCGCGGAGGCCAATGACGAGATCCTCGCCTTTGCGATGATCGAAACGGCGGAGGCGATGGACAATCTCGAGGAGATCGCCTCCACCCCCGGCCTCGACGGGATTTATGTCGGCCCCGCCGATCTCAGCTTCTCGCTTTCGAAAGGGCAACTGACACCTGCCTTTGACCGCGAGGAGCCCGAGGTCATCGACGCCATCAAACGCATCCTCGATGCCTGCCACCGCAACGGCATCAAGGCGGCCCTCCATTGCGGCACAGCGGATTACGCGGCACGCGCGGTGGAATGGGGCTTCGACATGACCACCGTATCCGGCGATTCGCGCCTTCTGGCGGCGGCGGCGACGGAATCGACCGCGACCTGGCGCAGGCTGGTGGAAAAGACCGCCAAAAAAACCGATGGCAAAGGGGGGTATTGAATGCCGAACCTTCTCGTGGCCGGAAAACTTCATCCTTCCGGCGAGGCCATGCTGCGCGATCTGCCATCCCTCGGCTTCTCCGTCCGCTATATCGAGGACGTCTCCGAAGCCTCCTACGCGCCCTTCATCGAGGAAGCGGATGCGATCGTCATCCGCACGCAACCGCTCTCAGCGGCCACCATTGCAAAAGCCGCACGGCTGAAAGTGGTGTCCCGCCATGGGGTGGGTTACGATAGCGTCGATCTTGCCGAACTCAACCGCCGTAACATCGCGCTCACCATCGTCGGCGACGTCAATTCCGTCTCAGTCGCCGAACATGCGATGATGCTGCTGCTGGCGGCGGCAAAGCGGGCCATACTCGCCGACCGCGCGGTTCGTGAACCGGGACAATGGAGCTGGCGCAACAGGCTGGAGCAGCAGGAAATATCCGGCAAGAACCTCCTCATCCTCGGTTATGGCCGGATCGGGCGGCATCTTGCCAGAATGGCGTCGGGTTTCGGCATGCATATCCGCGCCTACGACCCCTATCTCCTGCAAGCGGGATGGCCCGAAGGACCGACAAGACCCGTATCGCTGGAAGAAGGTTTGCCCTGGGCCGATTATATTTCCGTGCACATACCCAAGGGGCCGACCCCGGCGATAGGGCCAACCGAAATCGCACTGATGAAACGTGGCGTCGTGCTGTCAAACACGGCCCGTGGCGGTGTCGTTTGCGAAAAGGCGCTCAGCGAAGCGCTCGCCTCGGGTCATGTCGGTGCGGCCGGGCTTGATGTCTTCGATGACGAGCCGCCGGAAAGCTCCTCCCCGCTGCTGTCGCAGTTCAACACCGTCCTGTCGCCGCATATTGCCGGGCTTACGACGGAATGCGGGGAGAGGATGGCCATCGCGTCCATCCAGAACGCCGTCAATTATCTGAAAGGGACGATCGATCCCGGTCTCATCGTCAACCCGGAATTTGCCCATGTCTGAAAAACCCGTTCTCCGCGTCGGCCTCATCGGCACCGGCTTCATGGGCAAGGCCCACGTCTTCGGTTTCGCCTCCGCCCAGAAAGTGTTCGATCTGCCCTACCGGATCGAATTACACACCGTTGCCGACATCACCGAAGATGCAGCTGCAAGGGCGGCCGCGGATTTCGGCTTTGCCCATTCCACGGCGGACTGGCGCAGCATCATCGCCGATCCGGATATCGACCTCGTCGACATCACCGCGCCGAACGCGCTGCACAAGGAAATGGCGCTTGCCGCCATTGCCGCCAGCAAACATGTCTATTGCGAAAAACCGCTGGCACCGCTTGCCGCGGATGCCGGCGAGATGGCCGCAGCCGCCGCAGCACGCGGCGTGAAAACGCAGGTGGGCTTCAACTATCTCTGCAATCCCATGCTGCGGCTGGCGCGGGAAATGGTGGCCGCAGGCGAACTCGGCAAGATACGCGGTTATCGTGGCCTGCATGCCGAAGACTACATGGCTGACGCCTCCGGCGCCTTCACCTTCCGTCACGATCCGGCCGGCGGCGGCGCGCTTGCCGATATCGGCTCCCACGCGCTTGCCACAGCCGAATTCCTGCTCGGCCCGATAACCGAAGTGATGGGCGATTGCGTGACGCTGATTGCCGAGCGGCCGGATGGCAAGGGCGGCACACGCAAGGTGGAGGTGGACGATGTGGGGCGCGCCTTCCTGCGTTTTGCCAATGGTGCGCAGGGTTCAGTCGAAGGCAACTGGATCGCCACCGGCCGCAAGATGCAGCATGATTTCGAGATCTACGGCGACAAGGGTGCACTTTACTTCACACAGGAGCGGTTCAACGAGCTACATTTCTATTCCGCTGCCGATCCGGCCGGCCGCCGTGGCTTCCGCAAAATAGAGGCCTCTCCTGACCACGCACCCTATGGCCGCTTCTGCGTCGCGCCCGGCCATCAGCTCGGCTTCAACGACCTGAAAGCCATCGAAATCGAAGGTTATCTCCGGGCGATCGCGGGACAGGCACCAGAGCCTTTCGGTTTTGCCGCCGGCCTGCGCATCCAGCGCCTGGTCGAGACGATCCAGCGCTCGTCATCCGCACGACAATGGATGGAGGTCGCCGCCTGAAATCCCGGATTGAGCGACGGGCTGCGGGCCTTCATGCCCCTTGGAAAACCGCAATAAATATTGCAAGATCATGCCATGAAGCAACAACCGCAGCCCGTCGACCCTCCGAAAGATTACGAAGAACTGATCCGCCTCATTCATGATCGCCATGATCAGATGAGCAAGACCTATCAGCGGATTTCCGTCTATCTGACGCAGAACCCCAATGAGGTCGCCGTGCATTCGGTCAATACCATTGCCGAGCGGCACAACATCCACGCCTCCAGCTTCGTGCGGTTTGCGCAGTCGCTGGGCTACAAGGGTTTCAAGGAGCTGCAGGCGCTGTTCCAGAAACGGCTGGCGACGGCGGCTCCGGGTTTCGAGGCGCGCGTGCGCGCGCTCGACGATGAATTGCAAAGCCGCGAGGACCGCTCTGAATATGGTTTCCTTCACGATCTGGTGGTGCGGGACATCGCTTCCCTTCAGGATCTGCTCGAACGCATCAGTGCCGAACAACTCGGCACCGCTGCGGACCTCATAGAAGCCGCCGGCACCGTCTATCTCGTCGGCCAGCTGCGCTCGGCACCGGTGGCGGAGCTGCTGCGCTACATCCTCACCATGCTCGGCAAGCAATGCATCCTTCTCGATCCGGGCGGAGGCCTCGCCACCCATATGGCGCGGACGATGAAGACCGGTGACGTGCTGATCGCCGTATCCTTCCGCTTTTATGCGACGGAGGTGGTGAATATCGTGGAGGAGGCGGAAAAGATCGGCGTGCCGACCGTTGCGATTTCCGACAGCACCCTCTCGCCGCTGGCAAAATCGGCAAAGGTTCTGTTCGCGGTTCCCGAACATGATTACAGCTTTTCCCGGTCTCTCGCCGCGCCCATGTGTCTTGCGCAGGCTCTGGCCGTCGCCGTGGCCGCACGCGTTCAGAAAAACGAGACCGCGCCGCGCATTCCGACAGTGACGGGCCTCTAGGCACCAAAACCTCTTAAAGTCCCGTCACGCCGTCCCAGATCAGCTTCACCGCCACCAGCGCCACGGACACATAGGTCATGGGATAAAAGATCGAGGCGCGCATGTGGCGCACCGTCCAGGCGCCGAGCCATGTGGAGGCAATCGCCAGCGGCACCATCAGGGCGGCACGGCCGAGATTCTGCGCGCCGAAACCGCCCAGAGCCGCATAGGGCACGAGTTTCAGGACATTGGTGATGGCAAAGAACATCACATTGGTGCCGGTGAAAACCTTCGGGTCCATGCGAAGCGGCAGCAGATAGACCTGCAGCGGCGGCGAACCCGCATGGGCGACGAAGCTGGTGTAACCCGCAAGCAGGCTCCAGAACCGCCCCGCCATCGGCCGCTCCTTCGCAACCGTCACCAGAACGCCTCTTGAAAGAACCACGCGCAGCACGAACACCGCCGAAACCAGACCGACAATCAGTCGCACCACGGCATCCGAGGTTATCTCGGCGGTCATCCATCCGAGCCCGATACCGACGACGGCCGCCGGCAGAAGCTGGCGCATGATCCGCCAGTCGACCCAGTTGCGCCATGCAGCCACCCCGACCATGTCCATGACGACGAGGATCGGCAGCAGGATGGCGGCGGCCGTGACCGGCGGCATCACCAGCGCCATCAACGGCACGCCGAGCAGGCTCATGCCGCCGAGCCCGCCCTTGGAAAGCCCGACCAGCACAACGGCGAGCACGGTGACGCCCAGTTCCAGAGGAGAGTTGAAAAGGTTCAAGTGCATCTCCTCGGCATTGCCGCCGGCACCCCTGCCGGGGCACCGCGCGGATGGATATCAGCCCTTCCTGAGCCGGGCTTTTTGACGGTAGACATCAGCAACGACCGCGCTGACGATGATCAGTCCCTTGACGATCTCCTGATAGTAAGCATCCACGCGCAGGAATGTGAAGCCCGACATCATCAACCCCAGAATCACGGTGCCGATGACGGTGCCGAAAATGCGGCCCCTTCCCCCCGAAAGCGACGTGCCGCCGATGACCGCCGCAGCGATAGCGTCCAGTTCGTACATCATACCCATGCCGGCCTGCGCCGTTTCCGCGCGCGCGGCGGTGACGATGCCGGCAAGGCCCGCGAGCAGGCCGGCAATGGCATAGACCTTGACCAGATGCAGCGGGACATTGATGCCGGACACCCGGGCCGCCTGCATGTTCGCCCCGATCGCATAGGTGAACTTACCGTAACGCGTATAGCGCAGGGCAATATGGAAGGTGACGGCGACAAGCAGGAAGATGACGACAGGCCATGCGCCTGAGCCGATCGAAGCAAAGCTTTCGGTCGGGAAGGAGATCGGCTGGCCCTTCGTATACCATTTGGCGATGCCGCGCGCGGTGACCATCATGCCGAGCGTGGCGATAAATGGCGGTATTCCCGTCACCGCGATGAGCGTGCCGTTGATGATGCCGGCGATCAGGCCGAGACCGAGACCAACGGCCAGCGGCACCACCACGGGCATATCGGTCAATGCGGGATAGATCGCCCTGGCGAAATCGCTGCTCTGGGCGAAACTCATGGCGATCATCGCCGTCATCGCCACCACCGACCCCGAACTGAGATCGATGCCGCCGGTGATGATGACCTGGGTGACGCCGACAGCGATGATGCCGACGACCGAGACCTGCAGGATCATGATCGTCAGGCGCTGGGGGCTCGCTAGAAAACTTTGCCCCTGCACGAACCATCCGAGCAGCTCGAACACAAGGGCGACGCCGATCAGCACCGTCAGAATGTTCAGTTCCTGCGGCAGCCTGCGCCTTTTCCGTTCGACCGGCTCGATCTGTATGCTTTCCATAATTGTCCTCCCCGGCATTGTCGCCGTCGCAGCCCTAGCGGGCCGCCAGTTCCATGATTTTGACTTGGTCCGCTTCGGCGCGATCGAGAATCCCGGTCATGTGCCCCTCATGCATCACGACAATCCGGTCCGACATGCCGAGAACCTCCGGCAGTTCCGAAGAGATCATGATGACGGCGACGCCTTCCTTCGCCAGACTGGAAATCAGGCGGTGGATTTCCGCCTTCGCGCCCACATCGATACCGCGTGTCGGCTCGTCGAGAATGAGGATCGCGGGCTTGGTCAGAAGCCAGCGGGCGATGAGCACCTTCTGCTGGTTACCGCCGGACAGGTTCTCGATACGCTCGTCAAGATCGGGCGTCTTGATCCGCAGCGCCTTCTTCATGTCGTTGCAAAGCGCCGTCAGTCCGCGCTCATCAACATAACCCATCGTCGCGTGGCCATTCCGGAGGGCGGCGATCTGCATGTTTTCGAGAATCGAGAGCGGCAGAAAACAGCCGGTATCCTTGCGATCTTCCGTCAGGAGCGCCATGCCCTCCCGCATCGCATCCGCGGGCGAACGGATCGTTACCGGCGCGCCATTGATGCGGATTTCCCCTTCGCTTGCCGGCACCACACCAAAAATCGCCTCCGCGACATTGGAGCGGCCAGAGCCCACCAGCCCCGCCACACCGAGGATTTCGCCGCGATGCAGATCGAAGGAAATATCCCGGAAAACCCCTGGTAAACCAAGATCACGGACCTCGAGAACCACGTCGCCGATCGATGCCTCCTGCTTTGGAAACATGTTGGTAATCTCACGGCCAACCATCATTCTTATGATGTCGTCCCGCGTGACATCGGCGCTCGCGTGGGTTCCGACATATCGCCCGTCGCGGAACACCGAGAACTCGTCGGCGATCTCGAACAGCTCGTTCATCTTGTGGGTAATGTAGACGATGCCGATATTGCGCGACCGCAGGTCGCGGATGATATCGAAAAGGTGTGCGACCTCGGACTCCGTCAGCGCCGATGTCGGCTCGTCCATGATGAGCACGCTGGACTGGTAACTGACGGCCTTGGCGATTTCGACCATCTGCCGCTGCGCCACCGTCAGCGTGCTGACCTCCGCCGCCGGATCGATATTGATCTTCAGCTGCTCGAACAGCGCCTTTGTCTCGGCAAGCATTTGCGCATGATCTATGAGGCCAAGACGGTTTTTCGGCTCGCGGCGGATCCAGATATTTTCCGCCACCGTCATCCAGTCCATCAGGGCCAGTTCCTGATGGATCATGGCGATGCCGCGCTCCAGCGCATCGCGCGGACTTTTGAGGCGAACCTCTTCCCCCCGCAGCCGAACGGTGCCGGCATCGGGGCTGTAAATTCCGGCGATGATCTTCATGAGCGTCGACTTGCCGGCGCCGTTTTCGCCCATCAGCGCATGCACGGAACCGGGACGCAGCCGAAACTGGACGTCATCCAGTGCGACGACGCCCGGAAACTCCTTCCGCACCCCCTCGATTTCGAGAAGATAAGGTCCAATAGTCTGCTTGAAGCGTTCGATCGCCTCTAAGGTGGTCGTGGAAATCATATCTCACCCGTCCTTTATCCGGCCATCGGCCGGGCCGTGATTTGCCATGCCGGCGACCGGGGGAAACGCCCGGCCGCCGGCTGCAAATCAGTTGCTGGACTTGTATTGAGCGACATTGGCGGGGGTGACGAGTTCGAAGGGTACATCCACCTTCTGCTCGAATTTTTCGCCGCGCGCGATTTTCAGTACGGTCTCGAGAGACCCTTCGCCCTGGCCCTTGGCGGACTGATAGACCGTGACGTCGAGGTCACCCGCTTCCATGGCCGCCAGCGCGTCCTGTGTCGCATCGACACCGGCAACGACGACGTCTTTCATGCTGATGCCGGAGGATTTGAGTGCCTGAATTGCGCCGAGCGCCATCTCGTCATTGTTTCCGAGCACGATGCTAGGCTTCATTCCGGATGTGATCCAGTTCGCCATCAAATCCATGGCCGGAGTGCGCATCCAGTTCGCGGTCTGTGCGTCCAGCACCTTGATGCCTTTGCAGGCATCGCTTTTGAGGACGCGTTCCGCCGCCGCAGTGCGGCCGCGCTGGCCCGTAGTGCCGAGCTGGCCCATCAAAATGACGGCCTCGCCCTTGCCGCCGGCAAGCTTGCAAACCTCGGTCGCCTGCAATTCGCCGGCCTGTTCCTCATTGGAGCCGACCCATGCCTGCTTTTCCGGGAATTTTTCCATATTGGCCGGAAGCATGTTCACAAAGACCAGCGGAATGCCCGCCTGATCGGCGATCTTCGACATGGCCTTGCCGGAATCCGCATCCACCAGCATGGTGATGATGCCATCAACCCCGGCCGCCACGAAGTTTTCGATCTGCGACTGCTGGCGGGCGATATCGCCCTGCGCATCTTCCATCTGAACTTCAACGCCGAGGTCCTTGGCGTGGCGCTGGATATTGTGACGCAATACGGTCAGATAATTATCGTCGAACAGCGACATCGCCACGCCGATCTTTTCGGCATGGGCGGCACTTGCCATCAGGGCGCAGAATGCGGTTGTGATTGCGATTTTTTTGATCACGAGATTTTCTCCTCCTCTTTTTCCCGCACGTGACGAATGTGTGCGACCACCCAAACCGGTGCTTCCCGGCCATCTCCAGGGCATGACTTCGCCTTGACGGATGCAGCAGCACAATCCGCCTCGAGCGAGGTCATGTCCTTTCGATCAGCCGAAACGGCAGCACCGTTTGCGCGCAGCTTCAATGCTGCGCCCGTCTCTCCCATGCGGCCGGCATTTTCCGGCTGCAGTTTCAACATAACGGGATGGAACGGGATTCGCAACAAAAATTGCAGAATTTTTATACGGCAATAAAATTTCCAAAATTTCACTCGCGGACCCATGGCCATCATATGTCGGGAAGATGGCTGGAGGGGCGCCAGTACCCGGTGCCCACGGCTTTGCGGGCCGCAACCGTGCGACTATGTTCCTTTTGAAGAAGGCCAGATGAAAGCGGCACCGTCTGACCGCAAAAATTTACTCGACGAAAACCCGCACGCTCGAGGCGCGGCCATCGGCGTCGATCACCGTAAGTGTGGAAAATCCCTGGCCTTCCGGCCGCCATTCGCTGTTGCGGCGATGGGATGCGTTCGGCAAGGGCAAACCATTGGCGAGCCAGCGGAAAGGTGCGCGCCCGCCCTGCAACTTCAGTACCAGCGGCGAGATGCCCGACTGGCCGGAAAGCTCCACGCGCGCGCCTTCCGGCGGGTAAACGATGCGCGGGGCGCTTTCACGTCTTGAAGCAGAAAGCAGGCCGCTGGCCGTCGTTGTGAAACGCCGCTGGTTGGCGGGGAGGTCATTGACCGCAACCCGCGCGACACCGGAAGGTGCGGCCGGCATCGGCGTGATCGCCACGCCGGATTTTTCGAAAGCCTCGAACAGGATCGGGGCGGCCGTCGCATAACCGGCAATGCCCGGCACCGCGCCATTGTCGGCCCGACCGACCCAGACGCCGACCACATGCCGCCCGTCATAACCCACCGACCAGGCATCGCGATAGCCATAGCTGGTGCCGGTCTTGTAGGCGATGCCGCGCTGTTTCATGCCGAGCGGCGGCAGCACGCCGGAGAGGATGTCGGAGATGTTCCAGATCGCGGCATCGGAGAATAACCGGTCGCTATCCAGCCGTTCCGGGGCGGAGCGGACGCCGTCTCCAAGCCGCACGGGATCGCCGCCGCCGGCAAGCCCCGCATAGAGCTGCACCAGATCGACCAGCGAAACACCCGCGCCGCCAAGGGCGATGGCAAGCCCGGGCATTTCATTGGCGGGAAGCACGAGTTTGACGCCCACCCGCCGGAACCGCACCATCAGCGCCGAGGGGCTGACGGCATCGAGCAGCTTGACGGCAGGCACGTTAAGCGACAGTTGCAGCGCCTGCCGGATGCTGACATCGCCCTGATAATGCATGTCGAAATTGCGCGGCCTGTAACCGGAAAAGTCGGCCGGGCGATCCTCGATGATGGTTTCCTGCCCGACAAGACCGTCTTCGAAGGCAAGGCCGTAGATGAATGGTTTGAGGGTGGAGCCCGGCGAACGAACGGCGCGGCTCATCTCCACGAAACCGCGTCTTGCCGTATCGAGATAATCCGCCGAGCCCACTTCCGCCAGAATATCGCCGCTCTGCGCATCCGCCATGACGATGGCGACGGAGACCCTGTCGCCGAGCTTTTCCGCCGCATGGCGGGCGACACCCTCCAGCTCCCGCTGGATCGGCAGCTTCAGCGTGGAGCGCACCTCGGCAGTATTCGGGAATTTCACCCGTGCGGCGACGGCCATATGCGGCGCATAGGCCGGCAGGTCCCGCCGGTTGGCGGGCACATTCGCAAGAGCCGACCGTTCCGCCTCCCCCTCACCCACCACGCGTTCCACGGCAAGCCGTTGCAGCACACGCTCCCGCGCCTGCTTCGCCGCCTCCGGAAAACGATCCGGACGGCGCTTTTCCGGCAATTGCGGCAACGCGACAAGCAGGGCCGCCTCCGCCGTATCGAGCCGGCCCGGTTCCTTGCCGAACCAGGCGAGGCTTGCGGCGCGAATGCCTTCGAGATTGCCGCCATAGGGCGCGATATTCAGATAGAGATCGAGGATTTCCGCCTTGCTGAGCCGTCTCTCGATCTGGAGCGCGCGCGCGGCCTGCAGGAATTTCGCCGAAAACGACCGGTCAGCGCGCGGCTCGATCAGCCGCGCCACCTGCATGGAAAGCGTCGATGCGCCGGAAACGATCCGGCCGTTGCTGGCCAATTGCCAGGCAGAGCGCAAAAGCGCCCAGGGATCGACGCCGTGATGCTCATAGAAACGCTGGTCTTCATAGGCCACCAGCATGCGCAGGAACTGTGGGTCGACTTCGGCGGACGAGGTTTTCAGCCGCCAGCGGCCATCGCCTGTCGCAAAAGCGCGCAACAGCTTGCCGTCACGGTCCAGAACCTCGAAGGATCGTTGCTGCGCGGCGTCCAGCGGCGGCGGATAGGCCTTGTCCAGCGCATCGAGACCAAAGGCCGCGCCGCCCATAAGCAGCGCGGCCGTCATGATGCCGACAATGATCGCCTTGCGTCGCCTCATGGGTTTGCCGAGCGCACCTCCATGCGGCCGGTTGCCGTGCGGGCGGCAAATTGCGGCCGGTACATATCCTCAACCGAAGCTGCCGGATGATCGTAGGTGCCGGGGGTGACGGCACGGACCACATAGGCAAGCGCAATTTCCGAACTGTCGCCGGCCGAGCGGTCGAAGGCCGCCACGAAACGGTCGTAGCGGAATTCCGTATGCGCTGTTTCCGTTTCCGGCAGCCAGTCGAAATTCGACAGTTCGGCCGAATTGACAAGGCTCGGATTGTCGATTTCGAAACCGGAGGGCAGCAGGTCGGTCACCAGAATGCGCGACTGCCAGTTATTTTGCGGCACGATATTCAGCGCCACCACATAACGCTCGTTTTGCGTGACCTCACTCGGGTTCACCTCCTCGCCATCCATGGAATAATAGGTGCGGGTGATGGTGAAGCCTTCGCCGCCTGCCGCAAGCGGCTGCGCCGGCGGCGCCACCGTGGTGACGACGGCCGTGACCGGATCGGCCGAGGCATTGGCGATCTTCAAGGGTGCGGCCAGCAATTCATCGCCGCTCATCCGCTTGCCGAAGCCGCCGGTCTGCAGATCGCCGTTCACATCGAGACGGATATCCTTGTCCTCGCCTTTGACGGCGCGGGCGGCAAGCAGCATCCATGCCTGTTCCTGGGTGCTGGTATAGGGCTTCTTTTCCCATTCCTTGGCCACCGCACCGGCAAGCTGCGGCACGACGGCCGGAACCGGCCGGCTTTCCGCCGCAAGCGCCAGCGTCGCCGCGCCGTCACGCAGGGCGGAGCCATAATCCGCGCGCGAGAAGCTGACATTGGTGGTGCGGCTTGCCATGTCGAGCGAAGCGCCGAACACGGCCTTAGAACGGGCCTGATCGCCATAAAGCGAGAGGGCGGCGGCAACCTGCGCCTTGGCGAGCGGTGTCGGGAAATCGGCCAGCGCCGTATCCGCGTAATAGCGCAGATCGTTGATCGCCGCCTTGCGGTTGCGCGCCAGCACATAGAGCGAATAGGCGATCTCGTTGCCGCGATCCTTGACATTGCTGTCATAGGAAAGACCGTTTTGCAGGTTGTTCAGCGCCTGCACCATGGCGGCTTCGGGCACATCGTAATTCTGCTCACGCGCCCTTGTCAGGAAGTCGCTGATATAGGCATCGAGCCACAGATCGCCGTAACCCGGCGACCAGAGGCCGAAGCTGCCGGAACTCGACTGGAAGGACAGCACGCGGTAGATCGCCTCCTGCACCCGCCGGCGGGTATCGGGGTCTTCTGCAAGGCCGCTATCCTTCGTCAGTTCCGAAACGTAAAGCAGCGGCAAAGCGCGGCTCGTCGTCTGTTCGGCGCAGCCATAGGGATATTTGTCCAGCATCATCACCAGCGCCGGAATATCGAAGGCGGGCGAGCGCGTGACATTGACCGCGACGGACGAGCCGAGAAGCATGCTGTCGGCCAGAAGATCGCCATTGATCGTCAGGCTGCTATTGGGCGCGATCTTGATTTCGCGCCGCGTCGTCACCGGCAGAACGGCCGGACGTACCGGAACGTTCAGAACCTGCTCCAGTGAAAGACCGGCGGCATTGGAAACCTTGATGGTGATCGCGCCATTGCCGGGCTGTTCGCCCGTCAGCGGGACCGTCAGCGAAGACTTGCCGCCTTTCTGAAGCGCGAGAGTTTGCGACATCTCGCCCTGATCGACGGTCAGCGCCGTATTGCTGGTCACGTCCAGCCGATAATCGCCGGCCTCGCCATCCGTATTGGCGATATCGAGCCGCAATTGCGAGACATCGCCGGGTGCGAGGAATTTCGGCGCGCTGGCCGTGACGACGACAGGATCACGAATGATGGCATCGGAGACGGCGTGTCCCACACCCGTCTTCGTCCAGGCCACCGCCATGATGCGGGCCGTGCCGTTGAACTGCGGAATATCGAAGCTGACCGTCGCCTTGCCGTCACCGTCGAGTTCGACCGGACCGGCAAAGAAGGCCACGAGCTTTTCCGTGGGCGGGCTGCCCTGAAGGGCCGCCTGCCCGCCGTCGCCGCCGGTGCGCAGCCGGCCGGTAGCGCCGAGCGAACCGTCGATCAGGCGGCCATAAAGGTCGCGGATTTCCAGTCCCAGCCGGCGCTGGCCGAAATACCATTCATCCGGCTTCGGGGGTTCGTAGCGGGTAAGGTTCAATATGCCGACATCGACGGCCGCAACGATGGCATAGGCCTTTTCGCCCACGCCAGCGCCCGCAACGGTGATCGGAATTTCAAGCGGCTGGCGCGGCAGCGTTTTCTGCGGCGCACCGAGTGTGACGGCAAGCTTGCGCTCGGCCGGATCGACGGCGAGCCATTTGATGCCGATGGCGCGCATCGGCATACGGCTTTCCTGCGCATCGCCGGGACGGAACAGCGTGGCCGTCACATAAGCGCCCGCACCCCATTCCTCGGTGACGGGAATGTCGATCTCGCCGCCATCCTCGCCGATCTCGGCATTCTGCACGGCAATCAGCTTTTCCGAACCGGAAGTCACCATCAACTCGCCGGCAAAACGCGACGAAACCTTGAGTTTGGCCGTATCGCCGATCTTGTAGCTCTGCTTGTCGAGAGCGATTTCCAGCGCATCCGGCGTTTCCGTAGAACTTGCCTCGACATAAAAACCGGCATCGAACTCAACGCTGGAGACAGGCGCGCCATTACCGGCGCCCTCCACTTCAAGCCGGTAGCGGCCCCAGGTGACAGGCACGGAAATCTCGCCGCCATTGGCATCGACGGACAAGCTGCCGGCTTCCTGCTGCTTGGTATATTCCACCGGCTCGTAACGCCAGGAATTGCCCTGACGATACCACTGATAGTTCCGCTCGACCTTGATGAGCTTCCAGTTGAGGCCGCTCATCGCCTGTCTGGCGCCGTCGGCACTGACACCGATGATGTGGAAACGGCCAACGGAATTCTGGGCGAGATCGCCCGAAAATTGCGGTTTGATACCGATGACCGGCGCTTCAGCCTTGATGGGCAGCGTCAGGGAGCGCTCCACGGCACGGCCGCCGGCCTCGCGCATGCGCACGGTGATGTTGGCGGAAAGAAGCTGCGTTGTGGATGGCAGGTCGGTCAGGTCGACATTGAAGCTCGCCTTGCCC
Organism: Agrobacterium leguminum; assembly: GCF_005144435.2. NCBI lineage: Bacteria > Pseudomonadati > Pseudomonadota > Alphaproteobacteria > Hyphomicrobiales > Rhizobiaceae > Agrobacterium > Agrobacterium leguminum. Next base: position 761,730 of record NZ_CP120212.1, read on the forward strand.
TCTTCGTCCAGAACCGGCAGATCGGCAAGCGCGGTGCGGTTTTCCTCTTCGCTTTCCTCATCGGCCAGACCGAAGAAATAACCTTCGAAATCGGCGCTGGTGCGCGTCGGTTTGATGGCAACCTCGCCTTCCAGCGTCAGGCCGGCAGCGGGCGCGCCATAGAGATAGCGGCCATCGACGTCGATTGCCGTTTCCGCGCCGGGGTCGATCTGTTTTGCCTTGCTGGAAAGATCGAACTCGGTGCGGTCAGGCACGAAATCATCGACGAGGAAGCTCTTTTCGCTGATCGCAGGCGTTTTCGGATCGGTATGGATGCGCAATGTCCAGGTGCCGCGCATCGCATTTGCCTGCAATGGCAGATCGACCGCATGGCCGCCCAGCGCCTTGCCGTCGCTGACGAAACGCCGGTCCTCGACACCATCCGGGCGCGAGAAGATGAAGGTGAGCGGCAGATCCTCGATTGCCTTGCCGTCGACATCGCGGGCAAGGGCTGCGGCATGCACGGTCTCGCCGGCGCGATAGATGCCGCGTTCCGTCCAGCTGAACACGTCGATGGCGCCGGGGGCTGCGCGTCCCGTCACGCCGCGATCCGAAAGATCGAAGCCGGCGCGGGTCATGTCGAGGAAGACGTAATCCTTGTCGCCGTTGCGCGCCGTCAGGATCGCAGGCGCCTGCGCCGCCGTGCCGCGCATCAGGCCAGCCGAGAACACCGCGCGGCCGTCTGCATCCGTCTTCGCGGTGCCCAGCACCTCGTTATTCTTGGCGAGCAGCTGCAAATCCACATCTGCCAGCGGCTTGGCGCTGCCAAGTGCACGGACAAAGACATTCAGACCATCGGTTCCGGCATAGGTGGTGATGCCGGTATCGGAAACCAGGAACCATTGCGTGGCGCGCGAATCCCAGGTTTCCGGCGCGGTGCCCGGCGGCACGGCGGTCAGCACATAGATGCCGGGCTTGCGCTCCGGCAGGGCCTCATCCACCGGGAAGCTCGTCACCACATCCTTGTTGAGATCGGGCTGGATATCGATCGAGCCCTGCCAGACAAGCTCGCCAATTTCGTTTTCGATACGGTCGGCATTGTAGCCGTCCATCTGCGTCAGAAACTGCGAGTTTGAAAGAAGCGAGGTGATGTTGCGGTCGCCAACGCGATAAAGCTTCAGGTCGGCCTTGTCGGCATTGACAGAGACGATTGGAATGCCGCGGCGCGCCGTGCCCGGCAGCACGAAATTCTCGCCGGTGAAGCGCACGCTGGCGGCGCGGTCACGCACATAGATATCGAGATCGACCTGCTTTTCCAGAGGCTCTTCCACCGAAGACGGCAGGCCGGCGCGAAACGCGATCTTGTAGCGCTGGCCATGGGTCAGGCCTTCCACGCAAATCTCGCTGCCCTTCGCCTCGATGGCCTTGGGGGCTGCCCCATCCAGCGTGATGAAGGAGGAATAATCGACGCCGTTCTTCACCAGCGGCTCGGAAAACTGCACGCAGGCGCGCGGGCTGACGCTATCCGTATCCACGGTATTATTGATGACGCGAAAACCCTGCCGGGTGCGCAGATCGGCATAGGCCGCTTTGGTCTGTGCATTGTCGGCAAGCGCGAGGCTTTCCTTATAGGCATTGAGTGCCGCGCGATAATTCTGGGTTCTTTCGAAGGCCTTCGCCAGCCGGTTCAGGGCTTCGGTGCGGGCGCTGACCGTGCGGCTGAGCTGATAGGCATTGATGGCGGCGGAAGCGGCCTGTCCCGCTATCGAATAATTATCGGTGACCTGCGCAGCCTTTTCCGACAATTCCGCCCAGAGCGCCCCATCGTCAGGTGTGATCGCAAGGGCCTGTTTATAGGTCGTGACCGCATCGGGAATATTGCCTGCGGCTGCCTGCTGGCGTGCCGTCTGCACGAGGGCTTCCAGACCCTGTTCGCCCTCACCCTCATTCGCCGCAAGGCCGGATTTCAGCCGGCGCGCCTCCTGCTGCAGGCTGTCGGTCACGAAGGACAGGCGCTGCGGCGCGCCGATATCGGCTTCCGCGGCCACTTCCACGATCTTGCCGGCAACCGCGCCGGGGAAGGCGTTCAGCTGATTGAAATCCGATTTGAGAAAGCACCATTTCACCTTGGGATTGTAGGTGAAGGCCTTGCAGGCGGTATCGCCGACGCAAATCTCGCCGCATTGCTCCAGCGAGACATTTTGCTCCGTCCTGAGATCGAAGCCGAAATAATCGCCATTTTGGGTCGTAACGACCTTGCGGGAGGGTTCCGCCGCCATGGCTGGCGGAAAAAACAGGGCGGTTGAGACCACAACCAGCGAAATCCGGACGAGCGCGCGCAACGACATCAGTTTTCTCCCCGCAACAGACATGTCGGGCGGGACTCTGGTCAAATCCACGCATGGTTGTCAACGCATCTTCGTCAATTCGCGACACGCAATGTGTGAAGGCGGGCAAGCGGGAAGGTCAGTCTTCTATTTTGCGCGCTTCGGAAATCAGCATGATCGGCACGCCATCGCGGATCGGATAAGCGAGCCTCGCGCTTTCGGAAATGAGTTCATTGCGGGCGCGGTCATAGGCAAGGCGCCCTTTCGTCAAAGGGCAGACCAGCAGCTCCAGGAGCTTGGGATCGACATTGCTCATCCTGTCGTCCATGGCGGCGATCCTATTGCAGCACGTTGCCGCTCTCGCCCGATCCCTGGGCAAGAACGATCTCGGTGATGGCGATCAATGTTTCGGCCCGCGTCTTCAGGTCCGGCGCTTCCAGCAGCGCCTGTTTTTCAGCCGGTCCGAAGGGAGACATCATGGAAAGCGAATTGACGAGAACGCGGTTGCCCGCCCTTTCCACACTTTCCCAATCCGCTTCCAGCTGGTTGGCATCCAGAAACGAGCGGAATACCCGGAGCAGGTTTTCGCGGTCCACCGCATCCTCGTCATATTCGCCGGAAAGATCGGCGATGAAGGGCGCATGCCGGAAGCTGCGATAGGGTTTGCCCGCCTCCACCTCTTCCAGCAGGCGGAAACGGCACACGCCGGTGAGCGAAATGATATAACGGCCATCGCCGGTTTCGGAAAAGGACGTGATGCGGCCGAGGCAGCCGACGGCGCTCAGCGGACCGCCCTCAAGCCCCGCCTCGATGACATGCAGGGCGGGCTGCACCATGCCGATGATGCGATGGCCGGCCAATGCCCAGTCGATCATGGCGAGATATCGAGGCTCGAAAATATTGAGTGGAAGATGGCCTTCCGGTAGAAGCAGCGCGCCCGGCAATGGAAAGACCGGCACGGTTTCCGGCAGATCGTCGTTCTTCACATATCTCGCATTTCCGACATGCATGGGAATCAAGCCCCCTGTTCACTGCTGCCCGGCCGGCGGATCAACCGCCACGGCCGGGATATGCCCGCATTACGAAAACAGTATCGCCGAAAGCTTCCTGCGGCCGGCAACGGTTGCCGGGTCCTTGAAGCCCCAGGCCTCGAAAAACTCCAGAAGCTGGCGGCGCGCGCCGTCATCGTCGAAGGTCCGGTCCTTGCGCATGATGTAAAGCAAATGATCCGCAGCCTCGTCGCGCCGGCCTTGAGCATTCAGCACCTTGGCGAGCTTCACCCGCGCCTCGTGACGATCGGGATCGAGCGCAAGCTCACGCTCCAGCGCGACCGGGTCGCCGATCTTGCGGGCTTCCTCATATTGCGCGATCTTTTTCGAAACGAGCTGAATGCCCGCATCCTCGTTAAGTTCCGCAGGCAGGGAAGAGAGCAGTTCGCTTGCCCGCTCATATTGGCCGGCGGCGATCATGCATTCGGCGATACCGGCAATCGCTGCCGGATTTTCCGGATCGGCCTGCATGACGGCGCCGAAAAGCTGCGCCGCGCCGTTGAAATCGCCATCCGCCAGAAGCTGCTTCGCCTCTGTCAGAACAGCCTCGATCTCGGCCTTGGGATCGCCCGCATCAGGCCCGGCGATCTTCTCGATGAACTGCTTGATCTGGCTTTCCGGCACGGCACCCATGAAGCCATCCACCGGCCGGCCGTCGGCAAAGGCGACGATTGCCGGAATGGACTGGATACCGAGCTGGCCGGGAATCGACGGGTGGTCGTCGATGTTCAGCTTCACGAGCTTCACGCGGCCATTCGCCTCGTTGATGACCTTCTCGAGCACCGGCGTCAACTGCTTGCACGGACCGCACCAGGGCGCCCAGAAATCCACCAGAACCGGCTGGCGACGCGATTCTTCAAGAACGTCCCTGGAGAAACCCGCCGTCGTGGTGTCCTTGATGTGGCCGGAGGCCGCACCGTTCAGCTCGCCATTATGATGGGCGCTTGCGGTCATCTGCCCGCTATAGGAACCGCCGTAAGGATTATTTTCGCCGCTCATGCCGGTCTCCCGTAACCTCTGTCATATGTCTTATTTGAAGCAAAGATCGTATCTCACTCGCTGACTTTCAAGACAAGCGGCGCATGTCCGGTTGCCTCGAGAAAGCGAATGAGATCCGTGGACGCGATCGTTGTCGTCTGGTCGTTGGAAAGCGGATGGCCATTGACCAGCTCGTTTTCCAGAAGCCCGCTGTCGAGCACGAAGGTGACCTGCCTGTCGGTGTCGTTGATGGCTCCGAACACCGTCACCGAGCCCGGCGCGACGCCCAGATATTCAAGCATCTTTTCCGGTCTGCCAAAGGACACGCGGCTTGCCGCACCGATGGTCTTGTGAACGCTTTTCAGATCGACGACCGCATTTTCCTCAACGGTCAGAACGAAATACTGATCCTTCTTGTCCTTTACAAAGAGGTTCTTTGTATGGCCGCCGGGAATGAGGTCGCGCAGCGACTGGGATTCGGCGACGGTAAACACCGGTTCATGCTGCTTCGTGGTGTGGGAAATGCCGAGTCCGTCGAGAAACTCGAACAGCTCCGTTGCCGTCTTCTGGGAATTTTCCGCCATATCCTGCCGCCTGCCTCTGCCGATTCCACTATCCTTGTTTCCTGATTAAGCGGGCAACCGACGCTTGGCAACGCAGGAAAAAACAGCGGGATGAAAAATTCTCAATCATTTCCGCCGCTTGTCGCATTTCTCAAAGAAATTTTCGCGTTTTTGTCATTTCCCTGTTGCATTCCAAAATCGATTGAGCGATATAGCGCCCGTCGCCGCTTGGCGGCCCACGGTTCAGCGAACTACCCCGGACCGGTGGATTTGAGCGGGTGTAGCTCAGGGGTAGAGCACAACCTTGCCAAGGTTGGGGTCGAGGGTTCAAATCCCTTCGCCCGCTCCAAATTTCTCTAAAGATAGAATCGCCATCAAAGTATCCCTGTTCGCGCGCGTCGCATCGTTCCGTGTCGCGCGGCTTGAGACTCGGCCTGCGCCGCCCCCTGTCGGCAAGTCGCGACGGAAATTATTCCGCAAGCGGAACTTATCCGGAAGATGTCCGTTTCAGACCCGAGGCTCCTAACCTCAGTTCCCCTCTGATTGCCCGCCATGAGCGGGCATTTTTTTGCCGGTGTCGCTGGAACAGCTTATGTGCAAAGCACGTTCTCCTGCGTTGTTCAACGCGGGGAAGAGCCATGTCCGCACATCCTGGAAGAATTCTCTTGATTGCCGCAGTCGCCACCTTGTCAATATCAGGCACATCGCCTGCCGCCGATATGACGGTTTATCGTGAGGAACGGGTTTTGCCGCACAAAACACATCATCAACCGCGGCGGATCGAAAATACCTATTCCAATTCCGCAGAAATGCGCTGCACCGAAAATGTCGTGTCCTATCGCTCCCCTTACGAACGGCACACGGAACAGGTCACGCTCTGCCATCCGCCACTAAACTGGCAAACAGGGCCATCAACAGCAACAATATGGTCGCCTTGATCTTGCCATAATTCATTCAATGTGCTTTTGTGCAGCCGCCCTTGTGGGAGGGGGTAGAGGTTGAGACCCGCTGGCTGCATTTTGGCAGTAAGCGGGTTTCCCTTTTTTTGGGCATAACTTACCGGCAGGCACCATCGGATCCATCGTTTCTCAGGCTCGGAAAAGCAATGAAACACAGGCGCAGAACGGTGCGATATGGATTTTTCATATGAAGGAAAGTGGTAGCGGGAGAGGGACTTGAGCATTCCCCCCAAATTATTTTGGGCCGCTTCGTAGCATAGAATTTTGCCGGCGCTGAAAGAAAAAAATTCAACTGTAGTATTTTCAATAACTTAGATGCTATCCATTAAAACAATATGTTTGTGCGCTGCCATCCTGTCGACGCGGATTGTTGACTCTTTCCTAAAATGAGAACATTTGTAGAACAAATGAGAGAGCAAGAGACATGTCTGACGCGGAAAAGATCATCGTAGTACAGTTTAAAAAGGGACGCGGGGGCATTGTGCCGGGCGACATGCGACCCGCAACCAGCCAAGCATCGGCCGAGAAAATGGCGGCTGCGATGGCGCCTCGCCATATCGGCGTTGCGGCATATTCGGTGACCGTGGATGAGGAGAGCGGCAACATGGCGAACGCTCGCCTGCTAGTCTCGCACGGTCAAATTTCCGACTTGATGCCCGACTGATTTATCAGCGCGGGGGCGCGCGCCTTTTCAAAACAGGGAAAGCTTTACTGCTCTGAAACAGGAGATTGGAGACGTGCGCTCAAATGCAATCAAAAAGCAGGACGATATCGCGGCCTATGTCATCCAGTGTCATGACGGCGATGCCGTTGCTGCCGTTGGAACGCTCCTGGACGAAATCCACCATCTGCAGAACCAACTGTCCATCGCCACCGTAGCCATGGGCCGGGGATACACACGAGGATGGAAGCCGAGCGCCGAGCGGAAATGACATGCGCCATCGTCGCGGCATCGATCTTACCGGCGGCAACAACGACAATATGCCGCCGAAGCCGACAGGTATTTTTGTGCCGCAGCGGGACCACTCGGCGACCTTGGCCGATCTACCGCAATGGTATGTCGTCGGCGCGCAATGCTGGCGCTGCAAACGCGTCGGCATGCTGGACAGGTGGGCGCTACAGCGTCGTTACGGCAAATTTCGCCCGATCATTTCCATGGAGCCGCTCTTGCAGTGCCTTGGCTGCGGCAACCGTGAGAAAAACAGTTTCGTTCTGGCGCGCGCAAAAAGGGACTGGCCATGAGCTATGAACCAACGCCCGGCACCTACGGTTATTTGTGGGCAGAATGCTACACCGTAACGGCCTACTGCGACCCATGTAACCGCGTCGTCAAAGTCGATCTAGAAAAAATGCCCTCCGAGCAAAGCTACATCAACAGGCGCTGGAGGTGCCAGTATTGCCACGGGTTGGGACAGGCCAATCTAAGTCCGGATCACTCGCCACGAGATTCACCGGCCGCCAAACAACGCGATATCGAGCGTGCTCGCAGAAAAAAGGTTCTGGCAGAGCGAATGACCGCCACAAACGCAAAAAGCCGCCCGGAGTAAACCGAGCGGCTTTTTTAAAGGCGACTTGAAGGCTATGACGCGAGACCGATGCGAATGAAAACCCCAGCCAAAGATCAGGGTTTCAACGCCAGCATGATGCTGCCGCCGGAGACCATACCGGCCACGAAGAGAGCGAAGCCAATCAGAATACGGCTCCGCGGGGGAATGTGGCCGTTGTCAATGTCTGGCGCGACGAGCGCCAGGGTACAGGACCACGCCATCATCCAGGCAACGAAAGCGCTAATGGGCGAGTTGACCATCCAGTCCGGACGTTCGTGGTATCGAAGCAACATCACCCACACGCGCTGGAAGAAGATGATGCCGACGATCGAAAACACGGCTACAATCAGGAAGTCGGCGCCGGCGCGACCGTAACGCATCGCTTGGGCGGCATCGCGAAACCAGCGAACGAGAACCGCGAATGCAACACCCAGAACAAGGCTTGAGGAAATCTCGGTCATGTAATCGGCCGAGACGAACATGTTGGCAAACCAGAACAGGGTTACGGCAATCAGGGCGGACCACGCCGCCACACTCGTTTTAAGTCGTCTCATCGCCGGCTGCCTTTCTGCATGCTGACCACTGCCTCCTCCGCGATACGCTGGACGCGATCGCGCCGGCGTTCGAATGTAACGACCGCTTGCGCCAGATCGGCTTTGCGGTCGCGCTTCTCTTTTTCGATTTCCGGATCTGGTAAGGTCTGGACCTTCGGCAAGCGCCACCAGGAAAGCAGCCTCATTCGCCCCTCCTGTTTCCGTTCGACACCATGACTGGCAACACCGTGTCCATGGTATCGGTGAATTTCTGGACGAGCGGCGCGAGCGTCTTCAGCGTCTCGATATGATCGTCCTGAAGCTCTTTGATGCGGGCATCATGCGCCTCGCGATCCTTGGCCCGGCCGATCCGCTCATAGATGTAGAAAATCACCATAAGCAGGGCGAAGCCGCCAAAAGGCCCATGCTGCAGAAACCAGCCGCCGATCTCGTTCGACAGTTCCATTTCTCTGCCCCTCGTAAATTATTGATGGCAAAAGCGGTTAGGTGACCGCTTTTGCCACATCAGGGACCTTGGACATGATGATGTCCTGAAGCGCTGAAGCATTGACGCCGAGCTTCTTCAACGCTTCCGGGTTTTTCTGCATAACATAGGCCGAAGCAACACCAAGAACCTGCCCCGGAACCCCGGCCGCACTTAGCGGCAGCCCGGTTTTTGTGACGGCGTATTTCAAGGCGTTGATCGCCGATTCATGCAGGGCTGCCCGTAACCCAGCCTCGATTTCGACGCGCTGTTTTTCGTCGGAAATTTTCAGCAGCGCGATCAACCGCACACTCAGCCATGTGACGAGGGCCGGGCCGATGGTGGAAACCAGAAGGACAATGACCGGCTGTACGATCGTCCAAAGATCGTACCAGATGGATGACGGCGCGATGACCGGCGCGGTATCCTGCGCCCACGCCGGAGCAAAAAAGAACGCCACGAGGCAGACAAGAGCCAGAGCCAAGGCAATGATCCAATAAATGAGCCTCATGGTCAGCCCTCCACCTTCTGCGCTTCACGGACAGCGATGCTGATTGTCAGATAGGCGCTGGAAGCGGCCACCAGCGTGGAAGCGAGCGTTGCCGTCTCCTTGTTCACACAGAGCGCCTGAAGGCTCTGGTAGGCCGCCTGTGCGGCGGCGGCGGTCTTGGGCTTGAGCTTGTCGGCTGCAATGAACGGCTGAAGCACCGCAAAGGCGGTTTCGCCGGCTGAGCAGACCTGCGGCAGGCTGTTGCGGATGCCGGTATCGATGGAGCCGGTTGTGGCCGAGCAAGAGGCGAGCGAAAGTGCCGCCAGTGCGATGATCGCAAAGCGTTTCATGGTCGTTTCCTTTGTGGAGAGGTTCAGTTATCGAAGTCTGGAATGTCTACCGTTCGCCCAGCGAGCGAATGGGTGCAATCATTCAGAAAATGGATTTGGCCATCGGTAACGAATGAGTGGCAAACCGTTGGAACAGGCGAAAAACTTTGCCCCGTCATCACTGTTTCAATCTCTTCGTCGCTGAGCGGTCTCGTCCCCCTGACGAGAATGGACGGCGTGAAAGTGGGCGCGTCTGGGTTGCCGTTATATTCCCAACGCGGCCCCGCCCCTTCGCCGACGCCGACTTGATGGGCACCATCACATCCGGGGCACCAGAACAGAATGCCGCCATCTTGGGCGCTGCGAAGCTTGCTTGATAAAGCCGCCATGTCACGCCTCGTTGGTAGTAACGGAAGCCGAAATCGTGGTCATCGACAGAGCGGCATATGGCGCATCCTGATAGGTGACTGGCCAGCGATAGCCGAGCAATCGTGTTTTCGCGATGCGTGCAATGCTGACCGAATCGGACTGATTGCCGCCGAGGATATGAAGGTGCGTCTTGTCGTGGCCGACGACGATACCAACGTGACCTTGCCAGCCATCCTTTGAACCACGCCAGAAGACAGCGATTGCGCCGATCTGGGGATCGTTCAGCGGCTTGCCGAACTTCAGCCAGTTGCGAGACCCTAGCGGATTGGCGGGCATCGGCTCCTTTGGCAGCGCCGTGGCAATGACCATGCTGACGAATGCACCGCACCAGGCGATTTCGCTCGCATCGAGGCGAAGGGCCTTATCAAGAACCTTGGCGTTCTTGACCTCATGCAGGCCAATGAAGCGGCGGGCTTCTGTCACCCACGGTGGAGCCATGGGCTTATTGTCGTTCAATCCGAGCGCGGTGAGCGTCTTCGGGCCGATCGTGCCGGGATAGAGGATAGAGAGCTTCTTATCCTCCTGAAACCGCGTCACGGCCTTTGTCGTGCTGCGGCCGGGAATGCCATCGGCGCCTGACGGCCCGACATCATAGCCGAGCGAAATCAGGCGCTGCTGTACCTCGCGTACAGTCGCCATGCGTTTTCTCCTGATTGTGGGTGATTTCTTGGGTTGCCGCAGGTCGGCGTCATGTCTTATGAAAAATCTTCACGTGCCCTACAACCTGGCGCGCGATAAAGACCCGGCGCTGCTGAGAAGGCGCCGGGTCATTTTATTTTCAAAGGCCACTTAATTGTGGGTTATGGGTGCTGGGTATATTAGGGATTGACGGACCCTAAAAGCCGCCTCAGAGATACCGGATATGGCTCACAAAAATGCCGAGGGGCCGCGTGTCCGGAGATGACGATATCTCTGTGGGTCGATGACATTCCACCGAGACATCTACAGATCTCGAGCCGTTGTTACGGAATCGAACATCGGCGATCTGACTAGGTTGGAGAGTTACGCTCCTTGTCTCATCACCGCAGCGAAGGCTCACAACCTTTTGGACAGGCAAATGATTGATGAGAGAAACAGTTAGAGCACTAAAATTCCGGGACGCATCGACCGGGATTGTGGCGTTCTGTTTTGTCCACCTCCCTTCGCTTTCCGGCGGATACCAGCCTTCAGCATCTTTCTTTGCGAGCCAATAGTTCCCCAGAGAAACAACATCGTCTCTGTGCTCGATGACGTAAATTTCTCCGTACATAGTCTGGGGGCATGGGATATGACGAACCTTGAAACCGTTCGATTGGAACAGGTTGACTATAAACTTTTGATCAAATCCAAGTTCCAACCAACCGCGGCTGCGGGTAACTGACGTGGTCTCGCTATCAAGACGAAAACCCCAAGGGTATGGCACTGCCGGCGTCGGATCAGCGAATATAGGTTCAGCACAGAGAATAATCCGGCCGGTCTTCGGACGGAGGACCGATTTTATCGTTTTAATCAGATGCCTGAAGTTCAGGCAGTGATGAAACGCCTTGTAGAAATATATGAGATCATAGAAATGATCCCTCCCGCGAGGAAGGTCAGCAAACGTGCCGACATGTGGGGTTAAGCTCGTTCCGAAAAACTCGGCATTCTCCTTGACGTATCCGCAGAAATTCTTGGAAATATCTACAGTGTCAACGTTCACGCCCAAGCGCGAAAGAGCCAATGCGGTCTGGCCGAAGCCAGCGCCATACTCCAAAGCCCAGTCCCCTGCCTTCAAGCCTGAGTGCTGGAGAATCGATCCCATAGCTATGAGGTGATTGCCGGCATTCTGCACGGCCCCAGGATGACGTGCGACGTAAAATGCTGGAAATCTTACGGCGTCGACGCCCGGCCCAATAACCTCTAACTCGTCGACCTCAGGATCATAGTTTCGTCCTCGACCGGAGATTGCTTGCCACATCCTGAGCTGCTGCGCTTCGTACTCGTCAGAAAATGGATCGAGATTTGTTTTGAACCAGTCCGGCAATTCCATACTGGAATGCTTTAGCATATCCCATGCAGTTCCGGCGCGAAGGTCTGTTTCCTCAAACGTTCGGCCGAGAAGATCAAGGTCATCTTCCGTGTAACGTTTTGTGGCGTTTATTTGATGAGCTCGATCCATGCCGCCCTCCATTAAGGATATGCGTTTGCCGCGTAGCGAAAGGCGATACCGCAAGCAGTGCTGGTTATCAACACTACACCAACCCCAAAGTCATCGCTGATGACTGAACTTGGGGCAACGCCATCCGTGCGCGTCCCAGCGGAATCATAGGTCGATACTCGCCCAGCCGTGCCCGCCATATCATAAACTGTGACAGCCGGAGTGCGGATTTTTTTGCTGCGGTATTGCGTGAAAAGACGCTTCTGCCCAGAGGATGCTGTAAAGCCATTGATCTGCGCTACACCAACCTCAAAACATGCATCCTCGCCCGTTAATGTCTCAATATATGTCGCCCTCGTTGGCGCCCGAAGCTTCCTTCCGGACGTGACCGTAGCGCCGTAAACCTTAACATTGACCGTTTTACTGGATCCCTGAATCCTAAAAGCATATTCGAGGCTGTTCTGGAAATTTTCCACCCCAATGTAGCTACTGACATCCGGGCAGTTGAATGTGACCGCAACAAGCTTTCTCCCTGGAGAGATAGCCAACTCATTAGTATCTACGACCAGCGGCCTATCAACAGAAGCATCCGATGCATTAATCCTCATCCTGACATAAAAATCCATGACACATGCCACATCGACCTCTATGTCAATGACAGATGTAAATTGTTTTCCACTGAACTGCCTAACTCCTAGAATATTTTGCCGCACATAGGCCAGTCCATTTCCAACACCAAAAACAGCATTGAACCGTAACCCGCCCGAAGCGCCGGATATTTTCTGTATGGAGTTTATCGACGTCCCGGTTCCAACGGTTTCAGCCCTCCACTGCGCGAGAATCATAGCATTGGTATTCTCTGAGAGAGACGTTGGCATGTAGCCTTCATGCCACACGTTAAAGCCTCCGTTAAGAATATAATTCTCGTCAGCTGCATCTATCTGATAAGTTTGATCGATAATGTAAGCAACACCAACAGCCGGAAGAACATCCTTTCCTTGAAAATTCAAGGATGACAGCGCCAGTTCCCACCAACTCCCGTCAGCCGTCTGAAACTTCCCGGCATGCATTGGCTCATTTTCTGTCCTGACATAGCTACCGCCGCCGCCATCGCCCGCCGCATAATAACCATTCACGCGGATGAAGTCGATACTAGGCAGAACTTCAATGTCGGGCATATCAACGACCGTGTCGAAGATAGCATATTCGTCACGCGGGAATGCGTTGTCGGCCTTCACGCCCTGCGCGGCAGTGGCAAAATTATCAGTACCCTGCGTTGCCGCACTACCAAGACCTAGTTGCTGGCGGACCCGGGGCGCGACGTCTGCAATGTTCTTCTGTCTGTCCAAAGGAACAGTCATTCGAGACTCCATTCAGCCATGAAAAAACCGGCCATAAGCCGGTGATCAATTCGGGGATTTTTAGGGGCCGGTGTTACCGGTTGGATGGCGCCAGAATTTCCGCCGCACGCTCTTCTCCGAAAAGCGTCGTCGCGGTGGTTTCCAGTAACTCCCAAAGAGAATGATCACTGCGATAGGAGGAGGCGGAGCGGAAAATATTCTGGACGCGTGCCGACTGCCGAGACATGGCCATCTCGACTTCATCGGCCTCTTCATCCGTGAGGCGAGACCACAGGTCGACAGGATACAGCACAGTCACGGACGGAAGTTCGAAAGGTATGGATTTCGCCACCTCCAGCGCATTGGTGTAGTCCTGCTCAGATAGCTCTTCGGCCCCGTCGGGCAACAGATATCCCTCCCCGTAGGATACGGCGCCATTCAAATCCAGTCTGTAGAAAATCATGGTAATACCCTTATTCATGCAGTGCGAGGATACGAGGATCGACAACGTTGTATGGCCCGACAGCGGTGTTCTTCATGACAACCAGTTGAGCTGTATAGCTTAGCGATGGATCAAGCCCATAGAACCGCTCGCGCAGCGTGATTGACGTCTGCAACCCGCCGTTGTTGACGCAACCGAGATAGTCCGACGTGGAGATCACGGTCGATCCTTGCCGCAGCTTCATGTAGCCAATAATATTTCCAAGCGCCGCATCCGTATTTCTGAATGCAACATAGGCGACGCAATCCAGATAGGTCGTCCCAGTTACAGCAATGGTCTGTACCACGGTCTCGACGTTGTAAGTCACATCAGTCAGCGCAGTACCAGGAGTGAAAGCGCGCGTCTGTCGCGCGGCACGGGGAGACAGGCGAAGAATTGCCGTCCATGGATTGGACAGCACGAAATTCGTTCCGTTATAGACCAATTCCGCAATGCGACCAGAGACCATCTCGCCGTCTGAAACACCGATCCCATCGGCGTAGACGATAGGCTTCGCGCCGAGACCGTTAACGTTGATCGTTGGTCCCTTGGCCGTATTGGTCAAGGAGGGCTTCACGCGAATTACCAGCCCTGGAGACAGCGCGACCGGCGCTGGCGACAAAGCCGCTGTCAGCGCGTTGGCAGTTCCACCGCCATCAACATAATTGACAGCGCCGGCCTGTACAGCTTGCGCCAACTGAAGATTGTCATCGGACGGCGCGAGCCCCGATTTAATGATAAGGTCGACGATTTCTCGCTGGGGGATTTCGATCGCAGCAGCAGGAACGGCCGACCCACGTATTGCACCGGGAACGTTCTTATCAACGTACCCTGCATCTGGATCGGTCGATCCGAACGGTGGATGATATTTCATGAGGGTCTCCAAGGAAGCCAGAAACAGATCAGTCAGCGAGCAATATCGTCGCCTCATCGTCATCGTCGGTGAAGGTGACAAGAAAGCCATTCCCGTCGCCGTCGTAGTAGGTCAGGATAAAATCGGCACCACCGCTCAGCGTCGGAATAGGGAGTGTCCACGCTGGTGCATGCTGCCTCAGCAGGCAAAGAAGCCGTTCGGATGCTCCCAGAGAAAACAGAGGATCATATCCGCATTCACTCTCCCCGCACGTGAAGTAATCAACCGCGAGGTTTTCGATATGAACACTCCAGTAAACCTCCTGAGCGACGTCGCCGACCGTATGTTCGCCACCACATTCGGAGAACCCGCACTCGAATACGGCAGGCTCCTCAATTATGATCGAAAACCCGTAGGACGCTGCGAGCCGAATAAAGTCCGAAGGTGTTATAACCGCAGCGGCCATTAGCTTCGCCTCAAGCGCGCGGATGCGACCAGAAACACTGTCGTCCCCCACCCCGCAGGCGTCAGGAAGCCCGTATTCCGCCTCCCAATCCGCCAGCATCTCGCTGACGCCGAAGACCGTGCTTTCCGAAACCAGCCTGTAGCCCCTCGCATAAAGCCACTCGAACGGCGAAACGAGAACTCGCGTGAAACGGGCAAGAAGGCTGGACAGGGAAAGCGCCTGTCCGTCCGGCGTACCGAAGGCAGCACCCGGGGGCCACAGGGAGACTGCGCCCCCTATCAGGTCGTCATTTGCAGGAGAGGAGAGATTGTCCCATGCAAACGGGGTGCTGTCCGTCGCCGCGCTCGCGCTCGCCGTCGTCGTCCTCGTATTGACGCCGGGGTCACGAGCCATAATCAAACTCTCCGTTCACAGGAAACTGCCCGCCTGTCAGCACAATATCGGCGGCCGGCTCGACCAGCGTATGCCGATCTTCTCCCGTCACGCCCGATATGACTTCGGAATACCAACTGCGCGATATAGTGAACGTGTCACCATCCAACCCTGGGCGGCATCTGACGATATACATTGCTGCGATGCCGCTTTCGATCGCACCGCGGATTTCCGTGGTGTCGCCGGACAATCCCGTAATGGTTACATCAACAGGCCGTGGCACCGGAGCCGTTGCGACACTGTCATCCACCCGGATCAGTCGTTGCGCATCGATCGCAGCTTGCACCGCTTCGACATCCGAGGCGATAGGGATATTGTCGTCGCGGCCACCGAACAGGAAATGGACGACAACGCCGCCCGGAGAATTAGGAACACGGAAGGCCCAGGCCTTCAGCACCCCGGAAACGCTCATGGCGATGCGCTCATAATCCGTCAGCGTGCCACCACCAGGAGGATTGCGCTTGCGCTGCAAAGCCCGCTCTTTCAAGCTATCGGCATCTTCCGCATCCGCACCGCCGCCAAGGCCGTCATCATCCACAGTCCAGTTTGCGCCAAGCGTCGTGTACAGCCCGGGATCGGCAAGAGAGAGCAAACCCGCACTGTCGCGGTTGCCGACGCTTCCCTTCACTTCGGCCGTGACCGGCACGGTCATCGAGCCGTCCGCGCCGGAGGTGACGGCCGCAGTTGAAACGTAGGTGACATTGCCGGATATGAACCGGATACCGGACGGATATGTTGTCGTCGCCGCGCCAGCCCCCGTGATTTCACCGGAGGCGGCGACAGCTGTCCGCTGATAGATGCCGACTTCGGCAGCATGCAGCTTGATCCACGCAAGGTTCGTCGACGTGGAAAGCAGTATCTGCTTTGACAGCCACCCCATGCGCAGTTCGAATTCATAGGAGAGCGCCGCAAGCACCTTGGCGACGATCGTCACGAAATTATTCTTGAGCGCGGTATCCGTTCCCGGCAGGTAGCGGCGGAATGCGCCGCGCACTGCAGCCGAGGCATCATCCAGCGAGCGGATATTCCACGCCATCTATCTGTCTCCACAACAATCCGAATTTCTGGTTATAGATCGCCTCGCCATCCCGCCCGTACAGCAAGATGGCGAGATCAAGGCGGTTTTCTGCGCGGTTCGTAGTAGCGACAGCGTCGACGCTCGCGACGGCGCCCTGCGTAACGAGTGGCTCAAGGGCTTCGCGCGCATAGTCCTGCGCATCCACCTCGATGCCGTCATAGATCGATCGTCGCGTCAGCAGCCACAGCCTCGAACCGAGAACGTCTTCGCCATCGAGACGATCGAAGCTGTCGCCCAGCCATCCCCGGTTCTGCTCGCCGTCGCGCAGTTCGCTGTCCTCGACACGGCGATCCGTCATCAGCAGGATCAACACCTGCGTCGCCAGTCCCTGTTCCGCCCGGAAATCACCAGGCGCTGTCGAGTGGCCAAGATTATTCAGAAGTAGATCGCCGATAAGGCCATCCCAACCGAGATCGGGCGAACGATAGGTTTCATCCGCCTCATCAAGAGGTATGATGCGAAGCATCGTCTATCCTTTAATGGGAGTGGTTGGCCGTATTGCCACCTTCATCGATGATAGAGCCGGTCGCGTGGATATTGCCATGCACCTCAACATTCCCCACGAATTCGAAAGTGGGAGCGACAAGGCGGATTTTGCTGCCGACCAGACTGATGATGTTTCCACTCGCGTCGTAGATGGCAGTGCCACCGCCCGGAAGATTGGCTGGCCTGTGACCGGGATGTTCCAACCCCAGCACAACCGCGAAATCCGGATCCCCCGGAGACTGCAATAAGAGACCCTTCGAACCGGCAGGCGGTGACGAGGCGAAGCCATGCGGCTCCGGGCGATGGATACGGGTGTATCCGTCATTAAACATGCCCCGCCCGGAAACAAATTGCTGCCCGCCCTTTTCCTCAAGACGACCATCGAAGTCGAAACGCACGAAACCGCTCATTCGTCCTCAAAGTCCCCTTCATTGACCGCCGCAGCGGAATAGCCTGACGCCGTCTTGCCACGCGGATTTTCGCCGCCAAGTGCACGAGGATCCGCGAGCGACAATGTCGCCTTCGTCATCTCGCCCTGCTCAAAGTCGATATCCTTGATGACCATCCAGCCCTCAAGGCCCAGCCAGTCATCTTCGACATAGACGAGATAATTGGGCTGCCAGAGTTTGCCGGCTTCGTCGCGCCATCCGCTGACGATGATGTTTGCCGTGGTGCCGTTCCCGGCGGTTCGGCGAACGTGATACGCCGCCCGTTTTTTCAGGCGACCTGTCGAAGTTTCACCCTCGTGCGGGATAATCAGGGTGCGCTTCCGTCTAACGCCACTGTCTTTTGCTGAAGACTGGCCGCGCAGCTGCTGTTTGTCGGTGCCTTCGGTCGCCTGACCGCGCACCTTCACATCGCTGTAGCGGCCCTTTTCGGTCAAACTGGCGCTTGATCCCGGAAGGATGTTCACGCCCCTTTGCAGTTTCCCCGCGTGCTTGCCTGCGGGCTTCGTGGCAATCTTGATCCGGCCTTCCGGCGTATCGTGGATCAGAGCACCCCGGCCGCGCGAGCGCCGCTCGATGCTGGAAAAGGCGCTCTCCCCCACCATGAGTTTATGGCGAGCCTCTTTCGGAAGATCGCTTCCGTCTGTCTCGATACCGATTCCGTGGCTGTCGAGTTCGCGGGCAATATCTGCAAGGCTTTTGTCGAGAATTTCACCACTCGGGTGCTCAGCAGAGCATTCGATATAGTCAACGGTACGCGAAACCATCCCGCAAGAAAGCGCCCTGCTCTCTTCATCGTAACCCGTGTCGACATCGCGAACATATCCTGTCAGCATCAGATCGCCGCTTGCGGTGATCTTGACCATATCACCCGGCGCGACTGGCAAACCGCTGCCAGTGATGACGAAATCAGCCTGGGCGCTTCGCGCCGCCTCCTCCGCCGACACCTTGATATTGATGCGGATGATCGGCGGCAGCCCCTCACACACAACCGTCTCAAAAGGTCCGGTCGAAAGCGCCTGCATTATTTCTCCAATGCATTGAAGGCCGATGGCATGAGCATCGGGGTGGAAACGCCGGCGATCTCGACAAGGTTTTCGGCCCTGCCGGCGTCACCGTAAAGCTGGTATGCCAGGAACGTCGAAGGCAGCGATATGCCGGTCTCGACCCTCACCACTGGAACCGCATCCGCCGCCTGATCCGACACCAGACGCACAGCGATACTAACCAGACGAGAAAGCCAGAGGTAAAGGTCGACACCATCCGCACCCATTGTAGAAACGACCGCCAGCGCAGCATCACCCGCCGAGGCTATCCGGTCGCGTCCGGCCCGTGCCTGCGGTCGGGAAATCCAATCCGCCCGCCCACCGGCGACGGCAAGCCCGACAGCAAGAAGCACTGCGGCGGCATTGGCGGTTTCGGCCGCTTCAAACTGCGCGATGCGCAACGTGTCAAAACCGGAAGGTGAATTCACGCTCTCGGCGATCACCCGCATCAACGAAAGGCTTTCCAGCGCAAACGCATCAGCGTCCAAAGCAGGCGCGGCATCCAGCCGCGATGCCATGTCGTCAGCGTCAAGCGCGTCGGTCACCAACGTTGCGCCGAGACTGCCGAGCCAATCACATATGGCCTTTTTATCAGCAGACATCAGAACAACCTCCCGAACGCAGAAGCGGCATCAGAAACCAGACCGAGGAAGGCGGTATCAACATCCACAATGCCGAGCAGCGGCAGGATTTCGCCAGACGCCGGTATGGCGACGAAATCGAATGCGATGTATCCGCGACGATCCCGTTCACGCGAGCGGTGAAAATCCTCGATATAGGCCAACTGACCGGCATCGATCGGTAAAACCAGTCGGCCCGGCCCCGCAGCCGTGCAGGCCGTCGAAAGCAGGGTCGCAGAAACGTCGCTGGTGTCGCCGAGCAGATAGGCTGTCACGCTGAAGGATGGCGTCTTCAGGCCCATCTCCTCCATGCGCGTCCTTCGACCACCGGCATATTCATGCCGCGCCAATCGCTTTCCACCAGTCAGGTCTTCATAGTCCACCCAGAACCGGACACCACGGAAACTGGCTGGCCGGAGCGTCGATGCCCAGTCTCGCATTTGAAAACCACCCCAAAATTAGAAATCTCGACATTCATTAATTCGAATGTTTCAATACCAGCCAACGAGGAGCCCAGTTCATGAAACGATTGATTTTTGCAGCCGCTTTGATTGCCAGCCCAACAGTCGCCTTTGTGCAAGACACAAACCCGACGGACTTCTCTTTTACCGACGGCGCGGCGATAAAAGCCCTGAAGATAAAATCAGTCTCAAAAAAACGAAACGTGGTCGTGGTTTCGATCGAAAATCGTACAGACAAACCATTTAACGCGAACTACGCCTGCACGCTCTTCGACGCGAATAACGGGATCTTGGGAGTGACAAACGGAGCGGCAAACGCTGTGCCGCCCCGACAAGAAGTTGCATCCGAATCTATCAGCTTCGATGAGGCTGCGGTCCAAACTACATGCAGGATCGAAAGCATCGTAGAGACAAGATCACCGTAGTCACCACCCACCGCCGGTGGGCTTGCTGATCTCAGGAGGAAATGTCCTTCCTGTATCCGCGTTGACGGACGGTCTCGGTAATGATGTCGCCGACGCCTGCATACGATTGAAGCTTCGCGCCGCCTCTAGCAACCTTTCAGCTGCGGCGCTGATTTGAGCGCCGACATCCACACCTGCCACTTTGAGAAACGCGGCACTGTCTTCTACAGCCTTACCTGCTTCGCGCCCTCCTTCGGCAACCTTTTGCCCTGCCTCATGGCCGGAGTCCTTCAGGCTATCGATATCGATACGGAGAGCGTTCTTGAACTCCTCCTGCGACGGCATCGATATCTTTCCGAAACCGAAATTTGGGACTTTAGGAACAGCTCCAACACGGAGCTCCGGTGGGACGCCCGACGGAAGGCTTCGCATCGGAGGAAGATTTGAGGGCTTGTTACGTGGCACTGGTATGGCACCAGTCCCACCACCGGGGAAGTCTGCCATGACTACCGGCCTTCCCTGCCGACCGTTTGACGCACGCGGTCGACGAGTGTCATCTTTCCCGGCGCCGTACCTGGATGCCCAATATTCGCCGAGAAACTTCTCGTCGCGGTAGCCGCCCTCATATGCGAGATCCATCTCCTCAGTGGAGGATATCACCCCAAGGTTACGGCGGAACCATCCCCAGCCGCGCTTCTCTGCGCCGCGCTGGCGGGCGTTGTAGCGATCGATCTGCTTCACGCCTCCATCCATAAGAGGTGTAACTACAGGAGCTACGCTCTCCCCGAGAGACGTTTTGAGCTTTTCCCAGCTATTCGACATTCTGTCGATCGACGCCTGAGTATCCGCAAATACACGGTTCACGTCGCGGAACACAGTTCCATCAACTTCCGCAGAATTCATCGTATCGATGAATTTCTTGAGGCTGTCGCTGCTGGTCATCAGAGACTGCATGCCGAGGCGGAATTCCTGATCGCTGAACAACAACGGAAGCTTTGAGAGGTCACCCTTGATCGCTTCCTGCGAGAGCCTGATGAATGCGCTAACGGCATCTTCACCAGCCTTTTGTGCCGCCTCCATTTCCTTGCGCAGATCAATACCGAATTTCGCGAACTTTTTCCCGGTTTCTTCGGAATACATCTTGCCGAAGATGTTCTGCGCCTGGGTGGCAGCGCTGCTCGCATCGCCGGTGTCTTCGCGGATTGTCTGGAGGATGGCGACGAGCTTTTTAAGGCCATCCTCACCCTTGTATCCGAGTGTGGCGAAGCTGTTAGCGAGACCAGGTATGTATTGCGCCATATCCTTCAGTTCGAACTGGCCGGCCTTACCGCCCATGACCATGATGTCAAAGGCGCGCTGCATGTTCTTCGTTTCGATCTTCAGGGCGTCAGCCGCCTTGAGCCCGGTGTTGGCAATATCCTGCGTTGCCGCACCCGTCGCCTGCGCCGTGGCGAGGACGGACGGGAGAAACGCCATGGCTTCATCCAGTGATTTACCTGACGCGACGATAGTATCGATTGCCTCGATGGCGGGCTGCACGCTGTCGTAATTTAGATCCTTGGCGATCTGCTGCGCTTGCGCGAAAGCCTCTTTCGTCTGCGCTGCAGACGCATCGGCCGTGATGCCGATACGGGTCATCTGGCGTTCAAGTGCCGCGAAATCCTTTACCGTTCCAGCAATGGCGCGCCCGACCTCATATGCACCGTAACCGGCAATGCCAGTCCGCAGCATCGCCCCGGCCTTGTTGAAGCCTTCGGCTGCGCGCTGCATACCTGCGGAATGGCGATTGATGGAAGCGACCTTGCGATCGAAATCCGAAGCAGTCTTGTTGAACCGCGACATCTGACGCTCGATCTGGCCCATGCGGGTCGCAACAGAGCGGAAAGCAGGACTGGTACTGTCCTTGCCATCGATTTCAAGCTCTGCACGGATTTTCCGATTGGCCATGGATGCATCCTATCGAGGTAAAAGCCGTTCGATTTCGTGAACGACGCGGGGAAAGAAGTAATCTTCGATCACGCCAGCGAGGACATCGAGATAGACATCCGGGTTGTTGGTAATGGCGTGAGCCGGGTTAGCGGCAAACAGTTCCCGGATCTGCTCGCGCTTGCCGGTTGCAGATGCCATCTGTGTGCCAGGCACCCGACGAAACGCACCGACATGCCCGCTTTTCATGGCGGCAATGAAGGCATGCCGATACGAGCCGCGAAGTTTTGCATAAACACCGGATGCATTCTGGACGGCGCCAAGGCGCTGCAACGGTATCCATCCGGACTCGGCGACAACCTTCGAGGTGTTGCCGCCAGCGTTGAAATGAGCCGTGGTCAATGAAGCCACAACATCGCGCGGCATCTGCGTGTGCGGCCCGAGACGGGCAACGATCCTTGTCCGGGCCGTTTGTGCAAGGCGTGTCATCGCCCTGCGCATCGCCTTGGTCCGGATTTCGCCAGGGAGGCGACGAAACGCGCGCTCCAGCTCTTCGAAATCCTTGCTGTTCATTTCCAGTCTCATGACCGGCTCCGTTTTCGTTCGGCAAAAATAACAGCACGATTACACCAGTGCGCGATTTCAGCGGCAGTCATTTCCTGCACCCGCATCGGGTCCCAGCCGAGTTGGAACACCATCAGGTCGACGGCGTCGACAACTCCGGCTGCCGTATAAAAAAATCGCAGACAGCCTCAGCGACCTCGATTGCGTCATGCGCCTCCAGTACCGAAAGTGCGTCATAGGATGGCGACAGGCATACATTCAGGAGGTGGCGGTCGATTGCCTCATAGTGAGTGACGACCATAGGCTGGCCTGCGACCACGTGCGTCTCACGCGGCTCGCCGATTCCGTCCATGTAAATTTCTTTGTATGTCGGTGCCCGAAGCCGAACTTCCGAGAATGGCTGCACTCCCAAAAACTCATATTTCCGGGAAAGCGGGATGATCCTCTCTGCCATGACCGCCCCTTATCCGCGCCGGTAGGCTTCGGCGACGATCTGGAGACCGGACAATTCACCGTTAAGCCGGTTCGAGCTCGGCTCACCGCTGAAAAACGCATTGAAGAAATAATGCGTCACGCCGGTAAACTCCTCGTGCACCGTGAAATTCTGCCGTGGCGCCGTCATCAACGCGTTGAAATCGACATCGCTGGCGTCCTTGAACGTCACCTCAGCGCGCGGCGCGGTCGGCGTGCCGACGCGGTCCGTCGAGCCGTCCTGGTTGGTGATGGCTTCATTCGATTGACCTGCCGACATCACGGTAAAATTGCCACGCAACGACAGAAGGGAGCCGCTCGCGAGACGGGCGGTCATACGCCCGCCAAAATCATTGCCTGCCATGGGTGTTCTCCGCAGAAAAGATCAAAAAGAGGAAGAGGCGGAGACCGCCTCAAAGCTGAGCGTAAACGCGGGCAAGGCCGGCGAAGATATCGAGCGGGTTGACGCGATCCATCGGCAGAACGATGTCCACCCGGTTCGGATTATCGAGATTGCGGGTGACCGTGATCTGCGCCGCGATATCGTTGCCAAACTCCAGAACGCCGCGCCGCGAAAGGTCGATGCAGGCATGCACCAGCGTCGCCTTGATATCGAGCACCGTGACAAGGGTCGGCAGATTGGCCGGGTTGTCATCGGCGATGGCCTTGTTGGAATGTTCGTAAGCCAGCTGCGCGCGGATGAATTTCAGGGCATAGGTCAGCTGATAGACCGCCTGAATGTCGCGCAGAGCTGTATCCGGAACACCGTTCGTCGTCTGCTGCTGGGTGATGATCTTGTCGATGATCACGTCGCCGCTGCGATCCACCTTCCATGCCGAAACACCGTTCTGGAGCCATGCATTGCGGGTCGGGTAATCCGGCCAGTAATTGCGATCACGGGGGGCAATGACGCCACTAACGACAAGACCGGACTGGTTTGCGGAAACGCGGCCATCGGAGCCGGAGCCGAGCATGGGCAGCGCCCGTGACACGATGGCGCTGACCGCCTCGTAATCCGGAGTGCCATTGCCGCCGCCCGAAAGGATCGGGATCAATGACAGATGCCATGTGTCGCGCGCCAGACCCTTCGCATTCACCTGGCTGTCCGTGCCGGTAAAAGGATAGAACGCGTGGCCATAAAGCTGCTGATCATATCCCCAGCGCGATGTCACGAACGCATCGAGCAACGCCACGGCAGCATCATCGCTGAACGCGGAAACGATCGCTTCGAAAGGATCGTCACCCATCGCGGCGAGGATTGCGGAGAGATCGGGGTTGCCCGCTCCTGCCGTCGTCGTGGCCGCCGTCAGGTTGGCGCTGGTAAAGACGTTGCCGCCTTCCAGAATGGGAATGAAAATATCGAGCCTGCCCGCGTAAGCGCCCTTGTGGCGTGCCGTCAGCGTGACAACGTTCGTCGCCACCGTCGCAGTGAAAGGCAGGCTCTTCTTGGTGAGCGGATTGAAATAGGCATTGATCGCCGCCGCAAGAGCCGAGGCCGTATCGTTCGCCGAAGCCCCGGCTGCGATGTCGATCGATACGCTTTCGCCAGCGATCTGAACCACAGCCTGCCCGCCGGCGGCAGGGATAACCCCGACTGTCAGCGTCCGGATTTCCGCCGTGCCGGTATCGGCGACGCGACCAAGATAGATAATCTGTGCGGGCGCATTCTTGCGGGCGCGAATGAACATGCTTTCCAGCATCGAGCCGCGACCGGCGAGACGACGGGCCTCATTGACGGTGCTGCAGATGGCGATCTCGCCTTCAGCAAGCGCGGCGCCGGCAGTGCCGAAGCCGAGCAGGATTTCGTTCAGTTCGGATGAGAACTGTCCACCGGACTCGATGTCGAAGGCGAGCAGCGGTGCGACGATATTGTCGGGAATGTTGTTCACCATCGGATCAATCCTTCCTGGACGGTTTTACGGGTTCGGCCGGCTTTTCCTCGACCTGTTCTTTTTCGACCAGGTCACCGGTCTCGATCATGCGACGATGCTGGCGCGAAAGCGGATCGATGGGGCGACCACCTTCCGGCCAGCCGCCGGGGATGGCGCGCCCTTCGGCCGCCACATAAGTCTTGAACATTGGAAATCTCCGGTCAGGGGGTCAGATCGTCACGACCTGTTTCAAGCGAGGTGCCGCCGGGTCCAGCCGTCTCACCATGTATCATGGTCAGCTGATCCGGGTTTTCAGCCGCAAAACAGGCTGCCAGTTCGGCAAGCTTCTGCTTTGCGTAACTGCCGTCGGGCAATGCTGCCGCAACCGACCCGAGCGGCTCTGGAAGGCCGGGGCGGCTCATGTCGAAATCGTCATCGCCGATTGCGAGGTTATAGGTGCAGAAAATCCGCTGCCAGCGAAGGCCGAATTCAGGAACGGCGTGGGTCTCTTCGTCAACGCGCAAAACCTGCTTGACGAGCTTTCTCCATGGTGCTCCGTCCGCGCTGAATTCGAGACGGCGCCGAACCTGCGCCACCAGGGCAGCGAGAACGAGTCTCGCCTCGACATCGGTGCCTGCCGTCATCGCGTCGACATAGTCCGTGCCGCCTTCCCGGGTGATGACCGCAAGCTCCGCCATAACGAGCAGCGATACGGTGGCTTCGGTGTCATCGAAACCAGAAACTACACCGGCGGCGTCCACGCTGCTTTTTTGCGTGTAGACCGAAAGAACCGGCGTGTATTTCCGCTCCTGATCAATCTCGGTCAAGGTAGGCCCGCGACTGTCAAAGACGCGCGCGCCGGCCAACGTCGGGAAATCCCCGCCTTCCGGAACATCGCTCGGTCTCAGAAGCTCGATCGCCACCAGCCTTACAGCTTCAGCCGCCAACATTCCTCACCTCCGAAACGAACCACGCTGGCCTGTTTGATCCGTCCTTGCGCGAGGCCTCGACGCGCCAGGTCTTGTTGCCAACCACGATATGATCGCCCATCCTGGGCGACCATGGCCATGATCCGACATGCGCCGTAATGACGGCATCATAAGAAACAACGCCATTACCTGATTGCGGATCAGCAGACGGATATCGCCTGATGATGTCGCCCGTCGGCTCAAGATCGACGGAACACAGGAAATCAAACGGCGCGCGCGCCGGATCATCCTGTTCGGAGTGATTGACGGTGGCGCCCGGTCGCCTTCCGATCAGGCGTCCGGGCTTCGTGTCGAAGGTCGCCGCACAGGCGGCTTCCGTGAAGGCCCGTGCGGCTTCCCAGTCAACCATTGCGATCAAGCTTTCAGGAGCAAAAGTTCCGCCTCGGCAGCCTTAAGGTCGACCTGAGCCGCATCGAGAGCGACAGTATCGGTCCCTGCCGCCGTCAAAGCAGCCTTCGCGCTTTCGACCTTCTTTTCAGCCGCAGCGATGTCCTCGGCTTTCTTCTTTGCGGCTGCGTCTGCCTCGGCCTTCTTTTTTGCCGCCGCGTCCATCTCAGCTTTTTCCTCGCTGTCAGACGTTCTGCTTGTGACCGCGACAGCAAAACGATCATCAATAAGGTGCTGGCCATAGTCCGTCGGGACTTTGACAGGCTCATGCGGAGAGCACACCTTGTCCTCCTTGATGGACAGCACCGCCGCTGGAATAATCCCTCCGCGCGGGAACGCGATAGTCATGGTTTTCTTGGACATGGAAAGTTCCTCTTCCTGTTTCACCGCGCCAAACAATATGACGCTGCAAAACAGGAAGCCCATAAGGCTTCCTGTTAGAGTTATACTTCTGGAATGTCTGCCGGTCAGGTCAGGGTCAGCCTGCGCAGTGTCTGGGGGCGCGTGCAAACCGAAATCGCATTCATCTGCACTTCGAGATCGTAACCCTTACCGTTGCGCTTCTCGATCGCACGGCTGTAAAACGGCAGGCCCGGGGTGTTGACCGTTTCATTATAGTCGGCCGGCGCAAATCTGGTGATAAACAGGTCTGGGACACCCTCCATCACCACCCGAGCCTCGTTGTGGGCGATATAGGGAGAACCGAGATCCGCCGTCGCCTTGGCGCCGGTTTTGTATCGCTCCCACGTCGCGCCGCCCCAGACGAAGCTGTCCGGAACATCCTGGCGAAGGACGGCTGCGCCGGAATTGTACAGGAATGTTTCCCGGACGGATTTATGCTGCCAGAGTGCCTTGTGAAAATCACGTCCAGTGAAAACCCTGATGCCGCCATAAGCCTCATCGAGAGAATCTTCGAGAGAGTAAATCACATCCTGCCAGAGACTGGTTACGATCGTGCTGTCGACATCCAGTTCGAGCGACACAGCTGCCGGCACTGCCAGTCCGAACAGGTTGTAGAGATCAACGAGCACGCCGCCGGACTTGGATGTAACGATACCCTTGATGGCGCCCACTCGCTGATGCTCGAGGGTCATCGTCAGATCACGCGCATGGCGCTGCGCCTTGCGGTTGACGCGACCCTCAAGATTTTCGAGGCTGCTTTCAGTGCCGAACTCGCGAACGTTCTGCACTTCGTCAGCGGCAATGCTGTCATCCCGCTGATAATGCGGGACGCCGATGATGTGTTTGCTGCGATCGTCGTCGCCTGTCGTTTCACCGGAACCACCGCGGGAGCTCGGCTCGACGAGGCTGAGTTTTCCGTTGCGCATTTCGATCGAAACGCTCGTCGTCGAAACGCTGTCTTCTTCGAAAAGTGCTGCTGCGGAAATCTGACCGGGGCGATAGGGCTCGGCGTTGACGGCGGCGGTGAGGCTCTCAAGACTGAAAGGATCGCCAGTATGTGCGTTTGGTGCGGCCATGGGTCAGATCTCCTTATCGGGCCTTGATGGTCACGGCACGAAGCTGTGTCAGCTTCGCAGCGCGCTTGGTTGCGTCGTCGACGCTGGCGTCGAACACCAGCATCGGATTTTTCACCTCGGCGTCATTGGTGATGCAGACCGCTTTGACGTCGGTTGACGTCGCATCGACTTCGTAGCCGAGGATAGCGACGGCGGTTTCCGCCCCCTCCTTGCCGACGACGCTCGCGTTCGGAGAAGCAACGTATTTGTTACTCGCCGTCACCTTGCCGAGAACCGTGCCAGCAAGAAGCTTGCCAGCCCCGGATGCGATGGTGAGAACCTCGCGAGAAAGGTATCCGTTCGCTTCGGAAAGCAGGACGGCCAAATCGCGCGGAGTTTCAGTCATGGAAGTGGCCATGGATCATTCCCCCTTGGTCTGGTTGCGGCGCGCCGCAAAGATCGCGTCGCGATTGATCTTCGGTGACGCCTTTGCGGCAGATGACGCACCTGCCGGCATGGCCAGATTGGCCGCCGCGAGGCGCTGCTGCTCGTAGCTTTTTGCAGAGCCAGCATCTCCTTCTCCCGATTTCGCCGATGCAGCCTGTGCGGCAGGGACATTCGCGGACACGAAAGCGATAACCGCTTCCGCCGTCATCTGCGGGGAAGCAGTGGCAAGCTGGATTGCAGCATTCAGGCGGCCCGCGTCTCCCTTGATGCCCTCAGCGGAAACGATGGTGTTGATGTGGCCCATGGCTGCAGTGAAACCGCTGTCGCCACTGGAAGCGGCTGTGACAACGGCGGCGATGGTGCCGGCTGCGGCGGATGCCGGGCCGGACTGGGACTGTTGGACAGTCATGTCACCTCCAGTGGTGGGTTGAGCCGCGAAGGGCGGCGGGTCGGAAGGCGGAGCTTTCGCTCCGGTTTCACCTTCATTCTCGATCATGAGAACGTCGGCCGTCGATCCGGGAAGCACCGCCGCCCGAATGGCATCTATCAAACTTGACATTGCGTTCATCTCCTTTGGACAGCCTTCACAAAGGCGTCGAAGGTTGCCAGTGGGTCACCGACAGCGTCGATGAGGCCGATTTTCAAGGCGTCACCCGCTTCGTAGATATCCGCTTCAGTCGCAAGCGCGGATGCTTTTGTGATACGGCCGGAGCGGCCTTTACCTACAACTTCAGCAAATTTTTGCCGCATCACTTCGGCCTGCCCACGCCAGCGCTCAGCCAGATCGGCAGACAGAGGCTCGTACGGGTTTCCGTCTGCCTTTTTTCCTCCGGCACGAATGATGGTTACTTTTATCCCGGAATCGTCCAGCGCCTTGGAATAGTCGGCATGCAACATGATGACGCCGATAGAACCGGCTCCGCCAAACTCCGGCATCACGACAGAACGAGCCTGCGAGGCCAGCAAATAACCCGCAGAATAAGCGAAATCTGTCAGGATCGAAATGGTTGGCTTTTCCTTCGATAGAAGAGCCATAGCCGACGCAACCTCGAAAGCCCCATTCACCTGGCCGCCATAGCTATCGACCTCGAACACGATGCCTCTGACATCAGGACTTCGGCGCGCCATAGCGATCTGGGCAAGTAAACCCTGATAGCTCGTCTGCCCCGAGTTAGCGCCGATCCATCCGCCTTTATGTACAAGCGTGCCTTCGATCGGAATAATCGCCACACCCTGATAAAGATCAAATGGCAGCAAATTTGCGCCCGTGTAGGCCCTCTCAAGGCGGTTACCCACCTTGCCAGCCAAGGGCCGCCCGTTTTCTCCCGCCACATGGCCGACAGCGTCGCCGGGGTTGGAAATTACAACAGTATCACCCGCTATCCGGCTGCCAAGTCCATGCAAAAAAGCTTCAGCTTTTCTGGCGTCGTACATCAGCGGCGTATTAAACACCTGCTGGGCGATGTGGGCATAGCTCAGGCTCATGGCTTTTCTCAATCCTAAAATTTAAGCCGCCAACGACGCGACGGGCGGCAACCGGTTGTCTTCGCTTGGCAGGCCGCCTGCAGGCGGACGAGTTCCCTATCGATATCAGCGATGCTGGACGACGCGACCTTTACCCGCTGCTGCATAACGGGAGAGCGAATTTCACTCTCTTCGATTTGTTCCCCTGCAAGACGCTTCGCTTTCGCCGCGGCAAGCGCCGCATAGAGAGCACACGGGTCTTCCACATCCACCACAACGCCCGCAATCTTCACGGTATTCATGTGGTCGCGCCTTCCTTTTGCGTCGTTTCAGTTGCCGCCTTCGAACCGTAGCCACGTTCAAACGGGCTCCGCATACCGGCGTTCACATAACGCTCGTGCCACATGAGCCGACTCTCAAAGACTTCCTCGGGATCGTCTCCGAGTTCGGCACATTCCCGTTCCAACGTTCCCGTGCCGTTGGCGATACGCTCGCTGGATGCCTTTGCGCGCTTCTCGTCGTCGGCAGTCGGCTTCGACGGCCCCTGGCAGATCGCCCAAAGGATTTCCTCCCGAAATTTACGGAAGACATCATACCCACCCTTGAACGGTATCCGTCCCTCGCCGATTTCTTCATCCAGCCACCCCGCGTAGGGAACCAGAACATGCGGCGCTGCAATGCGGTCGGTACGTCTTTGAGCAATAGGCCAGAGAGCCGAGTTTTCCATGTTCGTGCTGGCATAGGTGGCATTAGTGTAGTCCAAGGTGTATCCACCATATGACATGCCGAGCGCCCGCGCCGTTTCACGATGGAGCGAGGCCATGAAACTTTGGGACTCCTTCCCAGGCGTCGAAATCGACTTAAATTCAAGATCTTCACCCGGAGCGAGGTGGGAAACGCCTGCTCCAGCACCGAGACGGATTTCCGATTCCGCGGCTCGGTCCAACTGAGCCTTGAAGTATTGCGCAAAGTCAGACGCGATATCCTCGACATCGGTGGCGCCGCTTTCCTTCATGCTTTCCAGCGCCTCGAATGCTTCCGCGCTCGGCTTGTCGCTTTTTAGGATAGCGGCGTAAATCGTCTGAAGAAAATGGACCTGAGCCATGGCATCATCGGTGTTCTCCGCCATCAGGTATTTCCTGAATGTCGTGGCGAGAGGCGACAGACCGCGAACATCGTCCGAAGAGAACGGATCGAATGCGTGCATGACGAGTTGTCGTCCGTCGGCATCCCGGGCGGCATAGTCGATCTTCGTCGTCATGCCATCGCGACGTTCCTGAAATCGGTAATGCGTTGGCCGTCCATAGGCATCATGGATGACCCCTTGGTACATCCCTTCGATTTCGTTGGTGTCCTGCACCAATTTCTGCGGGGAAACGAGCAGAAACTTTGTGCCTGTTCTGGTTCCCGGCAACCTTTGTGCTTCCGGCAGGTAGGACACGATTCCCGTGCTTTCCCCGAACGCAAGCCAATGTCTCAGACCAACATCGGTCTGCTGCGGAATTGTGAATTTCGCACGAAAATCGCATTCCAGCGGGTTCCATGCCCATACCTTGAACCGCCCCTTTACCATCCGCGTCCAAGCGACCGCTTCTTTACGGTCGTAACCGAATTTCGTCAGGTCTGGGCGCGGGTTCAATTGCAGCTCGACGCCAACCGTATCGGCAAGGATCTGGTCAGCCGCGCCGCGCAACCGTCCCGAATTCTGGAGCATATCCATGGCAAGAGCTGCGGCTCGCCACCAGACACGGCGGATTTCATCACGATGCTCTCTCAGCGATGCAGGACGGGAAGCTATGATGCCGGATTGTGTGTCGCGAAGGTACCCGGCCCGATAACGGGACGGATTTCCGGCAGGAACAGCAACACTGCCAGCCTTTACCCGTACCCGCATCTTTTCGGTCATCTTCTCTTCGCCCACCTGTTTTCGACTGGCTTTTTTACTGGCGCAGGTGGCGAGACCGGAGCTTCCTCCGGCGATACCCTCTCTGCTACTTGCTGGCTTTCCGGCGACAAGAGATCGACGGGGGTTGCCGGTTCATGTTTCGCGCGCAGCGCCGCCCACTGGCTTTTTGTCAGGCGAGAGATACCGAGGTGCTCGGCCATCGCCATCGCGTAGATGCGGCAATCGAGAAAGTGGTTATGCTCGCGACGAGGCATCCACTCTTCGTGCAGTTTGCCCTTCACCATCTTCTGGCTGAAGTATTCCGCAGTCAGCTGCTGAAAATACTCCTCGCCCAGCTCCATATGGAAATGGCAATAACCTGGTGGATCTGTCGCTTCGCCCGAACGCAAACCGGTTTTATGAAGGTTTCCGTAGAACTCCGCTTTCAACGCCCAGGTGCCAACCGGCCATGACATAGCCGAACCGTGCCTCTTGCGTTTGCCGCGCTTGTTTACCGATTTACGCACCGGCGGGCTGATCGCGGCGACGCCACGTCCGGGCATACCCTTAATCGCATACGCATTCGGACGCCGGCGGCACCATTCTAGAACCTGTGTAGGCCGATAACCGCTATCGACGGCCAACGCCTCGATCTTGCGCAGAACACCATGGCTATCAGGAAACTCCTGTTCGCAGAATTCATCGAGGAGGAGCCACGCTCCGGCTTGCGGATTATCCGTCGCACCCTCAAAGAACTCGGCGAAAACATTCCAGCTCTGGCGATCTTCTGCGAAGACAACGCCCTCACAGTAAATGCCGTAGGATTGCACGTCCGCGCCAGCAACAAATAACAATCCACCGGCTGGAATTGTGCCGGCGAGGTATTCCTCCCGCCGCTCCATAAGGCGCTTGTGATCAGGAGCATTGCCCTTCATCCGATACGGCAACCCGCAGATCAGGTTGCTGTAGTCCTTCGCGCCGGCCTCACCCTTACCCTCGCACTTGAGTTTGTCTTCAGCAATATCGCCATACGACATCATCAACGACATGAAGGCATCGACATGAAAGCCGGGATGCCTGTCTGGTCCGGCGAAAGTCGGGATGTAGCGACCTTCGCGCACAGCGAGGACGCGCTCCATCTCGGAAATATGGTGCTCGCAATGCTGGCACTGCATGACCGTTCTATGCAGGTGGACCCTATCAATTATGAGATAAGCGTCTCGCTGAACCTGCTCGTTGCCGCATTCCGGGCAACGTATGTGCCAGAACCTCTGATCCGATCGGCGAAAATCGCGATCGATACGGCAATGCCCCGGCCCCTCGCCTAAAGCATGGCCACTATCAAGCTCTGGCGTTGAAAGGCCAAAAATTTTGTAAGTCTTCTGGCGACGAAACGCCGTGAAACGTCCGAAGAAAAGGTTCTCCGGGTCGGCGCCATTCGGCAAAGCCTGCCATTTTGACACTTCATCCTTCACGCCGAAGCGCGTCGTCTTGGCCGAAAGGTCCATGACGGTGTTGGCGTTAGCGAGATAAAGTGTTCCGCCCGGAAACTTCTTTTCGTAAGTGGTCGAACCGACACCCGAGCGGCTGGTCGTTGGCTGAATAACCTGTTTTTTCGTGTGCCGCTGCCACGCATCGATCAGAGGCTGAAGCTTCCCGGAGTTGATATCCTGCAAGGCGTCAAGACCGGGCACGCCGTAAATAGAATTGTCAGGGCAGTTCTCGGCGATATAGAGCATCCAAGCAAGAGCAAGGATGGAAACGCCGGTCTGCTGTGATTTGCGAACCGTGACTTCCGTGCAGGGATGCTCCTGACTGAGACACTGAGCGATCTCGACCAGGTAAGGAGCGTCTTCCGCAGACCATAGTTCACCCTTCTTCGGCCCATCAACCAGCACGATGTTTTTTGCTAGCCATCTGTCGAATGGGACCGGAGGCTGGAGCCTGATGGCACGCGCCAGGGCGGATGATACCGCTCGTATAGCACCAGGATGAACAGTCACGCGTCTTCGTCCTCAATCAGCGGGTCGCTCTCAGGCGATCTTTCTGCAATCTGCTCCAGCTTGTCGGCAACCTCGTTGCTCATCTCGAATGCGATCTGGCGAAGAAGGGACCGAACACCGTGCACACCCTCCTTGGAAACCGCCAGCGCCAGCGCATCGGCCCTGTTCGGTAACCGTTTGATGATCGCCTGAATTTCACCGCCAGCCTTGACCACACCCGCGATTACCCTGTCCTTGCGAAGAAGCTCGTCGCAATCTTCCTGATGGCGGATTTTCTCGCGGCCAAGCTTCAGCCATTCGTTCTGCCGCTTGGCTTCCTCGAAACTATCCTCGTTACGCATTGGAAATTCCGCATCACTGCGCGGTGCTGCTGGATCTTCTGGCAACCGCAAAGGCGCGGAAGCCTTGGCAGGGTTCACGAAGCGCTGGCGATAATGGTCATAGTGCGCAAGCGATACCGCAAGAACCTGACCCTGCGCTCCGCGATTGATCGGCGTATCCGGTCGATCTTCTGACAGTTTCTTGACGGTCTTGGAGACAGCAGCCTTTGAAACACCGTCCCGCGCAGCAATCTGCGCGACAGACCACATCACATCGCTCATCGTTAACCCGTTCGTTAACCCATGCGTTAACGCCGTTAACCCCGTTAACCCAAATTTTTCAACTGTTTGACTGGCGGCTTTTCGGGGTCGTCCCGGCCCGCAGGGGGAGAAATCCCGGTACGGTCCCTTGACCCGGGGGTGGGTGCCTTCGGCCGCCTGCCCCCTCCCGGTCATGAAAGGCATGCTGTTTGCCGCCATTACAGCGGCGGGTGCATGGCAGCCTCCATCGTTGGCAACAAAAAACCCGCGCCGGACGATCCGAAGCGGGTTTCCAATCTTTTTTACTGTCCTCAAGATATGTCAAGCAACTGCCGCACTTCAACACGTAGACCGCAAATAAATACCGTTTATAATCAAACGCTTACGAATTTATCTGCATTTTTTCTTATGCGCATCCACGGCGCGTAGTCCGGAGAGAAGGGTTCGACATCGTAGAAACTCAGCTGATTTGCCAGTGATTTGCGGAGGCAAACCAGCGCATCCTGCCAAAGCTTCCATTCCATTCGGCTAATGATCTCACTGCGGATCGGCTCGGCAAGTTCCATTTTTCGATACGCTCCACGCATCGGCCGCTTCCGTTTCCGGTCGTAACCGTCCACCTCAAACTCGTAGGAACGTCCAAAGCCATCCTTTGCAGATTTCGAGATGAACCATGCCGGTTGCCCACGACGCTCTACGATCCGTTCTTCCGGTTTTTCAGCAAACCAGTCCGGTCCGCGACCGAGAATGGCCGAACATATGACAAGGTTGGCCGCCCGACGACCGTTGGCGCGATCACCTCGCAGCCGAAATGCCTCGATCTCAGACCGTACGGCTTCCGAGACCAAGCCATAATCGTCAGCCCAATCAGTGAATGGTGCCCAGTCATCAGCAATAACGAAACGATGATCCGCAAGATCTCGAACCGCATCTGCAACAGCCAGTGCATCAAGATGCGGCTCCAAGGTGATTGCAGATGATGCAGCCATGACGTTGCGCGACCGGTCGATGATGGCTCCCAACTCCAGCATTTCCATGATCATCGTAAAGTTCGATGAAGACGAGCTCGGGCCACCAGCTTCAGCGATATCCCGCACGCAAAGCTCCTGCACAAAAGCCCACTGCAACAGTTTTTCGATACCGATTTTCATTCCTTTGACCCTTTCTGGGTGTTTTTGGACATGTAGGACAGGAAATATATTCAGTTTGGACAGCAAGAAGGACAGGTAGAGTTAAAATTCCTCAATGATTTCAATGATCGGACAGCAAGGACAGATAGTTCATAAGTTTATGTGATGCGAGACATTCTATTTTTTCGCCATATATCCCGATGGGAATTTGACGTGCGCGAGCGCATGCACATCATGGAAAACCTGAAAATTGCTGTCCTAGCTGTCCAACCTGCGCAAGCTATTGAAAGACATATTCTTTCTCGCTTTGATCGCGCCGCGCTTACTGTCCGCGCCGCATTGCTTGCTGTCCTAGCTGTCCACCCCGGACCCTTCGTATGGACAGGCAAGGCAGACAGATGGCTGTATGTCCTGTGTGTACGGCGAAGGGTCCGGGTGTCAAGCATCAAAAGCTCTCGGGGAAAGGTTCATCATCTGAAAAGCGACCTTCAGGCGGACTGCCTATGTCCGGCTTTCCGGCAAACTCTTCCCGAACGCGAATACCGATATATGCGGTGCCATTTGACCGTATTCGCTGAAATTGGTGCATGAAACCGTCGGGACCTTTCCAACTCTTCCGGGTTTGGTCGGGCAGTCTCCGCGTAAACGTTGCCTGTCTGATGTCCGCCAAGCCCTCGCGTTTAGCGTATCGCACATACCCATTGTAAAGGTTTTCCGGACTTTCGCGGTCACTGTCGGCGCCAGTGACATGGCACGCATTGCGCAGGAATGCGCCGATAGGATCACTCTCTTCCCGATATTCGGCCGTCGCCGCTCGGACGCCGTCAGGGACGCGCAATCCAAACTGGAGGTATTCAAGCGCCCCCTTGACCATCCACGCAAAGATGCCATCTCGCTCCGTAGCCAGGAGCTTTTCCTTGAGGGTCTTATCAACCTCATCTTCCGGAATTTGTATTTCCCACGGCACCAGGTGAACACGACGCCATATACCGTCAGAGTCATCCTTGATGATGGGCTTATGGTTGCCGGAAAGAATGATCTTGAACTGCGGGATGAGTTCAAAAAAATCCTGATGCAAGCGTCGGACCGCGATCGGTTCCCCGCCCGTCAGCGTCTTTATCAATGCGTCCTTCAGATGCACGCCCATTTCTGGCTCGCTGGCCGCCACGAGGCGAGCACCGGGCAAGCGGGCGAGGTCGGGTGTCGCTTCTGCTCCGCCCCGCTTGCTGTCACCAGCGAAACTATCGATCGACATTGATACGGCATAGTCGCCAAGGATCTCGACCATAATGTCGACGAAGGTGGATTTTCCGTTTCTGCCGGCTCCATAAAAGAACAGCAGGCATTGTTCACCGGTAAGGCCGAGCAGGCAGTATCCAAGATATCGCTGCAGAAACGCCCGGTAATCAACATTCGGCATGACACGCTGCAGAAACTGGTGGAACATCGGCGCGCCAGCGTCCTGCGAAAAACGCGCTTCGCACAGCTTTGAGATAAGATCGGCCGAGCGGTGCGGGTCGACCCTTATCTGCCACTTTCCAGTATCCCCAACCTCTGAGCAGAAGAACCTTAACGTGCCATTTTCACAGTTTAGCGCGAGCAGATCCTTGTTGAGGTCCAATACCTCCAGAGAGCAATATGGCGCGGCCTCCTGAAGCATATTGTTGATTTTCGAAGTACCTGCCGCCTGCTTGGCGTGAGCGTGTCGTGACGAAATGCGACCGGACCGGTCTTTCTCAACCTTGTCCATTTTCTCGACATCCTTTTGCAGCCTCTCATATTCGGCCAGCTTTGCGGCGTCCCAATCCTTTGCCGCTTTACCTAATTTCTTCAGTTCTTCTCGCGCGATCTTACCGGCCGCGATCTTGGCCTGTTCCTCCTCACTGCAATCCAACCGCACAGCCTCGTCATCAATGAATTCCGCCGTGCGGTGTGCGAGCCGACGAACAACGGAACCGGACGCATCCTCGAGCCAGCGCTTTCCATCGTAGCCATGCCAACCGACGTGGGTGACGTGACGGATCATTTCCCCGAAGCGAATAAGAAGCCGATTCGCATTGCCGATGTCCGTTTCCGGCTGCTCGGAGCATTCTTCGAGAATCTCCTCGTCAGAAAGGACAAGGACATCTTCTGCCGGCTCAGGCTCTGCCACCGGCAAAGGGTCCGGGTTTGCGGAATACATGCGCCGTTGCTGCGCAGCCGTCGCCATCATGCGCGCGACATCTTCAGGAACGCCGCCATTTGTCTTCTTGTCTTTGTCCTTCATCTGCGGCGCTCCAGGCGCGTCAGACGCTTTTCGGGTATTCTCATGTGTCAATCCCCTGCTGCATGTTGGCAAACAAGCTGGCGAAATCCTCGCCCTCCGGTGGCCAAAATGGTGTGATGATGCGATGCGGCGCCGACAGACGCGTAACTGTCCGCGCTATGGCCGACGCCGTGAAAACGTGCTCGCTGTCGCCGTCAACGAGTATGAAGAGGTCGATGACATGATCTGGCACCTGCACGGCATCCGTGGGTGTCTGATCTGGCTTTGGAACGGGACCCTGAATTTTTTGAAATTGCCCGTTACCGACCTTTATTGTCGGGTGCAAAAAGGAAGATCGCGGATCGGCCGGGCCAGCAAGATTGCCGAGATCGCCCGTCGCAGCATAGAATGTATCAGCCCGCCAACGTTCGGCGCCTGCATAGGCGCATACCGTCTCGATACCTTCACCCAGCACCCATCGCACCGCTCGCGACGCGCCAAAAACTGGGATCATCGACCCTTTTTTCGTACCGCGCATCTTCTTGGTGGTGACGGGATTTTTGTCCTTATCCAGGATGACTGTGCCGTCTTCATCGCGGATCAACGGCCGATATTTCGGGGCATTACCCAAATCAATCCATGTTTCATGGCATCCCGTCAGACTGCCGTCGGCAGCTACGAAAGGCGCGATCATGGCTGGCCCCATATGCGGACTGGCTGCCCTGCCCATCTCATCCTTGCCATGCCAGTAGGAATGCGCCGGCGCAAAGCGAATATGATCGAGAATGCCCGGATGTGGTTCAAAACCTGTACGCAGCCGGAGATACTGAAATAGCTCCGAGGCATAGGAAAATCCTGAGGAGCGCAAATCTTGCGCATTGCCATAAATGCCCCGCGCCTTGCTGACCTCGATATCGCGGAACCGGTTTTCGCCCGCTTCCTTCTCGCGGTTTTTCCGCTCGTTATCAGCCTTCAGCTGGGCGATGCGTTCAAGCCGTTCTGCCCGCTGTTCATCAGTTTCGCGCTCGCCACCTTCGGGAATATCTTCGTTGAGTGCGGCGGCGCACGCTTCCAGGAAGCCTACCATGTCACGCAGATCGAGATTGTGGAAATGCGCCATAAGGGCGATGCCGTCACGCCCTCCGCCACAGTTGCGGCAATTAAAGACGTTCTTGACACCATTTATGGAAAACCGGTCTTTGCCGCCGCAGCGCGGGCAGGCGCCGATATGCTCCTTGCGGCCCAGTTTGATGTTAAGCCGCTCTGCAGCCTCGCTTACTGATACGTTACGAGCCCGTTCAACAAACTCTTCAATGATGGGATCAGACATGCGACAGCCTCACACCAGCAGTGGCTGCACGGAGCCGTCGGAGAAAACAGACGCCATTGGCGTGTCCGCGACAGGTTCGTCACCATCCCAACCCTGCGGCCAGGTTTCGGCCGATATGAGTTCGCGAATGCGGCTCTCTTCCTCTTCATTGAGGATATCTATCTTTGGCCGCCCCAGACGCTCCGCTTCGACATTGATTTCAGCCTGAATACCAAGAACCCGGGCAAGCCCCATCAGTCGGGCATCGAATGTCAACGGTCCCATGCGTTGGGGATTAGCGGCGATAGCGCCGTTTTTCAGCCTTTCGACACCAGGTTTACGTAGCCGGTTATGAGGCAAACGCAACTCGCGATACAGCGGCTTCAAGCCCAGCAGGGGAGAAAGATAAGACCACTCCGGCATGGCGACGATCGTCATCAATGCCAAATCTTTCGACGCAAGAGGGCAGCCGGCACAACCGGTTCTGGCGTTCTTCTCCTCCGCCTCATCGCCACCGTAAGCGTCCGCAATCGCAGACGTGGCCCAGCCGCCGTACTCAGGCAGAGGCGCATAAAATCTCAACCAGTCCCAGACATTGCACACGCGCCAATGCAGAAGAGGGGCAAGGGTTGCTATGCGACCGCGGATGCCTTTCGCCTGCGGCAATACCTGCTGATACCAGCCCTGCCCGCATTCTGCTCCATCCTTGCCACACGACATGACAATACGTTGGTCACGGATCGCACTTTCACCTTGCCGGACACCTGTGATCATCAGGATATTTCCATCAATCTCGTTAATCCGGCGCTCCAAAGCCTCCGTCATAGGATCGATCTTTATCTGACGGGTGCACCAGCGGAGGGTGTTGTTATTTGGCGGAGGAACACCGCGGCCGAGGATGTAAACAAGGAACCTCTTATCGAGCGGTGCCCGGACAACCTCGCACCGGATACCCCTTTCAGCCATCTGCAACATGATCCGCTCAGCAGCAATCGCCAGTGGCGGCAACTCCTGGCGCGTGTCGGCATAAAAAACCGAAAGCGACTTCGGCTGTGCCAGCTGTCCAGTGTCCAACAGATGGAGGATAAGCGTCAGGGTCGCACTGCTGTCTTTCCCTCCGGACCAAGCTATGCCCCAGTGGTCATGGTCCGGGCCATATGCCTGCATGGATTGAAGAGTAAGCTCAACCGCATCGTCATAGACGAGGCGTTTTGAGCCTTCAAACAACGTTGGCTGCATCATGCCGCCACCTGCACGGCAACGAGATGATTACAATTCGCGCCTATTAGCGCTTCGGCCACAGGCGGGCTAACACTGTTCCCGACACAGGAGACCTGCACGGATTTCGGAAACGCTATCCACGTTTCCTTGCCGTCTTCCGACACCCAGACACCATCGATCTGATAATCGCCGGGGAAACCTTGCGCATTAAACAGTTCGCGCGGCGTAAGCATCCGCATGCCGATATCGACGATGACGAAGGTGTGCCCGTCGATTTCGAGGGTTACGAACTCGCGCTCATCCCAGAACCCGTGCACCCGCATGAAGGCAGCGACCTCGCGGGCGCGGGCCGCCTGCGCTTCCGTAAAGGGCGCCACATCAAGTGCTGCCTCGACATGGCCGTGCCGGTCTTTCGTGGTGATGGTGCGCGCCGGCTGATTTTCTTCGCCGCCATCACCCGTGCCGTAATAGGCCTGAAGGAATGGCGTTACCAGCTGCGACTTACCAGCACCATCAGCCATCACCGTCGCAGACGGACGGTCGATCTCGTGGCCGGTTGAGGTGCCGAATTGCCTCGCAACGAAGGCGGAGACAACGCCTTGCTGTGATCCGCTTTGCGTTGCGGTGGACATCGGCGCATCGGCAGGCCTGCCCGGATTGACGCCACCTTCGCGGCGACTGTCGTTATTGTGTTGGGCGACAAAGGCAACGGCGGCAGCGTGCTTGATGCCGCCAGCAACGACCGTTCCCAAAGGCTTGTCGATATCGAGGCATCGCGGAGATTGCCCATCCCGCTCGCCGTATCCCGTCTGGATCAGCGTTGGCACGATGACGCTGTTCTGATCCTTCTTGCTGGCCGTGATCGTATGGTGAGGATCTTCGACGGATCGATTGGACCCGCCATGTTGCGCGGCAGTGAGGACAGGTGCGACAAGGGAGAGGCCGGCGCCACCGGCGGTGATCGTATGCGTCGGCTCGTCAGCGCCATTAAAGGGCTTGCCGGCGTTGCGCATCGTCATCAGGTGCGGAGCGATCATGCCGAGCGGCGCTGCACCACCTGGCCTCTTGATATAGCTGTTCGCTGTAACGGTCGGCGCGGGCTCGCGCATGTCGCTGCCGGTTGCGCCAGTGTTGAAACGAATGACCGATGGCGCGACCACCGCATGCCGGTTCTCGCAAGGGATCGTCGATATCGGCTCAGACAGTTCCCGCGTCCGTTCCGCCCTCAGGTCGCCATGTCCGTAATAGCTGACCATGTGCGGGAGAACGACAGCCTTCTCACCACGGTTCGCCCCGGTCACCGTCTTGACAGGTTCATCGATATCCTCGCAGCGCGCACCATGCGTCAGGTTGACGATGAAAGGCCGCTCAGCATCGAGAACGTAGCGCTTCATGCCGCGCGCCACGCGAGCCATAGTATTGTCCGCCAGAGGCCTGATAGCCTTCAGACCATGCTTCTCGGCGATATCGGTCGAGCTATCGAAGATCGACGGGCACGGGATCGACCAGTCGATGCATTCCGCAGCGGTGCGCCATGGCAGTTTACGACCAGCAATAACGTCCGCATCATCGGGCGCGCCGTGCGTCGGTTGCGGCCAGACGATCTTTTGGCCATCGAAACGGATGATGACGAAAAGGCGCTTGCGGATCGTCGGTGCGCCATAATCGCAGGCGCGCAATTCCCGTTTTTCCAGCTTGCCGCCGAGGCGGCGAAGCTTCTTGCACCATTGCTGGAAGGTTTCCCCTTTCCGCTCCGGATCCGGCATCAATCCCCGGTCGGTCTGTACAAGTGGTCCCCAGGTCGCAAATTCCTCGACGTTCTCCATGATGATGACGTCGATCTTGCCGCCGCTTTTCTGGACACGCTCAACCCAGAACGGAATGACATGGGCGAGGTCTCGGATATTCCGCTCGACCGGCTTGCCACCCTTGGCCTTGCTGAAGTGCTTGCAATCGGGGGAGAACCAGGCAAGGCCGATGTGCTGGCCCGCCACATAGTCCAGCGGATCGACCTTGTAGATGTTTTCCGAGATGTGCAGCGTGTCGGGATGATTGGCAGCATGCAGGGCAAGGGCCTGCGGATTGTGATTGATGGCAAGGTCAGGTGAGCGGCCTAGCGCCAACTCAATTCCTGTGGAGGCGCCTCCGCCCCCCGCAAAGCTATCGACGATCAGCGGTAGGCCGTGGTTCCAACGGTTTTTAATCGAAAATTGCGGAGGCGGTGCGAGGTGATCAAGTAAGCTTTCAGCGTACATTGAGCGCTCCTTTTTCGGCCAACTGCTCAGATGCCGTCCGAGCAAAAAGAACGCATGGCGGAGACTGAAAAACTATCTCCATCGGAGAGCGCTCAATGTTTGTCAGATCCGCGACATCGCGCGGATGGTTGGCTGCATGTAGCGCCAACGGTTGAAGATCATGATTGACGTACGTGAAAAGATCGTTGGACGGCGTTTTGGCAAGCATTGGAAAACTCCGGTTGGCGAAGATCGGAAAGTTCAGCGTCACTTGCGATCCGCAGGCGCCCGCTGAGGAGGAATGCGTCCACGACCGTGCTCAGTTCTCGGCCGCTTTGGGTCGCAAACCAGCTGTCGCGCTCCGACAGTGCGATGAATGGTGTGCCGCGCGACCACCCGCGCAGGTGATGCGCCTTGGTGACCGACCGGATTTCATCGATGTTCGAAAGATGGATGCCGAAAGCATCAAGCGTCTTGCGGCACTCATAGAGGGTGGGCGCTATCACCAGCACGATGCGTGGGCGCCGGGTGGCAAGACGGCTCAACATCAGCCATCCCCTTTGGTAGCAGTAGAGACATCGCGAGGATCAATCGCCTCGGCAACGACTGCACCAACCTTGGTCAACTCGTAAGGCTGGATGAAACCTTGCTCCGCAACGCCTATGGGACGGACTAGGCCCTTCGCCTG
Source organism: Agrobacterium leguminum (assembly GCF_005144435.2). NCBI lineage: Bacteria > Pseudomonadati > Pseudomonadota > Alphaproteobacteria > Hyphomicrobiales > Rhizobiaceae > Agrobacterium > Agrobacterium leguminum. The sequence goes on from NZ_CP120212.1 coordinate 804,498, forward strand.
CAGGTCTTTCAGGGCGTGCACGCCGTAGTTATGCCGAAGGCCTGTTTCGTCCTCGATCTGACCGCGCCGCCAGTGCGTCCGTCCGACCTTGGGTATCTTCGCAAGCACGCGGCAAGCATAAAGGTCGAGACCTTCCACGATCTCGTCGACCTGGCGAGGCGTGATGCGTTCGCCGCTATGGCGCGCGGTCTGCATCCGTTCCGGCATACAATACTTGTGGCGCTGCGCCAGATGTTCCGCGAGTACCATGGCCGAGATGCCGCAGAGCTGGAGGATGCGGCGGGCGGAATATCCCGCATCCGTCAGCATGCGGCATAGATCCGAGCGCATATGAGTTGGCAAACCATCGAACTTTTCAGGGGTCAAATCGAACGCACTGGGTGCGGCCGGATGTTTTCCCTGCACGGCATAATCCTTGAAAACCGTCACCATCGTCATGCGTAATTCCCCTGTCGTTCATGGTCTTGTGAATGTTGGGCGAGCAGCTTCCGCTCGTATTCGAGCCTCTTGTCGAGCCAGACCTCGATCTTGTCCCTGAGAGCTTCGTGGTCGTAAAAGAGGCCGCCGCGGAGACGGCGTTCGAACCACACCTGTTCAGCCGTAGACCGGCCGCCGGCTGCAAAATGCGTGAGGACGCTCTTCCCGTTTGGAATTTCCTCAATCTCGATGATGGAAGTGACGACCTGCACCCAGTCAGGAAGAGACGCAACGCGGCAGTAAAAAAACCGCTGTGCCGCCTGCTCCGCCCGATCCGTGACGATGTAGAGAGAGACCGGGTCGCTCACTCTGCAGCCTCCAACGTATCGAAAAGGCTTGGCATGTCTTTTTCACGGGCCATGGCCTCGACGTATTTGCAGCCATCGAGGAAGTATCCGGCGTTAAGTTCCGTCGCGACGGCTTTTCGCTCCAGCTTGATCGCTCGATAAGGCACGGTCATCAAGCCACCGAACGGATCGAACACCGTCTCACCCGGTTCGGAATACTGGGCGATGGCTCTATCGACGATGTCGAACTGAAGCGGGCAAAGGTGCATTTCCTTACCCGCCGCAGCCTGCAGCGTGTTCATCGAAAGCATGCGGGTGATATCGGTCCAGGTGCCATCATCCGTCGAGTGGGGCGGCAAAAGCATGAAGGTTGAGGGCAGCATGCCCCGCTCTTCCAGATGCTCGGCGATTTTTACGTGGTGCTCAAAATCATAGACTATCTCGAGAGAGTAGCGCTTCCACAGTTTGAAGATCTGGTGATGCTCCAAACCCGCCAATTCTCCGGTCGAGAGCAGACGATTGCCCGAGCTCGGCATGTATCCATGGGCGTCAAGCTGCCAACGGGCGCGGCTGTATCCCCCAGGATTGTCCCAATGACCCTGCTTCCATTCGCGTTTCTGTTTTTTGACAGGAGTATCGGCATATCCATTCGAACTATCGGACGGAGGCTTACGGAAGATCAGCAGATATTCCGGCAGGCCGTTGCCCATGCGGCTGCCGTCCTTGCATTGCTCAGACCATCCCAGCCGATACGTCTGGTTGTTTTCCCGGACAACATCCGTGGTGATCGTCTTGCGAGAGAGGAACGCGAACCCGTGCCGCTTGAACCGGGCGATGCAATCGTCGGAAAACGGGTAAACGGTTTGAAAGCCCAGACCCGTCATACCACCGGGAACGATGCGATCCTTCACATGGATTGCGGCGACACGTCCCGGCGCCAGGACCCGCAGCAATTCGGGTATGAGGAAATCCATCTGCTGCCAGAAATGCTCATTGTCTTCGGTATGACCGAAGTCGGCATAGTTCGGCGAATACTCGTATTGGGTGGAAAACGGGATCGACGTGACGATCAGGTCAACGCTATTGGAGCCCATCTTCTGGCACTCCATCACGCAATCATTGTTGACCAGCCGATAGCCCGGGCCGGAGACTTCGATCCGCTCAACGCCCATGGCGCGCGTGAGGGTTTCAGCCATCGCCGCGGACGACAGGCCATATTTGCGAATGATATCTGTCATGATTGCCATCTGCTCCACGTGGCGACGCCATTTGGCTTCGAGGTTGTCGCGCACCGGACGTTCCGCTTCGGTGTAGATGAGGTCGATGCGAACTTTGTGCGTCTGGAGAAAGCGCTGGATACGGTGAACCGCCTGGATGAAGTCATTGAACTTGTGACCAATGCCGAGGAAGATTGCCCACCAGCAATGACGCTGGAAATTGCAGCCCGAGCCGAGCATGACGGGCTTAGCTGCAATTTCGCGAATGCGGCCATGCGAGAAACCGACGATCGACTGTTCACGATCGTCGAGGTCCTGCGCGCCATAGACGCTGACAACGTCGGGTATGGCAGCCTCGATCGCCAGCCGCTCAGCCTCAAGATCGTGCCAGATAATGCGGTGTGCGCCGGGATCTTCGGCGCGCAGTTCCATCATCCTGGTAATGCGGATACCGAGGCTGTCGCGCTTCTCCCTTGCGGTGTCGGAAAGAGACGCTGCAGCATTACGCAGAAGGCGCCCCTGCCCGCTCTTTTCGGTACCGGCCGATGCGTGATCGGCGGGCAACTCATGCCAGCGCACCTCAATTTCCGGTAGCTCGTAACCTTCGTCAGAGCATCCGAGATCGGATGGCTTCTGGACAAACAGTCCCCAGCTTGCAACCCACAGCCAGAACTCGTGCTCCTTGTGCGGATGGATGGAGAGCGTGTCCGCCTTTTCCGAATTGCGCTTGAAAAACCGCGTTTTGGCCTGCCCGACATCCATGACTTCGAGGAAGGCGGAATAGGCCAGCAGTTCTACATACTGGTTTGGCGACGGTGTCGCCGTGGCGAGGAACTTGAACCGGATGCCATCAAACAGCCGCATGAACTCGCGGAATATCTTTGTCCCTCCGAACCCACGAAGGCAGGCAGCCTCGTCGAGCGACGCGACAGTGAACAGGCGGGGGTCAAGTTTCCCCTCGCGTACCGTCTCATAGTTCGTCATGTAAAGGCCAGCCTCGCCGGCTTCACCAATCGACCGGATGAAGGTGAGCGACGGAACGCGCTCGGGATGGCCGTCCTGCCAGGCATGAAGTTCGGCACGCTGCGCATCGGTGATACGAGGATGGATGCCGGTAACCAGCAATTCGCAGTCTTGCCGAAACTCTTGGCGAACCCCGAGAGGCAGCACCAGAAGCCCGCGCCCGCCGAACCGGGCAATGACAATGCGAAGAATTTCAATCTGGATCACGCTCTTGCCAAGCCCGAAGGCAGCGAAGATGGCCCGCCGCCCGCCTCGGCAGGCCCAGATGATGATCAGCTTCTGGTGAGGCTGGAGAATCGGATTGATCTCGTCAGCCGAGACTTCGAAACCACCCTCCTGGGCGATTGCGACTTTCGATGCGAGGAACTGATTATAATCGCGGAGCATCAATCTCGCTCCCCGATATGAGCGATTGCAGCCTTGATGGCAGCCAAGCAATCTTCCGCCGACGCACCATCGCTCCAGCGCTTTACCTGTCGACGGATTTCTTTCAGCTGGGCCTTTCGGCTTTCACCGACACGCTGGCGGAGACGATCACGATCGGCTTTCGATTTGCAGAGAGGCGGCGTCATCGCGTCGCCCTCCGCGCCAGGCGTTCCGAGAATACGAGCGCTTGCCCGTGCACTTCGGATGACATGAAAAATCCCGGCTCACGACGGACGAGCGAGCGCATCGGCATATTCGTCAGCAGTGTGCCGAAACTCATTTCGCGAAATTGCTGGCTAACGGCATGCGCGCGGGTTTCCAGCAACAATTGCCAGCCGACGTTCTGGCGTCGAAACTCGGGTTCGACAAAAAGCATATCAAGCCACAGCAGACCCGGCTCAGGCTCGTAGAAGACAGAAACACCGAGCCGCATAAAACCGTCCTGCGTCGCGCGGCGTGCGATCAACGCGGTTTCATGGCCCGTCAAAGATCTGCGGGTCGCGGGGATGGCGCCTTCCGTCTGGCCGCGCTCCATGCATTTCTGCGCATATACCAGCGTATCGTCTTCGCAGGGTTTCAGGAGGAAATTCATTGCTCCCCTCCCTTGACAACGCGGAGGCCAACTATCTCACCGCCGCGCGCGGCAACGACGGCCAAAGCCTGGCGGAATTTCGCCGTCGCCTGCTCAATCTCGTTCGAAATACGATCCATCTGCCGGCTTTCAGCCACACTGAAAAAACCGTCGGAAGAAGCAGCGGCGCTGCTCGACATGAGTTCCCCAACCTTGGCGATCAGTGCTGCCTTTGCCTGCTGGACGCAGATGTCGGCCTGACGATCAAGATCGGGATCCGATAGCCGACGGCCCGAAAGCTCTGCCATGGCAGAAGTCACGACCGGAACGCCACAGTCATCTTCGAGCGCATGCACAGCCGAAAGCGGCATCAACTCTGGATCAGCGGCATTATTCATGCGCCCGATGTGGCTTTTGGAGATGGAAGATATCTCGGCCGCGCGCTCGATGCCGCCGACGAGTTTGATCAGGTCACGCTGTGCGGACTTGATGCGGTGAAACCATGCGTCTTGGAACATGACAAAGCCTTTCCCGCGCTGGGAAATTTCCCTGCGTTTTCCCGTGGTGGGAATGAATTGAAAATGTGAGGTTCAGTGCGTCAGCAGATCACGGGGGATCACATGACGGAGACTTTCTTTTTTCAGCGCCGGAGGGCAGAACAGCATGCAACAGTCCGCTATCAACCTGGGGCAACTCATGACCGATATTCCCGCCGACGACGGCAGCCAGATCACGGGACGCATCTTCGCGCTGGAGATCATTCTCCGGCAACTTCTGGAGACGCACCCCGATATCGAAAACTTTCTGAACGAGACGGATGCACGCCTCGATCGACAGGAAGCCGCGCTTTTGAAGGCCGCCCCCAGCGAGGAGAAGTACATCGTCAACATGCTCGAAGGCGGGCGAATGACGGTGGACGAATTCCGCTTCCAGCTTGTCGGGCGGCGCACTCGGCGGTAGCCGGCACGGAAACCGCACGAGCAGACGCTCCGGAAGCAGTATCGCCGTTTCGGCAAGCGGTTTCGTCGAGGACCGGTCGCGACCGTAGCCCGACAGACGGAAAAAGGCGCATGACAGCCGGGACCCCCCAACCGTCATGCGCCAGCGTACTCCCGGGAGGAAAGGGAGCAGGTATCTGGTTGCGGAGGCGAGATTCGAACTCGCGATCTCGTGGTTATGAGCCACGCGGGATGACCTCTTCCCTACTCCGACATAAAAGGTTGGAAATAACTTCATCGTGCCGCCCCCTGTGGACGCGGAACACCTCGTGGCCAGTCCGATCCATCGGGCCAGTTCGAACTGAACCAGGCGACGACCTCGTCATACTTCTTCGCCGTGAACGTCTTACCGGAGCGAATGCGGGCAAAGAAACGGCTATCAGCGGCGCAATGCCTCCCAACAGTCGTCTCACCCAGTTCGCGGGCCGAGCAAAATGCTTCCGAAAGAGCCAACAGATGATTTGCAAGTTGAGTTTCCATGCACCCTTTATAGTGGGACGCATCCCACTTTGCAATAGGAAACATCCCATTGGCATTTGGAGGGGGAAATTTCCTATTATCGCAGCATGAGCACACTTCAAAAAATTGCGATCGAGCGACTGAAAGAACTGGATCTTGGGCCGGTGGAAGCCGCTGTGAAAGCGGGGATCGAGCGAACCTTCCTGCGCGATCTCGTCGATGGCAAAAAATCCACCGTCACGCTTAAAAAAATGCCTGATCTGGCCAAGGCTTTGCGCCTGGACGCCGATGCACTGATCAGAGGAGAGGTTGTGCGGCTGCCCGATGATGAAGAGCCGGTGGCCCAAACCATTACCAAACCGAACGCAAGCTTCCCCCCACGCTTCCAGAAGTTTGACGGCGACGGATACATACCCCTGCTCGGCCAATCGATTGGCGGGCCAAACGGCCGCTTCGTTCTAAATGGTTCTGAAGTCGGACGGCTATTCGTTCCCCCGATGCTGGAGGGCGTTGACGGCGCCTATGCTGTACGGGTTTACGGGACCTCCATGGAGCCCCGCTTCAAAGCCGGCGAAACTGTCTGGATTAACCCAAACGAGCCGGTACGCGCGGGCGATGACGTAATTGTCCAGGTCGCGACCGAAGAAGAAAATCAACGGGAAAGCTATATCAAGGAGTTTCGTTCACAGTCGAGCAAGGTGACGAGACTATGGCAGCACAATCCTGAGGATGACGAGCCGAACGAGGTGACTTTCCCGTCATCCAAGGTTTTCTCCATACATAAGATCGTTTTTCACGCCACTGTTTGACTGGCGTGACCCTCGATCCACTTCGGCCTTATAGTGAGGTTTCTATGCGTCGGCGGGACCTTAGGGCATTCAGAACAACGTATTTTACGACACAACTGCATGTAGTTGTGTACGCCTAAGGCTGCCGCCTCCCGCAGGTTCCTGTAGCCAAGCACGCGCGAGTGCCCGCAATCATCACAAGCCACATAAAGCGAGTCTAGCTCGATAACCAATCGCATGGCGTCTGGATGATTGACCGGCGGCGTTGCCATCTTCCTCTCCCGTTTGTTCTCATTTCGTTCACGCTAAAAAAGACATGACTTGCTGAAAGAGTCGAGTCCAAACTGATTCGTTTTCCGCACAGCTTCCCAAGCCACTCAATTCAAAAGGGAATTTCTGTCGTCGGGTGGGAAGCAAACAGACCGATAGGAAACATCCCACTTTTCCTATTGCTAAGTGGGATGTTTCCCACTATAACGCTGTTCATCCAAGCCGAACCACATGGCATGGAGACGACCGGATGGCGCCCACGTCCCCTGCCCCGCCATCCGGTCCAACCTTTCAGAGGATGGAGAGCGAAATGCAGAGCAAGGAAGAAAAACTCATTCAGGATATGGCTGACGCCATGCGCCGTTACGGCGACGGTTGCACCTCCGAGGAACTTAACCGTCATTTCACGCAAGCTGAAATCGCACGATACGGCGCCCGGGCAAGAGCCCGCGCCTACGATCAGTCTGTGCGGCAAATTCGCAAACGCGCTGCATAACGTCACGTCCGATTTCGGTGACCGCCTCAACTCAGGGGCGGCATCCGAAACGGATGGAGACGTTCCTATGATCCAAATCTTGCCGATGTGCGCTTCACCTAAAGAGCAGGTTCAAACCGAACTGCCGCACCGGGTCGACCTGCTTTGCCGCGTGCTTTTTGCGCTCGCTGTGTTCTTCGCACTGGTTTCAGCCACCGGTCTCATCTGTGGCGTGTCGATGCTTGCCAGCGACGCTATCGGAGGGATTGCGCGATGACTTCTATCTCGGCCCCTCGCCTCTGCAGCAAACGCATCGACTTCTTTCGGCCGGACGGTTCGTTGATGGACCTTGCGCATCCCGAAGCATGCGAGATCGATTTCAACGAAGTGGCCTTTGGCCTTGCCAAAATCAATCGCTTCACCGGCACCTATCCCGGCGTCGGTTACAGCGACGCCCAGCATTGCGTAATGGGCGCGCAAGCGCTTTTGCGTGAAGGGGAAGATGAACTCACCGCCGCGCTGTTCCTCCTGCACGATGCGCACGAATACAAGCTTGGTGACGACAGCCGCCCCAAACAGGATCTTGTGGCAGCGATGCTCGATGACTTTTCGCCGAAGGCCGCCGAAGCTTATCGATCCGTAGTCGCCTCTGCGAAATCCGGATGGGACAGCGCCATCTATGCGGCAGCAGGACTGCCCGCCCCAAGCGCATGGACGAAAAAGCAGTCGCATGCCGTCGAGCGCATGGATGTTCGCATGGCTGCTGCTGAAGCGGAGAGCCTGTTCGGTTCCGCCGCCCGCAAGAAGTATCCTCTGTCCAGGTTCCCAGCGCCATTAACAATCGGCGCGATCACGCCTTGGGCGCCGGCAAAAGCAGAAATCGCGTTTCTGGAAACCTTCGACCGGTTGATCGGCATTCAGCAACGCATGAACGCGGCGAACAATAACCTGATGCATCGGAAGATCGTGAGCGGTCGATGAAACAGGACGCTATCGAACTTGCAGACCGGATCATGCTGCCCCGCAGGCAGCGCCAGATCTTTCTGGCACTTGCTGAAGCCCGAAGCTTCCTTTCTGCCGATCAGCTCGCCGATCGCGTCTACAGCGACGACCCGGACGGCGGCCCGCTGGATGCCCGGGCTTGCACTTACGCATTCTTGAACCGCCTTCGCCGGTCGGTAGCTCCGCATGGCGTCTCAATCATCACCAGTCGCCATCTTGGTTATCGCCTTGAAATGCCGGCACGAGCGGAGGATCACCATGGCTGACGGGACACATATCGAGTGGACGGATGCGACGTGGAACCCGATTACCGGATGCTCCATCGTCTCTCCTGGTTGTACCAACTGTTATGCGATGAAGCTTGCCGGAACGCGCCTGAAGCATACCGACAGCCGGAGGGGTTTGACCACAGAAACGAAGGCCGGACCAGTGTGGAATGGCGACGTTCGCTTTAATGCCGAGTGGCTGACACAACCACTGCATTGGAAGCGACCTAGGAAAATCTTTGTCTGCGCTCATGGCGACCTATTTGCTGAAGGCGTTCCCGACGATTGGATCGACAAGGTTTTTGCGATCATGGCGCTTTCGCCGCAGCACACGTTTCAGGTCCTGACAAAACGACCTGAAACCATGTGGCAATACGTAAGCCATCCGGAAACGTATAGGAGAGTATATTCGATTGCATGCGACTTCGCGATTGAAATGTCGCTGAACGTCACTCTGATTGCCAACCGGTCGCATACCCAGTTCGCTCCATCGGGACCACGTGTTTTCCTTAACCAGTGGCCACTTACCAACCTATGGCTCGGCGTTTCCGCCGAAGACCAGAAGCGGGCAGATGAGCGTATTCCGGTGCTGCTGGAAACACCTGCCATAGTGAGATGGCTGAGTGCCGAGCCACTACTAGGTCCGCTCGACCTTGAAACTCTACGCCTGCAAAATGTCCTTAGCCCGCTCGACGCTCTTCGCGGTTCCACGTGGGAAGTGACGCGCGCCGGAAGGTTCTACCACGGACCGATCGACAGAACAAAACATCGCCGTCTGGACTGGGTTGTCGTTGGCGGCGAAAGCGGCTCTGGCGCACGCGCCGTACATCCAGCATGGGTGCGATCCATCCGCGAACAGTGTGCGGCAGCTGACGTACCGTTCTTTTTCAAACAGTGGGGCGCGTGGAAGCCAGTTCCGTGGAAGCTCGATCGCCACAGGGACGAGACCGACGCCGATTACATCGATCGGTCCGAGCGGGAATGCTCCACTCACGCAATCTCTCTGTCAGGACACCTGATTGAAATGGATCACAAGCCTTGGGCGTGGGCCAGAGTGCTCCCCGCCCCGGAAACGCACCATTCCGTCAAATTCGTCGGCAAAAAGGCCGCTGGGCGCCTTCTTGATGGCGTCGTTCATGACGCCTTCCCAAAAACCGAAAGGACAATCTGATGGCCGGTAGCGTCAACAAAGTCATTCTTATCGGACATCTCGGCGCCGATCCCGAAATCCGAAAGACACAAGCCGGGGCCAGCATCGCCAGCCTTCGCCTCGCGACTTCAGAAACCTGGCGGGACCGTGACAGCGGCGACCGCAAGGAGCGCACCGAGTGGCACAGCGTCGTCGTCTTCACCGAAGGTCTCGTCAAGGTTTGCGAGCAGTATCTGAAAAAGGGCTCAAAGGTTTACGTCGAGGGCAAGCTGCAAACCCGCAAGTGGCAGCATTCCGATGGTGGCGACCGCTACACAACCGAAGTGGTTCTGAACGGCTTCAACGCGACGCTGACCATGCTCGACAGTCAGGGCGGCGGCAATCGCCCGCCCCCGGCGTCCGATCCCGACCAGTACGGGCAACAATCCAGCCGACAATCCGGCTCAAGCGGTTCAAACCCGAGCACCGGCCGCGATTTCAGCCACGATATGGATGACGACATTCCGTTCTGAGGAACGGCTCACCTCTTTTTCAACCGGAGTAGACCATGCAGATCATCAGAGATGCGCAATCCCTCCTCGGCATGCTGGAAAGCGGCGATCTGAACGCCGAGCTCTCCATCAAGCTGACGGAAACCCTCGAAAAGCTGCTCGAGCTTTCGAATGACAGACCCAACGTCACTTACAAGGGTGGCGTTTCCCTCAAGCTCAACCTCGCCGTCAAGAACGGCATGGTCGAGATCAATGCGGAAATCCCGCCCCCGACGCTGCCAAAACTGCCCCGCAAGGCCTCGGTCTACTGGGTCATTGAAGGTGGCCGCCTGTCCACAGAGCATCCGCAGCAACACGACATGTTCCCCGGCCCGCGCGAAATCGACCGCAGCCGTCCCAACCTCAACCAGTAAGACAGCCAGGAAAGGAAACACCCAGTGGCTACTGATATGCTCAACGCATCCGCCGTCGCGGCGATTGCAAATCTTGCAACGGAAACCGGCCTCGATGTCCGCTTCATCGACGCCCCCAGCGATGCGGTTGGCGTCCCCAAGCAGGTTCCAGTCATTTTCGATCCGAAAGACGGTAGTGTCACCGGCACGAAAGATCTCTTCAACAGCTGGCGTACCAGCCCGGAAACGAAACTCGGGACGGCTCGCGTCACTACATTGGCGAGCTTCATCGAATTGGTTGACCGTCACAAGACTGAGCACTCTGTGATATTCGCGAACATGGACTGGCAAAAGCCGTCGCTCACAGCCGTGATCGACTATCACAAGAAAGAAAACGGCGGAGCAGCCGATAACGGCAAGCACCGCATCCAGTACGAGTTTCCACTCTCTGAGGAATGGAAGGCTTGGACTGCGATGAACGGCAAGGGAATATCCCAAACCGACTTTGCCGAATTCATCGAAGATCATATCGCCGATCTCGCTGCGCCCGACGAAGCCGAAGAACTCGAATTCCAGAACAAGTTCTCGTTCAAGGTTGCATTCCCGAACCAGCTCGTCACCCTCTCCCGCGGCCTTCTCGTCACGGCGGAGACACGTGTCAAGAATGTCGTGTCGCTGCAAAACGGCGCCGGCCAGATCGTGTTCGAGGAAGAGCATCAGACGCACGACAAGGAAGGCAACCGGATCGACGTGCCGGGCATGTTTATCCTCTCGGTTCCGCCCTTCTTCGAAGGGGAAACGGCACGCATTCCCGTGCGCCTCCGGTACCGCAAGACGGGTTCGGGTCTCGTCTGGTCGTTCCATCTCTATCGCCCCGATCACTACGTCACCAAACAGGTTCGCGATGACCTGACGCGCGCTGCAGCCGATACGGATTTGCCCAGCTTCCAGGGCACTCCGGAAATGCAGGCCTGATAGGAGCGGCAGCCATGACTTCAGAGAAAACCTGGTATCCGACGTTCATGATCGATGAAGTTTTGCCGACAGGTAAAGCTTCTCCTGAGGCATGGCTGCCCTATCTGACCACCGCTTCCGCAGGTCAAAAAGCGCTCTTTCTGCCAGGGCAAGAACTATCCTTCAGGTACGTAGAGCAGCGCGGCAACATCGAGATCGTCATCAACCCAGACGGTACCCATGGGAATACCCCAAGGTGCGCCCACACGCTCGAGATGTTTGATGGCGCGCGGCCGATCGAGCCTCAAGCCCAGGACGACGGGCGGCACGAAGCCAATTCCTTCTGGGAGTATGAAAGCGAGACATTCGCCGAAACGCTTGATGAATTCGCCAGCATTTATGCCGAGTGCCATCGCGAAAGCGAGCCCCTGAGTGTCGTTGTCGACACTTCCTACTGGTCACCGAAATTTCACTACCGGATTTCCGACGACTGCAAATCGCTCATCCAGCAACCAGCAAACGACGCCGAAAGCGCGGAGGAATAATCATGTTCACAGCCAGCAAATCAGCCCTTGCCGCCGCCCTTGCGCTTTCCAGCGATGTCGTCGAGCGGCGAAACACAATCCCGATCCTCGCCAACGTTGCGATCGAGCGGACGGATGACGGCTTGCGGGCTCGGGCAACCGATCTCGACACGGAAGCCATGGTCGAATTTTCGGCTACCGTCGCAATGGATTTTCAGCCGTTCAGCGTTCAAGCCCACCTGCTTCGCGATATTGTTCGAAAGCTTCCGGACGGCGCGGACATCGCGGCCGAGGCGAAAGAGCGCGAAGGCTCTCCCGATTCTGTTACCTTCAAGGCAGGACGGTCCCGGTTTTCATTGCAGGCTCTACCGCCCAGCGACCTGTCATCGATGGATGTCAGCAACCTGCCTCACAAGTTCACGATACCGGCGAAAGCCCTACAGTCAGCTATCGCAGCAGTAGGCTTTGCGATCTCAACCGAAGAGACGCGCTACTACCTGAATGGCATCTATATGCATCCCACGGCGGACGGCATGCTGTTCGTTGCGACCGACGGGCACCGCCTCGCAAAGCGGATCGTGATGATCGACCAGGTTCCCGCAGATGCGCCTGGCGTGATCATTCCGCGCAAGACGGTCGCGACACTCTCGAAGATCTTGCCGAAAGATGGTGACGTTTTCGTCGAGCTCAGCGACGCAAGGATTTGTTTCACCGTCGGCGGGACACGCCTCGTGTCGAAACTGATCGACGGCACTTTCCCTGACTATGTCCGGGTCATCCCCGCCAACAATGCTACCGACGTGACGGCGGATGCCAAAGCAATCGCCTCGGCCGTTGACCGTGTGTCGTCGGTTTCAACCGAGCGCGGCCGAGCGATGAAGTTCCACTTCTCCGAAGGCACGCTGAAGCTTCTCGTGACCAATCCTGATGCCGGCAGCGCGGAAGACGAAGTCGCGTATGAGGGGCAGGCCGAAATGGAAACGGGCTTCAACGCAAAATACGTCCTTGAGGCGCTTGAGCACCTGCCGGAAGGCACCGTTCGTATTGCCCTGGGCGAGAGCACCAGCCCGACGATCTTTCGCGCCGACGGTGATCATAAGGAAAATCTCATCGTGCTCATGCCGATGCGTGTGTGAGGCAATGAGAATGGACCGAACCACACTACAAGCGATGAACGTCATCCAGAACATGGCAACTCAGATTGAGATGGGCCATGGGAAGGTCGATGTCAGCAGGATAGAGCATGAAGGCCGTTCCGGCATTCTTTTCCGCCCAAGGGCTTCTGTCATCCCAGTCGGTCAGGAAGGGGATTTGCCTGCCGGGGAATATTGGCCAGTATCTGGTGACGTTGTAATCTGGATCGCCAATGAGGGCGGTGCAAAAGTTATCGAAAAATATCTCAACGACTTCCTGCCCGCCCTCTCCGCACAGGTGCAGGACGTGGCGGGGTGGCAGCCGATTGAGACCGCTCAGAAGAATGGGTGGAGCGCGCCTATCCTGACATGCCGCATGGGCGAGTTCACCGATTGGTTTGGGAAAGCGCCGGTAGGCGGCTACGCAGAACCACCAGAAACAGCTTATTGGAACGATGCTGGCGATTGCTGGACGCGCTGCCAAGCACCTCATGACGTATGGGAACCCACCCACTGGATGCCTCTCCACGCAGCACCTGCAAAGCAGGAGGGCGGCGAATGACTGATCGCTTCATCGGTGCGCATACAATCTTTGATGATGCTGGCAAGAGCCGCACTCCCTACATGCGGCGATATTGGATCGGGCGATTGCGCCTTCACATATTCTACCGCGGAGACAACGATCCTGATCACCACGACCACCCATGGGACTTCTGGACGTTCCCGCTAACCAGCTACGTCGAGGAAGTAGCGGAACCGATATGGATGAGCGGTCCGCTTCCGATGCAATACCATCCCCGACGCCAAGTCGTCCGCGCCTTCCGTCTACACTACAGGCCCGCCACGCATTGCCACCGTGTCCTTGGTCGATACACTACGTCTCTCGCTCTATACGGTGGCAAGGAGCGCAACCCACGCTTCGACCAACGCCGCATCATCACCCTTGTTTGGCGGGGCCGCTCCGGACGGGCGTGGGGCTTCCTCCGAAACCGGGATGGTCAATGGTGTTGGACACCGTGGCGCGACTACGTCTTCGGCGGCGGAAAGCATGCGCCATGCGAACCGGATCAAAACTACACCGCAGAAGCTGAGGGGATGAACCATGGCCGTCTACGTTGACGATGCGCGCCACAAATTCGGAAACATGGTGATGTGCCATCTTTGGGCAGACACCGACGCAGAGCTCCTCGCTATGGTCGACAAGATTGGCGTGCAGCGCAAATGGATACAGGGACACAAGACCTTATCATTCGGAAAGCATCGCGACGCCTCCTGGGTCCACTTCGACATTGCGCTCTCAAAAAAAGCCCTCGCGATCGCTGCTGGCGCGATACTCACCGACAAGTTTGGGCCTGTCGTTCACACCAGCCGTCTGCAAATCGCGTGGGGAAACGCCAACGATCGCCGCGATGTCGTGGAGCGCGCTGAAGCGATGATCCATCGGATCGAAAAATTGAGGGCGGGGCGCGGCATGATAGCTGAAACTAGCCATTCAAAGGGGTTGCCCGCATGATGTCATTCAACCTCCCCAAATTGGCCATCTCCGTTCGACAGCCTTGGGCATGGGCAATCGTCCACGCCGGTAAACCGGTCGAAAACCGAAGCTGGAAGAAAGGCAATCCCGGCCTGAAATTCCGTGGCGAATGCTGCGTCCACGCCTCCAAGGGTATGACACGCGCCGAGTACGAGGAAGCCTCGGAATTCATGGCTACCCTCGGCGTTACCTGCCCTGCCCCTAGCGACCTTAGGCGGGGCGGCATCATCGGTATCACGACCGTCGCCGATATCGTTACAGAACTCGACAGTCGCTGGTTCTTTGGGCCTAAAGGACTGTTGCTGAGGGACACTCGTCCGGTCGACTTCATTCCTTCGGTCGGCGCACTCGGATTTTTTGAGTGGAAACCAGCACCTGCAGATTCGGCAGAGGCGGCGCCGAAATGGCTCCAGCCTCAACCGAAAGCGGACCAACCCCAGCCCTCATCTCAACTTCAACTTTTTGGTTCACAGGGTGATTGAGCCAAAGCATCTCGACGCATGGAGGGCCAGACGATGACGCACGTCGATCCACGGTTACTTGCATTTGTCCGAGCTTTGGCGAAAGCTGATGCGCGTCGCGACAGGGCACTGGCAGCGGCGAATAGTGAGGAAGCATGCAAGAAAACAGAGCAGCCATTTATGCGAGGTTCTCAACTGATCTCCAAAACGAGCGGTCAGTTGACGATCAAATCGCTGTTTGCCGAGAGTTCGCAATTCGAAACGGTCTCGTTGTCGCAGGAGAATACTACGACAAAGCGCGCTCGGGTGCCTCGATCTTCGGACGAGACGGACTACTCGGCCTCATGGAAGATGCCAGAGCTGGCAAATTCAAAACCGTCATCGTCGAAGCCCTAGACCGCCTCTCACGCGACCAGGAAGATCTTGCTGGCCTGCACAAGCGGCTTGCATTCGCTGGCGTCGAGATCCTCGCCATTCATGACGGAAAAACAGACGCCATTCAGGTCGGTATTCGCGGCCTCGTATCCACCCTTTTCCTTGCAGACCTGAAAAACAAGATCCGCCGCGGCATGACTGGCGTTATTCGCGAAGGTCGGCACGCCGGCGGCAAGGCTTATGGCTATCAGCCGACACCAGGTCAACCCGGGGTCATGCAGATCTTCGAACCCGAAGCAGAGATCGTGCGGCGTATCTATAGAGAAACGATCGAAGGAAAGATGTCGCGTGAGATCGCCATCGGTTTGAACCAAGATAAGATCGCACCACCCAGAGGCACGCAATGGAATGCCAGCACGATCAACGGCTCTGCACAACGAGGTTACGGCATCATTCGTAATCCGCTCTACGCCGGAGAAATCGTCTGGAACCGAGTACATATGGTCCGCGACCCCGAAACGGGAAAGCGCATCAGCAGACCGAACCCAGAGAGCGAACACAAGCGAACTCCTGCCCCTCATTTGGCAATCGTAGACCGCGAGACGTATGACCAGGCACTTTCTATGCTCGAGGGAAAGAGCCGCCGGGGCCAGGGCGGGTCGAACACACGCCGACCAAAAAGACTTCTATCCGGAATTACCCGGTGCGGCCACTGCGGCGGCGGCATGTCTATACACGATCACCACGGGAAGACTGTCCGCATTCGTTGTTCGCGATCGACACAGAGCGGCATCTGCGGCAACAACAAACGATATCGCCTGGACAAAATAGAGAAGGCAGTGGTGACAGGCCTGAGAGATCAGTTGAACCACCCGGAGGTGCTGGTTGAGTATGTGAAGGCATATAGGGAAGAGAGACGGCTCGACGCTGATGCAGCCGTGCGAGAGCGCGCGTCCGTGGAGCGGCGCGTCGCGGATCTTGATGGCCAGCTTGATCGATTGATGAAGGCCATGACCCGAGGCATCTTGCCGATCGAAGCCGTCGAGGCGCAATACGCCCCACTGAAAGCCGAGAAAGAAGAACTGGAGAAGAAGCTGGTTGATATCCCGGCCGCTCCAGTTGTCGAACTGCATCCAGCAGCCATCACTCGCTACAAGAAATCAATCGATGCGCTCGCGGACCGTCTGGCGTCGCTCGACGACATTACCGATTCGGATGTGCACAAGGCGTTCCGCGATCTCGTAGACCATGTGACGATCATCGACAGGGAAGATGGAGGCGTTGAAGTGGAGATTGTCGGCCAACTCGCAGCGCTCGTTGGAAAGCAGGCTGAAATGTTGGGGGGACGTGTGGTAGCGGGAGAGGGACTTGAACCCCCGACACGCGGATTATGATTCCGCTGCTCTAACCACCTGAGCTACCCCGCCACAGGGGAAACGTGACAGTCATGTGACCGGCCGTTCCATCAGGATGAGCGGCTTATAAGGTGCCGCTCCCCAAAGTGTCAAGCGCAAGATGCGCAAAAAATTCGCTTTCCGCATCGCTGCAAAAAGCGAATGGTTTCAGGCGGCAACCGGCTTTTCCAGAAGCGCCTTCAGCGACGCCTCGGCTTCCGCCGAGCGTTCCGACCGTTCGATGAAACCGCCGCCGTAAACGCGGGCATCAGCGCCCGGCGCGGAATAAAGCACGCATGCCTGACCGGGAGCGACACCGGCCTCCCCGGTCATCAGGTCCACATAGATACCGTTTTCATCCGCATGCAGCATCGCTTCCGTCGGCGGGCGGGTGGAGCGCACCTTGGCGAAACAGGCAAAGCCCTGCCCGGCATCGTTCGCCAACTCGCCGTCGCCCAGCCAGTTCATGTCACGCAGATAGACCCGGCGGGTTTCCAGCGCTTCGCGCGGGCCAACGATGACCCGGCGGCCGCGCGCATCGAGATGCACCACATAAAGCGGCTCCCCGGTCGCGACACCAATGCCGCGGCGCTGGCCGATCGTATAATGCACGATGCCATCGTGGCGGCCGAGCACGCGCCCGTCGAGATGGACGATATCGCCTGCCAATGCCGCATTCGGCTTCAGCTTGTTGATGATATCGGTATATTTGCCCTGCGGCACGAAACAGATGTCCTGACTGTCAGCCTTCTTGGCGACGACAAGCCCCATATCTTCCGCCAGAGCGCGCGTTTCGGCCTTGGAGAGGCCACCGAGCGGAAAGCGCAGATAATCGATCTGTTCCTGCGTCGTGGCGAACAGGAACCAGCTCTGGTCACGGTCGCTGTCGATCGGCCGATAAAGCGCACGCCGCCCCGGCTGACCGGAAACGGGATTGGGACGCGAACGAATGTAATGGCCGGTCGCCAGCGCATCGGCGCCGAGTTCCTGCGCCGTGGCGAGCAGATCGGCGAATTTTACCGTCTGGTTGCAGGCCACGCAGGGGATCGGCGTTTCACCCATCGCATAGGCTTCGGCAAAGGGGTTGATGACGGTTTCGCGGAACCGCGCTTCGTAATCCAGCACATAGTGGGGAATGCCGAGCGTTTCGCAGACCCGGCGCGCATCGTCGATATCCTGCCCCGCGCAACAGGAGCCCGCGCGGTGCACGGCAGCACCGTGGTCGTAAAGCTGGAGGGTAATGCCGAGGACATCATAGCCCTCGCGCTTGAGGATACCGGCCACCACCGAAGAATCGACGCCACCGGACATGGCGACAACGATCCGGGTATCTTCCGGCCTCTTGTCAAAATCGAGCGTATTCACGTTTTTTCCCATCGTCAGTCATAACGGGGGTAAAGGCCCCGCCGCCTGTCGGTCATCCGCCGCGAGAAACCTGGCCATCAATCGGGCCGTCCTCTCTCGTCATCCTGCGGATTTAAGGGCTGCATATAGAAAGGAATGGCCGCGCACGCAAGTACGGGGCGGAAAACCGCCCCGCAAAGCCGTCAGATTCGGGCTGGGACCCGGCCGTCAGGCGCCGGCCGTCTTCTGGCCGCTGCTGCCGAACCACTTGTCGCGCTCCCGCCACAGGGCTGGCAGGGCCAGCAATCCGATAGCCGTGAAGGCGATCAGCGTCTTGTTGAGCTGCGACAGTTCCGCCGTGCGGCCGTCCAGATAATAGACGCCATAGACAATGGCCACGTGCCAGACATAGACCTGCAGCGAATGGCGGCCGAGCAATTGCAGGAACTTCAGCGACAGCACCCAGATCACCCCCTCGGCAATGGAGCGCACGAGCGGACGGTGGTGCTTCGGACCTGCGATCACCAGCCAGGTCAGGCCGACGCCGACGGCGAGGAAGTTGATGAGATAGACCGGGCCGAAATCGGCGCGGATTTCCATGGTGGAAAATTTGCCCATCATGAATTCCGGCATCAGGCCCCAGGCTGTGGCGATGCGCAGCGGCATGAAGAACAGGCAGATGACGAGTGCCGCCTTCGGCAGCCACGTGTGCTCAGGCGAGAAGATCGCCTTCCACGGAATGCGGTTCTGTGCCGTCATCGCGCCCATCACCAGCGCCGAATAGAATACGAGCTGCCAGCCGAGCAGGTTGAAGCTGACGCGAATGCCCTGCTCGTCCGCACCCTTCACGAGTTCGTTGAGCGGGGTCGTCACGATCTGCTGCAGGCCAAGCTGGCCGGCCATCCAGACCAGCAGGGAGCCGGCCATGACATAGGCCCACTTGCCATCAAGGCAGAGCTTCACCAGCACCGGTGCAAATATCATGTAAACGATATATTGCGGCAGAATATCCATGAAGGTCGGCTGGAACAGGAATGTCGCAATCGCCGCCAGTCGCAGCGGATCGTCGAACGACGTCATGCCGAGCCAGTTGTACCAGATATAGGGTGCATGCGGGATGACCATGCGGAAGAACAGCACGGCGATGACGAGACCCATCGCGTAACGATAAAGCTCCAGCGCCCGGTTCCAGATCATCTGCTTGCCGGCATCATAGCCGTATTTCATCATCTTGCGCGCATAGACCATGCCGATCAGCAGGCCGGACAGGAATACGAAGCCCTGAGCGTCCTCGACAAAGGCAAACTGCCGGTGATTGATTTCCACCAGCCAGAAGCCTCCGGCAAACACCAGATGGTTGATCAGCATGAAGACGAGGAAGTAACCACGCATCCCGTCGATCAGGTCAAAGCGTTTCATCTCGATAGCTCTCCGTTCTCGCAGGGCCTGCATTGCCCAGCCACCCAGCCCGGCTTGGGAGGGGCCGGGGATTGGATTGTCAACGCTGTTTTGCGCCTGAGGTTCCCTTTCCAAAGCGGTTTAGAACCGGCGCGAAAAGTCACATTGACGTGTATGCATTCTGGTTAGGGCGCAGGGACTGAATGCCGGATGAATAAAAAAAGGCAATTCCGTGAAGCGGATGAGCCATGCGCGGGTAACATGTCGCGGCAAGCAGGGCTCAAAGCCTTGCATAGCAGGGCGAAGCGGAATTCACCGCCGATAAGCGGGGGAGATATCACCCGTTAGATTTATCAGTCGTTTTTTGACCGCATCTTGCTGTCCCCTTGGCGGAGCGAGCGTCGGCGTGACCATGCTTTCTGGAAGTGAGACGAGCAAAGGCCCGGCGGTCACCAAACCGCCGGGCCTTTATCCGTTAAACACGTTCCGATTCGTCAGGCAGCCGCCTGAATAGCGGCCACCTGCCAGTTGTCGTTTCCGGGGCGGCGAACGAAGGTCCACATTTCCACCGCTTCAGAAGGCTGGTGCTCGTCACCTTCGATCACCTTGCCGGAGGTGCGGTCGCGCATCACGTCGATGGCGGAGTAGCGCATCGCCACCGTTGCATAATCCTGGCCCTCTTCGTGCCATGCTTCGGCAACGTCGCCCTGTAGCAGCGTCACATCGCGCACGTCGTTTTTCACGCCGCTCGTGGCGTTGTCGCTCAGTTCTTCTGCGAGGTAAGACATGGCTTCCGGCGTCGTCAGCTTGCGCAAGGTGCCGTAATCCTCGGCGGCATAGGCGGCCTGTACGTCTTCCAGCATTTTCTGGAAAGTTTCGAGATCGCCTTGGGTAATGCCGATTTCATCGCCTTCCGACATGGCATTAGCATGAGGCGCAGGCTTTGCCGTTGCGGCAGTGGCGGCCACACCGCCCGCAGCGCCGGCCAGCGCGCCGATCTTCGGAATCTTGAACGAGGAAGCGGTAGAACCCGCCTGCGAACCGCCATTATAGGAAGAACCGGAATGATCCGTGCGCTGCGACCCGCCGGCCGAGCCATAAGCGGGCTGGCCCTGACGGCGCGAGGCGAAGAAACGCATGGCGAGCATGACCAGAAGACCGATCAGCGCCACCTGCAACAGCATACCGAAGAAACCGGCCATGCCGCCAAAACCGCCACCCAGCAGCATGCCGAACAGACCGCCCATCAACAGGCCGCCCATCAAACCACCCATCATGCCGCCGAACAGGCCGCGATTCTGCTGCGGCGCCTGCGCGCCCGGACGGGCCGGCTGAGCAGCGCTCGGCGCTGCCTGATTGGTGTTGGGCGTCATGCTGCGGTTGATCGGTGCGGTCTGGCCGGGTGCAGTGCTGGTCGAAGGCGGAGCGGAATAGGTCCGCGTGCCGCGGCTGCCGAAACCGCCGCTGGCGCGACGCGCTTCTGCCATATCAACCGCCACGAAAGACACCGCGATACCAAGCGCGGCGACTGCGAACAAACCCTTGAAGCGCCGAAAGGCAGCAAACATCGTTATCTCCTGTTGGCCGCCCTCCCATGAGCGGCATGTCAGCAGGCGATATAGCAACTCATGATCATCATTTTTAGACCACTCGGCTTAAATTTTTTGTGATATACAACCAATGCGATAGTCGTTCTTATTTTGCGACGAAACAGACACTGGAAAAACCAAAAACCCGGCACAGGGTCTCCCCTGCGCCGGGCCTTATTGTCCCCTTGGGAGGAACGATAAGATCAGTCGACGTTGAAGGTCAGCGGCTTGACCTGGCGGATCGCCGGGTTGGCGCGCAGCTTGTCGAGCACGACTTCGGAAACCGGGCCATCGACATAAAGAAGTGCGATGGCGTCGCCGCCTTCCTTTTCACGGCCGAGCTGGAAGTTGGCGATGTTGACGCCAGCCTCGCCGAGCGTGGTGCCCATAAAGCCGATCATGCCGGGAACGTCGGTGTTGGTGATGTAGATCATATGCGATCCGACATCGGCATCCATGTTGATGTTCTTGATCTGGATGAAGCGCGGCTTGCCATCCGAGAACACCGTGCCGGCAACCGAGCGGATCTGGTTTTCCGTCTTGACCGTCAGCTTGATATAGCCGTCGTAAACGCCGGTCTTGTCGCGCTTGACCTCGGAAAGGATGATGCCCTTTTCCTTAATCATGACCGGGGCCGAAACCATGTTCACATCCGCAACCTGGCTGCGGATCAGGCCGGCCAGCAATGCACTGGTCAATGCCTTCGTGTTCATGCTGGCGGTTGCGCCGTCATAAAGGATTTCGATTTCCTTGGTGGCGCTTTCCTGCACCTGACCGACGAAGGAGCCGAGAACATCCGCAAGACGGATGAACGGCTTCAGGCGCGGTGCTTCTTCAGCCGTGATCGACGGCATGTTGATGGCGTTGGAAACCGCACCCTTGACGAGGTAATCCGACATCTGCTCGGCAACCTGAAGGGCGACGTTTTCCTGCGCTTCCGTGGTCGAAGCACCGAGATGCGGCGTGCAGACGACGTTCGGCAGGCCGAAAAGCGGGCTCTCGGTGGCGGGCTCGACTTCGAACACGTCGAAACCGGCGCCGGCGACATGGCCGGACTTGATGGCATCGGCAAGGGCAGCCTCATCCACCAGACCGCCACGGGCGCAGTTGACGATACGCACGCCCTTCTTGGTCTTGGCAAGGTTCTCTGCATTGAGGATGCCGCGCGTCTTGTCGGTCATCGGCACGTGCAGGGTGATGAAATCGGCCTGCGCCAGCAACTCGTCCAGCTCAACCTTGGTCACGCCCATTTCCTGTGCACGCTCGGGCGACAGAAAGGGGTCATAGGCCAGAACATGCATCTTGAGGCCGAGCGCACGCGAGCAGACGATGGAGCCGATATTGCCGGCACCGATGACGCCAAGCGTCTTGCCGGTGATTTCGACACCCATGAATTTCGACTTTTCCCACTTGCCGGCCTGCGTGGAGCTGTCAGCGGCCGGAAGCTGGCGGGCGACGGCGAACATCAGCGCAATCGCATGTTCGGCTGTCGTGATGGAGTTGCCGAAGGGCGTGTTCATGACGATGATACCGCGGCGCGAGGCAGCCGGAATATCGACATTGTCGACGCCGATGCCGGCGCGGCCGATGACCTTGAGGTTGGTCGCCGCCTCGATCAGCTTTTCCGTTGCCTTGGTGGCGGAACGGATGGCGAGACCATCGTAATTGCCGATGATTTCGGCGAGCTTGTCCTTGTCCTTACCGAGTTTCGGCTGGAAATCGACTTCGACGCCACGATCGCGGAAGATCTGGACGGCGGTTTCCGACAGTTCGTCGGATACGAGTACGCGAGGTGCCATGGTTCACGGGCTCCTTGAAAGCGGTGCAGTTTTGAAAACGGGGAATTTGCGGCCCTGCATCAGCGCAGGGCCGGTATCAAAATCAGGCGGCAGCCTTGGAAAGTGCTGCCTTCTGCGTCTGGTAGGCCCAGGCGAGCCAGGGCATGACGGCTTCCATATCCGCCGTCTCGATGGTCGCGCCGGCCCAGATGCGCAGGCCGGACGGGGCGTCGCGGTAAGCGCCGATATCGAGGGCGACATTTTCCTTTTCGAGCAGGGCGACGACGCCCTTGGCGAAATCGGCCTGTGCGGCTGCATCCAGCGCCTGCACCTCGGGATCGACGATCTTCAGGCAGACGGAAGTGTTGGAGCGGGTTTCCGGCTTTACGGCCAGGTTGGCGATCCAGTTGTTCTTCTCGATGAAGTCGTAAATGACCTTGGCATTGGCATCGGCACGGCCGATCAGCGCCTTGAGGCCACCAAGGTTCTTCGCCCACAGCAGCGCGTCGATATAATCTTCAACGCAGAGCATGGACGGCGTGTTGATGGTTTCGCCGGTGAAGATGCCTTCGATCAGCTTGCCGCCGGAGACCATGCGGAAGATTTTCGGCAGCGGCCATGCCGGCGCGTAGCTCAGCAGACGCTCGACAGCGCGGGGCGAAAGGATGATGACCCCATGGCCGCCCTCGCCGCCCAGAACCTTCTGCCAGGAGAAGGTAACGACGTCGAGTTTCGTAAAATCCATCTCCTGTGCGAAGGCCGCGGAAGTGGCGTCGCAGATGGTCAGACCCTTACGGTCAGCCGGAATGAAATCGGCATTGGGAACGCGAACGCCAGAGGTGGTGCCGTTCCAGGTGAAAACCACGTCGCGGTCGAAATCGACTTCGGCAAGGTTCGGCAGCAGGCCGTAATCGGCCTCGAATTTGCGGACGTCCTTCAGCTTCAGCTGCTTGACGACGTCGGTGACCCAGCCCGCGCCGAAGCTTTCCCAGGCGAGCATATCGACGCCGCGTTCACCGAGCAGCGACCAGAGCGCCATTTCAACGGCGCCGGTGTCGGATGCGGGAACGATACCGATGCGATAGTCGGCAGGAACGTTCAGAACTTCACGGGTGAGATCGATGGCCTGCTTCAGCTTGGCTTTGCCAACCTTGGCGCGATGCGAGCGACCGAGCGGCGCATCGGAGAGAGCATCTAGCGACCAACCGGGACGCTTCGAGCAGGGACCAGAGGAAAAATGCGTATTGCCCGGACGGACGTCCGGCTTCACGATATCTGTCATTTGACTACCCTTCCAGATAGGCGCTCCACGTTAGGGTGGAGTGTCCTGACGCCGTTGCTATTCCTCTCGCCGATCCCAGTCAAGCGGAATATGTCGCTACGCAGAAGAATTTTGGTCCATATGCGTCATGCCCCGTGTCAGATGCCGGTAAAACAAAACCGCCCGCACCCGGAGGATGCGGACAGTCTGAAACTACCAGCTGGGCGTGACGTTTATTTATAAACGGCAGGCTGCAGCGGAATATCGGCGGGCGGCATGTATTGCGCGGTATCGCAGCCATTGAAGACATAACGGCCACCGACGCGCACTTCATGCGAATAAAGGCCCTTGTCGCGGCCCGGACCGCCGCCATTCTCATAAGCGAACATATCGCCCTTGTTGATGTGGCGGAAACGATAGCCGATATCGGCCTTCAGGTTACAGGTGACGTCGATGGATGCGCCGGCCATCAGAGCGTAGGCGAAGCGCCATTTGCCCTTGCCGCCATGTTCGGTGGTCGGGTCGCAGCCCAGGCCGTTGACGCTGCAGGATGTGTTGCGCAGCTTGTCCCACTTGACGTAGGAGCCGCCGATACCGCCGCCGACATAAGGCGTCACCCGACCGTAAGTGCCGAGATCGACGTAGGCATTCGCCATCAGAGTATAGGCGCGAACCGAGCTAAGGTCCTCCGAGACGCAGCGACCGGGAACGGAACCGCAGAAACCGCTCGTGGAGCCGCGGAAATCTGACTTACCCATATAGTCGAAGGTCACGTCACTGCGAAAATAGTTGTTGAACTGATAACCGACACCGGCACCGATGACATAGCTGTCCTTGATCGTCGCGGTATCAAAATCCGCGAGATAGCCGCCGGGGCCGCCCTGATAATAATGGGCGCCGCGCAGCTTGTTGAAGGAATAACCGACATCACCGCGCAGATACCAGCCGCTTGCCTGGGTGATCTCGACTTCGGGGGCCTCGACATAGGCCGGTGCGGGCTCGGCTTGATAAAGATCGGCAGCGATAGCGCTTGTACCGGTCAGCAGGACGGCCAGAAATCCGGCCAGGGCGTTTTTCATGACTTCCACTCCAGAAGAGGCACGTGCGGTTTCGGCAGCAGATGCCAGTGAACTGTTCAGTCATGGAGATTGACGTAAAATGGTTAAGTCCCGATTAACCACGATCATTCACTATATTTATTAGGAAATACTCAAAGAAAAAGCCGGCTGCAGAGCCGGCTTTTTCAGGCGTTACTGTCGCGGAAGCTCACGCCGCCGAGCGGGCATTGGCGATGACGCCGACGAGATCGTTGACGATCTGCTCCACCTTCGCGCTGTCGTCGCCTTCTGCCATGACGCGGATCAGCGGCTCCGTACCGGAGGGACGGATGACGAGGCGGCCATTATTGGCCAATGCGCTTTCCGCATCCGCAATCGCCTGCTGCACGACCGGGTTTTCCAGCGGCTTGCCGCCGGAGATACGGACATTCTTCAAAAGCTGCGGCACCGGCTCGAACTTGCGGCAGACTTCGCTGACCGTGAGGCCGGAGCGCTTGACCTTGGCGAGAACCTGCAAGGCCGCAACAAGGCCATCGCCCGTCGTGCCATAATCCGACAGCACGATATGGCCCGACTGCTCGCCGCCGACATTGAAATTGTGGTTACGCATGTGTTCGACGACATAACGGTCACCCACCTTGGTACGGGCAAGGGTGAGGCCCTTGTCGCCTAGGAAGCGTTCAAGACCGAGATTCGACATGACGGTCGCCACGATACCACCGCCGCGCAGCGTGTTGTCGGCAGCCCAGCTATCGGCGATGACGGCCATCAGCTGGTCGCCATCGACGATCTCGCCACGCTCGTCAACGATGATGACGCGGTCCGCATCGCCATCGAGCGCGATGCCGATGTCGGCCCGTACTTCATGCACCTTCTTCTGCAGCGCTTCCGGGTGGGTGGAGCCGCATTCCAGATTGATATTGATGCCGTTCGGCTCATTGCCGATGGTGACGACTTCCGCGCCGAGTTCCCAGAGCGCAGCGGGCGCCACCTTGTAAGCCGCGCCATTGGCGCAGTCGATGGCGATCCGCAGTCCGCTCAGCGTCACATCGCGCGGCAGGGTGCGTTTGACGAATTCGATATAACGGTAGATGTCGCCATCCACACGCTTGGCGCGACCGATCTCACTCGGCTTGGCAAGCTGCGCATAGATATCCTTGTCGAGAAGGTCCTCGATCTCCAGTTCCAGCTCGTCGGAGAGCTTGTAACCATCCGGTCCGAAAAGCTTGATGCCGTTATCGGAGAAGGGATTGTGCGAGGCCGAGATCATCACACCGATATCGGCGCGCAGCGACCGGGTCAGCATGGCGACGGCGGGCGTCGGAATGGGGCCGAGCAGGAAGACATCGAGACCGGCGGCAGTGAAGCCGGCGACCAGCGCGTTTTCCAGCATATAACCGGAAAGACGCGTATCCTTGCCGATGACGACGCGATGGCGATGATGGCCACGGCGGAAGATCGTCCCGACCGCAATACCCACACGCATCGCCAGATCAGGCGTCATGGGAAATACGTTCGATTGTCCGCGGATACCATCGGTTCCGAAATAACGGCGTGCCATTTGAACTCCAAATCTTTTCCAGCATTCCGGCAAAAGCTGAAAACAGCCGGAAGCGTTTTTGGCTAGATGCCACAAACCACGATAAACAGCACGTAAATTAGCGCAAAAATGGCTTATATCTTGTTACCAAAATGAAAAGGCCACCCGGAAACCCGGATGGCCTTTTACAATTTTTAGCTTGCGCGAACGATCAATGCGGCTGCGGCTCCATGCCGCCTTCGGCCTCACCGTCGCCCTTTGCTTCGCTTGGGCCGTCCTTCTTGGTGCCTGCCTTCGGCACTGCCGAACCACGGCTGCCCGGAGAATCGTCACCCAGGTCGCGGGCGGGCTTCTCGCCCTTCAGCAGGGCCTTGATCTCGTCGCCCGTCAGGGTTTCGTATTCAAGCAGACCCTCGGCAATCGCAACGAAACCATCGTGGTTTTCCGTCAGGATGCGGCGCGCCTCGCCATAAGCCTCATCGATCAGGCGGCGAACTTCCGTATCGATGGTCTGGGCCGTCGCCTCGGAGACGTTCTTCGACTGCGAGACGGAATGGCCGAGGAAGACTTCCTGCTGGTTTTCACCATAGGACACCTGCCCGAGAGCATCGGAGAAGCCCCATTGCGTAACCATCGCGCGGGCAAGCTTGGTGGCCTGCTCAATATCCGAAGACGCGCCGGAGGTGATGTTTTCCTTGCCGAAGGTCAGTTCCTCGGCAACGCGGCCACCCATCATGATGACGAGACGCGACACCATCCATTTGTAGCTCATGGAGTAGCGGTCGCCTTCCGGCAGCTGCATGACCATGCCCAGTGCACGGCCGCGCGGGATGATCGTCGCCTTGTGCAGCGGATCGGCCACGGCAACCTTAAGCGCGGTGATGGCGTGTCCGGCTTCGTGATAGGCGGTCAATTTCTTCTCGGCCTCGGTCATGGCGGAGGAGCGGCGTTCCGCGCCCATCATGATCTTGTCCTTGGCGTCTTCGAATTCCTGCATGGTGACGACGCGCTTGTTGCGACGGGCAGCCATCAGGGCGGCTTCGTTGACGAGGTTCATCAGGTCCGCACCCGAAAAACCGGGTGTGCCTCGGGCCAGAACCTTGAGGTCGACATTCGGCGCCAGCGGCACGTTGCGGATATGCACCTTGAGAATGCGCTCGCGGCCAACGATGTCCGGGTTCGGCACGACGACCTGACGGTCGAAACGGCCGGGACGCAGAAGTGCGGGGTCGAGAACGTCGGGACGGTTGGTGGCGGCGATGAGGATGATGCCTTCATTCGCCTCGAAACCGTCCATCTCGACCAGCAGCTGGTTCAGCGTTTGCTCGCGCTCGTCGTTACCGCCGCCAAGACCGGCGCCGCGATGGCGGCCGACGGCGTCGATTTCGTCGATGAAGATGATGCAGGGCGCATTCTTCTTGGCCTGTTCGAACATGTCACGCACACGGCTTGCGCCGACGCCGACGAACATTTCCACGAAATCCGAACCGGAAATGGTGAAGAACGGTACATTGGCTTCGCCGGCGACGGAACGCGCCAGAAGGGTCTTACCCGTGCCGGGCGGGCCGACGAGCAACACACCGCGCGGAATTTTACCGCCGAGGCGCTGAAACTTCTGCGGATCGCGCAGGAATTCCACGATTTCCTCAAGGTCCTGCTTGGCTTCGTCCACGCCTGCAACGTCATCGAACGTCACGCGGCCATGGGCTTCCGTCAAAAGCTTGGCCTTGGACTTGCCAAAGCCCATCGCACCACGCGAACCGCCCTGCATCTGCCGCATGAAAAACAGCCAGACGCCGAGAATGAGGAACATCGGCAGAAGCGTGCCGAGATAGCTCAGGAAACCGGAGGAACCGTCGCTTTCGGGACGCGCCACGATGGTCACGTTCTTGCTCTGCAAGCGCTCCATCAGGCTGTCGTCGATGACGGGGGAATAGGTCTGAAAGGCCGTGCCGTTTTCGGTGTAGGTTCCGAGAACCCGGTTACCGGTGACGGTCACGTCGCGAACTCGCCCGGAATCCACATCGCGAAGAAACTGGGAATACGGAATTTCCCGCGAACCCGTTTGCGTCGGCGACGTCTGGAACATGCTGAACAATGCGATCAGCAAGAGGGCAATCACGGCCCACAAGGCGAAATTTCTGAAATTTGGGTTCATCGAACTCCCCGAACTCACACGGGCATATCTGCTGCCCGCTCTTACGTGCCCCTAACATAAGGACGACATCTGCCGTTGCCAAGGCAAAGCGCATTATCTGATGCGTTTTGGTATAAAAACTATTCCAAGGCAATTCACGAAAAAGAGGCCGGATTTAAACCGGGGGCTGTGGATATGCCGTCCGCCCGAATAAATTGGCGATTGCATTCGCCAACTCCAGGTCGAAACGCGACAGGAAAAGATCGAAAGGTGCGAGCCTCGGCGTGACGATGACGGCCGCCGTCCGCGAACCCGGCTCATCGGCCGCTGCGGCAATTTGCGGCAGCCCCGCCATCGCCTGTTTCGCCACCCCGGCCGGTACGGACGGAAAAAGCGCGGCCGCTTCCGCACCATCGCTCGCCCTGCGCGCTTTGACGTGCACTGGAAAAGCCGATCCGTTCTTTACGAGGAAACGATCGTCCCACAGCCTCTGTTCATGTGCGCCAATATCAAGCTCCGGCAGGTTTCGCTGCTCGCGGAACATATAAAGCCCGTCCCGCCGGCGATCGAGCAGGACGCGACCGACCGTCAGTCGCCCGCGTTCAGCCGTCTTGAGAAACCGCAGAACACGTTCCATGCTGCTTGCAGCCGGAAAATATGCCCTTCCGCCAAGGGTGGCAATCAGCGCCGCCAGCCCATGCCGGAACTCGGGAAGATCGGGATTGACACCATCGCTGGCCAATCTGGCGAGCGCAGCGTTTAAAACCTGTGTGTGACCGCGCAGGAAAGCAGCCGTTGTTTCGGAAAGCGCCTGCCTTTTGAGAGAGGTTTCCGCATCGATCCGGACAGGAGAGACGGGAAGCGCCTGCCGTACACGCACCCTCTCATATCGGGTATTTTCATTGCTCGGATCGTCAAACCAGCCGCGTGAGCGGGAGGACACATAGTCACGGATCGCCTGCCTCTCACACATCAGGAACGGCCGCAGGATCCAGTGGCGGCCATCGTATAAGACCGCATCCGCCATGCCGGAGAGACCGAGATTGTCAGAGCCGCCGCTACGGGCGGCGCGCATC
The DNA here is from genome assembly GCF_005144435.2 of Agrobacterium leguminum. Classification (NCBI taxonomy): domain Bacteria; kingdom Pseudomonadati; phylum Pseudomonadota; class Alphaproteobacteria; order Hyphomicrobiales; family Rhizobiaceae; genus Agrobacterium; species Agrobacterium leguminum. The sequence goes on from NZ_CP120212.1 coordinate 834,346, forward strand.
GCCACGGTTTCGCGCTGGTCGCCGATTGTATGTCCCGTCACGACAAGATCAGCGCGGGTCTCGCGGGCGACCTCGGCAATCAGGCGGTAGCGGGCAAGCCGGGAGGCTTCGGAGAGGCCGGAGGCCGGTTTGGCACCGTCCCATCGGCGGGTAACGTGGGGGATGCCGAGTTCGGCGCAGAGCATCGCCACCTTGCCCGCCTCATCGGCGGATTCCGCTCTCAGCGCATGATCTACGGTGACGGCGGAAAGGCGCAAGCCATCCCGATCCATCTCCGCCATTGCCTCATGCAAGGCCAGCAACAGACCGGTGGAATCACTGCCTCCGGAGATTGCGACGAGGATATGGGCGGGTGTGTGGAGATTTTCGACAAAAGACCTTGCCGCCGCGAGCGGCGCAACAGTCTTTTCGTTCAGAATGCGGGCATCAACCGGCATGGAAATACCCGCGATCGCAGGGAAAAATCAGCAGCTCAGCCGTTTCTGTTCGCTGGCAACCTTGCTCAGCACGGTCTTGGAAGCATTGGGATAACGCTTCGGCACCTCGCGCAGCGTGGCGCAGGCGGTTTCGGTATTGTCGAGAGCGGCAAGCGACATGCCGAGCTTCATCAGCATTTCCGGCGCCTTCGGAGATTTGCCATAGGCCTGATGGCCGTTCAGGAAGGTCTTTGCGGCCTCATTGAACTTGCCCTGGGAATATTGCGCCTCGCCCAGCCAGAAGCTCGCATCCGCGGCCTTCGTGCCCTTGGGATAACCCTGCAGATATTGCTGGAACCCCTGTTCCGCCAGCTTGTAGTCACCGGAAAGAACATGGCCGTAAGCGGCCTGATAAATATCGCCTTCGCTGGTAAGCGCCGCCGTATTCACCGGATCCGTCTTGCGCTGGCTATTGCCCGTGCTGACGCCCGGAAGGCTGGCGGAGGAATTATTCGCGCCCTGATTCAACGTGCCGCCAACCGGCATTCCCTTGGAATCGAGTTCGATGGAGCCGAGCGTCGTCTCTCCCGGTGCGGCTGTCGGGGCGGTGGAGGGAGCAGACGGAGAAACGGAAGCGCCACCCTCGGGTGGCGTTTCGATGATCGTTGCAACGTCGTCGGTCGGCGGTGAGGCCGGATTGACCGGACTGGCTTCCGCCTTCTTTTTCGGCGCAGCGGTCGGGCTTGCACCCTTGCCGCCGGCATTGCCGCTCTCCAGTTCCTGGAAGCGGAACTCATTGTCTTCCTGCGCCTTGCGGATCGTTTCCTGCATCTGCAGAAGCTGGAAGCTCATTTCCTCGATACGGCCGTTGAGCTGCCGGATCTGTTCTTCAAGCTGCTGAACCCGATAGGCTTCATTGGCCTGAACCCGGACGACCGGGGGCTGCTGAGAGTTGATCGTGCCGAAGCTACCCCCCGCACCGAACAGCGGACCCGAAACGGCGATGCCGCTCAAGCCGGTGCAGGCTGCAAGCCCCAGCATTCCCGCCACGACAAGTTTCTTCATCTCATTCGTCCTGCCTTAACTGATTTGCACCGGAATGGCGCAAGCCGGATTTTTTCCATATCAACCGAAAAAGCAACTTAACTTCGGCCAAACTATGAAAAAAACAAAAGGCGGCCCAAAGACCGCCTTTCATTCAAGATCACAATAACGTCAGGCAATCACATGCCCGCGCCACCGAGAACCGTCACGGCGCGCCGGTTCTGCGACCAGCAGGAGATGTCGTCGCAAACGGCGACCGGCTTTTCCTTGCCGTAGGAGATCGTCTTCATGCGGTTTGCCGGAACACCCTGGGAAGCCAGGAAGTCGCGGGTTGCAGCCGCACGACGGGCGCCGAGCGCCAGGTTGTATTCGCGCGTGCCGCGTTCGTCGGCATGGCCTTCAACGGTGATGGCGTAGTTCGGATAACGGGCGAGCCACTGAGCCTGGCGCTGCAGGGTCTGCTGGGCGTCAGCGCGGATAGAGGTCGAGTCGGTGTCGAAGAAGATGCGGTCGCCGACATTGACCGTGAAGTCCTGCTGGGAGCCCGGCGTTGCGGAGCCCGCGCCACCAAGGCCAAGTTCACCGGCGCTGTTCGGCATGTTCTTCTTGTTCGCGCAGCCTGCGAGAGCGAGCGCGAGCGTCATGGCGATGACAGCCGGGTTACGGGCCAGTTTCTGCATGGGGCTGAGTGCCGAAATGTGTGTACGGCTCATCGCCGGTCTCTCCTTAGGATTTCAATAACGTTGCCGGACACTAACTGATCGCGGTTAATAGCCGGCAAACGCTTATGGTTAACAGAAAGGAAATGTCCCATTTTTTTGCTCCCTCACAACACTTTGCGGCAAGAAAGAGGCGCACTTCCCCATGGTATCAAGTAAAACATGACGGCGCCGGTTCATGCCGGCGCCGTCATGGCAGTCATATCAGTCCAGAAGCGGCGACCATGCCGGATCCGAAGCGAAAGTCGGCGTCTTGATGAGCTGCTCGTTGTAGCCCGTCAGGTCGATCGAATAGAGCTGCGGACCGCCCGCACCGGCGTTCTGACGGAAGAACATCAGCACGCGGCCGTTCGGCGCCCAGGTCGGGCCTTCATTGTGGAAACCGCTGGTCAGGATGCGCTCGCCCGAACCGTCGGTCTTCATCACGCCGATCGAGAACTTGCCGCCCGACTGCTTGGTGAAGGCGATCAGATCGCCGCGCGGCGACCAGACCGGCGTGGAATAGGAACCATCGCCGAAGGAAACGCGCTGCTGGCCGGAACCGTCGGCATTCATGACGTAAATCTGCTGGCGGCCGCCGCGGTCGCTTTCGAAGGCGACGCGCTGACCGTCGGGCGAATAGGACGGCGCCGTATCGATCGCCGACGTGTTCGTCAGCCGCGTCGTGGTGCGAGAGCGCAGGTCCATCGTGTAGATATTGGCATTGCCATCCTGCTGCAGACTCATGATGACCTTCTGGCCATCCGGAGAGAAGCGCGGCGAGAAGGTCATGCCGGGGAAATTGCCGACGACTTCGCGCTGTCCGGTTTCCAGCTGCAACAGATAAACGCGCGGCTGCTGGCCTTCGAAGGACATGTAGGTCACTTCCTGACGGTTCGGCGAGAAACGCGGCGTCAGGACGATGTCGTTCGAGTTGGTGAGGTTACGGACATTGAAGCCATCCTGGTCCATGATCGACAGCTGGCGCTTGCGGGCCGTCTTCGGGCCGCTTTCAGAGACGAAAACGACGCGGGTGTCGAAGTAGCCCTTTTCACCGGTGATGCGCTCATAGATGGCGTCGGCGATGATGTGGGCGACGCGACGCCAGTTTTCCGGCTGGGTAAAGAACTGCTGGCCAGTCATCTGCTGGTTGGCGAATGTATCCCACAGGCGGAATTCGGCGCGCAGGCGGCCATCGCTTTCACGCGTGACACGGCCGGTCACGAGCGCCTGTGCGTTGATGACCTTCCAGTCCTCGAAACGCGGCTGCTGATCCGGATTGCTGATCTTTTCGATGAAGGCGTTCTTGTTGACCGGCGCAAAAAGGCCGGAACGCTGCAGGTCGGCGGCAATGACCGCGGAAACCTGCGCGCCGATGCCGTCGCTCGACATGAAGTCGGTGATGGCGATGGGCAGCGGCTCGACATTGCCCTTGTTGATGTTGATTTCCACCCGCGCAAAAGCCGGTGCGGAGAAAACCGACATGAGGGCCGCGACAGCGAGCACCAGCCGGATCGGCGAAAATATCTTCATGTTGCCAGGCCTTTCAGCATTCATAGCAATTCACTGGGATCGAAGTTCACGACAACTTCGTTCCATGCGTCGTATTTGTCGGCAGGAAGGTTGGTGAACGGAGCAGAACGCATGATGGCGCGATAGGCTCCGCCGGAAAGAGCACGGCGCGTTCCTTCGGAACCGCCGGTCGCCTCGATCTCGGGCCGACCGATGATGGTTCCATCACGGTCGAGCTTCATGGTGACCCGGACGCGAACGTCCGAGGCATCCGCCATGCCGGGAATAATCTGCCAGTTCTTCTGGATCGCGCCGCGCAGCGCATCCATTTCCGTCTGGCTGAGCGTCGAACCGCCCGTCGTCTTCTTGCCGCCAAGCGAGGCCTGCTGGGTGGAGCGCTTGGCGCCGCCGCCCGAGGGGGCCTGCTTGTTCAAAAGCGCGGCGATATCGTCAGCGTTAAAATCGCTTTCCTTCGAGGAAGCCGATTTCGCAGTCTCCTGCTTCTTCTCGCCGGGCTTCTTGTCGGAAGGCTTGTCGGTGGACTTCGCCTGATCGGGCTTGGTCTCGGCCGGTTTTTCCGCGGGCTTCTGCTCGGCAGGCTTGGTCTCGGCCTGCTTCGGCTCTTCCGGCTTCGGCGGCTCGGGACGGGAATTCGGACGCGGCACGTTCTGCGGCACGGGGATTTCGGCCGGTTCCTGCTGCGCGGGCGGCGGCTCTTCCGCCTTGGTTTCCTGCGGCGGCGGCTCCGTCTTCGGCTGCGGCGCGATCTCGGGCTTGGTCTGCGGCAAGGCGGCCATTTCCTGCGGCTTCGGAGCCGAGGTTTCTTCCTTGACGATTTCCTTCACCTCGTTCGCCTTGGTGTCGACGACGGGTTGCGGCTTTTCCTGCTTTGGCGGAGCGGCGGCGCTGATATTGTCGTTAGGCTTGGTGGTCGGCGTCGGCGGCGCGTCAAGATCGACCGTGTTGTTGCCGACATTCTGGGCGTTCTCGACAATATCCGGACGCGTGGTCGGAACCGGGGCCGACTTTTCCGCTTTCGGCGCGTTCTTGTCGCCCTGCTGGATCTGGCTCAGCTCCTCGATGGGCACCAGTTCCACCGGCAGGGCCTCGGCCTGCGACACGTCAAGCGGCTCCGGCGAGCCCAGGGAAACGAGGGCGAAAGCCAGAAGCGACGCATGCACGATCGCGGATGTGGTAAGGCTGCCCTTCATCGTTTTACGTCAATTGTCCTGTTTCTGCTGGGTCACAAGGCCGATATTCTTGAAGCCCGCCGCCTGGATACGCGCCATCACATCGGCGACAACGCCGTAAGCGGCAACGGAATCCGCGCGCACGAAGATGCGTTCGTTATAACCTGTCGTGGCGATTGCCTGCAGCTTGTCGGCCACTTCGGCCGCCTGGATTTCCGTTTCCTGCAAATGGATCTGGCCATTGGCGTTGACGGAAATGGTGATCGGCTGCGTGTCCGAGTTCAGCGCATTGGCGGATGTCTGCGGCAGATCGATCGGCACGCCGACCGTCATCATCGGCGCCGCCACCATGAAGATGATGAGCAGCACGAGCATGACGTCGACCAGCGGCGTCACGTTGATCTCGCTGATCGCGCCGCCCCTGCGTCGTCCGCCGCGCCCCCGGCGTCCACCGGAACCGCCGCCGCTGCCACCTGCTGACATACCCATATCATTTACTCCATTTTGCCTTGCGGCAAATTACTGCACAGCATGCGGCCGCTTACTGGGCGGCCTGCCGCGTCTGAAGTTTTTCATCGATCTGGCGCGACAGGATCGCGGAGAACTCGTCGGCGAAACCTTCCATGCGGGCGGAAAGCTTGTGCGCGTCGGCCGTGAACTTGTTGTAGGCGATAACCGCGGGAATAGCCGCGACAAGGCCGATGGCCGTCGCCAGAAGCGCTTCGGCGATACCCGGCGCAACGACCGCAAGGTTGGTGGACTTCGAACCGGCAATTGCCTGGAACGAGGTCATGATACCCACAACCGTACCGAAAAGACCGATGAAGGGACCGGCCGAACCGATGGTGGCGAGCGAACCGAGGCGCGCCTCGTATTGTTCGCTTTCACGCGCCATGGTCACGTCCATCGCCCGGTCGATGCGCATCTGCAGACCGATGGGCGAACGTGCGCCGCGCTCGAAGGATTTCTTCCATTCGCGCATGGCGGAAACGAAAATCGCCGCAAGACCGCCATTCTGGCGTTCCGCCAGCGTGCGATAAAGCTCTTCGAGCGACTGGCCCGACCAGAAGACCTGTTCGAACTGGTCGAACTGGCGTCTTGCCTTGCCGAAGCTCACATATTTGTCGAAGACGATCGCCCACGTCCAGACCGAGGCGGCGATAAGTCCGATCATCACGAGCTTCACGATGAGGCCCGCCTGCATAAACAGTGCCCAGAGACTTACATCGTGCGTCGCCGCTGCCAAACCTGCCTGTTCCATAAATATCCAATCCCCGAATCCAAACGCCCGGTACGGGACCGGGCGATTCAAACGCGTGTTAACGCTCGAAGTCCTGCGGCAACGGCCGCCAACCCCTTAGCCATACCCCGATACTTGCCAGTAAGCCTTACTTGCCAATAAATTTGGTGAAAGGAAGGCGTGCGCCGCACAAATGCCAGTTGCTAAAGTAAGACACCATTATGGTTAAAGGAGTGTTACAGCAGGGCCACGCCGGATGGATTTACTGGACCGGGCCGCCAATTACTTCAGGAATTTTTCCGCGACTGTCTCTGGAAGACGCCTTGGGCGACCATTGGCGTTGATGACGGCGATGATGACCTTGGCGGCGACCAGCAGCGTTTCGCCGCGCCTGATTTCCTGATTGAGCACCATTTTCGCGCCGCCTGCCTTCTCGGTAACGGTAGTGATCGTCAGGACGTCATCCATCCGCGCCGGGCTTTTGAAATCGATCTCCATGCGATGAACGACGAAGACCAGCCCTTCCTCGTCAGCGGTCAGAAGCGCGCTTTGTTCGCAGCCGAGGCAACGCAGGTAGTCCGTGCGGCCGCGCTCGAGAAAATGCAGGTAACGCGCGTGATAAACGAGGCCGGAGAAATCCGTATCCTCGTAATAGACACGCTGCGTCAGGCGGTGGCCATGTTCGATAAGCTCACCCGAAAGCGAAACCACAAGCTCGCTCATACTATCTCCTTGGGAATTTCAACTGCATCGGGACGTCCTTCTCGGACGATAAGATGCTCATGCCGTTGCGGCAGCGCCTCGATACGCTCCGCGATGAAACGGGGCCTCAGATCGCTCTTCAGAAGCGCGGAAGGCTGCGCGGGCAGCCAGCGGAACTCCACCTCGACGCCATCCAGCACCCGATGCACGATATCGCTTTCATGGAACGGCAGGGGCTGTCGAAGCGAAACGAGATAATAAAATCCGAGTTCATGCGCCGCAAAATCATCATAGGCGAAAAAATTTTCGGCCGACCAGAGAAGACGCTCGACCGAGCAATCCCGGTCAAGCTCCTCGCCGATCTCGCGGATGATGGTTTCCTGCGAACTTTCGCCGATTTCGGCCCGCCCGCCGGGCAAGGCCCAATAACTGTCCTTCGCACCGCGCTGGACGAGAACATGACCGTTCTGAAAGATCAGCGCCGCCACGCGCATGCTGAAAAGCTGCGGTTTCCGGTCCAGCCGGATCATGTGGCGTTCGGGGGCAGAGGTCATTTATCGTCCAGATCGCCGTCATGCCAGACGAGGTGTCTCGTGGCCTTCGGCAGGTGCTCTATTTCGTCGGCGATGAAATAGGGCGGAATATCAAGCTCCGTCAATGCCTGCCGGGTTGCGGCGATCCAGCGGAACTCCAGTTCGTTATCGCCGTCCTGAACGCGGTGAATGATATCGGTCGGATGAAAGGCCAGCGTCTCCGGCAGGTCCATCAGGTAATAGAATCCGAGTTCGTGCCAGTCCTTGCCTTCGTAGTGGAAGAAATTTTCGACCGCCCAGAGAAGCCGCCCGATCTTGGCCTCGACGCCAAGCTCTTCCACCATTTCGCGTGCCAGCGTTTCTTCAGAGCGTTCGCCCATTTCGGCGCGGCCGCCCGGAAAGGTCCAGAATTTTTCATGCGACGCCCGGTGCACCAGCACGTGGCCATCGCGAAACGCCAGTCCCGCGACCCGCATCTGGAAAATGCGCTTCGGCTTGAACTTCATGCGGATGCGGGTGTCCTGCTTGGTATCGTGTGTCATGGCGCTGACCTGCGGGCTGGAAACATCAAATCGGTTTCCGTCCACCCTAGCGCATCCATCTCATCTTTTCTCGCCTTTGCGTCATCTCCCACAATGAATTCATCCAGTTGCGGCGGCTTGATCGCTGTGCCGGACAACATCGCATGCGCCTGCCCGCGATGATGCGTCTGGTGCTGGAAGAGATGCGACAGGATATCGTCGCAGCGATCCTGCTGGATACGCGCGCCGCGATGGATATTGACGTTAGCCGCAAGGCCGTCTTCATCGAGACTGTCGACAAATGCGATCAGCGCCTCGTCCAACTCCGTCTGGGCGACACGCAGATCCGCCATGGTGGCGAAAGGCTCTTCTTCGGCAAAGGCCGCAAGGCCGAGTGTGCCACCCTGCAGGGCATCGATATAAAAAAGGTCGACGGTGTAGATGTGGTTCAGCGTCGCGCGCAGCGTCGGAAAAAAACTCACACGGGAAGCCACAAACGCTTCCTGCGAAAGCTGATGACAGGCCCGATGCAGCCGAAAATTGGCCAGCCGATTGTTGCGCGCGAGTTTGCGGAAGACCCGCAGCGGATCGTAAGACATGAAGGCTCCTCCATTGCCGCCGAAGGACGGCGTCGTTCAAGCTCCGATCTGCTTTTCAGAACCCTGGCGCCGTCGTCCTGCTCGATCAGATAGGCAGACTCCTGCCTGCTTGCTTTCCGCTTTATTCTGGAACCGGCGATGGTGCGTTCGACATCGTCAGTGAAAGTCTCGACGATTTTACCTTCACCGGTACCACTGCCCCAGCTCCACCGGACCTTCGTGCCCTTGCGATACACCGACATGATCATCTCCGTGCCAAAGACGATCAAATGCCGGCACACCGGGCTTGTTCCCTCAATCCTCCTCCAGCGTCAGCCGGAACTGCGCCGCCTCGATATCCTTTGGCGGTTGCATGCCCAGATGTTTCCAGGCCGTGCCGGTCAGAATGCGGCCGCGCGGCGTGCGCTGGATGAAGCCCTGCTGGATCATATAGGGCTCGATGATGTCCTCGATGGCGTCGCGCGGCTCCGAAAGGCCGGCGGCGATGGTTTCGATGCCAACCGGGCCGCCGCCGAAATTGACCGCGATCATGGTCAGATACCGCATGTCGAGCTGGTCGAGACCCATTTTGTCGACCAGAAGCCGGGTCAAAGCCTCATCGGCAATCTCGCGGGTAACGGCTTCCGCCCGCGCCACCTCGGCGAAATCGCGCACGCGGCGCAATAGCCGTCCGGCGATACGCGGCGTGCCACGGGCACGCCTTGCCACCTCGCGCGCGCCCTCGTCGGTCATGTTCAACCCCATCAGCCGCGCTCCGCGCCGGACGATCAGTTCCAGCTCGTCGACGGTATAGAAAGCCAACCGGACGGGAATGCCGAAACGGTCGCGCAGCGGCGTCGTCAAAAGCCCAAGACGGGTCGTCGCGGCGACAAGGGTGAATTTGGAAAGATCGATCTTCACCGACCGCGCCGCCGGTCCTTCGCCGATGATGAGGTCGAGCTGGAAATCCTCCATTGCCGGATAGAGGATTTCTTCCACCGCCGGGTTGAGACGGTGGATTTCGTCGATGAAGAGTACGTCGCGCTCCTCGAGATTGGTCAGAAGCGCGGCGAGATCGCCCGCCTTGGCGATGACGGGGCCGGAGGTGGATTTGAAGTTGACGCCAAGTTCCTTGGCCATGATCTGCGCCAGCGTGGTCTTGCCGAGACCGGGCGGGCCGACGAACAACACGTGATCCAGCGCTTCGCCGCGGTTCTTGGCCGCCTCGATAAATACCTTGAGATTGGCGCGGGCCTCCGCCTGGCCAGTAAAATCGTCCAGCGACTGCGGGCGCAGGGTAGTGTCGATATCCTCACCGCGCTTTTCGGGGGTGATCAGCCTTGCCGCATCACTCATGTCAGAAGTTCCATTCCGGGCAGCTTGCGAGCAGCCTTTTTGTCAAACGTATATGTCGCCACGCAGCCATTGACCCTGTTGCTTTCCGATACAATCGCGTCGGAAAAATCCGCATTTGTATTCCGGCATATGTCGATGGCATTGCCAATCGCCTCATAATCCGGAATTTCCAGTTCCCGCCGCTCAAGCATAAGCTGGAAAAACTCCAGAACGGCGCTTTTAGGATAACCGTAGAACTGGCCTAGTACCCACGCCGTCTCCAAAATCACAGCAAGACTTACAAGCAGGGTTTCTCCGTCCTCAAGCCGTGTAAGAAGACGCTTCACCGTTTCTTTTTGTTCGACATCGTCATCTACCACGATACGGAGCAGAATATTCGTGTCTATTCCGAAACGGCTGGTCATTCGTCTTCCGTCTTACCCGTAGAACGCTTGTACCGCGCAACGGCTCCCTCACCAATCGCGTCATTCATCTGCTCGACGGTAAGCTTTTTGCCATTCGGAGGTTTACCGAGAATTCCGGCCAGATCGGCAAGAGATTTATTGCGAGGGACAACGATCATCTCCCCGTTACGAACCCAGGCGTAACATTTGTCGCCAGGCTTGATTTTCAATTGTTCGCGCACGTTCTTGGGAACTGTCATCTGCCCTTTGGAGGTGATTGTCACCTGAAAGCCCATGCCGCTACCCTTTTCTTACTTTTTACCCATTGTAAGGAATTTAGCATTAAGCGCATCAACGCGAAAGCTCTTTCAGCCCGAGCCGGATCAGCTTGGCGCTGTCGCCGCCCTCCCCCCCGTTTTTCAGCGCGGCGGCAACCGCATTGGCGGCCTGGTCGCGCGAATAGCCGAGATTGGTGAGCGCGGAAACGGCATCCGCCACCGGTGCGGATGTGACGCCTTCGCCAAGCTCCTGCTTGAGGCCGATCGAGGCGGAAGCCTCTCCTGCGAAGGCCGGCGCCTTGTTGCGAAGCTCGGTCACAAGGCGCACCGCCACCTTCGGCCCGACGCCCGGCGCGCGGGAGATCATCGTTTTGTCCTGTAGCGCAATGGCATTGGCCAGTTCGGAGGGTGACAGCGTGGAAAGAACGGCCAAGGCCACTTTCGAGCCCACGCCCTGCACGCTCTGCAGCAGGTTGAACCATTCTCGCTCCAGCGCCGAGAGGAACCCGAAGAGCTTCAGCTGATCCTCACGCACATAGGTTTCGATGAACAGCACCACCGCTTCCCCGACGGAGCCGATTTTCGACAGCGTGCGCGCCGAACAATAGGCGACGTAACAGACGCCGTGCACATCCACCAGCACATAGTCCGCGCCGATTTCCTCGATGCTGCCTTTCAGTTTTCCGATCATGATGCCGCCCGTTGCAATGAGACTTTAAATATTCAACCGGCCGCCAGCAGTCGCCGCATCCTGTCACCGCCGCGATTATGGGCGTGGCAGATTGCGATGGCGAGCGCGTCCGCCGCATCGTTACCCTTGAATTCGGCCTTCGGCATCAGGATTTTCAGCATCATGTGAATTTGCTGCTTTTCGCCGTGCCCGACACCGATGACGGCCTTCTTCACCGCGTTCGGCGCATATTCGAAGACCGGCAACCCTGCGCGCGCCGGAACCAGCATGGCGATGCCGCGCGCCTGGCCGAGTTTCAGGGTCGCAACCGCATCCTTGTTCACGAAAGTCTGTTCCACCGCCGCTTCATCAGGCTGGTGGCTGTGCACAATATCCGCCAGCCCGTCATGCAGCTGGCAGAGCCGCGAGGCCAGATCCATATCACCGTCCGACGTCACCGTGCCGGAGGCGACAAACCGCAGGCTGTTGCCGAGGGTGTCGATCACCCCCCAGCCGGTGCGCCTTAATCCGGGGTCAATGCCGATGATTCGAATCGTCTTTTGCATGAGGCACCTTATCTTTCCGGCTGCGACCCTGCCAGCGATAAGTGAACAAAACGACAACATTCATCAAATTTGCAGTGCAGCATTTACCTCTGCTTAAACCGCGTACCGCATTGTTCCCCCACAAAATCAAAAAAGGGGAGCTGCGGACATGATGATCCGCAGCATAATATTTGAGCCATATCAGCCATCCGGTGGCGCCACATGCTTGGCGCGGGAACTGATCCGGCATTGGGGGCTGTATCGGCCATGCTGAACCGTTTTCATTCCATATCTACCAAAGTGCTGGCGATTTTCCTGGCGCTTATGGCGATCTCGACCGGGGCTCTGACACTTCTCGGCTATCAAAGCAGCAGCGGCGTTCTCGAAGAACAGGCATCGAAATCCATGGAGAGCATTCTCGTCTTTCGCGGCGACATGCTTCAGGAGCGTCTTGAGCAGCTGAAAACGCAGGCGGATTCCATCGCCAAGATCGAATCCCTGCAGATGGCCGTCGTCTCCATGCGCAGCGGCTGGGCGACCGTGCAGAAGAACTCCGGCGACGCGAAGGCGGAACTGCAGCGCGTCTTCGTCAAGGAAAACCCCTTCGGCGAAAAAGAAAAGCTGATCAAGCCGGAAAGCCCCAGCGGCTTTTATTATTCGACCCATGAGAAGACCCAGACGGATATTGGCGGTTATCTGCAGGGAACGCCGTTCAGCGACGTTCTCTTCATCGATCCCGCAGGCACGGTCTATTACTCTTACCTGAAAGGATCGGCTTTCGGGGAAACCGTCGCAGGCGGCGCCTGGGCGGAAAGCGGCCTCGGCGCGGCCTTCGCACGCGGCGCCGCGAATGCCGAAAAGGCCGTGAACGACGTGGCGCAGACCAGCTTCTCCGGCCTGCGCATCGATGCAGCCACGAAAGAGGCCGGCATTTATTTCGGCGTTCCGGTCGTCAAATTCGGCGCTTTCAAGGGCATCGTCCTCTTCCGGGTCAAGGAAGAGGTCTTCAGCCAGATCCTCACAAAGGGTGTGACGGCCGGCAGTTCCGAACAATCCGCAATCGTTTCCGCCGATGGCAAGGTTATCGGCGTGGAGGGTAACAGGCTGGTTGGCCTCGATCCGGCAATCTATGGTTTCCATGGGCAGGCGCTGAATACGACGGGCATGACGATTGCCAAGATCGACCGTGCCGATGGCGAGGCCAATGCCTATGCCCGCCCCTTCTCCTTTGCCGGGGAAAAATATCTCGCGGTGGAAAGCATGCTGCGCAGCGAATTGAATGCAGGCTCGGTTTCGATTGCCGGCACGCTTGCCGTAATCGGCCTTTGCGTTCTGGCGGCCATGTGCGCGGCGACGGCCTTCTTCGCGCGGCGCCTGTTCGCAGCGCTGGAAAAGCTTGCGGGACTGACCGGTGAAGTGGCCGCAGGCCGTCTCGATGCGGAGATCGGCAATCGGGACCGAAAGGACGAGATCGGCCGCATGGCACGGGCGCTCGGCAGTTTCCGCGAAAAGCTCATCCTGCAGCGGGAGATGGAAGAAACCGCATCGCGCACGCGGGAGGAAGCCGAAACGGCCCGCCGCGCGCATCTTGCGGAACGGGAGGCCGAGGCCGGCACTCTGCAGATGGTCGTGCGGTCTCTGGATGAAGGTCTCGACCGGCTGGCGAACGGCAATCTCGCCTATCGTATCGAAACCGTCTTCCCCGACGATCTCGAAAGCCTGCGCCATAACTTCAACACGGCGCTTTCCCGGCTCAGCGAAACCATGCAGGCCATCGGCGGCAATTCCGCCGCGGTTCGTGGCGGTTCCGAGGAGATGCGGGTGGGGGCCGACCAACTCGCCGAACGCACCGAGCGGCAGGCAGCCTCCATCACCGAAACGGCAAGCGCCATCAAGGCGATCACCGAAGCCGTCCGCGACCAGATCGAACGCGCCGAACAGGCAACGCGGATCGCCCGCGATGCCAGCACGGAGGCCACGGCATCCAGCCGCGTGATGGAGCAGACCATCGCCGCCATGGAGGCGATCCAGACCTCATCACGCCAGATCAACCAGATCATCGGCGTCATCGATGAAATCGCCTTCCAGACCAATCTTCTCGCCCTCAATGCCGGCGTGGAGGCAGCCCGTGCGGGCGAAGCCGGCAAAGGCTTTGCGGTCGTGGCGCAGGAGGTGCGCGAACTGGCGCAGCGTTCGGCGGCGGCCGCAAAGGAGATTACCAGTCTGCTGAAACGCTCCACCGACGAGGTTTCCGCTGGCGTGGGGCTGGTGGAAAAAGCAGGCACGTCGCTTTCCGGCATCGGCAAGCATGTGCAGACCATCAGCGCGCGCATCGAGGAGATCATGGACTCCACCCGCGAGGAAGCGCACACGCTCTCGGAAATCAACAGCACCGTCGCCAGCCTCGACACCATGACCCAGCAGAATGCCGCCATGGTGGAAGAAACGACGGCCGCCATTCACAATCTCGCCTCCGAAGCGGGTGAAATGGATGGCAGGCTTGGACAATTCACGCTGGCTTCCGACCGGGATGCGGCTGGTCATCGCGACGCCCGACAAATTCGGCGGGCAGGCTGAGAAAGAAATGGGCCTCTTCGGAGGCCCAATTTTTTTGAACCATCCTTCAATTCTGCGCGACTTCACTGGTAAATCGGGACACGCGCCTTACATCCGCAGCAAAGATTTCAATTTCGCAGGAGCGTCGGATGATCCCCTTTTCCATTCTCGACCTTTCGCCCATCGGCGAAGGCGAGAGCGTCAGCGAGGCGCTTGAAAATTCCCGCCGAATGGCGATCAAGGCCGAAGAACACGGCTATAACCGCATCTGGCTGGCGGAGCACCACGGCATGCCGGGCATTGCCAGTGCGGCAACGTCGCTGGTCATCGCCCATGTGGGCGCGGCCACGAAACATATCCGCGTCGGTTCCGGCGGCATCATGTTGCCCAACCACTCCCCGCTCGTCATCGCCGAGCAGTTCGGCACGCTTGCGGCGCTGCTTCCCGGCCGTGTCGATCTCGGTCTCGGCCGTGCGCCCGGAACCGACATGCGCACGGCACGGGCGCTGCGCCGCAATCTCGATGCCGGCGCGGAAAATTTCCCGCACGATATTGTCGAACTCCAGCGTTACCTCGGCCCGCCGCAGCAGGATCAGGCCATTCTCGCCGTGCCGGGCATGAATTCCAACGTGCCGATCTGGCTGCTCGGCTCCAGCACCTATAGCGCACATCTCGCCGCAGCCCTCGGCCTGCCCTATTCCTTCGCCTCGCATTTCGCGCCCGATATGCTGATGGGAGCGATCCATATCTATCGCGAACGCTTCCAGCCCTCCGAAGTACTGGACAAGCCCTATGTGATGGTGGGTGTGATGGGTGTCGGCGCCGATACGGACGAGGAGGCGCAACATCTCTTCACCTCGTCGCAGCAGCAATTCGTCAACCTGCGCCGCAACGTGCGCACGCAGTTTCCGAAGCCGGTGCATAGCATGGACGATTACTGGAACGAGATGGAACGTTTCTCTGTCGAACACACGCTGCGTTTCGCAGCCGTGGGCTCGCCTGAGACGATCCAGCGCCATCTCGACGGTTTCCTGGCGGAAACGCAGGCGGATGAGCTGATCGTTTCCATGCCGATCCATGACATCGAAAAGCGGCTGCGATCCGTGGAGATTTTTGCCGACGTGCGGACCTCCATAAAGAAGGCCGCCTAAACAAAAAGCCCCGGAGCGGACGCTACCGGGGCTTTTTTTGAAATATGAGACGTCAGGCGGAAAGCTTGGCGAGAATTTCTTCGGACACTTCGAAGTTGGAATAGACGTTCTGCACGTCGTCATCGTCTTCGAGATTGTCGATGAGCTTCATCAGCGACTGCGCCTTTTCTTCATCCACCGGCACCGTGTTCTGCGGCTTCCAGATGGCCTTGACGCTTTCGGCTTCGCCCAGCACGCCTTCCAGCGCCTTGGAAACCTCGTTCATCGCTTCGAAACCGCAGATGATGGTGTGGCCGTCTTCGGAAGATTCGACGTCGTCGGCACCGGCCTCGATGGCGGCTTCCATGACCTTGTCGGCATCGCCGACTTCAGCCTTGTAGGAGATTTCGCCGACGCGGTCGAAGGAGAAGGAGACCGAACCGGTTTCGCCAAGCGCACCACCGGCCTTGGTGAAGATGGAGCGAACGTTGGAGGCGGTGCGGTTGCGGTTGTCCGTCAGGGCCTCGACGATAACGGCAACGCCGCCCGGGCCGTAACCCTCGTAGCGGACTTCATCATAGTTTTCGCCATCGGCGCCGGAGGCCTTCTTGATCGCACGCTCGATATTGTCCTTCGGCATGGACTGGGCCTTGGCGTTCTGGATTGCCAGACGCAGGCGCGGGTTCATGTTCGGGTCGGGCATGCCCGTCTTTGCCGCAACGGTGATTTCGCGCGCAAGCTTGGAAAACATTTTGGACCGCACGGAGTCCTGCTTGCCCTTGCGGTGCATGATGTTCTTGAACTGTGAATGACCAGCCATGGAAAACCTGATTGTCGTAATTTGGAGATTGCGGGCCTTATAAGTGCGATAGGCGCGCCATTCAACCCCGCAAGCGCTTTCTCTTGCCGCAACAACGGAAGGAACTGATTTATCCGCTCTTCGTTCTGATCATGAACGCGGCGGAACAGGGCTTTTTTCCTCCGTCGCAGCATGACACCCGAAGGAGAAAACATATGGTCAGCCTGACTGAAGCACGAGAAGCACCGGCCCGCCAGCTCTGGGACGAGATCAATTCCGTCCATGCCGGCATGCTCGGGCTGGAGGGACTGCACAACCACATGCAGCCCATGGCGCCTCATGCTGACCCCAAGACCAACACCATCTGGTTTTTCTCCAAAAAAGACACCGATCTGGTGAAATCGCTGAAATCCGGCTCCCGGGCGCATTTCTGCGTGGTGGGCAAGGACCATGACTACCACGCCTGCCTTTCAGGCATCCTCGAAGCGCGCGACGACAAAACCAAGATCGACGAATATTGGAACTCCGTCACGGCGGCCTGGTATGAGCACGGCAAAAGCGACCCGCAACTGACAATGCTGGCGTTGCATGTCGACGATGCCGATATCTGGGCTTCGACGGACAGCACGCTGAAATTCGGCTGGGAAATCGCCAAGGCGAACATGTCGGATGACAAGACGCCTGACGTCGGCGTCCGCCAGCATCTCACCTTTGCCTGAGAAACGGCTCCCCCCGGCTTTCCTCGCCCGTCGCCATGCTACATGCCTTTCGGCACCAGTATCTGCGGCTGGCGGGGAAGGTTCCTCATCGAAACCCGGATCACCGGATCGGTCGCATAGGCAATACGGAAACTTTCGCCGAACATCGTCAGAAACTGCTCCAGCGGCGGGCCGGTGCGGTGCATCGGCAGGATCAGCGCGGAGCGCAGGCGCTTGACCACCCGGCTCATGCTGTCGGCCCCCATGGTCAGCCCGCCATCCACCGGCACCATCAGGACATCCAGGCGGCCGATCTCGGCATAATGCGTATCCGTCAACTCATGATGCAGATGCCCGAGATGGCCGATGCACAGCCCGGCAACCTCGAAGATGAAGATGGAATTGCCGTTCTCCTGAAAGGACTCGTAATCGCCCCAGCGGTTGCGGATATCGGTTGCGACATTGCGGATATAGACATCGCCCACCAGAACCTTGTGCTCGGCCTTTTCTCCCGGCGTATCGCTCCAGCCATGCAGTACATATTGAATGGCCGGGTCCGGACTGAGGGTAAAATGCGTCGAATGCGCCCGGTTCATCGTCACCACCGTCGGCGTGACGGGCGGACGATAGACGCCGTTATAATCGGTGGCGATAGTCACACCGCCGGGGCTTTCGATGAGATAGGTGGAATGGCCGATGAAGCTGATCTTCACCTCTTCCTTTGCCGCAGCTTGCGCCAGCTGAACACCCGGCGGATTGAAGCTCGCGAACATGACGCCCGGAATGTTGCTGGCGATCGCCTGGCACTGGCTGACGGGAGGACGGCTCGCCGTCTGGGAGAAGGCCGCTCCCGAACAGGCGATCAGCCCCGTTATTGCAAGCATTAGCACGCGCAGCATCATGCCACTCCCCTGAACTTGCGAAGCTGAGAGGATGGGACAGGTTTTGGCGAGCGTCCAGTTACAAGAGTAACGGAAGGCTTACACTCTCGTCATTGTGAACGCTTCGGGGAAGATTAAACCCAGAAGGACGGCAGGGTTTCCGAAAGTCGCGGTCCGATGCGCAGCGGCGCAATCTTTTCCGCAAGTCCGGTTCGGTCGGAAATCTCAACGCCGACACCGCAGATCGTTGCAGGTCCGCTCGCAGCCTCGAAACGGCCCTTCGGCATTTTGGAAATGAAGCGGTTGATCGGCTCTTCCTTCTCCATGCCAAGCGAGCTGTCATAATCGCCGCACATGCCGGCATCCGACATGTAGGCGGTTCCACCGTTCAATATCTGCGCGTCGGCGGTCGGAACATGGGTGTGGGTGCCGACAACGAAACTAGCGCGCCCATCGACGAAATGGCCGAAACACTGTTTTTCGCTGGTCGCTTCCGCGTGGAAATCGAAAATAATGGCGTCGGCCTGTTCCTTCAGCGGGCAGGCGGCAAGAATGTTTTCCGCCGACTTGAAGGGATCGTCCAGTTCCGGATGCATGAAGACCCGGCCCATGATGTTGGCAACCAGTATGCGCGCGCCGTTGCGGGCATAAAAAATGCCCGAGCCCTTGCCCGGCGTACCATCCGGATAATTGGCGGGCCGCAGGAACTGATCGTGGCGCTCACAGAAGGAAACCGCTTCCTTCTGGTCCCAGACGTGGTTGCCGGTCGTCACCACATCGGCGCCGGCATTGATGGTCTCGAGATAGATATCTTCGGTAATACCGAAACCGCCGGCAGCGTTTTCACCGTTGACGATGACGAAATCCAGCTTCAGGTCGGAAATCAGCCCCGGCAATCGTTCCCAGACAGCCGTGCGTCCGGTCTTGCCAACCATATCTCCGAGAAAAAGAAGTCTCATTCACCGCCCCGTTTTGCGTATGTTCTTTGGATTTCGTCCCTCTAGCGGGTAATCCGTCTTTTAAAAAGTGCTAAAGCGCCGTTTGCCCGTTATCAGACATCAACGGCTGGCCGGAAAACCAGCGCAGGCCGCTCTCCGTCAAAATGGCATGAAGCGGCACATCGTGGGGTTCTGCCGGTACCGACGGCACTTCCTGACAGTCAAAGGCGACGCCGATGAGAATGGGAAACCGACCTTTGCCATGCAACCGCGCAATGGCGCGGTCATAATGGCCCGCGCCATAACCGACCCGCTGACCTTTGCCATCGAAGACGGAAAGAGGCACGAGCAGAATATCCGGATCGAGAACCTCCGCATCCTCGCTCGGGCCGGTCGTGCCGAAGCCGGTCTTCACCAGCGGCGTATCCGTTTCAAAGGCGCGGAAGACAATGGTTTCACGATCCAGCACAACGGGCAGGACAAGACGCCCGCCCCTTCTCCGCAACGCTTCCATCAGCGGCCGGGTATCGGCCTCGGAGCGGATCGGCATGAAGCCGGAAATTACGGTGCCCGGCGCAAAGGGGATGCCGGAGGCGCCATGGGCCGTCATGGACTGGCTCTTCTGCTGGCGCTCCGCCAGCGTCAGCGCATCGCGCGCGGCGAGCCTTTCGCCGCGCAGCCTTGCTTTTTCGGCAACGTCACCGGGCATCAGGCGGCCCGGCTCACGAGAACCTTGTCGATGCGGTGGCCATCGAGATCGATAACCTCGAAACGCCAACCATTGCGGGTGACATGTTCGCCAAGTTCCGGCAGGCGGCGGAACTCGTCCAGAACCAGACCGGCAACGGTTTCGAACTCGGCATCCTCGTCGATCTGGAAACCCATGCGATAGGCGAACTCGTCGGCGGGCATCCAGCCGGCGACGAGGAACGAACCGTCCTCGCGCTCGACCATGGCCGGCTCCTCGTCATCATCTTCCTGGAACGCGCCGGTGATGGCTTCCAGCACGTCGCCGGAACTGATGATGCCTTCGAAATGGCCGTATTCGTCGTAAACCAGCACCATATGTACGGTGGAGCGACGCAGCGACTGGATGACATCCACCGCGCTCGTCAGATCCGATACGACCGGCACTTCCCGCAGAAGCTCGCGAATGTTGAGTTCCTTGCCGGAAGCCAGCGCATCGAAAGCGTCCTTGGCGAAAAGCACGCCGAGAATTTCATCCGAGGCGCCGTTGCGCACCGGCAGGCGCGAACGCTGCGTCTGGCGAAGCTGCTCGCGGATTTCTTCGGCGCTGTCTTCGATATCGACCACTTCCACATCGCGTCGCGGCGTCATCAGGCCGCGCGCATTGCGGTCGGCAAGGCGCATGACGCTGGTGATCATCGCCGATTCCTCGGTCTCGATCACACCGGCACTGTGGGCTTCGGCCAGAACCGTGCGGATTTCATCGTCGGTGACCGACGCGTTGGATTCACCGCTATGGCCGAGAAGCGCCAGAACGGCCTTGCCCGACCGGTCGAGCAGCCACACCAGCGGCGCGCCGACCTTGGACAGCAGCATCATGGTGGGGGCGACGCGGGCGGCGACCTTTTCGGGATCGCGCAGCGCAATCTGCTTGGGCACCAGTTCCCCGACGATCAGCGACAGATAGGTGATGGCGACGACCACCGAGCCGACGCCGAGCGCATCGGCGGCACGGTCGGGAACGCCCTGCTCCAGAAGCCACGCGGTGAAGCGGGCGCCGAGCGTGGCGCCGGAAAAAGCGCCGGAAAGGACGCCGACCAGCGTGATGCCGATCTGCACCGTGGAAAGAAAGCGTCCGGGATTTTCGGAAAGGCTGAGCGCCAGTGTGGCGCCCTTGCTGCCTTGTGTGGCAAGCACTTTGAGCCTCGCCGGTCTGGAGGAGACAACGGCAAGCTCGGACATGGCAAGCACACCGTTCAATACGGTGAGCAGGACCACGATCATAATTTCAGTAAACAAGTTTAGCTCTTTGGGCTGTTGAACGGCACGTCGCGGTTTTGACCGCAGCGCCCTTTTTTAAAGGGCATGACAGACATACCAATCCGGATAATAGGGAATTGTTCCGCCATTGCAATGACGGCAATATAAAAAAGCCGTGTCCGGCAGCTATGAAAAATGACTGTCGAATATATCAAGGAATCAGGGAAGCCCCGGAGGTTGATCCGAAACTTCAAGCGCGATCCACGGCGACCGATGGAGATTTACGATCCTGGGCGCCTACAAAAGTAGGTGGGCACCGTGTGTCCAGCCCCACGGGACTGGCCAGGGACAGCTCCCTTTGGATCGAGTATGGCCCCAGGGATTGTGGTTCCTGTCGGGAAGCGCAGAACGCATCCAAGATATAGGACGGATCGGAGAAAACCGCCAGAGGGCAGCGCGCGAAATTTTGCCGCCTCAGAACTGTTCAGGCCATCAATGCGCGGCGGGCTTCGGCCGCGCCAGCAGTTTTTCGGTGATCCCGTTCAGGCGGTCGGCCAGATCGCCGATGGCGAGCGCCACCATCTCGTCCGATTTCGCCCGGTGCTCGGCCATGCCGTCGCGGTTGCGGGAAAGGGATGCGACCTCCCCTTCCAGCTTCTCGATCTTGCGATTGAGTTCGGAAAGCTCGTCCATCACCATGATGCCCGCCATAACGGTCAGGCGAAGATCGCCGATTTCGCCGAACTGGCTCTTGAGGTGCCCGACATACCGGTCGAACCTCGTTGCGAGATCGGTCAGATGGTCTTCCTGCCCCGCCTCGCACGCCATGCGATAGGCCTTGCCGTCGATCATAACTGTGACTTGCGCCATGAGCCCGCTCCTATCGATCCAGCACCGCGCGGATCGTCTCCATCGCCGTTACCAGCCGGCGGGAAACCTCGCGGTTGACTTCTTCAAGACGATTGGCGCGAAACTCGGCCTGATCCAGCTCATGCGCGAGCCTTGCGCGGTCGACATGGACCCGCTTGACCTCGTTATCGATCTCGCCCGTCTCCCTTTGCCGCTCGATACGCATATCGATGGCATTTTCGAGATTTGTGATGGCAGCATTCAGCTCCGTCAGCGCAGATTGTACGGTCTTGTCAGCCGACATCGTTTTTTCCAACTCGCACGCCACCGGCCGAATCGTCCGGTTTCAGGCCTTTTCAACAATCACGAGGTTATTACCCGATTTACCATCCCGTCAATCAAACCAGTGCATTGAGACGTTTTGCTCTGTGGATGAACGAAGAGGCGGCAGCGCCTATCGCACGGATTTTGTCAGGATGCCCGATTTTCTAAACGATTTTTTCTCCCTCAGCGAACCGCAAACGCCCGTGGATTTATTGACTTGCCGGCCTCACCTGCTATGGATCAACCCGCTTTTTGGATAGTTGCGTAAAACTATCTCCTTTCACCCGGAAACAGACGGAAAAGCCATGATTTCTCGCGACAAACACAACCGGATGGCAAATGCGATCCGATTTCTTGCCATGGATGCAGTGGAGAAGGCCAATTCCGGCCATCCCGGTCTGCCGATGGGCGCCGCTGATGTCGCCACCGTTCTCTTCACCCGTTACCTGAAATTCGATCCCAAGGCGCCGCTCTGGGCGGATCGCGACCGCTTCGTGCTGTCGGCAGGTCATGGCTCGATGCTTCTTTACTCGCTGCTCTATTTGACGGGCTACGAGGACATGACGATCGACGAGATCAAGCGTTTCCGCCAGTTCGGTTCCAAGACCGCCGGCCACCCCGAATACGGCCACGCGACCGGCATCGAAACGACGACCGGCCCGCTCGGCCAGGGCATCGCGAACGCCGTCGGCATGGCAATCGCTGAGCGCAAGCTGGAAGAGGAGTTCGGTTCCGACCTGCAGAGCCACTTCACCTATGTGCTTTGCGGCGACGGCTGCCTCATGGAAGGCATCAGCCACGAAGCCATCGCGCTTGCCGGCCACCTGAAGCTCAACAAGCTCGTTCTGTTCTGGGATGACAACAACATCACCATCGACGGCGAAGTCGGCCTCTCCGACAGCACCGACCAGATCGCCCGCTTCCAGGCCGTTCACTGGAACACCATCCGCGTCGATGGCCACGATCCGGACGCGATTGCCGCCGCCATCGAAGCCGCGCAGAAATCCGACCGCCCGACCTTCATCGCCTGCAAGACCGTCATCGGCTTCGGCGCGCCCAACAAGCAGGGCACCCACAAGGTTCACGGCAACCCGCTCGGTGCCGAAGAAATCGCCGCCACCCGCAAGCATCTGAACTGGGAAGCGGAAGCCTTCGTCGTTCCGGAAGACGTGCTGGATGCATGGCGTCTTGCCGGCCTGCGCTCCACCAAGACCCGCCAGGACTGGGAAGCCCGCCTTGAAGCCGCTGAAGCCGGCAAGAAGGCCGAGTTCAAGCGCCGCTTCGCCGGCGACCTGCCCGGCAATTTCGACAGCGCCATCGATGCCTTCAAGAAGAAGATCATCGAGAACAACCCGACCGTCGCCACCCGCAAAGCTTCGGAAGATTCGCTCGAAGTCATCAACGGCGTCCTGCCGGAAATGATCGGCGGTTCGGCTGACCTGACGCCGTCCAACAACACCAAGACCAGCCAGATGAAGTCCATCACGCCGACGGACTTCTCCGGCCGCTATCTGCATTACGGCATCCGCGAGCACGGCATGGCGGCGGCGATGAACGGCATCGCGCTCCATGGCGGTCTCATCCCCTATGCCGGCGGCTTCCTGATCTTCTCGGATTATTGCCGCCCGTCGATCCGCCTTGCAGCGCTCATGGGCATCCGTGTCGTTCACGTTCTGACGCATGATTCCATCGGCGTCGGCGAAGACGGCCCGACCCACCAGCCGGTGGAGCAGATCGCAGCGCTACGCGCCATTCCGAACCTGCTCGTCTTCCGCCCGGCGGATGAAACCGAAACGGCGGAATGCTGGCAGCTCGCGCTGGAACAGAAGCATCGTCCTTCCGCGCTGGCCCTTACCCGCCAGAACCTTGCGCCCTCGCGCAAGGAATATGAAGAGAAGAACCTGTCTGCTTACGGCGCTTACGAACTCGTCTCCGCCAGCGACGCCAAGGTTTCGATCTTCGCATCCGGTTCGGAAGTCGAAGTGGCGCTGAAGGCCGCCGCAACGTTGAAGGACAACGGCGTTTCCGTCCGTGTCGTTTCCGTTCCCTGCTTCGAGCTTTTCAAGGAACAGCCGGAAACCTATCGCAACGCCATCATCGGCAAGGCTCCGGTCAAGATCGCGGTCGAAGCCGCCATCCGCCAGGGCTGGGATTATTTCATCGGTAACGACGGTGCTTTCGTCGGCATGCACTCCTTTGGAGCGTCTGCGCCGGCGAAGGATCTCTTCAAGCACTTCGGCATCACGGCGGAAGCCGTCGTCGCCGCAGTCGAGGCAAAACTTGCGTGAGGGCTTCCCAGGCCCTCACCATTCAGCAAAGACCACGCCCATTCTTGTTCGGGAGACTGTAAATGACTGTAAAAGTTGCCATTAACGGCTTCGGCCGCATCGGCCGCAACGTCCTGCGTGCCATCGTCGAATCCGGCCGCACCGATATCGAAGTCGTTGCCATCAACGACCTCGGCCCGGTTGAGACCAACGCACACCTGCTGCGTTACGATTCGATCCACGGCAAGTTCCCGGCCGATGTGAAGGTCGAAGGCGACACGATCATCGTTGGCGGCGGCAAGCCGATCAAGGTTACCGCCGTTCGCGATCCGGCAACGCTGCCGCACAAGGAACTCGGTGTCGACATCGCGCTGGAATGCACTGGTATCTTCACCGCCCGCGACAAGGCCGCAGCACACCTGACGGCTGGCGCAAAGCGCGTCATCGTTTCCGCTCCGGCTGACGGCGCAGACCTCACCGTCGTCTTCGGCGTCAATGACGACCAGCTGACGAAGGACCATCTGGTCATTTCCAACGCCTCCTGCACCACCAACTGCCTCGTGCCGGTCGTGAAGGTTCTCGATGACGTCGTCGGCATCGATCATGGCTTCATGACCACGATCCACTCCTACACGGGCGACCAGCCGACGCTGGACACCATGCACAAGGATCTGTATCGCGCCCGCGCCGCAGCCCTTTCCATGATCCCGACCTCGACGGGCGCCGCCAAGGCCGTTGGCCTCGTTCTGCCGCACCTCAAGGGCAAGCTGGACGGCACCTCGATCCGCGTTCCGACCCCGAACGTTTCGGTCGTCGACTTCAAGTTCATCGCCAAGCGCGACACGACGGTTGAGGAAATCAACGAGGCGATCAAGTCTGCCGCCAACGGCAAGCTGAAGGGCATTCTCGGCTACACCGAGGAGCCGCTGGTTTCCCGCGACTTCAACCACGACAGCCATTCCTCAATCTTCGCGATCGACCAGACCAAGGTCATGGAAGGCAAGTTCGTGCGCGTTCTGTCCTGGTACGACAACGAGTGGGGCTTCTCCAACCGCATGTCGGACACGGCCGTCGCATTTGCGAAGACCATCTAAGCGGGCATCGCTTTCATAAAAAACCGGCAGGAGCGATCCTGCCGGCGTCGATCCCGAAGCAAGGCGGGGCGCTTGGGATCGAAAACCGTCACTGGCCAAGCGACGATGCAAGCCATCCCTCAACCAGCCGGAAGAGGTGCGCGCATTCGTCATTTTCTATTGTTGATAATGACCGGACCGGAATTCCCGGCACTGCTCCAGATCGTATCGAAAGTCTGTTGCCTCAATTCGCTTTGCTGCATGGAGAGTTTCATCATGCAGTCGGCGAAATCCCGCGAGCCTTCGTAATAGCCGAAGACGCGACAGCGCTCCCGTTGCGCGGCCATGTTTTCTGCCGTCTGCTCCGTACTCGAGCAACCCGAAACTATCGGGCCGGCCGCCAGCAGCATCATAAAGGTAGATATCCGTTTCATCCGATCGCTCCGATAATGGGTAAAAGCAATTCGGAGGCGAGAACTAACGCAGCTGCATTGTCTCTATGTTACGTTGAAACACCGGCGGATGAATTGTTTGTGCAGGGTATGCGCCGCTTCTCCAGGCCTTGCATGTTTTCCCTGCACGCCGAAAAAATTCCCATTTCCTGCCTTTGTCTGGTCCACTTTGGGACGGACAAGAAACACAGGGATAACGGTCGTGCGCAATGCACTTCGGCCCTGCCGTATCATTCGATACACCCCGCCTTGCGTCGCCTCTCAACGCCACCCGAAACAGCGCTGACAGACCGCAACCCGTGGCGCATTGACTGCAGACGCGCAGAGCATTCATTGCAGCGGTCAACGCGGTTTGAATGAGGCGGTGGACGTGGAATCATTTTATCTTCTGTTGCTGGTCGCAACTGTTCTCGTTCTCGTCGCCGCCTTTTCCAGCCTTATCGCCTTCCGGTTCGGCGCGCCCCTCCTCCTGCTTTTCCTGATGATCGGCCTTGTGGCTGGTGTGGACGGTCTCGGCATAGAATTCACCAACAATCCACTGGCCTATATGCTTGGGTCGCTTGTGCTCGCCGTCATCCTCTTTGATTCCGGGTTCGGCACCTCCATCCAGTCCTTCCGGCTTTCCGCAGCACCCGCCGTCGCTCTCGCCACAGTCGGCGTCATCCTCACATCCGTCTTTTTTGCCGGCGCGGCGGCCCTGCTGCTCGGGCTTTCCTGGCTGGAAGGCCTGCTGCTTGGCGCCATCGTCGCTTCCACCGATGCGGCGGCCGTGTTCTTCCTGCTGCGCATCGGCGGCATCCATATCCGCGATCAGGTGCGTTCGACGCTGGAAGTCGAATCCGGTACCAACGATCCGATGGCGATCTTCCTCACCATCGCCCTGGTCGAAATCATCGCCAAGGGTCAGGGGCTGGCCGGCATCGATAGCGGGTTTCTGCTGCTTTTCATCGAGCAGATGGGACTTGGCGTGGTTTTCGGCCTGCTCGGCGGCGTCATGATCGCCACCGTCGTCAACCGTTTCGCCGCCGACCGCGGGCTGGCGCCGATCTTCGTGCTGGCGCTGGCGCTGCTGGTCTTCTCCTTCACCGGCACAATTGGCGGCAGCGGTTTTCTGGCGGTCTATGTGGCTGGCATCGTTGCCGGCAACCGCCGGATCTTCGCCAAGGAAACCATTCGCCGTTTCCATGAGGGGCTGACCTGGCTTGCCCAGATCATCATGTTCCTGATGCTCGGCCTGCTCGCCACCCCGTCGCAATTTCCGGCCATCGCCATTCCCGCCGTGCTGCTTGCGCTGTTCCTGATCTTCGTCGCCCGCCCGCTCGCGGTCTGGCTCAGCCTGATGCCCTTCAACTATACCCAGCAGGAAACCTCCTTCGTCGCCTGGGTGGGCCTGCGCGGTGCCGTCTCCATCCTGCTCGCCATCATGCCCATTCTCGGCGGCCTTGACGATGCGCAGATCTATTTCAACGCCGCCTTCATCATCGTGCTGGTGTCGCTGCTGGTGCAGGGCTGGACCATCAAGCCGGTGGCGACACGACTCGGGCTGATCGTGCCGCCGCGCATGGGCGAAGTGGACAAGCTGGAAGTCGACCTGCCCGGCACCGCCAATCACGAACTGATTTCCTACCGGGTCGCCAAGGGTAGCGCCATCATGCAGGGCGAGCGTATTCCGCGCTGGGCCATGCCCTCGCTGGTGGTGCGCGACGGCAAATCGATCCGCTATCAATATGCCGGGCGGCTGCGGGAGAACGATCTCGTCTACCTCTTCATCGCCCCCGGCTATTCCCGCCTGATCGACCGACTGTTCGCCAGCGCCCTGCCGGTTGCCGATGACGACGCCGATTTCTTCGGCACCTTCGCGATCTCGCCCGCCCGTCCGGCGAAGGAACTGGACGCAGCCTATGGTCCCGGCCTGCTTTCGCCCGCCGAACAGGCGATGAGCGTCGCGGAACTCATCGAGGCCCGTCTTGCCGGAAAGGCCGATTATGCCGACCGCGTGCGCCTCGGCTCCATCGTGCTGATCGTTCGCACACTGGACGAACACGAGGCGATAACCGGTGTGGGCATCTCCCTCGAACCGGTGGAACCGGCTACCAGCCTGCCGATCTTCATCAGCTTTTCGGAAATCCTCAATCGTGTGCGCAACCATCTGGCAGAGAAGCGCCAGCCACACTCCGCCAGCGTTGAAGAAAGTGCCCCCGCCGCTCCGAATACAGTGAGAGAAAATGAGGCCTGACCGGCTTGCGTCGTCAATCAGGCATAGTATGGTCCGTGCCGAACTCGCAACAAATCAGGATCGACCTATGCCCGCTTTCAAGACCCTCGACGACCTCAACGACATTGCCGGAAAGCGCGTTCTCGTCCGCGTTGATCTCAACGTGCCGGTCGCAGATGGCAAGGTGACAGACGCAACCCGTATCGAACGCGTTGCGCCGACCATTCTGGAACTGTCCTCCAAGGGCGCGAAAGTCATTCTGCTTGCCCATTTCGGCCGTCCGAAGGGCGAACCGGTGGCCGATATGTCGCTTTCCCAGATCGTACCCGCCGTCGAGGAAGTATTGGATCACGCCGTTTCCTTCGCGACCGACTGCATCGGCGCACCTGCGGCGGATGCCGTCGCGAAACTGAACGATGGCGATATCCTGCTTCTGGAAAACACCCGTTTCCATAAGGGCGAGGAAAAGAACGATCCGGCCTTCGTCGAAGCTCTGGCAGCCAATGGCGATATCTACGTGAACGACGCCTTCTCCGCCGCCCACCGCGCCCACGCTTCCACCGAAGGCCTTGCACGCCACCTGCCCGCCTATGCTGGCCGCACCATGCAGGCTGAGCTTGAGGCCCTGGAAAAAGGCCTCGGCCAGCCAGTCCGTCCGGTCGTCGCCATCGTCGGTGGCGCCAAGGTTTCGAGCAAGATCGATCTGCTGATGAACCTCGTCAAGAAGGTCGATGCCCTTGTCATCGGCGGCGGCATGGCCAACACCTTCCTCGCCGCCCGCGGCGCACAGGTCGGCAAATCGCTTTGCGAGCACGATCTCGCCGAGACCGCAAAGCAGATCATGATCGAGGCTGCGACATCCGGCTGCGCCATCGTGCTGCCGGAGGACGGCGTCGTCGCCCGCGAATTCAAGGCCGGTGCGGCCAATGAAATCGTCGACATCAACGCCATTCCCACCGATGCCATGGTTCTCGATGTCGGCCCAAAATCGGTTGAAAGCATCAAGGCCTGGATTTCCCGCGCCGAAACGCTGGTCTGGAACGGCCCGCTCGGCGCCTTCGAAATCGAGCCCTTCGACGCGGCGACCGTTGCCGCTGCAAAACACGCGGCGGAATGCACCAAGGCCGGCAAGCTCGTCTCCGTCGCCGGCGGCGGCGACACCGTAGCCGCGCTCAACCATGCCGGTGTTTCCGAGGATTTCTCCTATGTTTCGACGGCCGGCGGCGCCTTCCTCGAATGGATGGAAGGCAAGGAATTGCCGGGCGTTGCCATCCTGACCGCCGCCAAGTAAACTCACCCTACTTGCCTGACACGAGGCCGGACAAGCCATGCTTGTCCGGCCTTGCTTTTTGGTAAGCGGCACCGGGAGGAAAAGTTTCAAACGATTGAAATCATTTCAATCGTTTCAATGAGTTAGCGTGCCATTTCCCTGCCCTGGAACTTCTGTTATCGGAAATTTATTGTGCCTTGGGAGAATAGCAAATGACCGAACGTCTCGAAGACATCGCAATCAAAATGGTCGCCGACGGCAAGGGCCTGCTCGCCGCCGACGAATCCACGGGAACGATCAAAAAGCGTTTCGACAGCATCAATCTGGAGTCCACCGAGACCGCCCGCCGCGATTATCGCGAGATGCTGTTCCGTTCCGACGACGCCATGAAGAAATACATCTCCGGCGTCATCCTTTATGAAGAGACCCTGTTCCAGAAGGCCGCCGACGGCACGCCTTTCGTGGATATCATCAAGGCGGCCGGCAGCCTGCCGGGCATCAAGGTGGATATCGGCGCCAAGCCGATGGCTTTCCACCCGCATGAATTCATCACCGAAGGCCTCGACGGTCTTTACGAGCGCCTGCGCAAGTATCATGAGGCCGGTGCCCGTTTCGCCAAATGGCGCGGCGTCATCACCATCGGTGAGCAGCGTCCGAGCTGGGGTTCGATCAAGGCAAACTCCCAGTCGCTCGCCCGTTACGCCGCTCTCTGCCAACAGGCGGATATCGTGCCGATCGTGGAGCCGGAAGTGCTGATGGACGGCGAGCCGGGCACGCATGACATCGACCGCTGTGCGGAAGTCACGCAATGGGTTCTCCAGACCGTTTTCGCGGACCTGTTCGACGCCCGTGTGAACCTTGAAGGCATGATCCTCAAGCCGAACATGATCATCGACGGCAAGAAGGCCCGCAAGGCTTCCGTTGAGGAAGTAGCGGAAAAGACCGTGAAGGTTCTGAAGGCGACCGTGCCTTCCGCCGTTCCGGGCATCGCCTTCCTTTCCGGCGGCCAGTCCTCCGAAGAGGCAACGGCGCATCTCTCCGCCATGAATGCCGGCTACGACCTGCCCTGGTCGCTGACCTATTCCTACGGCCGCGCGCTTCAGGATACGGCCCTCAAGACATGGGGCGGCAAGCAGGAAAATGTCGCCGCCGGCCAGCGCGCCTTCACGCACCGCGCCGCGATGAACAGCCTCGCCGCCAAGGGTAACTGGAAGCAGGAACTCGAAAAGGCAGCCTGAGGCTGACAGAGAACATCAGATAAACAGCAGCCGCCCTAACGGGCGGCTGCTTCGTTTGATAAAGCAATATCATCCGTATTCCGTCACCCGGACCAATCGTCTTTCATTTTACCTGACTGACAATTCTCAACCGTTTTGATTGTGCATCGCTACCTGCGTGGAAGCATGTCCACCATGGGCAGCCTTATCCGCTCAAGTCGTGCGACCTGACGACTTTATGACCGTCATTGCCGCCATAGACAGCGGATGCGCTCCTCGACTTCTCCAGCGCATAGCGCCAGACCATCCGGATCGCCCGGCATCATAAGCGCTTTCGTCTCGACCGGCTTCCGAAAAGCCCCGGAAATTGCTGCGCGCTCGTTACATCACAGATAAATTTCAATCAATTATAGTATGATCCACTATGTGGACCTATAAACACGCGATGAAAACCACGCAATACTGCATTTATACAGTTGATTTTGGCACTTTTCCTGTGTATCCCGAATGCATAGTTTTTTAACGGTCCATATTGTGGAGGCAATATACCGCTAGTTTCAGGCTTTTGGAGGGGTCTGGCCGGTCTGGCAATGACAGATATATCCTGATGCGTCGGTCATGATATTGGCCTCGGCGCGGATAACTCTCTTTGTCTGCCGCAGTCCGTTGCGAAGGTTGTTCTGTGGGAGAGGAGGCCCCGATGACCATGACCGCAAACGCGAATGACGACGTATTTGTACTCGATGGAGAGCTTTTGCATACCGGGCCGGTAACAGGCTCGTGGTTCATGCGACCCATCGAGGCCGTGGCGGCGGTGCTGCTGGCGGTGATGATCGGCCTGCTTCTGCTGGGCGTGACATCGCGCTATGCCCTGCATTTGCCAATCGTCTGGATCGATGAAACGGCGTCGTTGAGCTTCCTGTGGTTTGCCATGCTGGGTGCGGCAATTGCCATCGATCGTAGCGAGCACCTGCGCCTGACGCTGTTTCTCAACATGTTTCCGCAGCGCATTCTGGGTTATGTCAATTCACTCGCTTTGGTGTTGGTGGCGACATTTCTTGCGGCGATTATCAAGCCGGCGATAGAATATGCCATTGAGGAATGGGTCGTCACCTCGGCGGCGCTGAATATTCCAATGTCCTTCCGCGCCGCGGCCTTGCCGGTTGGCGCCTGTCTAATGCTGCTGCTGGTCCTCAACAACCTCTTCCGCAGAGAAAATCTGCGGGACATCATCGCAGCCGTTGTCACCGTCGCGCTCGCCTCCGGCCTGCTCTATCTGGCATCGCCGACGCTCGAAACTTTCGGCAATTTCAATCTGGCGATCTTCCTCGGCCTGTTCGTGGCGGTGTTTCTGGTGCTGGGCGTACCGATCGCCTTCTGTTTCGGCCTTGGAACCCTCGCCTACCTGACCTTTACCACCTGGGTTCCGACCATCGTGATGATCGGGCGCATTGACGAGGGCATGTCGGGCATCATTCTGCTGTCGGTTCCGGTTTTCGTGCTGCTGGGCTGTGTGCTCGATGCCACCGGCATGGGCAAGGCGATTGTCGAACTGCTATCCTCGATGTTCGGCCATATTCGCGCCGGCATGTCCTATGTGCTGCTCGGCTCGCTGTTTCTGGTCTCGGGCATTTCCGGCTCCAAGGTTTCGGATATGGCGACGGTTGCACCGGCGTTGTTTCCGGAAATGAAGCGCCGTGGCCACAAGCCCAAGGAAATGATTGCGCTGCTCGCCACCGGCGCCGCCATGGCCGATACGGTTCCGCCCTCCATCGTGTTGATCGTTCTCGGTTCGGCGGCGGGCGTGTCGATTGCCGGCCTGTTCACTTCCGGCTTCATGATCGCCATGGTGCTGCTTCTGGTACTGGCCGTTCTGGCCCGCTGGAAGGCGCGGCATGAAAACATGGAAGGCGCAAAACGCACCCCATGGCCTCTGGTCGGCAAGGCGGCCCTGGTTGCCGCACCGGCGCTGGTTCTGCCCTTCCTCATCCGCAGCCTCGTCGGCGGCGGCGTGGCGACGGCAACCGAGGTTTCCACCATTGCCGTGCTCTATGCGATGATTATCGGTGCGGTGCTTTATGGCGGTATCAGCCTCAAAAAGCTTTATTCCATGCTGGTGGAGACGGCAGCCCTTTCCGGGGCGATCCTGCTGATCCTCGGCTGCGCCTCGGCCATGGCCTGGGGGCTGACACAGAGCGGCTTTGCCTTCCAGCTGACCGCGATGATCACCGATCTGCCGGGCGGCTGGATGACCTATATGGTCGTGTCGATCCTGATTTTCATGATCCTCGGCTGCGTGCTGGAAGGCCTGCCGGCAATCGTATTGCTTGCACCGATCATGTTCCCCATTGCCCGCACGCTTGGCATCAACGACATCCATTATTCGATGGTGGTGGTGGTCGCCATGAATATCGGCCTGATGGCGCCGCCCATCGGCATCGGTTTCTATATCGCCTGCAAGATAGGCAATGTTTCGCCTGATGAGGCCATGGGCGCCATCTGGCCCTATCTCGCAGCCATGGTCATCGGTCTGCTGCTGATTGCGGCAATTCCGGGCTTCTCGACAATTCTGCTCTGAGACCGTGGCGGGTCCACCCGCCACGCCGATGAATGACACATGCTTTTATTTTGGGAGGAGAAAGCAATGAATATCAACAGACGTACCGTGTTGGCCGGCGCCGGCTCTGCCGTTCTTGCCACCGCTTTTGTGTCGCGCGCACGCGCTGCGCAATTCAATTATAAATATGCCAACAACCTGCCTGCCGCGCACCCCATGAACATCCGCGCCAAGGAAGCGGCTGACCGTATCGCCAAGGAAACCGACGGCCAGGTGAATATCAACATCTTCCCCAGCAGCCAGTTGGGTGCCGATACCGATGTGTTGAGCCAGGTACGCTCTGGCGGCGTTGAATTCTTTACGCTTTCGCCACTGATCCTGTCGACGCTGGTGCCGAATGCATCCATCAGCGGCATCGGCTTCGCCTTCCCGAACTACGATTCGGTTTGGGCGGCCATGGATGGCGATCTCGGCAAATATGTACGCGGCGAAATCGCCAAGCAGAACCTCGTTGCCATGGACACCATCTGGGATAACGGCTTCCGCCAGATCACCAGCGCGTCCAAGCCCATCGCCACGCCGGCCGATCTCGAAAGCTTCAAGATCCGCGTGCCGGTAAGCCCGCTCTGGACCTCGATGTTCAAGGCCTTCAAGTCGGCCCCTGCCTCGATCAATTTCGCTGAAGTCTACACCGCCTTGCAGACCGGCGTTGTCGATGGCCAGGAAAACCCGCTGGCGATCATTTCCACCGCCAAGCTGTTCGAAGTGCAGAAATTCTGCTCGGTCACCAACCATATGTGGGACGGCTTCTGGTTCCTCGCGAACAAGCGCGCCTGGGAGCGCCTGCCGGATGACCTGCGCGCCATCGTTGCCAAAAACCTCAATCAGGCCGGCAAGGACGAGCGGGCCGATGTGGCGAAACTCAATGCCTCGGTGAAGGAAGACCTGATTGCCAAGGGCATGACCTTCAACGACACCGACGCCTCACTCTTCCGTGCAACCCTCAAGGAAGCCGGTTTCTATTCCGAATGGAAGGGCAAATATGGCGATGAAGCCTGGGCCATTCTCGAAAAGGCCGTTGGCGCCAGCCTGACCTGATCGGTCCGCTGAATAACTGGCCCCGCATCAGGCGGGGCCGACCCGACTATTTCTGACGATTGTAATGGAGACTGTTTTGACAGGTCGCCTGACGGGAAAACGCGCCATTGTTTTTGGCGCAGGATCATCTGGTCCGGGTTTCGGCAATGGCAAGGCTGCGGCCGTGCAATTCGCCCGCGAAGGCGCACGCGTGGCCTGTGTCGACCTCTCCGCTGACGCGGCAGAGGAAACCGCGCAGATCATTCGAGGCGAAGGTTTCGAGGCGATTGCGGTTGCTGCCGATGTCACGGAACTCGATTCCGTATCTGCCACGGTTGCGCGAACCTGCGAGGTCTTCGGCGGCATCGATATCCTGCACAACAATGTCGGCGTGACCCATATGGGCGGCCCGGTCGAGCTGGACGAGGAACGTTTTCGAGCCTCGGTCGACCTCAATATCGGCTCCGTTTATCGCACCGCCAAGGCGGTGCTGCCGGTGATGCTGGCGCAGGGCGGCGGGGCCATCGTCAACATCTCATCGCTCGCCTCCATTCGCTGGACCGGCTATCCCTATTTCGCCTATTACGCCATGAAAGCCGCCGTAAACCAGGCAACCGTGGCGCTGGCCATGCAATATGCCCGCCAGGGCATTCGCGCCAATTGCGTTCTGCCCGGAATGATCGACACGCCGCTGATCTACAAGCAGATCAGCAATCAATATGCCTCCGTCGAGGATATGGTGGCAGCGCGCAATGCCGCGGTCCCGGTCGGCCGCATGGGCGATGCCTTCGATATCGCCCATGCGGCAGTCTTTCTGGCATCCGATGAAGCCAAGTTCATCACCGGCATCTGCCTGCCGGTCGATGGCGGGCAAAGCTGTGCGGTGGGAGCGTTTTCCTGATATGGCCACGATGATCCCGACGGAAAACGACCTGACAGGCGCGCGCGCGGTAGACCGGGCGCTGGGGCTTCTATCGATGGTGGGGCGTCATGCCGAACGCGGTGTGGCGCTTTCGGTCATCGTCACCGAAAGCGGGCTGAACAAGCCCACGGCCCGCCGCCTGCTGCTGGCGCTGATCCGCGCAGGCCTGGTGGAGCAGGATGAGGAAACGCGCCGTTATTATCTGGGCGAGGAAGCCTATGTGCTGGGCAGCCTGTCATCGCGCCGTTTCGGCTTGCTGCAGATGGCCCAGGACAGTCTGACGCGCATTTCCCGCCGCACCGAGGATTCGAGCTTCCTTTCCGTGCGTCGCGATACATTTGCATTGTGCCTCTATCGCGAAGAAGGCACCTGGCCGGTGCGCACCCATGCGCTTCAGGCCGGTTTCGAGCACCCGCTGGGCATTGGCGCGGGATCGCTCGCCATGCTGGCGGCGCTGCCCGATGCCGAGGTGGAAAGCGTCATTGCCGCCAATAGCGGGCTGATTGCCGCGAACTATCCCGGCATCACGTTGGACGGGCTGCGCCGCGATGTCGAATTGACGAGAACCAATGGTTATTCGCTCAATCCGGGTCTGATCCTCTCGAATTCCTGGGGTATCGGCGTTGCCATCCGAACACCGGATGGCGCGGTGGCGGGGGCGTTGAGCATTGCCGCCGTCGACAGCCGCATGCGGCCGGAGCGCCAGCCGGAACTGGCGGCGGTGCTGCGCGAGGAAGTGACCCGCATCGAGACACGCATTGCGGAAATGATGGCCAGCCGCGCCCGCACGCGCGGCGAAGGCGACGCGAAACGGCAAACAAGGAGAACGAGCAAATGAGCAAAGCGCAGATCGTCGGCTGGGCGCATTCGCCTTTCGGCAAATCGGCCCTTGAAAATACCGAACAACTGATGGCTTCGGTCGTGGCGCCGGCCATCGATCATGCCGGCGTCGAGGTTGGCGATATAGACGGCATTTTCGTCGGCGTGATGAATAACGGTTTCTCGAAACAGGATTTCCAGGGCGCGCTGGTGGCCATGGGCGATGAGCGCCTCGCCTATACGCCCGCAGTGCGTTTCGAGAATGCCTGCTCGACGGGATCGGCCGCCCTTTACAGCGCCATGGATTTCATCGAGGCCGGGCGTGGACGCATCGCGCTCGTTGTCGGCGCCGAAAAAATGACGGCGCTGCCAACCGCCGAGGTGGGTGAAATCCTGCTATCCGCCTGCTACCGCGCTGAGGAAGCCGATATTTCCGGCGGCTTTGCCGGCCAGTTCGGGCGTATCGCTGAAGCCTATTTCCAGCGCTATGGCGATCGCTCGGAAGAACTGGCGATGATCGCCGCCAAGAACCACGCCAATGGCGCGGTCAATCCCTATGCCCATATGCGCAAGGATTTCGGCTTCGATTTCTGCAACACGGTATCGGAGAAGAACCCTTACGTCGCAGGCCCGCTGCGCCGCACCGATTGCTCGCTGATTTCCGATGGCGCTGCCGCCATCATTCTGGCCGATGAGGAAACCGCAGCGACACTCAACCGGGCCATCGGTTTCAGGGGCCGCAAGCATGTCAATGACATTCTGGCGCTCAGCCGCCGCGATCCGCTGGCCTTCGAGGGCGCGCGCCGCGCCTGGGCAGGTTCGCTGGAACTCGCCGGGGCGACGCTCGACGACCTCTCCTTCGTCGAAACCCATGATTGCTTCACCATTGCCGAACTCATCGAATATGAGGCCATGGGATTGGCGAAGCCCGGTGAAGGCCACCGGGTGGTGCGCGAAGGCACGGCTCTGAAAACCGGGCGCCTGCCGATCAACCCCTCCGGCGGGCTGAAATCCAAGGGACATCCGGTTGGAGCAACCGGGGTCTCCATGCATGTCATGGCGGCGATGCAATTGATGGGTGAAGCGGGCGACATGCAGATCCCCGACGCCTCGCTTGCCGGTATTTTCAACATGGGGGGAACTGCGGTTGCCAACTATGTCTCGATCATGGAGCGCGTGAAATGACGATACATCCTCCAGGCGGGGTTGCGCCTTCGACCACGCGGGTCATGAATCTCTCGCATTTCCTGACCCAGGCAGCGCGCCGCAACCCCGCCGACATCGGTTTCGTATGGGGTGACAAGAGCTGGACATGGGCTGAAATGGACGCCCGCGTCGATGCCATGGCGCAGGCGCTGGTAACGGAATTCGGCGTCAGGAAAGGTGACCGCATTCTGGTGCAGTCTTCCAACAACAACCAGATGTTCGAATCCATGTTCGCCTGCTTCCGCGTGGGCGCAGTGTGGGTGCCGACCAATTATCGCCAGTCGCCCGATGAGGTGGCCTATCTGGCGAAAGCCAGCGGCGCACGCGGCATGATCTGCGCCAGCGCTTTTCCCGAGCATGCAAGGGCCAGCCGGGAGGCGACCGCGATCGATTTCACCATCGCCATTGGCACGGCCGAATTCGGCGAGGACTACGATACCATCGTGGCCCGTCATCTGGGCCAGAAAGTCAAAAGCCAGGCGGTGGATCGGGACGATCCCTGCTGGTTCTTCTTCACCTCCGGCACGACGGGTCGGCCCAAGGCTGCGGTGCTGACCCATGGGCAGATGGCCTTCGTCATCACCAACCATCTTTGCGATCTGATGCCCGGCACCGGACCGGGCGACGCTTCCATCGTCGTTGCGCCGCTTTCGCATGGCGCGGGCATTCACCAGCTGGTGCAGGTGGCGCATGGGGCAAAAACGGTGCTTCCGGCTACGGAAAAACTCGATGTGCCCGCGGTGTGGGCGCTGATCGAGAAATGGCGCGTCACCAATGCCTTTACCGTGCCAACTATTCTGAAAATGCTGATCGAAGACCCTTCCGTGGATCGTTTCGATCATTCCTCGCTGCGCTACGTCATCTATGCCGGTGCGCCCATGTATCGCGCCGATCAGAAACGGGCGCTCGCCAAGCTCGGCCCGGTGCTCGTGCAATATTTCGGCCTGGGCGAAGTGACCGGCAACATCACCGTGCTGCCGCCTTCCTTCCACGCCGCCGAGGACGGCCCGGAGGCGCGGGTCGGCACCTGCGGCTTCGATCGCACCGGCATGGAAGTGCAAATCCAGAACGATGCGGGCGAGGAGCTTCAGGCCGGTGAAACCGGCGAAATCTGCGTGATCGGCCCTGCTGTTTTCGCGGGTTATTACGATAATCCCGATGCCAATGCCAAAGCCTTCCGCAACGGCTGGTTCCGCACCGGCGATCTTGGCCACCGCGACGAGAACGGTTTCGTCTACATCACCGGCCGCGCCTCCGACATGTATATTTCCGGCGGCTCGAACATCTATCCGCGTGAGATCGAGGAGAAAATCCTCATGCACCCGGATATTAGCGAGACAGCGGTTCTGGGCGTGCCGGACGCGGTGTGGGGCGAGGTCGGCGTCGCCGTCTGCGTGGCGCGGGAGGGCGCGGATATCGCCGGCATCGACCTGAAAGCCTATCTCGACGGCAAGATGGCCCGTTACAAGCTGCCGAAAGCCGTTGTGTTCTGGGATGCCATGCCGAAATCCGCCTATGGCAAGATCACCAAGAAGATGATCCGCGAGGAGCTGGAAAAGCGCGGCCAGATGCCGGTTTTCGAGGAAAAACTGACCGGCTGAAGGCCGTAACGCATAACCGGGAGGAGACGGTATGACACAGCAGACGAGAGAGATGAAAGGCGCTGTCGCCATCACCGGCGGCGCATCGGGTATCGGCTTTTCCACGGCGCAGCTGTTGATGGCGCGCGGCTGGCAGCCATGGCTTTTGGACCTCAAACGTGAGGCGCTGGATGCGGCCTGCGAAAAACTCGGGATCGATGCTTCGCGCGGCATCGTCTGCAACGTGGCGGATGAGGCGTCGATAGAAGAGGCTTTCGCCGCCTTGACGGCAGGCGGCGCCGATCATGCCGTTGATCTGGTGGCCGTCGTCAACAGCGCCGGCATCGGCA
This sequence comes from Agrobacterium leguminum, assembly GCF_005144435.2. NCBI lineage: Bacteria > Pseudomonadati > Pseudomonadota > Alphaproteobacteria > Hyphomicrobiales > Rhizobiaceae > Agrobacterium > Agrobacterium leguminum. The sequence continues at coordinate 873,139 of NZ_CP120212.1, forward strand.
TCGACAAGCTTTCCGTCGATACCAGCGTGGAAGAATTCCGTCGCATCGTTGACGTTAATCTCGTCGGCAGCTTCGCCGTGGCCCGCACCGCTGCGCGTTACTGGCTGGACCGCGCAATTTCCGGTTCGATCGTCAATATCAGCTCGGTCTCCGGCATGTGCGGCAATCGTGGTCGCAGCGCCTATGGCGCTTCAAAAGGCGGCGTCAATCTTCTGACGATGGTTATGGCAAACGAGCTGGGGCAATCTGGGATTCGCGTCAATGCGATTGCGCCCGGCCCCGTCGATACCCCCCTCACCCAGGCGGTTCATACGGAGAATGTTCGCAGCCAATGGCACAGCCGCGTTCCCATGCACCGCTATGGCAGGACGGACGAGATCGCCTCTGCCGTGGCTTTCCTTGTGTCGGACGATGCGAGCTACATCAACGGACAGGTGCTGGCCGTAGACGGTGGCTTCATTACCGCAGGGCTTGCAGTATGAAGATACTGCCCCCGAAGGGGCTTCCGCGCAGCATCGTCCATCCGGGGCCGGCAACACCCGAACGCTTCCGCGTCGTCGGCTGCCACGCCCATCCGGTCACGCTGAATGCCAGACCCGGTGTCTGCGTCAACCAGGCGATTGCAGAAGCCTTTGTCGAACAGGGTTTCGATGGCGGTTATGTCAGACTGAAAAATGTGCCGATGAAGCGGTTGCACTATGTGATGCCCGCAGCCGCACCCGATGACGCCCATGCCGCCTGGTATAGCGAAACATTCTCCATGCCGGGAGGTACAATCATCGATGCCGGCCTGCATATGGGGCGACGCGACGGTCAGCCGTTCCTGCACTGCCATGGTTCGTGGAAAAGTGCCGAAGGCGTTCTCTCCATGGGCCACCTGCTGCCTTTAGAGTCCGAATTTGCCGAAGAAACGCCGCTCGAGGCGCTGGCGCTGGATGGCGCAATTCTGGACGTGCAGAAGGATGAGGAAACCAATTTCCCCCTCTTCACGCCCATCGCGCAACCGCGCAACCGGAAGGATGCAGGGCTCCGGGCGCTGTTGTGCACCGTGCGGCCCAATACCGATATCTGCACGGCGCTTGAAGCCGCCTGCAGACAGTTCAACCTGAAGGAGGCCGAGGTCAATGGTATCGGCAGCCTGATCGGCGCGGATTATGAAGACGGAACAAGTCTCACCGCCTATGCCAGCGAAATCCTCATCCGCAATGGCCGCATCCACCCCTTCGCCACGGGTGGCGAACGGGCAATGCTGGATATTGCGATGGTCGATCTTACCACGCGGATCAGCGGCGGGCGGCTGGTGCGCGGCAAGAACCCGGTCTGCGTCACTTTCGAACTGCTTCTGACCGAAAGACAGGGGGCGGCCGCATGAGTTGCGCCGTGCAACTCCACCGCCCGCCTTACCGTACCTCACGCCGCCTGCGGCTTTTCCGCAGGCAACCATTCTTCCAGCGTCACCTCGAAGGTCATGCACACGGGGTTGGCGCCGGCGATGAAGGGACCGCCGTAAACCGCGCCATCTGTATCGGCGACAACGCCGGTCAACGCGGCGCGCAGGGAGCCATCCGGCTGGGCGCGCACCTCACCGGCAATCGAAACGATTTCAACGGCAGGACCGCTTATCTGCAAAAACGCGCCGCTGCGGGTGCCGAGGCACGCATCCACCAGACTGCCCAGCGCGCCGCGCACGAAGGCGTTGCGGAAACCTTCAGCCAGGCACAATTTCTCGACGCCGAGCACGAGGTCTTCATTGGGTGCGATGCGGGCATAGGCCACGCGACCCATGGAGCCGGATTCGACAATGTTATGCGTGTTCATCGGCGCGCTCCGTGCGGTTCCTGGGTTGAAGAAGGGGAATATTGGTTTCGGGATCGAAGGACTGCTGCAGCACGAAACTGTCGAGCGAGGTCACAAGTGCGGAAATGCCGCCTTCTCCGACGATACAGGATTCCGTCAGCAAATGGCCGCCTTTGACCACACCCGCCGCAGTCCGCATGGCGGCATGGCAATGCACGATCGGCTCGCCCTTCATGCTCCGCCCCAGCGTGGCGTTGCCGAAAACCAGCCAGGCCGCCCCGGCATCGATGGGTTTCGTATAGGCGATGACCGCCCTGCCGGAAGGATCGGGTGGAGCCACGCAATAGGACAGGATGTCGAAATAACCGCCGAGAATGGTCAAAGAAGCATTTTCGATGCCGTTTTCGGCCAAAGACCGCACTATTCCATCGTAGAGGCTACAGCCAGGCGCGATGAACAGCCGCATATGGCGCGCAGACGGCGAGCGCAGGCTATTGATACGCACCGGCGAAGAAATACCGGGGTGTATCAGCGTTCTCGGCCTTGGAAAATGCTGTTGCTGTGTTGGTGCCATGCCTGCTCCTCCCTGCTGCCTGTACCTTGCAGTACGGTACTCAAAGACCAGCCAAAGGTGCTTTCGAAAGGCGCCGCCAAAGTGCCCTTCGGAAAACACTTCTTTCGCGAGCGGCCCCACGGACGGCAGATTTTTTTGCGATATATTTCAGGGGGACCGACATGACGAAGCCGCTGGACAGAATTGACCGCAAAATATTGCGGGCCCTGCTGGAGAACGGCAGGCTGAGCAATACGGAACTATCGGAAAAGGTGGGGCTGTCGCCCAGCCCTTGCTGGCAGCGCGTCAAGCGGCTGGAAGACGAAGGGGTCATTCGCGGTTATACCGCCATTCTCGATCAGGCCCACCTGGGACTGACCGAGACGGTGATCATCGAGGTCATGCTGGAGCGTCACGACGATGAGGTTCTGGAACGTTTCGGTAAGGCCATGGCCGCTCTTCCCGAAGTGCTGGAAGCCTATCTGACGACCGGCGAATATGATTATCTCATCAAGGTGGCGGTGGCGGGAACCGCGGGCTACGAGCAGTTTCTGCGCCGCAAGCTTTACAAGATCGAGGGTGTGCGCCATTCCCGCTCCTGTTTCGCACTTAAATGCCTCAAGCACACATTGTCAGTTGTGCCCGATGCCGAGCCTCCATCTGGCTGAATGGGCCTGACCGGGGACAGGAATGGTACGGTGGAGAGATTTTCGCACTTTGCCAGCCCTTGAAACCATTCCGACGGGCGGCTTTTTCGTTACGGGCGCAGAAGCAGCGTCACCGACCAGATGACAAAGGCGGCAACCGCGATCTTCCAGCAATCGCCTCTTTTTTTCAGGCCCGGCAGACCGAGCGGCCGGATGATCTGGACCACCATGGCCAGCAGTAAAAAAAGGCCGATCGCCTTCGTCATTTATTGAGCCTTTTCTTTATTTCTGCATCGTCACAGGCTGGACATTTTTACCGTTCACCAGAAGAGTGCAACTCATTCGGGTAACGCCCGTCCTATGACCTGTCCGACCGTCCGTCCGAACGCATGAGAGTGTTTTCATGAGCAGAAATCTTCTACCCGTATTCGCTCTTTTATCCAGCACTCTGTTTCTTTTTCTCGGCAACGGCCTTCAGGGCCTCGTGCTGCCGGTGCGTGGTTCGGCGGAAGGTTACTCCAATGAAATTCTTGGCTTTCTGGGCACCTCCTGGGCGGCGGGATTCGTCGTCGGTTGCTTTGTCGCGCCTGCCATCGTGCGCCGCGCTGGCCATGTGCGGGCATTCGGGTCCTTCGTGGCGCTGGTGTGCCTGACGGTGCTGATGACCGGCCTCATCATCGACGACACCTCATGGATCGCGCTGCGCGCGCTTACCGGTTTCTGCACGGCCGGAACCTCGATGATCATCGAAAGCTGGCTGAATGAGCGCGCCACCAATGAAAGTCGTGGCATGATCTTCTCGCTCTATATCGCCATCACACTGCTCGGCGTCGTGGCGGGGCAGATGATCGTGCCGATGGGGGATATCAGCAATACCTCGCTGTTCATGATCTGCGGCATCATCTATTGCATCGCGATTTTGCCGGCGACGCTTTCGAAGGCGGCGAGCCCACAACCGTTGCAGAAGGTGAAGCTGGATCTGCCGGCCCTTTACCGCAACTCACCGGTTTCCTTCATCGGCATTTTGATGATCGGCATTGCCAACGGCGCTTATGGTACGCTCGGCGCCGTCTTCGGTGCGCGGGCAGGGCTGGACCCGACCATGATCGCCATCATGGTGTCCGTCACGATTTTCGTCGGTGCGCTGGCGCAATTTCCCGCAGGCCGGCTTTCAGACCGGATAGACCGCCGCTATGTGCTGGCCGGGCTGGCCGGGCTTGGCGCGGTCGCGGGCCTGGCTGTCGCGGTGGTCCAGCCGCATGATGTCTATGTGCTGATTTCGATGATCGCCATTTATGGCGCCGCCGCCAACGCGCTCTATCCCATCGCCGTGGCACATGCCAACGACTTCGCCGCGTCGGAAGACTTCGTCAAGGTTTCCGGTGGTCTGCTGCTGCTTTACGGCATCGGCACCATCATCGGCCCGACGCTCGGCGGCGCGATCATGACCCATTTCGGCCCCTATGCGCTGTTTCTGGTGACGGCTGTGGCGCATCTGCTCATCACCGCCTATGCCATCATCAGAAGCCGCCGGCGCGCAGCACTTTCAACCGAGGAAAAAGACAATTTCTCGACGATGATGCCGACGACACCCTCACCGCTTGTCACGCCGGAAAGTATTGCGCTTGACCCGCGCGCGCCGCAATATCCAGGCGACGATGGCGACTATGTGGAAAAAGGAGCAGGCATATGAGCCTCTTTGACGATGACCGTCCGCAAAAACCGGCAGCGCATGAGATCGGAGGCGATCTCAGCCTTCTTTCCGTGGACGAGCTGAGCAGCCGTATCGATCTTCTGCAGGCCGAAATCACCCGACTCGAAGAGGAGAGGACACGGAAATCCGCCGGAAGGCAGGCGGCGGAAAATCTCTTCCGATCCTGATGCGCACTGCAGAATAGGTACACGACTGCACTTCCGCTTCTGAAAGCTACGGCTCAGCCAGCGCCCGAAAATGAATATTGCGGGGCAGTCTTTCGTTTACCATTAACCAAAAATTAAGCTTTCTGAGAGATTACTATACATGTCCAGTTCTTCTGGACCTCAGGCATCTTCTCCATACGGCGAATTGGTCTGATTTTTCTCCCTGTTTTACCTTGAGAGCCGCTTTCGCGGCTCTTTTTTTGCCGCTGGCCGGTTTCCGTAAAACTGTGGGTATTAACCCTTCTTTAATAATTGCCTTGCGCATTTCAGGTAAAGATACCATCCTGAAAACACTAAAGGCCGGAACAAAATATCCGGGTCGTCGTTGCCTGACAGTGTGGTGCGTGAGCAGGGATTTAAAGAAAATGTCGGAACAGGTTTTAAATACCATAAGCTTTGCGGGTCGCGCGGCTGCTTCCAACCAGTTCAAGACCCTCTATACCGAAGGCATGACCTTGGTTGAGGAAACGGCAAGTTATCTCGACGGCGCCGGCCGCGCCGCCTCCAAGGTGCTGCCGCGTATGGCGTCGGTGCTTTATGCGGCGGAATCGATGCGCCTCACCACCCGCCTGATGCAGATGGCCTCCTGGCTGCTTCTGCAGCGCGCCGTCAACAACGGCGAAATGACCCGCGATCAGGTTCTGAACGAAAAGAACAAGGTGCGACTCGACAGCTTCAACGTCGACCGCAACGCGCCCGGCTGGAACGACCTGCCGGAATCCTTCCGCGATCTTATCGAGCGCTCGCTGCGTCTCCAGAACCGCATCGCCCTGCTCGACCGCGAAATCTATCGTCCGTCCGAAGCCGCCAAGGTGCCGGACAATGAAAATAGCGTGCAGGCGCAGCTCAACCTTCTGCGCACGGCTTTCTCGATCAACTGAGAAAAGACGACCTTATCCGGACAATTTGAAAAGCAGGCTCACCGGCCTGCTTTTTTGTTTCTAACAATAGAACAGCGAGACGCCGAAATATTGCCCTCGTTTAAAGCGACAAACGGTCATCAACATTAACGACCTTTAATTCTGCATTGTCTTAATAATTTGTGTTTCAGTATAGCGCTGAAATCTTCCGAAGAGGAAAATATGCGTTTTTTAATGTATATTGCAGTGGCGTCTGGATGGGCATTGCTCATTGCTGCTTATATTTGTTTGAAGCCACTTTTGGACGCAAGCGACCGTATCGACCGTTGCTCTGATGATTCCTCACCGGCGTATATTCGCAATGAGGCTGCAAGAGCTGCTGCCTGCAACTGATCAAGGCGGAGAAACGCAACAAAAAAGCCCGGCAAAACCGGGCTTTTTTTTTAAACGATCCGTCCGCAAGAGGATCAGAGGCCGAGGCCGCCGAAACGCTTGTTGAACTTGGAAACGCGACCACCGCGGTCCATAAGCTGCTGGTTGCCGCCCGTCCATGCCGGATGGGACTTGGGGTCGATTTCAAGGTTCATGACGGCGCCTTCCGAACCCCAGGTGGAGCGGGTTTCGTATTCGGTGCCATCGGTCATGACCACCTTGATCGTGTGATAATCGGGATGGATATCAGCCTTCATGACAATCTTCCTGGTTAAGTGACGTGCGGTCCATTTGCCGCAATTGCGTCAACTGAGCCATTTCAATAAATGAAGCCATAGACCAGATGGGCTATGGCTTCCCAATTCGATGCGGAGCCTATACATGAAGGTCGCCCAGATAACAAGAGCCTGCTATCCCCTTGTGAAAGGAGATGGCCAAAGGGGGCGGGAATTTTGCCGCACACCGGAAATTCACCCGCAAAAGGCCCAAAACGGCAGGGATTGAGGAGCATAGAGGACGTGGCAGACATTGACGAGCAGAAAGCGGCGAAACAAAGAAGCCTGAAGCCGCTTCTTGGCCTGTTTCCCTATCTACGGCGTTACCGCGGCCTGATGGCGGCCGCCCTTTTCGCTCTCGTGCTTTCTTCCGCCACGACACTCGCCCTGCCGCTTGCCGTTCGCCGCATTATCGATCACGGTTTCCAGACGCCGGATGGCGGCATGATCAACAGCTATTTCGCCATGCTTCTGGCGATTGCCGTTGTCCTCGCGCTCGCCAGCGCCATGCGTTATTATTACGTCATGACCATCGGTGAAAGGGTCGTCGCCGATCTGCGCCGCGATGTCTTTGCCCACCTCACCACCCTGTCGCAGCAGTTTTTCGATAGCAATCGATCGGGCGAACTCACCTCGCGGCTGACCGCCGATACCGTGCAGATTCGCTCGGCTTTCGGCTCGTCCGCCTCGGTAGCGCTGCGCAATATCATCATGTGCTGCGGCGCGGTGGCGATGATGATCTATACCAGCCCCGGCCTTTCCGGCCTTGCGCTGCTTGCCATTCCCTTCATCGTTTTTCCGCTGATCGCCTTCGGGCGCTCGGTTCGCGCCCGCTCCCGCACCACGCAGGACACATTGGCCAATTCCGCCGCCTATGCTTCCGAGACGATTGCGGCGAGCCGCACCGTGCAATCCTTTAATGCCGAGCAATTGGCAAATACCCGTTATGGCGTCTCCGTGGAAGCCGCCTATCAGGGCGCACGCGCCGCCATCGGCGCCCGCTCCATCCTCACCGCCGTCGCCATCGCGCTGGTCTTCGGCAGCGTCGTCGGCATTCTCTGGTATGGCGCGCAAAGCGTGCTGTCGGGCACTATGACGGCCGGTACGCTCGGCCAGTTCGTGCTTTATTCGGTCATCGCGGCAAGCGGTCTCGGTCAGCTCTCGGAAGTCTGGGGTGAACTGGCGCAGGCGGGCGGTGCGGCCGAACGGCTTTCCGAACTGCTGAACGAGCACTCACCCGTCGCGGAACCCACATCGCCCGTCGCCATGCCGCAGCCGCCGCGCGGCGAGACGGAATTCGAGAATGTCGATTTTGTCTATCCGCTCGCGACAGGACGGCCGATCGTTTCCGGCCTCTCCTTCAAGGTCAGCACCGGCGAAACCGTCGCCATCGTCGGACCTTCCGGTGCCGGCAAGAGCACGGTCTTTTCGCTGCTGATGCGCTTTTACGATCCGCAGCAGGGCCGCATCACCGTCGATGGCACGGATATTCGCGACGTCACCCTTGCCGATCTGCGCGCGCGCCTGTCCATCGTTCCGCAGGATGTGGCGATATTCGCCTCCTCCATCCACGACAATATCGCCTTTGGCCGACCTGACGCGACACGCGAGGAGGTGCGCATCGCCGCCATCGCCGCACAGGCCGACAGCTTCATCGAACGTCTCACCGACGGATATGATACGCAGGTGGGTGAACGCGGCGTGACGCTTTCCGGCGGCCAGCGCCAGCGCATCGCCATTGCCCGCGCCATCCTGCGCGATGCGCCAATCCTGCTGCTGGACGAAGCCACCTCGGCGCTGGATGCGGAAAGCGAAACGCTGGTGCAGAAGGCGCTCGATGAGCTGATGAAAACCCGCACCACCATCGTCATCGCTCACCGCCTCGCCACCGTGCTGAAGGCCGACCGTATTCTGGTGATGGATGAAGGCCGCATCATCGAAGAAGGCACGCATCAGAGCCTCATTCGCCAGAATGGTCTTTATGCGCGGCTTGCCCGGCTGCAATTCCAGACCGGGCCAGACGAATTGCGCGCCCAGGCCTAGATCACGCCAGTACTTTGCGCCCCGCAACGCGGCCGGAAAACAGGCAGCCGCCAAGGAACGTGCCCTCCAGCGCATTATAGCCATGCATGCCGCCGCCACCGAAACCCGCCACTTCTCCGGCGGCATAAAGGCCCGGCACCGGCGCACCGGCAGCATCCAGCACCCGCGCTTCAAGATCGGTGTGAAGGCCGCCAAGCGTCTTGCGCGTCAGCACATGCAGGCGCACGGCAATCAACGGTCCCATTGCAGGATCGAGCAGCCGGTGCGGTTTTGCCGTCCGCATCAGCCGGTCGCCGAGATAACGGCGCGCGCCGTGGATGGCCGTTACCTGCGCATCCTTGCTGAAACCGTTTTCGATTTCGCGGTCGCGCGCCTCTATCTGCCGGCGGATATGGTCTATATGCAGCCGGTCGTCGCCGCTGATGGCATTCATCGCCGTCACGAGTTCTTCGAGCGTATCCCGAACGGCGAAATCTTCGCCGCGCTCCATGAAGGCACGCACCGGTCCCGGTGGTTCCTTGCCCAGTCTTTTGAGCAGCAGCCTTATATCCTTGCCGGTCAGATCCGGATTCTGCTCCGAGCCTGAAAGCGCAAATTCCTTTTTGATGATCGCCTTGGTCAGAATGAACCAGCTATGGCCGCTGCCGCGTTCGCCAAGCATTTTTAGCGTACCGAGCGTATCGAAACCCGGCATTGCGGGGGCGGCGAGGCGGTTTCCATCCGCATCGCACCAGAAGGACGAGGGGCCGGGCAGGATGCGGATACCGTGACCCGGCCAGATCGGATCGTGGTTCTTCACACCCTCGGTATAATGCCACATGCGGTCACGGTTGATGACGGCTCCGCCGGCGGTTTCCGTAATGGCGATCATGCGGCCATCCACATGCGCGGGAACACCGCAGACCATGCTGGCAGGAGGCTCGCCCAGCCGTTCCACCGGCCAGTTGCGCCGCACCAGTTCCTGATTGCCGCCGATACCGCCGGAGCTGACGATAACCGCCGCAGCGGCGAAGGTAAAATCGCCCTGCGTTTCCCGGCTGCTCTCCTGCCCACGTTGCACCGGGTCGGACGCTAGAATCGCACCCGAAACGCCGGTCACCCGACCGTCGGCGATCTCCAGACGATCAACCCGGTGGCGAAAGCGAAAGGTCAGCCGGCCTGTTGCCGCCATCGCCTTCGCCTTTTTTACGAAAGGCGCAAGTACGCCCGGACCCGTGCCCCAGGTTACATGGAAACGCGGAACGGAATTGCCGTGGCCGTGGGCAAGGCTGCCACCGCGCTCGGCCCAGCCGACAACGGGAAACCAGCGCATGCCCATGCGGTGCAACCATTCGCGTTTCTCACCGGCAGCAAAATCGAGATAGGCCTCCGCCCAGCGGCGCGGCCAATAATCCTCCGGACGGTCGAAACCGGCCGAACCGAACCAGTCCTGTCTTGCAAGATCGAGACTGTCTCGCACCCGCATCCGGCGCTGTTCGGGACTATCGACGAAAAACAGACCGCCCAGCGACCAGAAGGCCTGCCCGCCAAGGTTCTGCTCACCCTCCTGATCCACGACGCAGACGCTGAAACCCCGCTCAGCCGCCTCGGTTGCCGCCACCAGCCCGGCAAGCCCCGCGCCGACAACGATCACATCATAGCCTTCCATCAGCCCCTCCCAGATATGACGGAATTACTTTTACGCGAACGTAAATTTACTTTCATCAGAAGGCAACCGCGATGACGCGGTCCGCAATTTCAACGCTCGGTAAGCTTGAGTTCGATACGGCGGTTCTGCTGCCGTGCTTCCGGCGTATCGCCTTCGGCAATCGGCTGATATTCGCCGAAACCGGCGGCGACCAGCCGGTTTGCCGGCACGCCCTTAGAGATCAGGAATTTCACCACCGAAGTGGCGCGGGCCGAGGAGAGTTCCCAATTGTCCCGGTAACGCCCGGAACCGGAAAGCTGGACATTATCCGTATGACCATCCACGCGCAGCACCCAGTTGATCTCAGCCGGGATTTCCTTGGCAAGATCGAGCAGCGCGACAGCCAGCTTCTCCATCTCCGCCTGTCCTTCCGGGTTGAGTTCATTGCCGCCGGAGGGGAAGAGCACTTCGGACTGGAAGACGAACCGGTCACCGACGATGCGGATGTTTTCGCGGTCCGACAGGATTTCGCGCAGCCGCCCGAAGAAATCGGACCGATAGCGGTTCAGTTCCTGCACCCGCTGCGCCAGCGCGACATTGAGGCGGCGGCCGAGATCGGCGATCTTGACCTGAGAAGAAGCATCCTTGGCCTCCGATGCCTGAAGCGCGGCTTCGACCGAGGCGATCTGCGCTCTCAGCGCCGCAATCTGCTGGTTGAGCAATTCGATCTGCGCGGAGGCACGGGAATTGGCCTGTTTCTGGTCGTCCAGTTCGCCGGTCAGGCTACCGATCCGGGCATTGGCGCTTGCGTTGTTGCCAGATCCCGCATCAAGAAGCGACTGCAGGCGCGAGCGCTCGTTTTCGGATGCGGCAAGGGTGGATTGCAGGCTCGCGAGTGCGTCCTCAATATCCTGCTTGTTGCCTTTTTCCATGGCCAGAAGTTCGGTCAGTTCGGCAATCTGGCTGTTGAGGCGTGTCAGCACCTCGTCCTTGCCGGTGATTTCCCGCGACAGAACGAATTGCGCCAGCACGAAGACCGTGAGCAGAAACATGATGGCCATGAGCAGCGTCGACAGTGCATCGACGAAACCCGGCCAATAGTCCACACCCCTGTCGCGGCGGCGGTTGCGCGCAAGCGCCATGGCTACTCGCTCCCGTTATCGTGCCGGGTGCGTCCGGAAGATTTCGTGTCGCTGTCGATCCGCGCCGACAGCCGGTCGAGCGTGCGGCGGAGCGATTTCGATTCTTCCTGCTGCGCTTCGATCCAGTCTCGCAACATCTGCTGTTCGCTGCGCATGTTCTTGACCAGGCCCTGAATGCCTTCGGCAAGGCTGGTCATGGCCGCAAGCGAACGCTCGGTGCTGACCACGGCGCCGGGTTCGCCCTTGAACTCCCGCGGCCCTTCCGTCGTATCCGTCACCGAGGAAAGCCAGTTTTCGAGCTGTGTATAGAAACGGTTCTGGGCGCGGCCGGCCTGAAGATCGAGGAAACCGAGAATCAGCGACCCCGAAAGACCGAGCAGCGACGAGGAAAAGGCCGTTCCCATGCCCGCCAGCGGCGCAGTCAGGCCGGCCTTGAGGGAGCCGAGAATATCGTTGCTGTCGCCGGCGCTCGGATCGAGCGACTGGATGACATTGCTGATGGCGCCAATGGTGCCGATCAGGCCCCAGAAGGTGCCGAGCAGGCCGAGAAACACCAGCAGGCCGACAAGATAACGCGATGTGTCACGTGTCTCGTCTAGGCGCGTCGCGATGGAATCGAGGATCGTCCGCTGCGTAACGGCAGAGAGCCGGACTTCGCCACGCTTGCCGATCAGCGTGCTCATCGGCGCAAGCAGCTTGGGCGCACGGCCGACCTTTTCGACGCTGCCGGCAGCACGAAAGGCATTGAACCAGCGAACTTCGGAACGCAGGCTCATCGTCTGCGTGAACACCAGAATGATGCCGATGGCCAGCACACCGAGAATGAAGCCGTTGAGCCCCGGATTGGTCATGAAAGCGGTGTGGGCCTGCCGGTAAAGAATGGCCGCCAGAAAGCCCACGAGGATCAGAAACAGAACCATCGTCCAGAGAAACGGTGTCGGGCTGGACAGCTTGTGGCTGTATTGCCGTGTGGTCACCGGTTTCTCGACGCCAAGATCGAGCAGCTCCGAATCCGCCATAACGTTCGCATTCCCTCTGGTCAGCTATCCAGCGGAAGCTATTTGAAAATTGCGACGATTTGAAGCGAAAAGCCGGTCTTTCGTCACAGGCGTTTCACGAAAACAGCCTGGAACCGGACGACGGAAAACAAAAACACCCGGCGAATATTCGCCGGGCGTCTAAAACTTGCAGAAAACGGCAGGTTTTCCGCCGAAAACCAATCAGCGGCCCGGAATGGGACGGTTGGCGACCTCGACGAGCGCCTTGTGGATATATTCATTGCCGGCAGCGACGGAGCTGCTGCCGAAGATATCCGTGCCGCCCTTGATGTCGGAGGCGAAACCACCGGCTTCACGAATCAGCACGAGGCCTGCCGCCATGTCCCATGGCGAAAGATCGGCTTCCCAGAAACCATCCAGACGACCAGCGGCGACATAAGCGAGATCGAGCGAAGCCGCACCCATGCGGCGGATGCCGGCTGCCTCACCCATGACGTGGCGAAGTTCGACCAGGAACTTGCCGTGATTGCCACGGCCGAGATGCGGCACGCCGCAGCCGATGACGCAATCGGTCAGCGCCTTGCGCGCAGCGACACGGATGCGGCGATCGTTGAGGAACGCACCGCCGCCGCGCTCGGCAGTGTAGAGTTCGTCGGTGGCCGGATTGAAGATCACGCCGGCGACGACTTCACCGTTACGCTCGAGCGCGATGGAAACCGCGAAATGCGGAATGCCGTGCAGGAAGTTGGTGGTGCCATCCAGCGGATCGACGATCCAGCGATGTGCGCCGTCCGTGCCCTTTTCCTCGCCGCCTTCTTCACCAAGGAAGTCGTAGGTCGGGCGGGCCTTCATCAGCTCGTCGCGCACGATCTTCTCGGCTTTCAGGTCCGCCTGCGAGACGAAATCGCTCGGTCCCTTGACCGAGACCTGAAGGTTCTGCACTTCACCGAAGTCACGCGACAAAGACTTACCCGCCTTGATGGCGGCCTGAACCATGACATTGAGAAGGGCTGAACGGGCCATCGATGTTGTTTCCTGGAAAGCTTGCGAACCGCCCGGAAGCTCACCGGGCAGGCACGTCATTATTTTCTTGAATTGAAAGTTTGCGGTTCAAGACCACAAAACGCGCGGAAATTCAAGGCAAAAAGCCCATGGGTCAATGCCGGCGCAGGAAGGCTCCCCTTCCATCACGTCGGGCGGAAACGATTTGCGGCCTCAATCGCCTTCTTCTGCTGCTCGTCGGTGATGCCGAGATAAAAGTCCTCGAGAGACGGATCCTTCAGCCCGGCGCGGCGGGAAAGCACATACCATTTGGCCGCTTCGACCGGATCGGGCCGGGTGCCGAGCGCCTGAATGTAAAGATGCGCCACCTTGTTCTGCGCCACGACATTGCCGCGCTGTGCCGCACCGTAGAGCCAGCGGAAGCCCTCATCCAGATTGCGCTCACCGCCGAAACCATTGACCAGCCAGATGCCGAGATCGACCTGCGCCGTATCGTATCCAGCCTTCGCGGCCCGCGTCAGCCAGTCCCGCGCCTTAGCCTTCTTCTCGGCGGGCACATCCTTGAGCGACCAGTAAATCTGCGACACCGCATATTGCGCATCGGCAATGCCCTGTTCGGCGGATTTCTCATAGAACGGCAAAGCCATCAGCAGGCCCTTGGCGCCGGGATTTTCCGAAACCAGTATCTGGCCCCAGTTGAACTGGGCAGAGGCGTTGCCGGCTTCCGCCGCACGGCGCATGAAATCGTCAGCTTTCGCCTTGTCGCGGGTGACGAATTTGCCTTCCATCAGGATCAGCGCGAATTTGAACATGGCGACGGGATCGCCACCCTGAGCCGCCTGCTGGTACCAGAAAGCAGCCGTCTTCTCGTCACGGGCGATGCCCAGACCACGCGACATCATTTCCGCCACCAGCGTCTGGGCGGCTGCGTCACCGTTCTGCGCGCGGTTCAGCGCCTTGTCGAGCGCCTGCACATATTCGCCGCGCTGGAAATGCCCATAAGCTTCGTCCACCCGGCCCTTGAATTCCTTTTCAGGCGGCAGCGCCGGCAATTCCGCGCCCATGCGCTGATAGACATTCACGCCTGCCGACGGCTGCAAGTCTTTCTGCTCTTCGGATTGCACCCTGCCCTGACGGGTAGGCTGAGCCTCATTTTCCAGCTGGCGGGACAGCGCATTGCTTTCGCTCTGTGGCCCGGACTGGGCAAAAGCGACAACCGCCGGCGCGCCGAAAGCGAGCGCCAGCAGCGAAACGGAAAGGCAGAGGTGAACCGAGCGCATGATCATCGCCTGTATCAACCGTCAAACCGTGGCGCTTTTTCGTCAAGCAGGGCGTTGATTTCAGAAACGGCCTGGGCGGCGCCACTGGCGTTATCGAAAACACCGCTGCGCATCGCCACGAACTCCACACCGGTTTCGGCCACGGCAACCACCGAGGAAATATCCGTACCACCCATGACGATCGCCGGGATTTCGATCATCGAGGCCCACCACTCGCCGAGCGCCAGGTTTTTGGGGTGGGCCTCCGGCTTGATGTCGCCTTCGAGCTTTCCGAAAAACACATAATCCGGATTGGCCTCGCCCTGCTCCAGCGCCTTGTGGCGGTCATCCGCATTGCCGCCGCCGACGATGAGCTTCGGCGTGAATTTTTCCACGGCCTCGGCAAGCGCCTCGCCATTGCCAACCACATGCAGGCCATCCGCCTTCACGCGACCGGCAACGCGGCTGTCACCGGCGATGAGCGCTGCCGCACCTGCCTTCTGGACAAGCGGCACGATCAGCTCGGCGCGTTTCTGGAAAGCGGCGTCATCCAGACCATATTGCGGAATGATGACGGAAGCGACATCGCCGCCCCGCAATGCGTCTTCCACCTCTGTCGCCTGCTTTTGCGCGTCGTCCGATTGCGGAACGATCAGGACAAGGCGGCAACGATCTTCAACTAGGGTCATCGGTTCGTCCATTTCAGACAGAAGACGCTTACCGCGCAATCTGCACTCGTTTTCACATGACAAATCCGATAAACCGGACCGGCGAAAGGATCAACCGTCCATCCATGCTCACCGATTTTCATTTTTATCTCGTCGCCATCCCCGCAGTCGTGCTCGTCGGCCTTTCCAAGGGCGGGCTGGGCGGCGCTCTCGCCCTGATGGGCGTGCCGCTGATGGCGCTTGCCGTATCGCCCGTGCAGGCGGCGGCCATCTTCCTGCCAATCCTGATCGTCATGGATATCGTGGCGCTTTTTGCCTGGCGGCACTACAACCACCGGGAAACGCTCCTCATCATGCTGCCGGGCGCAATCGCCGGTATCGCGCTCGGCTGGGCGACCTCGAGCCTCATTTCCGCGGACGCCATGCGCCTTGTCGTCGCCTCTGTCACGATCCTGTTCGTGCTGCGTTATTTCTATGAGAGCTTCAAAAGCCGCAAAGGCCAGGAAATTCCGGCCAAGCCGCAAAGACCGGCTGCTGCAACCCTCTGGTCCAGCCTGTCGGGTTATGCGAGTTTCGTGGCTCATGCGGGCGGTCCGCCCTTCCAGATCTATGTTCTGCCGCTGAAGCTCGATCCGAAGACCTATACCGGCATGAGCGTGCGCTTCTTCGCCATCATGAATGCGATCAAGCTCATTCCCTATTTCGCGCTCGGCGCGCTGGACGCCACCAACCTCAAAACATCGGCAAGCTTGCTGCCGGTGGCGATGCTGGCGACGCTTGCCGGCGCCAGGGTGGTGAAATATCTGAAACCGGCCGTGTTTTACCCACTCATGTATGCCATGGCGCTGATTGCGGCGCTTAAACTGCTGTGGGACGGACTGCCGTTCTAAATCCGACAATAAAAAAGCTCTGGCAGCAGGTTTTCGCCGCCAGAGCTCGAAAGGCTCAGACCGTCGACCCTTCATTCATCGAAGGCCGACGGTCTGGCATAAATCAATGTCTTGTCGAGGCCTTGAGCCTCTGCAGTTCATCCTTCAGGCGCAGTTTTCGACGTTTAAGGTCCGCGATCTCTCTATCGTCAGACGACGGGGAAGCAAGAATACTTTCGAGCTCCTCCTCCAGAGCACCGTGTTTCTTTTCGAGCGATGCAATATGAGCCTGAATGGTCATGCGGCACGTCCTTCCTTTTTGAACCTACCTCCAGCTCTCCATCGCTGGAGTTTCAGGTTTGCGACGACAATGTGACACGGATCGACCGGCTTGTCGAAGGCGAAATGAAGGCAATAAGTGGGCAATTTGGTCGCAAGGGATAACTTCCCGTTACCGCGATTTGATGATAGAGCCTCCAGAACGGATGACATACGCGCCGGACACTCTCCGGCTGGCATAAAATGGGGATGACGAGATGCCCGATCAGGACCAGGCGGACATCAGGCTCACGCTGGCGCGGCTGCGCCAGGAGCATGAGGATTATGACGCGGCGATCAACGCGATGATCCAGACCAGCTGCGATGCGCTGAGAATACAGCGCATGAAAAAGAAGAAGCTGGCCGTCAAGGACAAGATGACCCAGCTCGAAGACCAGGTCATTCCCGATATCATCGCCTGAGCCCGGAGACATTACGTGACAGCAGAAACGCCCCCCGTCGCCATCATCATGGGCAGCCAGTCTGACTGGGAGACCATGAAGAACGCCGCCGATACGCTGGATGCGCTCGACATCGAATATGAAGCCCGCATCATTTCCGCCCACCGCACCCCGGACCGGCTTTATGACTTCGCCAATGGCGCGAAGGACGAAGGCTTCAAGGTCATCATCGCGGGTGCGGGCGGCGCCGCCCATCTGCCGGGCATGACGGCCGCCATGACGCCGCTTCCGGTCTTCGGCGTTCCGGTTCAGTCCAAGACCATGTCCGGTCAGGACAGCCTCTATTCCATCGTGCAGATGCCCGCCGGTATTCCGGTCGGAACGCTCGCGATCGGCAAGGCCGGCGCGATTAACGCCGCCCTTCTCGCCGCCGCGGTTCTGGCGCTGAGCGACGAGGACCTCGCCGACCGGCTGGATGCCTGGCGGGCGCGCCAGTCTGCGGCTGTCGCGGAATACCCCATGGACAGCGCCCAGTGACGACAAAAGTGATGGCAAAGACGACCAACCTGACCATCGGCATCATCGGTGGCGGGCAGCTCGGGCGTATGCTGGCGATGGCCGCAGCCCGTCTCAACCACCGTACCATCGTACTGGAACCGCAGGCCGATTGTCCGGCCGCGCAGGCCTGCAACGAGCAGATCGTGGCGGAATATGACGACGAAAACGCGCTTGCGGAACTCGCAAGCCGTTGCGATGTCGTGACCTACGAATTCGAGAACGTGCCTGTCGCGGCCGCCGAAAAGCTCAGCCTCTCCGTTCCCGTCTATCCGCCTCCAAAAGCGCTCAGCGCCTCGCAGGACCGGTTGACGGAAAAACGCTTCCTCAACGGCTGCGGCATCCCGACCGCCGATTTCCGCGCCGTGGACAGCCAGGAAGAGCTGGAGGCCGCATTGGCCGCCTTCGGCGGCAAGGGCGTGCTGAAAACCCGCCGCATGGGTTATGACGGCAAGGGCCAGCGTCTTTTTCGGGGCGGGGAAGACCTCACAGGCGCCTTTGCGGCGCTCGGCGGCGTGCCGCTGATTCTCGAAAGCTTCATCTCCTTCGAGCGGGAAATTTCGATCATTGCCGCCCGTTTCCTGGATGGGACCGTCACCTGTTACGATCCCGCCGAGAATGTCCATCTGAACGGCATTCTGCACACATCAACCGTTCCGGCAGCGCTCTCCAATGCCGCGAAAGCGGTCGCCGTGGAGTCAGCAGAGAAGCTTCTGGCGGCGCTGGAATATGTCGGCGTCATCGGCATCGAATTCTTCGTCCTGCCGGATGGTTCGCTGGTTGCCAATGAAATGGCGCCGCGCGTTCACAATACCGGCCACTGGACGGAGGCGGCCTGCGTAATCTCGCAATTCGAGCAGCATATCCGGGCCGTATCGGGCCTTACACCCGGCAGCACGGATCGCCATTCGGATTGCGTCATGACCAACCTCATCGGCGACGACATCGACGATGTACCGGCATGGCTGTCGAAAAAAGACTGTCTCGTGCATCTCTACGGCAAGACGGAAGCACGGCCGGGCCGCAAGATGGGCCATGTGACCCAGCTTTTGCGCACAGGAAAAGCCTAGTCTTTTAAGGCAAAGACACGGGCAAGTGTTGACAGGCAGGGCTCAAACGGGTATCTGCCTGCCAACCGAAAAGAGCGCGCCCCGTTGCGCGCTTTTGATTGTTTGAATAAGCACGGCAGAAACCGTGCAAAACTGCGGACCAGTAAAATGAAGATCAAGAATTCGCTTAAAGCGCTTAAGGCCCGTCATCGCGATAACCGCCTGGTTCGCCGCAAGGGCCGCGTCTACATCATCAACAAGCAGAACCCGCGCTTCAAGGCTCGTCAGGGCTGATTGACTGCGACTGCGGTTCGCGATCAAGCTCGCGGATCACTTTGTTGACAGAGCAGAAGTTTGCATTTGATATTGGGCGCAGTCGGGTTAAGCTTTAACCCATGCGCCCAAATCGTTTTTGCACGGCTATCATCCTCGTCCAGGGCTTCCTGTTTTCAAGCCTCCCGCTTTCGGGAATGGCTGACATTGCCCATGCGGCGGACGGGCAACCGCCAGCTGTTGCGGACTCCGCGCCCTCACCCGCCAAGACGATCGACACACTTTTTGCATCGCTGAAAAAAGAACGGAATGCGGTCAAGGCGCGCAGCATCGCCAATCAGATCGCCTCCGAATGGAATGATTCCGGCAGCGCAACGGTCAATCTACTGATGCAATGGGCGGGCGAAGCCGCCGACGAAAAGCGCAACGCCGCCGCTTATGATTTTCTCGATCAGGTCATTCTGCTCGATCCGGACTATGTGCAGGCGCCCTATCGCCGCGCCATGGTGCATTTTGCCGATGGCGACACCCGCAAGGCGATGGCGGATATCAACCTGACGCTGGAAAGGGAACCGCGCTATTTCCCGGCGCTGGCAAGCCTTGCCAACATCCTCGAAGCCTCGGGCCGCGACGAGCTGGCGCTGAAGGCGTGGGAACGTTATCTGGCGCTTTACCCCGCCGACAAGGACGCCCGCAAGGAGGCCGTCGACCTTTCGGAAAAGCTGGCCGGCACGCGCGGCTGAATTCGCGAGATGCTCAAACAAAAATCGCCGCAAAAGCGGCGATTTTTCATTGAGGCGTTTTCAGCCGATCATTCCATGCCGAGCGCGGCCATATAGGTCTGGAGAATCGTTTCCTCCTCGATGCGCTCATTGGCATCCTTCTTGCGCAGGCGAATGATGGTGCGGATCGCCTTGGTGTCGTAACCACGGCCCTTCGCCTCGCCCATGACATCCTTGATATCGCCCTGAATGGCGGCCTTTTCTTCTTCGAGGCGCTCGACGCGCTCGATGAACTGGCGCAGTTCCGCGGCGGCGACGGTTTCGGTGGTGCTCGTATCGTCCATCATATCATCCTTCATTGGCGGCCCGCATGCGAGCCTTGTTCATTATATCCGGGCGAAGCCTTCGCCGGCCGCTGCCGGCGGGCAGCAGAATTCCGGCCTGTGAACTGCCCACTGAAAGGCGTCGCGTCAAGTCGTTTCCGTCGATCGGGGTTATTCCCTGGGCCTGTTCTACTCGAAGGCGGCTTTCTGGGCATCACTCGCCTCCGCCTGATATTTTTCCTTCCAGTCCTCATAGGGCATCCCGTAGACGATTTCCCGGGACTCTTCCTTGCTGAGCGGAACACCGGCCTCCTCGGCCGCTTCCCGGTACCAGTTGGAAAGGCAGTTGCGGCAAAAGCCGGCGAGATTCATCAGGTCGATGTTCTGCACGTCGTGACGTTCGCGAAGGTGCTGCACGAGACGGCGAAATGCCGCCGCCTCGAATTCGACCTGCCGATTGTCGTTTTCATTCGTCATGGCAAAACTCCAGACTCAATAGGGGCCGGTGCGGGAGGCGAACAGCTGATATTCATGCAGGACGGGATCGTCGTTCATTGCGGCGAAAATGGGAGCGAGTCGGTCCGACCATTCGGCGATCCCCTCTTCATTTGCGATCAGATCCTGCCGAACCTCGAGAAGCGCATGCGGTATGCCCTTCATCATGCAATGGCGATACATGGTATCTCCCTTGAGCGCCCCGTCATAGGGTTCGTTGTCGCCGACGAGGATGTCGCCCGTGGCGCGCAGATGCGCCAGAAGCGGATCGACCGCACGATGATCCGTATCCCACAGAACCGCCGCATGCCACGGCCGCGGCGTTTCCTTCCAGAATGGCGTGTAGGAATGCAGCGACAGAACCAGCGGCGCTTCTTCCGAGGCCTCGGCCACGCCGGTCAGCACACGGTCCACGGCATTGTGATAGGGCCGGTGAAAAATCTCGATCCGCCTTTGCCATTCCTCGTCCGAAATCGGATGGTTGCCGGGGATGATCGCCCCGTCCGAAATCTTCATGATGAGAGTGGGATCATCCTCGCCGCGATTCGGATCGATCAGCAGCCGAGAAAACCGCCCGAGCACCGCCGGCACGCCAAGGCGCGCGGCAAGTGAGCGCGTCAGCCCCTCTATACCGATATCAAATGCGATATGGCGATGAAAAGCGGTTTGCGGAAGGCCAAGTTTGCCGTAGTGTGCCGGCAGGAGGTTCATGGCATGGTCCGCCAGAAGAACCATGCCTTTGTCATAATCGCCTTCTATGATTTCATAGGGTATGAAGTCGTTCATCGATGATTTTCTGGGGCAGGATTGAGGAGAGAAGCTTGATGGCATGGCTTGAGGCCGGGCGCAAGTTGCGGCGAAAGAACAGCCATCTACCTTATCGCACTCACGATCCCACGAACAATATAATCGATTAAAATCGCGTTGACTTTCTTGGGCGGCCACGCCAAGAAGTGTGTTCATTATAACCATGGAATCCGGATGGAAGCCGTGACTCAGTCATCTCTCGCTCTTCCTCGCCACTTTCGGCATATCGCCCGTCTTTTTTCCGCAGCGGCATTGTTTCTGACCCCGTTCATGATCGCGGCGCCCGCGCATGCGGATTTTCGCGTGTGCAACAGCACGCAGAACCTCGTGGGGGTCGCAATCGGCTACCGGGCACAGGAGGGCTGGGTCAGCGAAGGCTGGTGGCAGGTCCCCTCCTCGACCTGCGCGACGCTGATCGAGGGTGAGCTGCAGTCACGTTATTATTATCTCTATGCCGAAGATGCCGCCCATGGCGGCCGCTGGACCGGTGACGTCAACATGTGCGTGGCGGAAAACGAGTTCAAGATCAACGGCGTGGACGATTGTTTTGCCCGCAGCTTCCAGAGAATGGGTTTCAAGGAATATGACACGGGCAGACAGGGCAGCTGGATGGTCCAGCTCTCCGATACGCCAGGCACACAGGGAAATCAAAACTGATGAAGCGTAACCGCAAAGTCAAAATTCTTGCAACTCTCGGCCCGGCCTCTTCCGAAGAGGCGATGATCGAGAAGCTGCATCTTGCTGGCGCAGATCTTTTCCGGATCAACATGAGCCATGCGAGCCACGACGTGATGCGGACGCTCATTCAGCGTATCCGTTCTGTCGAGAGCCGTACCGGCCGCCCCATCGGCATTCTGGCCGACCTGCAGGGTCCCAAGCTGCGCGTCGGAAAATTCGCCGAAGGCAAGGTCGAACTCGTTCCGGGCCAGACCTTCACGCTGGACAATAACGACACGCCCGGTGACAACACCCGCGTTTTCCTTCCCCATCCGGAAATTCTCGAGGCGGTCAAGCCCGGCCATCGCCTGCTGATCGACGACGGCAAGCTGCATCTGCGCGCTGAAAAGAGCGACGGCAAAAGCATCGTCACCACCGTCATTTCCGGCACCCGCATTTCTGACCGCAAGGGCATCAGCCTGCCGGATACGTTGCTCGGCGTCGGCGTTCTGACCGACAAGGACCGCGTCGATCTCGACGCCGTTCTCGCCACCGGCGAAGTCGACTGGGTGGCGCTTTCCTTCGTCCAGCGTCCGGAAGACCTTGCGGAAGTGCGCAAGATCGCACGCGGCCGCGTCGGCCTGATGTCCAAGATCGAAAAGCCGCAGGCTGTCGAGCGCATCGAGGAAATCATCGAGCTTTCCGACGCACTGATGGTCGCCCGTGGCGATCTCGGCGTCGAAATGCCGCTGGAAGCCGTTCCGGGCATCCAGAAGCAGCTGACCCGCGCCTGCCGCCGCGCCGGCAAGCCGGTCGTGGTCGCCACGCAGATGCTGGAATCGATGATCACAGCGCCTGTACCGACCCGCGCCGAAGTCTCCGACGTCGCCACCGCCGTCTTCGAAGGCGCGGACGCCATCATGCTTTCTGCTGAATCCGCCTCCGGCGACTATCCGGTCGAAGCGGTTTCCACCATGGCCTCCATTGCCAGCACGGTGGAGCAGGACCCCTATTATTCCAATATCATCTATGCGCAGCGCGCCCAGCCGGAACCGACCGGTGCCGACGCCATTTCGCTTGCCGCCCGCCAGATCGCCGAAACGCTGAAGCTTGCGGCGATCGTCACCTATACGTCCTCGGGCACGACCGGCTTGCGCGCCGCGCGCGAACGGCCGCAGGTTCCGATCATCGCACTGTCGCCGATCATCCAGACCGCCCGCCGCCTGTCTGTCGTCTGGGGCCTGCACTGCGTCGTCACCGGCGATGCCAGCGACCTCGACGACATGGTGAACCGCGCTTGTCGCATCGTGGTTTCCGAAGGTTTCGGCAAGCCGGGCGATCGTATCATCATCTCCGCAGGCGTGCCGCTCGGCACTCCCGGCGCAACCAACATGGTCCGCATCGCCTATATCGGCTCAGACGGCCAAAGCGGCGTCTAAAGCTTCAATATCCCGCATAAAAAAAACCCGCCGGTAACGGCGGGTTTTTTGTTGGCCTCTCGGCCGTCTTACTTATGAAAGCAGGCTCAGTGCATCTTCACCGGCGTGCTGAAGCGGCTGGATTCGATGGCAACGGCACCGGGCTTGAAGCTCGCCGAGGTGGCGGAAGCCGACATGTCGCTGCTGAGCATGCGGTTGGCGACAACACGCGGCGCCTTCACCGAGCGCCCAGTCGTACCCTTGTTCTGGTTGAGCGCCCAATCCGAAATCAGATCCTGCGTCAGGCGTCCACCGCCCACCATGGCCTGCTGGGAAACGGCGGCATCCTGCCTGCTCGGGCGCGAACCCTTGGTCGGCATGCCGGCGCTGAGGCCGCCATTGATGGCGGGCTTCAGGTCGAAAGCATCACCGAAGCCAGCCTGCGGTTCAGCCTTGGCCGTTTCAGCGGGTGCGACGGTAACCTTGTGGTTGACGGCGGCCGGGAATGGCGCGGCTGTCGGCATGGCAGCCGACTGGACCTGCGACCGGGCGGCCTGACCGCTCTGTTCAAGAGCCGCAACCACCGTCGGCGAAAGCGTATCCTCCTGCGCCTCGGCGAGATCGTCCTCACCTTCGGGGTCGGCATTGGCCGCCGCCAGCAGGGCTTCCGCCACGGCCGGACGATTTGCGGGAACCGGAACAGAAGCGAGTTCGCCGGTCGCAGCCGGTGTCGCACCATCTGCGGAAGCCGTCAGGATCGATCCTTCCGCATCACCTTTCATGCCACGGGGCCCAAGAAGTGTAGGCACCGGCACGGATACTTCAGCCAGATCGGCAAATTGCTGGCGCTCGGCCGGCGCGGAAGCCGGAGTCGGCGTGGTCGCTGCCTGCAGGGCATCCTGTGCGGCATTGCGGGCCGGCGAATAAAGCGCGGTCGCAAGGCCGGTATTGGCTGGCGGCTGGTTGCCGAAGGCAGGTCGGGCCGTCGGCAGCGGCGCATCGTTCACGCCGGGAAGCGCCTGTGCCGAAGCAACTGCAATTGTGGGTTCAGGCTCGGGAGCCGCCTGCTGCGGAGCCGCCGGACGGGCGACAGCCGGGCGTTCTGCGGGCTCCGGCGCTGCGATGCTATCGGGATCTTCATCCTCGTCGCCGCCACCGCCAAAGAGGGCCTGCAACAGGGTCTTGCGCTTGCCGCCGCCAGATGAGGCAGGGCCGGCACCGGCGCTGGAAGCAACCTGAATGGAGGAGGAGCTGACGCGCTTCTTGTAATCGGCAAGCGCCTGCTCGTAACCGGGAAGCGGCTTGCCGTCGGAAGGAAGATGCAGCGTATTGCCGTTCGGGAAGATGCGGACGAGTTCCTGGCGGCTCATGCGCGGCCAGGCGCGAACGCCGCCGACATCCATGTGCACGAAGGGAGAGCCCGACGTCGGATAGAAACCGACGCCACCGATCTGCATCTGCATACCGATTTCACGAAGGCGAGCGAGCTTCACACCGGGGATATAAAAATCCATGGCCTTGCCGAGCATGTGCTGGCTTTTTTCCGCGACACCCTTGGTGCGTGTCCGCAGCAAACCGTTGGTCTCCGGCGAGCGGAAGGCCGAAACGACGTTGATATAGTCGGTCGCGCCGCTGCGGCGATAAACTTCCCAGACGAGATCGAAAAGGCGCGGGTCCATGCGTGTCGGCTGGTTGCGACGCCAGTCACGCAGGAAGCGGTTCAGCTCCTGCAGACCTTTCTGGTCATATTTTCCATTGCGCTTGAAGGTGATGACCGCCTTCTCGCGTGTATGGATATAATACAGTTTGAGGCTGCGCGTCTCGGCGGCGGCTTCCGTCGCCGAAACACCTACGAAAGGCATTGCGGCGAGCATCAGGCAGGCAAAGGTGACAGCGCGCGCCGACAGCTTCGTGCATATATCCTTGATCAAGCCGCGCGCGATCTTTGTCGAAAGCGCGTTATTCCGATGCAGATATGGCAATTCGATCCCCGCCTGGAAGACAATTTCTGTCACATTGCCTCAAATGAACGTCAAATACGGTGACACGATGGCAAAATTGCCACACACATACAACCTTCCTCTACATAGTGAATCAGCCACTAACAAGAGGTTTATAGACGGTAAGCGGATATCCTTGCTCAGAAGTTAACGAATTTACGATCTGCCTTCGAATGCGGGGTTTGTGCGGTCAGGCTGCATCTCGAAGGGGATCGTCGGGATCGATGCCATAATCCTTCAGCTTTCGGTAAAGAGTCGAACGGCCGATGCCGAGCTTTCTGGCGACCTGGCTCATCTGCCCGCGATAGAAGCGCAGGGCGAAACGGATGAGCTCCTCCTCGATCTCGGCCAGTTTGCGGATATTGCCCGATTCATCCATACTGGAGATCAGGTTTCCGCCCCGGTAGATGGTGGTGGAAATATCCGACGGCTCCTCGATGACGGCGTGGTTTTCAGCGGCCGGTGGCGGAGCCGGTGAATAGGCCGCAAGCTTCAGCGACGCTCCCGATGGTGTGCGGATGACATCGTCCGCATCGTCGCCGGTCGAAAATTCCGGCAGCTGAAGCGCGATCTGCGGAAAATCGGAATCCGACAGTTCCTCGCCCTGCGAGAGCACCACGGCGCGGAAGACGGCGTTTTCAAGCTGGCGGATATTGCCCGGCCAGTCATAGGCCGTCAGCAGCGCCAGCGCGCTGGCGTTGAGGCCGACGGGATTGGGCAATTTCTGTTCCGCCGAAAAGCGCTCGGCGAAAACCCGCGCCAGATGGGGAATATCTTCCTTGCGGCGGCGCAGCGCCGGAATGGTGATCGGGAAGACGTTGAGGCGATAATAAAGGTCTTCGCGGAAGCGACCTTCCTTCACCTCTTCGATAAGGTTCTTGTTGGTGGCGGAGATCAGCCGCACATTCACCTTCTGCACCCGCGCGGAGCCGACGGTTTCGATTTCACCCTGCTGGACCGCGCGGAGCAGCTTCACCTGCACGTCCAGCGGCAGATCGCCGATTTCGTCGAGGAACAGCGTGCCGCCATCCGCCTCCATGAATTTGCCGACATGTTTTTCCGTCGCGCCCGTGAAGGCTCCCTTTTCGTGGCCGAAGAGGATGCTTTCCACGAGATTATGGGGAATGGCGCCGCAATTGACGGTGATGAACGGCTTGCTCGCCCTGTCGCCGGCCGACTGGATGGCGCGGGCGACCATTTCCTTGCCCACACCGGATTCGCCTTCCAGCACCACGGGAATGCTGGACTGGGCGGCGCGCTGCGCGAGTTCAATGACCCTCAGCATTGCGGGGCTTGCGGAAACGATATCGGTAAAATTCACTGCATTGCTCCGTCCGCGCCGGCCCGTGCGGGCCTTTGCCTCTCTCCTGTCGAGCTTGAGCGCATTGGAGATGGCAGCGCCGATCCTTTCCGGCGAAACCGGCTTGACGACAAAATCGAAAGCGCCGGCGCGCATGGCCTGCACGACGGTATCGATGCCGCCCTGCCCCGTCTGGACAATGACGGGAACATCGGTGCCGAGTTCGCCGATAGCTTTGAGAAAGGTAAGCCCGTCCATTTCAGGCATCATGAGGTCGAGGACGATGACATTGATCTCGCCGCTATACTGCTTGAGCAATTCCAGCCCCGCCTTGCCGTTTTCGGCGAGCAAGGCGAGATGCCCATAACGTTCCACCGCATTTTTGAGCAGGCGGCGCTGGACGGGATCATCGTCTATCACGAGAACATGCGCGGTCATTTTTAGCTCCGGTTTCCGGTTTATGGACCTGCTTCATGCGGTCCCTTATTCCGCACTCTGGCATGGGAGACTTGAACATCCAGTTTTGAGAATTGCTTGCATTTTATCCATTGTCGCGGGAAACAAGGTCCCCATATGCTTCGCACGCATAATCAGAAGGACACGTTCGATGACCCTCAACTGCCCTACCCCGCAACCCGTCTTCTCCCTTGCCGAAACCGCCGGTCCGGCGCTTGGCGACCTGCCCGGCTGGAAGCTCTCGGACCTCTATCCGTCGGGCGATTCGCCGGAATACAAGGGCGATCTCGACAAGGCGGCGTCGATGGCGGCGGCTTTCGAGAAGAAATGGAAGGGCAAGCTTGAAGCTGCCGCGAAGGCGACGGGCGAAAACGGCATCGGTGCCGCGCTCAGGGAATATGAAGCGCTGGACGATCTCATCGGCCGCATCGGCTCCTTTGCCGGGCTCACCTATTTTTCCGATACGTCGAACCCGGCAAACGGCAAACTTTACGGCGATGCCCAGGCGAAGCTGACGGATATTTCCTCCCATCTCCTGTTCTTCACCCTTGAGCTCAACCGCATCGACGACGCCACGATGGACGCCTGCATGGCGAATGACGCCGCAGCGGGTCACTACCGCCCATGGCTGGTGGATTTGCGCAAGGACAAGCCGCACCAGCTCGACGACCAGCTGGAACAGCTTTTCCTCGAAAAATCGATGACCAGCGCGGCGGCCTTCAACCGTCTGTTCGACGAGACGATGGCCGATCTGCGTTTCGACATTGACGGCGCGAGCCTGCCGCTGGAAGTGACGCTCAACATGCTGCAGGAGCCGGAGCCGGAAACCCGCAAGAAAGCGGCTCAGGCGCTGAGCGCCACCTTCAAGGACAATCTGCGCGTCTTCACGCTCATCACCAACACGCTTGCCAAGGACAAGGATATTTCCGACCGCTGGCGCAAATTCGAGGATATTGCCGATAGCCGCCATCTCGCCAACCGCGTCGAGCGCGAGGTGGTCGATGCCTTGGCGGCGGCGGTCAAGAAGGCCTATCCGCGCCTCTCGCATCGTTATTACGCCATGAAGGCGAAATGGCTCGGCATGGAGCAGATGAATTATTGGGACCGCAACGCGCCGCTTCCCGATACATCGAACACGATCATTCCCTGGGATGAGGCAAAGGACACCGTGCTTTCCGCCTATGGCAATTTCGCCCCCGAGATGGCCGATATTGCCCGCCGTTTCTTCGATGAAGAATGGATCGACGCGCCGGCCCGCCCCGGCAAGGCGCCGGGCGCCTTTGCGCATCCGACCGTGCCCTCAGCCCATCCTTATGTGCTGGTCAACTATCTCGGCAAACCGCGTGACGTGATGACGCTTGCCCACGAACTCGGCCACGGCGTTCATCAGGTTCTGGCCGGCGAACAGGGCGCCTTGATGTGCGCGACGCCGCTGACGCTTGCCGAGACCGCCTCCGTCTTCGGGGAAATGCTGACCTTCCGCAAGCTGCTCGACGACACCAGGGACATCCGGGAACGCAAGGCCATGCTCGCCCGCAAGGTCGAGGACATGATCAACACGGTCGTGCGCCAGATCGCTTTTTATGAATTCGAGCGCAAACTGCACACGGCCCGCAAACAGGGAGAACTGACCTCCGAGCAGATCGGCGAATTGTGGCTGTCCGTTCAGGCCGAGAGCCTGGGCCCGGCAATCCGGATTTCCGAAGGCTACGAGACATGGTGGACCTACATCCCCCATTTCATTCACTCGCCCTTTTATGTTTATGCCTATGCCTTCGGCGACTGCCTGGTGAACTCGCTCTATGCGGTTTACCAGAAGGCCGAGACGGGTTTTCAGGAGAAATATTTCGAGCTCCTGAAGGCGGGCGGCACCAAGCACCATTCGGAGCTTCTGAAACCCTTCGGCCTCGATGCGACCGATCCCTCCTTCTGGGACAAGGGGCTTTCGATGATCGAGGGGCTGATCGACGAGCTCGAAGCGCTGGATAACAAACAGGCTTAATCTCTTCCGCCGGCAGGGCTATCCTATTTCGGACAAGCTTTGCCGGTTGATATTGCCGGCGGAAGACACCGGCAACAATTCAGGCGACGAGCACAGGCAATGAAACGCAAACCCGCCGATCTGACCTTGAGGGAAACCCTGCGCTGGGAGCCGCAGACCGGCTTTCAGCGCATCGACCAGCATATGCGCCGATTGCTGCGCTCCGCCGACGCGCTCGGTTTTCGCGCGCCGGTCAATGCGGTTCAGGTGCTGGAAAAGAAGGTGGGCGGCGAAAAGCCGCTCTGCGTCAGGCTGGTGATGAACTACAAGGGCGAACTCGATATCGAAACCGCCGACTTCCAGCTCTTGCGGCAGGATGCCGTCTGGCGGGTTCGCATCGCCCGGCAGACCACGCTCGATTCCTCCGACACCTTCTATCGCCACAAGTCCTCACGCCGCGAGCCCTATGATGCCGCCCGGGCCGAATTTTCAGCCGGGGAGGCCGACGAGGTGCTGCTGCTCAACGAGCGCGGCGAGTTGTGCGAGGGATCGTCGACCAGCATTTTCGTCGAAATGCCGGATGGGCAATTACTGACGCCGCCGCTCGACAGCGGCATTCTGCCGGGTGTGCTGCGCGCCGATCTGATCCGCGAACGCAGGGCGCGCGGACAGGCTCTGAAACCGGAAGACGTTGCCGGCCGAAAGCTCTTCGTCGGCAATTCGCTGCATGGGTTGATTGCGGCGGAACTCGTCTAAACAGTCACCGCCAGAAGCCGGTCGCGGCCTTTTTCCTTGGCCGCATAAAGAGCCTGATCCGCCCGCATGAAAACATCGTCGGCGCTTTCGGGCGTGCGATAGACCGTCAGCCCGGCCGAGCAGCTGTAGGAAAAATCCGGAAATTCGGAGAGGGGCCTCGAAAGGCGCACCTTCTGCAGCAGCCGTTCGACGATCTCCCGGCCCTCGGCGACCGTGCTGCGCGGCAGGATGAGCATGAATTCCTCACCGCCGATCCTGCCGAAACAATCCACCCGCCGGATGACGGAATGGGCGATGCCGACGAAATCGCGAAGCACCGCATCCCCGCATTTATGACCGAAACGATCGTTGATCTGCTTGAAGAAATCGATATCGAGCGTGCAGAGGCAAAAAGGCGTTTCCAGCCCCTTGGCAACCCGCTCCACCTGCAAAGCCAGCTTGGCGAAAACGAAACGGCGGTTTGCCGTTCCCGTCAATTCATCCGTCTGCGAGGCGCGGACTGCCAGATCCCGATCCTGCCGCAGCGTTCTGTAACCCTGGCGCAATTCGGTGACGTCGCTTGCAACACACAGCATCCAGCCATCCTGCTGCACCGTTTCCGTCATCCAGAACCAGCGGCCGTCATGCATATCCATCTCAAAGGCGCGGTAAGGCAGCTTGCCGCGCCGGGACTGCGCTGACAGCAGCCATCCCTCGAAATCATTATTGCGCACGACGACACCGGTGCGCAGCCGGTGGTTCAGCCGCATGATATCCGCCCAGGTCGGGAAATCGCCGGCGGCGAGCTGAAAGCTTTCCCGAAACGACGGATTGGCATGGCGCAACCGGTCCTCGGAATCGTAAAGCGCAATAAGAACGGGGGTGGCACTCTGAAGCGCTGCGACACGCTCGATAAGATTATTCAACAGGCAACTCCCCCGTGATGGCGAAAATTCCCCCGTCGTCATCCGGCCAAAGCCCCCAAGCCTTTGGACATAGAGAGGAAAAGAAGAACTTAATTATAAACGCACTCTCTAAAATGCGAAGAGGCAGAATGCGGTGGAAAGGGTGCGCGCGACCGCCTTGCCGTCGCCATCGTCATATGTCCGTCATCCACCTGCCCTTTATTGTGGCACGCTTTTGTGATCTAGCTTACTTATTGGCTGAAAAAGGAAAATTGACGAATGACGGATGCAAACCACCCGATTTACGGCGATATTGACGGCCCCATCATCATGATCGGCTTCGGCTCCATCGGGCGCGGTACTCTTCCGTTGATCGAACGTCATTTCAATTTCGACAGGACCCGGCTCGTCGTCATCGACCCACGCGAAGACATCGCCGCCTTTCTGGCCGAGAGGAACATCCGCCATATCCAGACGCATCTGACCAAGGAAAACTACCGCGAGATTCTCAAGCCGCTCCTCAAGGGCGTTCAGGGCCAGGGCTTCTGCGTCAATCTCTCGGTCGATGCCGCCTCCGTCGATCTGATGCGGATCTGTCGCAAGCATGGCATGCTTTACATCGACACGGTCGTCGAACCTTGGCCCGGGTTTTATTTCGACGCCGATGCCGACAATGCGGCCAGAACCAATTATTCGCTACGCGAGACCATGTTGAAGGAGAGGGCGCGCAAGCCGGGCGGCACGACGGCGGTTTCCACCTGCGGCGCCAATCCGGGCATGGTGTCCTGGTTCGTGAAACAGGCACTCGTCAATCTCGCCAAAGATACCGGCCTCGACATCGAGGAGCCGCAGCCGCATGACCGCGATGGCTGGGCAAAGCTGATGAAGCGGCTTGGCGTCAAGGGCGTTCACGTGGCCGAACGCGACACCCAGCGGGCGAAAGAACCCAAGCCCTTCGGCGCTTTCTGGAACACATGGTCCGTCGAAGGTTTTATCGCGGAAGGTTTTCAGCCGGCCGAACTCGGCTGGGGAACGCATGAAAACTGGATGCCGAAAAACGCGAAAAAGCAGAAAAAGGGAAGCAAGGCGGCGATCTATCTCGATCAGCCCGGCGCCAATACGCGGGTGCGCACATGGTGCCCGGGCCTTGGGCCGCAATACGGATTTCTCGTCACGCATAACGAAGCGATTTCGATTTCCGACTATTTCACCGTCCGCAACGAAGATGGCGACGTGACCTATCGGCCGACCTGCCATTATGCCTACCATCCCTGCAATGACGCCATTCTTTCCCTGCATGAGCTTTTCGGCAATGGCGGCACCCCTCAGCCGATCCAGCATGTGCTCGGCGAAGACGAGCTTGTCGACGGCGCCGATGAACTCGGCGTTCTTCTTTATGGTCATGACAGGAATGCCTATTGGTATGGCTCGCGGTTGAGCCTGCAGGAAGCACGCTCCCTCGCCCCCAACCAGAATGCGACCGGATTGCAGGTCAGTTCCGCTGTGCTCGCGGGCATGGTCTGGGCGATTGAGAACCCGCAGGCCGGCATCGTCGAGGCGGATGAAATGGATTACCGCCGTTGCCTCGAGGTGCAGCGCCCCTATCTCGGACCCGTCGAGGGACATTATACCGACTGGAAGCCGACCGATGGCCGCCCCGGCCTGTTTCCCGACAATATCGATACGTCCGATCCCTGGCAGTTTCGCAACATTCTCGTGCGCTGACGGGACGGAGTCTCATATTTGTCACGCCGGGGCTTTCCTGCACGACATCAGGAACCGGGGAGAGCGAACAACGTTGCCTTGAAATAAGCAACGCTTCGCGGCATGGTCGAAGCACAGAAGGTTTCATCGAATCGCAGGAGAACAGGCTCATGAACTTCAAGACAAGCGCTGCTTTGCTTTCAGCCGCCATCGCGGTGTCTTCATGCGTCGCGCCGGGTCCCTCCCAGCAGACCTCGATGGCGCCTTCGCTTGCCCGCGGCCCGGCCGTCGACGGTCGCTGGATCGACCGCAACGGCATCGTATCGACGTTCCAAAACGGAGCCTTCTCCACCCGTTCGACCGACACAAACACGCTTCTGGCCTCCGGCACCTATGTAACGATTTCGCCGACGCTTTACGAAATCAACATGACCTCACTGGTGCGCAACACGCAGTCGCGCGTCAACTGCGCCCTCGTCTCCCCGTCACAATTGAACTGCACGACAGACACGAACAGCCAGTTCTCGCTGACGCGCCAAGGCTGATAACGTCACCTTTTCAAAGAGATGATCTTCTGGAACGCACGCCTCAGGCGTGCGTTTTTGTTTATTGTGCGCCTGTCATAATTTCGCTTGCGGCGACTGCCGCTAAATGGAAACATCGCGCTTTGAAAGACTGACATGATTTCAGATTAGAAAATGAGCACGGCCGGAGGATGATCGACCGGCCCGGGCTTCCGCTTTGAACAGGAGAGAGGGACCATGAAGAAAATTTTGGGACTGGGCATGCTGAGCGTTTCGGCGATAACGCTTTCGGCTGGAGCGGCTCTGGCCGATTACGAGCTCAACATTCTTCACATCAACGATTTTCACTCCCGTATCGAATCGATCAACAAGTTCGACTCGACCTGCTCGGCGGAAGAAGAAGGCAAAAACGAATGCTTCGGCGGCGCCGCCCGTCTTCTGACCGCAATCAATCAGACCCGTGATGCCCTGAAGGCCCAAGGCAAGAATGTCCTCCTGCTCAATGCCGGCGACAATTTCCAGGGATCGCTGTTCTACACCACCTACAAGGGCACGGTGGAAGCGGAA
This sequence comes from Agrobacterium leguminum, assembly GCF_005144435.2. Lineage (NCBI taxonomy): Bacteria > Pseudomonadati > Pseudomonadota > Alphaproteobacteria > Hyphomicrobiales > Rhizobiaceae > Agrobacterium > Agrobacterium leguminum. The sequence goes on from NZ_CP120212.1 coordinate 906,421, forward strand.
GTGCTGAACGCCATGAAGTTCGACGCCATGACCGTCGGCAATCATGAGTTCGACGACAGCGAAGACGGACTTGCCGGCTTCCTCGACAAGGTGCAGTTCCCCGTCGTGACCGCCAATGTGGTGGCAACCGCCGCCTCGAAAATCGGCGACCGCGTCAAGCCGTCCATCGTGCTCGAAGTCGGCGGACAGAAAATCGGCATCGTCGGCGCGGTGGCCAACGACACGGCTGAACTGGCAACGCCCGGTCCCAATATCACCATCGCCGAAGATGTCGCGAAAATCAGCGAGCAGGTGCAGAAGCTGAAGCAGGACGGTGTCGACAAGATCATCGCGCTGACCCATGTCGGCTATCCGCGCGATCTCGAATTCATCGCCAAAATCCCTGACGTCGACGTCGTGGTCGGCGGCCACACACATACGTTGCTTTCCAACACCGACCAGAAGGCCGAAGGTCCCTATCCCACCCTCGTCGACAATCCCGGCGGCTACAAGGTTCCGGTCGTTCAGGCCGGGCAGTACAGCAAATATCTGGGCGACCTCAAAGTGGTCTTCGACGACAGTGGCGTGGTCAAGGAAAGCAAGGGCGATCCCATCCTGATCGACTCCTCCTTCAAGCCCGATGAAGCCACGCTGAAGCGCATCGATGAGCTGAAGGCGCCGATCGAGGCTCTGAAATCGAAGGTCGTCGGCTCCTCGGAAGGCCCGATCGAGGGGGACCGCAAGGTTTGCCGCGTGAAGGAATGCTCCATGGGCAATCTGGTGGCCGATGCGACGCTTGCCCGCGTCAAGGATCAGGGCGTGACCATCGCTTTCGCCAATAGCGGCGGCCTGCGCTCCTCCATCGATGCCGGCGATGTCTCCATGGGCGAAGTGCTGACGGTTCTGCCGTTCCAGAACACCGTCGCGACCTTCCAGCTGAAGGGCGAGGACATTCGCGCCGCCCTCGAAAACGGCGTCAGCCAGATCGACGACGGCGCGGGTCGTTTCATGCAGGTCTCCGGCCTGAAATATTCCTTCGACCGCTCCAAGCCGGCCGGCGGCCGTGTCGTTTCGGTCGAGGTCAAGGAAGGCGACGCCTTCGTGCCCCTCGATCCTGCCAAGACGTATATCGTCGCGGCCAATAATTACGTTCGTACCGGCGGCGACGGCTTCAAGGTCTTTGCTACCAAGGCCATCAACGCCTATGACTTCGGCCCCAACCTCGAGGAAGCCGTTGCGGCCTATATCACCGCCAACAGCCCTTATAAGCCCTACACGGATGGCCGCATCAGCGAAGTAACGCCTGCCGGTTATGTCGCTCCGCCAAAGCCTGCGGCACCTGCACCGGCCGCACCTGCGCCGACCGCTACACCCGCTCCCGCAGCACCTGCCGCTACTGCACCTGCTGCCACAGCACCGGCCGCCACGGCTCCGGCCACGACGACGCCCGCCGCTGCCGCTGCAGCCGCCAGCAAATATGTCGTTGAAAAGGGCGACTCGCTCTGGAAGATCGCAGCGGAGAAATATGGCGACGGCGCTCTCTGGAGCAGGATTGCCAAGGCAAACACGCTGAAGCATCCGAACCACATCGAGATCGGCGAGGAGCTGGAACTGCCGGCTCAATAAGCCGGACGGGAACGGGCAGGGCAATTTGCCGCAGACAGGAAGCCGGCCCTCGGAGATCGGGGCCGGCTTCTTATTTTTCTTTTAAAAACAATTCTTTACAGATCAAATTTTGGCGAAGGACATCCTGCAGCGCCTCCCGCCCCGGAAATAGCCTCCGCCGGTGGTTCAATCCTGAAAAATTTCGTCTAGAACACGTGAACAAATTGACGGCACGAGCGTATAGCTCGGGCATTGCCGGCCCAACCCCGTCGCGGTTTGCGTTCGGCACGCATAAACAGAAGATGGAGCGTTTCCGCCCTTATCCGAAACGGAACCGCTCCTCACGCAACCAGTCCGAGTTTCAGGGTGTCATTCATGGCGACAGAACTATCCGCACTCCCCGCAAACCATCCCCGCACGGCATTTGGCAAGGTCGGCGTCCTGCTCGTCAACCTCGGCACGCCTGACGGGACGGACTATTGGCCGATGCGCCGTTATCTGGCGGAATTCCTGAGCGACAAGCGGGTAATCGAATGGTCGCGTCTCTACTGGTATCCGATCCTTTACGGCATTGTTCTCAACAAGCGCCCGCAGAAAGTCGGCAAGGCCTATGAGGAAATCTGGAACCACGAGCGCAATGAAAGCTATCTGCGCACCTATACTCGCAGCCAGGGCGAGCTGCTGGCGGAAGCGCTGAAGGACCTGCCCAATGTCGCGGTCGACTGGGGCATGCGTTACGGCCAGCCCTCCATCGCCTCGAAGATCGATGCGCTGAAGGAACAGGGTTGCGAAAAAATCCTGCTTTTCCCGCTTTACCCGCAATATGCCGCATCGACCACGGCAACCGTGAACGACAAGGCTTTCGAGCATTTGATGAAGCTGCGCTGGCAGCCCGCCATCCGCACCGTACCGCCCTATCACGACGATCCGGCCTATATCGAAGCGCTCGCCACCTCCGTCAAAAACCATCTGGCGACGCTGGACTGGGAGCCGGAAATGCTGATCACCTCTTTCCACGGCATTCCGCAATCCTATTTCAAAAAGGGCGATCCCTATTATTGTCACTGCCAGAAAACCGCCAGGCTGCTGCGCGAGGCGCTGGGGCGGACAGAGAAAAATTTCATGATCACCTTCCAGTCGCGTTTCGGACCGGAAGAATGGTTGCAGCCCTATACCGACAAGACCGTGGAAAAGCTGGCCTCGGAAGGCATCAAGCGCATCGCCGTGATGAATCCCGGCTTCGTTTCGGATTGTCTTGAGACACTGGAAGAAATCGCCGGTGAAGCGGGCGAGATTTTCCTGCATAATGGCGGAGAGAAATTTACCCATATTCCCTGCCTGAACGACAGCGCCGAGGGCATGAATGTTCTCGAAAAGGTTGTGCGGCGGGAGTTGCAAGGATGGGTGTAATCTTGCCATAACGATGCCGAGGTAAAACCCGGACGGTTCTGATCAGGAGGAAAAGTGATGATTGCATTGGGCGGTTTCGACATCGTCGTCATGGCAGCGGTGGTTCTCGTTATTCTGGTGCTGTTTGCCGGCATCAAGACCGTGCCCCAGGGGCATCGCTACACGGTTGAACGGTTCGGGCGCTACACCCGCACGCTCGAGCCGGGCCTGAACCTCATCGTGCCGTTCTTCGAAACCATCGGTTCGAAAATGAACGTGATGGAGCAGGTCCTGCATATACCGACACAGGAAGTCATTACCCGCGACAATGCCAGCGTCTCCGCCGACGCCGTCACCTTCTATCAGGTCCTCAATGCCGCGCAGGCCGCTTACCAGATCGCCAATCTGGAAATGGCCATCGAAAACCTCACCATGACCAATATCCGTTCGGTGATGGGCTCGATGGACCTCGACGAATTGCTGTCGAACCGCGACGCCATCAACGATCGCCTGCTGCGCGTGGTGGACGAGGCGGTGGGACCATGGGGCATCAAAGTCACCCGCATCGAAATCAAGGACATTGCACCGCCGAAAGATCTCGTCGATTCCATGGCGCGGCAGATGAAGGCCGAGCGCGAAAAACGCGCGCAGGTGCTGGAAGCCGAAGGCGCCCGCAATGCCCAGATTCTGCGCGCGGAAGGCGCAAAGCAATCCGCCATTCTGGAGGCGGAAGGCCAGCGCGAAGCGGCGTTCCGCGATGCCGAGGCGCGCGAGCGTCTGGCCGAGGCTGAAGCCAACGCCACCCGCATGGTCTCGGAAGCCATCGCCGCCGGCAATGTCCACGCCATCAACTATTTCGTCGCCCAGAAATATACCGAGGCTCTGGCGGAGATCGGCACGGCGAAGAATTCCAAGATCGTACTGATGCCGATGGAGGCTTCGGCGCTGATCGGTTCCCTCGGCGGCATCGGCACGATTGCGAAAGAGGTCTTCGGCGACAGGGGCGATGCGCCGACTGCCCCTGCCCCGTCCACATCGTCCCGCTCCGTGCCGCCGACGCGGCCTTCCGGCCAGAGCATCAACGTCACGATCCCCGGTAATCCCTTCGGCTCTTCATCGGAGAAGTGATGATGTTGCAACGGCTTGCCACTGAGCTGGGACCATGGAGCTGGTGGATCGTCGCCTTCATGCTTCTGGCCGCCGAACTCATCGCTCCCGGCGTGTTCCTGATCTGGATCGGCCTCGCCGCGCTGGTCATCGGCGCGGTCTCGCTGCTTTTGTGGGATGCGGTATTCTGGGCCTGGCAATTGCAGCTGGTGCTGTTTGCCGCGCTTTCCGTCGTCTTCGCCCTGCTCGGCCGGAAATATTTCGGCAGGAACCGGGCGGCAAGCGACGAACCCTTCCTCAACCAGCGAGAAGCAAGCCTTGTCGGCCGCACCGCGACCCTTCAGGAACCGATTGTCGAAGGGCGTGGCCGCATCAGGCTGGACGATACCTGGTGGCCGGTCAACGGCGAAGACCTGCCGGCCGGCACCCGGGTGAGGATCGCTTCCGCACGCGGACGCACGCTGACAATCGAGCCGTTGAACCGATAGATTCAGACCAGCTTTTTCAGGATCGGCGGTGGCTTCAAGCCACGCCAATTCTCAAGAGATCGTGGAAATGCACCAGCCCGATGGGCCGGTTGTCGTCATCGATGACAATCAGCGCGCCAATGTGGAATTTTTCCAGCGTTGCCAGCGCGCTGGTCGCCAGCACCGATTTTTTGACGGTCTTCGGCGTGCGGGTCATGATGTCATCGACCGTCATCTCGGCGAGGTTGCGCGACAGGTTGCGCGCCATATCGCCCTCGGTGACGATGCCGCACAGGCGGCCATCCTCGTCCAGAATGCCGACACAGCCGAAATGCTTGCGGGAGAGAACCCCGACCGCTTCCGGCATGGCCGTTCCCTTGTTGACGAGCGGCACACGATCACCGGTATGCATGATATCGCTGACCAGCGTCAGGCTCGCCCCCAGCTTGCCGCCGGGATGAAACACCTTGAAATCGCCAGCAGTGAAATTGCGCGCCTCCAGCAGCGCAACAGCAAGGGCATCGCCCAGCGCAAGCTGCATCAACGTAGAGGTCGTAGGCGCAAGGCCGAGCGGGCAGGCTTCCTGCTCATTGGGAACCAGCAGCACGATATCGGAAGCCTGCGCCAGCGATGAATTTTCCGAACAGGTGAGCGCGATCAGCGGAATGGAGAAACGGCGCGAATAGTTGATGATGCTGCGCAGTTCCGCGCTTTCACCGCCCTTGGAAATGGCCAGCACCACATCGTCGCCGCCGATCATGCCCAGATCGCCGTGATTGGCCTCTGCCGCATGCACAAAAAAGGCAGGCGTTCCGGTGGAGGCGAAGGTGGCCGCAAGCTTCGCGCCTATGTGGCCGCTTTTCCCGACCCCGGTAATGATGAGACGGCCATTGGACTGGCCGATGGTCTCAATCGCCTTGCAGAATGGGTCGGAAAGACCGTTCCTCAGAGCATCCTCAAGGGCGGCAAGGCCAGCCCGCTCCATCGAAATCGTCCGCACGGCGGATTCGATGGCATTGTCTTCGACCAGTTTGACGGCGCGCGTAATCATGGCCGACTGTTACTCTTTCAGTCGGAATAAGTCCACTCTCCAGCCGGCCAGCGCCGGGTTTTAGTAGATGTCGTCCGAAAATGCTCAACGGTGTCGGTACAACGACATGTCATCAATGACGCCGATCCGGCGGAGAAATCTCCTCCATCGTTCCAAGCCGCTTGAAAGGGATGTTTTCCTCGTCGACCAGATATCGCCCGAGCGTCCTTACCCATGAGACCGAGCCGTCGCTGCGGCGCACGGCATATTCCTGATTATAAAAACTCGCGGCCTTGAGGGTAATCAAAGCCGTTTCAATCACACGGTTTCGATGATCCAGGTCCACTTTTTCAAGCATCTGAAAAATGCTGATGCCCTGCATCGCCTGCCGCAGTGGAATCCCGAAGAGTTCAGCACATACTTCGTCTAGATAGAAACGGTCATTGGTAATATCCCAACAATAAAAACCGACCTGCTTGGTGTTCAAAACGGGATTCATGAAACGACGCTGTCACACAAAATAAAATTCAATACCACTTGCTGAGCAATAGAAGATCAGCCCCTATAAACTATAGGGCGATTCCGTGCCGAATTGAAACGTTTTAATCTTCTCATATTAGGAATATTTTGCATTCTTGACCATTTTCCTCCAGTCATGGTGACGGGGGAAATCGGCCCGCCGGGTCCGATGATCGGCGCCGTTGGCTTTGCGCCCCTGCCATAACACTGAAATCCCGGCGATCTTTATCAACTGTTAACCATAAAAAACCTATTGTTAAAGCGATGTTAAAACTTGCGTCGCCTGTCTGGTCCCTGGTTTCTTCACGTCATTTCATCGGCCTGTCACTCATCGGGCCTGAGGAGATGTCTTGGTGGCCCTTCGATCCGGCATCGGCCAAACTCGCCGGGTGAAAAGGAATGAACGTGAAGGGCACCGCCACACGTCTGCCGACGTCGCGGAAAGCAGCAACCCTGCTGCTCGCCTGCACGATTTTTTGCCCGCAGGGAAGCGCCTTCGCGCAGACTGCAACGACAGCCATACCCGTCTTGCCGGGCGCCGCTTCTGCCGTCGACGGAGCAGCTTCACCCACGCCGGCGACGGACAGTGGGGTGAGCACTGGCACTGTCCCGGCCACAGCTACGCCCACGCCGGCACCGCAACTCTGGCGTCCGTCCAACAATCCCGGCGATCCGATTTACGAACAGCAGGACGACGCAGGCCAACCCTATGCCGAGGCCGAAAACCCCTATGAGCCGACGGTGGACGGTGGCGAAAATCCACGGATAGCGACCGAACCCGGCCAGACGCCCGGCATCCGGCTCGGCACATTCCTGCTGCGGCCTTCGATCAGCCAGACGATCAATACGGAAAAGCAGACGAATACCGGCGGTCCTTCCAGACGCAACTATCTGACGACAGGCATACGCGGTACGCTCACCAGCGACTGGTCCCGTCACGCCTTGACGGTGACGGGCGACGGCGCCTGGGAGAGGAACTTCGGCAGCGACAAGGACGGCGAAGAACCCCGGGCCAGGATAGAGGCCGATCTGCGCCTTGATCTCGGCGAAGAAACGACGGCCAATCTCAAGGCCGGTTACGAATTCAGCCGCGAAGACACGACGGACCCCAATGCTCTCACCGGCGCTGCCGTGCAGGGCGGCGAACACCGCTTCACCAGCAGCGCATCGATAGAGCGGGATTTCGGCAAGCTGCGCAGTCTGGCGGCGCTCGATCTGTCGCGCACGGTCTATACGGATGCGAAAGGCGTCGACGGCCGGCCGATCAGCCTCAGTGACCGCGACCAGAACGGCGCGAACCTGCGCGGACGCATCGGTTATGAATTGTCGCCGGCGCTCATCCCCTTCCTCGAACTGAATGCCGGGACGACCAAATATGACAGGCGTCTCGACAATTCGGGCTATGCCCGCTCCTCCAATGCCTATGGGGCGAAGGTCGGCGCGGAAATCGATCTTGGCGAGAAGACCCGTGGCGAGGCCGCCATCGGCTATCTGCGCAAGCAATATGACGACGATCGCCTCGCCTCGATCGGCGCATTGACGCTGGATGGCGAACTCAACTGGTCACCCCAGCGCGGCACCAATGTCAATCTCGGCCTGCGCACGACGATAGAGGACTTTGCCGGCGGACCGCAGGGTGGCTGGGTTTCCTATCGGCTGGATGCCGGCCTGACCCACGAATTGCGCAGCAACCTCGTTGCCCGCCTGACGGGGCAGATCGTGCATCGCACATTCCCCTCTTCCGACACGGAAAATGCCGTGGAATATACCGCAGGCGCCGGCCTGACCTGGGGGCTGAACCGCTATCTCGACCTGACGGCGGACGTCAGCTACCAGTGGACGCCGGTTTATGACAGCAGCGAGCTGCGTGTCGGCGCAGGACTTGTCCTCAAGCGATAGGCTTCGGCCAAAAAGAAATCCCGGCGCTAAGGCCGGGATCCCGTTTCTGTTCTGGTGGATTATTTCAACCCGTCGATCAGAGCCTTGATCGGCTCTTCGATCGCAGGGCGAATATCGCCACGCTCCAGCGCGAAGGCGACGTTGGCAAGGATGAAACCATCCTTGGCGCCGCAATCGAAGGTCTGGCCACGGAAATGATAGCCGGAGAATTCCTGCGACTTGGCAAGCGTCAGCATGCCGTCCGTCAGCTGGATTTCGTTGCCGGCGCCACGCTCCTGATTTTCGAGAATGTCGAAAATCTCGGGCTGAAGAATATAACGGCCGTTGATGTAGAAATTCGACGGCGCCGTACCCTTGGCAGGCTTTTCGACCATTTCAGTGATCTTGAAACCTTCGCCCACTGCATCGCCCACGCCGACGATACCGTATTTATGCGTCTGGTCGGGAGCGCATTCCTGCACCGCGATGACGTTGCCCTGGGTCTGGTCGTAAAGTTCGACCATGCCCTTGAGGCAGCTTTTCTGCGAATGCATGATCATATCGGGCAAGAGCACGGCGAAAGGCTCGTCGCCGACGATATCACGGGCGCACCAGACTGCATGGCCAAGACCGAGCGGCACCTGCTGGCGCGTGAAGCTCGCGGTGCCCGCCTTGGGCAGAAGGCCGGCCAGCAATGTCAGCTCGGCATTCTTGTTGCGCTCGCGCAGCATCTGTTCAAGTTCAAATTGAATATCAAAATAATCTTCGATCACCGCCTTGCCGCGGCCGGTGACAAATACAAAATGCTCAATGCCCGCTTCCGCCGCCTCATCGACGACGTATTGAATGACCGGCTTGTCGACGACGGTGAGCATTTCTTTCGGAACCGCCTTGGTTGCGGGCAGGAAACGCGTGCCGAGACCTGCGACCGGAAATACGGCCTTCCGAATTTTCTTCTGTTCTACCACATATCCCTCCTGAGAGATAAAACTTGATCACAATCCCCGCACGCTGTTGTTATTTCAAAAATAACAACGTTTTGTAAAGGGTGACGCTACCATCTATTAATGGTAAAGAATTTGTTGACGTTCTTTTGTTATCCATGATGACGCCCGATGCGTTTTCGCAATCGAAATGACATTCGAGAGAACGAAAGACAGACGATGACAAAGATGATCCTTTCAGATGTCCGCAAATTCGGCTGCATGGTGGTTGCAGGCCTGGCAATCTCGCTGGCGCCCGTTTCGGCCCGCGCCGATCAGGGATTCCGTCAGTGGATCAACCAGTTTTATGCAACAGCCGCGAAAGAAGGCATTAGCAAGGCGACCTATCAGAAGGCCTTTGCCGGTGTCAGCGAGCCGGATCCCGACGCGCTGCGCAAGGCCACCTTCCAGCCGGAATTCACCACGCAGATCTGGGATTATCTCGATTCCCGCGTCAATCCGTACACGGTGCGGATCGGCCGCGAGATGAAGATGAAGCACGCGACGACCCTCAACTGGATCGAGCGTAACTTCAACGTCGACAAGCACATCATTCTCGCCATCTGGTCGATGGAATCGAATTACGGCGCGGTTCTCGAAAAACCCGAACGTCTGCACAATATCCCGCAGGCGCTGGCAACGCTCGCCTATTCCGATCCCAAACGCGCCAAATTCGGGCGCACGCAATTGATCGCTGCTCTGAAGATTCTCCAGGCGGGCGATGTCACGCCGAAACAGCTGACAGGCTCCTGGGCAGGCGCGATGGGTCACACCCAGTTCATTCCCACCAGCTACCTGCTTTATGCGGTGGATGCGGATGGCAACGGCAAGCGCGACATCTGGCACTCCGTTCCGGACGCGCTGGCAACTGCGGCCAATCTTCTTTCCAAGAACGGCTGGGAACCGGGCCGGACCTGGGGTTATGAAACCGCCGTTCCGCGTGGCGGCGCCCGTTATGAGGGGCAAACGAAGACCATTGCGGAATGGTCGAAGCTCGGCTTTGCCCGCCCGAACGGCAAGAACTTCACGCGCGGCTCCGATCGCGCCATGCTGAAATTGCAGGGCGGAGCAAACGGCCCCGGCTTCCTGATGATGAAGAACTTCTTCACCATCAAGAAATACAACGCCTCCGACAGCTATGCGCTCGCCGTCGGCCTGCTTGCGGATGAGATCGCCGGTTATGGCGGCATGCAGCAGAAATGGCCGCGCCCCGATGGGACGCTGGACATTCGTGAAAAATTCGAGCTGCAGACCCGCATGAAGGAACTCGGCTATTATGACGGCGAGGTCGATGGCAACTTCGGCTCCGGGTCGAAAGCCGCCATCAGCGCCATCCAGTCGCGCATGGGTATGGAAACCGACGGCCAGCCGTCGCAGCGGTTGCTGAGAGCCCTGCGCAATTGATAATGTGCCGGTGAATTCGGCGGCGGCGTGAACGCCGCCGATGCATCCGGAAAGGTTGATGTCATGAGTAGGAAACCTGCGGCAAAGAACGGAAGAACCGGCTGGCGTTTCTGCGCCGTCCTTCTTTCCGCTGTCCTTGTCGTGCCGCTCGTTCCTTCCGAAAGCTTCGCCCAGGAGCAACGGCGCACCCTGTTTGAAATGCTCTTCGGCAGACCGGTGGGCCGCGATGGCGGATCCGGGCGCGAATACCAGCCCCGCAACCGCCGCGACTTTCCGTCTGCTCCGCGTGAAAGATCGGTCACCCGCCCGCAACCCGCCAGAAAAGCGCCCTCGGTGGTGCAGATGCGAACCGCAAAGCCGGAGCCTGCCGCCAAGCTTGAAAATGCGCGGCGCGTTCTGGTCATCGGCGATTTTCTCGCCGGCGGCATGGGCGAGGAACTGGTCAATGCCTTCGCCAGTTCGCCTGCAATCGCCGTCGATGTGCGTGCCAATGGTTCTTCCGGCCTCGTCCGTACCGATTATTACGACTGGTTTACCAACCTGCCGCAATTCATCAGCGAGACCAAACCGGCCACCATCGTCATCATGATGGGATCGAACGATCGCCAGCAGATGCAGATCGGCGATATCAGGGAAAAATTCGGCACGGAGGTCTGGTTCAAGGAATATGAGCGGCGGATCGACGAGCTTCTGGCCCTTGCCGGACGCCAAAAGGTGCCGCTCTTGTGGGTTGGCCTGCCCGCCTTCCAGTCGCCGTCGCTTTCGGCCGATCTCGTCGGTTTCAACCGGCTTTATCGCAGCCATGTCGAGAAGTATGGCGGCGAATTCGTGGACGTCTGGGACGGTTTCGTCGATGAGGCGGGAAAATTCGTCATTACCGGCTACGACATGAACGGCCAGCAGGCCCGCCTGCGCGAGGCTGATGGCATCGGCATGACGCAGGCCGGCAAACGCAAGCTCGCATTTTACGTCGAAAAATTCGTGCGCCGGCACCTCGATAGCGCCGGGCCGGACCTCGTGAAACTGGACGGCAGCAATCTGCCGGCGCTTACCTCCCTGCCCGCACTCGGCATCGATGCCGGGCAGGTGCGCACCCAGCCTATCAGCCTCACCGACCCCAATCTCGATGGCGGCGACAAGCTGCTGGGCGATGCCCCTTTGGCCGCCGGACCGACACGCGTATCCGTGGTGGAATCGCCGCGCGAAAGGTTGACCAAGCGGGGCGAGATGGCCGATGCACCGGCAGGCCGCATCGATGACTATCGTGTGGCGCCCGATACCACGCAGGCAAAACAATAAGCCCTTTCGCAGCAGCCTGACCGCCCCGCAGCGGGCGTAATGTTTAGGCAATCCGCACATGACAGGATAGGTACAGCTTTGCAGGAATGCGGGGTTGGCCATCCACCATCCCCGGTCCCCTTTTTGCATGGCGACATCTATTTGACGGCGACGCCTCGCTTGTTCGTGGCGTCAGCGGCGCCGTCGTTTTTTTGCCTTTCGCCGCGCCCCTTTCCGGAAGGTACGCCGGACAATACCGAGATGAATTCATGCGCCTGCTGCTTGTTGAAGACGAACGCGAAATGGCAGCAGCCCTGTCCGCCGCGCTCCACCGGTTCGATATTATCGTGGATACGGTCGGCACGCTCGATCTTGCCCGTCACGCCATCATGGACGGCGTCCACGATCTTGTCGTGCTTGACCGGCAATTGCCCGACGGTGACGGCATCCAGCTTATCGAAGATTTGCGGCTTCTGCCCGTCACCCCGCCCGTCATCGTGCTCACCGCGCAGGGCGCGCTTGTGGATCGGGTGAATGGCCTGAACCTCGGTGCGGACGATTATCTGGCCAAGCCATTCGCAGTCGAGGAACTGCTTGCGCGCATCCGCGCCCTGATGCGCCGGCCGGCCGGCGCCGTGACGATGACGGCAAAACTGGGCAGGCTGGAATTCTGCTTCGAAACCCGCGAAGTGCGTATCAAAGGCGAATTCCTTCCGCTGACCAGACGCGAACTGCTGATCCTTGAGGCCCTGTTGCGGCGACAGGGCAGAACGGTGCTGCGCTCATTGCTTGAGGAAGCCGTTTATAATTTCGACGATGAGATTCAGTCCAATGCACTCGATTCCCATATTTCCCGCTTGCGCCGCAAATTGGCGGCCGCGGATGCGGGCCTTGAGGTCCACGGCATTCGCGGCGTCGGTTACCTGCTGAGGGCAACTTCGTGAAGCTGGCCAGAAGAAAATCGCTCAAGCGCCGGCTCACCATTCAACTGCTGCTTTTCCAGATCGGCAGCCTGTTCTTCGTCACCGCCGCCATTGTCACCTATATGTCGAGCGGCGGCGCAGGCAGCGCGCTGCTCAGCCCGGAGGCGGCCCAGATAACCGCCAACGCGATCATACGGAATGAGGACAATCGGCTGGTTCTCAAAGAAACGCCCGAATTCATCAACCTGCGCAGCAATACCTCCGATTTCTGGTTCGTCGCAGTCAGCGAAAAAGGTGAGATCGTGCAGGGCGGGCAGGTGCCCGAGGCATTCAGCAACATGGATCAGCAGCTGAGCGACATCAGGGTCTCCGACGTGCGCGACGCGGCGCTGTCCTATTCCTACCTCGCCGTGGTGCGCATCGCCGTCGTTCGCCGCGCTTCGGGGCCGGCCGGAGAATTCGTCATGATCGGCAAAGGCGGGCCGTTCAGCATGACCTTCCCCGTTTTGTTGTTCTCGAACATATTGATCATGCCTGTCCTCATTCTCATGTCCATCGTGACGGTCGTGACCATCCCCTGGATCATCCGTAGGGAATTTCGCGCCCTTTCCACCATTGCCCGCACGGCGGAAACCATCGATATCGACAGGCGCGGATACCGATTGCCGGATGGCGATATTCCACGGGAGGTGCAGCCGCTCGTGCATGCCGTCAACGGCGCGTTGAAGCGGCTGGACGATGGCTACGAACGGCACAAGCGCTTCATTCTCGATGCCGCCCATGAATTGCGAACCCCCGTCGCCATTCTCCAGACCCGGGTGGAAACGCTGCTGGACGGCCCGGCCCGCAGCAGAATATTGGCGGATGCCAGCCGTATCGCCGTGCTGGCCGAACAATTGCTCGATTTGCAGCGCCTTGGCGGGCAGAAGGCCCCTCTGGTCCCCCTTGATCTTGTCACCCTGTGCAGATCGGTCGTCGCCGATATGGCCCCGCTCGCCATATCACAGGGATATGCGCTGTCCTTCGAACCGGAGGAAGAGCCGATCCTCGCCCTTGCCGACGACGCTTCGTTGCAGCGCGCCCTGATGAACATCGTGCAAAACGCCATCGAACATGGCGGCAATCGCGGCACGATCACGATAAGGGTGGCGGCAAACCGGGTGATCGAGATAGCCGACGAGGGCAATGGCATTCCCGAGGAGGACCGGGAACTGGTTTTCGATGCCTTCCACCGCCTGCGACCGAAAGATCGCGGCACCGGGCTCGGGCTCAACCTCGTGCAGGAAATCGTCCGTTATCACGGCGGGGAGATTACCATCAGCGATGCTTCCACCGGTGGCGCCTGCTTCCGTATCACCCTTCCCTATTGCTGAAGAAGAAGCCGTCATTTTCACAGCCAAAAGAAAAGGCCTGTTGCATCTGCAACAGGCCTTTCCGGCTCGTATTACCGTCAGTGCTTAGCGCGGAAGAACGGTCGCACCCATCAGCGCTTCATCGATCGCGCGCGCCGCCTGACGGCCTTCGCGGATCGCCCAGACCACCAGCGACTGGCCACGGCGCACGTCGCCCGCCGCCCACAGCTTGTCGACCGAGGTCTTATAGTCCGTTTCGTTGGCGATCACATTGGTGGAACCGCGACCGTCGGTGTTGAGCGTCAGCTTGCCGTCCATTTCCTTGAGCACGCTGTCCGTGAAGGGACCGGAAAAGCCGATGGCGATGAAGGCGAGATCGGCCTTGATGATGAATTCCGTGCCGGCAATCGGCTTGCGGCGGTCATCCACCTGACAGCACTTCACGCCGGTCAACACGCCGTCTTCGCCGACGAATTCGAGCGTCGCCACCTGGAACTCGCGGATGGCGCCTTCGGCCTGCGAGGACGAGGTGCGCATCTTGGTCGCCCAGAAGGGCCAGACCGCCAGCTTGTCTTCCTTTTCCGGCGGCATCGGGCGGATGTCGAGCTGCGTGACCTTCACCGCACCCTGACGGAAAGCCGTGCCAACGCAGTCGGATGCGGTATCACCGCCGCCGACAACGACGACATGCTTGCCGCCGGCAAGAATCGGATCGGCCGGCCAGCCGACGCTGTCGATATTTTCGCGGCCGACGCGGCGGTTCTGCTGCACGAGATAGGGCATGGCATCGTAAACGCCATGCAGATCGGCGCCGCCGATACCGGCCGGGCGCGGGGTTTCCGAACCGCCGCAATAAAGCACGGCATCGTGGTCGGCCAGAAGCGCCTCAACCGTTACATCGACGCCGACATTGACGCCGCAATGGAAGGTGACGCCTTCACCCTTGATCTGCTCGACACGGCGGTCGATGAAGTTCTTCTCCATCTTGAAGTCCGGGATGCCGTAACGCAACAGGCCGCCGGGCTTGGATTCGCGCTCATAGACATGAACCTCGTGGCCGGCGCGGCCGAGCTGCTGCGCCGCCGCCATGCCCGAAGGACCGGAACCGATGATGGCGACTCGTCTGCCGGTGTGGATCGTCGCCGGCTTCGGCACAATAAAGCCCAACTCATAGGCCTTGTCGGCAATCGCCTGTTCGACGGTCTTGATGGCGACCGGCGCATCCTCGAGGTTCAGCGTGCAAGCCTCCTCACAAGGCGCGGGACAGACGCGGCCGGTAAATTCCGGGAAGTTGTTGGTGGAATGGAGGTTGCGGATCGCCTCTTCCCAATTGTTGTTATAGACCAGATCGTTCCAGTCGGGGATCTGGTTGTGCACGGGACAGCCGGTCGGGCCATGACAATAGGGAATGCCGCAATCCATGCAGCGCGCCGCCTGCTTCTGCACCTCAGCATCCGACATCGGAATGGTGAATTCGCGGAAATGGCGGATACGATCCGATGCGGGCTGATACTTGCCCACCTGCCGGTCGATCTCCAGAAAACCTGTAACCTTGCCCACGTTTATATCCTCACATCAAAGCGGAGCGCCTGTCGGGCCCCAGTACCAGTAAGCGAAACCAAAAGCCGCCCCCAGCACGATGAACTCAAATCCGGTCTCGCCGCTCGTCCAGTAGATCGCCGTGGGAACGGCGACCGCGATCATCAGCGAGACCAGTTGGTGTAGTATCCTCACGCGGCGGATTACTCCGCCGCCACGCCCATGCGCATGCGCTCCATTTCCTCAAGCGCACGACGGTATTCGACCGGCATGACCTTGCGGAACTTCGGACGGAACTCGCTCCAGCGGTCGAGTATATCCTTGGCACGCGACGAGTTCGTGTAATGGAAGTGGTTGGAGATCAGCTGGTAGAGGCGCTCCTCGTCGTGGCGCGTCATGTCCTCGGAAACGTCCACGCGTCCCTTGTGCATGAGGTCGCCGCCGTGATGGTGCAGCTTTTCCAGCATATCGTCTTCTTCCGGAACCGGCTCCAGCTCGACCATGGCCATGTTGCAGCGGGTGGCGAAATCGCCCTTCTCGTCGAGAACATAAGCCACGCCACCGGACATGCCGGCCGCGAAGTTGCGTCCCGTTTCACCGAGAACAACGACGATGCCGCCGGTCATATATTCGCAACCGTGGTCGCCCACACCTTCGACAACCGCGACCGCGCCGGAGTTGCGCACCGCGAAACGCTCACCGGCCACGCCACGGAAATAACACTCGCCGGTGATCGCGCCGTAAAGAACGGTATTGCCGACGATGATCGAGTTTTCCGCGACGATACGGGTGTTTTCCGGCGGGCGCACGATGATGCGGCCACCCGAAAGGCCCTTGCCGACATAGTCGTTGCCGTCACCCACCAGATCGAAGGTGATGCCACGGGCGAGGAAAGCGCCGAAGGACTGGCCCGCCGTTCCCTTGAGGGTGACGTGGATTGTGTCGTCCTTGAGACCCTTGTGACCCCAGCGCTTGGCGAGCGCACCCGACAGCATGGCGCCGGCGGAACGGTCGACGTTCTTGATCGGCACTTCGAACACGACAGGTTCGCGGTTTTCGAGCGACGGCAAGGACTTTTCGATCAGCTTGCGGTCGAGAATATCGTCGATCGGGTGCTTCTGGCGCTCGGTCCAGAAGGTTGCTTCCTTGGGAGCCTCGACCTTGTGGAAGATGCGGCTGAAATCCAGCCCCTTGGCCTTCCAGTGCGCCAGCATCTCGTCCTTCTCGAGCAGTTCGGAAGCACCGATGATCTCGTCCAGCCTGGTAACGCCAAGCGAAGCGAGGATTTCGCGCACTTCTTCGGCCACGAAGAAGAAGTAGTTGATGACGTGTTCCGGCGTGCCCTTGAAGCGCTTGCGCAGAACCGGGTCCTGCGTGGCGACGCCCACCGGGCAGGTGTTGAGATGGCACTTGCGCATCATGATGCAGCCGGCCGCGATCAGCGGCGCGGTGGCAAAGCCGAATTCATCCGCACCGAGCAGCGCGCCGATGATGACGTCGCGGCCGGTCTTCAGACCGCCATCCACCTGCAGGGCAACGCGCGAGCGAAGACCGTTCAGCACCAGCGTCTGCTGGGTTTCGGCAAGACCGATTTCCCATGGGGAACCGGCGTGCTTCAGCGAGGTGAGCGGCGAAGCGCCCGTGCCGCCATCGAAACCGGCAACGGTGATATGGTCGGCGCGCGCCTTGGCGACACCGGCCGCAACCGTGCCGACGCCGACTTCCGACACCAGCTTCACCGAAACATCGGCTTCCGGGTTGACGTTCTTCAGGTCGTAGATCAGCTGCGCCAGATCTTCGATGGAATAGATGTCATGATGCGGCGGCGGCGAGATGAGGCCGACGCCCGGGGTGGAGTGACGCGTCTTGGCAACCGTCGCATCCACCTTGTGGCCGGGCAGCTGGCCGCCTTCGCCGGGCTTGGCACCCTGCGCCACCTTGATCTGCAGCATATCGGCATTGACGAGATATTCCGTCGTCACGCCGAAGCGTCCGGAAGCGATCTGCTTGATGGCCGAGCGTTCCGGGTTCGGCTTGCCGTTCAACAGCGGCATGTAACGGTCGGATTCTTCGCCGCCCTCACCCGTGTTGGACTTGCCGCCGATGCGGTTCATGGCGATCGCAAGCGTGGTATGCGCCTCGCGGCTGATCGAGCCGAAGGACATGGCGCCAGTCGAGAACCGCTTGACGATATCAGCCGCTGGCTCGACATCGTCGATGGAAACCGGCTTGCGGCCGAGCGCTTCCGCCGACTTGACCTTGAACAGGCCGCGAATGGTGTTCATGCGCAGCGCCGTCTCGTTCACCATGCCGGCGAATTCGCGGTAGCGATCCTGGCTGTTGCCGCGCACGGCGTGCTGCAGCGAGGCAACGGCATCCGGCGTCCAGGCATGGCTTTCGCCGCGCATGCGATAGGCGTATTCGCCGCCAATATCGAGCGTATTGGCAAGGATCGGATCCTTGCCGAAGGCAGCCGTGTGGCGCGTTACGGTTTCTTCGGCAATCTCCGTCAGGCCGACGCCTTCGATGGAGGTGGCGGTGCCGAAGAAATACTTCTCGACGAATTCCGAAGACAGGCCGATGGCGTCGAAGATCTGCGCGCCGCAATAGGACTGGTAGGTGGAAATGCCCATCTTGGACATGACCTTGAGGATGCCCTTACCCACAGCCTTGATGTAGCGATAGACCACTTCATCGTCGGAGACTTCCTTCGGGAAGGCGCCGTGCTTGTGCATGTCGAGCAGCGTATCGAAGGCGAGATAGGGGTTGATCGCCTCGGCACCATAACCGGCCAGCAGGCAGAAATGGTGGATTTCGCGCGGCTCACCGGTTTCGACGACGAGGCCGACCGAGGTACGCAGACCCTTGCGGATCAGGTGATGGTGCACGGCGGCGGTCGCCAGAAGGGCGGGGATCGCAATGCGGTCCGGGCCGAGCTGGCGGTCGGAGAGAACGATGATGTTGTAACCGCCGCGAACGGCCGATTCCGCGCGCTCGCACAGGCGGTCGAGCATTTCAGGCATGCCTTCGGCGCCGCGCTCCACATCATAGGTAAAGTCGAGCGTCTTGGTGTCGAAACGGTCTTCCGTGTGGCCGATGGAGCGGATCTTTTCCAGATCGCCATTGGTCAGGATCGGCTGGCGCACTTCCAGACGCTTGGCGCGGGCGGCACCTTCATGATCAAGAATGTTCGGGCGGGGACCGATGAAGGACACGAGGCTCATGACAAGCTCTTCGCGGATCGGGTCGATCGGCGGGTTGGTCACCTGCGCGAAGTTCTGCTTGAAATAGGTGTAAAGCAGCTTCGACTTTTCCGACATGGCCGAGATCGGCGTATCGGTGCCCATCGAGCCGATGGCTTCCTGACCGGTGGTCGCCATCGGCGACATCAGCAGCTTGGTATCTTCGCTGGTGTAGCCGAAGGCCTGCTGGCGGTCGAGCAGCGACACGTCACGGCGCAGCGCGCGCGGTTCAACCGGCTTCAACTCTTCGAGGATGAGCTGCGTGCGGTCGAGCCAGGTGCGGTAAGGATGCTTGGCGGCAAGCTCGTGCTTCACTTCCTCGTCGGAAACGATGGAGCCCTTTTCCATATCGATCAGCAGCATCTTGCCGGGCTGCAGACGCCACTTCTTGACGATGCGCTCTTCCGGCACGGGCAGCGTGCCGGCTTCCGACGCCATGATGATACGGTCGTCATCGGTGACGAGATAACGCGCCGGGCGCAGGCCGTTACGGTCGAGCGTCGCGCCGATCTGCTTGCCATCGGTGAAGGCGACGGCGGCCGGGCCGTCCCACGGCTCCATCAGCGCTGCATGATATTCGTAGAACGCCTTGCGTTCGGCCGACATGGACTGGTTGCCGGCCCAGGCCTCCGGGATCAGCATCATCACGGCATGGGCCATGGAGTAGCCGCCACGCACGAGGAATTCGAGCGCGTTGTCGAAGCAGGCCGTATCCGACTGGCCTTCATAGGAGATCGGCCAGAGCTTGGAGATATCGTCGCCGAACAGCACGGAGGAAACCGACGCCTGACGCGCCGCCATCCAGTTGACGTTGCCGCGCAGCGTGTTGATTTCGCCGTTATGGGCGACCATGCGGTAGGGATGCGCAAGCTTCCAGGACGGGAAGGTGTTAGTCGAAAAACGCTGATGCACGAGGGCCACGGCGGATTCGAAGCGCGGATCGGCAAGATCCTTGTAATAGGCACCCACCTGATAGGCGAGGAACATGCCCTTGTAGACGATGGTCGAGGAAGAGAGGGAAACGGGATAGAAATCCTGCGTTTCCTTGCCGCCGCCCTCGTCATAGATGCGGTTGGACAATACCTTGCGGATCAGGAACAGCTTGCGCTCGAAATCGGCATTGCTCGCGGCATCGCGGCCGGCACCGATGAAGACCTGCACGTGGTGCGGTTCGGTCGCTGCGATATCCGGCGCCTTGGAGAGCGAGGAATTATCGACCGGCACATCGCGGAAGCCGAGGAATTGCTGCCCCTCTTCGCCGATGACGTCGACGATGACCTTCTTGTAGTGCTCGATACGGGAAGGATCGCGCGGCATGAAGATGTGGCCGACGGCATATTCACCGGCCTTCGGCAAGGTGACGCCCTGCGCCGCCATTTCCTCGCGGAAGAAGCGGTCGGGGATCTGCACGAGAATGCCCGCACCATCGCCCATCAGGGGATCGGCGCCGACGGCACCGCGATGCGTCAGGTTTTCAAGGATGAACAGGCCGTCCTTGACGATCTGGTGCGACTTCTGACCCTTCATATGGGCAACGAAGCCGACGCCGCAGGCATCATGTTCATTGGCCGGATCGTAAAGACCCTGCCTTTCCGGCAAACCGCCCGCGAAACGCGCTTTCGCAGAAACGGGTGCGGCCGCAGCCGCGGTGGGACAGTCTGTGGTCAGGGTGGCGGCGGCGATTTCTGCCTGCGGCTTGTTCGTCATTTTTGTCCCTCCTGCAAAATTACTTGCATGGTTTCATGCGAAGATCCGGCTCGACACGAATTTTCGCTTCCCGCAAAATCCGCATTCAATCCGGCTCGACCAAATTTAGGACAGCAAAGCTGTCTCAATTCACGAGGATTTTGGCAGAAACAGGCGAATTTAGCAAGGGTGCGAATCCAATTAGTGAAAGCCCCATTTTGCAGCGAAGTTTCGATACTGACCTATTGCGCGAAACTTTCTTATCGCAAGACCCGCAGAGCCATTGCTTTCATTGCCGGATTTGCCAATCGCAATCTTAGGTCATAGAACTTTGCCGTTCATCGCGCCACGCATTCCCAAACCAGAACCCCAGCCATCGGAAAGCCTTCAGAGATGTTTTTTGCTTCAGACAATTGGGCCGGCGCCCACCCTGCCGTCAACGAACGGCTTTCGCGGGAATCCACGCGCTTTGCCGCCGCCTACGGCACCAGCGAACTCGATCTCTCCATCGAAAAGCGCTTCAACGAGATTTTCGAGCGCGAGGTCGCGGTGTTTTTCGTCGCCACCGGCACGGCTGCCAATTCGCTTTCGCTGGCCAGCATCGCCCGCGCCGGCGGCCTGACCTTCTGTCATTCCGAAGCGCATGTGATCGAGGACGAGTGCGGCGCGCCGGATTTCTTTTCCGGCATGCGCATGGTCGCCGTCGAGGGACCGAACGGCAAGATGTTGCCGGAGAACCTGATCGAGCGCATTGCGCGTTATCCGCAGGATGCCGTTCACCACGGCCGGGCCGCAGCCATCACCATGACGCAGGCGACCGAGGCCGGCACGGTCTACACGCTCGATGAAATCGACGCCATCGCCAAAATCGCAAAAGACAACGGCCTGCCGCTGCATATGGACGGCGCGCGTTTCGCCAATGCACTGGCCGCCCTCGGCACCACCCCCGCCGAAATGACCTGGAAACGCGGCGTCGACGTCCTGTCTTTCGGCGGCACGAAAAATGGCTGCTGGTGCGCGGAAGCCATCGTCTTCTTCGATCCCTCGCTCGCCAAGGATTTTTCCTTCCTGCGCAAGCGCACCGCCCAGCTTTTTTCCAAGTCGCGCTTCATCGCCGCGCAGTTCGAGGCCTATCTGCAGGACGACCTGTGGCTTGGGCTCGCCAGCCACGCCAATGCCATGGCCAACCGGCTGCGCGCCGGTTTCGCTTCGCTGAACAGCGCCCGCCTTGCATGGCCGACCCAGGCCAATGAAGTTTTCGCCATTCTGCCAAAGGCCGCCGCAGAAGCCGCCACGGCAAAGGGTGCGAAGTTCTATGACTGGCTGGAGCCGCGCGACATGCCGGAAAAGGTCGGCAAGGACGAAGTGCTGATCCGCATGGTCACCAGCTTTGCGACGACCGAGGCCGATGTGGACGAATTCCTGTCGATCTGCGCCGCCGTTTAAACTATCGGAGGGCGTCGCCTTGCGGCGCCCTCATACCTCCTGCAGCCGATAACCGACACCGGTTTCCGTCAGAATATAGCGCGGCTGATCCGGGATTTTTTCGATCTTCTGGCGAAGCTGGCGCACATAGACCCGCAAATATTGTACATCGGTCAGTTCGTCCCATACATGCTCCAGCAGGAAACGGTGCGTCAGCACCTTGCCGGCATGCTGCACCAGAACCCGCAGAATGTCATATTCCTTAGGCGAGAGCTTCACCTCCCGGTCCTCCACCTTGACGATGCGCCTGACCAGATCGACGGAAAGATCTCCGGTCTGGAATACCGGCCTCTCCCCCTGGCTTTGCAGACGATGGCGCAGGGCGACACGGATGCGGGCGACGAGTTCGTTCATGCCGAAAGGCTTGGTGATATAGTCATCCGCCCCCAGTTCCAGCGCCCTGACGATACCCGCCTCATCCGTGCGGCTGGAGAGAATGATGACCGGCAGCGCCAGCCCTTCGCCGCGCCATTTCGCCAGAAGATCATGCCCCGACATATCCGGCAGGCCGAGATCGAGAACGACGAGATCGGGCTTGTCCTCACTGACCAACTCCATGGCCACCTTCGCATTCATCGCCTCGCTCACCGCATATTCTTGGGTCGACAGCCCCACGCGCAAAAGCTTGCGGATCGGCGGTTCGTCGTCGACGATCAGAATACGAACGGCGGAATTGGTCATTTCCGATCTCCCTCAGCGGCATAGCTGCTTGTCGCCGGCAATCGCGCCTTAATCATGGTCTATCACCGGCGCATCGGCGGGAACCGGCAAACTGACAGTAAACTGCGCACCGGTGCGGCCCGACCTGTTTTCCGCGCGGATCGAGCCACCCATGGCCTCGATAAACCCCTTGCAGATCGACAGCCCCAGGCCCGTTCCGGCCTGCACATGATCCGCCTTGCGCACCCGGTAGAAACTGTCAAAGACCCGTTCCGTATCGTCGGGCGGAATACCCGGCCCCGCATCGGCCACGGAGAGGAAGATATTTTTGCCCTGCCGCCAACCGCGAATCTCGATGGCTGTGTGTTCGGGAGCGTATTTGGCGGCATTGTCGATGAGATTGAACAGAACCTGTTCGAAAAGCACAGGGTCGACCTTCAGCATCGGCAGGTCGGAGGGAATATCCAGAACGATCTCATGCCTGACGACGATTTTCGCTGCGCGCGAAAGTGCGGTTCCGACCATATCGCCCACGAAATGCAGACCGTAATTCGGCTCCATCGCGCCCGAACCGATCCGCGTCATATCAAGAAGATTGGAGATGAAGCGGTTCAGCCGCTCGGATTCCTCGACGATCGTCGACAGCAGTTCGGCGCGGGCATCCGGCGGGATGTCCTCGGCGAAATCCTTCAGCGTTCCCGCCGAGCCCAGAATGGCCGCAAGCGGCGTCTTGAGATCATGGGAAATGGATGTCAGCAGCGCGGTGCGCAGCCGGTCGGTTTCCGCCGCAAGCCTTGCCCGGTCGACATCCGAGACGAGCTGGATTCGCTCGATGGCAAGTGCTGCCTGATCGGCCAGGGCATCGAACAGTCGCTGCTGTTCGGGCGTCAGAAGCGGACCGAGCCGGTCATCGTCCAGCCCCACCACGCCGACGGCGCCGCTGCCGGTGCGTAGGGGCAGGTAAAGACGTTTGGCGCCGGGAAGCGTATCTGCGCCCCTGCCCGCAGCCTTGTTATGTTCCCAGGCCCATTGCGCGGCGGCAATATCGGCATCCACCAGCGTATCGTCCGGCGGATACCCCGCCTTGACCGTGATCGTATTGTTTTCCGGTAGAAGCAGAACGATCCGAACCTTCAGCATCGAGGCCATCTGGAAAGCGGCCGCCCACAGCACATCGTCCAGCGTTCCCGTCACCGAAAGCTTCTTGGAGAACAGATATAAATCTTCCGTCGTTCGCGCCCTTGCCCGCGCGGCAGCGGCCTGCCGTTGTACGGCCGCCGTGAGATTGGAGGCGACAAGCGCCACGCCGAGATAAAACAGCAGCGCCACGACACTTTCCGGATCGCGAACGGTGAGGGTATAACGCGGCTCAAGGAAGAAAAAATTGAATGCAAAAGCGCCGAGCAGGGAGGCATAAAGCGCTGGCCCCAGCCCGCCGCGCACGGCGGCGGCCAGAACCGCCATCAGGAACACCAGCGCCAAATTTCTGACATCGAGCGTCTGGTCGAGCACGATGCCGGCCACGATCGCCAGGCCGACGAACAGGGTGCTGTTAAGATAAGGCCGTATGGAACGATGCGATTGCGCCGAGGCCGGCTTTGCGGCCTGGCCCAGCTTCCCTTCTTTTTTATCGCCGGAAATGACGTGAACGCTGATATCGCCCGCATGGTCAATCAGATCATGCGTCAGCGAACGTTGAAAAATCCGCTGCCACCAGGATTTTCGCGGGCGGCCGATGATGATGTGGGTGAAATTATTGGCGTTGGCGTAGGAGATGATCTCCCGCGTCAGATCGAGCGCCGGCAGGGTCACCGTCTCGCCGCCAAGCTGCTGCGCGAGCCGCATCGTGCCGGCCAGCCGGTCCTTTTCCGCCTCCGACAATTGCTGCGAACGCGGCGTATCGAGATGCAGCGCCGTCCATGGTGCGCGCAGACGATCCGCCTGCCGGCGGGCATAACGCACCAGCCCCGGACCGTTGCCGCCATGATCGAGGCAGACCAGAACCCTGTCTCCCGCCGCCCATGGGCCGGAAATGGCATGGGACTGCATGTGGTTGAGCAATTGCTCATCCACCCGTTGCGCGGTGCGCCGCAGCGCAAGTTCGCGTAGCGCGGTCAGATTGCCGCGCGAGAAATAATTCTCGATGGCGCGCCGGGCGGTGCGGGGCAGGTAAACCTTGCCATCCTGCAGCCGCTTGATCAGATCGTCTGGCGTAATATCGATGATTTCGACATCGTCGGCCCGGTCGATGATGCTGTCCGGCACCGTTTCGCGAACACGGATGCGGGTGATCTGTGCAACGACATCGTTCAGGCTTTCGACATGCTGGATGTTCAGCGTCGTATAGACATCGATGCCCTGCGCCAGAATCTCCTGAACGTCCATATAGCGCTTGGGGTGGCGGCTGCCGGCGGCATTGGTGTGGGCCAGTTCATCGACCAGAACCAGGGCGGGACGACGGGCGAGAATGGCATCGAGATCCATCTCTTCCAGCACCTGACCGCGATAATCGATACGCCGGCGCGCGATGATCTCTAAACCCTGCACCAGCGTTTCGGTTTCCCGGCGGCCATGGGTTTCCACAACGCCGATGACGGCATCTACCCCCTCCGCCAGCTTCGCACGGCCGGACATCAACATTTCATAGGTCTTGCCGACGCCGGGCGCCGCCCCTAAAAATATCTTCAGCCGGCCCCGCGCCTCGCGCCGGGCGTTTTCCAGCAGCGCATCGGGCGATGGTCGGCTCGGCATATCGCGATTGTCGTCAGGCATTTAACCCACCAGTGTCGAGGCTATGGCTTGCGAACAAGCCATAGCCATTTCAGTTCATGAGCCGGCTGCGTCAAGAGCCATATTGAGCGCCAGCACATTCACGACCGGCTCTCCCATGAATCCAAGTTCCGGTCCTTCGACATGGCGCTCGACGATGGTACGCAAGGATGCCTCATCCATGCCCCTTGCTTTGGCGACGCGCGGCACCTGAAAATAAGCGGCCTCCGGCGAAACATGCGGATCAAGGCCGCTGCTCGAGGCCGTCACCAGATCGGCCGGAACCTCGGCCGCCGGATTTTCGGCTTTTGCGGCCTCGTAATCCTGTTTCACCCGGTCGATAAGCTTGGCGCTCGTCGGACCGAGATTGGAGCCGGACGACGAAGCGGCATTGTAAGCATCGCCGGCAGCCGATGGCCTGCCATGGAAATATTTCTCACTGGCAAAGGACTGCCCGATCAATTGCGAACCTACAACCGCACCACTCTTTTCGATGAGGCTGCCATTGGCCTGAAAGGGGAAGATCGCCTGCGCGAGACCCGTCATGCCCAGAGGATAGGCAAGGCCGGTGATGGCGGTGGTGGCGAGGATGAGCACCAGTGCGGGACGAAGCTGTTTGAACATTGTCTTTACTCCTCAGGCAAGACCGAGCGCCGTGATGGCGAGGTCAATGGCCTTGATGCCGATGAAGGGAACGATGATGCCGCCGAGGCCATAGATGACCAGATTGCGCGACAGCAGCGCGCCCGCGCCGATCGGCCGATATTTGACGCCCTTCAGCGAGAGCGGGATGAGCGCGATGATGATGAGCGCGTTGAAGATGATCGCCGACAGGATGGCGCTCTGCGGTGTCGAAAGCCCCATCACATTCAGAACGCCGAGCTGCGGATAGAGCGCCAGGAACATTGCCGGGATAATGGCGAAATATTTGGCGATATCGTTGGCGATGGAGAACGTCGTCAGCGCGCCGCGCGTCATCAGCAATTGCTTGCCGATTTCGACGATCTCGATGAGCTTGGTCGGATCGCTGTCGAGATCGACCATATTGCCCGCCTCGCGTGCCGCAACCGTGCCGGTATTCATGGCAACACCGACATCGGCCTGCGCCAGCGCCGGTGCGTCGTTGGTGCCATCGCCGCACATGGCGACGAGCTTGCCCTTGGCCTGTTCCTCGCGGATAAGCTCCAGCTTGTTTTCCGGTGTCGCCTGGGCGAGGAAATCATCGACGCCGGCTTCGGCCGCAATCGCTGCCGCTGTCATCGGGTTGTCGCCCGTGATCATAACCGTGCGGATGCCCATGCGGCGAAGCTCTGCGAAACGCTCGCGAATGCCGCCCTTGACGATGTCCTTCAGCTGCACGACACCCAGCAGCTTTCCGTCCCGCACGACGGCGAGCGGCGTGCCGCCGGTCTTGGCGATCTCTTCCGCAATTGTCCGGATGCCGCGTGCGGCGTCCGTTTCGGTTTTGACGGCAAGCGCCACATTGCCCTGTTGCGGAGCGCCGCCGTTAACATAGGCGAGAACGGCGTCGACTGCGCCCTTGCGAATGGACGAACCTTCGAAATCGACACCGCTCATGCGGGTCTGGGCGGTGAAGGGAACGAAATTCGCATGCAGTTTCTGCATGTCACGCGCGCGGATGCCGTATTTTTCCTTGGCAAGAACCACGATGGAACGGCCTTCCGGCGTTTCGTCGGCAAGGGAGGCAAGCTGCGCCGCATCGGCCAGTTCCTGCTCGGAAACGCCGGCAACGGAGCGAAACTCGGTCGCCTGACGGTTGCCGAGCGTGATGGTGCCGGTCTTGTCGAGCAGCAACGTATCCACATCGCCGGCAGCCTCGACGGCGCGGCCGGACATGGCCAGCACGTTGAAACGCACCAGCCTGTCCATGCCGGCAATGCCGATAGCCGACAGAAGCGCGCCGATGGTGGTGGGGATGAGCGTCACGAACAGCGCCACCAGCACGATGATCGGGATCGAACCGCCGGCATAGGATGCAAAGCTCGGAATAGTCGCCGTAGCCAGCACAAAGATCAGCGTCATGCCCGCGAGCAGAATGTTGAGCGCGATCTCGTTCGGCGTCTTCTGGCGTTCAGCACCTTCGACCAGCGAAATCATCCGGTCAAGGAAGGTGGAACCGGCGGCGGCGGTGATGCGAACCCTGATCCAGTCCGACAGCACCTGCGTGCCGCCGGTGACGGCAGAGCGGTCCCCACCGGATTCGCGGATGACAGGGGCGGATTCGCCTGTTATCGCCGCCTCGTTGACGGAGGCGACACCTTCGATGACCTCGCCGTCGGAGGGGATGATATCGCCCGCCTCGACGAGAACGACATCGTTCACCTTCAGGCTGGTGCCCGCCACCATCTTATACTGGCTGCGGTCATCGCCGGTGAGCAGTTTCGCCTGGGTTTCGGTGCGGGTCCGACGCAGCGAATCCGCCTGCGCCTTGCCGCGCCCTTCGGCGACGGCTTCCGCGAAATTGGCGAACAATACGGTGAACCAGAGCCAGAGGTTGATCTGGAAGGAAAAACCGAGATTGGCGCCGCCCATGATGAGATCGCGGATGAACAACACGGTCGTCAGCACGGACACCGTCGCGACCACGAACATGACCGGATTGCGGGCAAGCGTGCGTGGGTTGAGCTTTTTGAATGCGGCGGCAATGGCCGGCACGAAAATGCGAGAATCGAGGATGCTCGCTTGTTTGGACTGGCTCATGAAGAGGCTCCAGCGTTTGAAACAGGGCGACCGATGAAGGTCGATCAACCCGTGATAACTTCGAGAGCGACAACGGCGGCGACGAGAGCCGCCATCATCGCGAGAATGACATTGGAAGCGCACCAGCCGCCGGGCGTGGCGCTCCCCCTGCCGGGAGCGCCTTTGCGGGTGGAAACGATGCGGTTATTTCGGGACTTGTCGTTCATGGCATCACCTCAGAAGAGCTGGCCTGCCGCCATCACCAGATGTTCGGCAACGGGGCCGAGCGCCAGTGCAGGCAGGAAGGTAAGGCCGCCGACGATCAGGATCGTGCCTACAAGCAGGCCGACAAAAAGCGGGCCATCCGTCGGGAAGGTGCCAGCCGAGGCCGGAACGGTCTTCTTGGTGACCAGCGAACCGGCAATGGCGAGTGCCGGAATGATGACCAGAAAACGTCCCATCAGCATGCCAAAGCCAAGCGTGATGTTGTACCAGGTCGTATTGCCAGTAAGGCCGCCGAAAGCGGAGCCGTTATTGGCGGCCGCCGAGGTATAGGCATAGAGGATTTCGGAGAAGCCGTGCGGCCCTGCCGTGCCGATTGACGCGACCGCCGAGGGCAGCACGGTGGCCGTTGCCGTGAAGACCAGCATGGCGAGCGGCAGGCAGAGAATGGCCAGAACCGCCATCTTCATTTCCTTGGCCTCGATCTTCTTGCCGAGATATTCCGGCGTGCGCCCGACCATCAGACCCGCCACGAAGATGGCGATGACGATGAACAGCAGAATGCCGTAAAAACCCGCGCCGACACCGCCGACGATCACCTCGCCCAGTTGCATGTTGATAAGCGGGATAAGACCGCCCAGCGCCGTGAAGCTGCCGTGCATGGCGTTGACCGCGCCGCAGGAGGCGGCGGTGGTGATGACCGCGAAGAGCGACGAGAGCGCCACGCCGAAGCGGACCTCCTTGCCCTCCATATTGCCGCCGGCAAGACCGAAGCCGTGCATCAGCGGGTTTCCGGCCGCTTCCGCCCAATAGGTGACGGCGACACCGGCGATGAACAGCACGCCCATGGCGGAGAGGATCGCCCAGCCCTGGCGCTGGTTGCCGACCATGCGGCCGAAGACGTTGGTAAAGGCTGCGCCGATGGCGAAGATCGACACCATCTGGATCATATTGGAAATGGCGTCCGGGTTTTCGAACGGGTGTGCGGAATTCGCGTTGAAGAAGCCGCCGCCGTTAGTGCCCAGCATCTTGATCGCCAGCTGCGACGCCACGGGACCAACCGCAATCGTCTGCTGCACCCCTTCCAGCGTCTGGGCATTCACATAGGCGCCCAGCGTCTGCGGCACGCCAAGCCAGACATAAACGAGGGTCAGCACGATGCAGAGGGGTAAAAGCACGTAGAGGGTTGAGCGGACCATATCCACCCAGAAATTGCCGATCGCCTTGCCGGAAGCGCGGGAAAATGCGCGGATCAGGCCGATGGCGATTGCCATGCCTGTTGCGGCGGAGACGAAGTTCTGCACGGTGAGACCCGCCATCTGGGTCAGATAGGACAGGGTGCTTTCGCCGCCATAATTCTGCCAGTTGGTGTTGGTGACGAAGCTGACCGCCGTATTGAAGGACAATTCCGGCCCCACGGCCGCCATTCCCTGCGGATTATAGGGCAGCACCGCCTGAAAGCGCATCAGGGCATAAAGCAGGGCAAAACCGAGCAGGTTGAAGAGCAGCATGGAGAAAGCATAGGTCGTCCAGTGCTGCTCCTCACGCTCGCTTGTCCCGGCAAGGGCATAAAGGCCGCGCTCGACCGGTGCGAGAACCGGCGACAGCAGGGTGCGCTCGCCACTAAAGACACGCGCCATATAGAAGCCGAGCGGCTTCACCAGCGCAAAAATGATCCCGCAAAACAGCAGAATCTGAAACCATCCATTGAGGGTCATGGTATTGAACTTTCAATAAAGCATCGGACCGAAAAGTGTCATGCGGTTTTCGGAAGATCCGATGCTCGGACAGAAAGAGAGAGCGGCGGATCCGATTCCATTTTCTCTGCGCCGCTCGAACCGCCGCTTCCCGATCAGAAACGTTCGGGGCGAATGAGAGCATAGGTGAGATAGGCGGCGATAAAGACCGTGACGGCACCGCTCAAGATATAGTCGAATGTCATCGCAGCCTCCGTCTAAAGCCGGTCGCAGGCGCGCGTATAGGCAAAGCAGAGGGCGAAAAACACCGTGGCTGCGCCGATCAGAACAATATCCATCATCGATGGGACTCCTTTTTATTCGAGGAGCCGGACAGGAAGAAAAGCGCCGTCATGTGGGACGTCGCTTTTCATTCTTTCTGGCTGAGAAGGGAACACCATCCCTTCACGCACAGAAGAATGCACCCGAACCGCATAAAGGTTCGAGACGGCCACAGAGACAATAAAATAGGAATCCTATAGGAATTTCGATGCCCGCCGGTCGCGGGCATCGCTGCCGCTACTTAGAGTTTTGACGCATTTCCGGACGGAAAACCGGGGTCCACTTTTCCTGGAAATGCTCTAAGCGAGCGGGCTGTCACCGAAAGCGGAAACGATGGTTTCCGGCGGGCTTTTACCGGCCAGCAGCGCGGCCAGCAAAATGCGGGCCTGACCCGGGCGAAGCGTGGATGAATGCACGGCACCCGCCGCGACAAGATCATGCCCGCCGCCACCGCCGCCATAAGTCGCCACCAGCCGCCCTTCCGGCACGCGGCTGGAAACGATGACGGGCACGCCGCGTTCGGCGCAGCGCTTCACGGCTTCGGCGATACGCGGATTGGCGTTGCCGGAACCGAGTGCGGCAAGAACGATGCCTTTCGCGCCCGCCTGCAGGCTTGCATCGATATGGGTTGCGTCACAGCCGGGATGAATGGCGACGATATCGACGCGCTGATCGGTTACCGGGGCGGAAAGCCGCAGCGTTGCGGCAGCGGCCAGCGGCCGGGCGGAGCGGAAGGCATCCGCTTCGTCCGCGCTCAGCTTATAAAGCCCCCAGGCCGGCAGACAGCGGCGGCCGAAGGAGAGGAGCACGCCTTTTGGGGCATTCGCCTGATCGAGCGCTGTTTCTATGGCCCGGGCCAGATTGGCCGGCCCGTCCGCGTCCTTATGGTCTGCGGTAAACTGTGCGCCGGTGAAGACCACCGGCTTTGTGATGGCCCGCTGCAAATGCACGAGCAGCGAGGATTCTTCCATGGCGTCGGTGCCATGCAGAACCACGATGCCGGCAATAGCGGGATCATCGAGCTCGGCGCCCACCGCATCGCTGATGCGCTGCATGTCTGCCAGTGTCAGGCTGGAGGAATCCTTCGCCATCAGGTCGACCGGCTTCAGCCGGGCGTTGATCTGCGGAACCAGCGCCAGCAGGTCCTCACCCGAAAGGCTGGGCGTGCTGACGCCATCGGCACCACGCCGGCTGGCGATGGTGCCGCCGGTGGCGATGACCGCCACCAGAGGCGTTGCGTCCTGCCCGCTCACTGCGATGCCCCCGCACGCTCGTCCGCGAGGCGGTAGATGCGGTCACGCAAGAGATACCAGCCGATGACGAGCGCCGGGATGATGACCAGCAGGGACGCGATGGTCCAGGAGCCGACGGGATAATCGAAGGCCATCAGCACCAGCACGCCGAACAGGAAGATGAGCGTGAGAATGCCGGTATAGGGCGCGCCGAACATGCGGAAATCCGGACGCACGAGTTCACCGCGCTCAGAAAGCTGCCAGAGCTTCAACTGGCAGAGCACAATGACGGCCCATGCGCAGATGATGCCAAGCGCCGAGAGGTTGAGCGCGATCTCAAAGGCCGAAGCGGGAACGACGGCGTTCAGCGCCACACCGAGAACAGTGACGACGGCAGTCACAGCGATGCCGCCATAGGGCACGCCGTTCTTGTTCATCTTCGCAAGTGCTGCCGGCGCCGAACCGGAAACCGCCATCGAATGCAGGATGCGGCCGGTGGAATAAAGCCCGGCATTGAGCGAGGACAGCACGGCGGTCAGAACGACGAGGTTCATGATCACGTCAGCGCCCTGCACGCCGATGGAACCGAAGAAGGTGACGAAGGGGCTCTCGCCGGCCTTGTAGGCGGTATAGGGCAGAAGCAGCGCGAACAGCAGCACCGAACCGACATAAAAGACCACGAGACGCAGGACCACGGCGCGGATGGCGCGAGGCATGACCTTGCGCGGGTCTTCCGTCTCGCCTGCCGCCGTGCCGATCAGTTCGATGGATGCATAAGCGAAGACGACGCCCTGTATGATCACGAAGGCTGGCAAAATGCCGTTCGGGAAGAAACCGCCATTATCGGTGATGATGCTGAAGCCGGTGACATGGCCTTCGATGGGGGTGCCGAAGATGACGAAATAAATGCCGACCACGAGGAAGATCGCAAGCGCCAGCACCTTGATGAGGCTGAACCAGAATTCAAGCTCACCGAAGACCTTCACCGACAGCATGTTCATGGCCAGCACGACCAGAAGCGCCGTCATCGCGAAGACCCACTGGTCGATACCGGCAAGCCACGGAACATATTGCTTGAAGAAATTCATGTAGAGGGCAACGGCGGTCACATCCGCCACCGAGGTCATGGCCCAGTTCAGCCAATACATCCAGCCGGCCGCGAAGGCCATTTTCTCGCCGTAGAACTCACGGGCATAGGACACGAAGGAACCGGAGCTGGGGCGATGCATGATCAGTTCGCCGAGCGCGCGCAGCACCAGAAACGCGAAGAAGCCACAAAGCGCATAAACGAACACCAGCGCCGGGCCTGCCTGCGCCAGACGCCCACCCGCACCAAGGAAAAGCCCGGTGCCGATGGCGCCGCCAATGGCGATCATCTGGATCTGACGCGGCTTGAGGGCCTTGTGGTAACCGAGATCTTCTTCGACGAAGACCTCACGGTCGGCAGACGCCGTTTTCCCAGAATGCATGGATATTTATCCTCCCGATAAAGTGCTTGCAGTCGGCGATAAGCCGGAAATGAAAATGAAACTGGCACAGTCCGCGCTGGAATATGGCCAGCATGCATGCTCATGCACGCTGTAAAGCTGCATGACAGATTTTCGCTCCTCATAATGGCAGATAATGCCGTTCGTCAAGCGTATTCGATATGATTGACCTTCTCCTCCCCCCGAATTAAGGTCGAAAAATCTGTAAGACAGCTTTACAGATATAGCAACGCTTAAAAGCCAGTGGAGGAAAAAGTGAGCGTGACGCGCAAGGAGCATGATTTGCTCGGGACGAAGGAAATTCCGGCGGATGTCTATTGGGGCGTGCACACGGCGCGCGCCGTGGAAAACTTCAAGATTACCGGGGTGACCATCGGCCACAACCCCTATCTCGTCAGGGGACTGGCCTATGTGAAGGAGGCGGCGGCACGCGCAAATCACGAGCTCGGCCTTCTCGACACGGAACGCATGCAAGCCATCGCCGCAGCCTGCCGCGAAATCCGCGCCGGTGCGCTGCATGAGCAGTTCGTGGTGGATGAAATTCAGGGCGGAGCCGGCACCTCCACCAATATGAACGCCAATGAGGTCATCGCCAACCGTGCGCTCGAACTGCTCGGACACGAAAAAGGCGATTATGCCCGGCTTCACCCGAACGACCATGTCAATCTAAGCCAGTCGACCAACGACGCCTATCCGACCGCGATCAATGTCGGGCTGATCGAGGCCATCGACGATCTGGCGGCTTCCATGGGCGTGCTGAAGGATGCCTTCGACCGCAAGGCGCAGGAATTTGCCGGCTTCATCAAGATCGGCCGCACGCAATTGCAGGACGCCGTGCCGATGACGCTCGGCCAGGAATTCCGCACCTTCGTGGTGATGCTGGGAGAAGATCAGGCGCGCCTCATCGAATCCGCAGCACTTCTGCACGAGATCAATCTCGGCGCCACCGCCATAGGTACCGGGCTGAATGCGCCGCGCGGTTATGCCGAGCTTGCCTGCCAGCACCTGGCGGAACTGACCGGACGTCCGCTGGTGACGGCGGCAGACCTTATCGAAGCCACACAGGACCCCGGCGCTTTCGTGCATCTCTCCGGCGTGCTGAAACGCGTCGCCGTGAAGCTGTCGAAAACCTGCAACGATCTTCGCCTGCTCTCTTCCGGCCCGCGCGCCGGTATCGGCGAAATCACCCTGCCCTCCGTTCAGGCGGGTTCCAGCATCATGCCGGGCAAGATCAATCCGGTCATTCCCGAAGTGGTCAACCAGGTGGCCTATGCGGTGATCGGCAATGACATCACCATCACCATGGCGGCCGAAGCCGGGCAATTGCAGCTGAACGCTTTCGAGCCGATCATCGTGCGCGCGCTTTCACAGAGCATCAGCCAGCTCAGCGCCGCCTGCCGCACCTTGGCGGAACGCTGCGTCGACGGCATCGTCGCCAATCCGACAATCATGGCGCAGCGTGTGGAAGAATCCATCGGTCTCGCCACCGCGCTCAACCCGCTGATCGGTTATTATGCGGCGACGGAAGTGGCCAAGGAGGCGCTTGCCAGCGGCCGCACGGTGCCGCAGGTGGTTCTGGAACGAGGTTATCTCACCGATGCGCAATTGCAGCAGGCGCTGAGCCCGCGGCACCTTGCCAACCTGCCCGCCGTCACGGCTGGCGAAGCCGATCTTCGCCAATAATCGTCGTCACCACCTGCTTCACCTGCCCAAGGTGAAGCTCCATCGCCTCCCGCGCCTCGGGCGCTGAACCCCGCCGGATCGCCTCGACGATCCGGCGGTGCTCGAAATTCGAGGCGACGCGGCGACCCGCCATCAGGTTGACCATCTCTGACTGTTGGGAAAGGGCCTCACGGGCATCGGCCACCACCTTGGCGAACAGCCTGTTGGCCGAAGCTTCCGCAATGGCGCAATGGAATTGCCCATCCAGCAGCACCCAGGGATGCGGCCTTTCTTCGGCTTCCATCCGATCACAGAGGTCAAGCAAGACTTCCAGTTGAGCATTCGTGCGCCGCAACGCCGCCCAACCGGCCGCAGGAACTTCGATGAAGGGGCGGGCCTCGATCAGATCGCGGGCGGAATAGGCGCCGTAATTCAATTCGGAAGGCGGCGTCGGCGTCATCACATAGGTGCCGCTTCCGGTGCGGGTCTGCGTCAGCCCCAGGGTCTGGAGCGACCGCAAAGCCTCGCGAATGATCGGTCGGCTAACGCCATATCGGGCGGCCAGATGGGCTTCGGAAGGCAACCGGGTGCCAACCGCAAGCTGCCCCGAGGTGATGGCGGAACGGATATCATCGAACACCGCTTCTGCGGCATTCTTGCGATTGATCGGCTGCGCATCCGCAAGCCAATCCGACAACCCGCCCATCTTCAAACCCTCCGCACTCTCAATATGTTCGCAATATCAACGCAAAACCAGACAGCCGCCCAAACGCAAAAGGACGGCCGCCGCTCTCGCGGCCAAGCCGACCTTCCTAACATTATCCTGCCCGCCGGAACAACGACGGCGGATATTTTTGTTGAAGCGAGGATGCAGCATCGCCGCACCCTCACGCCGCGTCAGATATTACGCCTTGATTTCCGCTGCCTCCGGCTTGTCATCCTCACGCGGAATGCGGAACCACGCGACATAGAGCGCCGGCAGGAAAAGCAGCGTGAGCGCCGTGCCCACCACGATACCTCCCATCATCGCATAGGCCATCGGGCCCCAGAAGATTTCCCGGGAGATGGGGATGAGGGCAAGGGTGGCCGCCGCCGCCGTCAGCATGATCGGCCGCATACGATGCTCGGTCGCCTCGATGACGGCTCGCCAAGCCGAGACCCCTTCGCTTCTCAGATGCTCAATCTGCACGACGAGGATGACCGAGTTGCGGATCAGGATGCCAATCAGCGCCAGCACGCCGAGAATGGCGACGAAGCCCATCGGCGCATTGGAGAAGAGCAGCGCCACCACGACGCCGATCAAGGCAGTCGGCGCCACGGCGAAGACCAGGAACAGCCGGCTGAAGCTCTGCAACTGGATCATCAGGATGGTCGCCATCGCAAACAGCATCATCGGCACCACGGCAACGATTGGCCCTTGCGAATCCGCGCTGGATTCTACCGAGCCGCCCGTCTCCAGCGTGTAGCCAACGGGAAGCGCTTTCTGGAACGCCTCGATCTTCGGCTTCAGCTGTTCCACGATTGTGGCGGGCTGCGTCGAGCCGATGACGGCGGCCTTGACGGTGACAGTCGGAATCCGGTCGCGACGCCAGATGGTCGGCTGCTCCAGCTCATAGCGGAAGTTGGCAATCGCCGAGAGCGGGACGGCCTTGCCGTTGGTCGCCGGCAATTGCAGGTTCTGCAAGGTTTCGATGGAGCTGCGCTCAGACATCTGCGCCCGCGCCACCACGTTGACGAGGTAAATATCGTCCCTCACCTGCGTGACGGTGGAGCCTTCGACAATGCTGTTCATGGCATTGGCAATATCTTCCGAGGAAACGCCGAGCTGGCGGGCCTTGTCCTGCAGAACATCCACTTTCACCACACGAGTCGGCTCGTTCCAGTCCATCACCATGTTGGACAAGAGCCGGTGTTCGCCGACGATGCCCGACAATTGCTGCCCGAGCTCGCGCACCTTCTGGATATCAGGGCCACTCAGGCGATATTGCACCGGCTTTCCGACCGGAGGACCGATATCGAGCAGTTTCACGAAGGCGTCGGTGCCGATAAAAGTCTTGTTCAGATAGTCCTGCAACTCGGCGCGCACCTTGTCACGCACATCCAGCCCCTTGGTGACGATGACCGTCTGGCCGAAGGTGACATCCGGCGTCTGCACGTCGAAAGACAGGATGAAACGCGGCGCGCCTTCACCGACATAGGTTGTCCAATGGTCGATATCCGGATTCTTGGAGAGCATTTCCTGCTCGAACTGCGCCATCTGTCGGTTGGTTTCGGCAATGGAACTGTTCTGCGGCAGGTTCCAGTCAACGATCAGCTCCACGCGGTCGGATGACGGGAAGAACTGCTGCTGCACAAGGCTCATGCCGCCAACGGAAAGACCGAACAGCGCAATGGTGAGGATAATCGTCACCCAGCGCCAGCGCAGCGCCCGGCCAAGAAGCCAGGAAAAGGCGGAGGCAAAGCGGCCCTTCTTTTCATGGTGCGATTTCATCGTCTTCGGCAGGATCGTCACGCCGAGCAACGGCGTGAACAGGACCGCGACGATCCATGACACGATCAGCGAAACGGCGATCACCACAAAAAGCGTGAAGGTGAATTCACCCGCCGCGCTGTTGTTGAGACCGACCGGAATGAAGCCGGCAACGGTGACCAGCGTACCGGTCAACATCGGGAAAGCGGTGGAAGTATAAACATAGGTCGCCGCTTTCCTGAGATCGTCACCGACCTCAAGCCGCGCGACCATCATCTCGACGGCGATCATCGCATCATCGACGAGAAGCCCGAGCGCGATGATGAGGGCGCCCAGAGAGATACG
This sequence comes from Agrobacterium leguminum, assembly GCF_005144435.2. NCBI lineage: Bacteria > Pseudomonadati > Pseudomonadota > Alphaproteobacteria > Hyphomicrobiales > Rhizobiaceae > Agrobacterium > Agrobacterium leguminum. The sequence goes on from NZ_CP120212.1 coordinate 943,852, forward strand.
CTGCAAGGAAATGCCGGTATATTCCATGTAGACGAAGGTGATCGCCAGCACGAGCGGAATGGAAACGGCAACCACCATGCCGGCCCTGAGGCCAAGGCTGATGAAGCTGATGACGAGAACGATGGCGATGGCCTCGAACAGCGCCGAGGTGAAGCCAGAGACCGCCTCATCGACCACGGCCGGCTGATCGGACACACGATGCACATCGACACCAACAGGCAGATCCGCCACCACCCGCTTCATCTCAGCATCCAGCGCCTCGCCGAAATGCAGCAGGTTCGCGCCGGTTTTCATGCCGATAGCAAGGCCGATGGCCGGCTGACCGTTAAAGCGGAACAGCGAGGACGGCGGATCGACATAACCGCGCCGGATCGTCGCCACTTCCGTCAGCGGGAAAAACCGGTTGTTGACCCGCAGATTGATGGACCGCAGGCTGTCTTCCGAGGTGAACTGGCCGCTGACGCGCAGCGCCACGCGCTCAGGCCCGGCATTGACGAAGCCGGATTGCGTGACGGCGTTCTGGGCTTGCAGCGTCTTGATGATCGACTGCTGGTCGATGCCGAGCGCTGCGATCTGACGTGTGGAGAACTCCAGATAGATCGTCTCGTCCTGTGCGCCGATGACATCGACCTTGCCGATATTGTCGACGGTCAGCACCTTCGCACGGGCATCCTCCACCAGATCGCGCAATTGCCGCTGGCTGAGACCGTCGCTGGTGAAGGCATAGATATTGCCATAAACATCGCCAAAGCGGTCATTGAAGAAGGGACCGACGACGCCCGAGGGGAAATCGCCCTTGATGTCGCCGATCATGTTGCGCACCCGCACCCAGGTCGGCTCGACGTTGCGCGCCTTGGTTTCCGGCACCAGCTCCACGAAGATCGTCGTACGGCCGGCCACCGTCTGGCTGCGCAGATGGTCGAGATTGTCGAGTTCCTCGAGTTTCTTCTCGATCCTGTCGGTCACCTGCCGCGCCACTTCTTCGGCGGAAGCGCCGGGCCATTGCGCGCTGATCACCATGGTCTTGATGGTGAAGTTCGGATCTTCCTCGCGGCCGAGGTTGAGATAGGAGAAAACGCCGGCAAGAACGAAAACCAGCATAAAGTACCAGACGAGCGAACGGTGTTCGAGCGCCCAGTCGGAGAGATTGAATTTCTTCACTGACGGACCTCCTGATCGATCCTGATGGCCTGTCCATCCTTGAGCTTGTGAACGCCGGCGCTGGCAACACGCTCGCCGGGCTTGACGCCGCCGGTGATGCGCAAGCTGCCGCCTTCGGCAGGCTCGCCCTCTATCGTGACCGGGCGGAGCGTTACCGTTGCCGTATCGGCATTGACGATCCAGACGCCCCATCCATTGTCGGTTTTCAGCAGGGCCGATGACGGAAGCATGATCTGCGGTTCGGATGCGGCAAGCACCGAGGCTGTGACGACGGAACCGAGCCGAAATGCCGGTGGCGCATCCTGCAGGCTGATCTTCGTGCGGCGTGTGCGCGTCGCCGTTTCGGCTTCCGGAGCGATCTCGCGCACCACGCCGGTAGTGCGAATTTTCGGGTCGAGCTGCAGGGCGATCTCGAAGGCGGAGCCGATTTCCAGCCGCTGGGCCGCAAATTGCGGAACGTCGACCACCACATCGCGCACTTCCGGACGGGCAATGGTCACGACCGTTTGCCCGGCCGAGACGACCTGACCGATTTCGCCCGAAGTTGCCGTCACCACACCGTCAAATTCCGCATGCAGCTGCGCATAACCCAGTTGCTCTTCGGCCTTGTCCAGATTGGCGCGGGCCTTGGCGACGGACGCATTGGCGGTGCGGGTGGCCTGCTCGGCCTCTTCCAGTGCCGCTTCCGTGCCGCTGCGGGCTTCCGCCAGCACGCGCTGGCGCTGCTCGGTCGTCACTGCATTGGCCAGCTGCGCTTCCGCATTGGAGAGGTCGGATTGCGCGCTCTTCACCGCAAGCTCGAGCGCGAGCGGATCGATTGACGCCACCACGTCACCCTTCTTCACCAGATCGGCGACATCGACATTGCGGGCGATAATGCGCCCGAGCACGCGAAAGCCGAGATCGGTCTGAATGCGCGATTCCACCGTGCCGGTCAGCCGCAGGGCATCGGCCGGCTTCTCTTCCGCGACGACGGAAAGCACCGGGCGCGGCGCCTCGGCGGCGGCTTCTTGCTTGTCCTCGCAGGAGGAAACCGCAATCGCCACAGCCACCAAAAACAAGCTTTTGTATATACTGGACATTATTGTGCCTGCCCTTTTTCATAGGCGACCTTTTCACCGGCGCGGAGAAATTTGGTGCCGACGGTGACGACGAGATCGCCGGGATTAAGCCCCTGCGTGATGACGAATTGACCCGTCTCGTAATCGGCGACCTCGATGCGCCGCATGGCGATTTCCGAGGATTGCGGATCGACCACCCAGACGGCGGGGAAGCCGTCCTGCGACGTCATCGCCGACCACGGAAGCTCAATCGCATCGACCTGTTTGAAGCGGAAATGGCCGGATACGGGCGCGCCGAGCGGCATGGTCATATCGCCGTTCAGGCCGACCTTGACCCTGATCGTTCCATTGTCCGGGTCTATCGTCGGAGAAATCTCCCGCACCGGCGCCGCAACACTGCGGGCGGGGTCCGACAGGAGGCTGACATTGACGAGATTGTCGATATCACGCTCAAGGAAGAGGGATTCATAAACATCGAAGACCGCATCGCGCGGTCCGTCATGCGCGAGCGTGAAAACGAGCTGGGCGGCTTGCGCCACCTGGCCGACCTCCACATTACGCGCCGTGATAACGCCATCCGCATCCGCCCTGAGTTCGGTATAGGACAGGGCATCGCGCGCCGTATCGAGCTGCGCCTGCGCCGATCTCACCGCCCCTTGCGTCGTGAGAAGGGTTTCCTGGGCCTTGTCGACCGCCGAACGTGAGGTCACCTGCGTCTTGAACAGGCTTTGCTGACGGTCGAACGTCAATTGCGCCTGCGTCTGCTGCGCTTCCGCTGATTGCAGGTTGGCCAGGGCGACATCTAGATCGGCCTTTTGCTCTTCGGGATCCATGCGGGCAAGCAATTGCCCGGTCTTCACCCGAGCGCCCACATCCACCAGCCGCTCGGTGATTTTGCCGCTGACCCGGAAGGACAGATCCGTCTGGACCCGTGCCTTTACTTCGCCCGTGATGACGCTACCGCGATCAACGGGCTTTTTCTCAGCCGCGACCACATCGACGGTGCGGAGCGGCTTTTCGGAGGGCGGCTCTTCATTGCTGCAGGACGACAGGGCGAAAATACCGCCAAGCGCCGCCGCGATAAGAATGGTTCTCATGGTGACCTCTTGATCTTCGCCTCATCCTATAATATTTGACTGACTGAATAGTCAATGAAATTCTTATGCCGCTGATCGGGGAGCTGTCCGGAGTATCGGTACAGGTTCCCGAATGATCGTTCCCTTCTCGTCCGGCACATACCTGCGGGCGCATTGGCAATGTTCCGGCATAGTGAAGCATGCGCGCGCCTTCACAAAAATCGTTCCGGTTTTTGCGCCGGTGCTATAGGCAAACCCATCTCTCATTTCCGCCAATCGCGACGGACAGAAGGGCACGCGTCAAAAAATAGAAGGATCCGGGGCCATGGCGAAAGCAAAACTGACACGTGCTGAACAGAAGATACAACGTCCGTTGCAAATTCTCGATGCCGCATTCGAGGAATTCACCAAAAGGGGATTTACCGCGACGCGGGTGGAAGACATCGCGGAACGGGTGGGGGTGACGAAAGGGACGGTCTACGTCTATTTCGAAACCAAGGAGGCGCTCTTCGAAGCGATGGTCAAGCATGCCTCCCTGCCATTCCAGGAGGCGTTCAAGGCCTATACGCATACATCCGACGACCCGGTCGAGGAGCTTCGCCTGCTGCTGGAATTCCTGTTCGATGCACTCGTCGACAACAAGAAGATGCGGGAACTGTTCCGCTTGATCCTTGCGGAAGGCGCAAAATTTCCCGATCTCATCGACCAGCATCACGACACGTTGATGGCACCGGTCTTTGCGCGCATCGATACGGTCCTCGAGGAAGGCGTCGCGAAAAAAAGGTTCAGGGCCAACCCTCCCGAACTCGCCAAAGTGGTGATGTCACCCATGGTCGGAACATTGGTGTTTCGGCTGATTTTCAACGACCGACGCATTCTGGACAGACAGGCCGTCCTGAAAATACATCTCGAGCTGATCATGCGTGGGCTGTTGGCATAGGCATCATTCTTCGCGGCCCGGCCTTAGCCGACACCGCCGATGCAGACATATTTGAGCTCGGTATATTCCTCGATGCCATGGCGTGACCCTTCCCGGCCGAGACCCGACATCTTGACGCCACCGAAAGGCGCCTCGGCGGTGGAAATAGCCCCCGTATTGACGCCGACCATGCCATATTCGAGCGCCTCGGCGACCCGGAAGACCCGCGACAGATCGCGCGCATAAAAATAGGAGGCGAGGCCGAAATCGGTATTGTTCGCCTGCGCAATCACATCCGCCTCGTCCTCGAAGCGGAAGAGCGGCGCAAGCGGTCCGAAGGTTTCCTCACGCGCCACCTGCATGCCGGCATCGACATTGCGCAGGATCGTCGGCTCGAAGAAATTGCCGCCCAACGCGTGTCTTCTGCCGCCCGTGGCGATCTCGGCGCCTTTCGAAAGCGCGTCGGCAATATGGGCTTCCACTTTGGCAACGGCGTTTGCGTCGATGAGAGGCCCGAGAATACTTGCCCCTTCCAACCCGTTGCCGACCTTCAATTGCGCGACGGCCCCTGCGAATTTTTCAGCGAAAGCGTCATAGACGCCGCTCTGCACATAGAGACGGTTGGCGCAAACGCAGGTCTGACCATTGTTGCGGAATTTGGCGAGGATCGCGCCCTCGACAGCGGCATCCAGATCGGCATCATCGAAGACGATGAAGGGCGCATTGCCGCCGAGTTCCAGTCCCAGTTTCTTGATCGTCGGCGCACATTGCCGGTAAAGATGTTCGCCCGTACGCGTCGAGCCGGTAAAGGTCAGAAGGCGGATATCCGGGCTTGCCGTCATTTCTGCGCCTATCTCCGCGGCTGGCCCCGTCAAAATGCTGAAAAGCGCAAGCGGCAGGCCGGCGCGCTCGGCAAGGATGGCAAGGGCGATGGCAGAAAACGGCGTTTGCGGCGCCGGTTTCAGCACCACCGCACAGCCGGCGGCCAGCGCCGGGCCGGCCTTGCGGGTGATCATTGCATTGGGGAAATTCCATGGCGTGATGGCCGCAACCACGCCCACGGGCTGGCGAAGAACCAAAATGCGTTTGTCAGGCTGGTGGCCGGGCACTGTCTCACCATGGATTCGCCGCGCCTCTTCTGCAAACCATTCGATGAAGCTTGCACCATAGGCGATCTCACCTTTGGCTTCCGCGAGCGGCTTGCCCTGTTCCAACGTCAATATCATGCCGAGATCGTCACGGTTTTCCATGACGAGCCGGAACCATTCCTTCAGGATATTCGCACGCTCGCCGGCGGTGCGGCGGGCCCATTGCTTCTGAGCAATCACAGCCGCAGCGATCGCTTCTCTCGTTTCCTTCGCGCCGAGCTCTGGAACCCGCCCGACGATCTCACCGGTCGCGGGATTGCGGATCGCCGCCGTTTCACGGCCATTGCAACCGACCCAGCGGCCTGCCACCGGCACTTTCTCGCCGAAGAGTGTGGGATCATTCAGATGCATGGCCCATTCCTCAACAGAAGACCTGCGCCGAGGCCGGATCGAAGGCGAGATGCACGAGGTCGCCACGGCTGAGGCCGGAAATCGCCTCATGGCCGAAAGGCAGGCGCACCGCAAGCGGCTCACCCGAGCCGGTATGGGCCACCACATGGACATTGTTGCCGAGGAAAGTGATGTCGCTGACCGTGGCCTGGAAACCGGCGGCGGCGACCGGCCGGTTACGGCTGAGCTGCAGCCGCTCCGGGCGCAGCATCAGCGCCGCCTTCTTTCCCGGCGCGGCTTCGCCATGCATCGGAATATGATTGAAAACGATATCCCGGCCGAGCGAAACCGTCGCCTTTCCACCCGAGGCAGCGAGGAGGTCGCAGGCGATGAAGTCGCTGTCGCCGATGAATTCAGCCACGAAGCGGGTAGCCGGGTGAGCGTAAAGCTCCGGTCCCGTGCCGATCTGGTCGATAACCCCCTTGGAAAACACGGCGATGCGGTCGGAAAGACGCAAGGCCTCTTCCTGATCGTGGGTAACGTAGAGGATCGTCACTTCCGTCTGCTGGTGAATACGGCGGATTTCGAACTGGATTTCTTCGCGCAGCTTCTTGTCGAGCGCCGACAGCGGCTCATCCATCAGCAGAACCGGCGGGTCGTAGGCAAGCGCACGGGCCAACGCCACGCGTTGCTGCTGGCCGCCCGACATTTGCGCCGGCTTTCTGTCCTCGAAACCTTCGAGACGGACAAGCCGCAACATTTCCTTCACCTTCGCATTGATTTCCGCCTTGCTCTTGCGGCGGACCTTCAGCGGAAAGGCGATGTTCTCGCCGACCGACAGATGCGGAAACAGGGTGTAGCGCTGGAAGACCATGCCGATATTGCGCTTGTGCGACGGCGTCGACAGCAGGCTTTCGCCGTTCAGCAGAATATCGCCCGATGTCGGCTGCTCGAAACCGGCAAGGATATAAAGCGTCGTGCTCTTGCCCGAGCCGGACGGCCCGAGAAATGTCATGAACTCACCCGGCTGCACGTCGAGATTGACGTCCTGAACGGCGACGACCGGTCCGTATTGCTTGCGGATGCCGCGAATCTGCAGGAGCGGTTTGGTCATGTTTTCAGTCCTTTTCGCACAGCCGCGACAAGCAGCATCAGAATGATGGTCACCGCGATGAGAAGCGTGGAGGCGGCCGCAATCACCGGCGTCAAATCCTGACGCAGGGTCGCCCAGATTTTCACCGGCAGCGTCTGCAATGTCGGGCTTGCCATGAAGATCGCCAGCACCACCTCATCCCACGAGGTTAGGAAGGAGAAGATCGCCGCCGAAAACAGGCCGTGGCTGATGGCGGGAAGCGTGATGCGGATTTTCGCCTGCAACGGGCTTGCGCCGCACAGCACCGCCGCATCCTCAATCGATTTGTCGAAACCCTCGAGCGCGCCGGTCAACGCCAGAATGGAAAAAGGCAGCGCCACGACGAGATGGGCGATAACGAAACCGGCAGTCGTGCCGGCAAGGCCAAGTTTCAGGAAAAAGGCGTAAAGCGCCACCGCCAGCACCACGACGGGCAGGATCATCGGCGTCATGAACAGCGCGCGAAGCGTGTTACGCCCGATGAAACGGCCGCGCACCAGCCCGAAGGAGGCAATAAGACCGATCAGCACGGACAGCACCGTAACCATGAGGGCGATGCGCAGGCTGGTCCAGGCGGCCTCCAGCCATCGTGGATCGGCGAAGAAATCCGCATACCATTTCAATGTCCAGCCGGGTGGCGGAAAGATCAGCCATTGCGACGAGCCGAAGGACAGCGCTGCGATGAAAACGATGGGCAGGATGAGAAATGCCGTCGTCAGCAGCGTGATCAGGAGGAGCAACCATTTCCAGAGGCCGAGGCTGTTATAGTTCAAAAGCATGTCAGCGCCCCCCTGCCCCGGCCGCGCCGAAAAATTTGAGCTGGATGGCGTAAAGCGTCAGCGTCACCACCAGCAGCACCAGTGCGGCCGCCCCGCCCATGCCCCAGTTGACCAGCGACTGCACGAATTGCGCGATGAGTTCGGCCAGCATCATGTTCGCCGTACCGCCAAGGAGCGCGGGGGTGACGAAATAACCGAGCGACATGACGAAGACCATCAGCGCGCCGGAAATCATGCCGGGCGCTGCCAGCGGAATAAGGATGCGGGTCAGCGCCTGAAAGCGTGTCGCCCCGCACAAAGCCGCCGCCTGAAGAATGGCCGGATCGATCTTGCGGATGACGCCATAGAGCGGAATGATGATGAAGGGCAGCATGATATAGGTCATGCCTATCGTTACCCCGGTAAGATTGTTGACCAGCGCCAGAGGCTGATCGATGATACCCAGCCCCATCAGCGTCTTGTTCACCACGCCCGTGCGCTGTAACAGCACCATCCACGCATAGGTGCGCGCCAGAAGATTGGTCCACATCGACAGGAGCAATATGGCAAAGACGATGGAAGCGAGCCGCGCCGGCATGATGGCGAGCGCCCAGGCGACGGGAAAGCCGATCGCCAGCGACACCACCGTTACCAGCGCCGACACCGCGAAGGTATTGAAGAAGATCTTCAGATAGTTGGAGCTTCCCAGCAGGGCGGCATAGTTGCCCAATCCGAAAACGGGTTCGGTGACGCTGCGCGACAGCAGGATCAGAACCGGAACGACGAAAAACAGGACAAGCAGGACAAGCGCCGGCAGGGTAGCCGTAAAATTGCCGGGCCGGAAAGGCGTCCGCACCTTCGCTTTCGGGCTGACTGTTTCATCGGTAAGCGAGACCATGCCCAAACCTCCCGGACGTGGAAAATCGCGCGGGCGCCTGTCGCGGCCCGCGCCGTTATCTTACTTCGCCTGCCAGGCGTACCAGCGCTCGCCGATCTCATCGCGATGCTGCGCCCAGTAGTTCATATCGGCGTTTACCTGGCTTGCCGTCTGCTGGTCCGGCAGGGTCTTGGCAGTTTCCGGATCCATCAGCTTGGCGGATTCGATATTGACCGGCGCATAACCCGTCGCGGTCGCCATATCCGCCTGCGCCTGCGCAGAGGTGGCGAGCGCAATGAACTTCATCGCCGCATCCCTGTTCTTCGTCCCCTTGGGAACGACGAGGGAATCCGCCGCGGTGATGTTCTGCTGCCAGGAGGTTTCCACCTTCACGCCGCTTTTTTCAAGCGCCGTCATGCGGCCGTTCCAGACGCTTCCGAAAGGCGCTTCCGCAGATGCAATCAACTGCTGCGACTGCGCACCGCCGGACCACCAGATGATATCGGATTTGATCGTATCGAGCTTCTTGAAAGCGCGGTCGAGATCGAGCGGATAAAGCTTGTCGGCGGCCACGCCGTCGGCCAGAAGGGCTGCTTCGATCACACCCGGCGCCGACCATTTGTAGAAGGTTCGTTTTCCCGGAAATTTCGCGGTGTCGAACAGATCGGCCCAGCTCTTCGGGCAGGCGGCCACGGCATCGACATTGCAGCCGATGACGAAGGAATAATAAAAGCTGCCGACGGAGTAATCCGTCACGAAACGCGGATCGAGCTTGGTCTTGTCGATGACGGCAAAATCGAGCTTCTCCAACAGGCCTTTCGGGCCGGCCTGTGCGGCATAATCGCCCTCGACATCGACCACATCCCAGGTCACGCCGTTCGCCTCGACCATGGCTTTCAATTTGCCGTAGTCCGTCGGACCGTCCTGCACCACGTTAATGCCGGTCGACACCATGAATTTTTCGGCCCAGGCCGCCTTCTGGGCGTCCTGCGTGGTTCCTCCCCAGCTGGAGAAAACCAGATCATTCGCCTCAGCAGATGCACCAAGGGCAAAAAGAGCAGCGCATGTCGTCAATACCAGTTTCAATTTCATGTTCCCTTACTCCGTTTTAGAGCTTCTTGTTGGTATGCACGTCGCGACCGGCGCATTTCACCCGAGCGGTGAAAACCGCGCCGGTTTCATGATCTTGTTTTCAGCGACTTCGATGAGGTCGCGGATCTTCGGAAGGAAGGACAACCAGCGCGGATCGGCCATCAGCCGTGCGCGCCGTTCCTCGCGGTCATCCAGGCTCGAAAAGGCCCAGATATGAACGATCTCATTGATCGGGCCGATCTCGGAAAAGAAGTAACCCACCAGTTCGCCGAGATGGCTCTTCTGGATTTCGATGCCCTCTTCCTCGACCACCTTGAGGTAGGCGGGGATGGCGCCGTTCTTCAGCCGGTAGGTGCGGATTTCGTAAAACATGGGCTCACCGCATCACGAAGGGATCGGGGATCGGGTCATCGGAGGTGCGCAACCATATGGTCTTGGTGCGCGTGTAATCGAGCGCCGCTGCAAGCCCGCCCTCGCGTCCGTCGCCCGACAGGCCGAAGCCGCCGAAAGGCGCAATCGGCGAGACCGCGCGGTAGGTATTCACCCAGACGATGCCGGCCCGGATCGCCTTCATCAGACGGTGGGCGCGGGTCAGGTTCTGCGTGAAGACACCGGAGGCAAGCCCATAGACCGTGTCATTGGCCAGCGCGATGGCTTCCGCTTCGGTTTCAAAGGAAACGACCGAGAGGACGGGACCGAAGAACTCTTTCTCCATCGATGGGGAACGAATGCCGTCGCAATCGAGAATGGTTGGCCGATAGAAATAACCGTCGCCGTCTACAGGCACACCGCCTGTGACAACCTTGGCGCCCGCGTCCACGGAGGCAGAAACCAGAGAAACGATATGCTTCCTCTGGCGCTCCGTCGCCAGCGGGCCTACTTCCGTCGCCATATCCAGCGGCGAGCCGATGCGGATCGCCTCAGCTTTCGCCTTCAGAATTTCGAGGAACCGATCCTTGACGCTTCTTTCGATAATCAGCCGCGAGCCGGCGACGCAGCTCTGGCCGGTCGCGGCGAAAATTCCCGCCACCTGCGCATTGGCAGCGCTTTCAAGATCGGCATCGGCAAAAACGAGGATCGGCGATTTGCCGCCGAGTTCCAGCGAGGTGGAAGCGAGGTTTTCAGCCGAATTGCGCACGATATGACGCGCCGTTTCCGGACCGCCGGTAAAGGCGATATGGGCCACTTTCGGATGGGTGGTGAGCGCCGTGCCGCAGGACGCGCCGAAGCCGGAGACGATATTGACCACACCGGCGGGAAAACCGGCCTCATGCACCAGCCGGGCAAATTCCAGAAGAGGTGCAGGGCCATCTTCCGAGGCCTTGACGACAATGGTGCAGCCGGCCGCGAGTGCGGGACCGATCTTGACGGCGGCGAGAAACAGCTGGCTGTTCCACGGCACGATGGCCGCCACGACGCCCACGGGTTCACGCCGCAGCCAGACATCCATATCCGGCTTGTCGATCGGCAGATAGGCGCCCTCGATCTTGTCGGCCAGACCCGCATAATAACGATAATAATCCGCGACATAGGCAATCTGCGCGGAGGTTTCCCGAATGATCTTGCCGGTATCGCGGGTTTCGAGTTCGGCGAGCGTCTTCGCATTCTCAGTGACCAGATCGGCGAGCCGGTAGAGCAGCTTGCCACGCTGTGTCGCCGTCAGTTTCGACCAGCCTGCATCTTCGTAAAGCGCCCGGTGAGCGGCCTCGACCGCACGGCCGACATCGGCCTCGCGGCTTTCCGGCATTTCGGCCCATGCAGCGCCGCTTGCGGGATCGAGACTTGCGAAACGCGCCTCGCCATCTTCGAAACGTCCGTCGATATAGCACTGGAAACTGCGCATCGCGTTACTCCCCGAAAGCCGGCATGACATCGGAAAGGAAGCGCTCCAGCGAGGCCTTCTTACGCTCGAAGCTCATGCCCGTATCGATCCAGAAGGAATATTCGTCATAGCCCATGGCCTCGTAAGCTTTAAGCCGGCTAATCACCTCATCGGCATTGCCGACGACATTGTTCTTTCGCATGACATCGGTGGAAAGCATCGCGTTGGCGGCGATGTCTTCGGGCGCAATACGCTCGATCAGCCCCTGATGGATCGGTTTTTCGTTTTTGAACCAGGCGAAGAAATAATTGTAATAGACGCTCATCTCATGCGCCGCCTGAGCGATATCGGCTTCATCGGAACCGACATAGGTGTGGCGAAGCAGCATGATCTTCGGCCGCTGTTTTTCCGGGTTCTTGGCGCAGGCATCGTTGAAGCGGCCCATCAGGGTTTCCACCTCGTCATCGCCCTGCCAGAGTGGCGTCACCTGCACGTTGCAATCATTGGCGACGGCGAATTCATGCGAGTTCGGATCGCGCGCCGCCACCCAGATCGGCGGGAAAGGCTGCTGCAATGGCTTGGGAGCAGACGTGGTGGCCGGAAATTTGTAGAATTCGCCGTCATGGGCATAGTCGCCCGCCCACACACCTTTGACGGCCGGGATCAGCTCGCGCATGCGCTGGCCGGCGCCCCAGGCATCGAGACCCGGAAGCAGCCGCTCATATTCAAACGAGTAAGCACCGCGCGCGATGCCGATATCGAGACGGCCATCGCAGATGAGGTCGGTCATCGCGGCTTCGCCGGCAAGCTTGATCGGGTGCCAGAAGGGCGCAATCACCGTACCAGTGCCGAGACGCGCCGTCCTGGTGCGCCGGGCAAGATCGGCGATCGTCACGAAGGGGTTCGGCGCAATGGTGAAATCCATGCCGTGATGTTCACCGGTCCAGATGGCATGCATGCCGCCGCGATCGGCGATTTCGCAAAGCGTCACGAACTCCTCGTAGAGCGTCTTGTGATCCTGCGAGGCGTCCAGCCGTTCCATATGGACGAAGAGGGAGAATTTCATGGGTTTGCCGCCTTCATCGAGATGGGATGGACCCTGCCGGCAGTCTCGTTACCGACATAGACACCGAAATTGCCGATTGAACTTTCCAGCGCGAACCGGTTGACAATGTCCGCCGTCGCGCCGGAATCGAACTTTGCCGAAGCCAGCGCGCCGGGCAACAGAAAACGGCCCTGGCGCGGCGCATCGTCCCCATCCGCAAGCGCGTGGTAGACGATGTGCTGACGCCCATCCGCCTTGTTTTCATAAACCGAGTAAAGAAAGCCCGTCCTGACCGGTAGTCCGGTGAGCTCTTCAAGCCGCGCCGTCAGCGCCGCGACCGGATCGCCGCCCGCCACGACGCAGCCGGGCAGCGACAGCACATCCTCCCCGACGAGGTAAATCTCGCCACGACGCTCAAGAACTGCGCCGACGGCGATTTCACCCTCCGCCGCAGCCGAGAGCGCCTTTGCGGCCAGCATCGGCGTGAAGTAACCGCCGCGCGCATAACCGAGGCCGTTCAGGCCGCTATTTTCGAACGCGTCGATGCGACCGAGCAGAATGACGTGGTCTCCGGCCTCGATAACCTCCTGCATCGAACATTCGAACCAGGCCGCAACATCGGCAAAGACCGGTGAGCCTGCCGGCGCATCCGACCAGGTGGCGGCGGCAAAACGGTCTTCCACCGGTCGGGCGAACGTATTGGACAGGTCCTTCTGGCCTTCAGACAGAATATTGACGGCAAAATTTTTCGTACCCGTCATCGTCGCGAAATTGCGCGAGGTGCGGGCAAGGCAGATCAGCAGCAACGGCGGATCGAGCGAGACCGAGGTGAAGGAATTTGCGGTGAAACCCACCGGCTTTTCGGCTTCGTCGCGGGTGGTAACGATCGTCACCCCCGTCACGAAGGCGCCGAATGCGTCGCGCAGGGCGCGCGGGTCAAGGGTTGCAACGGTCATTGCGGCTCCTCCTCTAAAGCCAGCCATTCGGCCATCAGTGCATTGACGGTTTCGGGTGCGGTCAGATTGACCATATGCCGGTGCGCCTCGACGATGCGGGCATAACCGCGCGGCGTGATCGCCGCCATCTGTTCCGCCATCAGGGGCGTGGAGTTCGGATCATCCGAACCGGTCAGAAAAAGCGCCGGGCAGGCAACCGAAGGCCAGCGGTCGGCATAGGTCTCGTCCCCGCCCGCAAAGGCGGTATAGGCGACCGCGTAACCTTCCGGGTCGACCATTTCCAGCCAGCCCCGCGTCAATTCCCGCGCGTGCCGGCTTTTCAGATCATCGCCGAACCAGCGCAGCAAGGGGCCTTCCTTGTCCACGCCCGTGGTGCGGATCGCCGCCGCGCGCGCAAGCACCGCCGCCTTCGCAACGGGGTCGCGGCGATAAACACCGTTCAGATACCCGACACGCGCTATGCGATCTCCAAGCATCGCGGCTGCCCCGCCGGAAATCAGCGCCCCCATGGAATGCCCGGCGACATTGGCGCGCTCTATCCGCATGTCGTCGAGAAACCGGCCGAACCAGCCGACGAAATCCTCAAGAGTGCTGCCGGCCGCAAGACGTTCGCTGCCGCCGTGGCCGGGCATGTCGACCGCGATGACGCGGTGCGTTGTCGAAAACACCTCGATCTGCGGCGTCCAGGCTTCGAGCCGCATTCCAACACCGTGGATGAGGATCAGATTCTCGCCCGCGCCGGCTTCGAAATAGGCGGCCCCGCCTCCGGTCGTTTTCCGGGGGAGCGTGGCGGCGCCTGCCTTTGCACCATTGACCCGTGACGTGTCGGCGACCCTTTGCATTGGCGTCCGCCTCAAACGCCGGCCGGATTGGCGACATCCTGGCCGAGATCCTTCAGATCCTGATAACGGTCACCGATGCGGTGGTGCGGCCGGCCGCCAACGGAAGCACCGAGCGCGACCACGATCTCGTCCGCAGCCGGGGCATCGGGAATGGCCGTCTGGATCGTCAGATAATGCGAACGGCGGCCCTCATCATTCTTGTCCATCAGCGGGATCATGATCGGCGCATTGCCGGGGCCGCGCGTGTTGCAGAAGGCAAGATAGGATTTGGCGCCGACCGCCTGACGATAGTGATTGCCGAAGCGCAGCGTATGGATGAGCGCGGAAGCATGCTCGATCTCACCATCCAGCCCCACGACGGCCGCCTTGCCATAGGCCTCCACCGCCTCGCCGGAACCGACAGCGTCAAGGATCATCTTCGTCAGCAACTCGCCGAGCACCGGCGCGCCTGCGTGAATTTCCGGCTTCAGATCAGCTACGAAACGTTTGCCCGCCCACGGATTTTTAACGACCGCAATGGCGGCGAACAGCTTCAACGGCGCTGCGGCAGCCTTGCCCCCCTCAATCAACGTCGTTTCGACCTGCAGCAGGGTCTTGCGGATCTGGATGGACATCAGCGCTCTCTCCGTAAATATGATGGCTTATGGTATGCCATAATATATGACTGTCAAGTACCGTAATCCCGCAAGGGCGAGCAGTTGAATTTTGAGGATTGTCGTCGCCGATAAGTCGAGCGCTATGGGCAACCGATTGCACTTGGCAAGCAACGATTGGAGGCGGGGAAATGGGGCAGATTTGAGCGGGGCGTCATCAGCCGGGCTGGATGCGCAAGTGGCCGCCTTATATGGCGATAATGTTTCGGAAGATCAGGGCAACTGAGGCCGGCGGCCTCTATTCCTGACTTTCAAGCCGATATCGGGAACCGGGATAGAGCAGCCGTACGGACGTGACGGCGCGGCTCGATGACCAGGTTCTGCGGCGCACGAGAAGGCAGGGCTCGTTTCGGCTGATGGCCATCAATTTGCATTCCCAGGGCTGGGGCGATGCCGCCTCGATGAATTGCTCGGTCCGCGAAATCGGTGCCGCCGCCGTCAGATAGGCATTCGGGGTGAGCGTATTGAAATCCTGCATCAGATAATCGGGAGCGATCTCCGCATTGACGAAGCGATCTTCAAGCTGGATCGGCACATCGTCTTCGTGGTGCACGATAATGGAGTGAAAAACCTTCGCTCCCACGGCGATCTCCAGCGCCGTTGCGAGATCGGGACCGCAAACTTCCGTCTGGGCGAGGATCAGGCTCGGCCGATGCGTCGAACCGCGCTCCTTGATCTCGTCGGCGATGTTGCGCACGCCCATCATGCCGGCGCTTCGCTTTTTCGGGGCGACAAAAGAGCCGCGCCCCTGCACGCGAACGATCACCCCCTCGGTTGCCAGCTCCCGCAGCGCGCGGTTTGCCGTCATCCGACTGACACCCAGCATGTCGACGATCTCGTTTTCGGAGGGTATCCTGTGGTTGGTCAACCAATCGCCGCTGGCGATCTTTTCCTTGATCTGTTCTTTCACCCGCTCATACAGCGGCAGGGAGGAGCGATCGCCCGAGACAGGAAACTCGTTTTCGGTGACGGGCAGCATTGAAACTCCTAAAAATCGGGCGACTGCACAAAACGCAGCCAGAATCCGCGCAAGCACAAAATTATCACATCCTATCTTGCTTGTCTTTCGCAAATGTGTGAAGTTACATATACAACTTGAGGGGAAAATAATGGCAAGCGAAGACTCGATCTCCAGCGGCCGCAAGTCTCCCGCCGGTAGTCGGGGCGATATTCGAATGCCCGCCCAGCGCAACGGCAGGAGCTGCCATACCGATGCCGAAGCCATGTTTGGTGGCTCGGCCGTGCAATATGCGCTGAAAGACCGCCCTTGCCAGAACCCGCCAACCGCATACGCCTTCGACCCGGCGTGGCCAATGCGCGTGAAGCATATGAATTTCTCAAAGTTGTATAGTGAACTTCCGACACGCCGCTCCAGGGTAAACATCGAATTCCATATTGATTCGACGAGTGCCCGGCCGCCGATTTCGACGGGACATGAAATGCACCAATGACCGCCGGGCTCAGGGATAGACATCTACCCAGGGCACGCCCGGCTGAAACCACAAAAACGCATGCCAGCAACTTGCCAATCATCAAACCAAAAGGGGAATGCAATGCTGAATTCAAAGCTGAAAATCGCGCTGGCCACCACCGCGCTCATCATGGGAGCCTATGCCGGGTCCGCGAGAGCGGAAGGCTATTGCGCCGCTGGAAAGACCATCACCTTCGCCGGTATCGACTGGGAAAGCGGCGCTTTCATCACCGAAGTCATGAAGGAAATCCTTTCCAAGGGCTATGATTGCAAGGTCGATTCCATTCCCGGCAACTCCGTGACGCTGGAACAGGCGACCGCCAATAACGACGTGCAAATCTTCGCTGAAGAATGGATCGGCCGCTCCGACGTCTGGAACAAGGCTGCGGAAGCCGGGCAGGTAACATCGGTCGGCAAGACCTTCGTCGGCGCCGCCGAAGGCTGGTTCGTGCCGGAATATCTGGTCAAGGGCGACCCGGCAAAAGGCATCGAAGCCAAGGCTCCGGACCTGAAGAGCGTCGACCAGCTTTCCGACCCGAAGATCGTCGAACTGTTCAAGGATCCGGAAGAGCCCACCAAGGGCCGCTTCCTCAATTGCCCCTCGGGCTGGACCTGCGAAGGCGTCAACACCGCCAAGCTGCAGGCCTACAAGCTGGAAGCAAATTATGTGAACTTCCGCCCCGGTACCGGCACCGCTCTCGACGCCGCAATTGCCGCCGCCTATCTCCAGGGCGAGCCGATGCTGTTCTATTACTGGAGCCCGACGGCGATCATGGGCAAATACAAACTCATCCAGTTGCAGGAGCCGGCCTATAGCGACGCCTGCTGGAAGGAACTGACGAGCGCCGATGGAAAGCGCGACGCCGGTTGCGCCTTCCCCTCCGTCGAGGTGGCCTATGGCGTGAACAGCACCTTTGCGAAGGAAGCGCCGGACATCATCGCGATCCTTGAAAAGGCGACATTCCCGCTGACCGAGATCAACTCCAGCCTCGCCTACATGACCGACAAGCAGGTCGATGCGACCGCAGCCGCCAAGACCTTCCTTCAGACCAAGGCCGATATCTGGGGCAGCTGGGTTTCTGCGGAGGCCAAGGCGCGTATCGAAGCCGCCGTCAAGTAAACATCGCAGGCGCGCCGGGCTTCCGGCGCGCATTTTCCCGTCAGGACAGGGGCCGGCTACCGGACATGGGGTCGGCAGGCGCGAGGACGACACCAATGTTTCCTGAAGTTTTCCATATTTCCATCCGAGGCCCGATCAATGAGATCGTGCGTTCGCTGGTGGTGAATTAC
This sequence comes from Agrobacterium leguminum, assembly GCF_005144435.2. Classification (NCBI taxonomy): domain Bacteria; kingdom Pseudomonadati; phylum Pseudomonadota; class Alphaproteobacteria; order Hyphomicrobiales; family Rhizobiaceae; genus Agrobacterium; species Agrobacterium leguminum. The sequence continues at coordinate 961,485 of NZ_CP120212.1, forward strand.
GGCTCCGTTTTCAAGGCGATCTCGCAGACGATCCTGCAGGCGATCCTCTTCGTGGAATGGGTGCTGCGCGGTCTGCCGTGGTGGGTCATTTTTCTGGTCTTCCTGGTGCTCGCCTGGTTCGCGGCGAAAAAGATTTCGCTCGTCATCATGGTGGCGGTGATGCTTTTCATCGTCGGCGCGCTCGGTCTCTGGGACCTGACGATGCAGACGCTGGCGCTGATGCTGATTGCCAGCCTCATCTCAATCGTCATCGGCGTGCCCATGGGCATTCTGCTTGCCAAAAGCGAATGGGCGCGGCGCATCACCCTGCCGGTGCTCGACGTCATGCAGACCATGCCGAGCTTCGTCTATCTCATTCCCGCCATCATGCTTTTCGGCCTCGGCAAGGTCCCGGCCGTGCTTGCCACCATCGTTTACGCCGTGCCGCCGCTGATCCGCCTGACCGATCTCGGCATTCGGCAGGTGGACCGGGAAGTGGTGGAGGCGGCGACCGCCTTTGGCGGCAGCCCGCGACAAATCCTCTTTGGCGTCGAATTGCCGCTCGCCACGCCCACGATCATGGCCGGCCTCAACCAGACGATCATGATGGCGCTCTCCATGGTCGTCGTCGCCTCGATGATCGGCGCGCGCGGCCTCGGTGAGCAGGTGCTGAACGGCATCCAGACGCTCGATGTCGGCAAGGGCCTCGAAGCGGGCCTCGGCATCGTTATTCTCGCAATCGTGCTCGATCGTATCACCCAGGGTTTTGGCCGATCCAGCCGGAAGGAAATGGGCAATGACTGATATCCATATCCGCAACGTGTCCAAGATCTTCGGCGGCAACTGGAAGGCCGCGCTCGCCATGGCGCAGCAGGGCGCGGAAAAGAGCGACATTCTGGCAAAGACGGGATGCAGCGTCGGGCTAGACAATGTCAGCCTCGATATAGCGGGCGGGCGCATTTTCGTGATCATGGGCCTCTCCGGTTCCGGCAAGTCGACGCTCGTGCGCCACATCAACCGCCTTATCGAACCGACAAGCGGCGAGATTCTCGTCGGCAACGACAATGTTCTCGCGCTGAAACCGAAAGATCTGCGCGACTTCCGCAACCGGCGCGTCAGCATGGTGTTCCAGAATTTCGGCCTGATGCCGCACCGCACCGTGTTGCAGAACGTCGTTTATGGCCAGCGCGTGCGCGGGCTAACCAAGGCCGACGCGCGGCCCATCGGCATGAAGTGGATCGAGACCGTCGGCCTTTCTGGCTATGAGGACAAGTTTCCGCACCAGCTTTCCGGCGGCATGAAGCAGCGTGTCGGCCTCGCCCGCGCGCTCGCCGCCGATACTGACGTCATCCTGATGGACGAGGCCTTTTCGGCGCTCGACCCGTTGATCCGCGCCGACATGCAGGACCAGTTGCTGCAGCTCGAAAAGAACCTGCACAAGACCATCGTTTTCATCACCCACGATCTCGACGAGGCGCTCCGCATCGGCGCGCAGATCGCGATCCTGAAGGATGGCAAGCTGGTGCAGGTGGGAACGCCGGACCAGATCCTCAACAGCCCCGCAAACGATTATGTCGCCCGTTTCGTGGAGCGCCGCACGGGTGCGGGAGAAGGCCAGCATGGCTGATACGATCACCATCGATCGTCCCCTCACCTGGCAAGAGATCGCCGCTGTTGCAAAGGACGCCACGCTTTCCCTGTCGGATAAAGCGTGGCGGCGCATCGCCGAAGCCCACGCCATCGTCGATGCACTCGTCGAAAAACGGGTTCGCGGTTATGGCATCAATACGGGTGTCGGCGCGCTCTGCGATGTGATCGTCGACATCCCGCAGCAGCAGGCCCTCTCCCGCAACATCCTGCTCAGCCACTCCTGCGGCGTCGGAGAACCGCTCGGACGCGAAGAAACGCGCGCCATCATGGCCGCCCAGATCAACAACTTCGCGCATGGTTATTCCGGCGTGCAGGTCAAAACGGTCGAAGCGCTGCTGGCCCTGCTGAATGCCGATATTCTTCCCGTCATTCCGTCGAAGGGCTCGGTGGGCTACCTCACCCATGCCGCGGCCATAGGGCTGGTGCTGATCGGCGAAGGCCGGGCCTGCCACCGGGGCCAACTCATCAGCGGCAGGCAGGGGCTCGAAAAGCTCGGCCTCGAACCCATGGTTCTGCAGGCGAAGGAGGGGCTCAGCCTCGTCAACGGCACGCCCTGCGCCACCGGCCTCGCCAGCCTCGCGCTCGCCCGCACGACTTCGCTCCTTGACTGGGCCGATGCGGCAGCGGCAATGAGCTATGAAAACCTTGGTGCGCAGGCCGATCCGTTCGCCGCAGCGCCGCTCGCACTGCGCAGCTCGCCCGGCATCCAGACCGTCGGCGCAAACCTGCGCCAGCTTCTGGCGGCAAGCCCGCTTCTCGCCCGGTCGGCCGGATCGCGCACGCAGGATCCGCTCAGCCTGCGCGCTGTGCCGCAGGTGCATGGCGCCGTTCGCGACAGCGTCGCGCAGATCGCAGACGTCGTAGACCGCGAACTCACAAGCGTTACGGACAACCCGGTCGTCGGCGGCACGCCGCAGTCGCCCGAGGTCCATTCCCAGGCCCATGCTGTCGGTGCGGCGCTCGGGCTTGCCATGGATGGGCTGGCGACGGCCGCAGCCGAACTTGCGGCGATTTCCGAACGACGTATCGACCGCCTCGTCAACCCGCTTGTCAGCGGGCTGCCAGCCTTTCTGGCGGAAAGTGACGGTGTCTGTTCCGGTTTCATGATCATCCAGTACACGGCCGCAGCGCTTGCCGCGGAAAATCGCCGCCTCGCCGCCCCCGCCAGCCTCGATGGCGGCATCACCTCCGCCTTGCAGGAGGATATACTGACTCACGCCACCGCCGCCGCCGACAAGACGCTTTCGATTATCGGCAATCTGGAAACCATTCTCGCAATCGAGATCATGAGCGCCGCGCAGGCCTACGACATGCAGCCAGACGAAACTGGCCGTGCGCCCGGCACCGATAGGCTCTACCGGCGTGTCCGGACGGCGGCGCCATTTTACCGCGACGACCAGCCTCTCAACGATCTGGTAGCTGCCGTTCGGGAAATGCTGCAAACCACGCTTGCGGGGATAGGTGCCGACGCAGGTTGAATGCTGCGCCGGAAATTTTAGCCGCACACGAGGTGGAAGAGGTCACTCTTTGCCGGTCTTCTGGGCGATGAGAACGGCTTCCGCAATCGCGCTTGCGCTGGCGACATGGTCCAGAGCCGCCTTGTAAGCGGCATCACCATCCCCCTGCCGGATGGCCTCGACGATCTTTTCCATCTGTGCCGGACCTTCGGTATCGCGGCTTTTCGTCTTGATCGTCATCGAACGAAGATGGTTGATCCGCACCGTCAGCAGATTGACGACGCCCCAGGCGACATGCCGGTCGATCTTGCTGAACAGCGTCTGATAAAAGGACGAGGTATGCGCCAGAACGCCCGGCATATCCCTTTCGACATAGCTTTCGCGGATATGACTGAGCGACGCTTCAAGCGCTTCCACGATGGCAGGATCGCGGCGCTCCGCACAAAGGCGCGCCGCCATTCCTTCCAGCGCACCGCGAATTTCATAGATCTGCTTCGCCTCATCAAGATCGAGCATCGCAACCATCGGGCCCTTGTTCGGCAAATTCGCCACCAGTCCCTCGGATTCCAGATGCCGCAGGACCTCACGAACGATGGTGCGGGAAACGCCGAGCTGGGCGCAGAGATCGCGCTCGACCAGACGGTCGCCCGGGCGGAAATAACCGTTCACGATGGCGTCACGGACCTTGTCGAGCGCGAGTTCCCTCAGCGTCTTTGTCGGGCGCTCAACGCGAATGGCAGTTCCGTGCGAAGCATCTGTCATGGTATCACCTCGTTTGACACCTCCCGTTTCGTTGCAACGCAGTTACGAACAAAACGGGAAATGGCTTTTGTATTATGGCGTACCAGCTTATTTAGCGCCGTGCTCTGCTTAAGGCAACATCAGCACGGCTCGCGCAGAATGCTCATCCCATTCTTTCCGAAGCGTAAGAGCCGGGACCGGGGGGAAACACCACGGTTCGGCTGCCGTTCAGGAATACACGACGGTGAATATGGGCGTGGATGGCACGCGCCAGCACCTGCGCCTCCACGTCGCGGCCAAGTGACACGTAATCCTCGGCCGACTGGGCATGGGTGATGCGCACGGTATCCTGCTCGATGATCGGTCCCTCATCCAGATCGGCGGTCACATAGTGCGCCGTCGCGCCGATCAGCTTCACACCGCGCTGATAGGCCTGCTTGTAAGGGTTGGCCCCCTTGAAGGACGGCAGGAAGGAGTGGTGGATATTGATGATCCTGCCCGACATCGCCTCGCACATCCTGTCGGAAAGCACCTGCATGTAACGCGCCAGCACGATGAGTTCCGTACCCGAGCTTTCCACGATCTCCATGATCCGGGCTTCGGCCTGCGGCTTGTTCTCTTTCGTCACCGGAATGTGGTGGAACGGAATGTCATGATTGACGACGACTTTCTGATAATCGAAATGGTTGGAAACCACACCGACAATATCGATCGGCAGCGCCCCGATGCGCCAGCGGTAGAGCAGGTCATTGAGGCAATGGCCGAAGCGCGACACCATCAAAAGAACCTTCATCCGCTCTGCCTGGTCGTGCAGCGCCACCTCCATGCCGAATTTTTCCGAGATCGGCGCCAGCCCGGCCATCAACGCGTCGCGTGTCGCACCCTCCTCGGAAATGAAACCCACGCGTATAAAAAAACGACCGGTGCCGAGATCGTCGAATTGCGAACTGTCGACGATGTTGCACCCTTTCTCAGCGAGAAAGCCTGAAAGGGCGGCGACAATGCCGCGGGTGGATTTGCATGTCACGGTCAGGACGAAGTTCGTCATCTGGCACTCTTTCTGTCATCGATAAAGCATGTCTCCCAAAAGTGTGCAGCGGTTTTGGGACCAAGACATGCTTAAAAACAAAGATCTAAAGTGCGTGGCATGAATCGGATTGGACGCGACGCGCTTTAGTGAAAAACCCCGCGCTCTTGATCAGCGCGGGGAAAAGCCGCGAGAGCGGCGGGGAAAACCGGGCTCAGACGTCGAGCGTGGTCTGATGCTCCCATGCGGTGAATTGCGAGCAATAGCTGTTCCACTCGCCCTGCTTGAGCTTCAGATAGGCTTTCGAGAATTCCATGCCGAGCGCCTGCTGCAATTCCGCATCCTTCTCATATTCGCGCAGCGCATCGAGAAGGTTAAGCGGCAGCTTCGGTGCATCCGTGACCTTATGCCCCTCGCGATACATGTCGATATCGTAGTGCGGACCGGGATCGGCCTTGGAACGGACACCCGAGAGGCCGGCGGCGATGATGATGGCCTGCAGCAGATAGGGGTTCACGGCGCCATCCGGCAGGCGCAGCTCGAACCGTCCCGGCCCCGGCACGCGCACCATATGGGTGCGGTTATTGCCGGTCCAGGTCACCGTATTCGGCGCCCAGGTCGCGCCGGAAATGGTGCGCGGCGCGTTGATGCGTTTGTAGGAATTAACCGTCGGATTGGTGACCGCCGCAAGCGCCGACGCATGTTTCATGATGCCGCCGAGAAACGTCTTGCCCTTGGCCGACAGACCGAACGGCATTTCCCTGTCGGCAAAGGCGTTGACCTTTCCGTCGAGGTCCCAGACCGAAATATGGGCATGGCAGCCATTGCCGGTCAGACCCTTGAACGGCTTCGGCATGAAGGTTGCGCGCAGCCCGTGCTTTTCGGCGACGGATTTGACCATGAATTTGAAGAAGGAATGTTTGTCTGCGGTCTGCAGCGCATCGTCATATTCCCAGTTCATCTCGAACTGGCCGTTCGCGTCCTCATGGTCGTTCTGGTAGGGCTTCCAGCCCAGCTCCAGCATGTAATCGCAAATCTCGGCGATCACATCGTAACGGCGCATCACCGCCTGCTGGTCGTAGCAGGGCTTTTCCGCCGTGTCGTATTCGTCGGAGATTTTCGCACCATCCGGCGAAATCAGGAAAAATTCCGGCTCCACGCCGGTCTTGACCCTGAGCCCTTCGCCAGCCGCCTCAGCGATGAGCTTTTTCAGCACCACGCGCGGCGCCTGCTCCACCGGCTGGTCTTCCATCACGCAATCAGCAGCGACCCAGGCGACATCCTTTTTCCACGGAAGCTGAATGACCGAAGAGGCGTCGGGCACGGCGAAAAGATCGGGATGGGCGGGCGTCAGATCGAACCAGGTGGCAAAGCCCGCAAAACCCGCGCCATCCTTCTGCATATCGGCAATCGCTTCTGCGGGAACCAGCTTGGCGCGCTGGCCGCCGAAGAGATCGGTATAACTGATCATGAAATATTTGATGCCCTTTTCGGCAGCAAATTTGGAGAGGTCCAGTGTCACGTCATTCCCCTTTTTTTGAATATCAGACACTTCATCGAAAAAAGACGGGCACATCCTCCCAAATGCGCCCGTCCGTTCTTATGGCTTAAAAGCTACCTTTGCCCGGGAACCAGTTGGTTCCCGCCAGCGGAACCTGCGCCATTGCGGCAGCCTCCATCGTCAGCGCCACCAGATCTTCCGGCTCCAGATTGTGGAGATGGTTCTTGCCGCAGGCACGTGCGATGGTCTGCGCTTCGAGCGTCATGACCTTCAGGTAATTGGCAAGGCGGCGACCGGCAGCGACGGGATCGAGACGGGCGGCCAGTTCCGGGTCCTGCGTGGTGATGCCGGCGGGGTCTTTGCCTTCGTGCCAGTCATCATAAGCGCCGGCCGTGGTGCCGAGTTTCTGATATTCCTCTTCCCAATGCGGGTCATTGTCGCCGAGCGCCACCAGCGCCGCCGTGCCGATGGCGACCGCATCGGCACCCAGCGCCAGCGCCTTGGCGACATCGGCACCCGAACGAATACCGCCGGAGACGATGAGCTGCACCTTGCGGTGCATGCCGAGATCCTGAAGCGCCTGCACGGCGGGGCGAATGCAGGCAAGCGTGGGCATGCCGACATTTTCGATGAAGACATCCTGCGTGGCGGCCGTACCGCCCTGCATGCCATCCAGCACCACCACATCCGCACCGGCTTTCACCGCCAGCGCCGTGTCGTAATAGGGGCGTGCACCGCCAACCTTGATATAGATCGGCTTTTCCCAGTCAGTAATTTCGCGCAGTTCGAGGATCTTGATTTCGAGATCGTCCGGGCCGGTCCAATCGGGATGACGGCAGGCGGAGCGCTGGTCGATACCCTTCGGCAGATTGCGCATATTGGCGACGCGATCGGAAATCTTCTGGCCGAGCAGCATGCCGCCGCCGCCCGGTTTCGCGCCCTGGCCGACGACGACCTCGATGGCGTCCGCACGGCGCAGATCCTTCGGGTTCATGCCGTAACGCGAGGGCAGATACTGATAAACCAGCGTCTGGCTGTGGCCGCGCTCCTCATCCGTCATGCCGCCATCGCCCGTCGTGGTGGAGGTGCCGGCGATGGTCGCACCTCGGCCGAGCGCTTCCTTGGCGTTGCCTGACAGAGCGCCGAAGCTCATACCCGCAATGGTGATCGGCGTTTTCAGCGTGATCGGCTTCCTGGCGAAGCGCGTGCCGAGGGTCACGGTCGTATCGCATTTCTCGCGATAGCCCTCGAGCGGATAACGCGAGATGGACGCGCCGAGAAACAGGAGATCGTCGAAATGCGGCACCTTGCGCTTGGTGCCCGCACCGCGAATATCATAGATGCCGGTCGCGGCCGCGCGGCGGATTTCCGCCAGCGTATGGTCGTCGAAAGTTGCGGATTTGCGCGGCGGGGTGAAGGGGTTGTGATAGCTCATCGGAAAATCCCTCGCCTCAATACGCGTCGGCGTTGTCGATGTTGAAATTGTAGAGCGTGCGTGCCGAGCCGTAGCGCTTGAACTCGCCAGGGCTGACATCCGTGACGCCGGCCTTTTCCAGAAGTTCTGCGAGCTTTTCGAGATGTTCGGGCCGCATCTCCTTCTCGATGCAATCGGCACCCAGGCTCTTCACCGAACCGCGCACGAAAAGCTTCGCCTCATAAAGGGAATCGCCAAGCGCATCGCCCGCATCGCCGCAGACGACAAGGTGGCCGGACTGGCCCATGAAAGCCGACATGTGGCCGATATTGCCCTTCACGACGATATCGATGCCCTTCATGGAAATGCCGCAGCGGGAGGCGGCATTGCCCTTGATGACCAGAAGCCCGCCGCGACCTGTAGCGCCGGCATATTGCGAGGCGTCCCCCTCGATGACGACGGTGCCGGACATCATGTTCTCAGCGACACCCGGCCCGGCCGAGCCGTGCACGGTGACGTTGCCGCCATCATTCATGCCGGCGCAATAATAACCGACCGAACCATGCACATCGACGGTGACGGGGCTGTCGATGCCAACGGCGACAGCATGGTGGCCGCGCGGATTGACGACCTCGAATTCGGTGTCGTTTGCGCCCGAGGAAAGACCGTGGAGCGCCTTGTTGAGTTCACGCAGCGGCGTGTGGGAGAGATCGAAAACTGGCATGGATTATGACTTTCAAAACAGGCGCCGATGACGGGTCTCAGGCGGCCTTTTCATGGTCCCAGAAATAGACGGTCGCCGGTTCCGGCTCCCAGACGCGGGCATTTTCAATGCCGGGCAGATTGACCAGAGCGCGATACTCAGAGCCGAAAGCGACATATTGGTCGGTCTCAGCCATGACAGCAGGCTTGCAGGCGATGGGATCACGCACCACCCCGAAACCGGATTTGGTGCCGACGACGAAAGTGAAGAAACCATCGAGATCGTCGAGCGCGCCGGTCAGCGCCTCACCCAGATCCTTGCCCTTGGCCATTTCCGCCGTGAGATAGGCGGCGGCCACTTCCGAGTCGTTCTGGGTCTCGAAGACCATGCCTTCGCGCACCAGTTCGCGACGCAGATTATTGTGGTTGGAAAGCGAGCCGTTATGCACCAGGCACTGGTCTGCGCCGGTGGAGAAAGGATGCGCGCCAAGCGTCGTCACCGCCGATTCCGTCGCCATGCGGGTGTGGCCGATGCCATGGGTGCCGGCCATGGAACGCACGTCAAAACGGGTGACGACGTCCTTCGGAAGACCGGTTTCCTTGTAGATTTCGACGCTGTCGCCGGAACCCATCACGCGCACATTCGGACGGATTGCGGAAAGAACCGCGCGGACACCATCCAGCTTCTCGGCGGGAATATCGAGAACAGCATGAGTGCTTTTCACTGTGACCACGGCATCGACGCCGCTTTCCTTCAGCGCTTCGGCAAGGCCGGAAAAATCGGCGGCCGGATCGCCCGACTGGATCGTCACTTTCGCGCGGCCATTGGCAGCGCTTCCGTAGATCGCGATGCCGGCCGAATCCGGGCCGCGATCGGTCATGGTGACGAGCATGTCCGAAAGCAGCTGACCCAGCTGCGGTTCAAGGCTTTTGTCTTTCAGGAATAGTCCAACAATGCCGCACATCGACAGGCACCTCCATTCGTTTCTGAATGAAGGGCTAACATATGGAATTCCATTCCGTCAACTATCAGGAATATTTTTTTCTTCTAAGGCAAATTATCAATCGTTGCCCAGCCGCCTTTGCGGATAGGAAATGATCGACAGATAACGGGCGGGAAGCTTCACCAATTCCTCCGGACCGTGCGGCGCATCGGCGTCGAAAAATAGGCTGTCGCCGGCCTGCATGGTGAAAAGCTGCTCGCCATGGCGGTAAACCACCTCGCCTTCCAGCATGTAGAGAAACTCCATTCCCTCATGCTGGAAGGTCGGGAACACGTCCGAATCCTTGGTCAGCGTGATGAGATAGGGCTCGACGGTGACGCCGCTGGTATTGTTGTCGATATGGCCGAGCAGGCTGTATTGATGACCGGCGCGAGTGCCCCTGCGCTCGATATTCACGCCCTGGCCCGCCTTGACGAAGGTGGCGCTGCGCGGTTCCTCGAAACCGCGAAAGAAGGCCGTGATCGGCACGCCCAGCGCCTTTGAAAGCGTCTGCAGCGTGGTGAGCGACGGCGAGATATTGCCGTTTTCGATCTTGGAGAGCATGCCCACGGAAACGCCGGTGGCCGATGCGAGATCGGTGACCGTGATGCCGAGTTTCTTGCGATAGGCGCGCACCTCGTGGCCAATCGCCATTTCCAGATTATTGACCCTTGGCTCGCGGATGGCATGGGGATCCTGCGACAGGAACTGCGCAGTTTCGGTCTTGGTGGTATCCTTCGCCATGGCGTCCTCCGGCATTATCGTGTTTTCCCTTCCTTACAGGAAAACTATTTTAATTCGGAGGAAATCTTTGCCGCATTGTATTTGGGGTATGGCCGAACCGGGCCTTGAAGCTTCCGGAAAAATGCCCGGCGCTTGAGAAGCCGGTGGCGAAGGCCACTTCGGCAATGGAGAGCGGGCTTTGCTCCAGCAGCCGCCGGGCGTGATCAAGGCGGATCGCGCGGTATGTTTCCAGAAACGTCGTTTTCAGATGGGTTGCGAAAAGCCGGTCGAGGTGGCGCGCGCTGGTTCCCGCCAGTTTCGCCATGGTCTGCCGGTCGAGCGGGCTTTCAATGGTCGTTTCCATTTTTTCCAGCACGGTCAGCAGGGCCGGATGGTTGGTGCCATGGCGCTCGGCGGCGGAACCCCTTTGCGGCGCGCCGGGTTCGGCCACGGCCGTGTGCAGATACCAGTCGCTGACACGCCGTGCGAAATGCGCGCCCATTCTCTGCGAAATCATCGCATGCATCATGTCGAGGGGCGCGACGCCGCCGGCGCAGGTGATGCGGTCCCCGTCGAAAACGAACCGCGCCTGCCGGGGCGTGAGATGGCCGAAGGCCTCTTTCAGCACCGGCGCATGCTCCCAGTGAATGGTGAAATCGCGGTTTTCCAGCAATCCCGCCGCCGCCAGCACATAAGCGCCGCTGGAGATGCCCCCGATCCGGACACCCTGCCGCGCCAGCCGCCTTAACGTCCCGTAGGAATTTTCCGCAACGGTCCAGTCCTGCGGCCCGCCCCCTGCGCAGACAAAGATCGTGTGGCATCTCTCGCCTGCGGTGGCGAGTGCCTCGCAGCCGACAATGATGCCGGAAGAACTTCTGACAGCCTTGCCATCGAAAGACAGGGGAACCACATCGTAAAGATCGGTTCCGGCGATCAGATTGGCGGCGCGCAATGGCTCCGTCGCCGAGGCGTAGGACATCAGCGCGAAATTCGGAACCAGGATGAAACCAATGCGCTGGACATTCTTCTGCTCAATGATCGTCATGTCTCTTTTTTTAATCATTATGTCCTTTATTTGCAATTCCCTTTCGAACGACGCCGGTAAGCTTGCGCGATATCGTTCGAGGTACGCAGATGCGCTATTCCGCCTTTTCCATTTTCAAGAACGGCCTTTTCGGCAACAAGGCGTGGAAACCCGCCTGGCGGGACGTGTCTCCGAAACCGCATTATGACGTCATCATCGTTGGCGGCGGCGGACATGGGCTGGCGACGGCCTATTATCTTGCGAAAGAATTCGGCGTCACCAATGTCGCGGTGCTGGAAAAAAACTACATCGGCTCCGGTAATGTCGGCCGTAACACCACGATCATTCGCTCCAATTATCTGCTGCCGGGTAACAATCCCTTCTACGAACTTTCGATGAAGCTGTGGGAAGGGCTGGAGCAGGATTTCAATTTCAACGCCATGGTTTCCCAGCGCGGCGTGCTGAACCTCTATCATTCGGATGCGCAGCGCGACGCCTATACAAGGCGCGGCAACGCGATGCGGCTGCACGGCGTCGATGCCGAATTGCTGGACCGCGCCGCAGTCAAGGCCATGCTGCCGTTTCTCGATTTCGACAATGCCCGCTTTCCGGTGCAGGGCGGCCTGCTGCAAAGACGCGGCGGCACCGTGCGTCACGATGCCGTCGCCTGGGGTTATGCGCGCGGCGCAGACAGCCGCGGCGTCGATATCATTCAGGGCTGCGAGGTAACCAGCGTTCGCCGCGAAAACGGCAGGGTCGTGGGTGTGGAGACCAGCAGGGGCTTCATCGGCTGCGGCAAGCTGGCGCTCGCGGCAGCTGGCAATTCCTCGCAGGTGGCCGCCATGGCCGGGCTGAAACTGCCGATCGAAAGCCATGTGCTGCAGGCTTTCGTGTCGGAGGGTCTGAAACCCTTCATCGATGGTGTCGTCACCTTCGGGGCCGGCCATTTTTACGTTTCGCAATCGGACAAGGGCGGCCTCGTCTTCGGCGGCGATATAGACGGCTACAATTCCTATGCCCAGCGCGGCAATCTGGCGACGGTCGAACATGTCGCGGAGGCAGGCAAGGCGATGATACCGGCGCTCTCGCGCGTCCGGGTGCTACGCTCCTGGGGCGGCATCATGGATATGTCGATGGATGGTTCACCGATCATCGACCAGACCCCTATCGACAATCTCTACCTGAATGCCGGCTGGTGTTATGGCGGCTTCAAGGCGACGCCCGCTTCCGGTTTCTGCTTCGCCCATCTTCTGGCGCGCAGCGCACCGCAGGAAACGGCAACGGCCTTCCGGCTGGACCGCTTTCGGCGCGGTTATCTCATCGATGAAAAGGGCCAGGGCGCCCAGCCCAACCTTCACTAAATTTGTAGCGGGATGACGAAAACCGCTCACAGTTTTCGCCATCCCGCTATCTGGCGGATCAAGGACATCTGAAATGGCAAGTCTCGTGCCCTGCCCGCATTGCGGGCCAAGACCCAGGGAAGAATTCACCATCAAGGGCGCAGCCCTTCAAAGGCCCGCCGCCGATGCCGACGCGGAGGAGTGGTTCGATTATGTCTATCTGCGCGACAATCCGCGCGGAGCCTATGAGGAATATTGGCACCACACATCCGGCTGCCGCCGCTGGCTGGTCGTCGCCCGAGATACCGCCACCCATGAGATATCCGCCTGCCGCGACGCCGCCGACAAGACGAAAGTGACAAACGCATGAGCGCCAACCGCCTGAAGACCGGCGGTCTGATCGACCGTTCCAAACCGCTTTCCTTCACCTTCGACGGCAAGCCGATGTCGGGCTTTCAGGGCGACAGCCTCGCTTCCGCCCTACTCGCCAACGGCCAGAAACTCGTCGGCCGCAGTTTCAAATACCACCGCCCGCGCGGCATATTGACGGCGGGCGCAGCCGAGCCGAACGCGCTGATGACCATCGGCTGCGGCGGGCGCACGGAGCCGAACACCCGCGCCACCATGCAGGAGCTTTATGCCGGGCTGGAAGCCAGCAGCCAGAACCGCTGGCCCTCTCTCGATTTCGATATCGGCGCCTTGACCGGCCTTCTGTCTCCCTTCCTCGGTGCGGGGTTCTACTACAAGACTTTCATGTGGCCTGCCGCCTTCTGGGAAAAGATCTACGAGCCCTTCATCCGCAAAGCCGCCGGCCTCGGCAAGGCGAGCTACGAGGCTGACCCGGATGCCTATGACAAATGCTGGGCGCATTGCGACCTGCTGGTGATCGGCTCCGGCGCGGCAGGTCTGGCAGCAGCGCTTGCCGCAGGACGCGCCGGCGCGCGCGTCATCATTGTCGATGAACATTCCGTCGCAGGCGGCGGGCTTCTTTCCGAAACGGCGGCCATCGGCGGCGAGAGCGCACCGGATTTCGCGGCACAATGCGTTGCCGAGCTCGAAACCCTGCCGAATGTGACGGTGCTGACGCGGACCACGGCTTTCGGCTGGTATGACGGCAATGTTTTCGGTGCGCTGGAGCGGGTGCAGAAACATCTGCCCGATCCGAAAGCCCATGTGCCCGTGGAGCGCCTGTGGCGTATCGTCGCCAAGCGGGCGCTGCTTGCAACCGGCGCGGAAGAACGGCCGCTGGTCTTCGGCGGCAACGATGTTCCCGGCGTGATGATGGCGGGCGCCATGCGCAGCTATCTCAACCACTATGCCGTCAGCCCCGGCACGGCGACGGCAATTTTCACCACCAATGACAGCGGTTATGCGCTCGCCCGCGATCTGGAGGCGCAGGGTGTCGCTCTGGCCGCCATCATCGACAGCCGTGAACAGGGCAATCCGGGCTACGAAGGCAAGGCGCGCGTCATCAAGGGTGGCGTCGTCTCGAATGCCAAGGGCGGCAAGGCGCTTTCCGCCATCGAGGTTTATGCGAATGGCCGTGCGGAGAGCCTGAATGTCGATGCGCTGGCCATGTCGGGCGGCTTCAGCCCCATCATCCATCTCGCCTGCCATCGCGGCGGCAAGCCGGTCTGGTCGGAGGACGATGCCGCTTTTCTGGCACCCGACAATCTCAAGGGGCTGGAACTCGCCGGCGCGGTTTCTGCAAAAAACGGTATCGCCGCCTGCCTTGAGGATGGCGCGCGGAAGGGCGCGGCGCTCGCGCAAGAGCTCGGCTTTGCATCAACCGCACCGATATTCGGCACGGTGGAAAACGATATCGTAGCCCCGCCCGCAAAGCCGCTCTGGTCCATCCCCGGCATCAAGGCGAAAGCCTTTGTCGATTACCAGAACGACGTTCACCGCAAGGATCTCGGCCTCGCCATCCGTGAAGGTTATGGCCATGTCGAACTCGCCAAACGCTACACCACCAACGGCATGGCGACGGATCAGGGCAAGCTTTCGAATGTCAATGCCATCGGGCTGCTGGCCGAAGCGCGTGGTATCTCCCCGGCGGATGTCGGCACCACGACGTTCCGGCCGTTTTATACGCCCGTCTCCTTCGGAGCACTGACCGGAGCCTATCACGGTCAGCATTTCCAGCCGGTACGCAAATCGCCGCTGCATGGTTGGGCCGAGAAAAACGGGGCCGTGTTCGTTGAAACCGGGCTCTGGTATCGCTCTTCCTGGTTTCCGCGCGAAGGCGAAAGCGGCTGGCGGGAAAGCGTCGATCGTGAGGTTCTGAATGTGCGCAAGAATGCCGGGCTCTGCGATGTGTCGATGCTTGGCAAGATCGAAATCTGTGGCAAGGACGCCGCCGAATTCCTGAACCGGGTTTATTGCAACGCTTTCCTCAAACTGCCGGTCGGCAAGGCGCGTTATGGTCTGATGCTGCGTGAGGACGGCATGATCTATGACGACGGCACCACCAGCCGGCTGGAGGAAAACCGCTTCTTCATGACGACCACCACCGCCTATGCGGCGGGCGTCATGAACCATCTTGAATTCTGCGCGCAGGCGCTCTGGCCTGATCTCGACGTGCGGCTTGCCTCCGTCACCGATCAATGGGCGCAGATGGCGATTGCCGGGCCGAAGGCGCGCACCATTCTGCAAAGAATCGTCGATGAAGATATTTCCGACGAGGCCTTTCCCTTCCTTGCAGCCAGGGAAGTCTCCCTGTTTGGCGGGCAACTGCATGGACGCCTGTTCCGGATTTCCTTCTCCGGCGAACTGGCCTACGAACTTGCCGTCCCGGCCGGTTACGGTGAAAGCGTCGCCGACGCGCTGATGGAAGCCGGCGAGCCGGAGAATATCATGCCCTATGGCGTCGAGGCGCTTGGCGTGCTGCGCATTGAAAAGGGCCATGTCACCCACAATGAAATCAACGGCACGGTGGTGCCCGCCGATCTCGGCTTCGGCAAAATGGTCTCTACCACAAAGGCCGATTTCATTGGCCGACGGATGCTGGAGCGCGAGGGGCTTTCCGACGCCGCCCGTGCGAGCCTCGTCGGCGTCGTACCGCTTGATCCAAAACAGTCCTTCCGCACCGGCTCGCATATTCTTGCGAAGGATGCCACGGCAACGCTGGAGAACGATCAGGGTTATGTGACCTCCAGCGCCTTCTCACCGCATCTGGGTTCGACTATCGGTCTCGCCCTGGTCAAGAATGGTCCTGCGCGGCATGGCGAGGAAATCATGGTCTGGAACGGCCTGCGCAACGAATTTACCCAAGCCCGCCTTTGCAACCCGGTTTTTGTCGATCCTCAAAACGAGAAACTCCATGTCTGATTTCAAGTCTGACTTCAAATCTGGCGTCCGGCCAACGCTCCGCCCGGTGCTGGGCGCGAAGCGAGCGATTGCCTCCACCGCCATCAAGCTCTCTCCCCTGCCGGAAGGCACGATCATCCACGTTCTGGCCGCACCCGGCGCAGCGGATTTGGAAGCCCGCCTTCGCGACCTTGCCAAAGGCGATATACGCGCGGTCTCACCGGGCCAATGGTTCATCGTCGGTGAACACCCTCTGTCTCATGCTGATATGAAGGCGCTTCTTGCAGCGCTCGAGCCTCAGGCAACGGGTGTCG
Organism: Agrobacterium leguminum; assembly: GCF_005144435.2. NCBI lineage: Bacteria > Pseudomonadati > Pseudomonadota > Alphaproteobacteria > Hyphomicrobiales > Rhizobiaceae > Agrobacterium > Agrobacterium leguminum. The sequence continues at coordinate 977,649 of NZ_CP120212.1, forward strand.
ACCAGAGTCAGGGACGCGTTCGCATCCGCATCGAAGGCAAGATGGCCGAGCGGGTTCTGGCCAAAGGCACGGCGGTCGACCTGTCTCTAGCAGCCTTCCCGGTGGGACATTCCGCCGCGACGCTGATCGGCCACATCGCCGCCCACCTCACCCGCGTCGACGGACAGGTCTTCGAAATCATCGTGCTGCGCGGTTTTGCCGAAAGCCTGTGGGACGATCTTGCCCGGATGAGCCTCGAATTCCAGTGATCGTGCCGCTCAGGTCCAGATGCTTTCGGGCGTCAGGATTTCGAAGGGCACGATCCGCTGTTCAACGGAAGACGAATCTCCATTCTCGATGCGCCGTAACATCACATCGATCAATTGCTGCGGCATCCTGTCGAGGGGAAGCGGCAGCGAGGCGGTGATCAGTCCTTCGTTGAGGCCTTTTCGTGTTTCCGGCCCGATATCGTTACAGATGATTTTTATGTCGCGCTGCCGCTCGGCAGGCAGTTCCCTGAGTGCGCGCAGAACACCCGATATGCCGCCGCCATTGACATAAATCCCCCGGAGCCCCGGTTCGGCAGCAATCATATCCCGCACGATGACATAGGCATTTTCCGGCTCCTCATGGGTCAGCAGCGTTTCCGCGACCTGAAGTTCAGGTGTGTTCTCGCGCATATAGGAGCGGAAGCTGGCGTCCGAAACATCCTGGCACTGATACCGATTGCTGCCGATCAGCGGCGCGACCACGCCCTCGCCCTTTACCGTCTGGCTGAGGAACCATGCCGCCGTGCGGCCGCGTTTCCAGCTGTCGGTGCCGACAAAGCCCGCCCGGCTTGCCGCCGATAGATCGGATACGTAAGTCACCACCGGAACGCCCCTGCCCCGCAGCTCGTCGATCGCCTGGCTGACGAGCGGATGATCGGCCGTCACCACCGCGATTGCGCCGCAGGATTGTCCCATCTTCAAGAGATTGGCGGACACGGCCTCCGGTGAAAGATCGTCCTCGAAAACGACATCCGGCTCAATGATGCTATCCGGCCGCTGGCGTGCGGCGGCGACGATCCCTTCCGCCCAAAGCCGGTAAAGCGGCCGGTGGGATTGCTGCAGCAGAAAGCCGAGCCGGTGATGGGGCATGGCCTCGCGGCGACGGTCCTTGATGGTGCCGAGACCATAAAAACCGATCTCCTCCGCCGCCTTGAGTATCTGCTCGATCGTATCCTGGCGCACGGAAGTCGAACCGTGCAGCAGCCGGTTGACCGTGGAGATGCTGACACCGGCGGCTTTTGCAAGATCGGTAATGGTCGGTCGGTTCATGACGCCTCACAATCGTATCATCCATGAATGACATGAAATGATATTAAATGCAACATTAAATGAAATATAAATTCCATTCCCATGAAAATGAAAGATATAAATCACCCTGTCATTAGGGCCCGTCGGGAGAATGGGCAGGGAGGAAGCAATGGCATTTTTCAGGAAATTTCTCGCAACGGGCGCTGTCTCGCTCGTGATGGCATCCGGCGCGTTCGCGGCCAATATCGCCGTTGTCGGCGGCAAGAACGACGATGCGTTCTGGAACCTCATCAAAAAGGGTGTCGACGACGCACGCCTCGTGGTCGAGGCGAATGGCGGCAAGGTCAATTACCTGCGTTTGCAGACCTATGACAATTTCGCGCCCGACGTGGTGCAGCTGATCCAGACCGCCATCAGCCAGAAGGTCGATGGTCTCGTCATTCCGAACTGGGTTCCGGAAGGCGAGGACCCGGCGATCCGGGAAGCCATCAATGCCGGTATCAAGGTCATTCTCATGAATGCCGGTGGGCACGAAAAGGCAAAGGAACTCGGCGCGATCAACTATGTCGGCTCCGACGAATATATTGCCGGCGTCGCCGGCGGCGAATATTTCGCGAAACAGGGCAAAAAGAACGTCATCTGCGTGAACACCGTTCCGGGCGCCGCCAATCAGGAGGCGCGCTGCAAGGGCGTCATCGACGGCATCACCAAGGCCGGCGGCGCCGGCAAGCAACTGCCGCTTCCCGCCACCAGTTTCGGCGACGCCACCGCCGTCGCCGAGGCGATCAAGGCGACATTGCTACAGGACGGCAAGATCGACGGCGTCCTGACCATTTCGGCGGGCGATGCGGATTCAGCCGCCATCGGCATCATGCAGGCCGGCAAGACCGAAACCGCCCTGCTTGGCACTTTCGATCTCAACCAGTCCGGCCTCGACCGGATCAAGGACGGGACACAGGGTTTTGCAATCGACCAGCAGCCCTACCTGCAATCATTGCTGGCGGTAACGCTTCTGGCCTCGGCCATCGATTTCGGAACCGATCTGCCGACCGCCCCGCTGCTGACGGGACCGAACATCGTCGACAAATCCAACATCCAGACCACGCTTGCCGGCGTCGCCAAGGGAGCGCGCTGAGCGGTGATCCATACCCGCCTCCGATCCCCGGCGAAACCGGGGATCGGGGTTTGACGGGCAGAGGATATCCCCTCGGCACTTAGGGCCAATATTGGAGTGAACGACGTGAAAAATCTCTCTTTGGGCGACCTTCTGCGCCGCCCGGAATCAGGTGCCTTTCTCGGCCTTGTTTTCGTTCTTGCCTTCTTCGTCATCTTCGGCAGCATCGATTTTCTGAAACCCGCCGGTGCCGCAAGCTGGCTGAATGTCGCCGCCAATCTCGGCATCGTCGCCATTCCCGTCGGGCTGCTGATGATTTCCGGCGAGCTCGATATTTCCATCGGCGCGATGATCCCAGCCGGCGCTCTGACGGTCGCCATTATCTCCGGTTATTACGGCATGCCGATCTGGCTCGGCATCATCGGCGCGCTTTGCCTTGGGTTGCTTGTCGGGCTTATCAACGGCTTTCTGGTGATACGGACCGTGGTGCCCTCACTGATCGTCACGCTCGGCACGCTGTTTGCGGTGCAGGGGTTGATCCTCGGCTTTTCCGTGCTTCTGACCGGCACGACCAGCGTGGCGCTGAGCCCTGCCCAATCCGGCCCCGTCGCCAAATTCCTGTTCGGACAGTTCATCGGCGGCAGTTTTCAGGTGAGCATCGTCTGGTGGCTGCTGCTGACGGCGATCTATATCTTCTATGTCCATTATTCGCCCTTCGGAAACTGGATTTTCGCCATGGGCGGCGACCGGGTGAGTGCCCGCAATGCCGGCATTCCCACCGACAAGCTGACGGTGACTCTTTTCGTCCTTTCCTCCGTCAGCGCCTCCTTTGTCGGTGTCTGTCAGGCAATCCTGTTCAACGTCGCCCAGGTTTCGGCCGGCATGACCTTCATCTTCAACTCCATCATCGCGGTCGTCGTGGGCGGGGTGCTGCTGACCGGCGGCTTCGGTTCGGTGATCGGTATTTTTCTCGGCACCATCACCTTCGCCATCGTCAATCAGGGCATTTATTTTACCGCCTTTGACCGCAACTGGTCGAGCCTCATCATCGGCGTCATGCTGCTCCTGGCCGTGCTGATGAACAACACCTTCCGCGTCATGGCGCTCACCTATTCGCCGAAGAAGAAGTGAGGCAAGACGATGTCGACACCCATTCTCGAACTTAAAAACGTCAATAAATCCTTCGGCCCGATCGATGTTCTGCACGATATCTCGCTGAAGGTGCGCGCCGGCGAGGTGCTCTGCCTGCTGGGAGACAATGGCGCGGGCAAATCCACGCTGATCAAGACATTGGCCGGCGTCTACCAGCCGAGTTCCGGCGAAGTGCTGATGGATGGACAGCCGGTCAATTTCGACGGGCCGCGCGATGCGCAGCGCATGGGCATTTCCACCGTGCACCAGTTCGGCGGAACCTTTCCGCTGATGAGCATCGGCCGCTCCTTCTTCATCGGCGCAGAACCCACCAAAGGCTTCTGGCCCTTCCGGATCTACGACCGCAAGAAAGCCAACGAAATCGCCGTCAAGGCAGTGCAGGAATTCGGCATCACCCGCATCGATGACGGCGACCGCCTGATCGGCGGGCTTTCCGGCGGCGAACGGCAATCGCTCGCCATCGCCCGCGCAGTACATTTTGGCGCACGCGTTCTGATCCTCGATGAACCGACGGCGGCGCTTGGTGTGAAACAGGCGTCCCACGTTCTGCGCATCGTGCTGGAAGCGCGCAAGCGCGGCATCGCGGTGATCTTCATCACCCATCAGATCACCCACGCCATTGCCGTCGGCGACCATTTCGCCGTGCTGATCCGAGGCGCAGTCGCCGCCAATTTCCGCAAGGGCGAGAAGTCCCGCGAGGAAATCACCGATCTGATGGCTGGCGGTGAGGCGCTCGCCGATCTCGGTGCCGAGGTGGAAAATTACATGGCCAGCCATGACGGCCATCCGCCGCAGCCGCCATCAAATTAAGACATAGACAAGGATCAAGACCGATGAAAATCGCCATCGACCCCCACATGCACCGTTTCACCAGCCTCGATGCGTTGCCCGCCAAGGTGAAGGAACTCGGCTACGACTGGATCGAACTCAGCCCGCGCGCCGATTTCCTCGAATGGTTCAAGGCGCCACGCGTCTTTCCCGAGCGGATCAGGTCTTTCAAGAAGGCGCTGAAGGACGCCGATGTCGGCATCGCCTCGCTGCTGCCGATGTATCGCTGGGCCTCCAATGACGAGACCGAACGGCAGGCGGCGGTAAAACACTGGAAACGTGCCATCGAGATCGCCATCGAACTCGAGGTCGACACGATGAACTCCGAATTCGGCCGCGGACCGCATCCCGACAAGGGTTCCTGCTACTGCTGCCATACCGGCTCGATGATCGAGGCCTGCGAGGATGCCTGGTGGCGCTCGATGGAAGAACTGGTGCCGATCTTCGAGCGCGAAAACATCAACCTGCATGTCGAGCCGCATCCGGAAGACTGGTGCGAAACGCTGCAACCGGCGCTGGACATTATCCGCACGGTCAATTCGAAGAACGTCAAATTCCTCTATTGCGCGCCGCATACCTTCTATTTCGGCGACGACACCAAGGCGATGCTGCGCGAGGCGAAGGATGTGCTCGCCCATGTCCACGTGGGCGATACCTTCAACCACAAGGCCAGTTCCGGGCTTCGCTATATCCTCAATCCGCCGGGCACACAGGCGCGGGTGCATCAGCACCTGAATATCGGCCAGGGCGAAGTGCCGTGGGACGACTTCTTCGGCACGCTTTCCGAAATCGGCTTTGACGGCATCATGACCTCCTGCGTCTTCGCCTGGGAGGACAGGGCCGATGAATCGAGCCGGTTCATGCGCACCAAGATGCAGGACTATATCGACCTCTATTTCAAGAAATGACGCGGCAAACCGGCGCCCAAGCCCGAGGCAGACCCCGCCTCCCGCCGCGGCCATTCGCAACATCAAATGGAAAGACGACTGACATGATCAACGGAGAAAGACTGATTTCACGCCCGCTGCGCTGGGCCATGGTGGGCGGCGGACGCACGGGACAGGTGGGCTACAAGCACCGCACCGGCGCCCTGCGCGACGGCAACTACCAACTCATTGCGGGCGCCTTCGACCTCGATGCCGAAAGGGGCAGAGACTTCGGCGTCAATCTCGGCGTGGCGGCGGAACGCTGCTATGCGGATTACAAGGCGCTGATTGCCGGCGAGACGGCACGCGAAGACGGCGTGGATGTCGTCTCCATCGCCACCCCCAATTTCACCCATTACGAGATCACCAAGGCCTGCCTTGAAGCCGGGCTGCACGTTATCTGCGAAAAGCCGCTATTCTTCACCGTGGCCGAATGCGACGAGGTGGCGCGGCTGGCCGAGCAGAAGGGCCTGATCGTCGGCGTCACCTATGGTTTTACCGGGCATCCGCTCGTCCACCAGATGGCGGCCATGGTCAAAAAGGGGATGCTCGGCGACATCCGTATCGTCGACCTGCAATATACCCATGGTTTCAATGCCGGTGACGATGTGGGCGCGGGCGAGGCCGTCAAATGGCGCACCAATCCCCGCACCGCCGGCCCGACCTTCGTGCTGGGCGATATCGGCACGCATCTCTATTATCTCTCGGAAGTCGTGCTGCCGCATATGAAGGTGGAACGCCTGCTCTGCGACCGCAAGGCCTTCATCCCCACGCGCGCGCCGCTGGAGGACCACGCCACCGTTCTGATGCACTACGACAATGGCGCACGCGGCCGCCTCTGGGTCTCCTCCGTCAATGCCGGCAATATGGGATCGCAACGTTACCGTTTCGTCGGCTCCAAGGCGTCGCTCGAGTGGTCCGATTCCCATCCCGATCAGCTGATCTACGAGGTTCAGGGCGAACCCGGCCGCATCCTGCATCACGGCATGCCCTATCTGGAACAGGAAAGCCTCGCCATCGACCGCATGGGCGCGCTGCATACCGAAGGTCTCGGCGATAGCTGGTCGAACATCTATCTCTGGATCTCCCAGGCAATCGACGCGGCAAATCGCGGTGACAGGGCTTTCCTGAAAACCCACCATTATCCCGGCATCACCGCCGGCACCGAAGGCGTTCGCTGGCTGGAAAACTGCGTCCGTTCGGCCGATGCCGACGCCGCCTGGGTCGATTTCGCTTAACCAGCTTGGGGGCGCGCCGGACAACTCTCCCGTCCTCCTCCTCTTCAGGCGCGTCCCCATACCTCCTCGGAAAGATGAACTATGAAACTCGCAATTTGTACTGACGTCATGGCAAGCCTGCCCTTCACCGATATGCTCGACAAATGCGTCGCGCTCGGTGTCGAGGGCATAGAGATGACCGGCGGCGGCTGGTCAAGCGGCCCGCATTTCCGGGCCGACGAACTTCTGGCGGATAAGGGTCTGCTCAAATCCAAGCTCAAAGAAATCGAGGCCCGTGGCCTCGAAATCGCTGCGCTGAATTGCTCCGCCAATCCGCTCGATCCCGGCGATATGGGCAAACGCCACCTGAAGGAGATTGAGGACACCGTCCGGCTGGCGGGTGAAATCGGCGTGACGAAGATCGTCACCATGTCCGGCCTGCCGGAAGCAGCGCCGGGTGACACCGTGCCGAACTGGCTCGTCTACACCAAGAGCTGGCCGAACGAGATGCCGGAGCGCGACCGTTACCAATGGGAAGATCGCGCCTTTCCGCTCTGGCACGGGCTTGTGAAGCTCGCCAAGGAAGCGGGCGTCGAAAAATATGCGCTCGAGAATTTCTCTGCCATGCTCGTCTGGAACCCGGAAACCCTGTTCCGCCTGCGCAATGAGGTCGGCCCGACGGTCGGCATGAATCTCGACCCGTCGCACCTGATGTGGATGGGGGCCGATCCCATCGCGTCCGCCCGTTCACTCGGCAGCGCGATCCACCATTGCCACGGCAAGGACACCCGCATCGAACGCGGACTGGCGGATGTGAACGGCCTGCTCGAGCTTAAAGAGGTGACTGACGTCGCCAACCGCAGCTGGAACTATGTGGCGGTGGGCGCCGGCCATGATCTGCAATGGTGGAAGGAATTTTTCTCCGTGGTGCGCATGGCCGGTTACGATGGCTGGGTCAGTCTGGAAATGGAAGATTTCACCATGTCCACCGAGGCGGGCATCCAGTCCTCCATCGACGCCCTTAAAGCCACCATCAGCCGCTGAGACCTGCTCCGGGCCGCACAAGGCGGCCCGGCGTCAATTGCGCCACGAGGATGCCATGACCAACCGGATCACCATCACCACCGCTCCCTGCTGCTGGGGCGTCGACGACGTCAAAAATCCCCATCTGCCCCATTGGGAAAAGGTGCTGGACGAGGCGAAGACCGCCGGTTTCGGCGGCCTGGAACTCGGCCCCTACGGTTATCTGCCGCTCGACCTCGAGCGTGTTTCGCAGGCGCTGGACGAGCGCGACCTGAAGATCGTCGCCGGCACGATCTTCGACGATCTGGTCTCACCGGACAACCGCGACAATCTGCTGCGCCAGACCGACGAGATCTGCGCGCTGATCACCCGCCTGCCGAAACCGGAACCCCATGCCGGCCAACGCTTTTCCGCCCCCTATCTGACGGTGATGGACTGGGGACATGACGAGCGGGATTATGCCGCCGGCCATTCCGACCGCGCGCCGCGCCTCGATGGCGGCGCATGGAAAGGCATGGTGGAGAACATCCGCGCCATCGCAACGCTCGCCCGCGAAAAATATGGCGTGCGCGCCACCATCCACCCCCATGCTGGCGGCTACATCGAATTTGCCGATGAGTTGCAGCAGATCGTCGAGGACATTCCCGCCGATCTGGCAGGCCTCTGCCTCGATACCGGCCATATGGCCTATTCCGGCATGAACCCCGTCACCACGCTTCGCCGCTATTGGGATCGCGTCGACTATATTCATTTCAAGGATATCGACGCTGCGGTTTTCGAGGAGGTGATGGCAGAACGCATCCGCTTCTTCGACGCCTGCGCCAAAGGCGTCATGTGCCCTATCGGTCGCGGCTCAATCGACTATCCAGCCATCCGCAGCCTTCTGACGGAACTTGGCTATGGCGGCTATATCACCATCGAGCAGGAGCGCGATCCGCGCAATGCGGGAAGCATTCTGGATGATCTGGCTGCCAGCAGAGCATTTCTCGCTGAGTGCGGGTTCTGAGAAAACGTGACAAAGTGTCGAAGCTCTTGCAGCGCGGCTTCATACCGCGCCTTCCCTTCGCACTTGTGCTTGCCAGCGCCCTCTGAGTTTTCTGATTGTCGCCATCGTGATCTCCAACGGCTTTTGTCGATCACGCGTAGGATGCCCCGGAAAGGGGGCCAAGGATTTATTTCCATAAGCGCGCAAATTTCCGCCACGAAACTTAGGCCTTGCGCGTTTAATTTTTTTCCTCTCTTATGAGGGTGAGATTCTTAAACGAGAGATGCACCATGTCGCCTTTCCGCACTGCAATTCTTGACAACCCATCAGATGCGAAACAGCGTCTAGCTGATTTTGGACTCACCCTAGAACAAATATTGACGATACGGGATTCTGCAAGAGCGGCTGCCGATGATGCAAGCCCTTTAATGCCTCTGAATGCGCCTGGGACGTTGGCCTACATTCATGGCGTCGGTGCGTTGAGAGGTCAAACGCTAGACAGTGAATGGGTTGTGGATCGAACGTTAGGCGTAGAGGCGGTGATTAATCGCACACTCGGTATTCGCCTCGGCTACCAAAATGTAGATCGAGCATGCGATTTAATATTCGCACCGATGCCGCGCTCTGCAAAAGGTAACGGCACAGCCCAACTATGTCCTGTGCCGTTATTTGATTATTTCGGTGTTGCCCTAGAAAGTGACACAGACCGCCTGCCACCTGCTGATGTTAACGATCCGCTGGGTGATCAAGTTAGAACATATTTCGTAATGGTCGGTGAAGACGGTAGCGTCGAAGTCTCTTGCCCCGTGATTGGAAATAAGAGATATGCCGGATTCGTGGAACGAATTTTCGTTGATCGCCCCGATGGGGAGTGGGAACTGGCAATTGATCTGGACACCGGGCCGATGGACGATTTTGATGTGCCAGTGATTTTTAAAGATAAAGCATAATGTTCTGCGCAGATAGATTGAAGGTAGCTCGCCATAGAAGAAAGCTATCGGGAAAACAACTTGCCGAAGTATCTGGGCTTACCGAGGTCACGGTCTCAAAAGTCGAGAATGGGCATCAACCGGATGATGCTACCATAGAAAAGCTTGTAAAAGCCTTGGGTTATCCCCGAGCCTTCTTTTTTATGGATAAGCCAGAAGTGTTAGAGCCTCAGTCGGTATCCTTTCGTAGTTTAAAGAAAATGAAGGCTGCAGAGCGTAACGCATCTTTGGCTGCTGGTTCCAATGGGATTTCACTGTATTACTGGATTGACGAGCGTTTTCAGCTGCCAGCGCCAGATTTGATTGATCTGAGCGTCGAGCAAGATAGACCTGAAGTCGCTGCGCGATTGCTTCGTCAGCACTGGGGTATAGGTGACCGCCCAATCGGCAACATATTGAAGCTTTTTGAATCAAAAGGCATTCGTGTTCTGTCTCTTTCCGAAAATACGCAGAATGTTGATGCTTACTCGTTTTGGCATGCCGATCACCCTTACATATTTTTGAACCAGAAAAAGACTGCCGAACGCTCAAACTTTGACGCGGCACATGAGCTAGGGCACTTAGTTTTGCATTTTCACGCCCAAGCTGAATCCGCGCCGGAGGATGACGCAGAGCGGCAGGCAAATCAATTCGCATCGGCTTTTTTAATGCCTGAAGCGGATGTCAAAAATTCTGTTGGCCAGATTTATAGCGCATCACAAATCATCAGAGCTAAGGCACGCTGGAAAGTTTCTGCGATGGCGCTTGCCATGAGGCTTAATCAAATTAAGATTTTGTCTGATTGGACTTATAGGTCAATAGTTATTGAACTGGGCCAACAAGGTTACCGAAGTGCTGAGCCGCTTGGAGTTGACCGCGAAACCTCTACACTATTAGCAAAAGTTTTCACTACGCTTTGGTCCAAGGGCCTCACGAAGCGCGATATTGCGAATGATCTTAATCTACCATGGGAAGAGATCGAATCGCTTGTGTTTGGGCTGACCGGGTCTTCTCTGGTGCGGCCCACAAAGGGTAACCTATCCGTTGTAAGTCAAAAGCGCTAATGCACACCGGCGGGCGCTCATCTCGAATGCCTGCCGGACCTGCAATGTTCCGTCCAACCTACAGCATCATCGGCGCAGTGCCGACAATGTGGCCCTACCGCTCGAAAATGAGGCGTGTCACAAATTAAGTGAATACAACTAATCTAACATTGAGAGAGAAACCTTGTCACCCAAGGAAAATTATGGCGGAGAGGGTGGGATTCGAACCCACGATACCCTTGCAGGTATGCCGCATTTCGAGTGCGGTGCATTCGACCACTCTGCCACCTCTCCGCATGCGCGAACGCTTGCGTTGCGCGCTCCTATTAAACATCAATAGCCGGGCTGACAAGGGGAATTTCGTGTTTGTGTCACAAATTATTCGTCATGGGTGAGGCTGGGGAAATGCATCGGCTTCTGGTCGTTTTCGCAGATATTTTTAAGGTGACGCGCACGATCTGCAGCCGTGCGCGTCACATTCGATAGCAGCGTCAGATCCGTTGATAACGCCGCAGGATTTCCAGGATTTTTTCATCCTGCTCTTTATTCGGCAGAAGGGCCGGTTGGCGGCTGGCGCCGACGGAAGAGTCCTGGAGATAAAGCGAGCGTTTGACCATGGCCGGTGCGAAGCCGAGGGCGTAAAGATCGGTGCGGAAGTCGGCGTAGATTGCCTGCTGGCGTTCGGCCTCGGTGATGTCGCCGGCGTTGAAAGCATTGAGAATGCCGGCAAGTACATCCGGCAGCGCGTTGCCGAGGCCGGAAATGCAGCCTGCCGCACCGTTCTGCAACGACCAGAGAACGAGGTGATCCGGGCCGGAATAGACCTCGAAACCGGGCATCTCCTTTGCCACCTGAAGATAGGCTTCGAGCGTCTGCTGCGCGCCGCCGGAATCCTTGATGCCGGCGATATTGCCATGGGTGGCGAGTTTGCGGGCGGTTTCCGGTTCTATGTGGTTCTGGGTGCGGGCGGGAATGTCATAAAGATAGACCGGCGTTTCAACGGCGTCAGCCACCATGGAGAAATGGCGGATCAAGCCATCCTGCGTGCAGGCGATGAAGAAAGGCGTGATGACGGCGATACCGTCGACGCCGATGCGGTCGAAGGCTTTGGCAAGTTGCAGGGTTTCGAATGTGGCGGGCATGCCCGCATTCACGATGACTTTGGCACGGCCGGCAACTTCGTCCACCACCTCTTCCGTCAGCCGGATTTTTTCCGCATGCGTCAGCGCGGTGAAATCGCCATTTGTGCCGGCGCACATGATGTTGTTGCCCGCCGCCACCTGGCGGCGCACCTGCGCGCGGGTCGCTTCGTAATTGATGGTTTCGTCCTCGTTGAAACAGGTGACGAGCGCGACGAAAGCTTGTTTGCTCATGAAAGAACTCCGCTTGAATTTGCGATGGCGTCGCCGGCAACGGCCGGATGGCGCTGGGATTGCATATCGGGGTCGGGATCGAGGCTCGCGGATAGAAGGGCACGGGTATAGGCCTCGCGCGGCGCTTCGAAAACCTGGCGTACAGTGCCGAACTCCACCACCTCTCCCCGCTGCATGACCATGACGTGATCGGCAAAATCCCGAACCACCGGCAAATCATGCGCGATGAAGATAAAGGAGAGGCCCATTTCACGGCGCAGCTTGTCCAGCAGTGCGATGACCTGCGCCTGAACCGAAACATCGAGCGCCGAGACTGCCTCGTCGCAGATGATGAGCTTCGGCTCCAGCGCCAATGCGCGGGCAATCGCGATCCTCTGCCGCTGGCCGCCGGAGAACTGGTGCGGATAACGGCGCATATGTTCCGGCGAGAGACCCACCTGATGCAGCAATTCGGCAACCCGCTCACGCCATCTTGCCTTTGGCAATATCTCCGGATGGATGACCCAGGCCTCGGAAATCAGCTGAAACACCGTCATGCGCGGATTGAGAGACTGGGTGGGGTCCTGAAACACCATCTGCAAATCGCGCCGGAGCGCAAAGAGTTCGGCAGGCGAAAGCTTGAAGAGATCACGGCCCTTCCACAAGGCGCTGCCCGCATCCGGCTCGTCGAGGCGAAGTAGAATACGCGCCAGCGTCGATTTGCCGGAACCGCTTTCGCCGACGACCGCAATGGTTTCACCTTCCATGAGGTCGAAGGAAACGCCCTTCAGCGCCTCGAAGGCGCCGTAACGCTTGCGCACATCATGCACGCTGAGCAGCGCTTCGCCCGCCGCCTGCGGCTCGTGCATGTCGCCCCTGCCGGGTGCTGCGCTGATGAGCTTGCGGGTATAGGGGTGCTGCGGATTGCGATAGACTTCGCGCACCGTGCCAGCCTCGACCAGAACGCCCTTTTCCATCACCACCACGCGATCGGCGATTTCGGCAACGACGCCGAGATCGTGGGTGATGATGAGCACGGCCATGCCCGTCTCCCGCTGCAATTCCTTGAGCAGCGAGAGCACCTCGGCCTGCACCGTCACGTCAAGCGCGGTGGTCGGTTCATCCGCGATCAGGAGATCGGGCCGAAGCGCCAGCGCCATGGCGATCATCACGCGCTGGCGCTGACCGCCGGAAAATTCATGCGGATATTTCTTCAAGGCCCCGTCCGGGTCGGGAATGCCGACGCGGGCGACAAGCCGCCTCGCCTCCGCTTCGGCCTTTGCCTTGTCCATGCCGTGGGTGGTCATCGCCTCACGGATCTGCCAGCCAACGGTATAGACCGGATTGAGATGGCTGAGCGGGTCCTGAAAGATCATGGCGATACGCCGGCCGTTGATTTCGCGGCGCGCCTCGGCCGGCATGGTCAGAAGGTCCTGGCCGTCGAGCAATATCTGGCCGCTGCTGATATGTCCGGGCGGCATGTCGATGAGGTTCATGATGGCCGAGGACGATACCGACTTGCCCGAGCCGCTTTCGCCAAGGATGGCCAGCGTTTCGCCACGGTCGATATGGTAGGAGACATCCTTCACCGCATGGACGACACCGCTTGCGGTGTGGAACTCCACGGAAAGGTTGCGCACGTCGAGAAGATGGTCAGCCATGCTTGCGGCCTTTCATTTCCAGCCGCCAGCGCTGCACGGGATCGAGCGCGATGCGCAGCCAGTTGGAAAGCAGGTTGAGCGACAGGGTGGTGAGAATGATGGCAAGTCCCGGCCAGAAGGACAGCCACCAGGCATTGGTGAGATATTGCCGTCCCTGCGAAATCATCAGGCCCCAGGTGATTTCCGGCGGCTGAATGCCGATGCCGAGGAAGGACAGCGCGCTTTCCGCCAGCATCACATAGGCGAAATCGAGCGTGGCGAGCGTCGTCAGCGTCGGCAACACCACAGGCAGGATGTGGCGGAACAGGATGCGCTTGCCAGAGGCGCCCATCACGCGCGCCGCCTGCACGAACATACGTTCGCGCACCTCCAGCACCTCCGCCCTCGTGGTGCGGATGTAAACGGGAATGCGGGTGATGGCGAGAACCAGCATCAGGTTGAGGATGGAGGAGCCGAGCAGATAAAGTACGATGACCGCGATCAAGAGCGACGGGAACGACATGATCACATCCGCAAGCCGCATGATGATCTGGCCGACCCGGTTGGAGGAAAAACCGGCGATCAGCCCGAGCACGGTGCCGGTGACGGCGGAGAGAAGCACGGCGCCGGCGGCGATCATCATCGTGTTTTGTGTGGCAGCGACAATGCGCGCGAGAAGCGAACGGCCGAGCGCATCCGCCCCCAGCCAGAAATACCACTCGCGCTGCCAGTCGAACGGGGCGAGGTTGCGCCCGCGCAGGTTCTGTTTCGTCGCCAGATCGCCAAGCCATGCCGGGCCGACAAAAGCGAGGATAACGACGATGATGAGGAAGATCGCGGCGCAAAGCGCGAATTTATCCGCCCACAACATGCGCAGCATACGCGTTGCGAAGGACGGCTCGGCGATGATCTCGGTGTCGGCGCTGGAAAGGCTCATGGCTGAACGGCCTCCTCAGTGCCGGATACGCGGATCGAGGAGCGCATAGGCGATATCGATCAGAAGATTCATCAGGAAGATCGCCAGCGCGGTCACGAGAATGGCGGCCAGCACGACGTTGAAATCGCGCTGAAGAATGGAATCGATCATCAGCTTGCCGACGCCTGGAAAACCGAAAATGGTTTCGACGATGACCGCGCCGTTAAGAAGGCTTGCCGCCTGATCGCCAATGACGGTGATGACCGGCAGCATGGCGTTTCGCAAGGCGTGAATGAAGATGATCGGACCCGACTTCACGCCCTTGGCGCGTGCCGTTTTGACATAGGCCGAGGACAAAGCGCCGATCATCGAGCCGCGCACCACCTGCACGATAATGCCGAAGGGGCGTACGAACAGGACTGCGATCGGCAATATCCAGTGCAGCACGGAGCCCGTTCCTGACGTGGGCAGCCAGGCGAGATTGACGGAGAAGACGACGATAGCGACAATCGCCAGCCAGAAATCCGGCACGGATGCACCGATGAGCGAGATGCTTGAGGCCATACGGTCGAAGAAGCCGCCGGAGCGGAAAGCCGCAAGCGAACCGATGACGATGGCGGCGGCGGTGACGAGCGACATGGTGACAACTGCAAGCCACAGCGTCCAGACGAAAGCCTCCAGCACCACATCCAGCGCCGGGCGGGCTTTTCTGAGCGATTCTCCGAGATCACCCGTTATCACATCGCCCGCATAACGCAGGAACTGCACCATCAGCGGATCGTTCAACCCGTGCAACGCCCGGAACTGCTGCTTCAACTCTTCCGAAGCCTCCACCGGCAGAAACAGCGCGGCCGGGTCTCCCGTCAGGCGCGACAGGAAGAAAACCATGACGATGAGGCCGATCAGGGAGATCAGGCTTGCAACGGAACGTTTTCGGATGAAGCTCAGCATGGTTGCCTCCGGTTTTTCAATGCGGCGGCGAAGCTTTCGCCGCGCCGCCGCTTCTCAATTGACAAGACGCGGGGTCTTATTTGATGCCGATTTCCGAAAGCTGCAGCATCGAGTTGGTGGCGATGGTGGGCTTGAAGTCCAGCCGTTCCGAGACGCGGGAGAAGCCGACCATATGGAACAGCAGCACATCCGCCACCACATCGTCGTGCAGATAAGCGATGAGTTCCGACCAGAGCTTGGCGCGCTCGTCACCCACGGCTGCGGATGCACGTTCGATCAGATCGTCCACCTTCTTGTCCGAGAAACCGGACTGCGTGCCCTTGGTGGCATATTTGAAGAACATGGTGAAGGACGGGTCGCCCTTTGAGTTGTCGTGCATGGCGGCGACGATCTGCGGTCCTCGGCCTTCCTTGAAGGGCTTGGAGTAATAGCTTTCGTGCTCGGCCACCTCCACGAATTTCAGGTCGATCTTGAAGCCGACATCCTGCAATTGCTGCTGGATCGCTTCCATGATCTCGGTGACGTTGGGGAAATTCGCGGTGCGTGCGATGATGGTGATCGGCGTATCCACCTTCACACCGGCAGCCTTGGCTTCTTCGAGCAGCTTCTTTGCGCCCTCGGGGTCATAGGGGAAGACCTTGACGTCAGGGTTCCAGCCAAGCGTGGTCGGCGGAACGAGTGCGGTGGCCAGCACGGCACCTTCCGGAACCAGCGTACCGAGGAAGGCCTGCCGGTCGATGGCGAGGTTGAGCGCGCGGCGCACCCGCACATCGTTCAGCGGCGCAATATTGTGATCGAGACGCATATAGACCGTCTCGCTGTCGAGATAGGAAAAGTCGGTCTTCGTGTTGGTAGCGTCTAGCTGGGAAATGGAAGGCGAAAGATCGGCTTCGCCGGTCTGCACCATGGCGGCGCGAACCGAAGGATCGGCGCGGAAAAGATAGGTCGCTTCCGTCACCTGTGGCTTGGCGCCCCAATAATCGTCGCGCGCGGTGAGGACAATCTGTTGGCCCGGCGTCCAGTTGGTCAGCTTGTAAGGCCCGGTGCCGACGGGCTCGCGGATGAATTCCATCTTGGTTTCTTCGGGAACGATGGTGACGAGCGACATCAGCAGCGGCAGAATGGGCTGCGCCGGTTCGGTCTTGAAGTCTATCGTGTGGTCGTCAACGATCGACGGGGTCACGGTCATGCCGCCGAAATAACGGCGGGACTCGCAGGCGTTCTTGTCGCTCATGATGCGTTCGAAGCTGTGCTTGACGTCCTTGGCGTCAAATGTCGTGCCGTCGGAAAACTTCACGCCTTCACGCAGGTGGAAACGCCAGCTTCCATCGGCATTCTGCTCCCACTTCTCGGCAAGACGCGGCTGAACACCCTTCTTGCCGCGCACATCAAGCTCGGTCAGCGTCTCGCTGACATTTTCCATGATGATGCGGCCGATATTGGAGCGGGTGGCCATGCAGGGCTCGAGCAGATCAGCTTCTTCCGCCAGCACGATCTTGATCGGCCCCGATGCCGCAAGCACCGGGGAAACCGCGGCGCTGAGGGAACCCAAGACCAGGGCGCCCGCAATCAATGACTTCTTCATTCCGTTCTCCTCCCAGATTCAGAAATTCAGCAACATGGCGGCGCACCGCAAGGGGCATCTGAAAAATCCCCGTCTCCTGCATTGAGGAGCATGACATGCGGATGATTGTCTCCTCCACCCGTAGACAGAGCATCGACGGTATCGCATTTTTTGTCAATTTATTTTTCTAAGACAATTTTTATTCAAGCCAAATCTCTTATTTTTATCATTTAAAAACAAAAGTTTAATTCCAAAAATCAAAAACATATGATCCTCTTTTTTTATCAAATAAACTTGACAACTTTTCGAATATGTCATTTTCATCAGGACAAGAGGAGACCACGATGACCCCTGATGACATCGCTCACGCCATGACCGGAGCCATCCATGCCGTGTCGCAAAACCGGCAGGAAGCGTTCCTGCCGTCGCCCATGATCCAGAACCATGCGAGCTTCCTGCACCTTCTGGATGACGACAGCCTGCTCTGCGCCTGGTTCGGCGGCACGCTGGAAGGAAAATCGGATATTTCGATTTTCGCATCCGTGCTGACAGCGGACGCAACCCGCTGGGGACCGCCGCAGCGCCTGAGCCACGACCCCGCCCATTCCGAACAGAACCCGGTCCTCTTCACTGCGCCGGATGGCGTTCTCTGGCTGTTTCACACAGCCCAACCCTCCGGCAATCAGGATGAATGCCGCATTCGCATGGCGCGAATCCACCGCGACGCGACTGCACCGGAAAAGCTTGTTTCCGAGGAAGGACGTTTTCTCGATCTCCCGCAGGGCTGTTTCATCCGCGCGCCGCTTCGCATCCGCGATGACGGCGCCTGGCTGCTGCCGATCTTCCGCTGCATCCAGCGCCCCGGCCAGAAATGGAACGGCAGCCACGATACGGCAGCGGTCGGCATATCCACGGACAATGGCGCGACTTGGCAATTGCAGGAACTACAGGAATCGACCGGATGCGTGCATATGAGCCCGGTCGCGGTGACGAATGGCCACTACGCCGCCTTCTTCCGCCGCCGTCAGGCCGATTTCGTTTATCGCACGGAAAGCGCCGATGAGGGCCGCTCGTGGTCAAAGCCGCAGCCGACCGATGTGCCCAACAATAATTCCTCCATTGCCGTGATCGGGCTCAACGATGGCAGGCTGGCTATGATCTGCAACCCCGTCAACGCCGCGCAGTCGAGCGACCGCCGCGCCTCGCTTTATGACGAGCTGGGAGAGGAAGACGACAGGCCCGATGCCGATCCGAGCGGCGGCTGTGTGCCGGTCTGGGGCGTGCCGCGCGCGCCGGTTTCGATCTGCCTGTCCGATGATGACGGGCGCAGTTTTACCACTCGGATCCTGATCGAAGACGGGCCGGGCACCTGCCTTTCGAACGATTCGACCGATGGGCGCAATCTGGAAATGTCCTATCCGTGGCTTCTGGAAGCGCCGGACGGTACGCTGCATGCGAGCTACACCTATCATCGCCGCGCAATCAAATATGTCCGGCTGGCGCCCGGCTGGGCTAACGAGAACGACGGGAGACAAAGATGAGCAACATCATTGGCATCACCATGGGCGACCCCTGCGGCGTCGGCCCCGAGATCACGGTGCGGGCGCTCGCAGAAATGTCCGCCCCGGATCGTGCGGCGACGCGGATTTACGGCAACCTCGCCACGCTGGAAGCGGCGCGGGATGCGCTCGGCGTTGATATCGATCTCACTCAACATGTGGTCGACCTGCCTGTGGAGGGCGCGCCGCTGCCCTGGGGTACATTGTCGCCAGTGGCCGGAGACGCCGCTTTCCGCTTTATCGAAAAGGCCGTTCGCGATGCCGAAGCAGGCGCAATCGGCTGCATCGTCACCGCGCCGATCAACAAGGAAGCCCTGAATCTCGCCGGTCACCATTATGACGGGCACACCGGCATGTTGCGAAGCCTCACCGGCTCCTCAGCCGCCTATATGCTGCTCGCCTCCGAACGGCTGAAGGTCATTCACGTTTCCACTCATGTCTCCCTGCAGGAAGCCATTCGCCGCGCGACGACGGAGCGGGTGCTGGCGACCATCCGCGCCGGCAACGCGCATCTGAAACGCATCGGTTACGAGCGGCCGCGCATCGCGGTTGCCGGCATCAACCCGCATTGCGGTGAAAACGGCCTGTTCGGCACAGAGGATGACGACCAGATCGCACCGGCGGTCGCCGCCGCACGCGCCGAAGGCATCGAGGTGCAGGGACCGATTTCCGCAGATACCGTGTTCCACCGGGCTTATTCCGGTGCTTTCGATCTCGTTGTCGCGCAATATCACGATCAGGGCCATATCCCGATCAAGCTTGTCGCCTTCGACACCGCCGTCAATGTCTCCGTCGATCTGCCGATAGACCGCACCTCCGTCGATCACGGCACGGCTTTCGATATCGCCGGCAAAGGCATCGCCAATCACGGCAACATGAATGCGGCCATCGCCTATGCGCGCAAGCTGGTGGCGGGCAAGGAGCGGAAGGAATGAGCACCATGTCGACAGCTCCCATTCTCATCCACCAGCCACGACGGCTTGCCGTCGGCGCTGGCACCATTTCCCAGGTCGGCACCTGGGCGGGAAAAACCGCATCGACCCTGATTATCGCCACACCGTTGACGGCAAAATTTGCCGAACGGCTGCAATTGCAGGGCCCTTTCACGATCTTCGACGCCATTCCCGGCGAGCCGGACACCACAACGCTAGATGCCGCCCTTGCCTCAGCACGCGCCGCCAAGCCGGATCTCGTCATCGGCCTCGGTGGCGGCTCGGTAATGGATGTGGCGAAGCTGGTCGCTGCCCTCTGGAATTCCAGCCAGTCGCTTGAAGACGTGGCAGGGCCGAACAGGGTTACCGGGCGCGACACACGGCTGGTGCAGATCGCCACCACTGCCGGCACCGGCTCGGAGGCCGGCATCCGTTCGCTCATCACAGACCCGGTGAAAGGCAACAAGATCGCGGTCGAAAGCCCTTATCTGATCGCGGATTTCGCCGTGCTCGATCCGGAACTCACCTATTCCGTCCCATCAGCCGTTACGGCGGCAACCGGGGTGGATGCCATGGCTCATTGCGTCGAAGCCTTCACCAACCGCAAGGCCCATCCGATGATCGACGGTTTCGCGCGCATGGGCTTTGCACTGGTCGGCAAATATCTGGCGCGCGCCGTCCGCGACGGTGCGGATACTGAAGCGCGGGAAGGCATGATGCTTGCCTCCTATTATGGCGGCATCTGCCTCGGCCCGGTCAATACGGCGGCCGGCCACGCCATCGCCTATCCGCTCGGCACGCTTCTCAACCTGCCGCACGGGCTGGCAAACGCAATCGTCTTTCCGCACGTTCTGGCCTTCAACCAGCCTGCGGTTTCGGCGAAGACGGCGGAAGTGGCGGGAGCGCTCGGGCTTCGCGAGCACCTTTCCCCTGATGATCTGCGCAAGGCGGCAACGGATTTCTGTGCCGGGCTCGGTATCGAAATGTCGCTCGCACGGCATGGCGCGATTGAGGCCGATCTTCCCCGCTACGCTGAGGATGCGCATGCCATCCGTCGGCTGATGGACAATAATCCCGTCGACATGAGCGTCGAGGACGTGCTCGGCATTTACCGCCACGCCTTCTGAGAGAACCCGGTGCGCGGACACGTACATCGGCCTTCGGCCATCCGCTTAATCCGCGTGCGAAGACTCGAACAGGCGGTCGCGCGATCCCGTTAGATGCTGGAGCATCAACTGGCGCGCCGCCTCTGCGTCCCCATCGGCAATCGCCTTTGCGATTGCCTCATGCTCGGCGAAAACACGCGTCAGGCCGGATGCCTCCCGCTTCACCGACATGCCGTGGAACTTCATTCCCATTGCAATATGGTCCTTGAGCGCTTCCATCGCGGTGGAGAAATAGCTGTTTCGCGCCGCCCGCGCGATGGCGAGGTGGAACTGATAATCGGCATCCTCGCGGTGGGACTGGCGATTGGTCGCATCCCGCATCAGTTCGAGCGCCTTCCGGATCGCCGCAAGTCTCTCGCCATCGTGCCGCAAGGCTGCCGCGGCCGCCGCAGCCGGCTCCAGCGTCAGCCTGAATTCGTAACAGTTGAGAAGATCAGCAACGTTTTCAAGCTGCCCGAAGCCAAGCGGCTCGCGCAGGCCAAAAGCCCTGACATAGCTGCCGGAGCCTCTGCGGGAATAAATGAACCCCTGCTCGCGCAGCCGCCGCAACGCCTCGCGCACGACGGGTCGCGACACTTCGAATTCCATGGCGAGTTCATGCTCTGTCGGCAGCCGCTCATCCGGCTTGTAGGCGCCGGATTTGATCGCCCGGTGCATTCTTTCGAAAATAATGTCCGGAAGTGCCTTGCGCGCCGTTTCTTTCATCAGCCCCATCTGGTCAGCTCTCTCCAGCGTCATTGTCGCCAAGCATCATTTTCGCGATCCGTTTCAACGTGTCAGCTTGCCCAAAACCGCCGGATTTCGCAATGATGCATTGATTGCCAGACCAGCCGACCCCGAGACCCGGCAGGCATTCGCCGGCAAGACGCAAGCGCGAAACACCCATGGCCCGAAGCACGGCTTCGGCTGTGGCTCCACCCGATAACAGCAGCCTTGCCGCCCTGGCGGTAAAATGCGGCACGACGCCTTCCGCCAACCGGTCTGAAACAGCAAGCGGCGACAGATTTTCCGTACCCTGCGTCGCTTGAACCAAAGTCAGACCAGCACCGTCATCGGTGTGTCGTGGCACGACGCCATTCGGCGCCTCCACGACCGAGACAGGCCCAATGCTTTTGAGAACGTCAATCTGCTGCACCGTGATTGGGTCGCGAGATCCGATGACAAAAAGCCCCCTGCCGGGTGGAATGAACGCCGCTTCAGGAACAGCCTGCGCCGTCATCGCTTCAGCCAGTGCCTCGGCAAGCCCACGCGCGCCAACCAGAAGATCGGCCCCTTCCGCCTGCGCAGCGGCGAGAGCTTCCCTGATATCGCCCTTTGATCGCGTATCGGGTATCGTGCAGCGGCCGGCATGTCCGCCCAGCCTTTCATGAACCGGTATGGCAGCTTCCATGCCAAAGCCGGAAACGGCTCCGCCAATAACGACGCGTCCGAAATCCGGAATGGCGGGCGCGACAAGCGCGTGCCGATAGGAAATCGCATCCATTTCCGCCGCAATATGCCCTTTCAGGCGGGAATCGATCTTCTTGAAAAGAATAGTATCGGCCGGAACCAGCCCCAGCAGTTCCTGCGTGCGACGCCGGGCTTCATCCGCCTCGCCATCGCGGCAGCCGAGATTGACGCTGAGGACGGCAGGCGCATCCGCCAGCGCCGCACGCACACCGTCAAGCCCGATCGCAACCTCGGTCGCCAGCCCACGCCCGGCAAAGGGAGCGGCGGCGTCGAGCGCTCCGGTCAGATCATCGGCAAAAATCAGCAGCACGGGCGAGGCCTTCATAAAAGTTGTAATGTTTTACGTCGATAAATTTATTTATAATCAATAGATAAATGGATGTGAATAACAAAAATTATGGCGCAGCTTTTCGGATTGGCCAATTCAGCCGCAAAGAGGTTCAAAGAACGAAAGAGGAAATCGGAAACGGCAAAGAGAACGCCAAACGCAGGCCGCAGCCATACATGGCGAGACGGCCGAGAGATGGCGAACGACCAACGTCGCTAGATGAACCGGAAGGGCAGGCCCGAGATGAGCGCCTTGACGAAGCGCTTTTTCTGAAAGCGTCCGTTCAGCGATACACGCGGCAACTGCGTCGGCTTTTCAAGGCTGTGAGGGCCGATAACGCCAGCCTGCGTGGTCACGGCTGCGGAAAATCCTGCATCGTGAACCGCTTTCGCTTCACGTTCTCCCACGGCCTTTACCCAGCCATAGGGATAGGAAAAGGACCGTGGCCGATGGCCGGCATAGGCTTCCACCCGGCGCGCCGATTCCGCAATCTCATAAGCCAGACGCGCCGCATCGACCTTGCGCATATTCACATGCGTCATGGTATGCCCGCCGAAATGCACCAGAGGGTCCTGCGCCAGCGCCCTGAGCTCATCTTCATCCATGACAAGTTCGTCCACGATCGCGATGGGATCGACGCCATGCTGCCTCGCGGCACGATCGATCCTTTCCACCGCCTCGTCCTCCGAAAAGTTCTGGACAAAATCTTCAAGCCGCGTGAATGCCTCCGCTTTCTGCGAAGGGCTGGCGCATGCCACCTGCTCCGGCCCCGCCCCGAAATCGAATTCGAACGACGCGGCTTTCTGCGTCAGGGCAGCAGCGGTTTCCCACCAGAGGCTGCGTGTTCGCTCCACAAAACCCGGCGTGATGAAAATCGTGTAGGGAACGGCATATTTACGGAAGATCGGCGCGGCATAGTCGGCATTGTTTCGATAGCCGTCATCGAGCGTGAAGGCGCAGAACGACCGGCCTTCGTGATTATCGGCGAGCAGAGCCGGCAGATCGTGCAGATGCACGGGAACGAGACCGCATTCGAGAGCGGCCTGTATCGCCTCTTCCAGAAATTGCGGCGTGACGGACAATTGCACATTGGGTGCGAAAGCCGAAACAGCCCTTCCGGGGCGCACATGATGAAGCGTAAAGATCGCACCGCGACCGGCAAAAGACGGAAATGCCGAACGGACGGCCGGGAGAGAACTCACCTCCAGCCCCGCCCTTATGGCCCCATATTTCACAAGGCGTTTTACCGGTTGAAAAAACATCCTCCCCGATTGTCCTGATGTCAGGCCGGGAAGAAGGCGTTTTCTCACGACTCTCGAGACCGTCAGCGGCAGATCGATCAGGCCCGGTAAGGGATCGTTCGGCGCAAAGGCGGCCCAGCTGCGGATCTTGCCCAGAGACGCGAAATAGTCGCCGATTTTCGCCTGCCCCCTCCGGGCCAATGTGAAGGCGGCAACGGCATCGCGGACAAGATAGGACCAGGAAACGCCCGGCCGCACATTGCCAGGCTGGCCGACCGGCTCGCCATTGGCGACCCGCCACAGCAGGGCGCCAAGGTCGATGCCCGCCGCCGAGCAAAGGCCAAACCATGACCATGGGCGTGGATTGACATCGAGAAGCTTGAGCTTGCCGTCCCGGCCGTCGAGCTTGAATTCCGCCTCGACCAGCCCGCTATGGCCGGCCGATTTCAGTATTTTTCGGGCCGCATCAACCGCTTGCCCGTTGTCGACGACCTCGACGCGGGTGCTGGTATAGCCGAAATCGACAGGATATTGCCGGGCGCGCCGGGCAGTGAATTCCGCTACCGGCTCTCCGTTCAGCCACAGCGCCGCGTAGGAGAACTGGCTTTCTCCCCCACCCGGAATGAGTTCCTGCACGACGACATTGCCGGCGCCGATCTCTCCACTCGCATCGGCAAAAGCCGTTTTCAGAGCATGTCGGTCATCGGCGCGAATGACTTTCGCCCTGGCGATGGTGGTATCGCCACCGCCCATATTCGGCTTGAGAATGACGGGAAACAATATGTCCAGCGTATCGATGTCAGCGGCCGATGCCAGCGCATAGGTTCGCGGAATATTGACGCCAAGTTCCGCGGCGCGCTGATAAAGCAGCGGTTTTTCGCAGAGCCATTGCAGGGCCGTCCAATCCGGCAGGATGATTTTGTAGAGCGAGGACAGTTCCTCACGATGCTGCGCAACGAGCTGGACCTCTCCGTCGCCGGACGGCACCAGCAGACAGCCCTTCAAACCATGCTTGTCGGCCATTTGACGCAGAAACGGCAGTGCCCCGGCATCATGCGGGCCGGCCCAGCGGATTGTTTCCCGCACGAAACGCGACCAACCCGGCAAAGGGGAATCGTGGGTGAGGTAATAAACAGGCACATTCAGGGCGCCGAGGCTTCGGGCAAGAGCGAGCGTGCCGTGAGCGCCGCCGACAATAACAACACCTGGAATGGTCAAAGCCTGATCCCCGTCCTATTCCATATCTTGATCGCAAAAATTGATAAATAAATTGGATATTTCTAAAGTATTGAGCGGACGGATATCGAATTGCGAAAAATCCGAAACGCCTATTGCTTTTAATCTTTCGCAGGCGCTTCGGAATTTGCTTTGAAAAGAAAATGAGGATGCCGCCTCACGCCTCCTTGCGGACGGGACGCGGATCGCCGTTGTCGTCCACCGCGACCATGATGAAGACGGCCTCCGTCACCTTTTCGCGTGAATCCTGATAGTGCCTGCGGGTCCAGGCCTCGATCTTCAACGTGACGGAGGTGCGGCCGATCTTTTCGATTTTGGTGTAGACACACAATGTATCGCCGATCTTGACCGGCTTCTTGAAGACGATCTCATTGACTGCGACGGTAACGGTGCGGCCGCCGGCCACATCATTGGCGCGGACGAAAGCGGCAAGGTCCATCTGCGACATGACCCAGCCGCCGAAAATATCGCCGGCCGGGTTGGCATCGGCGGGCATCGCAAGCGTTCTGAGCGTGAGTTCCATATCGGCGGGCGGTTGCTGGTCCATGTCTCAAAGTCCTTTCACAAGCCTCCCGCTGCCGGACTTAAACAACCGCACCCCATCCGCCAATAGCCGATTTGTCGCGGCAGCCCTTCCAAAACAGCAAGGAATCACAGAGCCATCGTAAGCTTCGGTTAACCATGATGAGGCACGATTCCAAAAAACGCGAGGGCGTGCGAATGGCCTATGACTGGAGTGGAAACAACACAATACAGCAGCGCTACGACCGTATCGTCGTGGTTGTCGCCAGCGTCGTCGCCATCAGCCTGGCGACCGGCACCCTTGCCCTGCGTTCGCAGGTGGAGCCGGACACCACCATAAGCCTTGCCAAACAGCAGCGGCTCGATTCAGACAAATGGCATTTGCGGCTCTAGTCCGCCCCAAACAGCCGAATGGCCCGATGACCTATTCCGGAGCGCTCCCGGCCCTGGAGATATTTTCCTTCTGCGCAGTGTGGTCGAGATGCGCCACAGCCGGGGCGAGAACCGACAGGAATGTTTCCGACCGGCCGATATAGATGATCGCCGCACCCTCGATCCCGTTTAGAACTGCCGCCAGCGTATCCTGCGTCTGTTTTTCCAGCCCTTCGAGCAAATCGTCGATAACGACGAATTTCGGCTTCAGCAGCAGGGCATTGGCCACCCGGATGCTGGCCTGCTCGTCTGAATCCAGTTTTTTGTCCCAGCGAATATTTTCCTCGAGACGGGATGCCATCTCGCCGAGCCCGCAGGCAGTGAGCGCCGAGACATAATCCGCATCGGCAAAACGCTGGGGCGCGCGCGGATAGGCGAGGATTTCACGCAGCGATCCCGCCGGCAGATAGCCGTGCTGGGCAATGAAAAGCGTGTCGGACTGCTCGGGCATCTCGATCCTGCCCTGTCCCCAGGGCCACAGGCCCGCCATGGCCGCAAACAGCAGCCTTCGGTTCACGCCCTGCTCACCATTGATCATCAGCCGTTCGCCCGGCCCGATCTCGACTTCGCTCTCGCGCAGCTGGAAGCCGCGATCCAGATCCTGCCCACCCGCATCGCGGCAGATCACTACCGACTGGAGGCGGATTTTTTCATTCTCCGCGCTGCGTTGCAGATCGATCGCCAGGCCGTGCTGTTCGACGCTGTCCATCTGGATAAGCGCGTTACGGAACACCGAAACGCGCTGCAACGTCGCCTTCCAGCTGGCGATCGGCCCGAAATTGTCGATGTACCAGCGCAGCGCCGTGTTGACCTGGTTGAACGCACCGACGGCCATCATCAACCCGCCGAAGGTGAGGTTGCCGGAGAAATAAACCGGAGCCGCGATCAGGATCGGCGCCACCACCGCCAGCCAGCCATATCCTGCCGAAACCCATGTCAGATGTGTCAGTGCCATGGCAAGCCCGCGAATGACGCCGAGCACCGCATCAATATCGATACCGATCCGCCGCCTTTCGTTCTTTTCGCCGCGCGCAAGGGCAATGGCGGCAAGATTTTCGCTGGCCCGCATCAGTGAGAAGCGAAGCTCCGCCTCTTTGGAATAACGCTCGGCATTCAGCCCCACCAGCCGATAACCGACAAGATTGCTGAGCAGGGAAGCGGAACCGGCGTAAAGGATCGCCGCCCAGACCATATAACCGGGGATCGCATAGGTATCGCCGCCGATGGTGATGGCAAAGCCGGCCGAGAGCGACCAGAGGACGCCGATAAAGCTGACGAGCAGGATCGTTGCATTGACGAGACCGATGGAAAGCGCCGTGCTGCTTTCAGCCAGATTGCGGACATCGTCATGCAGGCGCTGGTCGGGGTTGATCGCAATGGTGCCGAAACCGGCAAGGCGGGCGGCACGCCCCGGTTTCAGCCATTGATCCACCATATCCTTGGCAAGACCCTCGCGCATGTTCAGCGCCGTCATCTGGTTCAGCCAGGTCTGGATGACGTTGAGGAGAAGCAACAGCCCCGCGATGATGGCGAAGACCTCTAGCTGGTGAATGAAGGCGGCAAGATCGCGCCGCTCCAGCGCGTTGTAAAACGGCGCGTTCCATTCATTGAGCCTGATCTGCCCATAGGCGGTGAGCAATATCACCGTGAGCAGCGCTATCGACAGCAAGATCAGCCGGGTGCGCACCGGCGAGGTCCAGAAGGCACGCCCCATCATGCGCAGCTGCGCCGGGAAATCGAGATCGAAACCCGAAAGATTAGCCGCGCTTTTGCGCTGATCGTCGGTCACCGTTGTTGCCATTCATTCCATTCCGAAACGTCAGTCGGCAAAGAAAGCGGGTCGCGATTCTGCGCCTTTCGTTGCCAAGCAATAACACGCCGTTCGACCTTGTCCACAATCCCGGCGAAATCTCAGCGGCGATGATTGAAAAGCCCGGACAATTCTTCCCGCGGGCAAATATCGCGGCCTCGACCAACAATGCGGTTGCCCCCGGAAATGATCCTTGCTTTCTTTTCCTGCATTGCACAAAATCCGAATAATTTCAGAGGGGCGGACAAACCGCATAAGCCGGAAAACCGAGCAAGGCAGATTAATGGCGATCAAAGCGAGCATCTATCATCTGACGCATTATAAATACGACAATCCGGTTCGCCTTGGACCACAGATCATAAGATTAAAGCCCGCCTCGCACTCCAGAACCCGCGTCATCAGCCATTCGCTCAAGGTTTCGCCCTCCAATCACTTCGTGAACCTTCAGCAGGATCCCTACGGCAATTACCTCGCCCGCTTCGTTTTTCCCGAGCCGGCGACGGAATTTAAGATCGAGGTCGATCTTGTCGCCGATATGACGGTTTACAATCCGTTCGACTTCTTTGTGGAGGAAGAGGCGACAAAGTGGCCCTTCGACTATCCGCAGGAATTGCGCGACGACCTTTCCATCTACATGAAGCCGGAGCCGACAGGCCCGCTGCTTGCCGCCTTCATGGCCACCGTCGACCGCACGCCGGGGCAGCAGACGGTGGACATGGTCGTTGGCCTCAATGCCCGCCTGCAACAGGAGATCGGTTACGTCATCCGCATGGAACCGGGCGTCCAGACGCCGGAGGAAACGCTTGCTTCCGGCAAGGGGTCCTGCCGCGATACGAGCTGGCTGCTGGTGCAGGTTCTGCGGCATCTTGGCCTCGCCGCCCGTTTCGTGTCGGGATATCTCATTCAGCTTACCCCCGATCTCAAGGCGCTGGATGGCCCATCCGGCACCGAAGTGGACTTCACCGATCTGCATGCCTGGGCCGAAGTCTATATGCCCGGCGCGGGCTGGATCGGCCTCGACCCCACCTCGGGGCTTCTGACGGGCGAGAGCCATATTCCGCTGGCGGCAACGCCGCATTACCGCAATGCGGCGCCGATTTCCGGCGGTTATTACGGCCATGCCAATACGGAATTCGCCTTCGACATGCAGGTCCGGCGGGTTGCGGAAACGCCGCGCATCACCAAACCCTTTTCGGATGAAAGCTGGGAGGAACTCAACGCGCTCGGCCAGGAGGTCGATGATGTTCTGAACAGCCATGACGTCCGGTTGACCATGGGCGGCGAACCGACCTTCGTTTCCATCGACGATTTCGAATCCGACGAATGGAACACCGGCGCGGTCGGGCCGACAAAGCGTGAAAAGGCCGATGCCCTGATCCGCCGCCTGCGTGAGCGTTTCGCACCGGGCGGCTTTCTGCATTACGGGCAGGGGAAATGGTATCCGGGCGAAAGCCTGCCGCGCTGGACCTTCTCGCTCTATTGGCGCAAGGACGGCCTGCCGATCTGGCAGAACCCGGCGCTGATCGCCGAGGAGGGCGCAAATACGGGCGTCAAGGCGGAAGATGCGCAGAAACTGCTGGGCGGCATAGCCTCCCATCTCGGCATCGAGCCTGAGCTGGTGCTGCCGGCCTATGAGGATCCGGCCGAATGGATCATCAAGGAAGGCAGCCTTCCCGACAATGTCGATCCATCCAATTCCAAGCTGAAAGACCCGGAGGAGCGAAACCGCATGGCCCGCGTCTTCGAGCGGGGACTGACGACGCCGACCGGCTATATTCTTCCCGTTCAGGCGTGGAATGCGCGCGCCGCCGGCAAGCGCTGGATCAGCGAAAAATGGAAGACGCGGCGCGGAAAAATATTCCTCGTTCCGGGTGACAGCCCGGTGGGTTACCGTCTGCCGCTTGGCACCCTGCCCTATGTGCCGCCATCCGCCTATCCCTATATTCATGAGGCCGATCCTTCGATCCCCCGTGGTCCGCTTCCCGATGTCCTGACGCCATCGGGCCGCGCCATGCCCGAAGCCTCCTTCCATGCCAGCGAGGCCCCGGGGCAGGAGCGCATCGAACAGACGCTCGGCGAAATCGGCGGCGCGGTGCGCACCGCCATGTCGGTGGAACCGCGTGACGGAAGGCTCTGCGTCTTCATGCCGCCGGTCGAGCGCATCGAGGACTATCTGGAACTGATTGCAGCAGCGGAAGCGGCAGCCGCCGATCTTGGTTTGCCCGTCCATATCGAGGGTTATGCGCCGCCGCATGACGAGCGCGTCAATGTCATCCGCGTCGCACCCGATCCCGGCGTCATCGAGGTCAACATCCACCCCGCCGCGGGCTGGAAGGATTGCGTCGACATCACCACGGCTGTTTATGAGGAGGCGCGTCAATCGCATCTCGGCGCCGACAAGTTCATGATCGACGGCCGCCACACCGGCACCGGCGGCGGCAACCATGTGGTCGTGGGCGGCGCCAACCCCAATGACAGCCCGTTCCTGCGCCGGCCCGATCTTCTCAAAAGCCTCGTTCTGCACTGGCAGCGGCATCCCTCGCTCTCCTATCTCTTCTCAGGTCTCTTCATTGGCCCGACGAGCCAGGCGCCGCGTATCGACGAAGCCCGCCACGACAGTCTCTACGAGCTGGAGATCGCACTTGCGCAGGTGCCTGCCCCCGGAGAAGGCGTGCCGCCGCTGCCATGGCTTGTCGACCGGCTGTTCCGCAATCTTCTGACGGATGTGACGGGCAATACCCATCGCGCGGAAATCTGCATCGACAAGCTGTTTTCGCCTGACGGGCCGACTGGCCGCCTTGGCCTTGTGGAATTCCGCGGTTTCGAAATGCCGCCCAACGCGCGCATGTCGCTCGCCCAGCAATTGCTGGTGCGCGCCCTCATCGCCCGCTTCTGGAAAAATCCGGCCGCCGGCAAATTCGTGCGCTGGGGTACAGCGCTCGCCGACCGCTTCATGCTGCCGCATTATATCTGGGCGGATTTCCTCGACGTGCTTACCGACCTCAGGGAAAACGGTTTCGACCTCAAGCCGGAATGGTTCACCGCCCAGCAGGAATTCCGTTTCCCCTTCTTCGGCGAGGTGGAATATGAGGGCGCGAAGCTGGAACTGCGCCAGGCGCTGGAGCCCTGGCATGTGATGGGCGAACAGGGCGCCATCGGCGGAACCGTGCGTTATGTCGACAGCTCCGTCGAGCGCCTGCAGGTGCGGCTGGAAACCTCCAATCCCGCCCGCTACGCGGTTGCCTGCAACGGCCGCGCCGTGCCGCTGACCCCGACGGAAAACCGCAGCGTCGCGGTCGCCGGCGTTCGCTTCAAGGCATGGCAGCCCGCTTCCGGCCTGCATCCCGTTCTGCCCGTCAATTCACCCTTGACCTTTGACATTTATGATACATGGTCGAGGCGATCGATCGGCGGATGCATCTACCATGTTGCTCATCCGGGCGGGCGCAATTACGAGACGTTTCCCGTCAACGGCAATGAGGCCGAGGCACGCCGCCTCGCCCGTTTCGAACCATGGGGGCATACGGCAGGGCAATATCCGCTACAAGCGGAAACCATGTCGCCAGAATTTCCGCTGACGCTCGATCTGCGTCGGCCTTACGGAGTGTAAATTGTCCAAAGCCCCGGCAACGGAACGCAAGACGGAAACGAGCGCGCAACCGCGTGGGCTCGAATATTCCCCCTTGCCGGGCGTTGCCGACGAAATGCTCGATACCAACGGCAAGGTCAGGCCGGTCTGGAAGACCCTGCTCGACGCCCTGTCGCGCATGTCGGAACGGGAATTGCACGAGCGCTTTGCCCGCACCGACCGCTATCTGCGCGATGCCGGCGTGTTCTATCGCGATTACGGCAAGGGCAGCAGCGAAAGAAACTGGCCGATCTCCCATATTCCGGTCCTGATCGACGACAGGGAATGGGCGGTTCTTTCCGAGGGGCTGAAACAGCGCGCCAATCTTCTGGAAGCCATGGTCGCCGATTTTTATGGCGAAAACCGGCTGGTCAAAGAAGGTTTCGTACCCCCGGCCCTGATCGCCTCCAATCCGGAATATCTGCGGCCCATGGTCGGCGTGAAACCGGCAAGCGGCCATTATCTGCATTTCTGTTCCTTCGAGATCGGGCGCGGACCTGACGGCAACTGGTGGGTGCTGGCCGACCGGACGCAGGCGCCTTCCGGTGCGGGTTTCGCGCTCGAAAACCGGGTGGCCACCACCCGTGCACTTTCTGATATCTATGCCGAAACCCATGTGCATCGTCTGGCCTCGTTTTTCGGCGCTTTCCGCGACACGCTGCAGGCGCAAAGAAAGCACCCCGACGACCGGATCGCCGTGTTGACGCCCGGCCCCGCCAACGAAACCTATTTCGAACACGCCTATATCGCCCGTTATCTCGGCTTCATGCTGCTGGAAGGCGAAGACCTCACCGTCGTCAACGGTCGCGTCATGGTCAGAACCGTAGCGGGACTGAAACCGGTCGGCGTTCTCTGGCGGCGTCTCGACGCCTCCTATTCCGACCCGCTGGAACTGAACCAGCAATCCCATATCGGCACGCCGGGCATGGTGCAGGCGCTGCGCAATGAAGCCCTCACCGTCGTCAATGCGCTCGGCAGCGGCATTCTCGAAACGCGGGCGCTGCTCGCCTTCATGCCGCGCATCTGCCGCCACATTCTGGGCGAGGAGTTGAAACTGCCATCGATTGCCACCTGGTGGTGCGGGCAGGAATCGGAACGCCGCCATGTCGCCGGTAATATAGAAGGTATGGTCATCGGCCCCGCTTATTCCCGGCTTCCCTTCTTTGACGACAACGGTCAATCCGTGCTTGGCTCGTCGCTGCGTGAAACGGCGAAGGAATCGATCAGCGACTGGCTCGCCTCCGACGGCCACAGGCTGGTGGGACAGGAAGTGGTGACGCTTTCGACAACCCCGGCCTATATCGACAACAAGCTCGTGCCGCGCCCGATGAGCCTTCGCGTTTTTGCCGCGCGCACCCAGGATGGCTGGCAGATCATGCCCGGCGGCTTCGCGCGTATCGGCAGCAGCAACGATGTCTCCGCCATTGCCATGCAATCGGGCGGCAGTGCGGCCGATGTCTGGATCGTCAGCGACAAGCCGGTGGAACGCACCACGCTTCTGCCGGCGGAAGAAAGCTTTACCCGCAATATGCCGGGCAGCCTGCCGAGCCGCGCAGCCGACAATCTGTTCTGGCTCGGCCGTTATATCGAGCGTTCGGAAGGCGCCCTGCGCATCCTGCGCGCCTGGCACGGGCGTTATGCCGAATCCGCAGATCCGCGCCAGCCTCTGCTCGCGCATGTGACACGCTATCTCGAAGCGCTCGATGTGGAGATGAGCGATGCCGTGCCGGAAAGCCTGCTGAACAACATCAACAGCGCGCTTTATTCCGCCAGCAATATCCGCGACCGCTTTTCGCCTGACGGATGGCTGGCGCTGAACGACCTTGCCAAGACCGCCCGCCGTTTCCATGCGAAAGTGGCCCCCGGCGACGACGCTACCCATGCCATGACGATCCTGCTGCGCAAACTTGCGGGCTTTGCCGGTCTCGTGCACGAAAACATGTATCGCTTCACCGGCTGGCGTTTCCTGTCGATTGGTCGTTACCTGGAGCGCGGCCTGCATATGACACGTCTTCTCGGCCATATGACCGGCCCGGATGCGCCCGACGGCTCCTATGACATGCTGCTCGAAATCGGCGACAGCGTCATGACCCATCGCCGCCGCTACAACGTCAATACGGCCGGCCTGACCGTGACCGATCTCCTGGCGCTCGACCCGCTCAATCCCCGCTCGATCCTGTTCCAGCTGAACGAGATTCGCACCGAGGTGGAACAGCTTCCGAACGCCTTCGTGAACGGCCAGATGTCGCCCTTCTACCGCGAGGCGATGCGCCTGCATTCCGGGCTTGCGGTCATGACGCCGGAAAACATGAACGGCGCGATCTATCGCCAACTCGAAACCGACATGGAACATCTCTCCGATGTTCTGGCCCGGACCTATCTCGGATAATCCTATGCTTTACGATCTTTCCCTGCATATGGGTTACACCTACGACACGCTG
Organism: Agrobacterium leguminum; assembly: GCF_005144435.2. Classification (NCBI taxonomy): domain Bacteria; kingdom Pseudomonadati; phylum Pseudomonadota; class Alphaproteobacteria; order Hyphomicrobiales; family Rhizobiaceae; genus Agrobacterium; species Agrobacterium leguminum. The sequence goes on from NZ_CP120212.1 coordinate 1,011,349, forward strand.
GCCCACGGCGCGCGCCACATCATCCGCGTCCTGCCGCTCTCCATCCCCGGCCGGCAGCGACTTGTCGCCGGCTCCATCGATGTTTCGCCGGTACCGGAAGAACGTGCCACCTTCGAAGACTTCTTTCATCAATCGGCCACGTCAGTGCATCTGCGCGCGCCGCATGAAAAGCTGGATATCCGCATGCAGGCCCGCGTGATGGTGGAGGCGCCGGCGCTGACGGCGGATTTTTCGCCCGAGCTTTCCCGCCTGCCGCAGGACCTGGCCGATGTCTGGTCGCTCGATTTCCAGTCGCCGCACCACTTCATCGGTGCGAGCCCAAGGATCGGAATGGATGCGGCAATATCCGCCTATGCCCGGGAATTGCTGAAACCGGGAATGACCATTCGCGAAATCGCGCTCTCTCTGTGCAAACGCATCCACAAGGACTTTACCTATGACGGCGAGGCGACGACCGTCGATACGACGCCATCGGAAGCCTTCAAGCTGAAGCGCGGCGTCTGCCAGGATTTTTCGCATATCATGATCATGGCGCTGCGCAGCCTCGGCATTCCCGCCGGTTATGTCAGCGGTTTCCTGCGCACCATTCCGCCACCGGGCAAGGAAAGACTTGAAGGCGCCGATGCAATGCATGCCTGGGTTCGCGTCTGGTGCGGGGAAGCAGCCGGCTATCTGGAACTCGATCCCACCAATGATATCGTCGCCGGAAGCGACCATATCGTCGTCGGTTACGGCCGGGATTATTCCGATGTCGCCCCGGTGATCGGTGTCTTGAAGAGCTATGGCAACCAGCAGATAAAACAGGCTGTCGACGTCATCCCCGTCCAATAATGACACGATGTGTATTATTGCGGCCATCGCACCAAACAATTCTTGAAAATACTTCGAAAACTGCTCCAATTTGAACGCTGCGTAAAATTGAACCAATCACGTTAGCGGATTTTACATCGTTTGCGGTTTTTCTGTGCTCAGTCGAATATTCTAATCCGTGAGCCCGTCATGACCGCCTCTGCACATCAAAAACCGAAGCGTCGTTTTCTTGCCGATACCAGCGGCAATTTCGGCATGATGACGGCCATTCTGCTGCCGGTGTTGCTGGGTTTTGCCGGCGCCGGCATGGAGTTGGCGAATGTGATGCAGGTGAAAGCGGATATGCAGAATACCGCGGATTCTGCAGCCCTTGCGGCGGCCACCGAGGCCCGTTTGAAAATGGGCGACCTGACGGACGAGCAGATCAAGGAAATCGCCAAGAACTTCATCGCGGCCCAGATGGAAAAGAACCTGACCGCGGAAGAGAAAAAGGAACTGGAGCAGAATTCTCCGACCAATATCACGACGACGGAAAATGCCCGCGGCAAGACCTATACCGTTGAGACCACGATCAACCACCGTGTACAGCTCAATCCGCTGCTCGGGTTCATTGGCGCAAAAACACTCGATCTTTCGGTAACGGGCACCGCAAAGAGCACCGTCAACAAGGGCGCACCTATCTCCATGTATCTGGCGCTTGATCGTTCCGGTTCGATGTCATTCAAGACGGACACCATCAATACCGCGAAAAAATCCTGCCCGAACTACACTTCCAACAATTGGGGCAAGAGCGAAGCGCAGGTCACGTCCAGTCCCTGCTATGTCAACAAGGCCACCTCGCTCAAAACCGCCGTCGGGTTCCTCGTCGCAACATTGAACAAAGCTGACCCGACCTATACCGCAAGCGGCGGTTCCGAGCTCGTTCGCACAGGCGCCTCGGTCTATACACATGAGACCTATCCGGCCCAGCCCATCAGCTGGGGTACGAGCAGCGTTGTCAGCTACGTGGACAAGCAAATCCCGGAATTCCCTACCGGCGGCACCGATGCCCGCAGCAGCCTGACCGCCGCCTATAACGCCCTAAAAAAAGCCAACACCGACGAAGCGAAAGCACACAAAGCGCAGGGGAACGAATCCTTCGAGCGCTATATCGTTCTCATGACCGACGGTGAAATGACGGGCAACAGCGCCTCGTGGAACTCCAGCATCGACCAGTCCGTGCGCACCACCTGCGAGACCGCCAAGAAAGACGGGATCAAGATTTTCAGCGTCGCCTTCATGGCGCCGGACAAGGGCAAGTCGCTGTTGCAATATTGCGCATCGAGCCTCGACAATTATTACGCGCCGGAAAACATGGAGCAGATCGTCACTGCCTTTGGCGAAATCGCCCGCAAGGCTGCCGGCAGCATAGCCACGCTCACCAACTGATTTCGTTTCCGGAGCTTTGCTCCGGAGCGTCTTGTCGGCTGCATGGCTGACAAGACGTGTGCGGCAGGTGACAGCGGCGACGGCCCGTGGCATAGGAGGGCCGCTCCCATTCACAGGCCCTGTCATGATCCGCATCGAAAACATCAGCAAGTCGAACAGTCACCGTATTCTCTATATCGAGGCCTCCGCCGCGCTCAATCGCGGTGAGAAGATCGGCCTTGTCGGTCCGAACGGCGCCGGCAAGACCACGCTGTTCCGGATGATTACCGGCGAAGAGCAGCCAGACGAGGGCCAGGTCGTCGTCGAAAAGGGCATGACGGTCGGTTATTTCGATCAGGATGTCGGTGAAATGTCCGGCCGCTCGGCCGTCGCGGAAGTCATGGAAGGCGCAGGCCCCGTCAGCGAAGTGGCGGCCGAACTTCGGGAACTGGAAGCCGCCATGTCCGATCCCGACCGGATGGACGAGATGGACACCATCATCGAACGTTACGGCGAAGTGCAGGCGCGTTATGAGGAACTGGACGGCTACGCGCTGGAAGGCCGTGCGCGCGAAGTGCTGGACGGGTTGAGCTTCAGCCAGGAGATGATGGACGGCGATGTTTCCAAGCTTTCCGGCGGCTGGAAGATGCGCGTGGCGCTCGCTCGCATCCTCTTGATGCGCCCGGACGTGATGCTCCTCGACGAACCGTCGAACCATCTCGATCTCGAAAGCCTGATCTGGCTCGAGGATTTCCTGAAAAACTACGACGGCGCTTTGCTGATGACGTCGCATGACCGCGAATTCATGAACCGTATCGTCACCAAGATCATCGAAATCGATGCCGGCAATCTCACCACCTATTCCGGTGACTACGGCTTTTACGAACAGCAGCGCGCGCAGAACGAAAAGCAGCAGCAGGCGCAGTTCGAACGCCAGCAGGCCATGCTCGCCAAGGAAATCAAGTTCATCGAACGCTTCAAGGCCCGCGCTTCGCACGCCTCGCAGGTGCAGAGCCGCGTGAAGAAACTCGAGAAGATCGACCGCGTCGAGCCGCCAAAACGGCGTCAGACGGTGGCTTTCGAATTCGCGCCGGCGCCCCGGTCGGGCGAGGATGTCGTGGCGCTGAAGAAGGTGAACAAGGCCTATGGCAGCCGCACGATCTATGGCGAGCTCGATTTCATGGTGCGGCGCAAGGAACGCTGGTGCATCATGGGCGTCAACGGCGCTGGAAAATCGACGCTGCTGAAGCTGGTGACCGGCACGGCGGAACCGGATTCCGGCAATGTCACGCTCGGCGCCAGCGTCAAGCTCGGCTATTTCGCCCAGCACGCCATGGATGTTCTGGATGGCGACAGCACCATTCTCGAATGGCTGGAGGAGCGTTTTCCGAAGGCGGGGCAGGCGCCGTTGCGCGCCCTTGCCGGCTGTTTCGGCTTTTCCGGCGACGACGTGGAAAAACGCTGCCGTGTTCTTTCCGGCGGTGAAAAGGCCCGTCTCGTAATGGCCGCCATGCTGTTCGATCCGCCGAACTTCCTCGTGCTGGACGAGCCGACCAACCATCTCGATCTCGACACCAAGGAAATGCTGATCAAGGCCCTGTCGGATTATGAGGGCACGATGCTGTTCGTTTCGCACGACCGCCATTTCCTCGCCGCGCTTTCCAACCGGGTGCTGGAACTGACGCCCGATGGTATCCACCAATATGGCGGCGGCTATACCGAATATGTGGAAAGCACGGGACAGGAAGCACCGGGCCTTCGTAGCTAAGCCACCTGCCGGACGCGTCGCATTGTAACGGCAGCTTTCGTTTGGAGACTGGAGAAACAGATGCGGATCGTGGTCTACAGCGCCAAACCCTATGACAGGCAGTTCCTTGACGCTGCCGCCCACGCTGGCATGCGGATGCAATATTGCGAAGCACGCCTGTCTCTCGAGACAGTGGCGCTGGCGGAGGAAGCGGCGGCGATCTGCGCCTTCGTTAATGACGACCTGTCGCGGCCGGTGCTTGAAAAGCTTGCGGAAATGGGTATCCGGCTCATTGCCCTGCGCTGCGCCGGTTTCAATCAGGTCGATCTCGCCGCCGCCGAAAAGCTCGGCCTGACCGTTGCGCGCGTGCCGGCCTATTCGCCCTATGCGGTCGCCGAACATACCATGGCGCTCATCCTGTCGCTCAACCGCAAGATCCATCGCGCCTATAACCGTGTCCGCGAAGGAAATTTCGCCCTCGATGGCCTGCTTGGCTTCGACCTTCACGGCAAGACGATCGGCATTATCGGCACGGGCAAGATCGGGGCGATTTTCGCGCGCATTGCGGCCGGCTTCGGCTGCCGTCTCGTTGGCCATGACGTACGGCCAAATCCGGATTGCGAAGCACTGGGCATGGTCTACGTCACGCGCGAGGAACTGTTTCGGACATCGGACATTCTGGCGCTGATGTGCCCGCTCACACCGGAGACCCGTCACCTCATTCGCCGGGAGACGTTGCCGCTTTTGAAAAAGGGCGTGATGCTCGTCAATACCAGCCGCGGCGCCATCATCGACACGCAGGCGGCAATTGCGGGTCTGAAAGACGGCACAATCGGCAGTCTCGGCATCGATGTCTATGAAGAAGAGGCCGATCTCTTTTTCGAGGATCTTTCCAACGACGTGCTGCGCGACGATGTTTTCGCGCGGCTGCTGACCTTCCCCAATGTTCTGGTCACCGGCCATCAGGGTTTCTTCACGCAGGAGGCCCTCAGGAACATCGCGGACACCACGATCGGCAATATCGAAAGCTTTTTCAGGACCGGCAGGGCGCTACATGCCGTTTCCACGGAGCAGTTTGCCGGCCCGGCCTAGTGACTCCGGTCAGAAGCCGGAGATTTTTAATACCATTCTGCGCGTCCTCTGCACGAAGGCGGGTAAAATTGGTATGATCATTGAGTTTTACTGAAATTCATCATACATATTTGACAGGCTTCACGCCTGCCTCGATTTCAATGCATGGTGACCGACGTGCCTGAACAGCAAAAACAGCGCAGCAAATCCTCCGGTTCTCTGGTCAGCAGAGTTAGCCTCAGCCTGAGAAACGCGATTGCCTCCGGGCAATATGGACCCGGTGACCGCCTGCCCAGCGAAATCGAGATGACGGAAGCCCATGGCGTCAGCCGCACCGTGGTGCGCGAGGCGGTGACGGCGCTACGCTGCGACGGGCTGGTGGAGGTGCGTCAGGGGGCGGGCATTTTCGTGTTGAAGCGTGAAAAGGACGCATCGCCCACACCCGGCATCGACCGCGCCCGGCTCTCTTCCGATCTGGAGGTGCTGGAAATCAGGACACCGCTCGAAATCGAAGCGGCGGGGCTCGCCGCCCTCCGCCGTTCGCCTTCGCAGGAGGAGGCGATTTTCGACTGTCACGCCCGGCTTCTGCAATGTATCGAGGAGAACCGCTCCATTCGCGAGGCGGATCTGGCGCTGCATCTGGCGATTGCGGCCGCCACCAACAATCCGCTTTTCACACAGTTCCTCGAGCTGCACGGCCAGGCCGTGATTCCACAATCGCGCGTGGTTTCCGAAACCGGCGAGAACGACCAGACAGCTTACCGGCGATTGATCCACAAGGAACATGAAGCCATCGTCATCGCCATATCGGACCGGAACGAACAGGCCGCGAAGCTGGCGATGCAGGCGCATCTGCGCGGCAGCCAGCACCGCTACCGCGACATGATGCGCGATCTGCGCGGCATCGCGCACAGCTAAAGGGTTTTCAGTAAAACCGGGTCGTAGCTCTGTGCCCGAAAGGGGCGATCAGGCGCTACGGTGCTTCCCGCAGATCCGCTCCCCAGACCTCGATTTGCGTCAGCGCGGGAAAGGGCGAAGGATCATCGGCTTTTTTAAGATCATGCAGACGGATCCATTCCACCCGTCGCGGCGCGACCGGGAAGGTTTGGGCCGCCCCGGTTTTTTGCAGGGAAAAGCTTGCGCTTTCGCCGTCGGAAAAAGTGACGCTCGCTTTTTCCCACCAGGCATCATGGGGGAAGTCCGCCCGCAGGTAAAAAGTCAGCTGGTCGATGAGGACGGCGCGGCCGAATACGAGGGTCAGCGAAGCTTCGGGATCGCGGTTGATGCCCCAGCTTGTATAAGGCCAGAAGCCGTGGCCCGCGCTCGCCTTTTCACCATCGATGACATTGCGGGCCGCGAAGGCCGCCTCCCCGCGCGTTTCCGTGCTCGCATAGACGTGCGGAAACAGCGAGGTGTTTTCATGATCGTCAAACGGGTTGAGCGCCAGATTCCTGCGAACCTCGATTTCACCGGCAAGTGTGCGGCGCGCGGTGATCCGGTGAAGGTTACCGCTGAAAGCCTGCGGCGGATAGGATTTGCGTTTCGCCGCGAAAGGAACGGGCAGGATGAATTCATTTCCGTGCAGGAAAACCAGCGTCGGCGGCATGCCAGCATCGAGCGCAAGCCAGATATGACCGGGCTGCGAAACCTCGACGACAAGCCTGTCGCCCTCGCAATATTCCGCGCGATAGACGAGCAAAGCTTCGTCCTCCGCTCCGGCTTTCGCCAGAACATCACCCACCGCATTGACGACCTTGAGTGTAAGCTTCATCGGCACTTCCTTAACTGATCGTCAGGCACAGACGCTGGGCTGCGATGGGGATGAGAATGCGATAGATCACCGGTGGCCAGGACTGGCGAAGGCGGGCATCGTCGATTGTTATGGCTTCGATGGCGGGTTCTCCTGCGCCTTCGCAGGCTATCTCTCCCAGCCCCGCAAAGATCAGGCCGCCCGGCGTGACGACGGGCTTCTCGGCAGCCATCAGCGACAGAACCGCCTCCTGCCCGCCCTGATAGTCGTCAAGGACTTCCACATGGCTGCCACGCAGCAATCTGACGCAGCGACGATAATATTCAACGCCAGCCACGGCGGGATAGGCTCCGGCTATATCGAAAGAGACTTCCGCCTGCTCTTCAGAGAATTCTGTCATAAAATCTCTCGCCGTAAACTCTGCCCCGGCGGCCTGCATGACGCCGCCGAAAGTCGGCAGATTGTGGAAGGCCGATTGCATCGTCCAGATGTCGTAGCGCTGCGGCGAGAAGGTTTTTGCGGTGTAGGTTTCCACCCCGACATCGATGATGAACGGCCGGCCGTTCTTATAAAGCGTGAAACTGCCGACATCGTTGTGGTTGTGGCTCTCGCCATTATTGCCCGCCTTCACGGCAAGATCGAAAACCCCATCGCGGGCAATCGCCAGACCGATGCCGGGATAGGCGATGTCGGTCTTTGCCGGTTCCGCAGGAATAAGCGAGGACAATCCCGGGATGGTAAGAACCGCCTGGACCCGATACCAGAGGTTCCACTCCTTGCACATCAGCCGGTCCGGTGAGCGGTTCCAGCAGGCGGCAGCGAAAGCCTGAAGCCGTGGCGAAGAAACGGCCTTGCCGAAAAGATATTCCCGCACGCCGGATGTATCGACCTTCGCCGGCGCATCGGCGAAGTTGAAGAACCGGTCTTCCGCCACGTGCATGTTGAAAATGAATTCGGCCATGCTGCGCAGCTTCGACGCATGAAAGAGCGGCGCCATGAAGCCGGGCGCTGAGGCTTCGAGAATGCTCATCGCCCCGAACAGGCAAAGTGCCGCATGGCCATAATAAAGAACGCCCTCTTCGCAGGCGCCGTCTTCCGCATAATCCTTCTGAAACGCATCGAGACTCTTGAGCGCCTTTTCCACGACCGTACGCCTCGTCGACTGGTCGGTGGGCAATAGCAGGGTCGAGAGAAGGACGTTCTGGGTGATCCAGGCCGTCCAGTTGTTCATCCGCTCGTCGCCATTCCCCATCCACCAGAAATGCCGGGCGAGATAGGGCTTTGTAATGCGCCGGTCGATCTCGGCGCGGACGCGGGAAACGAGGTTTACATTTGCCCTTTCCAGTTCCGGTGCCAGCAAATGCAGGCACAAAGCGAGATTGGCACCCGTTTCGGCAGCGAACAGGTCGATCACCGGGTCTCGCGGATCGGGCAGAGGATCTCGTGGGCCGCCGCGAATATGGGAATTATGGGCGGGCAATTGCCAGCCGCTCTCCTCGCATATCAGCCAAAGACCATCGATGATGGCATCGAGAAAGCGACCCTGCCCCTCGGCGCATTCTCCAAGAACCAGCGTATTCAGCTTCAGTCGTCGGGAAAAATAAAGCGCCTCGAAACGATCGCGATTGCCGGTGCGGCTATATTCCCGGTAGTCGCCCGCCAGAATTGTGGACCAAGGCTCGTCAAGCGTCTGTTCCGCCGCCTCGATGAGACTACGGGAAACCGCGCCCGGTGCTGAAGACCGTATTTTCTGCGCCGTCAGTTCCGCGCCGAAATCGGCGAACCGTTCTGGCAGAAGCCGCATCATTTCGACAAACACGCCCTCAAACCTCCCGCGCGTTCCGCAATCCGATATGGGCCTCCTATCATACGTATTTTTGAAAAACCAGAAAATTTGTCTGACTTTATGCAAAGTTGTTTGACCAATATCGATATTGTGTTATCCAGAGCGCGGGAGGCGGCAGGGCGAAGACCCGGACCGCAATGGAAAATGCAGGCAGCCGGCACCGATGAAACAGTGAAACGGCGGCAATGGGAGATATGCTGTGGCAATCGCAACCGCGACCATGTCCGACAAGCAGGCGACTCCGTATCGCAGGAAAAAACTCCGCATCGTCTCCAAACGGCGGCGCAGAATAGAAAATGCGCTCGTCGCCTATTCCTTCATTGCGCCCAATTTTCTCGGCTTTGCGATTTTCACGCTCGGACCGATCCTCTTTGCCTTTGCGCTGGCCTTCATGCATTGGGACGGCTCCAATGCCATGCGTTTTGCCGGTCTCGATAATTTCTGGCGGCTTTTCGAGGATAGGGCCTTCATCGCGGCCTTCTGGAACACGGTCATCTACACCGTCGCGTCGGTGCCGGCCACGCTCGCCTGCGCACTCGGCCTTGCGATCCTGCTCAACCAGAAAATCCGCGGCCGCAATTTCTTCCGCACGGCCATGTTCTTTCCCTATGTCGCATCGCTGGTCGCCGTGGCCGTCGTCTGGAACATGATTTTCAATCCGGAGATGGGTCCGGTCAACATGCTGCTCTATACGCTCGGCCTCGATCCCGCCGACATGCCGGGATGGGCGGCGGACCGGCACTGGGCCATGGTCACGGTCATTCTCTTCGGCGTGTGGAAGAGCATGGGTTATTACATGGTCATCTATCTCGCCGGGCTGCAGGGCATCAATTCGGAGCTTTATGAAGCCGCGGGGCTGGATGGCGCCAATGCCTGGCAGAAATTCATCCACGTCACCCTGCCGCAGCTTGCGCCGACGACCTTTTTCGTGACCGTCATGCTGACGATCCAGTCCTTCAAGGTTTTCGATCAGGTCTATATGATCACGCAGGGCGGTCCCGGCACTTCGACGCTGGTTCTCGTCTATCACATCTACAATGAGGCCTTCATCTCCTGGGATCTCGGCTATTCCAGCATGATCGCGCTCGTCCTTTTCTTCCTCGTCCTGATGGTCACCATCGTCCAGTTCAAACGGCAGCGGGAGGATTGATCCATGCGCATCATGGGCCGCAAAATCCCCGCCGCCACGATCGGTATTTATCTGACGGTGATCGTCGTCACCATCGTCATGCTGTTGCCTTTCGCATGGATGCTGTCGGCGTCGCTGAAACTCAGCCGCGATGTCTTCGCGTTCCCGATCGAATGGATCCCCTCGCAGCCGCGCTGGGAAAACTACGTGGAAATCTGGACTAAAATCCCGCTGGCGCTATTCATCTACAACACGTCGAAGCTGACGATCATCGTCACACTGCTGCAATTGCTGACCTCAAGCTTTGCGGCCTACGCCTTCGCCAAGCTGCATTTTCCCTACAAGAACACGCTGTTTCTCGGCTATATCGCCACCATCGCCATGCCCTGGCAGGTCTATATGGTGCCGCAGTTTCTGTTGATGCGCGAATTCGGGCTCAACAATACCCATCTCGCCCTGATTTTCCTGCAGGCCTTCACCGCCTTCGGCGTTTTCCTGATGCGGCAATTCTACATGTCGATCCCGAACGAGCTCTGCGAGGCGGCGCGCATCGACGGCATGAACGAATACCAGATCTGGGCGAAGATCATGCTGCCGCTTTCCAAACCGGCGCTTTCCACCTTGACGATCTTCACCTTCGTCACGACCTGGAACGACTTCATGGGTCCGATGATCTATCTCACCAAGACCGAGCTGAAGACCATCCAGATCGGCCTGCGCATGTTCATTTCGCAATATTCGGCGGAATACGGATTGATCATGGCCGCCTCGGTCGTGGCGCTCATCCCGGTTCTCGTCGTTTTCCTGGCGTTGCAGCGCTTCTTCGTCGAAGGCGTCGCCTCCACCGGCCTCAAGGGTTGATTTCATGCTCGATTTGACCACGTCCGTCCCAACCCCGATCACAGACGCCGAAATCGATGCTGCGCTGGCCGTGGCCGTCGCGCAGGTCAGGCGCAACCTGCCGCAATTTACCTATGCGGCGCAGAACCATTCGAGCGTGAAGAACTTTTACCCGGCAGTCGCCAACGACCAATGGACCGCCGGTTTCTGGCCCGGCCAGATATGGCTCGCCTTCGAGCATACCGGCGACAGGACCTTTCAGCATGCGGCGCAAATTCAGGTGCAGAGTTTCCTGCACCGTATCGAAAACCGCATCGAGACCGATCACCACGATATGGGCTTTCTCTACTCGCCCTCCTGCATCGCCGCATGGAAACTGGTGGGCGATGAGGATGGAAGACGCGCGGCGCTGATGGCGGCGGACCAGTTGATGGAGCGGTTCCAGCCGGTCGGGCAATTCATCCAGGCCTGGGGCCGCAGGGATAATCCCAACGAATATCGCTATATCATCGACTGCCTTTTGAACCTGCCGCTGCTCTATTGGGCGAGCCGCGAAACAGGCCGGGAAGACTACCGCACCGTGGCGCTTGCCCATGCCCGCACCACGCTTGCCCATTCCGTCCGGCCGGACGATTCCACCTATCATACATTTTACATGGACCCGGAGACCGGCGCTCCGGTGCGCGGTGTCACAAAACAGGGTTACAGCGATGAGAGCTACTGGGCCCGCGGACAGGCCTGGGGCATTGCCGGCATGGCCATTTCCTATCGATATGAGCGCCTGCCCGCCTATCGCGACACCTTCGAGCGGCTTCTCGCCTTCTATCTCAAACGCCTGCCCGACGATCTCATACCCTATTGGGACCTGATTTTTGCGGATGGCGATGGCGAACCGCGCGACAGCTCGGTAGCGGCCATCGTCGCCTGCGGCCTTCTGGAAATGGCGGAGCTGGAGACGCCGGAAAAGGCGGCGGAATATCGCGATCTGGCAAGGCGCATGGTGAAAAGCCTCGCCGATATCTATTCGGTTCGCGATCCCGCGATCTCCAACGGGCAGCTTCTGCACGGCACCTATTCCAAGAAGACGCCCCATAATACCTGCCGGGGCGAAGGCGTCGACGAATGCGTCTCCTGGGGCGATTATTATTATCTGGAAGCGCTGATCCGGCTTTCGCGCAACTGGTCTTCCTATTGGTGAGCGCGAGGAACAGATGGCTAGCATTTCCCTGAAAAAACTCAACAAGACCTTCGGCGCGCTCAAGGTCGTTCACGATATCGATCTGGATATTGCCGACAAGGAATTCATCATTCTGGTCGGCCCTTCCGGATGCGGAAAATCCACGACGCTCAGGATGATCGCCGGGCTGGAGGAAATCTCCGGCGGCGAGTTGCGTATCGGCGAGGACGTGATGAACGATGTACCCTCGAAGGATCGCGACATCGCCATGGTGTTCCAGAACTATGCGCTTTATCCGCATATGACGGTCTACAAGAACATGGCCTTCGGTCTGGAACTCAGAAAGGCGCCGCGCGATCTCATCGACACCAAGGTCAAGGATGCGGCGAAAATTCTCGACATCACCCATCTCTTGAACCGCAAGCCGAAAGCGCTCTCCGGCGGCCAGCGCCAGCGTGTTGCGCTCGGCCGCGCCATGGTGCGCAATCCGGAAGTCTTCCTGCTCGATGAGCCGCTTTCCAATCTCGACGCCAAGCTGCGCGGCACCATGCGTTCGGAAATCTCCAAATTGCACAAGCGGCTGGACGCCACCTTCATTTACGTTACCCACGATCAGGTGGAAGCCATGACCATGGCGGACCGCATCGTGGTGATGAAGGACGGCCATATCCAGCAGGTGGATACGCCGCAAAACCTCTACGACCGGCCGATCAACATGTTCGTTGCGGGTTTCATCGGCGCGCCGCAGATGAACATGCTGCCCGTCACGCTGCGCCGCGACGGCGACCGCTTCATCGCCCTGTTCGACGGCAATCCGCTGCCTCTGCCGGCGGGCATCGATACCGCACGCCTGCTCCCCCATGAAGGAAAGGACATCGTTCTCGGTATCCGTCCGGAAAATTTCCACGAATTCGCTCCGGCGGATATCGATGCCGCCAACGTCGCACCCTTTCGGGCGACGGTGGAACTGGCGGAGCCGATGGGATCGGAAGTGCATCTTAACCTCGTCTCCGGCGGCAGAAACCTCGTCGCACGCGTCTCACCGCGTTTCAGGGCGAAGATCGGCGATCCCGTCGAACTGGTGGCCGATCTGACGAATGCGCAGCTTTTCGATCCCGCCACCGAGCGATCGATCCTTTATTGAGGCGACGGGGAGAAACGCGATGCAATGGCTGGAAGGGTTATGGACAAAGGAAGGGGCCGGGATCGACAAGAACGCCCCGCCGCTGACCGGTCTTGTCCTGTTCCTCGATATCATCAAGCGCGAATGGTGGGAGATGGTGAAGCTCAACCTCCTCTTCATCATCGCCAGCCTGCCGGTGGTGACGATGCCGGCGGCGATGCTGGCCATGGCCCGCATCTCTATTTCCTTCGCAAATGACGAGAATACCTATCTGCTGCGCGACTTTCTCGAGGCCTTGCGGAAATTCGCCCTGCGCGGCACCGCGCTTGTGGTTTTAAGCGCGTTGCTGGTGAGCGCCGGTGGTTACGCGACTGTCAGCTATGCCGGGGCCGCCCGGCTTCAGCTCGCCTATAGCCTGCCTTTTGCGATCAGCCTGGCGGTCACGCTGTTTCTCATCCTCCTCAGCGCCTATGCCAGCGTTGTTCTGGCCAAGCGGGACCTGCCGCTTTCGGAAACCCTGCGGCAGGCGGCGTTTCTGGCGCTCATCAGGCCATTGCCGATGCTTGCCGCGCTCGGCTTCGTCGCAGCGCTCTGGATAGCGCATATCCTCTTTTATCCGGTGTCGGTGTTCATGCCGGCCACCATCAATTTTTCGCTCGGCATGTTCGCTCTCTGTTTCGCAGCGAGAAACGCCGCCGCAAAAACACGCGCGCGGATGCCCGAACCGGCGGGGAGCGGCACTTAAAGCAGACCAGAATCAAAACGACATCAGTCAGGGAAGGAGAAACGGGCTATGGAGTTTAAGACAACCAGACGTGCATTCGCTCTCGCAACCGCCGGTCTCGGCATTGCCATGGGCATGGGAGGAACGGCGTTCGCTGCGGGCGATGCGCCCGTCACGCTGAAATGGGCGCTGTGGGATCTGGACAAGGGCGCATATTTCAAGCCCTTGATGGAGGCCTACAAGCAGAAGCATCCGAATGTGACGTTCGAGGTGGTCGACCTCGGCTCACAGGATTATACGCAGATGATATCCACGCAGCTCACGGGTGGCTCCAAGGATATCGATGTCGTCACCATCAAGGATGTGCCCGGCTACGCCAATCTGGTGCGCGCCGGCAACATCACCGATCTCAGCGGTTTCATCAAGGACCAGAAGATCGAGACGGCCCCCTATGGCGGCCTGATCGAAGAGCTGACCATCGAAGGCAAGATTTATGCTTTGCCGTTCCGCTCGGATTTCTGGGTGGTCTATTACAACAAGGATATTTTCGACAAGGCCGGCGTGCCTTACCCCACCAACGACATGAGCTGGGCGCAATTCGATGAGATCGCCGGCAAGCTGAAGGGCGGCATGGGCGCCAACCGCACCTATGGCGCACTGCTGCACACCTGGCGTTCGACCGTGCAGCTGCCCGGTATTCAGGATGGCAAGCACACGCTGGTGGACGGCAATTATGAATTCCTGAAACCCTGGTATGAGCGTGCGCTTGCCCTGCAGAAGAGCGGCGCGATACCGTCCTACGCCTCGCTGAAAACATCGAACACCCATTATTCCGCTCTGTTCTTCAACGGAACGATCGGCATGCTGCCCATGGGCACATGGTTTGTCGGCACCCAGATCGCCAAGGTGAAATCCGGCGAGTCGAAAAGCGTCAATTGGGGCATCGTGAAATTCCCCCATCCGGATGGTGTGGCGGCAGGCGCGACGGCCGCGCAGATTGCCGGATTGTCGGTCAATGCCAATTCCGGCCACAAGGAAGCGGCGCTGGACTTCATCCACTTCGTCACCGGGCCTGAGGGTGCGGCGATCATCGCCTCCACCGGCACTTTCCCTGCGCTCAGAACCGATGATGTGGCCGAGAAGATCGCAGCGCTGCCAGGCTTCCCGCAGGACCAGAACAGCAAGGACGCGCTGCAGGCGGGCAAGGCCTATCTGGAAATGGCGGTCAATCCGAATGCGGCCAAGATCGAAGTCGTTCTGAACCGCGTGCATGATGCGCTGATGACCGACAATATCTCCATCGATGACGGCATCAAGGACATGAATGACGGCGTCAAGGCCATCAAATAATTGCCACAGGGCCGCGGGCGATGAGCCTGCGGCCCTTTCCTTAGATCATGAATTCCGGACATTCGTAACCGTGCCTCACGAGACCGCCACAGCCAATCCGCTCTTTCACAATCCGCTTCTCGGCAGGGACGATCTCGCAAAGGCGGTGATCGATCTCTTCAACCCGCTGCTTGCCTGTTTTTCACCGGGCGGCGCGCGCGTCCGGCTCGGAGCAACGGGGGCGATTTTCGATTTTCCTGCGGCGGAACTGGAGGGTTTTGCCCGGCCATTATGGGGCATCGTTCCGCTTGCCGCCGGCGGTTATGATTTTCCCCATTGGTATCTCTACAGGCGTGGACTGGCCAATGGCACCAACCCCGCCCACCCCGAATATTGGGGCGATACGGCTGATCGGCACCAGCGGCTGGTCGAACTGGCGGCGATAGGATTTGCGCTCGCCATGGTACCCGAACATATCTGGGAGCCGCTTGCCGAAACGGACAGGCAGGCTGTCGCCGCCTATCTTCTCGCCGCCCGCGAGCGGGAATTCGTCGACAATAACTGGAAATTCTTCCGCGTTCTGATCGATCTCGGGCTGGAGCGGGTCGGCGTGGAATTCGACCGGACGAAGACCCAAACCTATCTCGATGAACTCGAGGCTTTCGATATCGGCAACGGCTGGTATCGCGACGGGCCGGTGCGCCGGGTCGACCATTATATTCCCTTCGCAATGCATTTTTACGGCCTGATCTATACGGTGCTGGCGAAAGGTGACGACACGCGAAAGACACGCTTGCTCGAACGCTCCCGCATTTTCACCCGTGACATACGCCACTGGTTCGGGCCCGACGGGGCGTCGCTCGCCTTCGGGCGCAGCCAGACCTACCGTTTTGCGGCGGGCGGTTTCTGGGGCGCTCTTGCCTTTTCCGGTCTGGAAGCGCTGCCGTGGCCAGAGATCAAGGGTTATTACATGCGCCATATCCGCTGGTGGTCGAAGCGGCCTATCGCGGACCGCGACGGCGTCCTGTCGGTCGGATATGGCTACCCAAATCTTCTGATGAGCGAGAGCTACAATTCTCCCTGCTCGCCCTATTGGGCGCTCAAATTTTTCCTGCCACTGGCGCTGCCCGCCGATCACCCGTTCTGGACCGCGGAGGAGGCCGAACCGCAGGAATTTGCCGAACCGGTTCCCTTGGCGGAGCCGGGCATGGTGGCCTTTCATACGCCAGGCAATATCGTGGTCCTGTCCTCCGGGCAGCAGCACGACAGGATGCGCGGCGCGCAGGAAAAATATTCGAAATTCGTCTATTCCACCCGTTATGCCTTCAATGTCGAGGCGGATGACCGGCATTTCGCCGCCGCGAGTTTCGACGGCATGCTCGGCCTTTCCGACGACGGCGTGCACTTCCGCACCCGCGAGACGATGGAAGAGGCGTTGATCGCCAAAGACTGCCTCTATTCCCGCTGGCGGCCATGGGCGGATGTCGAGATCGAGACCTGGCTCGTGCCGCAAAACCCCTGGCACATAAGGCTGCATCGCATCCGCACCCCGCGCCCGCTGCAAACATCGGAAGGCGGATTTGCCATAGAACGTGCCGATTTCAACCGCGACCGCACCGAGGCGAGTGAAGGTCGCGCCGTCTGTTACGGACAGACTGACACCAGCCTCATCGTCGATCTTTCGGCTGGCATTCAGCGCGAAGGCGTGTGCCATCAGGCAATCGCCAATACCAACCTCATCCACGCCAGAACCCTTGTTCCGCAATTGCGCGGCACCATCGCCTCCGGCGAAACGCTGCTGGTGACGGCGGCCATGGCACTGCCGGCCGGCAAAGAAGCAGAGGCCGCATTGGCTGTCCTCCCCGAAAGTCCCGATCTCCCCGGGCTGGAAGAGATGTTCAAGCGGGAGGGACGGCGCGTTCCCGCCTATGCTCTCGATGAAAACCACGCAGGCTGACGGAGATGACCGACGACACACCGGGTGTTTCCCAGAGACCGGATCGGCTGAACATCCTGACCTGGGAGCGGAGAGGGGAGGATATCGACAGCCCCGACCATCAGGCGCGGCTGAGTGGCCTTGAGCGCTCTGGAAACGCCGCTTTCGGGCAGGGCGTCTACATCGCCGCCAGGGCCGAGGTGCATACGGATAGACTCCTTATGGGTGCGCAGTCGTGGATCGCCGGTTACGCAATCGTGCGTGGCGATATCGAACTCGGCGAAAATGTCTCGATCAACCCCTATGCCTGTCTTTCCGGTAAGGTGACAATCGGCAACGGCGTGCGCATCGCCTCACATGTCAGCATCGTCGGCTTCAACCATGGCTTCGACGACATTGAAACTCCGATCCATCGCCAACCGCTGACCTCGCTCGGGATAGAGATCGGTGACGACGTCTGGATCGGCGCCAATGCGGTTGTGCTGGATGGCGTGAAGATAGGGCGCGGCGCAATTATTGCCGCAGGCGCGGTGGTGGCGAAGGACATTCCCGCCATGGCCATTGCAGGTGGCGTTCCCGCCCGGGTTCTGCGATATCGCGGAGAAAAAGCGGCCGCGCCGAAGCTGATGGAGCCCGATGGCCTGCTGCAAGAACTCGGTAAGGAGATTGCCGACGACTGGCTTGCCGCCATCCGCTCCTATGGCGAGGATGGCATCTATCGTTCCGCCGATGCATCCGGACGTGAGGTCGAAAGCGTCAGGCATCTGTGCGATGCCATCGAGATCGCAGCAGCCTTCGGACAGGAAAAGATCGCTTTCGATGCCGGAAAAACCGTGGCCAGTCTTCAGGACTTGCAAGATCAGGAAACGGGGCTGTTTCTTAACCGTCACCACCACTCCTCGACGCCTCCCGAGAAGGACCCTGCCGTCCTCTATAATATTCTGGCTGTCGGATATGCGCTTGAATGTTTCGGCACCGCACCGAAACAGCCGATCGCTTTCGTTGAGCGTCTGCGCGCCGACGAACTCATCCTCCTGCTGGAAGAGTTGCCGTGGCAAAGCCGGGCATGGCATTGCGGCGCCACGATAGACGCCATCGCCACTGCGCTTTATTTCAACAGGCGCTATTTCACATCCGGCGACAACCTCACCGTTCTCTTCGGCTGGCTGGCGATGAATGTGGGTAAAACCACCGGGCTTTGGGGTGAGCCGACTGCCGCACAGGGCCTGCTGCAACCGGTCAACGGCTTTTACCGGCTTACCCGCGGCTCTTACGCACAATTCGGCCTGCCCCTTCCCCATCCGGAAGCAGCGATTGACTCCGTTATCGCCAACTATCGTGCCTATGGCGGTTTCCATGGCGAGGATTTTAATGCCTGCAACCTGCTCGATACGATCCATCCGCTTCTTCTGTGCCTGAAACAGACGGATCACCGGCAGGACGAGGCGAAGGAAATCGCCCGCGAAATTCTGCGCCGAAATGAGGGACGCTGGCAAAGAAACAGGGGATTTGCCTTCGCCGAGGGACATCCGGCCGGGCTACAGGGCACGGAAATGTGGATGTCGGTTCTCTGGCTTTCAGCGAAGCTTCTCGGTGCGGAACATCTCCTGCCGTTCCGACCTCGCGGCATCCATCGCTTCGAGCCTGCGGAAATCGTCCGTGGCCTGATTGCCCGCTCTAAATCTCCGGTATAGGTTTCCGACACTCTTTTGAAAGCTTTCAAACCGGACCGGTCGAGTAAAAGATGCAACTCAAAGACTGCTATAATTTCCACGATTTTCGCCGCATGGCCAAACAGCGTCTGCCCGGACCGATCTTCAACTACATAGACGGCGCTGCCGATGACGAGGTGACGTATCGGCGAAACACGGCCGCCTTCGAAAAATGCGATCTCGTTCCCGATGTGCTGCGGGGCGTGGCCGATGTGGATATGTCGGTCACCGTCATGGGGCAGAAGCTGTCCATGCCGGTCTATTGTTCGCCGACGGCGCTGCAACGCCTCTTCCACCATCAGGGGGAACGGGCGGTTGCGGCAGCGGCGGGGAAATACGGTACGATGTTCGGCGTCTCCTCGCTCGGCACCACGAGCCTTGAAGAAGCGCGCCGGATCAGCGGCGGGCCGCAGGTCTATCAGTTCTATTTCCACAAGGACCGTGGCCTCAACCGCGATATGATGGCGCGCGCCAAGAGCGCCGGCGTCGAGACGATGATGCTGACGGTGGACAGTATTACCGGCGGCAACCGCGAGCGCGACAAGCGCACCGGCTTTGCCATTCCGTTCAAGCTCAATCTTTCCGGCATCGCGCAATTCGCCATCAAGCCGGCCTGGGGCATCAATTACCTGACGCATGAGCGCTTTAGCCTGCCGCAGCTCGACGACCACATTAAAATGGACGGCGGCGCTCTTTCCATCAGCCGCTATTTCACCGACATGCTCGACCCTTCGATGAACTGGGACGATGTGGCGCAGATGGTGCGCGAATGGGGCGGGCCGTTCTGCCTTAAAGGCATCATGTCGGTGGACGACGCCAGACGCGCCGTGGAGATCGGCTGCAGCGGCATCGTGCTTTCCAATCACGGCGGGCGCCAGCTGGATGGCTCCCGCAGCGCCTTCGATCAGCTGGCCGAGATCGTCGATGCGGTTGGCGACCGGATCGATGTGATGATGGATGGCGGCGTGCAGCGGGGCACCCATGTTCTGAAAGCACTGTCCCTCGGTGCAAAAGCCGTGGGGCTCGGCCGCTATTACCTTTTCCCCCTGGCTGCTGCCGGGCAACCGGGCGTCGAACGGGCACTCGAGCTGATGCGCATCGAAATCGAGCGTGGCATGAAGCTGATGGGCTGCACCTCCGTCGATCAGCTCACACGCCGGAACCTTCGGTTCCGTTGAACAAGCGGGACGATTGCGGAAGAACTTGGGTGAAGCGCGGTCACAACCGACTACTGAAACCACATGCCATTTCAGCCGCGTTTCGTCGCTGTTCCTGAAGCGCCATGCCGATGTTCCAGACGAGCGCCAGGCAAACAAGTCCGCAAAAACAGGCTGAAATCAGCGAGCGATGGCGCTTGGCTCCGGAGAGAAACATCCAGCCGATAATTGCATAGGCCGCAAGCGCCGGCACCGCGGCAATCAGAACGGATATGGGGCCATCGCAATCGACGGCCTCGACGCCGATGGCGCGATATTCGTTCGGGGTTGCCACCAGACCGAGGACGGCCACGGGAAACATGGCCGCTAAAACCGCGTAGCGGAAAAATCGGGGCGTGTCGGGCATGCCTGCTCCATAGCCGGATAATCACCTACCGCAAACGGCGCAGGTAAAGTCGCGCCGCGCGATCTCAGCGAATATCCATCTTGCCGATAATATCGGTTTAGCCGCCATTGTCGGCGACCGGAAGAGCAGATTGCCCGCTTTTGCTGAGAAAGCCAGCCTTTTACGTCGGGGGCAATCTTGGCAAGTCAGGCGGAATATGGTTATGGTTGCATGATGCAACCATAATGGATTGAACGTGCCCCAACAACTCTTCCCCATAAACGATATCCGTTCCACCTCCCGCCGGCTCGTCCGCGAACTCGGCTTCATGGGGGGAGACTTTGCCGGCACCGATCTGCCACCCTCCGCCGTGCATGCCCTGATCGAGATCGAGGCGCGCCCCGACATCACGGCGCGGGATCTGGGAAAACTTCTGCGGCTTGAAAAATCGAGCGTCAGCCGCATGCTGCGCAAGCTCGTCCTTTCGGGCGATGTTCGCGAAGAAACGGATGAAGGGGACAGTCGTATCAAGCGGCTGCGTCTTACGGGCCAGGGACAAGAACAAGTGGCCGACATTCATGGCTTTGCGAACCGGCAGGTCTCCGGCGCCCTGACGCAGCTTACGTCGGCGGATGCTCACACGATCCTCCAGGGGCTTCGTCTTTACGCCGATGCGCTGGGAGACAGGACCGATGCCGTTGCACCCTCCATAGAGATCCTGGAGGGATACAGGCCCGGCATCATTGCCCGGATCACGCAGATGCATGCGCTCTATTACGCCCGGACATCCGGCTTCGGCCAGCGTTTCGAATCCGTCGTGGCCGAAGGCCTCGCGGCTTTTTGCAACCGGCTCGAAAGCCCGAAGAATGCGATCTGGGTCGCAATGCGGGGGCAGGAGATCATCGGCTCCGTTGCCATCGACGGCGAAGATCTCGGAGCGGATATTGCGCATCTGCGCTGGTTCATCGTTGATGACGGGGTGCGCGGTGGCGGTGTCGGACGCAGGCTGCTGGAAACCGCACTGGCCTTCGTCGATGAAAAAGGCTTTGCCGAAACCCATCTCTGGACATTCAACGGCCTCTTGGCCGCACGGCACCTTTACGAAGCCCATGGCTTCAAATGCGTCGAGGAACATCCGGGCAGCCAGTGGGGAAGCCAGGTTCTGGAACAGCGCTTTGTCCGGCCAAGGCCCGAATGATCTTTCAACCACATATAAACGGCCGCAATCGGAATCTTCCTGCGGCCGTTTCGAAATCAGGTGCCGGCACCCGTTAAAAGGCGAGTTGAACCTTCATCGACCTGCTTCGGTCGCCGGCGGCTTCGAATGCCGCAACCGCCTCTTCCAGCGGAAAGGTTCCGGTCAAAAGGGGCTTCAGGTCGACACGGCGCTGGTTGATGAAATCGACGGCAAGTCCGAATTCCTCATGGAACCGGAAGGTGCCCTTCATCTCAATTTCCTTGGCAACCACCATATTCTGCGGAATCGACACATCGCCGCCAAGACCGAGCTGGACCACGGTAGAGCGCGGTTTCAGTGCTTCGAGACCCGAACGGACGGCTCTTTCATTTCCGGATGCCTCGAATTGCACATCGAAATAACCCTTGTTTGCCGAGTAGGCGGAGAGCGCATCCGGGTCATCGGCGACGTTGATGACACGGTCGGCTCCGATGGCGAGCGCCTTTTGCAGAACCGCATCCATGACATCGGTTGCGACGATTTCCCGGGCGCCATGGGCGCGGGCGGCGATGATCGCCAACGCACCGATCGGCCCACAGCCGGTGACCAGAACGCGTTTGTCGGTCAATGCGCCGGCGCGGTTGACGCCATGCAGCGTTACCGCGAAGGGTTCGGCCATGGCCGCTTCATGAATGGAGATGCCATCCCGCACCTTGTGGCACTGATACGCCTCGGCGACGAGACGCTGACGAAACGCGCCCTGAATATGCGGCATGGGCATGGCGGAGCCATAAAAGCGCATGTTCAGGCACTGGTTCTGCTGGCCCTTCAGGCAGAATTCGCAATGGTTGCAGGGCCGGCTGGGCGATACGGCAACGCGGTCGCCAACGGCGAGACCGGAGACACCCTCTCCCAAAGCCTTGATGGTGCCGGCCACCTCATGGCCGAGAATCATCGGCTCCCGCACCCGCACGGTGCCGAAGCCGCCATGATTGTAATAATGCAGGTCGGAGCCGCAGATGCCACCCGCTTCGATGGCGACCTCGACCTGCCCCGGACCGGGCTGCTCGGTCTCCCGTTCCTCGATCCGCAGATCCTTCGCCGCGTGGATGACAACCGCTTTCATAGTCTCTCCTCCCATAAGGCTCACACGGCGGCAGTCGCCGCCGTTGCCCATTGTCCCCGGACTTGTCTCAGATATCGACCACGAGGCCCTTGGCTTTCAGAACCGGCTCCAGCTTGCTGACCTCGATCACCGACTTGCCCTGCTTGTAGGCTTCGATGTAGCCGGCCTCGGCATCTTCGCGGGCCTGCGAAAGCTTGGCCGCTTCCTGCGCTTCCTCGCGCCTGACGACGACGAGACCGTCGGCGTCGCCGACGATGATATCGCCCGGATTGATGATCTCGCCGCCGACGATCACCTGATCGTTGACCGCGGCAATGGTCTCCTTGACCGTGCCCTTGATGCAGACGCTGAGCGAGAAGACCGGGAAGCCGAGGTCCCGCAGTTGCAGCGTGTCGCGCACGCCGGTATCCGTCACCAGGCCGCCGATGCCTTTTGCGAGGCAGGCATTGGCGAGCACGTCGCCGAAGGAACCGGCTTCTTCATATTCGCCGGCGGAAACGACGATGATGTCACCCGGCTTGGCATAGTTGATGGCAAGCTGCAGCATGATGTTGTCGCGCGGCGCGCATTTGACCGTGAAGGCCGGGCCGCAGAGCTTCATGCGATAATCGACCGGCTTCAGCCGCGAGGACAATGCGCCGCGGCGTCCCTGCGCCTCATGGATCGTGGCGGGAGAGAATTTGGCAAGGGCGTCGACATCCGCCTTGGCCGGACGCTGCGCGATATCTTTAATGTGGATCATGAAAACCTCCCACGTTGAAGCTGTCGGCGAGAGCGTCTCGCCGACCGATAGTGTTGAAGAGTTGGAAATTGGCCGATGCTGAGCCGAAGCTCAGGGGATCGGGTCGAACTTCAGTTCTGACAGAGGCACGACCTTGTCGGTGCGCGTCATCTTGTATTCGGTGTTCGGGCCAAGCCACTTGTCCCAGATGCGGTTGATTTCACCATCCGCATCGAGCTTGCGCAGGATTTCGTTGATCTTCGCGGTCAGCGCCGGGTTGTCCTTGGCCATGCCGATGCCGATGGGCTGGAAGAGCATCGGCTCTTCGATCATGCGCATCTGCTTGCCCTTGGTCTTGGATTCGTTGACGAACTTGGTCATCGTCATGGTGTTGCCGACGATGCCGCGCGCCTTGCCCTGCTGGACGGCGAGATAGGCGGACGCCGTATCCTGGAACGTCAGCGGCTCGGACTTGTTGAGCTTGACGGAGAGTTCCGATGTCGAACCCTTGCTGGACGCGATGCGCTGGCCGACGAAGTCGGACTTCTTGGTGCCGGGGTCATCGACCGGAACGATCAGCATTTCCTTAGCCAGATAATATGGATCGCTGAACTGGATCTGTTCGGCGCGGCTCTGGGTGTAAGCGAGGTTGGCGACCGAGAGGTCGACGCGGCCGAGCTTGACTTCGGGAACGCGCGCTTCGACCGACACCG
The DNA here is from genome assembly GCF_005144435.2 of Agrobacterium leguminum. Taxonomy (NCBI): domain Bacteria; kingdom Pseudomonadati; phylum Pseudomonadota; class Alphaproteobacteria; order Hyphomicrobiales; family Rhizobiaceae; genus Agrobacterium; species Agrobacterium leguminum. The sequence continues at coordinate 1,035,229 of NZ_CP120212.1, forward strand.
GCTTGATCTCGGCCTTGACGCCGAGTTCCTTGGCGATGGCGCCGCACAGATCGACATCGAAGCCGGCCATTTCGCGCGTCTTCGGATCCGGCGAGGCGAAAGGCGGCACATCGGCGAATGTCGCGCAACGCAGCGTCTTGTTCGCAATGATCGTATCGAGCTGGTCGGCCTTGGCCGGAATGACCGCAGCCGAGGTTGCCAATATGGCGGTAAGAGTAATGCACTTCCAGTTCATTTCAGTTCTCCCGTTATTATAGAGGTTGGGGTTGTTAGTTAGGTTTTGAGCGGGATTTCAGGCGAAAACCGCTCACACTTTTCGCCATCCCGCTCTAGTGTCTCAGATCGGCAAGAAACCGCTGGGCACGCGGATGTTGCGGATTTTTGAAAAACTCGTCCGGTTTTGCGGTTTCGAGAATGCGCCCGGCATCAATGAACCAGATGCGGTCGGCCACTTCACGGGCAAAGCCCATTTCATGGGTGACGCAGAGCATGGTCATGCCTTCGGCGGCGAGGCTCTTCATGACGGCGAGCACTTCGCCGACCATTTCGGGGTCGAGAGCGGAAGTCGGCTCGTCGAACAGCATGACCGGCGGTTCCATGGCGAGCGCCCGCGCGATGGCGACGCGCTGCTGCTGACCGCCGGAAAGCTGGGCAGGATAAGAATTGGCCTTGTCGGCAAGGCCGACGCGGTCGAGAAGTTTCAGCGCCTTGTCATGGGCGACGGCCGGAGAAACGCCCTTCACCCGGATCGGCGACATGGAGACATTCTCCACCACCGAAAGATGCGGGAAGAGGTTGAAGCTCTGGAAGACGAAGCCCACACGGCTGCGCAGCGCGTTCAGCTCCTTTGCGCGCATCTGGGCATGAATGTTCCTGCCATCCAGCATGATCGAACCGCTGCTGATCTCTTCCAGACGGTTGATCGTGCGGATGAGGGTGGACTTGCCGGATCCCGACGGCCCGCAGATGACCACGACCTCGCCACGGGTGACGTTTTCGTTGACATCCTTGAGCACCTGATAATCGCCATAGCTTTTGCAGACCTGCGAAAGCGTGATGGTGTAGGCGTCCTGAGTGGCGGAAACTGGCGCGGTCATAGCTGCTCCGTAACGATATTGGCGGGGGCCGGTGCCGTGTCTGCGGCAAGCTTGCCGCGCGGGCCGGCCCGGCGGCGGGCGATACGCCGCTCGAGAAGATTGGCGACATGGGTGAGCGACCAGCAGATGATGTAATAAACCAGCGCCAGAATGAGGAAGACCTGGAAGGGCTGGGTCAGAAGCTGGTTGTTCACCTGGTTTGCCGCAAAGGTCAGGTCCGGCACATTGATGACATAACCGAGCGTCGTATCCTTGATGGTGGATACGAAAGTCGAGATCAGGCTCGGGATCATGTTGTAGAGCGCCTGCGGCAGGATGACATAACGCATTGCACCGAAATAACCGTGGCCGAGCGCGCGCGCCGCATCCATCTGCCCCGTGCCCAGCGAAACGATACCGGCGCGGACGACTTCACTCATGAAAGCGCCCTGATAGATGACGAGCGTGGTCAGCATCGTCACGAAGCTCGGCACGTCGGCGCCGGTCCAGAGCGGAACGAGAAAATAGCTCCAGAGAATGAGCATCAGCAGCGGCACGCCACGGGTGAAATACACCACCGCGGTCACCGGCCAGCGCAGGGCCCGCCATTTCGACAGCCGCGCCAGCGCCATCAGGATGCTGACGGGAAAGGCGAGCGCGATGCTGAGCGCCGACAGGATGAGCGTGTTGGCAAGGCCGCCGAGCGGACCGTTGGGATATTGGCCGATCAGGAGCAGCAGCCAGTAATCCTGGATGATTGCGATCATGTCGTGGATCATGCCCGCGCCCTCCGCAAAGGATCGGCACGCATGGAGATATAGGCTCCGAGACCCATGATCAGCAGCGAGAAGAACAGATAAAGCACGGTGGCGACCAGATAGACCTCAAACGTCCGGAAACTCAGATTTTCGACTTCCTTGACCGCATGGGTCAGTTCCGGTGCGCCGATCAGAACCCCGAGACTGCTGTTCTTGAAAAGCGAGGTGCTGTGGTTGATAAGCGGCGGCAGCGCATTGCGAACGCCCTGCGGCATAATGACGAACCGCATGGCCGAGACATAGCTATGCCCGAGCGCACGCGCCGCCTCCATCTGGCCGGGATTGATGGAACGAACGCCCGAACGCAGATCCTCGCTGAAATAGGCGGCCTGACAGAGACCGAGGCCGATAATGGCGAAGATCGCTTCCGCATTATGGCTGGAAAGCCAGCTGGCCAGCCCGCTCGGCAGCAGCGTGAAGACGCCGAAATACCAGAGCATCAGCTGCACCAGCGTCGGCACGTTGCGGTGATAGGACACATAGGCCGCCACCAGCGGATCGCCGAAGCGGAAGGGCGAGAGGCGGATGGAGAGAAGCACGATGGCAAGCGACATGGCGAGCAGCCACGAGCCGGCATAGATGATGAACGTCATCTGGATGCCATGCAAAAGCATCGAGACATAGTCCGCATTGTTCAAGATTGCGCCGAGGTCAAAACCGCTCACGCGACTTTTCCTCCGGCTCCGCCCGCCGCAACCTTTTCAGCCGGCCGATTTTCAACCGTTTGGGGCTTGGCCGTCTGCAGCCCGCCCATGACCTGAAGCGTCGGGGTGATTTCCATGTGGCCGATATTCATGGCCACGGGTGCGGCGATGGCAAACGCAATCGCATCGGCGATATCGGAAGCCTGCGGCAATTCGAAACCATCGATGAAACGTTCGCGAATGCTCGGATCATCGCCGTGCACATGGTTGAAAATATCAGTCGCGACACGACCGGGGCAGATTTCCGTCACCCGCACACGTTTACCGAAAGCATCGATACGCAGCTGGTTGGACAGCATCGCCACGCCGGCCTTGCTGGCATGATAGGTGGAATTGCCGCCGAAATTATAATTGCCGGCAATGGAGGAGATGTTGATGACATGGCCGCGATCGCGCGCCACCATGCCCGGCACCACCATGCGGCACAGATGCAGCACGGCGCGAAGGTTCACGTCGATCAGGAGATCGATATCGCTCTCATCCGCTTCCAGAAACTTCTTCGGGCGGTCGACGCCGGCATTGTTCACGAGGACATCGAACGCAACTTCGCTCGTCAGCTTTGCAAGCGCCGGCCGGTCCGTCACATCGATGGCATGTGCGAAGCAGCCCGTGCGCTTCGCCAGCTTGTTGAGAGCGTCCGCGCTTCTGGCAACCGCATGCACTTCCAGCCCTTCGCGGCAAAGGCGCTCCACGACGGCGGCGCCAATTCCGGAAGATGCGCCGGTTACGAGTGCGGTCTTGTAGTCTGAGAATGGCATGTTTGTCCCCTATCGTTGAGCAAACATTAGTGAAGCTTTCATCGCTTGCCTAAGACCGATTTTTTTTGGAGTAATAAGCAACTTGTATGGATGGCGATTGCACCACTTTCAGCGATGCGGCAATCCGGCCGGCGGGGCATGCATCCCCCTTGCCGGCCACCGGTACATTCTAGACCACAGCCGTCGGCAGGTCCTGTCCTGCGAAATGCGCATCCAGATTGGCGAGAACCAGAGCGCCCATCTGAAGCCGCGTCTCATGGGTCGCAGCGCCGATATGCGGAGCGAGAACGACATTGCGCATGCCGATCAGCGCCTCGGGAACATGCGGCTCGTTCTCGAAGACATCGAGCGCCGCCCCCTTCAGCCCGCCTGCCATCAGAATATCGACCAGCGCCTTTTCATCCACCAGCGATCCTCTGGCGACGTTGACGAGCACGCCGCCCGGCCCCAGCGCCGCCAACACCTCGCGGTTGATCGCGTGTCTGGTCTCCGGCGTCGTCGCCGCCGCGACGATCAGGACATCGCAGTCGCTTGCGAGCGACACAGCCGTTGAATGATACCCATAGGCCACGTCCTGTTTCCGCCGGCTGAAATAGGAAATCTCCGCGTCGAAGGCTTCCAGCCGCGCTGCGATGGCGCGGCCTATGCGGCCAAGCCCGTAAATCCCGTAACGCCGTCGCGACGCCTTGTTGCCAAGCGGCATCTCGGCTTTTTTCCATTCCCCCGAGCGGACATGGTGATCTGCGCTGACGAGCTGGCGCAGCAACATGATGGAGAGGCCGATGGCGAGATCGGCGACGTCCTCGGTCAGCACGTCCGGCGTGTTCGTCACCCTGAAGCCGCGCGCGCGGGCCTGATCGAGATCGACCTTGTCGAAACCGACGCCGTTGATGGCGACGATTTCGAGAGCGGGCAGGCAGGCGGCGAGATCAGGGGCAAGGCCGATATGGCCGCCGGTGACGACAGCCTTTATCGAAGCCGCCTCCGCCTGCAGAAACGCCTGTTTGTCGGATATTTCGTGCCAGCGATGGACCCGGAAGCGCTTTTGCAGTTCGGCTTCTATCTGTGGCTGAAGCGGGTAGGTTTGCAGAAGATCGGGCTTCATGCGCGCTCCTTAGCCGCGACCGACGAAAGGCATGCCGCTCGCCATCACCGTCATGGTCAGCACATTCGCCTCGAGCGGCAGCGAGGCCATATGCACCACGGCCCGGGCGACGATGCTGGCGTCGATGGTCGGTTCGATGGCGGTGCTGCCATCCGCCTGCAGCACACCGGTCGCCATGGCGCGCGTCATTTCGGTGCTGGCATTGCCGATATCGATCTGCCCGCAGGCGATGTTGAATGCCCGACCATCCAGCCCGGCCGACTTGGTAAGGCCGGTGATCGCGTGTTTGGTCGCGGTATAGGGCGCCGAACGCGGCCGCGGCGTGGTGGCCGAAATCGAGCCGTTATTGATGATGCGCCCGCCCTGCGGCGACTGCGCCTTCATCTGCCGAAACGCCGCCTGGGTGCAGAGAAAGGCGCCCGTGAGATTGGCCCCGACCACCGCGTTCCAGGTTTCGAACGGCACATCTTCAATATAAACGGCCGGCGCCGACATGCCGGCATTGTTGACCAGAAGATCGAGACGGCCGAAACGTCCGGTGACCTCCGCAAACAACCGCTCGACATCGGCCGGAACGGAAATATCGGCCGTGACGGCCAGAACGCGGTCTCGATGTTCGCGCCATTCGCCGACGGCGGCATCCAGAACCTCCCGCCGCCGGCCGGTGATCGCGACGCTGTAACCATCTTCAAGGAGCACCTTGGCAATCGCCTTGCCGACACCTGTTCCTCCGCCCGTGACGAGCGCGATCTTTACATCACTCATGCTGCTTTCCCCTCCAGCTCATCTTCCACATGCGCCTGAATGATTTCGGCAAAGGACGTTTCCGCCATGAAGCCGAGCGACAGAGCCAGTTGCGGATCGTAGTCCTCGGCCCAGCCATCGACGATACGGATGATCCGCTCGTCGGGAACGCGCTTGATAAGCGCCACAGCCTTTTCCCCGGCAAAGGCGCGCAGGGCCTCGATCTCATCGGCGACCGTGGCCGAGAGCCCCGGCATGATGAGATTGCGGCGAACGCCAAGCCCGGAGAGATCAACACTCGCGGCGCGCAGCAGGAAGGCGACGGCCGAACGCGGGCTGGCGAACCAGTGGCGCACGGTATCGGCAACGGGCAGCACCGCCTCCTGACCCACCAGCGGTTCCCGAAGAATATTGGAGAAGAAGCCGGAGGCGGCCGCATTCGGCTTGCCGGGGCGGATGCAGATGGTGGGCAGGCGGATGCTGACGCCATCGAAGAAACCGCGACGGCTATAATCCGCAAGCAACAGCTCCACGATCGCCTTCTGCGTGCCATAGCTGGTCAGCGGCGCGGGCAGGAACTCGTCGCCGATCACCTTGGGGAATGGCGACCCGAAAACGGCGAGCGACGAGCAGAAGACCACCCGCGGTCGGTATCCATCCTTCTGATGCTCCAGCCGGATGGCCTCGAACAGTGAACGTCCGCCATCGAGATTGATGCGATAACCTTTCTCGAAATCGGCCTCCGCCTCGCCCGAAACCACGGCGGCAAGGTTGAAGATCACATCCGGTCGCTTGGCGATCAGCTTTTCGGCAACGCCGACATTCGACAGATCGCTACGCTCGACCGTCACTGCGCCACCGAAGCCTTTCGGCGCGGCCGGCTCGAAAACATCCGTCAGCGTCATTTCGGTGATCTTCGCACCGCCAAGCGTTCCGTCAGAGGCGAGACGTTGCGTCAATTTGCGGCCGATCATTCCGGCTGCGCCGATTATCAGAATATGCATGTTTCACCTTTGTTTGGCCGGCAACGCCGGCTCGATTGATCGTCAGTCGTCGTCACCCTGAAACACCACCTCGCGACGGCGCATGATCGCCGGCATCGCCATCATGATGACGACCATGCCGGACAAGGCGAGCAGGGTGGCGCTGATCGGATGGGTGACGAATGTCGAGAAACTTCCCTGCGAAATCAGCAACCCAAGGCGCATGTTCTGCTCCAGAAGCGGACCGAGAACGAAGCCCAGCACCAGCGGTGCCGGTTCGCAGCCGATCTTGCGCAAGAAGAAGCCGACAATGCCGAAGACCGCGCAGAACAGAACATCCACGACACTGTAGGACAGGCCATAAGCCCCGATGGCGCAGAACATCAGAATGGCGGGGCACAAAAAGCGGTAGGGAATGCCGAGAAGGCGAACCCAGATGCCGATGAGCGGCAGGTTCAGCACCAGGAGCAGAAGATTGCCCACCCACATGCTGGCGATCAGCCCCCAGAAAAGGTCGGGCCGCGATTGCATGACCTCCGGTCCCGGCGTAATGCCCTGGATCATCATCGCGCCGACCATCAGCGCCATCAGGCCGTTGGCGGGAATGCCGAGCGTCAGAAGCGGGATGAAGGAGGTCTGCGCGCCGGCATTGTTGGCGCTTTCCGGCCCTGCGAGCCCTTCGATTGCGCCCTTGCCGAAACGGGATGGATCCTTGGCGATCTTGCGTTCCAGCGCGTAGCTCGCGAAAGAACTCATGATCGCACCACCGCCGGGCAGCACGCCGAGGAAAGAGCCGAGCGCCGTGCCACGCAGGACGGCCGGGAAAGCCTGTTTGAAATCCTCCCGCGTCGGCATCAGCGATCCGGTCTTTACCGCTCCCGCATCCCGCTCCACGCCCTGCTGCAGGTTGAAGAGGATTTCGCTGACGCCTAGCAGCCCGATGGCAAGAACGACGAAATCGATGCCGTCGAACAGTTCCGCCATGCCGAAAGTGAAACGCTGCTCGCCCGATGTCGGATCGATGCCGACGAGGCTGAGCGCGATACCGAAGGCAACCATGCCGACCGCCTTGACCGGCGATCCGCTGGACAGGAACACGGCAAATAGCAGCCCGAAGATCACCAGACTGAAATAATCGGCCGGGCCGAAGGCAAGAGCAATGGCCGAAAGCGGTTTTGCGACAACGACGATCAGAACGGTTGCCACCGTGCCGGCAAAAAACGACCCGAGCGCCGCCGTGGCCAGCGCCACACCCGCCCTGCCCTGCCGGGCCATGGCATAACCATCGATGCATGTGACGACGGACGAGGATTCGCCCGGCAGGTTAACGAGGATCGCCGTTGTCGAGCCGCCATATTGCGCGCCATAAAAAATGCCTGCGAGCATGATCAGCGCCGCCGTATCCGGCATCGTATAAGTGATGGGCAGAAGCAGCGCGACGGTGGCGGAAGGGCCGATGCCCGGCAGGATACCGATCATCGTGCCGAGCGTGACACCAAGCAGGCAGTAGAAAAGGTTTACCGGCGTGACGGCCACACCGAACCCGAGGATGATATTGGAAAGAAGATCAGTCATGGCAGCAGCGGTATCCTCTGTCCGAGGCCGACAACGAAAATGAGGATGCAGGCGAGGATGAGCACCGCCGAAAGCAGCAGAACTTCAACCGGCCGGATCCTGCCATAGGCGATGCAGGCGAGCACGATCAGTACGAAGGCGGCGGCGATGAAGCCTAGTGGCTCGATCAGCAGCGCAAAGCCGGCAATGCCGGCCACCGCCAGAAACGGACGCATTTTCGGCGCCACCCAGGCTTCGGACGGTGTCTTTCCCAGCAGATCCTGCAAAAGCAGCGCGATACCCAGTGCAAACATCAATGCCGCGATGACCGTCGGCATATAGCCGGGCCCGGGCTGGAAATTAGTGCCCATGCTCAGCGGCCGCGCGCCGTAATAAAGCCCGGCGGCGGCCACCAGAAAGAAAGCCCCGGATAAAATATTCGCCGTCAGTTTCGAGCCGTGTTCGGCCATGATTATCTCCCCTCCTCATCGAGAAATACGCCGCGCCTCCCGACACGGCGTATCCAACGTTTAATCACTGGCTCAATCGGCCCAGACACATCCTTTCGAGCGCATCATTTCATAGCGATCCTCGATATCCATCTTGCCCTGACGGTGCAGCTCCATCATGTGGTTCTCGTGATCGTCACGCTCCTGGCAGGCCTTGACGAGTTTCGGGATATCCTTCTCGCGAACGACGACGACGCCGTCATCATCGCCGCAGACGATATCGCCGGGGCTGATCAGTTCCCCGCCGACCACGACCGGATGGTTGATGGTGCCTAGCGTGTCCTTGGAGGTGCCCTTCATGCAAAGGCCGAGCGAGAACACCGGGAAACCGATCTCGCGCAGACCCTTGCCATCGCGCACGGCGGCGCTGACCACGAAGCCGACAATGCCCTTTCCGATGCAGGCGGCAGCCAGCACATCGCCGAAGCCGCCCTGATTGGGATTGTCGCCGCCATCGATGACCAGCACATCACCGGGCTTTGCCAGATTGATGGCCTCGAAAATCATCAGATTGTCTCCGATATGGCATTTCGCGGTGATTGCCGGGCCGCAGATTTTCAGGCCGGGCTTGATCGGCTTGATGCGATAATCGAGAGCACCGAGCTTGCCCTGCGCCTCGTGAATGGTGGCAGGGCTGAATTTGCTGATTGCCTCGATATCGGCTCTGGAAGGGCGCTGGAAATTACGGATGACATGGGCCATTGGCCGGATTCCTTTCAACAGTGGGTCATAGCCGGACCGCAGACCGGCCCAGGCATCATTTGGTGGGGGTGAGAGAAGCGGTCGTACCGGCCGCTTATTTTGTCCAGGGCTTGCTTTTCCAAAGCTCGGCCAGATTGGCGTTGCCCTTCTTGAGCGCCTCGGCAAATTCGGCCTGTGTCAGCGGCAGCATTGTCAGCTCGCGCTTTTTGGCATCGGCAAGATAATCCGGATCCTTCAGCGCCTTCTGGAAGGCATCGACCAACTTTGCCTCCACATCCGCGGGCAAGCCCTTCGGCGCACCGAAGCCCGCCAGCAGGCTGAACTGAACATTGTAGCCGGCTTCCTTGAAGGTCGGCACATCAGGCGAAAGCGGCGAACGCTCGGCACCGGAGGTCGCGAGCACACGCAGCGCGCCGGAACGATTGTCGGCGAAGACCTCGTTGAGATTCATAAAACCAAGCGTCACGTGGTTGCCGAGCATGGCAAGCCGTGCCGGCCCGCCACCATTGAAGGGCACGAAATTGAGCTTCACGCCCGCCGCTTCTTCAAACAGCAGCGCGGTGATCTGGCTTGGATGACCGATGCCCGTCACGCCAACGACGACCGGGTTCGCCTTGGCCGCCTCCACGAACTCCCTGGCGGTCTTGATCGGCGATACCTTGTTGACCGTCAGCGCCAGATCTCCGCCGATCTGGTTTGCAAGCGGCGTGAAGGCATCCTCCTTGTAGCTGGCATTGCCCTGCACGATCGGCGAATACATCGACGGGAAATTCAGCGCCCCGATGGTGTAACCATCAGGCTTGGCATTGGCGATATAGGTCGCGCCGATCAGACCGCCCGCCCCTTCGCGGTTTTCCACCACGACCGACGTGCCGAGATATTTTTCAAGATAGGGCACCAGCGCCCGCGACTGGATATCGGTGCCGCCGCCGGCCGGATAACCGATGACGAGCGTCACCGGCCGCTCCGGATATTCCGCCGCCGCCCCTCCCGCAGCCAGCATTCCCGCCGCCGCCAGCATGCCAAACAGAGATGTCTTCAAACGCATATCTTTTCCTCCCCGATACGCTTTCACCGGGGAGGCTAGGAAGAAGCCATCAACAATACAAATACCGAGTTTTCAATTTACCCATACAGATCGTTTATGGGTTGGATGCCGGCTCGCGTCTCGCGACGGCCCGCAAAAGGTCGCGGAACAGCCTGAACGTTCGCTCATCCACCTCCCTGCCCTTCAGCAGATGTATGGAGCGATAAATGACGGGCTCGGTAATATGCGCGGCTTGAAGCTGGCCGGCTTCCTGCTCCTGCTGCACCGAATTCCATGACAGGATCGTCGCACCGATGCCGGCGCTGACGGCGCGTTTGATCGTATCCTGCCCGTCAATCTCCATGGTCACGTTCAGTGTTATTCCGGCACGGGCAGCGGCCTCGTCGATCGATATGCGCAGCGGATTGTCCTTCGGCGGCAGGATCAGGTTGAGCCCTGCCGCAGCCTCAAGCGGCATCGACCGGCCGATAGGCCTTGAAGAAACGGCAAACAGGCTCTCCTTGATGATAAGATCGTCGGCCTTGTCCTCCGCACCGACCAGCGCAACGGCCATATCCACCTTGCCGAGACGAATGAGCCGCAGGGATTCGTCATTGCGTGCCTCTATCAGCCGCAGCGACACTTTGGGCATCGAAGCGGCAACCTCGCTGATAATGCTCGGCGCAAAGGCGGTCGCCCAGGAGGGAATGAGGCTCAGCCGGATCACCCGCTCATCCAGATAGGCCATGGCCCGGATTTCCGCCTCCGCCTGCCGCACCTTCTCGGTAATCTCCCGCGCATGGGAAAGCAGGACTTCACCCTTTTCCGTCGCCTTCACGCCCCGCGCCAGCCGGTGCAGCACGGGAAAACCCACCAGCCGTTCCAGTTCCGTAATGTGATGGCTGAGCGCCGGCTGGGCTATCCCCAATTGTCGCGCCGCCGCCGACATGGAGCCGCAATCGGCAATCGCGACCAGATATCGCAGCCTGCGCAAATCCAACATGCCCGCTTAAACCTCCCGCCGGTTCGAGATGCGATCATGACACCAAATCACCGCGCGGGCCTAGGGGAAAAGCGCCGCCCGGCGGTCCTGCCGGCCTTCAGGGAAGTGATGGGGTAAGACAAGATTCTTATGACAGCCGGCTAAGGCTTTTCTCCGCTTCTTCCCCATGACACGGTTTGGGCTGCGATGGGGAGCGGGATGAATCCTAAGACCGGAATTTTGCTCAAGCTGACGGCCATGCTGGCATTCACAGTCATGTCCGCCTGCGTGAAGGGCCTGGACGGGGCGATCCCCGTCGGCGAAGTCGTCTTCTGCCGGGGATTTTTTGCCCTCATTCCCCTCTGTCTCTGGTTCATCGCCTCCTCGGAGCGGATAACCGTGCCGGCCAAAAAGAACATCGGCAGCCTGCTCGCGGGCAGCTCGGCCGGGCTTGGCGGCATGTTCTTCGGCTTTCTGGCGCTCGCCTATCTGCCGTTGGTGAATGTGACGGTGCTGAGCTACACGACACCGCTTTTCACCATCATGCTGGCGGCGCTGCTGCTTGGCGAAAAAGTGCGGATATATCGCTGGTCCGCCGTGCTGACCGGTTTCATCGGCGTCTTCATCACGCTCTCGCCGAAACTGATCTTCGATGCCGCCTCAGGCCCCGCTCAAATCGACAGCGTCGCGATGATCGGAACCGCACTGGCGCTGACCGGTGCGCTTTGCGCGGCCTTTTCCTCCATCGCCGTCCGCCATCTGAACAGCATCGAAAAGCCGTCGCGCATCGTGCTCATCTATACGCTGACGGGTGTGGTGGCCGGTCTCGCTACGCTCGGATTTGGATGGAAGATGCCGGATTTTCACCAGTTCCTGCTGCTCGCCGGCGGCGGCCTTGCCGGCGGCATCGGCCAGATCGCCATGACGCTCAGCCTGCGCCACGCCCAGGCCTCGCTGCTGGCGCCGTTCGACTATACGACAATGATATGGGCAATCGCCCTCGGTTATCTCTTCATGGCCGAAGTGCCGACGGGTGCGACCATCATTGGCGCCTTGACGGTCATCGCCGCCGGGCTTTTCGCCATGTGGCGCGAAAACCGGCTGGCGAAACAGGCCGTCAGGGAGCCGACAGCGTCAGCTGTTCCGTAACACGCTTTTTGTGCAGCCGCCTTTCCCGCCACAGCGTGAACAAACCGGCGGCAACGACGATAGAAGCCCCCAGAATGGTCGTCAGAGCCGGAACCTGATCCATGAAGGCATAACCGATCAACAGCGCCCAGATCATTGTTGTGTAATCGAACGGCGCCAGCAGCGAGGCCTCGGCATAACGCAGGCTGAGCGTCACCAGTATCTGCGCGGTTCCGCCAATGAGACCGGTGCCGATCAGCAGGGTCCATTGCCACGCGGTCGGCATTTTCCAGCCCATGCCGATGCTCGCGAAACCAATGACGGTTGTGAGCAGGGTGAAATAGAAGATGATTGCGCCGGTATTTTCCGTCTGTGTCAGATGCCGAATCTGGATCATCGATATGGCGGAGAAAAAAGCCGCCGCCAGACCGAACATGCCGCCGAGCATGGCGACGCCGGAACCGGAAGCGACATCCGAAACATCGAAGGAAAAATGCGGCGACAGGATCAGCACGATGCCGCAGAGCCCGACGACCACCGCCGTCCAGCGGTAAATCCTGACGACTTCCTTGAGAAGCAGCACCGCCAGAATGACGGTGAAGAGCGGTGTCGCATAACTGATAGCCGTCGCGTCGGCCAGCGGAATATAGGCCAGCGCCAGATAGCTGAAGACCATGCCGCCGGTGCCGGAAAAACTCCGCACCAGATGGCCACCAATATGGCTGGTTGCCACCTGCCTTCGAAAACCGCCCTGCGCCGCCATCCACAGACAGAGCGGCAGCATGGCCACCGCCGATCTGAAGAAGACCACCTGCCCGATGGGTATCTCGCCCCTGAGGCTGCTGATGCAGGCGCCCATCAGCACCAGAGCGAGCGCTGCGGAGATTTTGAGGAGAATGCCTTTGCGGGAATCCATGGTTCGTTCCTTCGGACGTCTTTGAACCGTTTCACCACGCGGCGGCGGGATATCAAACCGCAAAGCAATGTCCATAGGAACTTCGTCTGACCCCATCAATCCCGCCCCCATGGTAGCTATTGCTGATGGACAGGGTGCGGATTCCGCTCCGCTCGCCTGCCGCCGTGGGGACAAAAAAGACGTTGGAAACCAATATGGATCTGGAAAAGATCAAGAAACTGATCGAGTTCGTCGGCTCTTCGCGAGTATCCGAATTGACCGTGAGCCAGGAGGGAACCACGGTCCGGATCATCCGCGAAAACAATACCGTTTCACCGTACGCGCCACCATCGCAGCCACGGCCCGTTCCGGTGGCGGAAACGGCATCCGAGACACCCCGCGCCGAAGAGAAGGCTCCTGCATCCGCCGCAGCCGTACCGGCGTCATCCGGCATCGTCGCAGCACCCTCATTCGGCCTTTTTCATCGCGCCCCGAGCCCGGGTGCGGCGCCTTTCGCTGAAGCCGGCGATGAGGTGAAGGAAGGACAGGAACTCTTCATCATCGAGGCGATGAAAGTATTCAACACCGTGAGGGCCGAACGAAGCGGCCGGATCGCCAGATTTATCGCCAATGACGGCGAAGACGTCGAACTTGGACAGCCGGTGCTGGAGTTCGAATGATGGATGCGACACTCCCAAAGGTGGCTGAGCCAAGAGCATTCGACAGTGTCCTGATCGCCAATCGCGGCGAGATCGCCTTGCGGGTGCAGCGCGCCTGCCGTGAACTCGGTCTGAAGACCGTCATGATCTATTCGGAAGCCGACAAGGATGCCGACTATCTGAAGGCGGCCGATACCGCCATCTGTATCGGCCCGGCCTCTCCCGCTCAGAGCTATCTCAACGTGCCGGCCATACTGCTCGCGATGGAGCTGACCGGCGCTGGCGCGGTTCACCCCGGTTATGGTTTTCTGTCCGAAAGAGCGTCTTTTTCAGAAGCCGTGGAGGCGGCGGGGGCGGTCTTCATCGGCCCGCGCGCCGACGCCATCCGCACCATGGGCGACAAGATCGCGGCGAAGCGGGCAATGATGGAGGCCGGCGTGCCCTGCGTGCCCGGCCCTGATTCCGCCCTGCCGGATGATATGGCGGAGGTTTCGAAAATCGCCGCCGAAATCGGCTATCCCGTCATCGTCAAGGCGGCCGGCGGCGGCGGCGGGCGCGGCATGCGTGTCGTGTACGATGCCTCCGCCCTTCAAGATGCCGTTCTCGTCACGCGGGAGGAGGCGAGCCGGGCCTTCGGGACGCCGGAACTCTATATCGAAAAATTCCTCGAACATCCGCGCCATGTCGAAATTCAGGTTCTCTGCGATGGTCAGGGCGGCGGGGTCTGGGTGGGCCTGCGCGATTGTTCCATGCAGCGCCGACACCAGAAGGTCGTCGAAGAAGGCCCAGCCATCGGCATCCCGCCCGATGTTGCGGCTTTCGTCGGCAATCGCTGCGTCGAAGCCTGCCGCCAGATCGGTTATCGCGGGGTCGGCACCTTCGAGTTTCTTTACGAGAATGGCGAATTCTATTTTATCGAGATGAATACCCGCCTGCAGGTCGAACATCCGGTCACGGAGATGACCTCGGGCGTGGATCTGGTGCGCCAGCAGCTTCTCGTCGCTCTCGGCTATCCGCTCGAGATTTCGCAGGACGATATCGTCTGCGAGGGCCATTCGATCGAATGCCGCATCAATGCCGAAGACCCTTACAACTTCATCCCCTGCCCCGGCCTGATCACGGCGCTTCACCTGCCGGGCGGCCCCGGCGTTCGCGTCGATACCCATGTGACGGCGGGTTATCGGGTTTCGGCCCATTACGATTCCCTGATCGCCAAGCTCATCGTCCATGCGCCGACCCGCGAACAGGCGATCCTGCGCATGCGGCGCGCGCTTGGCGAAATGCGCATCGAAGGCGTTTCCACCAACCTGCCGCTGCATCGGGAAATATTGCAGGACCCGGCCTTTTCCGAAGGCGGCACGGATATTCATTACCTCGAGCATTGGCTTGCAGCGCGGAGTGCAAAGTGAAGCGACAGCCTGTTTCCATATCCCGCTACAGCGAGCCCGGCACGATTGCCGATCTTGCCGCTCACCTCGAGCGCAACAACGTCTCCGCCATTGAAATAGAGACGCCGGATGGGTCATTGAAGATCGTCGCCATGGCAGGCGGTCAGACCCCTGCCGCACAGCGGCCCATTGAAGCGGCCAAAGTGCCGGTAAAAGCGAGCGATATTCTTGCCCGTGCACCGATGGCCGGCATCTTCACGCCCGCCCATCCGCAGCGCCCCGACCGGGCGGTTCGGAAAGGACAATCCGTCGCGAAAGGTGAGATCGTCGCATTCGTGGCGGCAGGCCCCGTGATCGTTCCGGTCATCGCCGAAAAAGACGGCACCGTCAGCGAAATCGCGGCGGAAACCAGCACGCTTGTCGGCTATGGCTCCACCCTTCTCAAGACCGAAACATGATGGTGACGTCGATGAGCAACCTTCCGCTGAAAACGCCCCACCTCACCCCCGCCCATCTGGGTCTGCCGAAAATCTCGATGATCGGCAACAAGACGTTTCTGATCGAAGCGCCCGGCGAGCTGGACCTACCCGCCCAGAGGCGCATCTGGGCGCTGACGCGCGCGCTGAAGGATCGCCCCGAGGTGCTGGAACTCATACCCGGCATGACCAACCTGCTGATCGTGCTGCGCGGCACGCCTGAAGATGCCGGGCGTTTGCAGGACGAGCTTCTCGACATCTGGCAAAGGACGGCGGAACTCGATCTTCTGGGCAAGACCATCGAAGTGCCGACCACCTATGGCGGCGAACACGCCATCGACCTTGCGGCGATCTGCGATTATTCCGGCCTGCCGGACAAGGAAGTCGTGCGCCTGCATTTCGAGCGGACCTATACGGTTTTCGCCGTCGGCAGCGCGCCGGGCTTCGGTTATCTCGGCGGCCTCGACCCACGCATTTTCATGCCACGAAAGAAAGTCCCGTCGCTTCGCATGTTGAAGGGCATGGTGACGATCGGCGGCATGCAATCCGGCATCTCGGTTCTGACCGGGCCGAATGGCTGGAACTCGCTGGGCTTCACCGAAATCACCATGTTCGACGCCACCGCCGAACAGCCGGCGGTGCTGGCGCCCGGTGACCGCGTTCGTTTCCTTCCCGAAAGGATCGAACTATGATCCATATTCTTGCCTGCGGACCGCTGAATACCGTGCAGGATCTCGGCCGCGCGGGTTACCGCAATATCGGCATCACCGCCACGGGCGCGATGGACCCCATCGCGCTCAGGGTCGGCAATATTCTTGTCGGCAACGGCGAGGATGCTGCTGCCATTGAAATCCAGACCTTTCCGTTCCGCATCGAATTCGAAGAGGCACTGACCTTCGCCGTAACCGGTGCGGATTGCGCCGCCCGGCTCAATGGTGCCGATCTGCCGCCCTACTGGTGCGTTAGAGCCGAGAAGGGGCAAACCCTTGAGCTTTCGACGCCCATGAAAAATGCGCGCGCCTATCTCTGCCTTCAGGGCGGCATAGACGTTCCCGTGGTCATGGGATCACGAAGCACCTCGCTTCGCGGCTCCTTCGGCGGCCATGAGGGACGCCATCTCACCACCGGCGACAGGCTGTCCGTTCTGCCATCCGAACCACTGGTGCTGCCGGCAAGCGGCCTCGGTGTCATGCCGCTTGCGGAGGCGATGCCGGACATGTTTCCGGTATCTGACAAGGGCGAATTGCTGCTGAGAGCCATTCCCGCCGCCGAACATGATCTTTTCGGCGAAGGTGCGGAACGTTTCTGGTCCGAAGCCTGGAAAATCACCTCGCAGAGCGACCGCACCGGCTACCGGCTTGCCGGCACGCCACTTATGCTTTCGGCTCCCGTCGAGTTGCGCTCCTATGGCGTCATTCCGGGTGTGGTTCAGGTGCCGCCGGGCGGCGAGCCGATCATCCAGATGAGCGACGCCAACACGGCCGGCGGTTATCCCAAGATGGCGGGCATTATCGACAGCGATCTGTGGCGGCTCGGACAGGCGCGCATCGGCAGCCGCATCCGCTTCGTGCAGGCAACGGTGCGCGAGGCGCTGGAGGTCGAACAGGCGATCGACGCCTATTTCGCCGATATCCGTAAGACCCTGCCGCTGGTCACCGCCGCACTCGGCACGCTCGCGAAACGATAATCCTGAAAAACATGGAGAGGGAACCATGAAGATCGATGTTAATTCCGATATGGGCGAAGGTTTCGGCGTCTATAAGGTCTGCGACGACGAGAAGCTTATGGAAGTCGTCTCTTCGGCGAATATCGCCTGCGGCTTCCATGCCGGCGATCCGGAAATGATGGCGCGCATGGTGCGTCTCGCCAAACGAAACGGCGTCGGTGTCGGCGCCCATCCGGGCCTTGCCGACCGCCTCGGCTTCGGCCGCCGCGAAATTCCCGTCGATGCGGAAGAAATGGAACAGCAGGTTCTTTACCAGCTCGGCGCGCTTTCGGCGATTGCCAGGGCGCAGGAGGTTGCGCTCTCCCATATCAGCTTCCATGCGGCCATGGGTAACATGATCAACCGCGATGCGGCGCTTGCGGAGCGGATCATGAAAAAGATCAGGGCGGTCGATCCCGATCTCATCGTCTTTTCGATGCCGGACATGCTGATCGAAAAGGCGGCTCTGGATTGCGGGCTGAAAGTGCTCAACCTCTTTCTCGCCGACCGCGCTTATGATGTGAAGGGCCAACTCGTGCCACGCAAGCTGCCCAATTCCGTCATCAAGGAAGAAGAAAAAGTACGCGCACGCGTGCGCCAGTTTCTGGAAAAAGGCACGGTCACGACCATCGAGGGCGAGACCATCCCCGTTCGCGCCAGATCGATCCTCGTCCACAGCGATACGCCCGGCTCGCTGGAGCTTGCGCGCACGGTGCGCAGCGAAGTGGAAGCCTGCGGCGGCAGCGTCGTGCCGGCTCGCGAAGTAGTAGACTGAAGCGGCATACGCCTCATATCCTGAAGCACAAAAGCAGGGCACCGCATTCCATGTCAGGAGCGCGGTGCCGTAATTTTGTCGGCTATGGAATACGGCCCGGATTTCGATCCGTCGCCAGCCGGGCCGCCTGAGCGACCCGGCCGCGAAATCATCAATTCAGCTGGATCACGTGATTGCTGTCGCTCGTCCAGCTCAATCTCACCCGGTCGCCAGCGGCGCTGACGGCATTGGTGAAACCTTCCGTCTGGGTCTGCCGGTACGCGATCATCGGCTCGCCATTGTCTAGCCGCAGGTAGTAGTGCAGCATGAAGCCGCGATAAACGACCTGCTCCACCCTTGCCATCGTGGAATTGCTGGCGTTTTCACCCGCATCGGCCGCAAGCGGTGACACGGAAATCGCCTCGGGACGAACCGTGACGACGACCTTGTCGCCCTGAACCGCGCCGATGTCATCCACATCGAGCCGCACGCCGGCACCGGTCACAAGCCGTGCGGCGCGGCCGTTGCGTTCCACCACACTCGCCTCGAAGAAGTTCGAGGCGCCGATGAAACCGGCGACAAAGCGCGTCAGCGGCTTCTGGTAGATTTCACCTGCCGGTGCGATCTGTTCGAGATTGCCATCCCGCATCACGGCAATCTGGTCAGCCATGGTCAGGGCCTCGTCCTGATCGTGGGTCACCATGATGGTGGTGAGGCCAAGCCGCTGCTGCAGGCTGCGAATCTCGACCTGCATGCTTTCCCTCAGGCCCTTGTCGAGTGCGCCGAGTGGCTCGTCGAGAAGAAGCATCGAAGGCTCGATCACCAGCGCGCGCGCCAGCGCCACACGCTGCTGCTGACCGCCGGAAAGCTGCACCGGCAGTCGGTCGCCGAAGGCGTGCAACTGAACGAGATCGAGCGCCTGTTTAACGCGCCCTTCCCGGTCGGCCTTCGAGATGCCCCGCATCTCCAGACCGAAGGCGACATTTTCGGCAACGGTCATGTGGGGAAACAGGGCGTAGTTCTGGAAAAGCATGCCAACATTGCGGCGGTGAACCGGGGTGCGCGTGGTCGGCTTGCCGCCGACCACGATTTCACCCGAGGTAGGATCGACAAGCCCCGCAATCATGCGCAGGCAAGTCGTTTTCCCGCAGCCGCTCGGGCCGAGAAGCGCCAGGATTTCCCCTGCCTTGACGGTAAGCGAAACATCATCGACGGCAACGACCTGACCGCTGTAATGCTTGGTCAGTCTTTCCAGGCGGACTTCTACGGATTTCATCAGCGTTCCTCAGCCGTTAAAGGTCTGGTTGTATTTTTCGAGCCATTGGGCGCGGCGCGGAATGATGTATTTCCAGTCCGGCGTGAAGAGGTTGAGCGATTCCATCTTCGCTTCCGGATAAGCGAGGAACTTCGCCGTATCTGCGCCGAACTCGATGCCCTTGACGGAAGGGGCGCTCAGCGTCGCTTCCGAAAGCATCTTCTGCACGCCCGGATCGAGAATGCGGTTGATATAGGCAAGCGCGAGATCGCGGTGCGGTCCGCCCTTTACCAGCGCAATGGAATTGATGCCGGTGAATGCGCCTTCCTTCGGGAAGGTCATGTCCAGCGGCACGCCCTTCCTGGTGTGCGGATAAACCGCCTTGGAATATTCGATGCCGCCGAAATCCGCCTGGCCCTGTGCCACCATCATCGTCTGCGCTTCCGCGTCATAGATCGAGAGCACGTTCGGCTTCAGCTCGGCGAGTTTCGCCCAGCCGGCATCCGTATCATATTGCGCCTCTTTCAGCGGCTTGCCGGTCGCAAGGGCGGCCGCCACCATCAGCATCAGAACGCTCTGGGTGTTCTTCGGCGTGTTGAGAAGCATGCGGCGGGCATATTTCTTGTCGAACATCTGTTCGTAGCTTTCGAACGGCTTGCCCGTCGTCGGATTATAGAACAGGCCGGCAATCGAGATTGCAAAACCGACGCCGAAATTGTCTTCGAAAAGATAGCGCGAATAGACGTTCTTGAGGTTGGGGATTTCGTCCGCCGGCAATTGCTCGATCAGGCCTTCCTCCTTGGCCTGCGGAACGCCGACATCGTCCATCGACATCACGCTATATTGCGGATTTTCGCGGGTGGCGCGCAGCGTGGCGATATTGGCGAGCGTCGCGCCTTCGGTCGTCAGCACCCGGCACTTATATTCCTTTTCGAAAGCCGGGATCACTTCCTTCTTGATCAACCCGCCCTGCGCCGAATTATAGACGCCGACATACATGGTGCGGTCCTGTGCGGAAGCCGCGGTGTAGAAATAGGGTGTGGCGAGCGCGCCTGCGGTGACTGTCAGGAAACTGCGCCGTTTCATGATGATGGTCTTGTCTGTCATTTCCGGTACCCCTCTTGTTGTTGATTTACATAGCCATTGCCCGGCGCAGACCCACCAGCCTGTCGAGGACGAGCACGACGGTCACCGCCAGAAGGATGATGATGGTGGACATGGTCGCGACCGAAGGATCGAAGACCGTGCCGATCTGGCGATAGAGAACGATGGGCACGGGCAGGTTCGCGGAATCCGCCAGCCACATCGAAACGGGATAATTGTCGAAAGAAACCATGAAGCAGAAGATCGAACCGGAGGCGACGCCGGGCGCGATCTGCGGAAAGATCACCCGCGTGAAGGTTTTCCAGCGGGTGGCGCCAAGCGTGCGCGCCGCCTCCTCGAGGCTGACATTGACGAGCTGAAGGCTGGTCAGCACCGTGCGGATCACATAGGGCGACGTTACGACGGTGTGGGCGATGAGAAGCTTCAGCTTGGTATCCATCCAGCCATAGCCGGAGAAAAGCTGCAGCAATGCCAGGCCGGTCACCAGCACGGGAAAGATCAACGGCGAAAGCAGCAGCCCTTTCATCAGCGAACGGCCGATGAATTTTCCACGGGAGAGTGCGAAGGCTGCCGGAACGCCGAGCGCCAGTGAAAGGATGGTGGTCGCCACCGCCAGCGCCGCACTGAAGGTGAGGCCAGCGGTAAATTCCTCATTCTGCATCACCGCCGCATACCAGCGGAAGGTGAAACCCTGCGGCGGGAAGGTGACGAAATAGCTGTCGGAAAACGAGATGGCGACGACGAGAACGATGGGGGCCAGGATGAAGACCATCATGGCGGCGGTGATCGCGTAAAGGACGATGGCGGAAGTGCCGGTCAGCTTGTTGTTCATGACGCGCTTGCCTTGATACGACGCCCGCCGAGCAGCCGCATCGAGACGGCGTTGATCAGAATGACGATGAAAACGAGGATGGTGGCGATGGTGGCGCCGAACGGCCAGTCATAGACCGCGAGAACCTGCTGTTCGACCATGTTGCCGAGCATCTGCGAGCCGGGACCGCCGATCAAAGCGGGAATGACGTAGGATGCCGAGGCCAGAGAGAAGACCAGCGTGAAACCCGCGACCAGACCGGGAAGGCTGAGCGGGAAGGTGATCCGCAGGAACACTTTCCATGTCGGTGCGCCCAAAGTTCTGGCGGCCTGCTGCAGATTCGGATCGATCTTTCCGAGAGCCGAGGACAGCGGCAGCACCATCATCGGGAAGAAAATGTGCAGGGAGCCGATAATAACGGCGGCATCCGAAAACAGCAGCGCCATCGGACTGTCTATGATGCCCAGATTCATCAGCACGTAGTTCAAGAGGCCGGTCGGACCGTTGCCGAGAATGAGCTGCCAGCCATAGGCGCGCACCACGACGCTGACGGCCAGCGGCGCAATCACGATCAGTGTAATGATACGGGTCGTGACGATATTGCCGCGCACGAGAACGGTCGCGACCGGATAGGCCAGTATCGCCGCAAGAACCGAGGTGATCAGGCTGATGCGGATCGTCGCCCAGAGCACCTTCTGGTAAAGATCGACCTCGAAAAACCTGACATAATGGGCAAGCGTGAAGGGGGAGCCGATCAGACCCTGCGAATTCTGGGTCATGACGCTGAAGCTCATCAGCCGAACCGCCGGCCAGAAGAAAAAGATCAGCAGAAAGATCAGCAGCGGCAGGATGAGGATGCCGGGCGAAAACAGCCGACGCTCGAGGGCTTTCCAGCCGGAAACTCCACGGCGTGGCGGGGCATGTGGTTCCATGATCGCAATATCCGACATCTATACTCCCGTCGCGTTGAATACGGCACGAGGCATCGCTTTGAGCCGGACGAGATCGTTCAGGCCCTATGACTAGAATTTGCTGGGTGTGCTCCCTGTCGAGGCATCCGGTCTTTTGTCGGCGCCTGTCGCATATTTCTGCATTTTCGCGCCGGTTACCTCTTTGGGTAACATTGCCCGACGCGTCGTTCCCTTGTTGTTACGCCAAGCTTAGGGGCTAAGCCGACGGGCTGCATAATATTTTATTCCTCTGAGGTCATCGCATACGCATATGGACTGCCCACCCCATTTTGGCGGCGATGCATCAAAATCCCGTATGACCTCACATCGAAGTCGTATTGGGGAAACGGCGGAAAATTCCCGTAACCTCCTTGTCATGCACTGGCATCGCGACGATGCCTGCCTTCACCGTTACAATCGGAAATAATCCATGCCCACCATCGCCCAACGCCTTAACAACGTCACCGTGTCAGCTTCGCTCGCCATGACCCAGAAAGCGCGCGATCTCGCCGCTCAGGGCATCAAGGTCATCAGCCTGTCGTCCGGCGAGCCGGATTTCCCGACGCCTGCCCACGCGGTAGAGGCAGCGCATGCGGCGGCCCTTGCCGGCGATACGAAATATCCGCCCGCCGACGGAACGCCGGCGCTACGGGCCGCGATCCAGCGGAAGTTCAAGCGCGACAATAATCTCGACTACGATCCGAGCCAGATCCTGGTGGCGGGCGGCGGCAAGCAGATCATCTTCAACGCCATCATGGCCACCTGCGACCCGGGCGATGAGGTCGTCATTCCCGCGCCGTCGTGGATCAGCTATGCCGATATCGTGAAGTTCGCGGGCGCCGTGCCTGTGCCGGTGGTTTGCCCGGAGAATAACGGTTTCCGCCTGCGCGCCGAAGATCTCGAAGCCGCCATCACCCCGAAGACCAAGTGGCTGCTTTTCAACTTCCCCAACAACCCCACGGGCGCCGCCTGCTCCCGCGCGGAAATGAAGGAAATCGCCGAGGTCATGCTGCGGCATCCGCATGTCTGGATCATGACCGACGACATGTATGAGCACCTGATCTATGACGACTTCGAATTCTGCACCATCGCCGAAGTCGAGCCGCGCCTCTACGATCGTGTCCTGACCGTCAATGGCGCATCGAAAGCCTATGCCATGACCGGCTGGCGTCTCGGCTTCTGCGGCGGCCCGAAAGATCTCATCAAGGCGATCAGCAACGTCAATACCCAGAACAGCGGCGGTGTCGCCACCATCGTGCAGGCTGCCGCCGTCGCGGTTCTCGACGGCCCGCAGGATCTGCTGAAAGAGCGCGCCGATATCTACAAGACGCGCCGCGATTTCGTGCTCGGCAAGCTTTCGGAAATCGAGGGGCTTCGCTGCCACAAGCCGGAAGGTGCCTTCTATATCTTCCCGAATATTGCCGCGCTGATCGGCAAGACGACGAAGGGCGGCACGAAGATCGAGAACGATACCGATTTCGTCATGGCGCTTCTCGCCGAACATCACGTTGCGACAGTGCAGGGCGCGGCCTATGGCCTGAGCCCCTTCTTCCGGCTTTCCTATGCCACCAGCATGGAGAACCTTGCCGAAGGCTGCGCCCGCATCGCCGAATTCTGCAATGGAATGAAATAGGGAGAACAGCATGTTGGGAGGAAGGGGCCGTGTCATCATGGTTTCCGGCGCATCGCGGGGCCTTGGCCTTGCGGTCGCCAAAAGGCTTCACGAAGCCGGTTTCACCGTCGCGGCGGGAGCGAGAAATCCGGCCGCCGTGGCGGTGAAGGACCGGCTTTCGGCCGATCGCTACGATGCGGAAGAGGCTGGCTCGGCGGAGGCCTGGGTTGAGGCCGTTGCCGCCAGATATGGCCGGATCGACGGGCTGGTGAATTGCGCCGGCATCAACCCCAAAGTCCGGGTCATGGATGCGGGTGAAGAAAGCCTCGACCAGATGTGGCGCATCAACGTCAAGGGTCCGCTGAGGGTAACCCGCGCCGCCATTCCCCATCTCGTAAAAACCGGACAGGGCAGGGTCATCAATGTCGCTTCGCTGGCAGGACGCCGCGTAGGGTCGAATGTGGGTTATGCGATGACGAAATTCGCCGTCGTTGCCCTCACCCATGGTATCCGGCAGGAATTGTGGGACAGCGGCGTGCGCGCCACCGCCCTTTGCCCCGGCTATATCGCAACCGATATGACCGTTGGCGAAACGGAAGTCAGCCGCGAGGATATGACCCAGCCGGACGATCTCGCCGAAATGGTGGAAACCCTGCTTCGCCTGCCGAACAACCTTTCGGTAGCCGAATTGCTGGTGAACTGCCGCAAGGAAGCAATGCTTTGATCTTTTCCACGCGCGGCACCGACAAACGATGCTGCGCGTGGCCTTAAAACCGGCCTGACCCTTTTATTTCAGGGTCTCCGCCAGTTGCAGCAATATCTCCTTCACGGCAAGCGCAGGCTCGGAGAGCGGCGTATTGTCCGATACGCAGAAGGACAGCGTTTCCTCGATCATCGGGCTGGCGATCTGCCTGACAACGATTTCCTCATTGGATTCCGCCACGATGCGGTCGGCGATGGCCTTGGGCGTTATGGTCGCGCCAAGCCCGGCATCCACGCCGCGCGCTATGGTCCTTACCGATTCCAGCTCCGCCATCACGATCAGATCCTTGCGGCTGCGGGTGAACGCAAGATTGATGGCGCGGCGCACGAAATTATAGGTCGGCGGCAGAAGAAAGGGTAAAAACGCCAGATCGGCGACCGTGATCGGCGCATCGCCCGGTTCCACGCCGAAGCTGCGGTGCACGACCAGAACGAATTCCTCACGCAACAGCGGCGTGAACTTGACACCCCGGATTGGCCCGACGCCGTGGATCAAACCCATTTCCAGACGGCCGTTCATGATCATCTGGCTATAGGGCTGGCTGACGCTTTCCGTGATGTGCAGCAGAATGCCGGGATGAAGCCGCTTGGTTTCCTCCATCAGACGCAGCGAAAGCGTGGCGGCGCTGCTGAAGGGCGCAAGGCCCACGGATACCTTGCCGGAAAGCACAGCGCCTGCTTCCAGAGCCTCCGCCTGCGCCTGCTCCATCTGCCGCAAAATGACCTGCGCATGCCTGTAGACGACCTTGCCGGCATCGGTCATGACAACGCCCTGCTGGCTTCGGGTCAGCAGTTTCTGGCGGAAATGCTCCTCGATGCTTGCCAGCTGCTGGCTGAGCGCCGGCTGGGCAATATGCAGCACATCGGCCGCTCTTGTTATGCTACCCATGTCGACAATCGTGATAAACGATTTCAGGCGCCTGATATCCATCTGCTGTTGATCATCCCATTACTTGCTTGCAGGAAATAAGATGCTCAATTTGCAGACAAAGTCCATCTTCCATTTCCCCGCCGTGCCCATCGGAGCCGATGGACACGGCCGCTCAGGGCGTCCGGTCAGGCCGCCTTCAGAGACCCCCGATGCACACCTGTTCCCTGACCGAGTTCGAACTGGCCGAGCAGCCTGTTCAGCGCATCGACCTCCGTTGCCAGCGTGTGGCTAGCGGCGGTCATCTCCTCGACCATCGCGGCATTTTTCTGCGTGTCCTGATCCATCTGGTTGACGGCGACGTTGATCTGCTGGAGGCCGGATGACTGTTCCTGCGCGGATTCCACGATCGCGACAACGTGCTGGTTGATCTCCTGCACTTCGGCAACGATGACATCGAGCGCCTTGCCGGTATCGCCGACAAGATGCACGCCCTCTTCGACCTGCTGGTTCGACTTGGTGATCAGCGACTTGATTTCTTTCGCCGCGGCGGCGGAGCGTTGGGCAAGCTCGCGCACTTCCTGCGCCACCACGGCAAAACCCTTGCCCGCCTCACCGGCACGCGCCGCTTCCACCCCGGCATTCAGCGCCAGCAAATTCGTCTGGAAGGCGATCTCATCGATCACGCCGATGATGCTGGAAATTTCGTTCGACGATTTCTCGATCCGCTCCATCGCCATCACGGCCTGACGCACGACTTCACCAGACCGTTCCGCGCCGATGCGCGTGCGGGAAACCAGCCGGCCCGCCTCATGCGCACGGTTCGCGGCGTCTTTTACCGTTGTCGTAATCTCTTCAAGGGCGGCCGCGGTTTCTTCAACGGCCGCCGCCTGCTGCTCCGTTCGCCGCGCCAGATCATCGGACGCCGACTTGATTTCATTGGCGCCGGCGTCGATGCCGGAGGCGTTTTCCGATACCCGCAGAAGCGCGTCCTGCAATTTCCCGGCCGAGCCGTTGAAATCGCCACGCACCGCGTCGAGCTGCTCGACAAAGGGATTGTCGATACGGCAGGACAGGTCGCCGTCAGCGAGCTTCGCCAACGCATAAGCCAGGCTGTCGACGGCAAAACGGATGCTGCCCGCCTCATCGACGGCCCTGCGTTCCCGGGCAGCACGCTCTTCTTCGCCAAGCGTGCGGTTGGTCTCGGCCTCCTGTTCCAGCGAGGCCTTCTGCCGATTGTTTTCGCGCAGAACATCGAGAGAGCGGGCAAGATCGCCGATTTCGTCCCTTGTCCTGATATCCTTCAGTGTCAGATGAAGATTTCCCTGTGCAATCTGGGCGGTCTCATCGATGATATTGGCGATGCGCCCGATGAACCGCCGCGCGATGAACCATCCCGCCAGGGCCAGCAGCGCGGTGGCCGTCACGATGGTCAAAGCGGCGTCGCGCATCATGGCATGCAGCTGTGCAAACACCGTTTCTTCCGGCACCGAGATGATTGCGTACCATTTCATGTCCTGGGTAAGCATGACGGGCAAGGCGATGGCGAAGGACGCCGTTCCATCCTGCGCGGTGATCTCGCGCTCCGCACCGGGATTTGCAATCAGCTGATCCCAGCCAGCGGTCTGCGCGCCGCCGTCCGCGAGGCTTTTTCCCATGATCGCCGCATCCGGATGACTGATGATCTTGCCGCTGCCGCTGACGAGACTGACGAAACCCGTTCCCATGGGCCTCACCGTCGAAAGCGCCTTGCTTGTTTCATCGAGCGACAGGTCGAGGCCGGCAACCCCCTGAGGTTTGCCATCGACCATAACCGGCTTAGCAATCGAGGTAATCAGGACTTCCTTGCCGTCGATTGCATAGGAATAGGGCTCGACGACGACCGTTTTCTTCAGGGTGAAGGGCAATTGATAATAATCGCCCGGACCCGCGGTGGCATAGTCCGTCAAAGCGGTATTGCTTATTTTGCCCCCGCTGCGCACCCAATAGGGTATGTACCGGCCGGTCGCGTCATGCCCTTCCCTGTTGGCGAAATCCGCGTCCTTGCCGTCAAACGCATTTGGCTCCCATCCGGTCCAGAGACCGAGCACATCGGGGTTGTTTGCCAGCATGTGGTGAATGATCTGATCGGCCTTACCCCGGTCGGCATCGCCTGACTGTTTCATCGATTCCAGAACCGAGGCGAGGCTGTTGACGATATGGATCGTGCCGCCGATATTCTTTTCGGTCGCCAGGGCTTCGCTATGGGCGATCTGCCGCATACGCTCGAGATTGTTGGCCCTGGTATCCTCAATGGACCGATAAAGCAGCATGGCCGAGGCCGCGATCGTCGCAAAGACGCCGCATGCGACGACCGCAAAAATATTCCGACCCGTTGTCGATTTAAAAAGCATGTCCCATCCCCCAAAACTATGCTGCGACGGTGGCGAGAGTTACGGGTGCGTGCGCAACTGTTGGCGACCGGGCTGGAGAGTGAGCTTAAGAAGTTATGTTTAAAATTTACTTTCAATTCTATTTTTCAAGCGCCATATCAAAACATCAATACTTTATAAAGTTGCAATATTGAAGTATATACAAACTATTGCGCGATATCCTCATCCCTGCACAGATACTTTCTGTCTGCGCAGGGGCTCTGCTTGATGCGGGCGCGTGATTGCGCGCTGCCGAAGCCGGAGACTATTGCGGTAACCGCAAAGCGCTCCAGAAGCCACGCAACTGCGCGGTCAATTCTGCATAGAGACCATAGCGCCGCCCATAATGCGAGACTTGCGCAGCATCCGGCCGGTAAGCATTTGCAACCCGTGTCATCGCCGCAACCGCCTCTTCATAATCAGGATAAAGCCCAATCGCCACGGCCGCGCCAATGGCCGCGCCGAGCGCGCCCGTCTCGCGGGCTTCCGCGACACGCAGGGGAATCTCCAGAACATCCGCCATGATCTGCGGCCAATGCTGGCTGCGGGAACCACCGCCGGACATCACGGCGCTTTCCACCGGCAGTCCCGCTTCGCGCAGGACGCCGATATGGCGGCGATGTTCGAAACACACGCCTTCGAACAAGGCCCGCAACATGTGACCTTCGCCGTGCCATCCCGCGAGGCCATAAAAGCCGCCGCGAAATTCCGCACCCAACCGCGAGCCGAAAATAAACGGATGGAAGAACGGATCGTCGGCGCGGGGTGTGACGGAGCCGACCAATTCGTTGCAGCGCTCGAAGGCGTGGTCGCCATGGTCGCCGCGAACACGGTGCACGTACCATTCGAGGTTGGCGGCGGAGGTGGCGCTGGATTCGATATTGACATAGCGGTCACGGCCGAAGGTAGTGACCATGAAGACATCGGGACTGATGACCGGCTTGTCCGCGAAAACCTGGTTGATGCTCCAGGTGCCGGCGATGATGGAAGCTTCCCCGGCATTGATGACCCCCGACCCCATGGCGCTGGAGACCACATCGAAGAAACCGCCGATGACGGGCGTGCCTTCGGACAGCCCCGTCATAGCCGCAGCCTCGCCCCTCACCTGGCCGACGATGTCAGCCGATTCCACGCGACGGGGGAAGAACGCGAACGCGTCCTCAAGATCGTAAAGCGACAGAAGCTCGCGGTCGAGCCGCGCTTCCGGCAAGGCAAGCAGCCCCGCGCCGCTGAGATCGGAAATATCATTGGCAAGGCACCCCGTCAGGCGGAAATTGACGAAATCCTTGCAGAACAGGACCGTACCGGTCCGGGCATAGAGATCGGGGGCATGTCGCTTCACCCAAGCCAGTAGGCTGGGTGTCTGCGCGGGCCATGGCCGTTGCAGGCAACGGGCCTGCAATTGCGCTCCGCTTTTCCGGTCAAGCTCGGCCGCCACGTCGGCAGCGCGACTGTCGAGCGACTGAATGCCGATCAGGGGCTGCCGGTCCTTGTCCAGAAGATAGAGGCCATTGCCGTGGCCGGCGCAGCCCACGGCCAGGATGCTGCGGGGGTCGACGGACGATTTCACCAGAAGCTGGCGGATCGCCTCGCAGCCGTTCCGCCACAATTCCTCGAGATCGCGCTCGACATAGCCGGGCTGGGGGAATGTCGACTGTCCGTCGATGGCATGTTGCGCAACCTGCCGGCCTTCCGTGTCGAACAGCACGGCCTTGATGACCGTGTTGCCAACATCGAGACCCAATATGTAATTTTTGTCAGCCACGATTATAGATATCCCATGCTTCCTCGCCACCCGCACCCTGATGGATGATGGCCATCAACGCCGCAACGACGGCCTTGGGATTGTCGTGCTGGTAAATATTGCGCCCGTAAACCATCCCGTTCGCACCTTCGGCCACCAGAGCCGCCGATTTCGTAAGCACGTTACGCAAGTCCTCACGCCCCCCGCCCCGCACCAGCACCGGGCACCGCGCGGCTTCGATCACCTTGTGAAAATCATGCGGATCGCTGGTCGGATCGGCCTTGATGATATCGGCTCCCATTTCCGAGGCAAGGCGTACCAGTGTGACGATCTTTTCGGCGTCGCCATCCACCTGATAACCGCCGCGCACATCATTCGGCAGCATCACCAGCGGCTCGATCATCAGCGGCATGCCGAAACGATGGCAATCTGCCCGCACGCGGCTGATGTTTTCGACGCATTGACGAAACAGCTCCGGCTCATCCGGCAGCATGAACAGGTTCACGACGACGCAGGCGGCGTCCATTTCCAGCGCACCGATGATCGGGTCCTGATGGTTCTGGAGCTGCGACCACATGGTTCTGTGGTGCGTGGAATTGTAAGGGTTGCCCATGTCGATACGCATGACGAGGGCCGGCTTGTCGCGCTCCGGCCTCTGCTGCAGCAGATCCGCCTGCCCATAGGCCATCTGTATGGCATCGGGACCGGCCTCGACCAGCCTGTTCACGGTCTGCGCCATATCCTCCAGCCCGACAAGGAAGCTCGGCTCGTTGCAAACCCCGTGATCGATGGCCACATCCAGGCAACCGCCATTGCGGAACAGCCGGTTCATGCGCGCCTTTTTCGAAATCCGCATCATCATGCATTCTCCTTGCATCTGTGTTGAAGCATTGCCGGCGTGACCCCATAAAAAGTCTCCAGCTCATGGATAAGCCGCTGGCGTTCCGCCGCCGCCTGGGTGGCCGGCCAGCCAAGCTCGCGGGCCGCAACGGCGAGGATCGCGTCGATCAGATCAACATCGATGACGCCGGTAATGGCGAGCGTCGTGCGCCGCAGGGCGAGATCGGTCAGGTGTCGGACATGTTCGAAGTGGATCAGCCAGACCACCTCCGCGGCCGTGATCGGCGATTTTTCTGAAAGCCGCACATCATCCGCACGATCCCGGCAAAAGCCCATCAGATCGAAGGCACGGGAGCCGTAAGCCAGGGCCAGATGCTCCGCCCGGTCTCCGGCAATCGAAAACTCCTCCGCCAGCAAGGCGGGCAGGGTGCTGGCACCGGTGGGAAAATGCCTGCCGCCGCCGATCGGGCGGTCCATGGTGCCGGTCAGCCGCCGGCGTCCAAGAAAGGCCAGAACCTCGTCGGTCACCTGTTCGCCAAAAGCCCTGAAAGTGGTCCACTTGCCGCCGATCATGCATAGCTGCGGCGGATCGCCCGCAACGCGATGGATGAAATGGCTGCGGGAAATTCTTCCGGTAAAGGCGGCATCGCTGCGCGGCAGCGGGCGTATGCCGCTGAAACTGAAAACGATGTCGGAATGGGTAATGGCAATCTGCGGAAAGACCTGCCGGATCGCGTCCAGAATATAATCCCGTTCCTCGGGCTCACATCGCACCCGCTCGGGGCGATCCACCTTGATATCGGTTGAACCCGCGAGAACCCGGCCGAGATAGGGAAAGAGGATACAGACGCGATTATCGTCATTCTCGAAGAAGATCATATGGCCGTTCAGGGCCTTCAAAAGCGCCTCGTTGGCAATGATCAGATGCGATCCCTTGGTTCCGGAGACGGTCGGTTTTGCTGTCTCCGCCGGGGGTGCAGCCAGCGCGCCAATCGTCTCGTCGATCCATGCGCCGGTCGCATTGACGACGATCCTTGGGCGGATAGGCAGGGCTTCATCCAGACCCTCCGGCCGAAGACGATACGCGTCGCCGAGACGGACAAGCTCCGCATAGTTGAGCGCAATGCTTTGCGGCGCATCGGCACGGGTGTCGATCAGAAGCTCCAGAGCCAGCCGCTCGGGCTGGCTGATCCACGCATCGTAATAGGTGGCTGAATATCTGATCTCCGGCGTCAAATCCGGCCAACGCTGCAAAGTCCCGGACGCACCGCGAAACGCGTGACGGGGCAGGATACGGTTTTTGCGGGTGACGAAATCATAGAGCATCAGACCCGCCTTGATGGCGAGAGCGCCCCGGCTTGCGGGTTTTCCGCCGGAACCGGCAAAGGTTGCTGCGGCATTGAACAGGCCGCTGAAAGTCGAAAAAATCGGGATCGTGGTCGGCAGCGGATGAACCATATGCGGCGCGAGCCTGAGAAGCGCATCCCGCTCCCGCAAAGATTCTGCCACGAGGCCGAATTCACCGTTTTCGAGATAACGCAGGCCACCATGGATCATGCGTGAGGGCGCGGCGCTGCAACCGGAGGAGAAATCGTTGCGCTCCACCAGCAGCACCCGCAGCCCCTGCAAGGCGAGATCGCGATAGGCGGCAATTCCGTTGATGCCGCCGCCGATAACGACGGCATCGAAATCACCATCGTGCCGGATGCGGCGCAGAGCGTCCTCGCGAAAACTGGGCATAGAAATACCGTTCGCTGGCGGATGACCAGCGTCCCAATGTTGTTGACCGTTTAAAGCGACGTGAGAGACGGGACGAAAATGATGCGCTGTTCGCCTGAAGTCCCGTCTCAGCCTACATAATCAGGTATCGAGCCCCACAAGATGCTCCGCGACACCGGCGGTGATGAGCGCCAGCTCACTCTCCGTGAGGCGAAGACGTGCGGCCGCGGCGTTTTCGACCGCCTGAGCCGGATCGCGCGCGCCGCACAGCGAGAATGTTATGCCCGGTTGGGCAATCGTCCAGGCAATCACCACCTGTGCGACCGAAGCTCCATGGGCAGCCGCCACCGGTTCCAGCACGCCCATCAACCGCGCGATTTTCTGACGGTTCGCCTGGCTGAAGCGCGGGTTGCCGTGGCGCTGGTCGTCTTCTGCAAAGACCCGTTCAGGCCCGACCTTGCCCGAGAGGAGACCGAGCGCCAGCGACGAATAGCTGAGAACCGAGACATCATTCTTTCGGCAAAGCGGTAGCAGCGTCGTCTCGATATCGCGCTTCACCATGGAATATTCTTCCTGAATGGCATCCAGCGCGCCGGTGGCGATATAGGCTTCGAGATCGCCGGGCGAGACGTTGCTTGCCCCGATGGAGCGGATCTTCCCCTCCTCCTTCAGCCGCACCAAAGCCCCGACCGTTTCGGCAATCGGCGTCGTGGCGTCCTGCCAATGGGTCACGTAATGATCGATATAGTCGGTTCCGAGCCGTTTCAGGCTCTCTTCGACCTCATGCCGGATGGAAGCGGCACCGAGATAACGGTGAACAGGCTTGCCATCCTGATGGAAGAAATAGGCACCCTCATTCACATGCCAGACCAGCCCGCATTTGCTGACCAGCACCACCTTCTCGCGCCTGCCGGCAATTGCCTTGCCAACGATGGTTTCCGCAAGCCCCATGCCATAGGCCGGTGCCGTATCGATCAGGGAAATACCCGCATCGATGGAGGCCTGTATGGCGGCGATGGATTGCCGCTCGTCGGTGCCGCCCCACATCCAGCCGCCGATGGCCCAGGTGCCAAGCCCCACGGCGGATGCGTCGATGCCGCTTCTGCCGATCGTCCGGGTCAATATTGCATTGTCCGTCACGCGGTTTCCCCTCCTTCATGATCCAGTAAATAGCCGGCTATCGCCTCGTCCACGACGAGCGAGGTCAGATAGCGGCCGGCAAGCGTGGCCGCCACCGGTCCGGCCTTGATGGCGCCTGCCGCCACACCGATGATATTCGGGCACCGGGCAAGCTGCCCGGGGTCCAGCGCCACCACGCGCGAGTTGAGATCGATGCGCGCCAGCTGCCCGTCCGCCATGGTGAGATGGGCGAGAAACTCGCCGGCAATGCCCGCATCCACCAGCGCCTGCCCGCCACGGGCCGCATCCGGCAGAAGATCGTAATAGCCGGAGCCCGGAGCCTCCACGGAGCCGATGCCGACCAGCGCCACCTGCGCCTGCCGGGCCAGATCGAAGACCTCGCGGATCGATGCGACATTCATCAGCAGATCGCGCTGTTCCTCATCCTCAGCAAACAACGGTGCATGAACGAGCGATGCGCTGCCGCCGAGCTTCTCCGCCAGTTGCGTGGCGAGATGATTGACATCCGTATAGTGCTTGCCCTGCACGCCACCGGTCAGCGGCACCACCCGCACATCGAAACGACGCTCCGCCTCCAGATTGTCGACAACGGCACTCACCGCCTTGCCGCCGGTAATCGCGATCACATCGCCGTCACGAATGGTCTCCAGCAAGTGGTTGGCGGCCACCCGACCCACCATCTGCAAGGCGGTTTCCGGATTATCGGAGACCGTCGGCGTCACCACCGACTGCCTGAGGCCGAAACGGCGGGTGATCTCGTTTTCGAGGTCCACCAGCCTCTGATAGGGACTGGCGATGGTGATCTTCACCATGCCCGCCTTGCGGCCGGCCGCAATCATGCGGTTCACCTTGGTATGGGAAAGATTGAGCCGCTCGGCGATTTCCGACTGCTTCACACCCTCGATGAAATGCAGCACCAGGACGGAATACATCTGTCTCTGTTGATCGAAATCGTCCTTGATATCCAGCATGGTCGTCTTTCTCCAGTTACCCTCGGGCGAGCGAAGGGCGCTCAACGGCGGCGCCTGACCAGATAGTGGTCGAACAGGACCGCAGTCAGCAATATGCTGCCCCTGATGATGTCCTGCCAGTAGACAGACACATTGAGCAAGGCAAGCGAACTGGAAACCACCGAAAGAAGGATCGCCCCAAGGATCGCGCCGAGAATGGTGCCCGAGCCGCCCGAAAGGCTCGCGCCACCGATGACCGCCGCCGCGATCACGTTAAGTTCCATGCCGACGCCGAAGCTGGGCTGGGCAGAACCGAAGCGGGCCATGTAGATAACGCCTGCAACACCGCACAACATCGAACAAAGCGTGGTGGTGGCAAACACCACCCGGCCGACGCGGATACCGGAATAGGCCGCGGCCTTCGGATTGCTGCCGGTATAGAACACTTTGCGGAAGGCGGTCGTGCGTCGCAGCAGCAGATCGAAAACGACAACCACCGCCGCGAAGATAATCAGCACCAGCGGAATGCCGCCAAGCGCCCCCTGACCGATGAACTTGAATTCCGGCGGCAGGGAATAGAGCCCAAGCGGCCGCCCGCCCGTCGCCAGCAGGCACACACCGCGCGCTATCACCATGACGCCCAGCGACACGATGAAATGATGCAGGCCGATCACCGTCGTCAGGAATCCCATGGCCATGCCGATCAAGGTCGTAAGGCAGATCGCCAGCCCCGCCGCCACCCATGGGTCGACGCCATTGAGGAACAGCCAGCCAGCCGCCACCATCGCAAGTGCGGTGACGGAGCCGACCGAAAGGTCGATACCGCCAGAGATCAGCAGGATCGTCATGCCCACCACGACGATGCTTTCGATGGCGAAGACCATGGCCATGGCCCGCAGATTGTCCACGGTCAGGAAATACGGGGATATGAAAGACATCACCGCAAAAAGCGCGAGGATGATGACGATCAGCCCGGTTTCCCGCGCCTTGAGCGCCGGCTCCCACCAGGCGGTGCGGCGAACCGCCGTCTCAGCTATGCCCGAAGGTGTTTCCGATGTTGCCAT
The DNA here is from genome assembly GCF_005144435.2 of Agrobacterium leguminum. Lineage (NCBI taxonomy): Bacteria > Pseudomonadati > Pseudomonadota > Alphaproteobacteria > Hyphomicrobiales > Rhizobiaceae > Agrobacterium > Agrobacterium leguminum. The sequence goes on from NZ_CP120212.1 coordinate 1,070,426, forward strand.
TTTCCCGCTCCCTCAGGCCCTTTCCGGGCTATGCACAATATTGATCGATGCGAGCTGCATGATCTTTTCCTCCGTCATATCGTCGCCCTCGACCTCACCCGTGATCCGCCCCTCGCGCACGACCAGCACGCGGTCGCTGACGCCGATAAGTTCCGGCAGTTCCGAAGAGATGACGACCACACCGACCCCCTCGCGCGCCAGTTCCCTGATCTGGCGATGGATTTCCGCCTTCGCCCCCACATCCACCCCGCGTGTCGGCTCATCCAGAAAGATGACCTCCGGCTCCACCGACAGCATCTTTGCCAGCGCCACCTTCTGCTGGTTGCCGCCGCTCAGGGTCGATACCGCATCGCCGATGCTGTTCGCCCGCAATTTCAGCCGGCGTCCCAGCTCATCGGCGCGCTTCATTTCCTTGCGCCGTTCGATGAAGCCCATGCCGTTCGATACCCTGCCGATATCGAGCGCAGAGACATTCGAGGCGATGGACATATTGAGGAAAAGCCCATCCCCCTTGCGATCCTCGGACAGATAGACCAGCCCCTCACGGATGCTGTCGCGATAATCCTTGAGCCTCAGCGGCCGGCCGCGCAGCGTAACCTCGCCTCTCGGCTTCCCCTCCAGCCGGCAGACCGCCCGGGCAATCTCGCTTCGGCCCGCCCCGATCAGCCCGGCAAGCCCCAGGATTTCGCCGCGGCGCAGATCGAAATCGACATCGAAAACCCGCTTTCCTTCATTCAGGCCCCGAACCGAGAGAATGACGTCATCCGATTTTTCATCCTCCGAAAGCTTTGGCGGGTAGAGCTTGTCGAGAACCCGTCCCACCATGCTGTTGACGACCTCCTCCGGGGAAATATCGGCAATATTCTCCGTCCTGATATGGCAGCCGTCGCGCATGACCGTGATGCGGTCGCAATGTTCGAAAATCTCGGCCATACGATGCGAGATATAAACGATGGCAATGCCTCGTTCCGCCAGCCGATGCATGATCCTGAAAAGCGTCTGGGCTTCGGTCTCGGTCAAAGCCGCCGTCGGCTCGTCGAGGATCAGGATTCGGCAATCGAGTGTCAGCGCCTTGGCGATTTCGACGATTTGCTGTTGCGAAATCGACAGGTCTCCGGCCCGGCGGGTAGGATCGATATCACCGATTTCCCGCAGCACAATTGCCGCCCGCTTTTCGAGATCGCGATAGTTCATGAACCAGGAGCGGCTTTGGCCCGTCTGCGACATAAACATGTTCTCGGCGACCGAAATCTCCGGGCAGAGCGCGATTTCCTGATGCACGAAACCGATGCCGAGCCGGTTCGCCGCATTGGGCGAGGATATCTTGACCGGTTTGCCATCCAGCACGATTTCTCCGCCATCCGGCTGCAGAATACCGTCGATGATATGCATCAGCGTCGACTTGCCGGCGCCGTTTTCACCCGCCAGCGCATGGATTTCGCCGCGCCGCAGCTCTAGTGCCGCATTGCGCAGCGCCCGCACAGGGCCAAACGCCTTGTGAATATTCGTCATGCTGAGGATGACCTCACCCATAACGCCCTCCCGAACCTGCTTCCCCTTGTGGCCGGCGAGGCGCAAACCTCGCCGGGTCCAGAGCGACGCGTCAGCGCCCCTTCATATAGTCGTTGAGATCGAAGGAAGCGGCGTTCGCCTTGGTGATGACAGCGAAACCATTGTCCATCGAAGGAACCTGCATCGGGTTGAAGCCGGAAACCTTGTAGTCGTTGAACGGATCGATCAGATCCGAATGGGCGCCCAGAAACGTGTTCATGAAACCCATGAAGCCCTGCACACCCTGATTGGGATTGATGGACATGTAGATATTGCCCTGCTTGATATGTTCCAGCGTGGCCGGGGTGATATCCGCATGCAGGATCAGGACCTTCTTCTTCGCCTCAAGAACGGCAGCCGTCGCGCCTTCGGCCGAACCGGCTTCGGGAATCCACAGGGCACCCAGATTGGGATTGGCCTGCAACAATGCGCCGACGGCCTGATAGGCGAGGTTCGAATCCTGATTGGTCGCCTGGCGGCCGACCAGCTTCATCTGCGGATAGGTGCGCCCCATATAGTCGATGAGGGCCGTGACGCGCAGATCGTGATTGCTTTGTCCCGGATTTTCCAGAACGGCATATTCACCTTTTTCGCCGAGCTTCTTGACGATTTCGTCAGCCGCAAATTTCGCCTCGGCGACATTGTCCGAGGTAATATAGGCGGTGCGCTTCGACTTCGGAGAATCCGCCGCAAAAGTCGTCACTGAAACGCCGGAGCCAATCGCCTTGTTGATCGGTTCGATGAAGGGATCGGCCTGCATCGGGTGCAGCAGGATGCCCTTCGGCTTCTTCACCAGTTCCTGCTCGAAAGATGCGATCTGCTTGGTGATGTCATATTCCGGGGTGCCGGTGAAAACGGCCTCGCAGCCGAGCGCCTTTGCAGCCTGCTTGAACCCCTCGAAGACCGGGACCCAATAGGGGTGGCTGGAAACCATCACGTTCATCACATAGGTTTCACCCGGCTCGCAGGCAAATTTGCCCGCAGCAGCGGTGGCCTGCGAACCGGCACCAGCGGCAATCGCCACGGCTAAAACACCCGCGGCAGCGGTCGATTTCAGAAAAGCCAACATATTCCCCTCCCAAGGACAATGACTTAGTCCGCAATAAATTTTATTCGATGTAATTTATTGCATGCGAATTGGGATAGCCGGAAACCGAGCGGCCGTCAATGCTGTTTGAATTTTATTTTATAATGTGAAATTTATTTCAATTCATGTGGTAGGATGGAGAATACGGCTTCTCGTCGGGGAGCTTCAAGGCAAACCGGGGCCGTAAGGCACGGAAGCGATGGCCGGCGCCTAATCGGCGCCGAGCAAATAGAGGATAAATTTATAGAGGACATAGGCGCCGACAACGGCGGGAAGAAAGTATATGAAGGGATGGATTATCGCCATATCGAACACGCCCTTTCCAGATCGACTACGTCGTTGCCAACTGAATGAAGCGAATGGCATCACCGACAGTGGAAAAACTGTCTGCGGCAGCATCGGGAATTTCGATGCCAAATTCCTCTTCGATCTCCATGACGATCTGAACGACCTCAAGCGAATCGGCATTCAGATCTTCGGAAAAATCGGCTGTATCGACTATTTTATCATCAGCTATTCCGAGCTGCTCGCCGATGATTTTTGTCACCCGGTTTCTTATCTCGGATACTGCGGTATCTGTCGGGACCGAAAAACTCACCATCTCGATTCCGACTTCCTGTTTTCCGTGCCGATGCCATCCGACATCCATCGATAGAAGGCGAAAATGCCTATCGCGAAGACAAAAAGGGATATGAGGCTACCCAGGTTCGACATTGATCTCTCATTTCTCCCCCCGATAAAATCTAAGCTTCGGAATGAGTGACCTGCAATGAAGATTTTGTAATTTATTGTTGCCCGTAACCGGCCTTTAGGCCGCTCTCTGTCTCGGAACTTTTCCGGCTTTCATGAATTGTATCCGGCTCGCAGGCGCACTCCGGTGACATAGACAATGAAATGGATTGCCGGTCCGGCACCACGTAGCGCAGACCGCTTTGGTCTGAACCAAATAGGTCTACGATATCTGACCTAGCCCTGCCGAACGGGCAATGGACAGTAACCTCCAGATTGCACGCACCGAGCCCTAGGCCTTAAAACAGTTCTCCCGATGCCATTGCAAGAAATGTGGATGAGGCCTCTCGAATGACCGAGCTGGCACGATTGCCCGGCCAGACTTGTTAATCAGATGAAAAATGCTTTCCGGATCATTGGCCTGGCGGGAAACGATAATTTCGAGGCTATCGGACAGGCCGATCAGCCCGCGGTCGAACATCCAGTGAGCCGTGCCTGAAAGGGCGATACCGTTGCTTATGATGTCGGGACCATTTGCCTCGACAGGACGTATGTGCGCAGCGTCAACTTCTGCCCGCCCGCCGCCATTGATAAGCTTCAGGCCTGTAATTGCGCATCTCTTGTCATAAGCCTGCAAAACCAGCCGGCGAAACAGGCGGTTTCGAACAAGGCGCGAAGAGAGCATCGTGACACGCTCCCGCTCTTCCTCCAAGACGAAGGGCGTCTGAGGCTTGTCTTCGAACGCCAGTGGGCCTCCCGTTTCCTCCGGCTCACCAAGCCGCGGCAATTCCACTTCAAGCTCCGCCAATCCAATAGAGACGATGCGATTAAAATCTGCCGATGATATCGAGCGCACGGCCGCCTGCGCACGGCCGGAAATCCGGCCCTCATCATTCAGCAACCCGCGCTCGACAATTCCATCCCGCCCACCGAACGCAACAGGATTGACAAAGTCGAGGTAGCTTCCTGGCTCGATCAAAGCCAGATACATCCCGGAAGCCTTGGGGTCGGCAATGACTTCGGCTACTTTGGCGACAGCAAAATAACCACGCGTCGCTACAACCTTGCGCGGCTCGTAATAAATGATCCAATCGCCGACGCAGGCTTGCACACGTCCGAGATATTGGCTCGGAAACTGATATTGCTCCGCCGGACTGTCGTCGTAGATTGAATCTGACCGATGAATGAAAACCCCGAATCCCATGTGCGAATATTAGCATCAACGCGACGGGTAAGTGCAACCTGGTTTTGTATTATCAATCAAAATCAGCTGTTATCTCCAGATCGCATCACTCGTTTCTGAGCGTATCCGGGATAGAGTTTGGCAATAGATCGAGGCCCGACGGCGTTTGCCAAAAGCAGCGAAAATTTTCTTCACATCTCTCACGAGAGTCATTCAGCAAGCATCTTGCAATTTCGCGTGCCGCCTATAGCGGCACCATTCTCCGTGCCGGAACCAACACATCCTCGCGGCGTACCTCACTCTTGACATCCTCGCGCAAACCTTGTTTATACGCATAAGCAGCTAATACGAATTAGCAGTCGGCAGGAAACGAGGTTTCGATGGTTAGGCGCTTGACGCAACGGGACATTGCGATCTTCGCGGGGGTCAGCCAGGCGACGGTTTCGCTCGTGCTCAACGAGGCGAAATCCGCTGAAGGCCGTATCCCGCCTGAAACGCGGGAGCGTGTGCTGAAGGCCATTCGGGATACGGGTTATGTGGCGGACCCCATCGCGCGCAGCATGGTCAAGGGCGCCAACCGGATTCTGGGTGTTTTTACCTATCAGCCGGCTTTCCCGATTGCGCAGGCGGATTTCTACACGCCCTTTCTGATGGGGATAGAGGAGGAAGCGGAGAGATTGGGCTACGACCTTCTGCTGATGACGGCTGCGGCGCGCGACGATAACGGGCGCAAGCGTATCTTCGGGGAAACGGGTCGGCTTCGACTTGCAGACGGGTGCCTCATTCTGGGCAGTCAGTTCGACCGCGATGAACTGGCCCAACTGGTTGCCGGTGACTATCCCTATGTTGCAGTCGGTCGTCGTGACGACGCCGGCGGGCCGGTGCGTTATGTTGGCGCGGATTACGTGACAGCCACGCATGCTCTTGTCCGAGAGGCGCTTGTCGCCGGCCATCGCCGTTTCGCCTTTATCGGCGCGACGGGCCCGGCGGAATCCATCAGCGACCGCTGGCGTGGTTTTCTCGCCGCAATCGAGGGCACGGCGGAACTGGTCTATTCCCACGAAAGCGAAAATGGCGACCCGGCCGAGCAACTGGCCGCCGTTCGCGCCAGCGGAGCGAGCGTCGTTTTTTTTGCCGAAGTGGCCGAAGCGGTTGTCTTCGACAATCAGGCCCGCGCCCAGGGGGTGAGCGTCCCCGGCGATCTTTCCATCGTGGTGCTGGGCAGCGGCACACGCACGTATACGCTCCGGTCGCAACGCGTCTTCACCTCCTATGCCATCCCCCGCGAAGAGATGGGCAGGCAGGCGACCTCCATGCTGGTCGAAACACTCACCAGCCCCCCCGGCCCCGTACGGCAGATACTGCTGGGCTGCGACATCGTGGCGGGCGAAACGCTCGGCTCCCCAAATCAAGGCCCAACTTAAGGAAAGAGAACCTGACGTGAGAGAATACAATGCAGATATTCTTGTGGTTGGCGGCGGGCTTGGCGGCGTGGCCGCGGCGCTTGGGGCCCTGCGCAACGGCCGCAGCGTTATCCTGACAGAAGCGTTCGACTGGATTGGCGGCCAGCTGACCAGCCAGGCCGTGCCGCCCGACGAGCACAGCTGGGTCGAGCAGTTCGGGATCACAGCCAGCTATCGCGCCTTGCGCACGGGCGTACGGCAATATTACCGCGACCACTATCCGCTGACGGACGCCGCCCGGGCGGATCTGACACTCAACCCCGGTGACGGCAATGTATCTCGCCTCTGCCACGAACCACGCGTTTCGCTGGCGGTGATGGAGGCAATGCTTGCCCCTTACGCCGCCGGCGGCAAGCTGACCATCCTCAAGCCCTATGAGCCGATCGCAGCGGAGGTCGACGGCGACACCGTGCGGGCCGTGACGCTGCGCCATTGCAATACGGGCGCTCTCATTTCCTGCTCGGCCCGCTACATTATCGACGCCACCGAATTGGGCGATCTGTTACCGCTGACCGCAACCGATTATGTCACGGGTTTCGAGGCCCAATCCGAAACCGGCGAGCCGAGCGCACCGGCGGAGGCGCAACCCCACAATCAGCAGGCCGTCTCGATCTGCTTCGCCGTCGATCAGGTTGACGGCAATCATGTCATCGACAAACCCGCCCGGTACGACCACTGGCGTCAGGTTGCCCCCGAATTCTGGGGTGGCCCGCTGTTGAGCTGGGACTCGCCCAATCCGCGCACACTGGAGCGCAGCCGCCGGTTCTTCGATCCCAACCCGGTCGACAACGCAACACGCGACGTTGCCGATCAGCGTCACAGCGCCGGCGATATGAGCCTGTGGATATTCCGCCGTATTGCCGCCCGCCATACATTTCGGCCCGGCGCCTATGCCAGCGATATCTGCCTCGTGAACTGGCCGATGATCGATTACTTCGAGGCGCCGATCATCGACGTTACCCCCGAACAATATGCCGAGCGGCTGGCCGACGCGGCAAGCCTGTCCTATTCCATGTTCTACTGGATGCAGACCGAAGCACCTCGCCCGGATGGTGGCCAGGGCTTTCCGGGCCTGCGCCTGCGCGGCGACATTACCGGCACGGAGCATGGCCTGGCAATGGCGCCTTATATACGCGAAAGCCGTCGCATTCGTGCCATGACCACGGTGGTGGAACAGGATCTGTCGCTTGCGGTGCGCGGCGATCGCGGCGCGGTGCATTATCCGGACAGCATCGGCGTCGGCATGTACCGCATCGACCTGCACCCCTCGACGGGCGGCGATAATTATATCGATGTCGGCGCCTGCCCTTTCGAAATTCCGTTGGGTGCCCTTATTCCCCGCCATAAAACGAACCTGCTGGCCGCAGCCAAGAATATCGGCACCACGCATATCACCAATGGCTGCTACAGGTTGCATCCGGTCGAATGGAACATCGGCGAAGTGGCCGGCATGCTGGCCGCCTATTGCCTCGACAAGGGCGAGACCCCGCATGGCGTGCATGCCGATGAAAAGCGGCTGGCGGAGTTCCATACCCATATTGAACGCCAAGGGGTGGAGCGTCATTGGCCTGATATTCGCGGCTACTAGCTAATACGTATAATCTGGGAGGATTATTATGCGCAGGAGTATAGTGAAAATTGCAGTGGCCGGTTTTCTGGTCACATCCGGGCTGGTTTCGCCGGCTCTGTCGCAGGAATTGCGGATGGCCATCTGGAGCGCCAACGAAGCTCATCTGGCCCTGTTCAACGAGATCGCCGATGAGTTCGAGGCGAGCCACCCCGGCGTCAAGATCACCTACGATTCGCTTGCCTACGAAGGCTATGCCACCACTCTGACCACCCAGATCGCCGGCGGCAACCCGCCCGATCTGGCCTGGCTGTTCGACACGACCGCGCCCGACTTCATGGCGGCCGGGGCGCTTTATCCCCTCACCGAAACCTTTGCCAATACCGAAGGTTACGACATGGGCGACTTCCCCCCGGCAACGCTCACCGCCTGGTCGTATGAAGGGGTACAATATCTCTATCCGTTCTCGACATCGCCCTTCGGCGTCTTCGTCAACAACGACATGATCCGGGCGGCAGGCGCAAAGACGCCCGCCGAGATGATCGCTGCCGGCGAATGGAACTGGGACAATGCCATTGCGACGGCCGCAAAAGTCGCGACGACCGGCAAACAGGGATTGATCATTCGTGATTTTGAATACAAGGCGTGGGAGAATCTTGCCGAAGTCTATACCGGCTGGAATGCCTATCCCTGGTCGAAGGATACCAAGTCCTGCGCTTTTGCCAGCCCGGAGATGGTTGACGCCATGCGCTTCATCCACGATGCGATCTTCGTGAAGAAAGCCATGCCGGGACCTGGCGTTTCGGCCGATTTCTTTGCCGGGGATGCGGCGATGACGACCACCCAGATCAGCCGCGCATCGCTGCTGCCGAAAGGCGACAAGGCCTTCGACTGGGATCTCGTGCCGTTGCCCACAGGGCCTGCCGGCGACTATGCCGTTACAGGTCGGGCAGGCATTGGCGTCATGGCCAGCGGCAAAAATCCCAAGCTCGCGGCGGAATTCCTGGCGTTTTTCTCCTCCAAGCCGAATGTAGCCAAGCTCGCGCGCTTTTTCCCGCCGGCACGGCAGAGCCTGCTTACCGCCGATGTGCTCGCGGCCGCCAACCCATTGCTGTCGCGCGAGCAGATAGAGGCCGTGGTCATTCGCGGCGTCGCCACCGGTCAATCGACGCAGCAGGTTCTCAATTTTGCCCGGCTGCAACAGACCGTTCGCGCTGGCCTCGACGGTCTCTGGCGACCCGATGCCGATGTCGCGGCTGTCCTGCAAGCGCTTTGCAGCCGTCTTGACCCGTTGCTGGCGGCCAATTGACGTTTGGTGGTCATCCGATTTTCCGTGCATGCGAAAGGCAGAAGGACGAAAAGCCATGACGCTTGCCCTCCAGACGGCGCAGAAAGAGGCCCGGCGCGGCTTCTGGACCATGGCGCGCCGGGACGCCGCCACCGGTTATCTGTTCATAGCGCCGCAACTCATCGGTATCGTTGTCTTTGTGCTCGTGCCGCTGGTGCTGGTCTTCTGGTATTCGCTGCATGAGTGGAACGTGCTGGCGGGATCGTTCCGATTCACCGGTGCCGCCAACTACCAGAAGCTGCTCAGCGACCCGGCCATAGGCGAAGTGCTGGCCGTAACCGCCGTGTTCTCGGCCGGACTTGCCCTGCTCAATATGAGCCTGGCGCTGGGGCTTGCGTTGCTCCTGAATCAGAAGCTGGCCTTCATGACCGTGTTCCGCACACTATTCTTTTCGCCTGTCGTGGTGTCGCTGGTCGCCTGGACAATCGTCTGGAGCTTCTTGTTGCAGAATAATGGCGGCATCAACGGCCTCCTGCAAATGATCGGCGTCGAGGGTCCCAACTGGCTGCGCCATCCAACGACGGCGATGATCTCGGTCATCGTCGTGCAGGCGCTCAAGAATCTCGGCCTCAACATGATCCTGTTTCTTGCAGCACTGCAGGGCGTGCCGCGGGAACTGTTCGAAGCCGCGCGCGTCGACGGTGTGCCGCGCTTCAAGCAGTTCTATCGCATCACCCTGCCGATGATCAGCCCGACGATCCTGCTCGCTTCCATCGTCACCATCGTCGGCGCGTTGCAGGTCTTTGCGCAGATCATGATCCTCACTCAGGGCGGACCGGGTTTTTCCACGACGGTTCTCGTTTATTACCTCTATCAGCAGGCCTTCCAGTTCTACCTCTTCGGTTACGGTTCGACACTCTCCATCATTCTGCTGGTCATTGTCGGCGCTCTCACCTTCATCCAATGGCACTTGCGCAGAAAGTTCGTATTCTATGAAAACTGAACTCAGCCCACGCGCGCAGGCGCTGATCTATTTCATACTCTGCGTGCTGCTTGTCCCCTTCGTCTTTCCGACCTGGTGGATGGTCACGTCGTCGGTCAAACCCGTCAGCCAGATATTTGCCTTTCCGCCGGATATCTGGCCGCGCGCCTTCGATTTTTCCTCCTATTCCGACGTTTTCAGAATACAGCCCTTCGCGCTGCAATACTGGAACTCCGCCTATATCGCCGCAATCGTCACCATCGGCACCATGGCAGTGGCCTCGATGGCCGGATATGCCTTCGCGCGCATCAGGTTCCCCTTCGCCAACGCCATCTTCATGGTGGTGCTGGTGGGATTGCTGATCCCGTCCGAAGTGACGCTGGTTCCGCTGTTCCGGATGTTTCTCAAATGGGGCATGGTCAACACGCACTGGCCGCTGATCCTGGTGCCGATCTTCGGTGCGCCGGCGGTCTTCGCCACCTTCATCATGCGCCAGTTCTTCATCTCCCTACCCGTGGAACTGGAGGAGGCCGCCCGGGTCGATGGCCTCGGCCGGTTGAAGATATTCTGGACCATCGCCCTGCCGCTTGCCCGTCCGGCGCTGGCCGCCGTTGCGATCTTCACATTTCTCGGCAGCTGGAACCTCTATCTCGAACCCATCGTCTTTCTTTCCAGCCCCGACAGGTTCACTCTGCCGCAGGCACTGACACAATTTACCGACGCCTATGGCGGACCGATGTGGAACATCCAGCTTGCCGCCGCAACAATGACCGCCATCCCCGTACTCATCGTCTTCATCGTTGCGCAGAAACAATTCGTCGAAGGCCTCGCCCATACCGGGCTTAAAGGCTAATCGAAAGGCTGACCCATGGCACCCGTTACCCTTAGATCCGTCAAGAAAAGCTATGGCGCACTCGCCACCATCCACGGTGTCGATATCGATATTGCCGATGGCGAATTCGTTGTCCTCGTCGGCCCTTCGGGCTGCGGCAAATCCACCCTGCTGCGGATGATTGCAGGCCTTGAAACCGTGACCAGCGGCGATATCTCGATCAGCAGCCGTGTCGTCAACGAGATCGAACCGAAAGACCGCGACATCGCCATGGTCTTCCAGAACTACGCGCTTTATCCGCATATGAGCGTGGCCAGGAACATGGCATTTTCGCTGGAGCATCGCGGCGGCAGCAAGGCCGAGATCGCCGAGCGGGTGAGCTGGGCAGCGGATATATTGGGGCTGACGCCGTTGCTCGAACGCTTCCCCCGCCAGCTTTCCGGTGGGCAACGGCAGCGTGTCGCCATGGGCCGCGCAATCGTCCGCAATCCTCAGGTTTTTCTGTTCGACGAACCGCTCAGCAATCTCGATGCCAAGCTGCGTGTGGTGATGCGCGGTGAAATCAAGGCATTGCACCAGCGTCTGGGGGTCACGACCGTTTATGTCACGCATGATCAGGTGGAAGCCATGACCATGGCCGACAAGATCGTGGTGATGAATGCCGGACGGGTCGAGCAATGCGGAGCGCCGCTCGAGCTTTATGACCGGCCCGCCAATCCCTTCGTCGCCGGCTTCATCGGTTCCCCAGCGATGAATTTCATCAAGGGACGACTTACCGCCGATGGCTTCGAGGCTGACGGCGTCGTCCTGCCCCTCCCGCCCGGCCTTGCCACAGGCGAAGCGATCTACGGCATCCGCCCGGAACATTTCGAACTGGTCAACCATGGCCTCACAGCAACCGTTTTATTGGTGGAGCCGATGGGGTCGGAAACGCAGGTCACGATGATGATCGGCGATCACCAGGTCATCGGTGTCTTCCGCGAGCGCGTCCAAGCGCAGCCGGGCGCAACCATCCAGGTTCAGCCGGATCTGGCATCGATCCACCTGTTCGATGCCAGAACCAGTCAACGGCTCAACTAGCGGACTGCACGCCGTGACATCGCCTGAATGCAATGATCGCGGAATCGCAGCGCAAGACAGGATTCAATGATTAAAAATCACTGCTTGTGGGAGGCGTTTGGCGCTGAACCTGGGATAGACAGTATGAAATCGACGTGTCAGGTGTTGAAAAACCGTAATCGGAGGGAGACACAAATTCGCACGAACGCAACGCGCCGTAGTATCGGTCTGGTCCCTTCCCTCTTTCTCGCCGCCGGGCTGATATTCCAGACAACGATGGCAGCCAGCCCGACCCAGGCGGCGGAGAGTGTGACCGTTCCACCTTACGAACCTGCCGTCGGGACCGAGCATCATTATCGGGTTCAAAAGACGACCGAGACCGATATGTCGCTTTGGTTCGACAAGCCGGAAGCATCATCCGTTGTCATGCGGGGCGATTTCCGTCAATCGGCAACGGTTCTGTCGCGGAACGACGAGGGGATGCGGATGAAATGGAGACTTTCCGCGGACATTCCCCCGGATGCGACGGGTGCTGCGGATTCCTATGCGATGAACGCCATGTTCCGCAATTCGCTCGCCGCTTATGGTGTCGAGGAGCTGGAATTCGACGCGGATCCGAGCGGTGCTCCGGCGGCGCTTGTCGGCGCCGATCAGATCATTGCCAATATGGAAATGCTCCTGTCCACGTCCTCGTCGGATAACACGGCCTCGCGCATGCTCCAGACCGTTAAAGGTAATCCTCTTGTCGTTATCAACGTGCTTGCGCCGGAAAGCATGATCCTTGCGCTCGGGCAGTCCTCCGAAGCTTTCACGACAGATATCGGGCAGGAATGGACGGTTGCGGGAAGCGAAGAACTGAAGGGGGTGCTCGTTCCGACAAGCACCGTCTGGAAACTCGAAGCCGCCGACAAGGCCCGGCAAACAGCCACATTCAGCGCGACGGTCACCTACGATCCGGCTGCCCTGCTGCAATCCCAGCAATCTTCGATCGATGGCATGATCGCAAGCTTCGCAGACCGGGCGAAACAACTGACCGATGCGCAACTGGCGCAGGCCAGAAGCGCCGGCAAGTCGCGGACTGTGACCTATGTGAATTCAACACGCGACGGCTCGACAATCGAAGTGCTGGAAAACACGGTCGCAAGTGTTGGCGGCATGAAGGTCACCGTGGGTGTGCATATCTGGCGAGAGGATCAGCCACCGGTCCTGCCTGCACCGCATGCCTGGACCGCCGAGACCCTGTCTGGCCAACGCGTTGAGCCGCTACCCAAAAACAATACGCAGGCTTCGATCGACCTGGACCAGTACCGCCCGAAGGCCGACGCCGATACTGCTTCCTCTCCCAACCAGAATGAGGGTGGCAAAACCCCTGCCGACAGCGGCGGGGACATTGCACCGATTTCGCTCAAGGTGGCAAAGGTAAAAACCTCGGTCGATCCCGTTGCCGGACCTGCGGTGGAAATTGCCTTGACACCGGAAAGCGCCAAGGCCTTCGAGGATTTCACACGCGCGGCTCTCGGGCAGAAGACCCAGTTGCTGGTTGATGGAGACGTCATCTTCGAACCGGTCGTGAGAGAGCCGATTATGGGCGGCAGCGTCACCATCAGTGGCCTTGATTCAGCGCAAGCTCTGGCCGTCGAACGGAAATTGTCGTCTTCCGAGGCCACGATCATTGTGCGGTTGGCGCCATAATCCTGCAAAAGGGAAATGGCGGTCGCTGCTGGTCGCCAAAGGACGCGAGCAAGGCAATAACCGGGAGCGATCCGTATCTCCTCAAGACTCTCGTAGTGTTAGATACGAACCAAGGTCTCCTGCGGCGCTCATCATTTGACGGATGCGCTCAATCAACTCATCAAGAACAGCAATTCTCTGCGCACCGATTGGCCGTATCGCGTAGTAGGACACTTCTATCTTCGGTTCGAATGGTATCGCCACCACTTCGGCACCGGCAGAGCGCAGACTGGTATGATCCACGATGCCAACGCCCATACCCGCCGATGCAAAGTGGCAGCAGTTCAGCATTGACGTTTCCATCGTGCTTATCGGCTGGTGATCTTCGATTGAGAAGGCGCGGTCGAGTGCCAGCCTGAGCGGAGAATTGCGGCCGGGAATGAGCACTCGTTCATCGAGAAGGTCATTTGGCGTGACGACCCGGCGGGACGCCAGTCGATGATCTGCCGTCATTGCGGCAACGGCATAGGAACTGTGCAGAGGCGTGGCGTTCTTGTCCGCCATTCTGGGAGAACCGAAAACCAGCCCGAGATCGTAGCGGTTCTGGTCGACCATATCCCATATATGCCGGCTGTTTTCGACGTCGATCACCAGCGGAATATCCAGCCGGTCGCCAATGGTTTCGACAATCGCCCGATGCAGGTAGGGGCGAACCAGCGACGTTACGCTGCCAATGCGCAGAACGGTGTTCTTGTGCGCACGTATGTCATCGGCGGCCTGAGCAATCTGGTCGAGGCCGAGATAAAGCCGCTCGACCTCCCGATAAAACTGTGTGGCTTCGGCGGTTGGCACCAATCTGGCGCCCACGCGTTCGAACAGCCGCATTTGAACGATCTCTTCGAGATCGCGGATAAGGCGACTGACGGCCGGCTGGGTGACGTTCATGGCTTCGGCCGCGGCAGTAATGCCACCGGTCATCATCACGGCTCGAAACGCTTCGACCTGCCTTGGTTTCAGTCTCACCTGGTTTCCTTCCATAACATTGCGGCATGGCTTAAGTACAAAATGCAATTTTTCTTTTGCCAGGTAAAACGTTAATTCGTCTTTTACCCGCAGGGAGCGCGGGTCGGACAACCTGGAGGAGTCCCCGTCATGAAGTTTTCTGTTTTCGCAGCCGCATTGGCAGCGTCTGTTTTCGCCATGCCGTTCGCGAGCGAGGCCCGGGATCTGACCGTTGGTCTTTCCGCCTCCACGACGTCCATGGACCCGCAATTTTATGTCGTCGGCCCGAACAGTGCGATGGCGCGCAACATTTTCGATGGCCTCGTCAATCAGGACGACAAGCAGCAGATCCAGCCGGCGCTCGCAGTTTCCTGGAAAATCGTCGATGACAAGACCTGGGAATTCAAGCTGCGCGAAGGCGTGAAATTCCACGACGGCAGCGATTTCACCGCTGAAGACGTGGTCGCCAGCATCAAGCGCATTCCACTTGCCTCTACCAACAGCCCAAGCTCGTTTGCCGCTTACGTGAAGGCTATAACCGAGGTCGAAGCCGTCGATCCGCTGACGGTCCGTATCAAGACTGCCGGCCCAACGCCGCTTCTGCTCAACAATCTCAGTCGTATCGCGATGCTTCCGGCCGAAATGGAAAAGGTTACGACGGGCGAAATGAACACCGGCAAGGGTGTTATCGGCACCGGCCCGTTCAAATTCGTTTCTTGGTCGCCGGACGATAATGTCGTTGTTGCGCGCAATGATGCTTACTGGGGCGAAAAAGCTGCCTGGGACAAGGTGACCTTCCGGGTCTTCAAGAACCCGAGCGCGCGCGTTGCCGCCATGCTTTCGGGCGATGTCGACATGATCGAAAGTATCCCGACAGCCGATACCCGCCGGCTTGAGGCATCCGACAAGCTCAAGGTCGTCAACATTGCCGGCAACCGCATCATGTATCTGCACATGGACCAAGCCCGCGAAGAATCGCCTTTCGCCAAGGGCCCGGATGGCAAGAACCCGCTCCTGAAACCGGAAGTTCGCCGCGCTCTGTCCCTGTCGATCAACCGCGAAGCGCTGGTCGACCGCATCATGGACGGGCAGGGCGTGCCCGCCGGCCAGGTCGTGCCGGAAGGTTATTTCGGTTATGATCCCGCCATCAATGTCGACGCCTATGACCCGACCAAGGCCAAGGAACTGTTGGCGAAGGCCGGTTATCCCGACGGTTTCCAGCTGACCTTCCATGCATCGAATGACCGCTATCCGAACGATAGCAAGGTTGCGCAGGCCATCGGCCAGTTCTTCAGCCGCGTCGGCGTGAAGACCGAAGTCGCCACCCTGCCGGGCAGCGTCTATTTCACCCGCGCCTCGAACCTCGAGTTTTCGTTCATCATGGGCGGCGCCGCCGTCGAAACCGGTGAGGCTTCGGGCGTTCTTGGGCCGATCCTCGAGACCTACGGCGAAAAGGCCGGTCAGGGCAATCGCGGTCGTTATTCCAACCCGGAATTCGACAAGGCCCTGAACGAAGCCCGCTCGACGCTCGACGACGCCAAGCGTGAGGAACTTCTGAAGAAGGCCACGGAAATCGCGATGACGGATCTCGGTGTCATTCCGGTTTTCTATCTCGCCAACACCTGGGCGGTGAAGAGCGATATCAACTATGCGGGTCGTTCCGACGGTTACACGCTTCCCTATTACGTGAAGCCGAACTGATCGAAGAAAAGGAGCGGTCCACCATGTCTTTCAGCGGTGTATTTCCCTATCTCGTTTCCCCGGTCGATAGCGCCGGCGAGGTGATGCCAGGTGTGCTGACGGATCTGGTGGACCACCTGGTCGACGCGGGCGTGCATGGTCTGACGCCGCTCGGCAGCACGGGTGAATTTGCCTATCTCTCCCAGGAGCAAAGACGCCGCGTCGTCGATACCGTGATCTCGGCCAATCGCGGCCGGGTTCCCGTTGTCGCCGGCGTGGCGTCGACTTCCACTGCCGACGCCGTTGCCCAGACGGAATATATGGTCGCGGCCGGCGCGGATGGCATTCTGGCGATCCTCGAAGCTTATTTTCCGGTCAGCGACGAGGGTGTGGAAGCCTATTTCACTGCGATCGCCGGGGCGGCCAAGGGCCGTCCGGTGGTGCTCTATACCAATCCGCAATTCCAGCGTTCCGATCTTTCGTTGCCGGTTATCGAGCGACTGAGCCGGGTCGACAATATCCGCTACATCAAGGACGCCTCGACCAATACGGGGCGCCTGCTTTCCATCATCGAGCGAACCCGCGGCCGGATGGAGGTATTTGCAGCCTCCGCGCACATCCCTGTCTGCGTGATGATGATTGGCGGCGTGGGCTGGATGGCCGGTCCGGCCTGTATCGTGCCCAAGCAGAGCATTGCGCTCTATGAGGCGGCAAAGGCCGGTGACTGGACGCGTGCGATGGACCTTCAGCGGCCGATGTGGAAGGTCAACGAGATATTCGCGAAATATTCGATCGCCGCCTGCATCAAGACGGCGCTCGATCTGCAGGGTTTTGCCGTCGGTGCGCCGATGCATCCGCAAATGCCGCTCGGCGAAGCCGCGCGAGCGGAAATCGCCAGTGTGCTGCGTGATGTCGGCGCGCTCTGAGTTTTCTGATCCCACACATTGAAGGCATTGAGAATGAAGCCGATTTCGATCATCGTCGATTGTGATCCCGGTATCGATGACACGATTGCCCTGTTGACCGCATTCGTGTCGCCGGAACTTAAGATTCTGGGCATCACGCCGGTCTGTGGCAACCAGCCGCTGGAGCGCACGGTGCGCAATGCGCTGCAGGTCTGCGAACTCGGCAATCGTGCCGACATCCCAGTCTATGCCGGCTGCTTCCGGCCGATGCTGCGTGAGCCGATCCATGGCCAGTTTCATGGCAAGACGGGTCTCGGCAACACCGTATTGCCGGAACCGGTGAAGAAGGCGGAAGAGACGTCCGCCGTCGATTTCCTGATCGACGCGCTGGGCAAGGCCGCCGAACAGGGCGAGCGTATCACGCTCTGCTGCCTGGGGCCGCTCACCAATGTCGCGGTTGCCTTGCGCATGAAGCCACAGATTGCCGAAGGCATCGAACGCATCGTCATGATGGGCGGCGCTTATCGCGAACCGGGCAACCGCACCATGACCTCGGAATTCAACGTTCTGGCCGACCCACATGCCGCACATGTGGTGTTTTCGAGCGGCATTCCGCTTGTTGCCCTGTCGCTGGATGCCACGCATCAGGTCATGTTGAAGCCGGAGCATGTCGCCGAGTTTTCGCGTGTCAGCGGCCGTATTTCCGAAACATTGGCCGAGTTGATGGCGTTTTGGGATCGCAACGATGTGCGCCGTTATGGTTCGCGAGGCGGCCCGCTGCACGATCCCCTGGTCATGGCCTATATTCTTGCGCCACATCTGTTCGAAACCCAGAGGGCACGTGTTTTCGTCGAGTATGAAAGCGAGCTTTGCATGGGCCAGACGATTGCCGACTGGTACGGCAAGAGCGGCCTGGAGCCGAATGCCGACATCGTCACCAAGGTCAATGCGGAAGGCGTGATCGCTTTCTTCCTCGAGCGCCTGTCGCGTTATGCCGAAAAGGTCGTCGCATGAAACCCCACAAGGTCATCATCGATGCGGATCCGGGCGTGGACGACGCCGCCGCCATTCTGATGGCGCTTGCCTCGCCGGAAATCGAGGTTCTGGGACTGTCCATTGTCGCCGGCAATGTGCCGCTTCGCGATACGGTCGCCAATGCCTGCAAGCTGGTCGGCCTGAGCGGACGGCGTGATGTGCCGGTTTATGCCGGTGCCAGCGGTCCGCTGGTGCGCGAACAGGTCTATGGGAAATATGCCCGCATCGGCGCCTTCGACGATACGCTGGTCAAGCCTGGCGATATCGTTGCGGCGGAAGAAAACGCGGTGCGGTTCATCGTCCGCACGGCGCGGGCGGCGGCAGCGGCAGGCGAGCCGGTCACGATCTGCGCTATCGGGCCGATGACGAATGTGGCGCTGGCGTTGATCCAGCATCCGGACGTTGCCCGCGGCATCCGCCGGATCGTTTCGATGGGGGGCGCTTTCACCGCACTTGGCCATCGCACGCCATGGGCCGAATTCAACGTCTATGCCGATCCGCACGCCGCCGAAATCGTCTTCCAGTCTGGCGTTCCGATTGTGCTGATGCCGCTCGACATGACCTTCCAGGCGCTGTTTACGGCCAAACATTTTGAACGGTTCCGTGCCGGCGGCGAAGCGGGTGATGCCCTTTTCAATCTTTTCTCGACCTTCGACCGCAGCGACATCAAACGTTTCGGCCGACCCGGCGGACCGATCCATGACGCGACGACGATCGCGTGGCTGATCCGACCCGAATTGTTCACCAGCCGCGAGGCTTTTGTCGGCGTTGAGGTCACCGGCCTCACGATGGGTTACACCTACGCCGATTTCTACAAGAAGATGGACCGGGCGGCGAACACCACCGTCGTCACCGATGTCGACGAGGCCGGTTTCATCGAATTGCTGATCGAGCGCATCGCCCGCCATGGCGGTGCAGCGCTCGGCAGAAAAACCCTGGGAGGCTCAAGCTCATGAGCGGATATCTTCTAAGCCGGTCGCTACAAACCGTGCTCACGCTTTTTGTCATGTCGGTTCTGGTCTTTGTCGGCCTCTATCTCGTCGGCAATCCGGTTGACGTGCTGCTGAGCCCGACCGCGACACCGGCGGAACGCCTGCAGGTCATCCAGTCCTTCGGCCTCGACAAGTCGGTTTGGGAACAATACTGGCTGTTCCTCACGCGAGCGCTTTCCGGCGATCTCGGCAATTCCTTTGTGTTCAACCAGCCGGCGCTGACCCTGATTTTGAACCGCATGCCGGCGACGCTGGAACTTGCCTTCGTCGCGCTGTTCATGGCGCTTGTTATCGGCATTCCGCTCGGCGTTTATGCCGGCCTCAAGCCGAAGGGCTTTATTTCCAAGTCGATCATGACCTTCTCGATCCTCGGTTTCAGTCTGCCGACATTCTGGATCGGGCTGGTCATGATCATGCTGTTCAGCGTCTATTTGGGCTGGTTGCCCGCATCGGGTCGCGGTGAGACTGTCAACGTCCTTGGCGTGCCGCTCAGCCTCTTCACGTTCGATGGTTTGACGCATCTGCTGCTGCCGGCCTTCAATCTGGCGCTGTTCAAGATTTCGCTGGTCATCCGTCTTACACGCGCCGGCGTGATGGAAACCATGCAGCTCGATTTCGTTCGTTTCGCCCGCGCCAAGGGTCTGCCGGAACGCCGTATCGTCACCGTGCATGTGCTGAAGAACACGCTGATCCCGTTGATCACCGTCATCGGTCTGGAACTCGGCTCGCTGATCGCTTTCGCTGTCGTCACGGAAACGATCTTTGCCTGGCCGGGCATGGGCAAGCTGATCATCGACGCTATCGGCGTTCTCGACCGTCCCGTCATCCTCGCCTACCTGATGATCACCGTGGTGATGTTCAGCATCATCAATCTTCTGGTCGACATTCTGTACTCCATCGTCGACCCCCGCGTTCGCCTTAAGGGGAATTCGTGATGACCGACAACAACAGCTCGACCGTTTCGGTTCATGCCGCCGCAAACAGCGGCGCGAAATCCACCTCGCGTTCCCCCGCACGGGAGGTTGTCCATGCGCTGCTGCACGACAAGCTCGCGCTCGTCGGCATCATACTGGTGACGATCTTTATCGTGGCGGCCATCTTCGCACCGGTCATCGCACCGCAAAATCCGTATGATCTGGCTCAGCTCGACATTCTCGACGGTCGCCTGCCACCGGGTTCGGAAAGCATGTCGGGCATGACCTATCTGATCGGCACCGACACGCAGGGCCGCGACCTGTTCAGCGCCATTCTCTATGGCCTGCGCACCAGTATCCTCGTCGGCCTCTCCAGTGCGGCAATCGCGCTCGTCATCGGCGCATCGATCGGCCTCACCAGCGCCTATGTCGGCGGTCGGCTGGACTCGGTGCTGATGCGTATCGTCGATATCCAGCTCAGCTTCCCCGCGATCCTGATTGCGCTGATTTTCCTCGCCATTCTCGGCCAGGGCGTCGACAAGATTATTCTGGCGCTGGTGGTGACGCAATGGGCTTATTATGCCCGCACGATCCGCGGTTCGGCGCTGGTCGAGCGCAAACGCGCCTATGTCGATGCCGCCCGCTCGATGGCGCTGCCGGACCGCAACATCCTGTTCCGGCACATCCTGCCGAACTGCCTGCCGCCGCTGATCGTCGTCGCCACCATGCGCGTCGCTTATGCCATCATGCTGGAAGCAACGCTTTCCTTCCTCGGCATCGGCCTGCCGGTGACGGAACCGTCCCTTGGTCTGCTGATCTCGAACGGCTTCGAATACCTGCTTTCCGGTGATTACTGGATCAGCCTATTCCCGGGCATCGCCCTTCTGTTGCTCATCGTCGCGATCAACCTGATCGGCGATTCCCTGCGCGACATCCTCAATCCGCGTCGCGAGGGCTAAGATCATGACCAATCCAATTCTTTCGATTTCCAATCTCAACACGGCCTTCCGCGTCGGTGGCGAGTGGCGCAATGTCGTGCGCGATGTCAGCTTCGATATCGCGCCGAAGGAAACCGTCGCCGTTGTCGGTGAATCCGGTTCGGGCAAGAGCGTCACGGCGATGTCGATCATGCGGCTTCTGTCGCCGGGCAATTCGCGCGTGGCCGGAAAGATCGAGTTCGAGGGCAAGGATCTTCTGTCGATCCCGCTTGAAGACATGCAGAAAATCCGCGGCAATCGCATTGGCATGATCTTTCAGGAGCCGATGACCTCGCTCAATCCGGTGCTGAAGATCGGTGCGCAGATCACCGAGGTCCTGCGCCAGCATCGCGGCATGACGGAAACCGAAGCTCAGGCGGAAGCCGTGCGGCTTCTGGAAAAGGTCCGCATTCCTTCGGCAAAGTCGCGGCTTAACGAATACCCGATGAACTTTTCGGGCGGCATGCGCCAGCGTGTCGTTATCGCGATTGCGCTTGCCTGCGACCCCAAGCTGCTGATCGCCGACGAACCGACGACGGCGCTCGATGTGACCATCCAGGCGCAGATCCTCGAACTCATCAAGACATTGCAGGAAGAGGAAGGCATGTCCGTTCTCTTCATCACCCATGACATGGGCGTTGTTGCGGAAATATCCGACCGTACGGTGGTGATGTATCGTGGCGAGCAGGTTGAGACCGGCACGACGCATGATCTCTTTGCCGGCGCCAAACATCCCTATACCCGCGCGCTGTTGTCGGCAGTACCGCAGCTTGGCTCGATGACCGGCAAGGATCGTCCGTTGCGGTTCCCGCAGGTGGACATGGCAACCGGGGAAATCCAGCCGGTCAAGCCAACCGAGGATACGGTCAAGCGCAATCACCCACCGATCCTCAAGGTCGACAACCTGATTACGCGCTTTCCGATCAGGAAGGGCTTCCTGCGCAAAACCATCGGCTGCATCCACGCGGTCGAAGGCGTATCGCTGGAACTGCGTCAAGGGGAAACCCTGTCGTTGGTCGGCGAATCCGGTTGCGGTAAATCTACCACCGGCCGCTCGATCATTCGGCTTACCGATGCGGTATCCGGTGAAGTGCAGATTGGCGGCAAGAATGTACTCACGGCCGGCAAGAGCGATCTCGCCGATATCCGCCGCGAAGCGCAGATGATCTTCCAGGACCCGTTCGAAAGCCTCAATCCGCGCATCCGCGTCGGCCAGGCGATCGCCGAGCCGATCATCACCCATGGTCTGGCGCCAGCTTCGCAAGCGCGTCAGCGCGTTGGTGACCTTCTGGAACGTGTCGGCCTTTCCGCTTCGATGGCGGATCGCTTCCCGCACGAATTTTCCGGCGGCCAGCGTCAACGCGTCTGCATCGCCCGCGCCCTGGCGCTGGAGCCGAAGCTCCTGATTGCCGACGAGTCGGTGTCCGCGCTCGATGTCTCGGTCAAGGCGCAGGTCATCAATCTGATGCTGGACCTGCAGGAAAAATACGGCCTCGGCTATCTCTTCATCAGCCACGACATGGCGGTTGTCGAGCGCATCAGCCACCGCGTCGCCGTGATGTATCTCGGAGAGATCGTCGAAATTGGCCCGCGTCAGGCCGTCTTCGAAAACCCGCAGCATGAATATACCAAGCGGCTGATGGCGGCGGTCCCGATTGCCGATCCCTCGCGCCGGCAGACACGCCGTATCTCCAACGACGAGATCAAAAGCCCGTTCCGCGCTGCCGATTATGTGCCGCCGAAGCGGACCTACGAAGAAGCCGGCGAAGGCCACTTCGTTCAGATCGCTTAAGGAAACCGCGTCATGATCATCACCTTCGGCTCAATCAATGTCGACTTCGTTTATGAGGTCGAGGACATGCCGCAGCCGGGCCAGACGCTGCTTGCCAAAGGTTTCCGCACGGAAGCCGGTGGCAAAGGCGCCAATCAGGCGCTTGCAGCGGCCCGGGACGGTGCCGAGGTGGTGATGGTGGGTGCGGTCGGGCAGGATGGTCTGGCCGAGATCGGCTTGCAGAACCTGAAGACGGCAACGGATATCAGCCGCGTCGCCTCTCTTGGCGAACCGACCGGCAATGCCTCGATCCATATCGACGCCAAGGCTCGGAATATGATTGTGGTGGCGGCTGGCGCCAACCTCGCGGTTTCTTCGAATTGCGTGGAGGAGGATTTGTTGCAGCAGGCCAATGTCGTGCTCATGCAAATGGAAAACGATGTGGCCGAAGTGGAAAAGCTCATCCGCCGCACGCATGCCTCAAAGGCCATCTCGATCCTCAACCTCGCACCGGCATTTCCTTTGGCGGAAGAAGTTCTGTCTTTGTGCGATCTGATTGTCGTCAATGAAGACGAAGCCGAGGCTTTGGCGGGTTGGCTCGGTTGCGATGCATCGGCAGAGGCCTTGTCTGTGCGTCTTGGCATCGGCGTTCTGCGCACACTCGGCGGTGAAGGCGCGGAAGCCTGCGCGTTTGGCGAACATGTTCGTATCGCGGCCATGCCCGTCGACGTAGAGGACACAACGGCAGCCGGCGATTGTTTCGTCGGCGTGCTTGCCGCAGGACTGGACTGCGGCTTGCCGCTGAAGGCGGCGATGCGGCGGGCGTCGATCGCCGCGGCGCTGACATGCTCACGAAAAGGCAGTCAGAGCAGTATTCCCGAGCGGCGGGTTACGGATTCCGTCGAAAATAGGTGCAACTAACCCGGCCGCATGACGTTGCCGCTCTTTTTCAGGTGGTTCAGGGCCAGAGAAGGCCTGCCATGGCCGTGCTATAATCTATGGTGCCGCTTCCACTGAAAAAGCAGATTTGATGAGTGTTTCGGTATATTCAGCGGTCGGATTGTTGAATATGGCATCCGTTTCTCCTTCCTCCACAATCTTTCCGTTTCTCATGACGATGACGTAATCCGAAATCGCCTTGATGACAGAAAGGTCGTGGCTGATGAAGATGTAAGAAAGGCCATGCGTCTTCTGCAAATCACGCAGTAGATCGATAACTTGTCCCTGAACGGATCGGTCCAGTGCGGATGTCGGTTCGTCGAGAATGACGACATCCGGTTTGAGGATGATCGCGCGGGCGATTGCGATACGCTGACGTTGTCCGCCCGAGAACTCGTGAGGGTAACGGTTGCGAGCGGCGGGATCGAGACCGACTTCTTTCAGTGCTTCTATTGCCCGCTTGTCCCGTTCCGCTCGGCTCAGCCGTTGCTCATGCACAAACAGGCCTTCCGTAATGATCTCTCCGACCGTCTGTCTTGGCGAAAGCGAGCCATAGGGGTCCTGGAACACAAGCTGCAGACGCCGCCGCAATGGCCGCATTGCCTTCCGATCAAGTCCGGTAATTTCCCTCCCGCCGAAGAAAATACGGCCATCTGCCACAATTAGACGCAGAAGCGCACGACCGAGCGTGGACTTGCCTGACCCGGATTCACCGACGATGCCTATGGTCTGTCCCTGGTGAAGGTTGACATTGACGCCATCGACGGCTCGAAACCTGCGAGACTTCGACAAGAAGCCACCAGGAATTGTATAATCGATCGTCACGCCCTGGCCGGAGAGCACGACCGGCGCCTCTGTACTAATTGCCGGCTTGTGCCCGCTGGGCTCGGCATCGAGAAGCATCCTGGTGTAATCCGCCTGCGGGCGATCGAAGATATCTTCCGTCGTACCGGACTCGACAATCTCCCCACGGCGCATGACAGCCACACGATTGGCAAAATGGCGGACCACGCCAAGATCATGCGTGATCAGGACGATGGCCATGCCGAAGCGTTGTTGCAACGACTTCAGAAGGTCGAGGATTTGCGCCTGGATCGTCACGTCAAGCGCAGTGGTCGGCTCATCCGCAATCAGAATATCCGGTTCATTCGCAAGAGCCATGGCGATCATGACGCGCTGGCGCTGGCCACCGGAAAGTTCGTGGGGATAGCTGTCTATGCGCCGCTCCGGATCGGGAATTCCCACGAGCTTCAGGAGTTCGAGAACGCGGGCGCGCGCCTCTTTTTTGCTGCCGCCCCTGTGGTGGAGGATCGGTTCGGCGATTTGCGCGCCGATCCTGTAGAGAGGATCGAGCGAGGTCATCGGCTCCTGGAAAATCATGGTGATTTTCGCACCCCGGATATTGTTCAGCTCGCCGACCGGCAGACCGATCAGCTCTCGTCCGCGATATTTTGCCGAGCCCTCAATAACGCCGTTGGATGCTAGCAACCCCATGATGCCCATCATGGTCTGGCTTTTGCCAGAACCGGATTCTCCGACAACGGCAAGCGTTTCACCCTGCTTGACCTCAAGATCGATGCCCTTGACGGCTTTCACCGTGCCGTCCGGCGTTGTGAAATCGACCTTGAGATTACGGACGGTGAGGATGGTTTCAGATGTCGTATTCATGTCAACGATCCTTGGGATCGAGTGCATCACGCAACCCGTCACCCACAAAATTGAGCGAAAACAGGGTCAGCACGAAGAAGATCGCCGGAAATATCAGTAGCCAGGGGGCCGATTGGATATTGTTGGCGCCTTCGGAAATCAGCGCACCCCAGCTCGTAAGCGGCGCCTGCACGCCAAGACCGAGGAAGGAGAGGAAGCTTTCCAGAAGAATGACTTTGGGTACGACGACCGTGACGAACACGACGACGGGCCCAATCGTATTCGGGATAATGTGACGGCGGATGATCTGCCAGTCGCTCAAACCCAAAGCCTGAGCGGCGCCCACAAATTCTCGCCGTTTCAGGGCAAGCGTCTGGCCACGGACGATACGCGCCATATCCAGCCATTCCACCGCACCGATGACCAGGAAGATCAGGATGAAGCTGCGGCCGAAAAACACCACCAGAACGACCACCAGAAAGACAAAAGGCAGCGAATAGAGGATTTCGACGAAACGCATCATCACATTGTCGACACGCCCACCGATATACCCCGCGGTTGCGCCGTAAAGAACGCCGATTCCGAGTGAAACGAGGCTGGCGAGAACGCCGACGGCGATCGAGATTTGCCCACCCAGCATCACGCGAGCCAGCATGTCGCGACCGTTCGAATCCGTGCCGAAGAAGAAGTATTCGCGGTTTACATCGCCTTCCAGCTTCAGTGTTCGCCCCTCATCTTCGGTGGCAACGACCTTTGTGTTTTCGAATTCGTTGGCGCGGTCGAAATAACGTGTCGTGCGCGGGTCAATCGGACCGCTGGAGGTGACGGTTGCCGTGAAGCTTTGCCCTTCGACGGAGAATTCCTTCAGCTCCACGCGCGCCCGGCTGGCAACGCCCTCCATCACGTCTTGCAGGTTGTTCACATCCGGGCGTGGCTCAAGGCTCGGCGGGACGGAGACATAGGACGAAAACACCTGATCATAGGTGTGCGTGAGGAAATGCGGACCGATGAACGAGAAAAGCGTGATCAGCAGCAGCATGACGGAACCTGCCATGGCGGCCTTGTTTCGTCTGAAACGCAGGGCTGCCAGCTGGAACAGGCTTCGGCTTTTTACCAATGGTTGAGGGGCAATATTGCCGGGGATATCAGTCATGTCTGACCCTCGGATCGAGCAGGCCGTAGAGAATATCGACCACGAGATTGAACAGGATAACAAAAATGGCGACGAGAACGACGGTTCCCATCACCAAGGTATAGTCACGATTGATCGCGCCAAGAACGAAGTAGCGGCCGACACCCGGAATAGTGAAGATCGTCTCGATGACCGCCGAACCCGTCAACAGTGCCGCGGCGCACGGAGCCAGATAGGAAACGACCGGAAGCATCGCCGCGCGCATGGCGTGGAATACCACCACGTTGCGCGCCGGAAGGCCGTAAGCCTTGGCGGTGCGAATGTGGTCCATCCGCAAAGCCTCGATCATTGCGCCGCGTGTCAGACGCGCGATAACCGCAAGCTGCGGTAAAGCGAGCGCGATCATCGGAAGGATGAGATACCTCAGCGATCCGTCGCCCCAACTGCCGGCGGGCAGAAGTCCGAGTATGACGGCAAAGACAAGCGTGAGAACGGGTGCGACAACGAAGTTCGGCACGGTAACGCCGACCGTCGAAATGGACATGATCGAGAAATCGAAGGCACTGTTCTGCCTGAGCGCGGCCAGGGTGCCGGCAAGAACGCCGCCCACCAGCGCCAGCAAAAGAGCATAGCTGCCGAGTTCCAGCGAATAAGGCAGACCTTTGCCGATCAACTGCGCGACGGTATTGTCCTTGTAGACGTAACTCGGACCGAAATCGCCGGTGACGGCATTGCCGAGATAGATGAGATACTGGCGCCATAATGGTTCATCCAGATGATAGGTTCTCATCAGGTTTTCCATCGTCTGCGGCGGCAGGGGACGTTCAAGATTGAACGGACCGCCCGGTGCGAAACGCATCAGGAAAAACGAAATTGTGACGACGATAAACAAAGTCGGCACCGCACTCGCCAAACGGCGCAGGATAAACGAGATCATGCTTTTTCGGGCTCCGGCATGGCACGGTGGTGTCAGCCACCGTGCCGACGCTGCTTATTCGGAAACGCTCAGGAAGCGGCTGAGGTGTGCATTGGCAGCATTGTCGACCCAACCCTTGACGCGGTTGGAAACCAGCCAGAGATCGGCCTGCGTCAGAAGCGGAACAACCGGCTGTTCCTTCATGAGGATGGTTTCTGCCTCATGCAGCAGCTTGGAGCGAGCGGCAGGATCCTTCTCGTCGTAGGACTTCTGCATCAGCGCGTCGTATTCGGCGTTGTTGAACTTGGAATAGTTGAAGGTCTTGTTGGAAGATACCGAAAGCGCCAGGAAGTTTTCGGCATCCGCATAGTCGGCAACCCAACCGGCACGCGCCACGTTGAATTTGCCGCCTTCCTGAAGGTAGCCATAGTGCGAGGCGACGTCGAGGTTCACCAGCGACACCTTCGCGCCGAAGGTGTTCTTCCACATATCAGCGATAGCCGTCGCGACGCGTTCATGGTTCGGGTTGGTGTTGTAACGGATTTCGATGGAAAGCGGCTTGCCACCCTCACCGTAACCAGCGTCCTTCATGAGCTTGAGGGCTTCGTCTTCACGATCGAGCTGAGACAGCGTGGCAAAGTCGGCCTTTGCCGGCTCTTTGTAGGAATCCATGCCCGGAGGAACCATGGAATAGGCCGGAATCTGAGAACCGCTATAGATTTCCTTGGCGAGGAAATCGCGGTCCACCGCCATGGAGAGCGCCTGGCGGACACGGACGTCATTATACGGCGCTTCGCGGGTATCGAAGGTGTAGTAATAGGTAGCAAGCGTCGGCGAAACGTGAACCTGTTCGCCATAGGCCTTGCGCAGACGGTCAATCTGATCCGCGGAAAAGTTGTAGGCGAGGTCCATTTCCTTTGCTTCGAAACGACGAACGGATGCGGCCTGATCGTCGATCGGGTAGAAGATGACCTTGTCGATCTTGGTGTTGGATGCATCCCAGAAACTGGTGTTCTTGACGACCGTCAAGCTGTCATTGGGAACATGCGCTTCGAGTTTATAGGCACCGTTCGAGACCATGACGCCGGGCTTTACGAAGTCGGTGCCATTCTTTTCGTAGCTTGCCTTGGAGATTGGCAGAGCCGCCTGGTGAGAAAGGAGTTCAAGGAAGAAAGGTGTCGGGCGCTCGAGTGTGATCTCAAGGGTCTTGTCATCCACCGCCTTGACGCCAAGCTGGTCAACCGGAACATCGCCCTTGTTGATCTTTTCGGCGTTCTTGATCGGGTAAAGAATATTTGCATATTTTGCGGCGGTCTTCGGATCTTCGACGCGCTGGTAGGAGAACACAAAATCTCCGGCCGTTACCGGCGTGCCATCCGACCATTTCGCATCCGCACGCAGTTTGAACGTGTAGACGGTACCGTCCTCAGACAGTGTCCAGCTTTCCGCCGTACCGGGAACGATCTTGCCGGCGGCATCGTAAATGGTGAGACCTTCATAAAGGTCTTTCAGGATAAAGGCTTCGATGTTGATGGAGGTCTGTGCCTGATCGAGCGTCTGCGGTTCCCCGGCATTGCCGCGGTGTAGAACTGTTTCTGCAAGTGCAGAACTCGCCCCAATCAGAAGCGATCCTACCAGCAGAGTGGCGCGAGTTGTTGTTTTTATGGACATCATTTTCTCTCCCCGTGAAGATTTTGAGTCTACAAACAAGGCGATATTGCTCCGAAGCGCAACAACAATAAATTGTGAGTTGATGGGAAGCCGTGACCTCGGCAGACAAAGAAAACCGCCCAAGTGGGACCTGTGATCGCTACAGATCGCGATAAGCCATCCCCGGTGTGATGACCTAAAGCCGGTTCGAACGCCTGACTGGAAAGCGCCGTGACCTCGTCGATGCTCTTTCAATGCCCGGACTGTCGACAACTGATCTGAATACCCCCAGAGCAGAAATCCGAACCCGGGGGTCAATCTATCGTGAAAGACCTGCGCGATACGAACGTTATCTCCGAACCGCGTGGCGTCGAAGACGGTAAGGCAGATGCAAGCGTCACTCGCTGGGGGCCAGTATGTAAAAAGGCCCTGCGATCTCTCGCAAGGCCTTGATACTCAAGAATTCGGATGGTGGGCGTGACAGGGATTGAACCTGTGACCCCTACGATGTCAACTTTCGGCCTCCGGCGGAAAGTCCTGCATTTCTGGGACATATCCGCTTCGTAAACTGCCGTTTCCGGTCTTACGTTCCGTCTGTGTTCCGAATTTCAGGTTCGCTGAACCTGAGGAGCACTTCGTAAATCAGGCCGTTGATATCGTTATCAAACTGCTTTCATTACCGGGTCAGAGGTTCGATACCTAGGCTCCGGGTCATTGTTTTTCATGTCCAAGGTATCTGCCAGGTCGCGCAGGTGTTCCGGCGAATACCGGGCATATACCTTTTCCGTGATACGGCTGTTGGAGTGTCCAAGGAATTGGCCAATCCTCGTCATGCTGTGTCCGTCCTCTGCGAGCCAAACCGCGGCTGAGTGCCGAAGCATGTGCGGCGACACGTCGTCCAGATAGGCAGCCTTGGCCGCAGCCTTCAGCCCCTTCTTGATCGACTTCACCGGCACGCCGGCCCACTCGATGACAAACGGTGATAGGGCGGCGTCCTTTGCCTCCTTCAGCGCTTGCATCAGTGTGTCGTTCATCGGCACTGTTGCCCTGCCCTTCCGTCGGGACTGATCGAACGGATTCCGGAGCTGGATAAGCCGCCGCTGAAAATCAACGCGATCCCACGTCAATTCCAAGGCTGCAGCGTTTCGGGCCCCGGTACCGATCATCAGCAGGACCGCCAGCTTGATATGCGGCACCTTGGCTTTCTCCATCAGCCGCATAACTTCCACCCGCGTCAGATATCCCTCCTTGGGATCTGGCTTCGGTGGCCGCTCTACATGGGGGGCGCGATCGATCAGGCCGTTCTTCATCGACCAGACCAGAACCGTTCTCAGGTGGCCCAACTCGGTGTAGATGGTGCCATCCTGAATTCCGGCCTTTCGACGCTCCTCAGTATGCGCACGGCAATCCAGCACGGTGACGGCCGTGCCTTCCATCGGCCCGAAGCGGGCTTCCAGCGCCTTCCATGTGAACCCCATGGTGCTGACGACCGCCCTGCCCTCCTTCTCTACGCAGTACGCCTTCCAGAGATCGGCGATGGTGGTTCCTTTTGGCCGTATCAGCTCCGCGTATCGAGACGCGGCGCGGCGGGACGCCTCTTTCTGGTCTGTTGTGCCAAGTCGATAACGTCGGCGGATTCCTCCGGCTTCGTCCCATGTAACGCAGAATTCCCCGTTGAGCCGGGTAAGTCTCCATTCTGGCATTCGTATGCCTCCACGTCTTCCAGTCTGATCCTGAGGAGCTTTCCGCCAAGACGGAAAGACGGTAGCGCCCCGCTCGCACATAGCTTGCGGATATGACGTGCCGAGCATTCCCAACGGTCGGCTAGTGTCTCGGGGGTAAAAGGTCGGATCATCCGTCGTTCTCCCCGTTATTCGACTTATCCACAGAGGCGCTTTTGTCGAATGACTTGACGAAGGCTGCCAGCTCGTTTGCTTCCATGTCCTGGCATTCAGCCTCGTACTGTATGAGCAGACACATACGAAAGTGCGCCTCGTCGTCGTCTTTTGGCTTCCGGTGGTTCAGCGTCTCGATCAGCCGCGTCCGTTCCGAGTGCATAAACTCGAACATCGTGCTGAGGTATTTGCCTGCTGGATTGAGTGCCCTGTCAGTCTTGCTCCTAGGTTGGTTCATAACGCCGGACAGCCCAGTTATGGCGAGCGACAGAGCTTCGTACACTGCGTTGAACTGACGACCTTCGAAAGCCGTCATATCCAACTCGTTGAGCCAGTCCTGCTCCGGACGAAGAAACTGAGCCGGGATACCATTGATCGCGGTATTCATGCTTCTTCTCCCGCGTTGATGAGGGTTGCGAGGAAGACGGCCTGATCCTGGCCGTTCATGGACGAGCCGTAGACGTTCTTGATGTGCGCGGCCTTCATGCGCGCGTCTTCCAGCGTTTTGATCGGGTGCGCGATGATGGCTTCGTTCAGATCGTTTTCCAGACCGGAGAGGCGATCCTGCTCTTTGCCGAGATCCTGGAACCCGCTCGATGTGGCCCAGGCCTGATAGCGCGCTTCGCGGGCGTCGAATATCGCAAGGTAATGCTCGCGATCAACTTCGACCTTGGTAAATCTCGAAGCAAACGTCGCCGGTTTTTCAACCAGTTTGGCGTTAGCTTCCAGTAGACGATTTTCGCGGTCGAACAGTTCGTTCACGCCCTCCCGCGTCATGACCATCTTCTGGCGTAGCATATGCCAGCGGTAGGAGTGCGTCAGCTCTGCGCTCTCCAGCATTGCGATTGGCGGCCGCTCGGGGCTTTCCCAGAGTGCCTCAGACAAGCCATCAAGGTGATTGGCTTCCTCCGTGACTTTGTTGTAGGCCGCGATCAGCGCCACCAGCGCCGACGGCTTGGTCTGCGCGGTCGTTACACCCTCGCAGGCCGTGGCAGTTACAGGGAGCGCGGCAGCAGCTACGCCTCCAAGAAAGGTGCGACGGGTCGTTTTCATTCTGGTGCTCCTTCCAAGTAAAGGAGGGCCGCACGCGTCATGGCGGTGAGGCTGTCGGAACAGGAGAACGCATCGCATTCTTCAAGGGCGTGACGAAGGGCGGTAATCGCGCCCTCTTTTGAAGTGCATGGCGCGTCCCATTCCTTGAGAACCTTAAGGGGCGGCCCGTAGGTTTTCGCGATAACGGCTTCTTCGCCGCCATGCTTGTGGTGGTCTGCGCTGGGAATGGCCTCAAAGGCCTTGTTGCCGTCACGGTAGGCCTGAACGGCGACTATGACGGGATCAACCGGGCGCTGAACTTCACGAGTTTCCAGAAGCGCAAGCACACCGTCCAGCAGGTTCGGCACCATCTCGGGCCCGTCGAAGTCATGGACTTCCTGCACCGCGAGGCGTAGAGCCTGCAATGCCCCATCAAAGGTCGATGGCTTGGCGTCCGTCTCCTGAAGAGCTTCCAGCGATGCATGGAATTCAGCTTCAGCAGGGGTTCCTTGAGTGGCCTCCTTGGCCGTGTCCACTATCGCTTTCGCCGCGAGGTAGCGGACAATCATGGCTTCGAGGGTAATTTCGGGCATGGCTTCGCCAGCGGCCGGAATCGTATTCGGCATGATGGTGTCTCCAAGTTGTCAGGTGAATTGGGGTTGCTGAAAAATCAGCAGGTCATCATTCGTGTTTTGGCAGGACCAGTCTGAATCGGCCGTCGATGTAGGGATGGGTATGGAGCGCGCCGGCCGAGTGCTGGCATTCGCTCACGAAGCGCTTGAAGATTGCCGAGACTTCTTTGACAGCGAAGCCGGAGTTGTGCGCGCCTTCAGCGTGTTGATTGCGCACAAGCACGCGAACCGTCGGCGCGAACGGGCTGTCGCGCATGATCTTGTCGACCACCGGTACGGACAGGCAATATTCCTTGTTCATCCGCTTGCGAATGCGCTCAATGCCTTCGCAGTCGGTCGGCATACGCTCAAGAACCGTGTGCGCCTGCTTGATTTCAGCAATGTCGGAGACAACTGCCTCGAGCTTGGCGTCGTGTTCGGCTTGACGGCGCTCCATATCGACAAGCGCCTGAGCGTTCTGCAGGGCCATTTCTGCCATCGTCATCGGGCGACGGTCAGCGCGATTTGCGAAGTAGGCTTCTTCAAGCTCACCGTAAACGTCCCACGCCATATCAGTATCGAGGATCTTGGCGTGGCGCGATGCGCCGCGGTCTGTCCAGAGCATGAGGCTTTTGGCGTTCTTACCAACAGCATCCCTAAAAGAGATGCTGTTCTTCAGGTCGCGCAGATCGTCGCCGTCCACCTTGAAGAAGTGTTTGCCTTCTTCGAAACGATGAGCGTTGCGGTCGAAATTGTTGATGACCTGAGTTGTGGACGCGCCGAACACCTTTGCCAGACGTTCGGTCGTCAGCACGCGCACGCCATTGAAGGCGGTTACCGGAAGTGCATTCCCATGGATTTCTACGGTATGCATGTTCGCTCCATCGGTTAGGATGGAGTTAATAAGCCATAACGGCTAACACCATGTCAATTGAAAATAAGCCTATACGGCTAAGTTTTCTTCCCGAGGTCCGAAGTGTCGAAATGCGCGACGATCCCCCATGTGGACAGATACCCGCTTAGAAACCAAAAATATTCAATCTCGACATTCTTCATCGTTCTTCCGTTCATTGTCTTGATATCAAAAACTTTTTTGGAATGAACTTTATGTATTGTTCCGACAAACAGATCGGTTTCACCAGCCAAATTATACATGCAAAGTCGGCCTTGGAACTTATGGATGACGGTCAATTCCCGATCTGAAATTAATGTGAACTGAAGCAAATCCCCTTCGCCAAAGAACGGCAACATCGCGTCGTCTTGGACATGTATCCATTTCGCATCATAGTCACCCAACGGGTTACGAAAGGCGCTGAAGCGGTTTTCTTGAGGGTCCACAACTTCTATTTTTTCTCCATCATGGAGACGCGCGCTGGCGTCCATGCTGAATAGTTGGAATCCGCCCCATATATCCATTTGTGGGGCGTCTAGCGCATCAGACAGGCGCTCAAGCCAACTACCGGTGAGTTGCATTACTCCGCGCTCAAGTTTGCTTACGGTTATGACATGGACGCCGAGTTTGTCAGCCAGTTGCTGCTGGGTGATTTTCTTTTTGCGCCGAATTTCTGCGATGTTGTTCGTTTGCTTGCTCATGGAAGCCAATATGGCTTAGAACCATTTAGGAATACATAACCGATTTGGCTAATTTTGTGTTGACACAAACATAGCCGTTATGGCTTACTTTAATGATTATGAGCACAATCACTCAATCCCCAAAGCGCTGGCGACAGCAACGAAAAATGACAATGGCGGGCGTTGCTTCGATGCTCGGCATTACAGGGAAGAACCCCTCTCGCACATGGCAGCGGTATGAGACTGGCGAGCGTGAGCCGCCAGTTTCGGTTATGGCGAAACTTGAAATGATAAGTGAGGGTGCTGTCACGACTTCCTCGTGGATGCAGGTCCGACAGTCTTACCAGTCGCGGCAGGTGTTCCCATGAGCGCCACCTCTGCCGCCATCTGGCTTTCAAACCTGTCAACTTGGCCACTCGAACCCGCCCAGGAGTTGGCGACGCGGTTTGGCCTTTCCATGCCTCAGGCTCGTGAAGCCGTCGAGGAAGCCCGCAATATGAGGATGCTGCGGAGGGCTTTCGGATGAGCCATTACCGCAAGATCGACGTTCACGTGTGGAATGATGCCCGCTTCATGTCGCTGACGCTTCATGGGCAGCTTGCATGGTTCATGCTCCTCACGCATCCGATGATGACATCTCTCGGCGCCATCCGGGCCACGCCTGATGGGCTGGCTGCCGAACTCTCCAGAGGTGACGAAGGCTATCGTGAAGCCTTTCGTGAAGCCTTACAGGATGTCATCGACAAAGGCATGGCGGATTACGATCCGAAGGCCAATCTTTTGGCCCTGCCGAACTTCCTAAAATACAACAAACCGGAGTCTCCGAACGTCGTAAAAGCGTGGGCGAAATCGGCCGGTATGCTTCCCGAATGCGATCTGAAAACCCTTATTATTCAACGGTCTATCGCCTATGCGGAGAGCTTGGGTAAGGGGTTCAAAACTGCTGTTCATGAGGCTTTCCCGAAGGCTTCCGGTAAGGCTTCCCCGAAGACTTCCCCTATACAGAGAGCAGAGAAGCAGAGAGCAGAGAGCAGAGAGGAAGATTCTGCTTATGATGAAGAAAGAGACTCTAGAGAGGGTACGTATACGCGAGAGACGATGTTCACTCCGTATCCTAAGCCTTCTTCAGCAGCAGAAGGCCGGACATTCCTTCTGAGCAAAGGCGTCCCTCAAGAGCTTCTCGATGAATGCCTTCATCGCCTGATGGACGGAAATCTCAGCCCGTATGACCTCGAAGGCATTCTGGCCGATGCGAGGAGTGCGGCATGACGCAACTCGATTTTTTCAAAGCTGATCCGAAGAACTATCCGCCGAACGTGATCGACATCATGCCGGCAGTCATTCGCAAAATCGCCGCAGAGCCTGTTTGGCCGCCTACGCCAAAGGCTGGCGAAATCGTTCAATTGAAAAGGAGCGTGGCATGAACGGCTATTCCCAAACCCTTACGGAATACGAAGCTCATCGACTTCTCGATTTCACGCAGCAGCGCGTCTTCGGCTGGACGATTGTCATCGGCATGAACAATGCACGCGGCAGAACTGACGGGCGAACAAGGGAAGCTAAGCTTTCACATCGTCTGATGCGCGAGTGCTTTCTGCTTGGCCCCAGGCCAGGCGCAGCGCTCGACCACCTGATGGCGGGCAAAGAGCCTGAGCTTCTCTGGCCAGAATCGCATCGCGAATTCATCCGTTTCTGCCTCTGGCATCGAGTGCCGCGGGATTTGAACGAGCCGTTGAACGACGATCTGCCCGAAGATTGTGGCCCTCGTCGCGAATGGCCGGACTTCATCAGCCAGTACGACAAGCCGGCGACGTTGGCCGAGATGCCAGAGCCGCCGCCCGTATCGGAGGAATTCAAAGCGAGGTTTGGCGCATGATCCTGTTCGAAATCATCAAGATCAAGCTGCAGCTGATTGCCCGTAAATGGAAGGTCGCGCGATGAGCCAGATCCTCAACGTTACCCGCAACGACGACGGGCAGTTCGAAATCGTCAACACCGCCGGCAAGCTCGTGGAAGGTCCGTTCGAAACAAACGCTGCCGCGTGGAAGGCCCTTGATCGGATTGACAACGACGACGCCAGCCGACCGGACAAGCGGCGCAGCAACAAGAAGGTGCTCTGGGGCAAGCCGGAGAAGAAATCGAAGAAGCAGCGCCGTCGGGAAAAGCGCCTGGCCGAACACCAGCACGGCAAGATGACGCCGAAGCAGGAACACCAGATGAAGGTCAACGCTGCAAAGGCTGTGGGCTGGGTGCGCACGGTGGCCGCCGCGAAGTTCGATCCGGCTGCAAAGCGTGCGTATCGAGATCACAAGCTCGGCACGTTCGGCGCCGCATCTGAGGTCCGCAAGATCGATCCCGCCCAGTATTTGGCCGAGAAGGCGGCAATGGGTGAGAATTGAACCGATCACCCAACGGCATCAACGTGCACCGCTTCCTTGAAGGCTACGGCGTCAAGGTGCTGCCGTATCATCTCAAGCGCGACCCGCGACCGGCCAACGTGGTATACGGCGGCCGGGAAGTT
The DNA here is from genome assembly GCF_005144435.2 of Agrobacterium leguminum. Classification (NCBI taxonomy): domain Bacteria; kingdom Pseudomonadati; phylum Pseudomonadota; class Alphaproteobacteria; order Hyphomicrobiales; family Rhizobiaceae; genus Agrobacterium; species Agrobacterium leguminum. The sequence continues at coordinate 1,107,029 of NZ_CP120212.1, forward strand.
GCGCGCCTGCTGCGGAAGGACATCGACAGGACCGGGATAACCGTCCGATGCATCCAGGCGAGCAACCCCGTTTGCTTCGATGATACCTATCTTTGGTCGATATGGCGGTTTCTTTCCGTCCATTTCCCCCAGAGCGAGGCAAGGGCAGCGATTGGCGCGTTTTCGACCATCGATGTTGCCGAGATCAAGAAAGCCGCTCTGCGCCTCTCTGTGGGGGCCGGTGGATCACTCACAAAACAGTCTGTCGCTATCGGTATCGAATTGGCGCGCGCCATTCTTCAGAAGGAACAAGCCGCATGAGCAAAAACGCATCCATAACCGAAGCGCAGAACGGTATTCTTGAGCGACTGATTGAAGCGTTCGAAACTGATATAGCCCTGCCGGTGCGCGTCGGCCCGAAGGCCTTCGGATCGTCCATGCCGGATTACATCCACACGCCGGCCGAAAACTTTGCTAGAGAGCGGGAAGACATCGCAGAAGGCGGTCAATGGAAGAAAGACATGGTGGCAGCCGAGCGCCGTCGAACTGAACGCCGCGCCAAGTGTTCAAGAGAACGCATCTCGCGGATGGAAGAGGCGTTTGACTGGATCAGGCGCTTCATCTGGGACGATGACGTCCGCCAAGTGCTGCTTGCCTACGCAGAGGTAAAAGCCCGCGGATGGGATTGGAGCCGGTATCTAACCAACCGGAACCGCCGCAACCCGCAAAAAAAGGCATGGGTTAAACGAACGGTTCAGCGCTGGATTGTTCGGTCATTACAAACAATTGAAAGTAATATCCACCAGAGTGGAGCAATCTGGTCCTTGGAGACAGGTTTACAGGTGGCCCATGACGAGGCAAAACACACGGGCAAATCAATAAGATCGGGTTTGCGTTCGTGGACATCACCCGAAGAAATGCCCGCTGCATAGCGGATGAAGAGCCGGGGTCCACATGGAGTTTTGAAACGGATGTTTTCCGATTCGGACGCGGTTTCACCGCCATCGAGCAGATCGAAAGCGCGATCGGATGTAACTCATAGCGGGTAAAGAGCCCATGACCGGCGCAGGCCATGGGCAACTTCCTCAATCCGCGAGTGGCTTGTCAATAAATTCAAAGGTTGTTCCGACAGGCTGGATAATAAGCATTGTGGTGTCTGACTTAGCTACACCCTGATATTCAAACCGACCACATCTGTAGTCGGCTAGAGGACCTACTGTTCCGCCATCTGAAAACGTTATCTCGCCTTCCAAAATCAGGTGAACAACATCATCCGTATGTTTATGCAATGGTATTTCTGCACCGGACTTAACCTTCACAACTTGAACTTCCACCGGGCCGCTGATGTAGGTGGCGAGATCCAATCCGGGTACAATGTTGTCAAACTTTAGCTTCGAAGTGAAATCGCTCATTAAAACCCCCTGTTGTTGTTGCTCGACAATTTTACATTGTATTTTTTAATTGCAACAGAAATATTGGCGGTTCGTCTTGCTAAACGAATATGTCGGTGTAGAGCAGCCCGGTAGCTCGCTTGGCTCATAACCAAGAGGCCGCAGGTTCAAATCCTGCCACCGCAACCAGTTCAGGCCTGTCAAAAGACACGGTGGAAGCACGTACAGCAGCGAGTGGTAGCTAACTCGCCATTCCGACAGCCGGATAGCAACCGGACGGACTTGCTGGAAGGCCTGAAATAATTCGCCCAACAGGGAAACGGAATGCGAGGCGGCGCTGGCTGCCTCGTATCAAGGATCAGACGAACAAGCGTAATTTGACATGTTGTAAGCGTGCCCGCTCGGGCTCCATTCTGCACAAACGGAGCAGCGAACTAGACGCGCCGCATTGACGACGCGCTTTGTCCCAACCAGCGTGTGGAGGATAAACGATTTGTGGTGTCCAGCATCTATAAGTGCGGTGAACACGAAGTCGTACATTGAGAGCTTGTGCCCATTTGGGCAGGCCCCTGACTGAAAGTAATACGGGGTATCTCCTAGGGTTCCTGGTAGGACGTCTAGCAAGCGCTCTATCCTTGCTTTTACGTCACTGCTCGTCACCTCAAATTTATTTGAGTCTTCTAGTTCATGGTCCGAAACGCGTTTCTTATTAAATTCAATCTCTTCCATAGACTGGACGGAGTTGTAGTTCATACCCACGCTCCTTTTGGTTTAATCCCGGGTTGCTACAGAAGCCAGCGCTCAAGGCCGAGGCTTGAGGGGAATTTTGCAATGCCTGATCGAAAGAGTCGATCCCCTCGCAAGTATGAACATGGCGCGTCATGAGCTTGTGAAGTTCTGGCACGAGGTTGTCGACACTATTAAACGCGCAGAGCCAGCCCCATGACCACCACCGAGCAAGAGCGGGGAAAATCCTTGTGCGGTCATTTCTCGAAAGGGTCAGAGACGAACCTTAGGAAAGCGTCCCCGTCGTTTGTTGACCTCTTAGCGAGTAAGCTTGCGCTAGTCCCCATCGCGTTCATGCTGCCCGTATCCGCTAAGCCCTCTCGGTCTAACTCTGCCAGTATCCGTTTGAGCCCCGCATAATCTATTACCGTTGAAGGGATAGCTTTTTGCAACCCGCTTAGCTGAGACCCCGCGTAAGTATTCTGCGCAAATTCGCGCATTTCAGGAGAAGAGATTGGGTCTGATAATAAACTCAGCACCCTGATGTGAGCGGGGCTAAAGCGGTCTATGTACGAGAAAAAGGAACCCCTGAGTAGTTCATCGATAGTTTGCCCCGCGGCGATGTTCAGCACCCCATTTCGGAGGGCTTCTAACTTCTCATGACGTGAAGTCTTCATGGCGGCTTGGGTTGCTTCGAAGACGGCAGAAACGAAATCCTCGTTTGCCTCAAGTGAGGCGGGGTCGAAGCCATGAAGCCGCTCTTCAAGGTCCCGCAGACCAGCGCCCACTCTCTCAAACCATTCGTCGCGTCGCTTCTGCAGCGGGGCGGCGACAAAACGCTCAACCAGTTTGCCAACGGCATAACCCCCGCCGGGGACCAGCGAGGCAGCAGCGTCGATAGTGGTGCGAGCGACTTCGTAACCGAAGCTTCTATCGTCACTGTTTGGATAACTAGGAAGTTTGTCACCCGACATGCCAGTTCTCCGCAATCCGCGTCATGAAATGTTTGCCCAAGCGCTCGCTAAAGGCGCCACCGGTACGGATGCATACTCGCAAGCCGGTTACAAGGGGGCAGGACCGCCGCCCCTAGGTTGTCAACAAATGTCAGATCGTGGCGCAAAGCAAGGCAAACCGGATCAACCTAACGGGATACCAGAATGGCAGATGGCGAGAGAGGGCGTCCAACGGCATACACGCCGGAACTCGCCGCCCTGATACTGAACCAGATCGCGGCAGGAACAAGCCTTCGCAAGATTTGTGAAGCGGAAGACATGCCAGCCGAAAGCACGGTGAGGCTTTGGGCAACAGAGGATCGCAACGGTTTTTCTGCGCAATACACACGCGCAAGAGAGGCCCAGATGGATGCTCTGGCCGAGGATTTGCTTGAAATCGCGGACGATGACGATGCCGACGTGAACCGCGCGAGGCTTCGTGTCGATACTCGCAAATGGCTGATGAGCAAGATTGCTCCGAAGCGGTTCGGGGATCGCAAAACCCATGAGGTTAGCGGCCCGAATGGCGGGGCGGTCAGAGTTAACGTGTCTGGGATGAGTGATGAACAGTTGGCCGCACTTGAATCAGCGCTCGTTGGACTTGCCGCTACCGCCGTTGCAGATGCTGGAGGTAGTGAGGTCGGAAAGGCAGAAGAGGGAAGCGAGGCGTAATCTCGACCGCGAGCTTGAACAGACAGGGGCGTCTCTGTCGTCGTTCACGAAGGCGGCGTGGCACGTCCTTGAGCCTGGGCAACCTTACAAGCACGGTTGGCATCTGGACGCCATCAGCGACCATCTGGAGGCGGTTACAGCAGGCCATATCACGCGCCTGCTGATCAATATTCCGCCAGGCACAATGAAGTCGCTTTCGGTTGGAGTGATGTGGCCTGCATGGGAGTGGGGGCCGAAGGGTTTTCCGCACATGCGGTATCTCGGGACATCGCATAGCCATCCGCTTGCCATTCGCGACAACCTGAAAATGCGGCGTCTTGTGGCGTCGGAATGGTATCAGGATCGTTGGGGCGAGCACGTCCAGCTTATGGCTGACCAGAACGCCAAACTGAAGTTTGAAAACACCGCCACTGGATTTCGCGAGGCGATGGCTTTCACCGGCCTTACTGGTTCGCGTGGTGACAGGGTACTGATCGATGACCCCTTGTCAGTCGACAACGCGAACTCTGATACGCAGCGAGAGGCGGTCAATGATACGTTTCGGGAATCGGTGCCAACACGCCTCAATAACCCGGATAGCTCTGCAATCATCGTGGTGATGCAGCGCCTGCATGAGAATGACGTGTCTGGCCTGATCCTCGCAAATGATTTCGGGTATGACCATCTGATGCTTCCGATGGAGTTCGAACCGGAGCGGCGCTGTTACACGTCTATCGGGTTTACAGACCCGCGTAAAACTGAAGGGGAGCTGCTGTTCCCTGAACGATTCCCGCGTGAAGTGGTGGAGCGCGATAAGAAAATCATGCTCTCCTACGCCGTCGCTGGCCAGTTTCAGCAGCGTCCGGCGCCAAGGGAAGGCGGGTTATTCAAGGCGGAATGGCTCAAGCCTTGCCAGATGAAGGATTTGCCGAAGAAAGAGACGCTGACGATTTACGGCGGTTCCGACTATGCGGTGACTGCCGACGCCGGCGACTACACGGTTCATGGGGTTGTTGGCCTCGATCCTCAGGGCCGCATGTGGCTGCTAGATATCTGGCGCAAGCAGGCCTCATCCGATCATTGGGTGGAATCGTTCTGCGACATGGTTCTTGAGTGGCGGCCGATCGGATGGGCCGAGGAAACGGGACAGATCAAGTCGGGCGTCGGGCCGTTCCTAACGCAGAGAATGCGGAAAAGGCAGGCGTATGTCGCTAGGGAGATGTTCCCTACACGGGGTGATAAGGCGATCCGAGCGCAATCGATACGCGGCAGAATGGCACTGGATGGCCTTTATGTTCCGATTGACGCACCCTGGTATGAGAAGTTTGCCTCTGAATTGCTGACGTTCCCGTCGGGCAAGAACGACGACCAGGTGGATATGCTCGGTCTTATCGGCCAGCTGCTTGATCGGATGTATTCCAAACCGGAACCTGAGCCCGAAAAAGAAAACCGTGTGCGCGACTGGTTCGAAGAGCCGGAAGACGATGACGATTCCCCAGATTGGAAAGTAGCCTGATGGAAGACATTCAGTTTCACGGATGGCTCATCGACATGTTCACCGACGCCGAAGACGGGTCTGACAAGTCGAGGAAGGGCGCGGAAAAGTACCTCGACTATTACAACAATCGTCAATGGACCGAGCGCGAAGCTGAAATCCTGCGCAAGCGTGGCCAGCCGGTGGTGTCGTTCAACCTGATCCGCAACAAGATCGACTATCTTCAGGGTCTGGAGCGGCAGCAGCGCACCCAGCCGCGGGCATTGCCGCGCACGCCTATGCATGAGCAGGATTCGCAGGCTGTGACGGACTCGCTGCGCTACGTGTGCGACGATCAGGGTTATTCGGACATCAAGTCCTTGGTCTGGGGTGACATGCTCAAGGCTGGCTGGGGCGGTGTAGAGATCACGGTTCGCTTAAAGCGGTCGTCGCTGCTGTCGTCCACGACAATGACAGAACCCGATTATGACGTGAAACTGACGCGCTGCGCATGGGATCGAATGTTCTGGGATCCGCATAGCTGTGAAGACGACTTCTCGGATGCAACCTATCTTGGGCTGATCATCTGGATGGACCGGGAAGAGGCCGTGAGGCGGTACGGTGGAGGCGCGGCGGCTGTCTTCGATGAAACCGTAACCATCGCCACGACGGGAGAGACATACGACGACAAGCCGAAGTTCTCATGGGTGCACAGCGCGCGCCGCAAGCGTATCCGCGTCATCCAGATGTACTTTATCGGGCAGGATGGCCAGTGGAGTTATGCCGAGTTCACCAAGGGTGGCATTCTTCGTGATGGACCGTCGCCATGGCTGGACGAAGACGGAGAGCGCGAGCATCCATATGCTTGGCGTTCGTCCTACACCGACCGTGACAATGGCCGGTATGGTCCGATCCGCGATCTGGTCGATCCACAGGACGAGATCAACAAGCGCCGGTCGAAGAAGCTGCACCTTGATACGTCGCGACAGACGTTCGGCAACGACGCCTACAATTCGAACGTCAAGGAAAACAAAAAGCAGCTTCAGAAAGCTGACGGACACATCACACTGACCGGACCGGCCAAGTTCGGCGAAGATTTCGGTATCATCCCGACAAACGACCAGTCGCAAGGCCACATGCAGTTGCTTGAACAGGCCATGGCGGTCTTCGAGGTTATGGGCCCGAACGCTGCGATGCAGGGCAAGCAGGCTGGCCAACAGTCGGGCCGCGCCATCATCGCGCAGCAGCAGGGCGGGCAGACCCAGATGGGCTTGCTCACCGATGCACTGCGCCAGATGGACATGGATGCATACCGCAAGATGTGGAACCGCATTCGCCAGTTCTGGACTGGTGAGCGCTGGATTCGTGTTACCGACGACATGCGCAATCTTCGGTGGGTGGGGCTGAATACCAACCCGATGTCCATGCCTCCTGGTGCTGTGCCGGAAGGTGCTAATGTGTCGATGATGGAGGGCAAGCTTACTGAAGTGGACATCGATATCATCCTTGACGATGCGCCGGCCGTCGGCGCGCTGATGGATGAGCAGTTCAGCCTGATCGTTGACTTGAAGCGGATGGACACCAAGGGTGAAATTCCGTTCAAAGCGGTTATCGCAGCGGCTCCGAACCTTCGATCCAAGGGCGAATTGCTCAAGGCGATTGGCGATGCCGAGCAACAGCCACCAAACCCGATGGCAATTGCCGGGGCTCAAGCCGAAGTGGCAACACAGCAGGCCACAGCCAAGCTGAGAAACGCGCAAGCGGAAAAAGCGATGGCAGACGCCCGCCAAACCATGGCGCCATCTGACGGTGGCGCTGGGGCATCTGAGATCGATTTCGCAAAAGCAGGCGCTGAAATCCGAAACACGGAGGCCAGCACGCAAAAGATCATGGCGGAGACTGATCAGACCCGCCTTGAAACGACCCTGGCAGGGCTTGGCCCTGTTCCATGGTCGATCCTACCCGGTGCCGGGGTAAACGGGCAGCCGGTCGCAAGCCGTTAATCTGCATGGTGGTGCCGACCTGAACGGGCAACGAACCGGTGCCGGGTTTTACGGGCAATCGTACTCCCCACGAACGAGGAAAAGACTGTGACTGAACAATCGCTGGACGACATCATGTCGGGCCGGGGCGTTTCTGCGTCTTCGGATACCCAGACCGAAACCAACGCTGCAAATGCTGCAACGACCGCCGCTCCGCCCTCGGGCCAGACGACGGAACAGGGGCAGCAGAGAGACGGTCAAGGCCGTTTCGCTGGAAAGGAACAGACACCGGCACCCGGTCAGGCTGAGAACGCCGCGACCCAGCAGCCGGGACAGGTTCCTATTCAGGCACTCGACGCCGAGCGCGGCAAGCGCAAGGAAACCGAAGAGCGCTATGAAAAGAAGCTGAAGGAACTGGAAGACCGGATCGTCAGTCTTTCCCAGCCTCAGCAGCTGGCACAACCGCAGCCGAAACCGACGTTGTTCGACAATCCTGACGGTTACATGCAGGAGCAGCTTACACCGGTTCAGACGGCAATTCTGGATATGAAGGAATTCGTCTCTGAAAGCATGGCCGTGCAGTCGCATGGCCGGGAGAAGGTGGACGCAGCAAAGGCAGCAATCGAGCAGGTAGCAGCCACGCCGGACGGCCAGAGGGTAATCGCTGAAATGATCAATTCGCAGCATCCTTTCGAGGTGCTGATGAACTGGCACAAGCGACAGATGGCATTTGCCGAAGTCGGAGACGATCCCGAAGCATGGTTTCAGAAACGTCTTGCCGCAATGCAGGGCGGTCAGCAGCAGCCGCAGGCACAGCCCCAACAGACCCATCAACCGGCGGCACAGGCCGCGCCACTTCCGACCGACTTTTCGGGTGCGCCTTCGGGTGGACCGAGAGGCGGCCCGGAGTATGGCGGCCCTCGCTCGCTCACCGACATCATGAAGCGCTGAAGCTTCAAATCAGAAGGTAGACTGCAATGGCGGAAACCCGCGCTACTGAAGGTCTGATCCCGACAATCTGGGACGATCAGTTCAGTGTAGAATTCTATCAGACAAACCCGTTCGCGGCTTACGCCGGGACCGGCACCACCAATCCGATCGTGATGAAGGAAGACTTTGCTTCCAAGCAGGGCAACGGCATCACCTTCGAGTTCATCACCAACCTGCAGAGGGGTGCGATCAAGGGTAAACAGCCGCTACGTGGCCATGAAGACAAGCTTGGCGAATACGGCGACAAGGTGAACTGGGACCTTCGCAAGAAGGGCATTTCGCTCCATGAGCTGGATGTTGACCTTGCGGCGATTGATCTGCGCAAGGCGTCGAAAGGCGCTCTGAAAACCTGGGCTGACGAGGACATCAAGTTCGAAGTTATCGACCGCCTGCAGGATGTTGGCCAGAACCTCGATGTTGCTTACTCGGAAGCTTCGGCTGCCGACAAGAACACCTGGCACACCAACAACAAGGACCGCGTGCTGTACGGCAATTCGCCGTCCAACTACGTCACCGCGAACCATGCCGCCTCTCTGGCAAACGTGTCGGCATCCACCGGCAAGTTCACCAAGGAATCGGTGTCGCTGATGAAGCGTGTTGCCCTGGCTGCTCGTCCGCGCATCACGCCGACCAGCATCAGCGAGAGCGAAAACCGCCGCTTCTTCATCTGCTTCGTCAACTCTCTCATGATGCGCGATTTCGTCGCCTCCATGAACGAGAGCGAGCGCCAGCAGTCGGTTGCCCGTCGTTCCGAAGGCATGTTCCTCGGCGGTGACCGTGAATGGGATGGTGTTTTCGTTCACGAAGTTGACGACATGCCGATCCTTGCCGGTGTCGGCAACTCCGGCGCAAACCTCGCTCCTGCGCTCATGCTCGGTCAGGAAGCACTCGGTTGGGGCATCAAGTCCCGATACAACAGCCGTGAGCAGAAGGACGATTACGGCCAGGTTACCGGCCTCGGCATGTTCGGCAAATGGGGCATGAAGAAGCTCGGTTACACCATCGGTGACGCCGGCCGCACCGTCGAGCTTAACGACGGCACCCTCACGAACGTGGTTGGCAAGCAGCGCGGTCTCGTCACCGGCTACTTCGCCGCGACCGGCGATTGATCAGGAAAGGATCAGAGCAATGGCTAATCCGATTTGGACAAACCCGATCAAGCATCCTGAAGACGTTGGCGTCGGCGCATGGCGCCGGCGTGTAACCTTCGACCAGAAGAACATGGCAACGGGCGTTCCCGTCGTCACGCTGGAAAAGGGATGCATCCCGCTGCGCGCCTACGCCCGCATCGAAACGGCCTTCAACGCCGGCACCACGAACGTACTTGTTCTTGGCTCTGCCGCCGATGATGACGGACTGGTGACTTCTGCAAACGCCGCCGCAACGGCCACCGGTTTCAAGGCTGGCTCCGGTGCAGAACTCGGCGTTGAACTGGCGAATGACACCACGTTCTTTGCCAAGTTCACCCAGACCGGCACGGCGGCCACGACCGGCGTTGTTGAATTCATCGTTGAGTTCATCAATCCGCGGAACTGGGCGCACTACAGCAACAGGAGCCAGGGCGCATGAGCAAGGTAAAATACGTTGCCGGCGACAGTGGCGCCGACGAAGTGAAGGCCTTCGGCTACTCCTTCAAGGACGGCAAGTCTGTCGAGGTAAAGGACGCCGATATCGGCAGGTTCAGCGGCAATCCGTTCTTCGAGGTTTCATCGAAAGCCGAGAAGTCCGAAGACGCTGACGAACTGAAGGCCGTTCACAATGGTGGCGGTCGCTATGTCATCAAGAAGGGTGGCGAAGTGGTCAAGGACGGCCTGAGCAAGACCGATGCTGAAGCCTTCAACCGCATGTCCGACGAGGACAAGGCCGAATACGTGGCCGCTTAGACGACAGGAGAGACGGCGATGGCCGAAGAACAGGAAATCGCCGTCCTCAATCCCGGTGATGTGATCCACGCCGCAATAACGGTGCGTGGGACGGGCATCAGCGAAAGCCTGGGTATCGAGATGACAAAACCAGCACTCAACGCCTGGCAGCGCCAGCAGATGCCACGGTTGCCAGAAGGTCACCGTTTCGAATTCACAGACAGCTTTGTCGACAAGCCGCAGGGCGAGCATTCGGTAAGGCGCGAACTCACGGTGGTGAAGATCGATGAAGACAAGGCATGAACTGATTGTTGCCGTCCTTGAGCTTCATCAGGCCGATGGCGGCGCTGGGCAGGCTCCGGCACCCGAAGATATCGAAATCGTTGACAAGTATATCGACGGCCAGCTGACGGCGCTCAGCCGCAAAGGCATTCTGACGACAGAAAAAGACCGGTTCGATGATGAAGTGGTTGATCCTCTTGCCACCATCATTGCCGACGCCTGTTCGCCCAGATTTGGGGTAGCACGAAATCCAGCGTCACGAGCGGAGGCGGAACTGGCGCTCCGTCAGATAACCGCGGCAACACTGGTGCCTGAAGATGTCACGTCGAGCGAGTATTTCTGATGGTCGATATCGTTTTCCCCACCTCGACGGCTCCGGGTGCGCGGCCGGGTGAGGGATCGGGGCGACTGATCAACTGCTATGCAGAAGCGCTGGACAATGGCGCGCGCAAGCAGTTCGTTCGTCGTCGCGCTCCGGGCCTCAGGAAGGCCGCCAACACGAATTTGCACGTTGGCTGCCGTGGTTTCCACTTCCACAACGGAACGCTCTACGTGGCGCTTGCTGAAAGGCTGATGAAGGTCACCTTTGACGGCACGAATTACGTTTTTGCCGATCTCGGGAGCCTGCCAAGCTCCGGCCGGGTGACATTCGCTCGGAACAACAAGGCGCCAATCCCTGATATTCTGGTGACGACAGAGGATGACACATTCATCGTCAGCAGCACGGGCGCACCTGTCAGTCTCAATGACGGTGACTTGCCACAGGCGCTCTCTATCGACTTTCTGGATGGCTATTTCATCTGGGCCATCCGTGATGGCCGGTTCTTCGTCTCGGCCATCAACGACAAGACGGTGAGCGCGCTTGATTTCGGCAAGGCTGAAAGCCACCCCGGAGGCATTTATCGCGCCGTGGCATTCGGTGAGCTTCTTTACCTCTGCGGACCTTCCTCGATTGAGGTGTGGCAGAATGCGGGGAACGCCACCGGCTCGCCGTTCTCGCGCGCCTCGGTCATCTCTCGTGGCATTGCGGGCACGTTTGCCATTGCAGGAAACGAATACGGCTTTCCAGCGCTGATCTTCGTCGGTGACGATAATGCGGTCTACCGGATTGACGGTGGGTATCAGCACACCCGTATTTCAACGCCCGATCTCGACCGGCTGATTGAAAAGGTTGCCGACAAGTCGAAGATCGATGTGACCGTTGGCATTGCCAGCGGCCATTTCTGGGCCACAGTGACCGGGCCGGATTTCTCATGGACATACGAGGTTGCTACCGGCTTTTGGCATGAGCGCGAGAGCTACCTGGCGAACAGGTGGCGCGGTGTTTGCTCGACGCAGGCCTTCGGAAAATGGGTGATTGGCGACCGGAAAACCGGCAATGTCTGGTTCCTCGATCCTGATTATCAGCGCGAGGGTGATGATCATCTGGTGATGACTGCCATATCTTTGCCGGCCAGTGATTTCCCGAACCGTGTGGCCGTACCGCGCGCTGATTTCGATGTAATCGTTGGTCAAGGCCTTGTGAAAGGTGACGAGCCAATCGACACGGACCCGATTTGCAAAATCGCGTGGTCAGACGACGGCGGAAACTCGTTCGGAAAGCCTTTGCAGCGCTCTCTCGGACGCCAGGCTGAACATATCACGCAGGTGACCGTGAACCGCACTGGCATGGCCTCCCGCTATGGCCGCCTGTGGAAGTTCGAAGTGTCCGATCCTGTTTATGTCGGGATACTTGGTGGCGCCATGGACGGTGAAGCGAGGTCGCGCTGATGGCATCCACATTGAAACCGCTTGTTCCGCTTCCGCCACCTTCCCAGCCGCTTGTCGACACAGGCGGGCGGATGAACAAGGACTGGTATCTCTACCTGAAAGAACTCGACCGCCATCTGCGTGAAGTCGAAGAGCGGGCAACCGCAGGAGGTTTGTAATGGGGTTTTTGAGCGCATTGACCGGAAGCAGCACCGGCAAAGCCACGATGAATGCGGCCAATCAGAACAAGGGACTGATTAAAGACCTCCAGACGACGGGCAATACCATCATCAATACCGGTGAAGGCAAGAGCGAGGGCGCGCTAAACTCTGCCATTGACGCATATCAGCCGTGGGTGGATAGCGGCAGTGCCGCTAACACGATGTACGGCAATGCCTTGGGGCTGAACGGTGCGGACGGCAACGCGGCTGCTACCGGCGCATTCCAGACCGGTCCTGGCTATCAGTTCGCCCTTGATCAGGGTACGCAAGCGGCTCTGCGTGGTGCCAGCGCGGCCGGTATGCTCAACAGCGGCAATACGCTGACGGCGCTCACCAGTTACGGCCAAGGGCTTGCCAATCAGGAATACGGCGGCTGGCTTGATCGGCTGTCCGGTATGTCTTCTCAGGGGCTCAGCGCTGCCGGCGGGCAAGCGTCTGGCTATGGCGCGCTGTCTGATCTTTACCAGAGCACTGCCGGTGATCGTCTCGGGCTGGAAAGTTCTGTCACGCAGGGCCTTATGGGCGTCAACAATCAGTGGGCTCAGGGCAAGGAAGCGCAGAACTCCGCCAAGGGCGGCTTCCTCAAGGGCCTTGTGAGTGGTGGTCTTAAACTCGCTACGGGAGGTCTTTTCTAATGGCTCAGATCGCAAGCCTTCTCGTCCCTGGCGTCAGCATTCCCCAGCCTGATAACTCGTGGCTGAGCGGCATAGCCGACAGCATCGGTGGTGCAATCAAGAATGTTCGCGCTGACAGGTCGTTTAATGGCCTCGCTGATCGCATTCAGGGCACGACGCCCGCACAGCAGCCCGCTGGCGGCTTCCTGTCTGGTTTGATGGGCAAGGTCGCCGGCAACACGTCTATGCCTCTCCCCGGCGCCGCTGGTGAGATTGCGGCCGCGTCTCCCAAGGTCACAGCGACCGCTCCGGCGACTGGTGACACGTTCACGCCATTCATGAACACCATCCGGGCTGGCGGCGTGCAGAATCCTTATGCACTGGCAGCAATCGCAGCGACTGGCCGTGCGGAAAGTGGGTGGTCTGCGGCCAATGCAAACCGGACGTGGGATGATCCAAGCGAAAGCGGGAAGCCTGGCCGTGCGGGTGGTATCATGTCGTGGCGTGGCCCTCGATATCAGGCACTTGCATCGACCGGTGATTTGTCGCCGGAAGGTCAGGCACGGTTTTTCCTTCAGGAGGACCCGCAGTTGATCCAGAAGCTGAACGGCGCAAAGAGTGTCGAAGAGGCGCAGCAGCTTATGAATAACTCGTGGGCATTCGCTGGATATGATCGACCAGGGGGCGAGTCTGCCCGCCGTCTCGGTTACGCTATGGGATATCTTCCGACGTTTCAGGGTTCAGCCCCGACAGAGGTTGCCAGCCTTGATCCGTCTGCGGGGATGTCGACAACGCCGTCGCCTGTCGTAACAGCGCCTCAGGCCATCGAGGCGGCTGCCCCTGCTTCCGGCTACATTGACCCCATGGTGAGGGTGGAGCCGCGCGCTGACGCTGCGCCTTACACCATGGCCTCGGCAACAGCTCCACAGCCTCAACAGCAGCCCCCAGCCCAGACGGCGACTGCGGCGCCTCGCAACGGCATGATCGCTCAAGGCGTCACTCCCGTGCAGCGTGGCAGCGTCGATCCTGGCCTGATCCAGTACATGCTCCGCGACCGCAATCTTCGCGATGTGGGCCTGAAGCTCTGGGCGGCCAACGTCGAAGGGCAGAAGGCGACGGAGCCGTGGCAGTTCGTCACGCTTCCTGATGGAACGCTGGCGCGCGCCAACCAGCAGAGCGGCGCCATCGAGGCGGTCGGACGATTCCCGAAGGATCCGAAAGCAGAAGGTTTGGGCGGAAGTGAAGCCGGCCTTAATCTGGTCTACGGTCAGGACGCTGACGGCAATACCGTCGCCTTCCAACCGCTCAAGGGTGGCGGCGTGCGCCAGGTTGAAGTCCCGGCCGGCATAAAGCTCACTCCCGGCATTTCGAGCAACGACCTTGGTACAACGGTGGTCACTCGTAACAGCCGAACGGGCCAGGTGATAGACACGCGGGAAAAGGACGTGGCCGGTGCCGCTGAACAGACCGCTGACGGAAAGGCTCGATCTGAAGCGAAGGCCGCTCTTCCTGCCATCCAGTCGGCGTCTGATCAGATGCTGGCGACCATCGACAGTTTGGCCAACGACACATACCTGCCGAACATGCTTGGCCCGATCAACTCCCGCACGCCGAATCTGACATCTGATGCCGCCCGTGTTCAGTCGAAGATGGATCAAATCAACGGCCAGACGTTCCTGCAGGCGTTCAACGCCCTCAAAGGCGGTGGGGCAATCACTGAAATCGAAGGCCAGAAGGCTACCGAAGCGATGGCGCGGCTCAACACCGCCCAGAGCCTCGAAGACTATCAGGCCGCGCTTGCCGAACTGCGCGGCATCGTGACGCGCGGCATTGCCAATGCACGGTCCAAGGCAAACGGCTCGACGGCACCCGCCGGCAATCAAACGTCTTCGGGCGTGAAATGGAGCATTGAGGAATGACGGTTCTCAACATCGGCGGCCGGCGCGTCACGGTCGATGACAGCTTCAAAAGCCTGTCGCCGGAACAGCAGAGCGCGACAGTGGAAGAGATTGCCAAGACCCTTGGCACATCAAATCCCTCGGTTGGCCAAGACCAGCCGGCGCAAGCTGCCCAGCCGACGGTCAAGGCAACTGTTGAAAAGCCAGCTGATCCTCGCGACAGCTTTATGGGCAAGGTTGACAGCTTCGTCCGCGGTGCTGCCGACACGCTGTCCTTTGGCCTTGCCGATGAAGCCGCTGCCGCTGGAGACGCGCTGTTCAATCCCGTATTCGGTACCGGAAAGGAAGGTGGCAGTTTCACCGACCGGTATAACGCCAATCTTGACGCGCAACGCGCAACGGTTGCGTCCGACAGCAAGGATCGCTTCGGATATCGCCTCGCCGGGCAGATCGGCGGCGGCGTCACGGGCGGTGTCGGGCTGGCCAAGGGGGGATTGTCGGCAACTGCCAACGCTGTTGAGCGCGGCGCGAGTCTGGGCCGCGTAGCCGCGGCCGGTGCCGGTGAAGGTGCAGTTCTTGGCGGCGCACAGGGTTTTGGCAGTGGCGAAGAAGGTTTTCTGAACCGATTGTCAAAACTTGGAGTTGGTTCGTTAACCGGTGCTGGTGTTGGCGCCGCCGCTCCCTATGCTATAGCCGGTGGCGGATCGTTCCTTCGTTCAATCGCGTCTCCGATCACGTCGCGTCTGCGACCTGACGCCGCCGCAAATCGCGCTGTTGGCACTGCATTGCAGCGCTCGGGCAAGTCGCCGGAAGAGATTGAAAGCATCATGCGTTTGGCGGCCGATGACGGTCAGGGCGAATACGCCCTAGTTGACGCCCTCGGTCACAGCGGGCAGCGCATGCTCTCCGCCGTTGCCAGAACGCCCAACGATGCCCGTCAGGAGGTCGTAGGACAGCTTCTTACGCGTCAGGCTGGTCAGGGTGATCGACTTGCCAATGCGATTGCTGAAGGTTTCGACGCGACCGACACCGCCGCCCAGCGCGCCGCCTCTCTTACTGCCGCTCGTGATGCAGAGGCCAACGCCCTCTACACCACTGCGCGACGGGAAGCGGGCGCGGTTAATGTCACGCCGATCCTAGAACATATCGATGAGACCATTCGACCCGGCGTCAACCAGATCGTCAGCCCACGTGACCGGATCGCAAATGACAGCATTGAGGGTGCACTTACTCGCGTTCGCTCCATGCTTTCCGACGGCAACAGCCAGGTGACAGACTTCAATACCTTGTTCAGGGCAAAGCTTGATCTTGACGACATGATTGCCCGCTCGGACGCTCAAGGCGCTGGCAACAGGGCGTTTGCTCTCAACCAGGTGAAACGCCTCGTGGATAAAGCGCTTGAGGATTCCTCCCCGGCCTTCCGGATGGCAAACGATACGTTTCGCACACGCAGCAGCGTGATTGATGCTGTCACGGAAGGAAGCGCTGCAACATCCGGCCGCCAGCGCGCAGCAGATACCATTGAGCGGTTTTCGCAGATGACGCCGGACGAACAGGCCGCATTCAGGGCCGGTTATGCCGATCCCCTCATAGCCCGTGTTGAAAGTGCCGCCGGCAGCCCAACGACAAACAAGGCCCGTGCGCTCAATACACCGAAGAACCGGGAAGAGTTTCAGGCCATCGCATCGCCTGATCAGGCTGACCAGTTGGGCCGCCGTATCGGTCGTGAACAGCGCATGTTTGAAACGCTCAATCAGGCAACGGGCGGGTCAAGGACTGCCGACAATCTCGCGGACATGGACGATATCGCTAACTTCGACCCTGCCGTGCTGACGAACCTGTTCAGCGGCGGGTGGAAGGCGGCGGCTATCGGCGCCGTTACCAGAGCCTTGAATGAAGGCAAAGGTCTGCCGCCTCGTGTCATCGAAAAGGTTGGCCGCTCACTCATGACGACCGATCCAGAGCACGCTCGTCGTCTTTTGACGGTAGCGGCCAGCACGAAGATGGATGATGCGACAAAGAGAGGGATGGCCACGGCCATTCTGAACACGTTGACGACAAGTGCGACCGGTCGTCTTCCCGGCGGCAGCACGAAGCGCGCGCCGATGGAGTTAAACGTCCCGGTCAAGTGACCGACGACGCCAGGAATCGGGAACCTTGTTCCCGGTTACCTCAATCGCCCAAGCAGCCAAAACACCACCAACACCCACACCGCCAAGAAAAGACGGCCAACTGATTGTTCCGGTGATGGCATTAATAACGACCATAACGACGAGCACGGGAAACACCCAGCGCCATGGACCCGGTGTCCGGTCAATCTTCGGCTCGTTGTGGTCGTGCTCGATCTGCATGCCCGTAATCTACACAATTTGAAGGAGAAATGAAGATGTCGAAAATCAAGCGTTTCCGCATGAACACTGTTCTCTTCATCGCACGTTTGTTCAACGTTCCGATTGATGTGCAAGGGCAGTTTTTCCCGCGCCGACCTTGCGCTCCATGCACTAAGCCTTCTGCGCAGTGACGAAGAAAGATTTCAAGACATCGGGATGTGAAAAGTTTCCGAAATATCCCATCGACATGTCTGAAGGGTCGAAAATCAGGAGCAAATCATCGGCTTTGCTTAGGCCGGCAGACGCCGCTTTGATGAAGGCGGATGTCGAGAGGGGAGAGCTCACCAGGAAGAACGATGTCATTTCCTCCCAGTAACCAGCTCCCTTGGTATATACAGCATCAATGACCGACTGGCGTCTATCGTCATAAGTCTTTCCGTTAACGGTCTTGGCCGCGATGCGAAACGCAACACAATACGTAGACATTTCTTATCTCCTGAAGACGCTGTTACCAGCGGCTGCTCGAATGACCATACCGGCCGTTCGATGACGGCGTTCCGTTGAAGTACGGCGAGGTCGTATCGCTGCGATAACGGTTCGAGCCTGAGCTGCCTGTGTAAGGATTTGAATTGCCTTGGAAGGAATAATTATCGGTCACGGTCCCATTAGGACTGCTCCGGTAGTGCGGAGCGACATAGGTACCGTTGCTCTTGAAATAGCCGTTCACGTTCTGAGCGAACGACGCAGAAACGGTTGCGCAGGTCAGCGCCAGCGCGATCAACAAAGTCTTCATAATGGATACCCCCAGTTGTGGGTAGAATTAATGCACAAGTTGTATTTGGAGTCGAGTCGATAGTCTTGGCGAATTGATGACCGTCAAGGATTTCGAAGTTTTGCGGACCAAAAACAGGAATTCGAATGTATGAGGCGGTCATTTTGGGCCGCCTTTTTCTTATGGAGGCCTCAATGGCAGCATCAGATCCGTATCTGAAGGATATCACGCAGGTTGGCCCGGCCCGTTACGCGGTGGCGGTGGTTCCAAGTGACGCAAACGAACTGGCGACGGTGCCACGCGCTGTCTGCGTTGGAGCCGATGGTAACGTCGTCGTCATTATGTCCGGCAACAGCCAGGAAGTGACTGTGGCCATGGTGGCAGGCGTTCTCTATCCCTTGGCCGTAAAGCAGATCAAGGCGACTGGAACGACGGCAACCGGCATTGTGGCTGTGTGGTGAGGGTCTGACATGGCCGGCTTCTGGTACCAGTCCAACACGCAAATCCACGACCCGAACGGGCGGCCCTTTATTGGCGCGCGCGCCTATTTCTACAAAGGCGGCACGACAACGCCGATCACGGTCTACAAGTCGTTCGATCTTGGCAGCATCAATGCCCATCCCAACCCGTTGATGACGTACGGAAACGGCTTCTGGCCACCGGTCTATTTCGATGAGGCCGATGAGTTCTTCCGGGTTCGCATCACCACGTCGCAGGGTGTATTGATCGTTGATGCCGACGGCATTCCTATCGTTGGCCCGGCAGGAGGTGGCGGTGGAGGCAGCACGACCCCTGTTGACCCTGACGCAGTTTCAAAGACGGGTGACCTGAAACATCGGTACGGCGAAGGCTTCGTTCCCGGTTGGACGCGATGCAACGGCCGCACAATCGGTTCCGCCACGTCCGGCGCCACAGAGCGAGCCAACAGCGACACGCAGGCGCTTTTCGAGTTCCTGTGGAACGCAGATCCCAATCTTGCTGTCGTCGGCGGTCGTGGCGCCACGGCCCTTGCTGACTGGAGTGCGAACAAGCAGTTGACGCTCCCCGACATGCGCGGTCGAACGCTCGTAGGCCTCGACATTATGGGTAACGTTGCTGCGAATGTGCTTGTGTACGCTGCCGCGCTAGGCTGGGCGGGTGGTGTTGACCGCCACGTTCTGACCATCGCTGAAATGCCGTCGCACACGCATACCGGCTCAACGAGCGCCGATGGCTACCACCAGCATCTCATCCCGACGAACAACAACAATGATGGTGGCCCGAATGCGATCAGTGCGGGCGATACCGGCCCCAACCAGTTCGACAAGTTCACGGATGGCGCGGGCCTTCACACCCACACCTTGACGACGGATGCGACGGGCGGCGGCGCGGCCCACAACAACCTTCAGCCCTCAATGGCTGTCACGATCTACATAAGGCTCTGATATGTACGACGCTCACCTGCAGCCCGTTTCAAACCGTGCCGACTGGATCGAGACAATCGAACTGGTGGATGACGATAACGAGCAACTCATCACTGACCTTTCCGGCGTGACGATGCGCCTAGAAGTCAGGGACCGCGACCGCCGCCGTTGCCTCATTGCGACGACAGAAGACGGTCACATTGAATTCGTCGGATTCGGCGTCATTCAGTGGCATTTCACCAAACAGGAAATGTCCCAGCTGTGCGCCGGGACTTATGAAATCGGCATCACGGTCAGCCGTGACGCGATCACTGAACAAGAGCTTATCGGCTCGGTCCCGGTCGTTGATGGGGTGGTAAGACAATGACTCTCAGACTTCGCGTTTTGCCACGCTTCCCGGCAAAGATTTCCAGCGGTGCCGGCATTAAAATCGCCCGAACCGAAGGGACGGCCGACCTCGTTGTTTCTGTCGATGTGTCGGGGCTTGTCCGTGTCCCATCGGTTGTGGACAGCGACAAGGTGTTCTTTCTCGCATGGAACTCCGATCTTGATTCCTATTCGATCATGAGCTTCACGGACACTTTTCAGGCCGTGGTCGACACGACGGGCCTCATGCTCCAGTCGGTTTATGACCCACAGGGAATTCTTGAAGACGCTTTCGACCGGTCCAATCATACCGGCGAACAAGCCGTGGCGACTATCACGGGGCTACAGGCCACTCTCAATGACCTGGCAACACGGGTTACTCCGGCGCAATTGACCGCGGCCATTAACGGAATTCTGGCCGATCCGTGGGCGCTTTATCCTATCGGCGTTCCCATTCCTGCCAATATGGGTATTTCCGGATGGAGCGCACCACCTCGAAATCTGGCTTACAAATACATTGTCCTGAGCGCTGGCCAGACTGGGGCAGGAGGCTACAATCAGGGCCTGCTGACAGGGGAAAGTGTCACGGGTTCCGCCCCCAACATCAATGCAACTGCTACCATTTCCTTGGCTGGATCACCGTTAAATGGCGGCGCGGTAACACTTCTGAACACCAGCCGTGAGTATCTGCGCCCCGGCAACATAGCGGTGCAGGAAAACAGCCAGAACGCTTCTCACGTGCACACCTATACTGATCCGACGCATAGCCACAACCTAAACATTGTCGTTGGCAACACTGGAACTGGCGCGGCGTTCAACGTGGCGAACCCTGCCGCGAATGAGACCCCAACATCTCGCGGCGCGGCCGCTAACTCTGGCGTCGGGATCACAATCCAGTCCAGCGGCGGTGACGAAGCTCGACCACGCGCGCGCGGCGTCAACTATTACATGAGGATCTTGTGATGCCCTATGCATTCGAAGGTGGCATTTGCACCGATGCCCGAGACGGCGCGATTCAGATTACCGATGCGCAGTATGAGGAAGCGCTTGGCGCAATCATCGATGGCAAGGCAGTTTCGGTCAGCGGTGGGTTTGCGATTGTAGACGCGCCGGCCGCTGAAGAGCCTCCAAGTGATCCGCCGACCATGGCGGACTACGAAGACGCCATTCAAGCGATTGTCGACGGTACGGCGAAGACCAAGCTGTTTCGTGATGGTGTGACGCTCGCCTCCTACACCGCGTCGACAAATCCGGTATGGGCCGCAGAGGCTCAGGCTTTCGTCGCTTGGCGGGATGGCGTTTGGACCTATGCGTATGCAGAGCTTGCAAAGGTGCAGTCCGGCGAACGTGAACAGCCTTCCGTCACCGAGTTTCTGGCGGAGATAGAGCCGATCAACTGGCCCATCTGAAATGACCCGGCGCCTTCTCAGCAGCGCCGGGTCTTTATCGCGCGTCAGGTCGTAGAGCGCGCGACGATTTTTCATAGGGATGACGCCGACCTACGGCAACCCAAGAAATCACCCACAATCAGGAGATCAACATGGCGACTGTACGCGAGGTACAGCAGCGCTTGATTTCGCTCGGCTATCAACCGGGGCCAGTCGATAACGTGAAAGGTCAAAGGACCATTGCTGCTATCGAAGCCTTTCAGCGAGATTTTGGCCTTGTTGTCGACGGCATAGCAGGGACACAAACCCTCGCTGCGATGAAGCAGGCGGAAACCGCGCCGAAATCGAAGAAGCCAGAGCCGGATAAATCGGCAATTCAGAAGCCGGCTCCCATCGGGTCTTCGCGGAAGGATGAGGCAAAAGCGCCGCCGAACGCGGCCAGCCTGAAGCTCCTCAACACTGCGCGCCCGATCAGGGAGATGATCTGGCATTGCTCGGCAACGCGGGAAGGGCAGGACTTCACCGTCGAAGATATCCGTTCCTGGCACAAGCAGCGCGGATGGTCCGATATCGGATATCACTATGTCGTCTATCGCGACGGCCGGATCATGGCAGGGCGGCCAATCGGCCAAATCGGCGCTCACTGTGAAGGCCACAACACCGGGACGGTCGGTTGTTGCTATATCGGCGGCGTGACTGCCGATAACAGCAAACCCAAAGACACCCGCACGCCCGAGCAGCGCGCCTCAATGCTCTGGCTCACCAAGCAGTTGGGAGAGAAATTCCCAATCAAGACGATCAGCGGACACAATCAGTACGCTGCAAAAGCATGCCCCTCCTTCTACGTCCATAACGACCAGCTTTCGACGCTGGCGCGATAACCCTCCATCAAAGGAACGATCATGTTCAAGTCTCTGCTCATCGTGGCGGCGGCAGCCTTTGGCCTGTCCGCTTGCCAGTCCACCGGCTCCATCGATACGGCGATCCAAAAGAATCTCCCGCAGATTTGCTCTGCCGCCGCAACGGCGCACAGCGCATTTCTGATCGTCGCCAGCACCGGCAACATCAAACAGTCCACCATCGCCAAGGAAAGCGCTGCGTGGGCGGCTCTGGACGTCGTTTGCCGAGATCCTTCCTCTGTCACTGCCGCAACGGCACTCGTCAAGGCGGCTGAAGCCTATGCTGCTATCACCCTCGCTGTCCGTGAAGCGCAGAAGGTGGAGGGCTGACCATGCGACCCATCCATTGGATTATCGCCGCCGCTATGGCGCTCGTCTGCCTCGTGGCGTTCTTCTTCGCCCCGGCTTGGGCGCAGGACGCAGCGCCGGTCATCGCGCCTTCCTCGTGGCTCTATGAGGTGTGGACCATCGTGCAGCCCGTCGTGGTGCTGCTGGTCTCGACCGTGGGGCCGGTGTTGGTGACGTGGATCAGCGCGCGGCTCATTGCTCTCCTGAAGGTGACGGACGAAAAGCAGCGTGTCGAGATCGAAGCCAAGCTTCGCGATGCTCTTCACCAGTCGGCCACAAATGCTCTGCGGTATGCACTGAGCAAGGCAGGGGTGCCGAACGGCGTCATTCAGATCGGCGGCGCTGTCAATGATGCAGTCCTGGCAGAAGCCGCCAAATACGTTGCAGAGAAGAACCCTGAAGCG
The DNA here is from genome assembly GCF_005144435.2 of Agrobacterium leguminum. Taxonomy (NCBI): domain Bacteria; kingdom Pseudomonadati; phylum Pseudomonadota; class Alphaproteobacteria; order Hyphomicrobiales; family Rhizobiaceae; genus Agrobacterium; species Agrobacterium leguminum. Next base: position 1,129,750 of record NZ_CP120212.1, read on the forward strand.
CTGCAGAAGCTCGGCGTTGATGCCAAGGCGCTGAACGACATTCTGCTCTCAAAGCTTCCGGAACTCATCCAGCAGACCAAAGGAACGCCCACATGATCGGTATCGGCGTTGGTGTCTCGATAGACGGCTCTGGCAAGGCGTGCAAAGGTGCGCGCGCCTTCAGTCCGCTGAAAACGAAGCTTGAGGCAGGACAGGATGTCGTCATCTTCATTAATGCCGACAGCACCGGATATTCTGATTACGGCCCATTTTACAAGTTCGCCGTCGCGCTTGGCGACCTGCACGATTACACAGTTTCTCTCTACCGATGGGCAGAATGGGACGGATCGGCTTCAACCGGTCCCAAGCAGTATGCCTTACCGGTTACTTTGCGCACCGGCACGGTCGGCACGCTGACGGTTTATCTGGCTGCTCTCCCCGGTCAGGTGGCCGGTTGCATGTTCGACGGTACGCGGCGCGCGAATGCGATTGATGCGATCCCCACGCCGGATCTCTGCATTCTCCACCACGGCCATAACATGCAAGCTTTCAACACGCCGGGCGGCGCAGGAACTTACGCTTCTGGTGCGGGTGTATTTCTCGGGCCGATCGGCATGACAGAGGTGCAATGGCCCGCTGTGCCGCAATTAATCACCAGTCAGAACCCTTGGCGAGACGATACGGGTTACAGCAAGGTTTATCAGGCGATTTTGCTTGTACAAGCTGCGCACCCGACCATGACGCTTGTCGACACCAATGTGCAGTTCACGTCGCGGGGAAAACCCGGGGCACTCTATCGTGACAATATCCACCCGAGTGACACGTCGGCAAACAGCGCAGGAGCACAGCTAATTTCTGATACGCTGCTCGCGGCTTATCAGTCATCCAAGGCCGCAGCCTACACAACGCCCGCATGGCCCCTCATCTCGGCGCCAAATCTCATCGATAATGGCGGGTTTACGGACTGGTCGGGCGCTGTCCCGGCAAACTGGTCGCTCGCGGGATCGGGGACTTCGTGCACCAAGGATATAGATGTCAAGTACGGTGCGGCGGCCTATTCTATGGCGCTGACGCCGAGCCTGACCGTGAACGGCCAGCTAACTTACTTGCAGAAATATCTCTCGAACACGGAAATGGCGAGGATTGCGGGCAAGACCGTCGATGTTGCCATTCTGGTTAGGGGGAGAGTCACCCAGCCCAGAGTTTACGCGAGCTTCAGCGTCCCCGATCAATCAGCATCTCCCGCCATCCGCACGTACGTCATGGGCGATTTGCTCAATTGCAAAGACGGTTGGATGTGGCTTGTCGCGTGCGGTATTCCGGTCGTCAACAACCCGGCCGAGACATGGAAATATTTGCGTATCTTCCCGGCTTTCGACGTGGTCACTCCGTCAAGCTCTGATCCGCTTAATATCCAGCGCGTTCTGGTAACTGAGGGTCTTTCGCCCAAGGGGCTTATCGCGGCTTGATTTGTTCCCCCTCGACCTATGCCGAGGCTCTTTTTTACTCGCATCGCAAGGGCTAATCATGCACCTTACTGACCTCCTCGACGCCATTGGGATTAAACTCGGTGTGCTTATCGCCGGCCTTGCTGGAGGCCTTCTGCGCGCGCTGTCGCGGCAGAAATACACATGGCGCGAAATGCTGGCCTCTCCAGTGTGTGGCGCTCTGGCGGCTGCATATCTCACCACGCCGCTCCTGCACTACCTCTACAGCATCAATTGGCCTCTGCCGGAGGATCCGATTGCAACGATGAATGCTGCGGCTTTTCTGACCGGAGCGAGCGCGATGTGGATCTCGGATCTTATTATAGAGGCGATGCAAAGATGGGTGAGGGGCGGGAAGTCTGCGTGATTGAGGTCACTACATAGCGTCAGCGTCATAACCATCGTAGAACGGCGGGCGAACTATATGAGAACATCCGCGTCCATTGGACTAAATTAGATTTTCCTCAATGAGAACATCAGCTTGCCTCTATCAAAAGCCGCTCCAGATAGCTGGAAGCGGCATGCTTGATGAAAAGAATAGAGTACGAGTTGCCAATATTCGGGAAAGTATGTGAGCTAAAAATACATCGCCCGTTCCCATGAAACGCTGAGATTAATGAAACTTGTCCTTCAGCCTGTCAATTACAGATCCAGGATATGCTTAATCGGTGAGCTTTTAGATATCAGAGACCTACGGCAAGGCCGAATAGCTGGCCACCTTCAAACAATCAGTGTCGAAAAATACAAAAGCCTTCCCCGCAAGAGCGGGGCTCGCAGGTTATCTTTATTCCGGGAAAAATCTTATGAGCTGGGTCTTCATAAGCGTATCGCGACTCGCCGCATCAAAGGAAATGCAATGTTCAATATTTGTGCGTAACTCTGCGGGCATTTCTGGTCCGCCGGCTTTCAGGAGCTTGTCGCCCATCGCGAGAAGAGCCGCCAGTTCGACACCGCATCGGGACGTAGACATAACAGTTGCTCCCGCTGGACCGGGTCGTATTTCTTCAAGGTCGTTGCTGGCGGTATAAAGCGTCAACAAATACCAGATCAGAAAGAAAGCGGACCAAAGCATCATGCTTCCAAGAACATATGCGCGCACAGGTGTTTCCCCGCTATCTGCCGAACCCCGGAAGACCTTGGATTGCATACCTCGGGAGTGGTCTGCGAGAGGGCACACGTTCCCGTTTCTGTACCCCGAACAGGAACAGCATTTCTCCTTTGAGTTTGGAAGGGTCGGTCATTCCACCCTGAAAAAGATCAATTATCTTGCGGGTGGCCTTGTTGAATGACCGGTCGTCATCCGAGCGCGTGTCGATTTCAAAGCCGGCATCTGACAACAGGGACCGCAACATATTCAGATCGTGAGACGAAATCGGGCCGTATTCTTGTGTGGAAGACATCGTGTCCTCCTTTCGTTGGGGCCAAGGGATTTCACCTTGAAGCGGTAACGCCCTTTAAAAAAGCTACCGAAGGAACGAGCCTGCGCGTTTTAAGGTTCATTAGCAAGGGAATTCCAATGTGCTAGAACGCAGCCGCCGCTCAATAATGACCAGCGAATGGCTGGTGAACTTCGCTGGGGCTTTCCAAAACCGTATTCGCTTGCGTCTTAAGCTATTCAGGCGCACTGTAAGGCGTCGGTAGCGATGTCACGGGCACTACTGGTTGAGGGTCGGTTACCCTAGCCCCAACGAGAGGAGGACATTATGTCTTCCCACCCCAGTTTTGCAGCCATCTCCCCGGAAGAGATGGAGATGATCCAGTCAGTTTTGAAGAGTGCGGGCTATAACGCCACATTGCTGGGCAATGACCAGCGACAATTCAACACGGCCGCGTTTCTTGTAATGAGACTGTTTCTTGCGGGAGAAACATCTGCCGATGCTCTCGCAGCACAATTGAAACGCCGTCTTGGGAATGCGGACTCACTCACTCAATCCTACCAATCACGGCCTGTCCTTGAGACCATCAGAAGTGTCCCGCGCAACACGATATACGTCCTCAGCTTTTTCAGGAAGGCAAGTGGTCGATCAATTGGGGCTAATAAACAATCCTGAAAGAACGAAGCCGGCACTACAGGCAATCCCGTTGTTAGTCCCTCTCAGGGTCCGAAATCCGCATAGCGAAGAGCAGCGACAGGCAACCGTTGATGATTTCGCGGTTCAGTCAGAGTTATCGCGTCAGGAAAGAGTATACCGGTATGAAAGAAAGAACGACATACAGCGAAGTCACCTTCTCGAATCCGTTTGTAGTTGGGGGACTCGTGGTGCCCCTGGAAGCTGGAACATATCGTCTGGTTGTTGATGAACAGCTTGTTGAAGGCCTTAGTTTCCCTTCGTACCAACCAGTAGCAGTACACCTTGAGATACCCGCAATCTCGGCACAAACAGTCAAGCGCCAGTTTTTGCAGGTGTCCGCTGCTGAGATTGAGGAGGCACTGCAAGAAGACGCCAAATCGCAAGGTGGTGCGTCCAATTAATGATAAAACGTGCTTCAGATGGATGGCGGGTGCGCGGGTCATTTTGTTTCCAACTGGCCTGAAAAGAGACCCGCCGCAGCTCATTTTTTACTTCACCAGCCGCCAGGCCGCGACATCGCGCTTCGATGGCCACATAGGCTGCCATCCGCCGCTCGGTCGTAGTAGGAGTAACAGTTGCCGGGATAGGATCTCGTCGGATAGCCGCCCCCGCAATTGTTGTTGGCGCAAACAGCGACTGCCGTCCCGACCAGCGCGACAGCAACCAAAGCCGCGGCCGCCGCATCTTGGCTCTGAACCATCTGAGGACAATCATAAGCTTGAACGCCGCGCCGATTCAGTTCTTTCAGAATATCTTGCTGAAAGACTGGATCTTGGCTCTGCAAATATGTGCGACAGAGCGTCGGTTTATCGATCGACTTCGGATTGGCGTTAAATGCTTCGCGCGAAGTGGTGCATGCGCTCAAGGCACACGAAATGAACAGGGCGCCAAGCACCCGCAAATATATAATTGTCAAGAAAGCCCCCAATATAGTCCCCGCTAATACAAAACACGCAGAGAGATTGGAGTCGAGTCTACTCAACTAGAATTTTCATTAGGGGAGTTAAAAAAACTCCGGCGGGGAGGGCTTTAATTCGTGCTAACCTTACAGAAGGTGCACGAAGGAATGGGTGGAGGGGAAGATCCGCCCGCGTGGCATATCTGGATGCATTCTCACGCGGCTATCGGAAAACTTCATTTCCATATGACGTGAGATAACGGAAAGGGCTGAAACTTTTCTTTGGATTTACCGCGCCTAAAATATTCGACACAGAGACGCTGGCGCCGGCAAGAATGGTGTTGCCCACTATTGTGGACATGGAAGCGCCGAAGGCGAAGCTGCCGGTTGCGGCCACGCCGGCCGCAAATAGGTTGAAGTCAGCCGTGAGGCTGTAAAGCCGGTGAGCAAAACCTGCCTCGATGGTGACTTCCAATTGCTCCCGAACTCCACGCGCGATCTTTTCAAAAGCGATATGCTGGGCGAGGGGCTTATCTGGAGCTGCTGTCACCGAAAGATAGCATTCATCAATGTAGGCCAACAAGGCGTCGCACTCATCCTTACGCCGCTCTCGGAACTCTAAAATCTCTTCGATCGGAACTTCCTTGTCCGGCACAGGGAGCGCATTAACGAGTTCAAATCGCAGCGCCCGGCCTTTTTCTGGCTCCGGCCCTTCCCAAGCTCCAACCCCAGATGCAACTGCCCAACAGCCTGGGGAGGCTTTCTCCAGCTCTTCAAATGTCTTTGCCCGCGTGTATATCATTATCTGCCCAGCATTGCCGTTTGGGGACTGTACGCGATGGCGTGTAAACACCTCCTGAGATTCTAGATACGATAGCTCAATTCCCAGCTCATTCATGATGATAGACGTTTGTGGATATGCCAGCTTGTCCCAAAACAGGCACCAAAACCGAACAAGGCTAGGGTCGGTTGAGCCGCCAATGTTGATCCCTTGTTGCCCCAAGACCTTTATCTGTGGTGTAACAATAATACCGCGCAAATTTTTATCCTCATCGCTGATCGAGATGGCAGGCCAAGCAAGAAACCCCCGTTTGTTTCGAACGCAATCTCCCCACCTTCGACTCTTCCAACGGCTCAAAAATCATCTGCACATGCTACGGTCAACGTAGCTCTTATTGCCGCTGGCAGTCAGATAATAGCACCCGCCACGAGAACCGGTATGGTACTGCCGGAATACAGAGGGACGTCGGGGCTTGGTGGGCGCGAGGTATCCACCGCCTGAAGCGCGCGCACCGCAGCGTTTGCCGTCTGCCGCGATGCTACCAGGCGTAGGGCAATTGCCACTGCTGTTTACACTCGGAACGGAGATCGCCGCCGCCGCGCTGAAGTTATCCGCCGCAACGGTTGACCCTATCGTGAGCCCACGAGCGAAGAGCTGCACGGTTAGCGCCATAATCGATCTAGTCAGGCCTCGCAAGCCATGGGAAATATTTCTCTAGTCGGTGGGTGAGGCCGCATCCGTCGCCGCGCGATCCCGTCTTCTTCCCCATGAAAAAAGGTCGTGCCAAGGGGTGCCGGGCGTGTGGCTCTCAACAAAACGGATAGGCGCTTCATCGATACGATCAAGTGCTGACCCGAACAGTCGAGCAGAAAATGCTGGGTCGATCCTTGCTGCCTCGCGGCGGTAACCTTCGTACGCCTTTGCAACTGAGGCTTTGAAGGCATAGTCTTCCGCGAGGCGGAACCTATGACCAATCTGCTTTGTCGCTATCCAAGCGAACCATACGGGCCCGGCAATAGAAATCAATGCCAACACGAGAGCGACGTTGAGGCGTTCGGCTGGAACGTTTTGTATCATCAGATCTTGCAGCGCTCGGACGCGGAACGTGCCGACAACCGCGCCAGCTCCAAGAGCTAGGACCAGGCCTGCAACCCAAATTCCCATTGATCTCGATAATTCTTGAGCCCGGGTCTGAAACGCTTCCCCTAGGCCCCTTGTTGTAGCGGCGCTGTAAGCATCCTCGGTATTTTTCAGTAACTGTGCTGCCTCAGCCTCCTTCTGTTTCATCGCCTCCACATAGTCATTGATTTGGTCCAGCGCCGTCTTGGCTATCCCTTCGTTCTTTTCAACCGATGCCCGTAGCTCCAACACCGCTTGACGCGCCTCGCGCAACTCGTCCATGTCAGTCGGCAGGGCCGTTGCGGCGTCATGTGCCGCGTTGATCTCGGCAATCTTGCTGCCAAGCTCACCAAAGTCAGTGTCGAATTTTTTAATTCGACTTTTATATGAGAGAAGTTTCCCGGAAATTTGTTTGGGGAGCTGTCCAGCTTCTATCGATTTTTCCCAGTCGGTATTTTGAACGAACAGCGGGCCAAAGAATGATGAGATGTGGTCCAGCAGCGTTGCATACATGGGTACCGCGAATGACCCATTTCCGGTAAAAAATTGCGGCAGTGTGTTCGCCTTGAATTCGGCTATCTTATTTAGGGTCGGCTGCGGATCAAATTTCGAACTTAATCTGTTGTGGTCGCACCCGTCCAAGCGAGCGGCGAGCGCAGTAGCCATATTTGCCAAGTCGTGCCGATTGAGAGCAGGATGGTTCCAACCATACACCGAAACGAGCGTCCGATCGTCCGCACTCAAGGCTCTGATGCTCGCATCGATATCCCGTAACGCCGCGCTGATTTTGCTGATCCGCTCATCCATGACCTATCCCCCTTTTTGTGGCGAACGGGAATATAGTAGACGCGGGTAAATTTCTGGTTGAATTTAGTTCAGTGATAGACAGTCGGGCGCCGCATTTTATTTACTCGGATCCGACGAAGTGATCTTCTGGTGGGCGCTGCGGAACAAAGATGCCCGTGGGCTTTGGCGGCAGATTGTCGTTGCTGCCGCCGGTAAGATCGATCCCGCGAAGGTGGCGCATATCATTTCCGCTCGGCGTCCGGTTTCCACCCTCTCGTGAATCCCTTGCCCATCGCTGCGGTCGCCAATGCGAGCTGCATCCGCAAATGCTGGATGTCTTCCATCAGGGTTTCTATCGCAGCGCGGCTATCGCCATCGTGCCATGCAATGATGTGATCCACCGGATCGGCTTCCGGTTCTCGTCTCTCTGGGCGCACGTTCTCATTCTCCGGTTCAAGAGTTCAAATCGTCCCTGATTTTACGAAAGGCACACGCCGCCGTGCCAAGCAATGTTCTAATTATGTTCTGGTTTGGGATAGAGTCAAGCAAGGGCATAAAGATTCATTGGATGACTGCTCACCGCCCTACAACAGAAGGATCTAACAATGCCAGACCGGGATTTCCCGCCGGTGAAGATTACAGAAATGATCACTCACGATGAGCTCATTGAACGTTGCCCTTGGCTGACCGCTCAGATCGTGAACAAGTGGCGCCGTACTGGAGCTATTCGCTTCTTCGGTGGCAAGAACGGAATGATCGTGTATGCGATCAGTGACATTGAGCGAGCTATTACGGAAACGCTAAACGCGTCACTTGAAATTTATAGAGGACCACCACGTTCACCCAGCGCGTCTCGTGACCACGCTTCTGCCGTCTCCCGCGAGATGAGCGAAGCCGATAAGATTAGAGAAGAAATGTGGCTGCGGGAGCTCAACGAGCGGAAGTTCCCCGCGCACAAAAGTCCCAGCCACAAACCCAGCAAATGAACGTTATCGCTTCTTTTTACCCTTCTCCAGCCGATCAAGAAGTTTCTCTGTATCGCTCTCGGTCCAGCCCGGTTTTGAAGATGAGGTGGCGCCCTTAGGCCGAGGTTTCGCCGCCGCAATCAAAATCTCTATGTCCTCCGGCATAAAGAACATAGCTTTGCCGATGATCCGACAAGCGCCAACCTTTCTGGCAAATTCACGCAGCGTGCGTTCAGAGAGATGAACGCCTCTCTCCTGCATTTTCGCGACCACGCTCGCTGGTGTTATTGCATCTGAAAAATCTGCCACCTGTGTTCCTCTGGGTTAAAGCTAGTCGTCCCAATAGCTCATCTTTGGTGGCGGATCGCCTTCTGGATCGTGGAGTGGATCAGGATTTGCGAAGAGCTGCTTGGCCTCTAAAGACGCCTGAATTGTCTGGACACTCGTTTGCTCCTCAAGCCGCATCAGCCGCTCATCAGCCCACTTAAGCATGCGCCGGTAGTCCGCCGGAAGCTCTTCACAATCGGGGACGTTGGCAATTGTATAACGCAAATCGTCCGCTTCACGGCGGGCATCGGCGATACCTTGCAAAAAGGCAAGACGGTCACTTTCACGCTTTGTGCGCTGCTCCGCCATTTTTCGCCGTGACGCCATGTAAGCTCGGCGCGCAGCTGCTTGGCGAGTACTTTCTTCGCGCTCCATCTCGGCAACATGATTTAAGCGAAAACTCTCGACCATCTTTTCCAGGTGGTCTTCGATAGGTTTGGCATCAGTATCTATCCATTCCCGTTTCACCCCTTCCACGTGTCCATAAATCTGGAGCTTGATCCGACCAATGTGAACGTAGGAAAAGTGCTTCCAACCTGATCTTGAAACCTCGGTAATCCGTTTTCTCGGAGCCTCGATCCGGAAATTTACCGTTGTACCGTCCTTTGAAAAGCCTATTCGGCTACTTTCGCCGTCGAACGTGAATCCGAAATAACTGAGCTCCTGCGTTAAAGCGCTCAACAGTGCCCCCACTCGGGTGACGTCTTTCGGTGGGACCTTGACGTACTTGTGGTAAACGAACCCGTCTCTGTCGGCTTCACAAGTCCTGAGTGCCGATACGAACGATTGGACGTCAGACTGCAGCTTGCTAGCCGTCTTCTTTCCAACCCGTTCTTTTTCAACAGGCAAAGTCTCGGGGGCGTGAGTGATCGAAGGACCAAGAAGAGGGGCCTGATTCAAGACAAGCGACATTCGCTCATTTTCGATCTCAATCTCCCGTTTGGCAGTCTCCAGAACCTCCAAGAGATATGCGCTTGGCCGACGCGGTTGTCCGCTACCTATTCGAACGTGATGAAGCGCAGTGTTTTCGACCGGCCGCAGCGGCGTTCTCTTAACGGTTTGGCCTGCTTCAACTCTCGCCCAATATCCTCTCGATGGAACGGGAACGAGATGTCTCTGGCACGTCTTTGCCAAACCTCGATCTGATAGGCCGTATGTCTCTGCCAGCTTCTGCATAGGCGTCGACCATACCAGAGCGTAAAGCTCCTCGCGGCTCATTGAGCGTTTCGGTTCTTCCATGAGCGCCTCCATTCCGGACGAGAAGCCATAAGGCCCCCTCACCCTCTGTACGCCATCGGGAAGTAGCCATTTTGACAATCCAACAAGTTGGAGATTGATGGATAGGATGCGCGCGCTCCGAATTAGCCAGGTTCGATGAACCTTGAGGCCACTATGTAAAAAGGCCCTGCGATTTCTCGCAAGGCCTTGATATTAAAGCAATTCGGATGGTGGGCGTGACAGGGATTGAACCTGTGACCCCTACGATGTCAACGTAGTGCTCTCCCGCTGAGCTACACGCCCTCCGTGGCGGCGGATAGACCACAAAACCGGTTCATGCGTCAACTGCTTTTTTTCGGTTTTGTGAAGGTTTTTTGAGAGGCCTTACGCCACAAGGAGTTTGTTGACCTCATCCACCAGATCGCGCAGATGGAACGGCTTGGAAAGCACCTTGGCGTCCTTCGGAGCCTTCGAATCGGCATTCAGCGCAACGGCTGCAAAGCCGGTAATGAACATGACTTTCAGGTCCGGGTCGAGTTCGGTCGCGCGCCGCGCAAGCTCTATGCCGTCCATTTCCGGCATGACGATATCGGTCAGCAGAAGCGAAAAGGGCTCTTCGCGAAGCCGGTCATAGGCGCTGGCGCCATTGTCGAAGGAAGAAACCTTGTAACCGGCTTTTTCCAGCGCCTTGACGAGGAAGCGGCGCATATCGTTGTCGTCTTCAGCGAGAAGAATTTTCTGATTCATCATAAGTGACCGTAACTACTCAATGTTTGGAATACCCTAGCCCGATTATAGGATTTTCACGGTAAATATCCTGTGAACGCGTGAATCGGTATAGCGCTGATTGGGCGATAGTATGGACTTGCCGCGCCGTAACTGGCAACATGAACATCCTGATAGTTTTACGACATGGTAAATGACCCTGAATGGACTGGATAACGGGTGAATATGAGCTGTTCGAAGTAACGGAACCTGCCGTTCAAACCCTGCCATTCGTCTATAATTCCCCCCATAGCGGCCGCTGCTACCCGATTTCCTTCCTGGAGTCGGCAAGGCTCGATTCGCATGAGATCCGCCGCTCCGAAGATCACTTCGTCGACGAGCTGTTCGCGGCGGCACCGGAGATCGGCGCGCCGCTTCTCAAAGCGAATTTCCCGCGCGCCTATCTGGACGTCAATCGCGAGCCCTACGAGCTCGATCCCCGCATGTTCGAAGGCACGCTTCCGCCTTATGCCAATATCGGCTCCATGCGGGTCGCCGGCGGTCTGGGAACGGTGCCGCGCATCGTCGCCGAGAATATGGATATCTATGCTCACCGCCTGCCGGTCGACGAGGCGCTTTCGCGGATCGAGACGATCTACAAGCCCTATCATGCCTGCCTGCGCCGCCTGCTGTCTCGCACCCACGCCAATTTCGGAATGGCGGTGCTGATCGATTGCCATTCCATGCCGGGCAATATCCGCGTTGCCGGCTCGAATCTCAGGCCGGATGTAATCATCGGCGATCGCTACGGCACCAGCGCATCCCAGGAAGTCTCCCGCGCCGCGCTGCATTTTCTTGAGGAACTGGGTTTCGTCGCGGTCTGCAACAAACCCTATGCCGGCGGCTTCATCACCGAACATTATGGCCGGCCCATCCGCTCTCTCCATGCGCTGCAGATCGAGGTCAACCGGGCGCTTTACGTGGACGAAAAGACGCTTTTGAAAAAAGCCGATTTTCCCGCCATTCAGGCGTCGCTTGAAATCTTCATGCGCCAGCTTGGCGCCTTCGTTTCCGAATACGCGATAGAAACGTCGCTCGCTGCCGAATAGCAGCTCGAATCATCCGCTATATCAATCTTTTATCCCGGATCGTCTGGCGGCCCGCCGGACAAAAAAAACCGCGCCTTGGCGCGGTCAAGTCTAGGGAGGAAACACCCAAGGAGGGTATTTACAGTCAAAGACTGTAGGATCACGCTACGCAGTAATTGCACAATTGTCAATCATTTTATTTTATGCATATTTTTTAGGCTTATGCTGAAAATATGGAAACACCGGCGCCGTCATTCGTATGAGTGGACGGCGGATACGATTCCGGTCTATGCATTGCCCCAATAGAATTCAGACCCAATATTCAGGCAATGAGGTTTCGCATGCTGCCCGACCGGGATTTCTTCTTCAAACTTGCCGATGCCGCCAGCGCCGAAACGCTTCCCCGCTTCCGCACGGGCATTGCCGTCGCCAACAAACAGGATGGCGGCTACGATCCGGTGACGGAAGGCGATCAGGCAGCAGAAACAGCCATTCGCGCCCTGATCGAGGCCCGTTTTCCGCAGCATGGCATTCTGGGCGAAGAACACGGCAATATCGGTCTCGACCGCGAGCATATCTGGGTCATCGACCCGATCGATGGCACCCGCGCCTTCATTTCAGGCGTGCCGGTCTGGGGCACGTTAATCGGCTTCCAGTCAGCCGGCCGCGCCACCATGGGCATCATGGAACAGCCCTTCACCAAAGAGCGTTATTTCGCCGATGGCGAGGCGGCGTGGTATTTCGGACCGGATGGCGAGCGGAAAATCCGCACGCGCGACTGTGCTTCGCTATCGGACGCCGTGCTGTTCACCACGAGCCCCCACATCTTCACCGCGGAGGAGAAGACCCTATACGAAAAAGTGCAGGATCAGGTCCGCCTTTTCCGCTACGGCGTGGATTGTTACGCCTATTGCCTGCTTGCGGCCGGCCACGTCGATCTGGTGATCGAATCCGGCCTGAAGCCCTATGATGTCGGCGCGTTGATCCCTGTCATCGAACAGGCCGGCGGCATCATGACCACCTGGGATGGCGGGCGTCCGGAAAATGGCGGCCGCATTCTCGCAGCCGGCTCAAAGACGGTGCACGAACAGGCGCTCGCCATTCTCTCAAAACTCTGAGGCAGCCCGCTTAAGCGGCCATCACTCCGGCGCAAAAAAGGCGTCGATGGCCGCCAGCGCCTGTTTGCGGAAAACGTCGCGCTCATGCAGCAATTCGTGGCGCGCACCGGTGATAGGAAGAAGCTGTGCTGCCCGGAAATTGCGTGAGAGTTCTTCCTGCGCCTTATAGGGCGTGATGGTATCGAGCATCGGCGCCAGAATGAGGGTTGGAATGGTGATATTCGTCAGATGGTCCTGACGGACCACCCGTCCCATGGTCTTCAGCGCCTCATAGACCCAGCGCGCCGTCGGCGCACCGATGAAAAGTTCCGGAAACTGCCTGTGCAGCGAAAGATTTCTTTTAAAACGTCTGGCGTCCGAGGTGAGCGGATTACCGTCGAAATCCCGCTCCCGCTGATCCTTGCCGAGCTGCACCCGCCCAAGGCCAACGAGACTTAGAGCCGTCGCCACCGCCCGAATGACGGAAGAGGGGACGGATTGCTGACTGTCCAGCTCGATGAAGGGCGAACAAAGCGCGAGACGGTCGATCCGGTTCGACAGGCCGGGCGCGGCGGCAAGCGCTGCAAGCGCGCCGGTGGAATGCGCGATCATGAAGAATGGCAGCCGCGTATCCGGCAACACCACCTGTTCGAGAAAAAGGCCGATATCACGCTGATAGTCGGAGAACCGCCGCACATGCCCGGCACCCGGTTTTTTCAGCAACCTTTCGGAACCGCCCTGCCCGCGCGTATCGAAGGTCGCAACCCAGAAACCCATGGCGGTGAGATCGCCGACCGTTTCGAAATATTTCTCGATACATTCGTTCCTGCCATGCAGCAGAACCACGGTTCCGCGAGCCACCTGGCGGCTGGCGCGAAAGATCGCATAGCGAAGCTGTTTGCCGCGATCGCCGGTAAAATATCCGACGGTATGGTTGCCGGGAACCGGGTTGTCTTCGCTCTCGCGCAATGTGGCTTCGATCATCGGTCTTTTCCGGCTTTTCTGCCTTTTCGGGATAGGTCGGCGGCGCGGGAAGGTCAAAGAAAAAATTGCCGGAACCGTCGGTTAAAGCAGTCGCGGTTCCGGCGAATAAGACAGAAGAAGAAGGGACGTTATTGCTTCTGTCCACGGAGAATGTCTCCGATGACCGATGTTTTATGGCTCTCAAACTGAACGATGCCGGAACCTGACGTTCAGCCATGGTTCATGTTGCTTTCGCCTTTTCACGCCCCCTTGACGCGGCGGCAGGCCATTCCCATCTCATTCATGCGGTCGCCAGAACGGGACCGCGCCACATGTCCGGCCGTCGCCAGAACGGGACGCCGGGCTTAACCGCAAACAGTCGCTTCTTAAGGAGGACACCATGCGTCACGTTGATTTTTCCCCTCTCTATCGTTCCACCGTCGGCTTCGACCGTCTTTTCTCGATGCTTGACGGCCTCGGCCAGCCCGAGCAGGCCCAGTCCTATCCGCCCTACAATATCGAGCGGACCGGCGAAAACAGCTATCGCATCACCATGGCCGTTGCCGGTTTCGATGAGAACGAACTCAGCATCGAATCCCGCGCCAATGCGCTGACCGTGAAAGCCGAGAAATCCGCGGATGAGAAATCCACGGAAGGCGAGTTTCTCTATCGCGGTATCGCCACGCGCGCTTTCGAACGCCGCTTCCAGCTTGCCGACCATGTCGAGGTCCAGACCGCTTCCCTGAAGAACGGCCTGCTCCACATCGATCTCGTCCGCAATATTCCGGAAGCCATGAAACCGCGCCGCATCGCGATCTCGTCCGACAGCGCCGATGCGCCGAAGACCATCGAAGCCCAGATTTCGCCGGCTCAGGTCAACTAAGCTTTCCTTACATGCAAAACGAACGGCCCCTTCATGGGGCCGTTTTATTTGCGGAGAACTCTCGCGTCAGCGGCTGGAAGCGGCTGCACCTTCCGTGGCAACCGGTTCCGGCATCGCCGCTTTTTCATGGGCCTTGCGCGCGTAACGCTGGGCCAGAACCGCGCAGACCATCAACTGAATCTGGTGGAAAAGCATGATAGGCAGGACGATTGCGCCGATGCTCTGGCCGGCGAAGATGGCGCCCGCCATGGGCACGCCGCTGGCGAGGCTCTTTTTCGAGCCGCAGAAGGTGATGGTGATTTCATCAGCCTTGTCGAAACCCAGCAAACGGCTGCCGAACATTGTCACGCACAGGACAAGCGCCAGCAGCAGGATATTGATGACGATGACCACGCCGATATCCCTGAGCGAAAACGTGTGCCAGATGCCTTCGATGACCGCATCGGAAAAAGCCAGATAAACGACCATCAGGATGGAGCCGCGATCGACCGGAGCCAGCAATTTCTTGCGCGCCCTGATCCAGTCGCCGATCCACGGCTGCAGCACCTGACCGACGATGAAGGGCAGAAGCAGCTGCAGGAAGATTTGCAGGAACGCATCCAGCGAAAATCCACCGCCATGCCCCCCCACCGTAAACAGCAGGCCGACCAGCAGCGGGGTCAGGAACATGCCGAAAATATTCGAAGCGGAGGCCGAACAGATCGCAGCCGGCACGTTTCCGCCCGCCATGGAGGTGAAGGCAATGGAGGACTGCACGGTGGATGGCAGGACGCAGAGGAACAACACACCCATATAAAGCGGCGCAGGCAGAATATTCTCGGGAATGAAGCCAATCGCCACGCCGAGCAGCGGGAACAGGCCGAAGGTGACGAGAAGGATCGCCAGATGCAGGCGCCAATGCAGGATACCGGCAATCACCACATCCCGGGAAAGCCGCGCGCCGTGGAGGAAGAACAGCAAAGCGATCGCGAGTTTTGTCGCCAGTCCGAAATACTCAGCCGGCTCACCGCTGATCGGCAAAATGGAGGCCAAAATCACGGTGGCGACCAGCATCATGGTGAAGCGATCAGGTAGGAAGCGGGTCATGGGAGATCTTTCCGGCGTCGGTTTTGCTTGAAACGCGCGCTACTATCGCTCATCATGAATTCCGATGCAAAGATTAACAGTTATCGCGATTCAGGATAATGCTGAACCTTCAACATCTTGCGAGCTTCGTGATGCTTCAGCAGACCGGCAGCTTCACGTTGGCGGCCGAACGGCTGGGGATTGGCCAGTCCACCGTCAGCCAGCATATTCAAAGGCTTGAGGCCGCACTTGGGCGCCGGCTGATTGCCCGCAGCACCCATCAGGTGAAACTGACGGGTGAAGGTGAGGCGCTGCTGGGTTATGCCCGCAATATGCTGGAAATCGACAGCAAGGTGTCGTCGCTGTTCAGCGAGAACCGTCTGCGCGGGCGGTTGAGGCTTGGCGTTTCGGAAGATTTCGTCGCCAGCCGGCTGACCGCCATTCTGGAAGAGTTCATCCGCCTTTATCCCCTCGTAGATCTGGAACTGACGGTTTCGCTGAGCGGCGTGCTATACCAGATGCAGGACAACGGCGAACTGGATGTGGTGCTCGCCAAACGCCGTCTCGGCGACAAGCTCGGGCACTTTCTCTACCGCGAACCGCTCGTGTGGCTGGCGCGCGACCCGGAGCGGATGCTGAACCAGCCGGATGCCCTGCCGCTGATTGCCTTTCCGCCACCGAGCATCACCCGAAAAGCGGCGCAGGAGGCGCTCGACCGGGCCGGTCTCGCCTGGCGGATCGTCTGCACCTGCGGCAGTCTCAGCGGGCTGACCGCCGCAGCAAGGGCGGGCATGGGAATTCTGGTGCAGCCGCGCAGCATGGCGCCGGCAGGCCTGAAGGAGATTGCCGCAGGCGTGCTACCGCCGCTGGAGGACGTGGAATTCGTGCTTCAACCGAGCAAGGGAGCGGATGCGAAGCTGGTGCGCGCCCTTTCCGATCTCGTTTCCAGCAAGAGCATCGCACCCGGCAGTTTCGTATAGCCTGTTCAATTCTCCCGTCGCGACAGGCAGCGGCCGACACTGTCGCGCCAGCCCACAATGGCGTCTTTCCGTTCGGCCTCTTCCATTGCGGGGCTGAAACGGCGGTCACGCCGCCAATGTTCAGCAAAGGCCTTGCGGTCCGGCCAGATGCCGGCGCGCGAGGCGGCAAGCCAGGCTGCCCCGAGAATGGTCGTTTCCAGGAAGACCGGCCGGTCGACCGGTGCGGCGAGAATATCCGCCAGCCGCTGCATGGTCCAATCGGAAGCGACCATGCCGCCATCGACCCGGAGCACCGTCTTGCCATTGTCACCCGCCCAGTCCTTGCGCATGGCGTCCAGCAGGTCGAAGGTCTGATAGGCGACGCTTTCCAGCGCCGCGCGGGCGAATTCCGCCGGACCGGTGCCACGCGTCAGCCCGAAAATCGCGCCACGCGCCTCCGCGTCCCAATAGGGTGCGCCAAGGCCGGTGAAGGCCGGAACCAGATAGACACGCTGATTGGCGTCAGCCTTTTCCGCAAGCGCGCTGACCTCGGAAGCGACCGAGATGAAACCGAGCTCATCGCGCAGCCATTGCACGGCGGCACCGGCAATGAAAATGGAGCCTTCCAGCGCATAGGTGGTGACGCCGTCGAGACGGTAAGCGATGGTCGTCAGCAGCCGGTTGGTGGAGGCGACGCGATCCGTGCCGGTATTGAGCAGTGCAAAGCAGCCCGTGCCGTAGGTGGATTTCATCATGCCCGGCTCGAAGCAGGCATTGCCGATCACCGCTGCCTGCTGATCGCCGGCGACGCCAAGGATCGGAATTTCCGCGCCCAGCAGCGACTTGTCGGTCACGCCGAAATCGGCGGCGCAATCCAGCACCTCCGGCAGCATGGCGCGGGGAATGTCGAGGATCGACAGGAGTTCATCGTCCCATGTATTTTCCTCGATATTGTAGATCAGCGTTCGCGAGGCATTGGTGGCGTCGGTTACATGGCGGCGGCCGCCGGTGAGACGGTAGATCAGGAAACTATCGACCGTGCCAAAGCAGATTTCGCCCTTCACGGCTTTTTCGCGAAGGCCGCTGACACTATCGAGAAGCCATTTCAGCTTCGTGCCGGAAAAATAGGGATCGAGCAGCAGACCGGTCTTTTTCGAAAAAAGCGGCTCCAGCCCCCTTCTTTTCAGATCCTCGCAGATGGGGGCGGCGCGGCGATCCTGCCAGACCACGGCCCGGTGCACGGCCTCGCCCGTGTTCCGGTCCCACAGCACCGTCGTTTCGCGCTGGTTGGTAATGCCGATCGCCTCGATATCGGAGGCGGCGATGCCGGCATCGGCGAGCGCCAGGCGGATGGTTTCGAGCACGCTTTTCCAGATATCCTCTGCATCGTGTTCGACCCAGCCGGAGGCCGGAAAATGTTGCGGAAATTCTCGCTGTCCGACACCGATGACCCGCATGTCGCGATCAAAGACCATCGACCGTGTCGATGTCGTTCCCTGATCGATCGCCAGAATATAACCGCCCATCATTCCACTCCCTTTCAGACGCAATGACCGGGGCGGCAAGCCGCCCCGGTTTCAGATTTTACGCAGACATTACTTCTGCCAGCTTTTGACCAGTTCGTCGTAATTGACGGTGACCGGCTTTTCCTTTTCGTTGGCGATCTTCAGCTGCGGCGCCAGATTGCCCTTCGAAACGGCATCCTTGTTCCAGTATTCGATATCGTGCTCTTCCGCCAGTTTCGGGCCGATATCGCCCTGCACGCCGGCGCGTTCCAGACGGCTCATGACCTTTTCCTGCTCGGCGCAGAGAGAGTCCATCGCGGCTTGCGCGGTTTTCGCGCCGGACGAAGCATCGCCGATCGCCTGCCACCACAGCTGCGCCAGTTTCGGATAGTCCGGAACGTTGGTGCCGGTCGGCGACCACTGCACGCGGGCCGGCGAACGATAGAACTCGATGAGACCGCCGAGTTTGGACGCCCGATCCGTGAAGCTCTTATGGTGGATGGTGGTGTCGCGAATGAAGGTCAGGCCCACATGGCTCTTCTTCACATCCACGGTCTTGGAGGTCACGAACTGCGCGTAGAGCCACGCGGCCTTGGCGCGGTCGTCGGGGGTGGATTTCATCAGCGTCCACGAACCCACATCCTGATAACCGAGCTTCATGCCGTCCTTCCAGTAGACGCCGTGCGGCGAAGGTGCGACGCGCCATTTCGGCGAACCGTCCTCGTTCACGACAGGCAGGCCGGGCTTGGCCATATCGGCGGTAAACGCCGTGTACCAGAAGATCTGCTGTGCGATATTGCCCTGCGCCGGCACCGGACCGGATTCGGAGAAGGTCATGCCCTGCGCTTCCGGCGGCGCATATTTCTTCAGCCATTCGAGATATTTCTCGATGGAATAGACCGAAGCCGGACCGTTGGTATCGCCGCCGCGCGCCACGCAGGAGCCGACCGGCTGCGACTTGTCGTTGACCTTGATGCCCCATTCATCCACCGGCAGACCATTCGGCAAGCCCTTGTCGCCGTTGCCGGCCATGGAGAGCCAGGCATCGGTGAAGCGCCAGCCGAGCGAGGGGTCCTTCTTGCCGTAATCCATATGGCCGAAGACCTTCTTGCCGTCGACATCGCGGCCGGTGAAGAATTCGGCAATATCCTCATAGGCCGACCAGTTGACCGGCACGCCGAGGTCATAACCATATTTGGCCTTGAAATCGGCCTTGTTCTTTTCGTTGTTGAACCAGTCGTAACGGAACCAGTAGAGGTTCGCGAACTGCTGGTCGGGAAGCTGGTAGAGCTTCTTGTCCGGCGCCGTCGTAAAGGCGCTGCCGATGAAGTCCTTGAGGTCGAGGCCGGGATTCGTGACGTCCTTGCCTTCATTGGCCATGAAGTCGGTCAGGTTGCGCACCTGCTGATAACGCCAATGCGTGCCGATAAGGTCGCTGTCGTTGACCCAGCCGTCATAAAGGTTCTGGCCGGTCTGCATCTGGGTCTGGATTTTTTCGACGACGTCACCTTCCTGGATCAGGTCGTGCGTGACCTTGATGCCGGTAATGGCGGTGAAGGCCGGAGCCAGAACCTTAGATTCATATTCATGGGTCGTCAGAGATTCGGAAACGACCTTGATTTCCATGCCCGCGAAGGGTTTCGCGGCATCGACAAACCATTGCAGCTCCTTTTCCTGATCGCCACGCGAAAGCGACGAGAGATCGCCGATTTCCTTGTCCAGAAACTGCTTTGCTTCCTCCATTCCGGCGAAAGCGGAACCCGTCATTGCCAGCAGCATGGCCGCCGTCGTCGTCATCAGATGCCGTCGCATATCAGTCCTCCCAGGGGTTTGCGATTGCATGAAGTCTGCGGGTGCGGTTTTCCTCCGCCGCACCGTTTTCCTGCTCTAGACAAAACGGAAAACGCCGATGGCGTAAACCAAGGATAGAGCGAGAGCCCACCACAGGTTCGGGCCGACCAGCCCGAGCCATGCGAGATGAATGAAGGCGCTGCCGAGCAGCGAGATGAACAGCCTGTCGCCGCGCGTGGTCTCGAAGCGCAAGAGGCCGAAGCGGGGATTGCCGCCGGGCGAGAGATATTCCCAGAACCACATGCCGACGAGCAGCAGCGCAATCGCGCCGAAAAAGGCCGCCGTCTGCCAAGTCCACGCCATCCAGGTAAAATCGGGCATCTTCGTCATGGTCAAACCCTCCCGAGCGCGAAGCCCTTGGCGATGTAATTGCGCACGAACCAGATCACCAGCGCGCCGGGGATCAGGGTCAGAACGCCGGCGGCGGCAAGCAGGCCCCAATCCATGCCGGCGGCAGAGACGGTGCGCGTCATGGTCGCGGCAATCGGCTTGGCGTCCGTCGTCGTCAGCGTGCGGGCAATCAGAAGCTCGACCCACGAGAACATGAAGCTGAAGAAGCAGGCGACACCGATGCCGGAAGCGATGAGCGGCATGAAAATCTTCACGAAGAATTTCGGGAAGGAATAGCCGTCAATATAGGCGGTCTCGTCGATTTCCTTCGGCACGCCGGACATGAAACCTTCGAGGATCCACACCGCCAGCGGCACGTTGAACAGGCAATGCGCCAGCGCCACGGCGATATGCGTATCGATCAGCCCGAAGGCCGAATAGAGCTGGAAGAATGGCAGCGCGAAAACGGCCGGCGGGGCCATGCGGTTGGTCAAAAGCCAGAAGAACAGGTGCTTGTCGCCCAGAAAACGATAACGCGAGAAGGCGTAAGCGGCCGGAAGGGCCGCCGCGACCGAGATCACCATGTTCATGACGACATAGATGATCGAATTGATATAGCCCGAATACCAGGATGAATCCGTGAAGATCGTCCGGTAGTTCTGCAACGTCGGCTGATGCGGATAAAGCGTCATGGAGGAGACGATTTCCGTGTTCGTCTTGAAGCTCATATTGACAAGCCAGTAGATCGGAACGAGCAGCAGCAGGATATAGATCGTCGGCACCAGCCAGGAAAAACGCGACGGCCCATGGTGGCGACGGCGCGCATTGACGGCAAGGCCGGATCGTCCCGTCGCAGTGGCTCTCACCGGCGAACTGCCGATGCCGTTGCGCTCCACGCTTGTGGTGACATTCGAGGCGCTCATGTCTCAAGTCTCCGCGTCGTGGCTGGTCATGACGGTGTAGAACACCCAGGACAGCAGCAGGATGATGAGGAAGTAGATCAGCGACATGGCCGCCGCCGGCCCGAGGTCGAACTGGCCGAGCGCCATCTTCACGAGATCGATGGACAGGAAGGTGGTGGAATTGCCCGGGCCGCCGCCGGTGACGACGAAAGGCTCGGTATAGATCATGAAACTGTCCATGAAGCGCAGCAGGAAAGCGATCAGCAGCACCCGCTTCATCTTCGGCAGCTGGATGTAACGGAACACCGCAAAACGCGACGCGCCATCGATCCTGGCTGCCTGATAATAGGCATCCGGAATGGAGACGAGGCTGGCATAGCACAAAAGCACGACAAGGCTCGTCCAGTGCCAGACATCCATGATGACGACGGTGATCCACGCATCGACCGGATCGTTGACATAGTTGTAATCGAGCCCGAGCTGATTGGCGTAATAACCGAGCAGGCCGATATCGCTGCGGCCGAAAACCTGCCAGATGGTGCCGACGACATTCCACGGCACCAGCAGCGGCAGCGCCATGGTGACGAGGCAGATCGGCACGCCGATGCCGGATTTCGGCATCTTGAGCGCGATGAAGATGCCGAGCGGAATTTCTATCGCCAGAATGATGCCGGAGAACAGCAGGTTGCGCCCCAGCGCATCCCAAAAACGGTCCGAGGCCAGAATCTCCTCGAACCATTGCGTTCCCGCCCAGAAGAACTGGTTATTGCCGAACGTATCCTGCACCGAATAATTCACGACGGTCATCAGCGGAATGACGGCAGAAAAGGCGACCAGCACCAGCACCGGCAGCACCATGAACCATGCCTTGTTGTTCCAGCTCTTTTCCATGGTCAGGCCCCCATCTTTACACGCCACGAGTCGGCGAAGACGCCGATGGCTGCCGGATCGAAGCGAACACCCGCTTCCGCCGGGATTTCCTCGTCTTCGGCAACGACGATCGCGAGTTTCTGGCCGGCGAACCGGGCGCGCACGATCTTCTGCCGGCCGATATCCTCGACCTTGTCGACAATGATCGGCATGCCGCCCCGCTCCAGCCGGATAAATTCCGGGCGGACACCAATCTCGATGCGCTGCGCGCCATCGACCTTTGGTACACCGGCGAGCGGCACACCAAGGCCGCCGACCACGGCGGTCGTGCCGTCTATCTTGGCGGGAAGCACGTTCATGCCCGGCGAGCCGATGAAATAACCGACAAAGGTATGTCCCGGCCGTTCGAAAAGCTCAGCCGGCGTGCCGATCTGGACAATCTGCCCGTCATACATGACCACAACCTTGTCGGCGAAGGTCAGCGCTTCGGTCTGGTCATGGGTGACATAAACCATGGTGAAACCGGACTGCCGGTGCAGCCGTTTCAGCTGCGAGCGCAGCACCCATTTCATATGCGGGTCGATCACCGTCAGCGGCTCGTCGAAGAGGATGGCGTTGACATCGGACCGCACCAGCCCGCGCGCCAGCGAGATCTTCTGTTTCTGATCCGCCGTCAGACCACGCGCATGGCGTTTGGCCATGCCGGAAAGATCGGTCATTTCGAGGATTTCCCGCACCCGACGGTCGACCTCGGCTTCCGGCACATGCCGGTTGCGCAGCGGAAAGGCCAGATTGTCGTAAACCGTCATCGTGTCGTAGACGACCGGGAACTGGAATACCTGCGCAATATTGCGGTCTTCCGTGGCGAAATCCGTCACGTCGGTTCCGTCAAAGGCGATGCGGCCTTCGGAGGGGCGCAGCAGCCCGGAAATGATGTTGAGCAACGTGGTCTTGCCGCAGCCGGAAGGGCCGAGCAGCGCATAGGCGCCGCCGTCCTCCCATTCATGATGAACTTCCTTCAGCGCATAGTCACCGGCAGCCTGCGCCTTTGCGTTATAGGCGTGGCGGATGTGATCGAGCGTGATGCGTGCCATGACCGATCTCCCTCAAGCCGCTTCGCCGATGGCGCGGCCATTCGCGTCAAAGGCCATCAGGTGTTTTGTATCGAGAAACAGCTCTATGTCCCTGTCCGGCTCGATGTCGTGAATGCCATGCGCGAGCATGACCCAGCGCCGACCCGAAAATTCCACATGGACGAAGCTTTCCGATCCGGCAATTTCCGAAATCAGCGTCCGCGCCCGGATCGACTGGCGGGCCTCACCCTTTGCCTGGGGGAAAAGATGATGCGGCTGGAAAGCGATGGTCAAAGGTCCATCCGGCACGGCGGTAAGATGCGCCGGCACCGCAATCACCGCCCGGTCGGCACGGGTGAATGCACCGCCCGCCTTGACAACCTCGATGGTGTTGAGCGGCGGGTCGGCAAAAATTTCCGCGGTGACGATATCCACCGGACGCCGGTAAACCTCGATGGTACGGCTGAACTGCGTTACCCTGCCCTCGTTGAGCGTTGCGGTATTGCCGCCCAAAAGCAGCGCCTCGGAAGGTTCGGTGGTGGCATAAACGAAGATGGCGCCGGATTCGGCGAAAATGCGCGGCAGTTCCTCGCGCAGCTCTTCGCGCAGCTTGTAATCGAGATTGGCCAGCGGCTCATCGAGCAGCACCAGATTGGCGTTCTTGACGATGGCGCGGGCGAGTGCCGTTCGCTGCTGCTGACCGCCGGAAAGATTGAGCGGCGTACGGTCTAGATAGGGTGTCAGCTTCAAAAGCTCGGCGGCTTTCCTCACTTCCCTGTCGATGGTCGACTGATCCTTGCCGGCAACGCGCATGGGCGAGGCGATGTTTTCGTAAACGCTGAGCGCCGGATAGTTGATGAACTGCTGATAGACCATGGCGACGTTGCGCTTCTGCACCGGCCATCCCGTCACATCTTCGCCATTGAAAAAGATCGAGCCGGCGCTCGGCTTGTCCAGCCCGGCCATCAGCCGCATCAGCGTCGTCTTGCCCGAAAGTGTCGGTCCAAGCAGGACGTTCAGGCTTCCGCGCTGCAACGTCAGATCGGTCGGGTGAATATGATATTCACCGCCCACCATCTTAGAGACGTTTCGCAATTCAAGCATGGTGATCCAAAGCCTCCTCCGCTTTTATCCGGATCGTCAGATTGCCCTTAAGCGTCCACCTGCAATGTCTTCGACATAATCCTCCAGCCCACGCACCTCTTCCGGGGTAAAAAAGAGCCCCTGCTTGGTGCGGCGCCACAGAATATCCTCCGCCGTCAGCGCCCACTCCCGCGCCATCAGCCAGCGAACCTCAGCCTCGTAGAGCGTACCGCCGAAATACCGCCCCAGCGCCGCCGCCTCTGTCGCATTGCCGATCAGCACCGCCGCATCCGTTCCGTAGCAGCGCACAAGCCGCTCCGCATGACGCTCTTCAAGAAAGGGATAACGCGACCGCAGCGCCGAAACTTCCGCGGTGTAGGCCTCGGCGCCGAAATTTCCACCCGGCAAATGCGAGCCCGCCGTCCATGGCGCGCCCTTTTCACCCAGCGCATCGCCGATTTTTTCAAGAGCATGTTCGGCAAGCCGCCGATAGGTGGTGAGCTTGCCGCCGAAAATATTGAGAAGCGGCGCTTCGCCTTCCGCCCCTTCGGTTTTCAGCACATAATCGCGGGTCGCTTCCTGCGCCTTCGATGCCCCGTCATCGAACAGCGGGCGCACGCCGGAATAGGTCCAGACGATATCCGCCGGCTCCACCGGTTCAGCGAAATATTCGCTCGCCGCATTGCAAAGATAGCTGATCTCCTCGTCGCTGATCTTAACAGCCCGGGGATCGGCGGTATAGTCGCGATCCGTCGTACCGATCAGCGTAAAGTCCTGTTCATAGGGAATGGCGAAGATGATCCGCCCGTCCGGATTCTGGAAAAAATAGGCACGCGGATCGGAAAATTTCTTGCGCACGATGATGTGGCTGCCCTGCACCAGGCGAACATTATGGACATTGTTTTTGCCGAATGCCGAGGACAGCACCTTGTCCACCCAGGGACCCGCGGCATTCACCAGCATGCGCGCCCGATAGGTCTTGGTCTCTCCGGCGGCATTTTTCGTTTCGACCCGCCAGAAGGCGCCTTCGCGCCGGGCTGAAACCACCTGCGTGCGGTTGAGGATGAGCGCGCCGCGATTGGCGGCGTCGCGGGCATTCAGCACCACCAGGCGGGCATCGTCCACCCAGCCATCCGAATATTCGAAGGCGCGGGCAAAAATCGGTTTCAAAGGTTTCCCGGCGGGATCGCGGCGCAGATCGAGCGAGCGGGTCGCGGGCAGAAGCCTGCGGCCGCCGAGATGGTCGTACAGAAATAGCCCGAGACGCACAAGCCAGGCCGGGCGAACCCCGCCCTTCTGGAACGGCAATACGAAGCGCATGGGCCAGATGATATGCGGCGCCATGGCCCACAGCACCTCACGTTCCATCAGCGCTTCGCGCACCAGACGAAACTCGTAATGTTCGAGATAACGCAAACCGCCATGGATAAGCTTGGTGGCGGCGGACGAGGTGCCGGAGGCGAAATCGTTCATTTCCGCAAGTGCGACGGAATAGCCCCTGCCGACGGCGTCACGCGCGATGCCGCAGCCATTGATACCGCCGCCGATCACGAAAATATCGTGGATTGCCTCGTCAGACATGGATCCTCCCGCGCTTTCATCGACGCTCTCCTCATCGATATACTGAAAGCACGGACATCTAATTCGAAGACAAAACGAATGTCAAACGAAATTCATGGGCCGTCCCGATCAGGACTCGACCATCTCGGTTTCGATCAACCGGACGTCATGATCGGCACAGATGGACCGGATCGAATCCACCGGACAATGATCGGTGATGAAAGTATGCACCTGGGAAAGATGGCCGATACGAACCGGAGCCGTGCGCTCGAATTTGAGCGAATCCGACACCAGAATGACATGGCGCGCATTGGAGATGATTGCCTGCGCGACCTTGACCTCACGAAAGTCGAAATCCAGCAAAGCGCCATCCTCATCGATGGCCGAAACGCCGATGACCGCAAAATCCACCTTGAACTGACGGATAAAATCCACCGCCGCCTCGCCGACGATACCGCCATCGGAACCGCGCACGACACCGCCGGCAATCACCACCTCGATGCCGGGAAAGACCCTCAACCTGTTGGCAACGTTGATGTTGTTGGTGATGACCATCAACTCGTGATGATCCGCCAGCGCTTCGCCCACGGCTTCGGTCGTCGTGCCGATATTGATGAAGAGTGACGAGTTATTGGGGATAAGGGCGGCAGCGGCGGCGCCGATCGCCTGCTTTTCGGAAGAGGCGATCGCCCGACGCGCCTCGTATTTGACGTTTTCATTGCCGCTTGGAAAAAGCGCGCCGCCGTGGATGCGGGTCAGAACCCGCGTATCGCAGAGATCGTTCAGGTCCTTGCGGATCGTCTGGGGAGTGACTGAGAACCGCGCCGCCAGCTCGTCGACCAGCACCCGCCCGTTCGCTTTCGCCAGCGCAACGATTTCATCCTGACGCGGTGTGAGCAGCATTTCACCCTCCCTCCTCTTTCAATTTTTTCGTTTTATTGAAGAGCGAACGAAAAACCAATGTCAAGGGACGGTTTTCAGCCATGGCACGCGGCGGCCGGTGTGAACCGGCCGGCGAAAGATAGCGCGCTTGTCGTCGCACCCTGTCCACGCGCACTGCGTTTCAGCGTTTATCCCATCCGCTCGGAAGCATAACTTCCCGGGCTTGGCGGGAAGACGACGGTGCGGTTGCCGTTGATGAAGGTGCGGTGGTGGATATGGGCGTGGATGGCGCGGGCCAGCACCTGGCTTTCGACATCGCGGCCGAGCGAGACATAGTCGTCGGCCGATTGCGCGTGGGTGATGCGCACCGTGTCCTGCTCGATGATCGGGCCTTCGTCGAGATCGGCGGTGACATAGTGCGCCGTGGCACCGATCAGCTTCACACCGCGCTCATAGGCCTGCTTGTAGGGGTTGGCGCCCTTGAAGGAGGGCAGGAAGGAATGGTGGATGTTGATGATTTTGCCCGACATCTTCCGGCACATATCGTCGGACAGCACCTGCATATAGCGCGCCAGTACGACGAGTTCCGTGCCGCTGGTCTCGATCAGGTCCATCAGCTGGGCTTCGGCTTTGGGTTTATTCTCCTTCGTCACCCTGATGTGGTGGAAGGGAATGTCGTGGTTGACGACGACTTTCTGGTAATCGAAATGGTTGGAGACGACACCGACGATATCGATGGGCAGCGCGCCGATCTTCCAGCGATAGAGCAGGTCGTTGAGGCAATGGCCGAAACGGGAGACCATCAACAGCGTCTTCATGCGCTGGCCGTCCGGATAGATATCCGCCTCCATGCCGAATTTTTCCGCCACCGGCTTGAAGCCGTCGGTGATGGCCTCAAGGGTCGCGCCGTCCTCGGAAATGAAGGAGACGCGCATGAAGAACTTGCCGGTCTCGAGGTCGTCGAACTGCGAACTGTCGACGATGTTGCAGCCTTTTTCCGCCAGATAACCGGAAATCGCAGCCACAATGCCACGGGTCGATTTGCAGGCTACGGTCAGAACATAGGATGTCATTCGTTTTTCCGTTGTTGAAGCAGGTTCATTGGATTGTGTCATAGGCAGGAATCTCTGCAGATCAGGTCGCGACACGCGCCTCCTCGCTCAACCGGCCGTTCATCCAGTCGGCACCGGCAGCGATACCGCCGAGCGGAAAGACGTGTATCTGTGCAATGCGGCTTTGTGGATGGGCCGCCTTGTAATCCGCTATATCCGCCAGGACTTCCGCCGGTTCGTAAGGCTTCAGAAGCTGGCTGAGATCGAGCGCGCGCCTTTGCAGCACGGCAAGCGATGGGCCAACGCCGCAGGCAATCGCAAATCTGATCAACGTCTGCAATTTGGTCGGGCCGGCAATGCCGACATGGATCGGCAAGCCAATACCGGCTGCGGCTATGCGCTCCGCCCAGGCGATCACGGGGCGGGCGGCGAAGGCGAATTGCGTCACGATGGCCATGTCCGCATCCGTGCGCTCGCAATAGTCCTGTTTGAGGGCCAAGGCTTTATCGACGATGCGGGTGGAACCGTCCCTGTCAATCGCTCCATTGCCTTCCGGATGTCCGGCGACATGCAGCCGCCTGAAACCGTGACGGTCGAACAGGCCGGTCTCGAGAAGCTGGATGGAACTGTCGAAATCTCCCGCCGGTGTCGTAACACCGCCGCCGAGAAGCAGGGCCTCCTCCACACCGGCCTCATTTTTATAGCGCGTGATCCATTCTTCCAGCGTCGCCACATCCGCAATGAGGCGGGATGGAAAATGCGGCATGACCGGAAAGCCGTCCTCACGAAGACGCCTTGCCGTCGCCACCATGTCATCGATCGGCGTTCCCTCTATATGGGCGACGTAAACCCGCGTGCCGGCCGGCAGCAAAGCCTTGAAATCATCGATCTTTGCCGCCGTTCTCGGCATCACTTCAATGGAATATCCGGAGACGATATCCTTCAGATGGGCCGTATCGGGAGATTTCTCCCCGCGTCTGCCTTTCAACAGGTCCAGTAGTGCCACCATGTGTCCTCCGGGAGGTCTGAAGAGAATGCGGCAGGCTTGCCGGACCCGCCAGCGCATACCGAACTCCATGAATTATTGAAAGATTTTGATATCCGGCGACCTCTTTCATCGGGCACGCCGCAATGAAAGAGGTCACGATTTCAAGGTCCACACAGGCGCGGGCGAAACCGCCCCGGCTAGATCACCGCACGCAGCTTTTCCTGCGCCGCCTTGGAGTATGGAATGGACGAAACCCTCGCCCTGATCGTCGTTTGCGCGTGGCGTTCGACATGCGGCTTGCGCGAACCGCCGTTCACTTCTCCCCATGTCAGCACGACCTCGGTGCCGACATCCGCATAGGCCTCGTCTATGCCGCAAAGCGAGATCATGTCGCGCTCGTTGATGTTGTAACCGCAATATTGCGACATGCCGATCAGCCTGCCGTCTTTCGCACGGACTTCATCGGCCTGCGGCCAGCCGAAATAGGCGGTCGGCATATCGATCGCCTTGTAGATCGGGCCATCCCCCAGTTGAGAGGCGAATATCTTGAGAACATCTTCCTTGTTCCATTGCAGCGCGCGCTTGACCCGGCGCGGCTGCTTGAGCTGCGCTTCCAGCGCCTCCCGGCCGATAAAATCATGGTCGAATTTCACCAGCCGCTCATAACCGAGCGCCCAGGGCGTCCAGTAATAATCCTCGATATTGCTGGTGTAGAGGCTGCCGCCGAGCTGCATATTCGCTTCCCAGCTATCGGCCGGAAGCCATTCGCGGTAGGAACGCAGTTCCTCGCCGGAGTAGATGCCGGGCAGCGGATAGGGTATCCAGCCATCCTCGAGCGGCGTGCTGTAATAGGTCCGGGTGCCGGCCTGAAGCAGGCCGTATTTTTCGCCCGCCTTGAGGATAGCGTCGCGGACGATATCCATCTCCGCGAAAGCGCCGGATATCTCCGCGCCGGCATGGCCCGCCATGCCATGGCGCAGCACATGCACCCTGCATCCGGCAATGGTGACATAGGCCGTATGGAAGAACTTGATTTCCGGCCAACCGCCTTCGCAGATTTCTTCAAGAATATCGCGGGCGTTCGGCCCTTCGATCTGGAAACGATATTTCGTGCGTTTGCCGTCCGGGCTGTAGGGTGTGGTCGGATCGAAACGGAATTCGACATTATAACCGCCGGTCTCGCCATTATAGCGAACCCAGTTCAGAACCGGCATGCCGCTGATGAGTTCGAAGCCCTCATCCTCGCCGTAATAGTTCAGGATGCAATCGCCGATATGATGGCCGCGTGGCGTGCAGGCGATATATTGCTTGGCGCGACCGGTGGAGAGATTGGCGAACGAGCAGGGGGAGAGGTCGCTCAGAAGCTTTTGCGCGTCCGGACCTTTCACATAAAGAACCGGCATATGATGCGATTGGTTGAAGAGAACGGCGCTTTCACGCCAGGCCCTCTGTTCTTCGCGCCAGTTGCTATATTCCGGCGCGATCAGCGTCGCAAAAAGGCTGGTCCGCGATTTGTGATACTGGGAAATCGTATCGTTATAGAAATAGTCGACCAGGTTCTGTTTCGAATCGATCAGTTCTTGCAGATTTTTCATGGTATCAGCCTTCCTGTTCATGATGCTTGATATGGTCGCCGCGCAGGCGGTTCTGGCGCAGGCGGGAAAATTGCGTAGGCTCCGCCGCTCCGACCCGGGCCGGTTCCACGGCCGGGGCGGTTTCAGTCATGCTGGAATGCCGGCGATTACTTCACGGCGGGCATGTCGCAGGCGGAGACGTAAGGGTCCTCGCCCCGCTCCATTGCGATCCGCGGCGAACCCATGCGCCATTTGCCTTCCGGCCCCGCTTCCACCTCAAGGGCGTAATAATTGTCGAGCGGCATATGGTTCTTGCCGAAAGTCAGCTTGCCGCGAACGGACTTGAAATCCGCCGCTTCCAGCGCGGTGCGAAGGGCGGCCTTGTTCTCAAGGTCTCCCTTGGCTGTTTCCACGGCGGATTTGATAAGCTGGATGGCGTCATAGGCGGCGGCGGCATAATTCGAGGGATCCCGACCGTATTTCTGCCGGAAGTCGGCGACGAAACGCCGGTTTTCCGGCGTTTCGAGATCGGGATACCAATAATCCGTCAACACGGAACCGAGCGCACCCGTCGCATTGCCTTTCTGAAGCGCCGGCAGGGCGATCTGGTCGAGCGTATAGACGGTATAGAGCTTCACCTTGCCCTTGAGGCCGGATTGCTCGAACTGGGTCATGAAAGCGGCAGAACGACCGGGATAGAAAGCAAAGAGCGCTTCCGCGCCGCTCGCGGCCACCTTGCTGAATTCGGCGGAGAAATCGAGCTGCGGATCGTCACCCCATTTGGTGAAATCCTGGCCGACGACCTTGCCCTTGAAGGTATTGAGCAGACCTTTGACGACATCCTGCCCGGCGGCGTAATTCGGCGCCATGGTATAGATCGCCTTTACGCCACGCTTGTTGAGTTCTTCGCCGAGCGCCATGGACATCACGTCGCCCTGCCCGCGCATGCTGTAAAAATTCGGATTGCACAGCTTTCCGGCCATGTCGGACGGCGCCGCATTCGTGCTGATGACGATCGTGCCGGAATCGAGCGCGCTTTTGCGCGAGGCAAGCAGAACATTCGACCAGATATATCCGGTGATGAAATCGACCTTGTCCTGGCGCACGAGCTTCTCGGTCTTCTGGCGGCCGACATCGGGCTTCAGGGCATCGTCCTCGACCACGAGTGCGATG
The DNA here is from genome assembly GCF_005144435.2 of Agrobacterium leguminum. NCBI lineage: Bacteria > Pseudomonadati > Pseudomonadota > Alphaproteobacteria > Hyphomicrobiales > Rhizobiaceae > Agrobacterium > Agrobacterium leguminum. The sequence continues at coordinate 1,160,985 of NZ_CP120212.1, forward strand.
GGCCTGCCGGCGATCTTTCCGCCCGCATGATCGACCGACAGCCGGATCGCATCTTCGACATCCCGCCCGATGACGGCAGCCGGCGTCGTCAGCGTGGTAACGAGACCGATCCTGATCGGCTGCTCCGCGGATAATGGCTCTGTGAGGCTGAATAGGGCGGCAACGGCCGCGAGATATTTGATTGTCATTTTCCCCTCCGTGCCGGCTCCTCTCCGGCCTTATTTACATACCGCTTAATCGGTATGTTTTCAACAAAAAGATTCTCTGCTATGGAAAGTTTCGTCTATTGAATACGGGAATAGCTCCGGAATTTGCGACGGAGCACAGTGCGAAGATGGCGAATACAAGAGCCCCGCAGGGGCACAACAGGATAGTGGCATCAGGCAATGCAGAAAAAGCGACGGACACAGGCTGAACGAAGCGCCGAAACGAAGGAGAAAATCCTGCAGGCGACGATCGACCTGCTCTTCGAACAGGGCAATGCACGGCTGACGACAGCGCTGGTCGATGAGCGGGCTGGCGTCTCGAGCGGCGCGCGGGTGCATCATTATCCCGCCAAGATCGATCTGGTCGTGGCCGCGACCGGTCATACTTACGAGCTTGCCGCACAGCTCGGTCGCCAGCGGGCGCTTTCGGCGCGCAACTCGCCGGAGCCTCTTCGGGAATATGTGAAGGATTGCCTGTCGATCTATTTCGACTGGCCGTTCGTCGCCGCGCTTGAGGTTGTCATCACCGCGCGGACCGACGAGGTGTTGATGGAGCGCCTGCGCCCGGTTCTCGAAAATTTTCACGGCGCCATGAAAGCGACATGGATCGAGACATTCGTGGCGACCGGTTACACACCGTCCGAAGCGGAAGAGGAACTCGCTTTGACGCTCAATCTCATCCGGGGAATGGCCGTCAATAAAATCTGGAAAAGCGGCGATGCGGCCTATGCGCCATTGCTGGATGCCTGGTGCGCGGACCGCGCCGCGCGGCGCAAGACGGCGGCGGCGCTCAAGTGATAATTATGGACCATTCGCATTGAGATGGCCGGAAGCGAACGCCGAAACGGATCAGACGCTCAGATATTGCTTGACCGTTTCTTCCTCGGCACGCAGCTTCTCCGGTGCGCCCGTCCAGACGACACGACCCTTTTCCACCACATAGAACCTGTCGGCGACGCCAAGCAGCCGCTTGATGTGTTTGTCGATGACGACGATGGATTGCCCCAACTCCCGCAGGCGGGCGATGCAGTGCCATATCTGGTCGCGCACGACGGGTGCCAGTCCCTCCGTCGCCTCATCGAGAATAAGCAGCCGTGGATTGGTCATCAGCGCCCGGCCGATTGCCAGCATCTGCTGCTCTCCTCCGGAAAGAAGATTGGCATAGGAGCCGTTTCTCTCGGAAAGCCCCGGAAAAAGCTCGTATATGCGCTCCACCGTCCAGCATTGCGGCTCCGCCCGGCGGTTGGCGGCCGCCACCTTCAGGTTTTCATGCACAGTGAGGTTTGGAAAAACCTGCCGCCCCTCCGGCACCAGACCCAACCCCGTCCGGGCGACGCGGGCGGTCGAAAGGCCATCGAGCCTTTTGCCCTCGAACTCGATCACGCCGTCCCATGCCGGCAGCAGGCCCATCAGCGCCCGCACGGTGGTCGTCTTGCCCATGCCGTTGCGGCCCATGAGGCAGACCACCTCGCCGGCATCGACCTCGAAGGACATGTCGAACAGGATCTGGCTGCGGTCGTAACCGCTCGTCAAATTGCGGACTTTCAGCATCAGGCATCCTCCCCGAGATAGGCTTCCCGGACCCGCGTATCGTTGCGGATGTCTTCGGGCGTTCCAACGGCGACGATCTCGCCGCGCACGAGCACGGTCACCCGGTCGGCCAGTTCGAACACGGCCTCCATGTCATGCTCGACCAGAAGTATGGTGATGAGCCCCTTGAGGCCGGCGAGAAACCGCGTCATCGCCCGGCTTTCCTCCGAGCCCAGCCCGGCCATCGGTTCGTCGAGCAGAACAAGGGCCGGATTGCCGGCAAGCGCGATGGCAAGCTCCAGCATGCGCTGCTCGCCATGGCTGAGATCGGCCACTTTTCGCGACATATCCATGCCGTTCAGGCCGATGAGCGCAAGCATCTGCGCCGCACGCGCCTGCAAATCCGCATTGCGGTCAACCCGACGCCAGAAGCGGAATGCATGGCCATCGCTTGCCAGAAGCGCCAGGATAAGGTTTTCCCCGACACTGAGGTCTCGAACCAGCGTCGTGATCTGGAACGACCGTGCCATTCCGAGCCTCGCCCGCTCATGCGAGGGGCGGTTGGTGACATCGACGCCGTTGATGAGCACGGCGCCGGATGTCGGCATGATTTCTCCGAAAAGCTGGCTGATCAGCGTCGTCTTGCCCGCGCCATTGGGGCCAATCACCGCATGAAGCTCGCCCTTGGCGAGCGACATGGAAAGATTGCGGGTGGCGTGCAGGCCGCCGAAAAATTTTTGCAGATTGCGAACCTCGAGCACCGCGTTCATGCGCGCCTCCCCGAACAGATGAGACCGACGAGGCCACCCTTAGCGAAAAGCACGACGGCGATCAGGAACAGACCGAACCAGAAGTGCCAATAGACCGTCAGTCCGCCGAGAAATTCCTCGATCAGGAGAAAGACCAGCGCCCCGACGACGGGACCGGCGACCGTGGACACGCCGCCGACGATGACCATGAAGATAAGCTCGGCGGAACTCGTCCAGCTCATCGATTCCGGTGTCACGAAACTCGTGAAATTCGCATCTAGGAAGCCGGCAAGGCCGCAGATCACACCGGCGGCGATATAGGCGGCGAGGCGATAGCGATAGGGATCGAACCCGACCGCCTTCACCCGCCGTTCATTGCCCTTCGCCGCCTTGAGGAGCAGGCCGAAATCGGATTGGCGGATACGGGCAAAACCCAGCATCACAAGCGCCAGCACCGCCAGCACCACGTAATAAAGGATGGACCTGTCACCGAGATCAACTACCGTGCCGAAGTTGCTCGGATAATTGATCGTCAGCCCGTCATCGCCGCCGAACTGCCTGAGGCCGATCATGGTGAAATAAACCATCTGCGCGAAGGCGAGCGTGATCATGATGAAATGCACACCGCGCGTTCTAAGCGCGACGAGGCCGGTCAGACAGGCGAAAAGCCCGCTGACGCCCACCGTGACCAGCAACTGGATGACACCGTTGTCAATGTCGAAATCGGCGAGGATGCCGACGGAATAAGCGCCGATGCCGAGAAAGGCCGCGTGACCGAGACTAACCAGCCCGCCGAGGCCGATGATGAAATTGAGGCTGACGGCGGCAATTCCAAGGATCATCGCCCGCAGCAGGACTTCCACCCAGAAGTCGTGGCCGAGCGCCGCAAGCACCGATGGCGCCACCGCCAGCAGGAGAAGGACGGCAATCGCCGTCAGCAGATCGCGATCCACCGCCCTGCCCGATGCGGTCTCCCGCTTTGCGGCCGGCTGTGTCAAGGGAGCGACTACCGAAGTGGTTTCTGTCATCACATCACCTGCTTGCTGGCGGGAAGAGGCCCTCGGGCCGGAATATCAACACCAGAGTCATGGTGAGATAGATCAGGATGGAGGCGAGCGACGGACCCGCCGAAGAGGCGACTTCCGGCGGAAACACCGCATTCAGCAGCGACGGCAGATAGGCCCGCCCAAGCGTATCGATCAGCCCGACCCCGAGAGAGGCGATAAAGGCGCCGATGATCGAACCGATGCCGCCGATGATGATCACCACCAGCGCCAAGATGACGATCTGGTTGCCCATGCCGATAGAAGCACCGGTGATGGGGGCCACCATGATGCCGCCGATGCCGGCCAGAACCGCGCCGATTGCGAACACCAATGCGAAGACCATGCGCGTTTCTATGCCCAGCGCCCGTGCCATTTCCTCGTTGGAAGCAGATGCCCGCACCATCATTCCAACCCGTGTGCGGGTGATGACCTGCCAGAGCGCAATCGCCACGAGAGCCGCGACGATAACGATAAAGAGGCGATAGGACGGCAGGGTGATGCCGCCAAGCGCGATCTGCCCGCTGAGCCAGACCGGCAGGGGAACCGACAGTCCTTCCGGCCCCCAGAGATATTTCACCGCCGTATCCGCGCACAGCACAAGACCGAATGTCGCCAGAACCTGGTCGAGATGATCGCGCTTGTAGAAGTGCCGGGCAATCAGCCATTCGGCGATAAAACCGGCCGCCAGTGTCGCCGGCAGGGCGATGAGCATGCCGAGCACAAAGGAATCGAGCGCGATGGCGACGGTAGCGCAGATATAGGCGCCGATCATGTAAAAAACGCCATGCGCCAGATTGATGAAGTCCATGATGCCGAAGACCAGTGACAGGCCGGCGGCCAGCAGAAACAGGATCAGTCCAAGCTGAACCCCGTTCAGAAGTTGATTGGCAAACAGGATAATATCCATTTTCTCCTCCCAGAGCCGTGCCGCCGAAACGTTGTCTCACCCCTCGTTGCGGCAGGCATCCACATAGGGATCGGTCAGGTCTTTCATTTCGAGACCGTCCGACCTCAGGCTCCAGACACCGTTCGCATCCGGTGCGACTTCAAGGCTGAGATAGCGGTCGATGGGAAAATGATTGCGGGCAAGCTTGTAGCGGCCACGCACGGAGTCGTAATCGGCCTTGGCGAGCGCCGCACGCACCGCATCCGTGGCGGAAATATCGCCGCCCGCCTGCTCCACCGCTGCTTTGACATAGGGGATCAGATCATAGGCAGCGGCGGCGTAATTCGAGGGCACGCGGTTATATTTCGCCTTGAAATCGGCAACGAAGCGCTGGTTGGCGGGTGTTGCAAGATCCGGCGACCAGTAATCCGCCGAGCTTGACCCCAGAACCGCATCGATCTTCGCTTCCTGCAGCTTCGGCAGCGCGATCTGGTCCATGGTATAGACGCTGTAAAGCTTGACCTTCTTGCTCAGTCCCGATTGTTCGAACTGGCGCGCGAAAATCGCGGCGCGGCCGGGATAGAAAGCGAAAAGCGCGTCCGCGCCCGATGCCGCCACCTTGGCGAATTCCGCCGAAAAATCGAGCTGCGGATCATCGCCCCATTTGGTGAAATCGCGACCAGCCACTTCCCCGCCAAAGCTGCTTTCCACCCCGGCGGCCATGTCCTTGCCGGCGGTATAGTTGGGCGCCATCACGTAAAGTTTCTTCACGCCGCGCTCGTTCATGACCTTGCCGAGCGCAATCGGCACCATGTCGTTCTGGCCGCGCAGCGAAAAGAAATTGGGGCTACAAAGCTTGCCGGCAAGCTCGGAAGGCCCGGCGTTGGTGCTGATCAGAAACCTGCCGGAATCGAGCACCGATTTGCGCGCCGCCATCAGCACATTGGACCAGATGAAACCCGCGACGATATCGACGCCGTCCTGGCGCACCAGCTTCTCCGCCTTCTGGCGGCCGAGTTCCGGCTTCAGCCCGTCATCTTCGAAAACGACCTCGATCGGATGGCCGGCGATCTTGCCGCCGGAATGTTCGACCGCGAGCTTGACGGCATCGACCATATCGTTGCCGATGGATGCGGCGGGCGTGGTCAGCGTGGTGATGAAACCGATCTTGATCGGCTCCTGTGCGCCCGCCGTTCCGCTCATGAGCAAGGCGGACAGGGCCGCTGCTACGAAACGTTTCATTGTGTTCTCCTCCCTGAAAACATAATTTCGTTATTCGTTATCCGGCTGATTGACAGGCGCCGCCTTGCGGAAAGCCTCCAGTTCCGAAAGCGCCTGCCCGATCCTGCCGATATGCGGATAGGCCTCCATATCCACATCGAAACGCCTGTTGTTGACGAGCTGCGCCGCAAGGCAGATATCCGCCAGCGTCACGCTGTCGCCGTGGCAGAACCGGCCGGTTTCCGGCTCTGTCGCAAGCCGGCGCTCCAGCGCCGCGAAGGTTTCGACCACCCAATGCCGGAACCACGCGCCCTGCGCTTTTTCGTCGGCGCCAAAATGCTCCTTGAGATAGGCCAGCACCCTGAGATTATTGATCGGATGAATGTCGAGGGCGATCATCTGCGCAAGGCTGCGCACACGCTGACGCCCTTCGGCATCCTTCGGCAGCAAAGCCGGCTCCGGAATTTTCTCCTCCAGAAATTCGATGATCGCGAGCGACTGCGTATAGGTTTCGCCATCGGTCCAGGTGAGCGCCGGCACGAGGCCCTGCGGGTTGAGCCTGAGAAAACGGTCGGACCGCTGCTCGCCCTTGCGCAGATGGAACGCTTCGTAATCATAGTCCACACCCTTGAGCGCCAAGGCGATCCTGACGCGATAGGAGGTGGAGCTTCTGAAATAATTATGCAGGATCGGCCGGTTCATGCGGCCTTCCCCGCGCGCCGGGCGGCGGATGCGGGCTCCACGATCTCGATGGCGATCTCGCCCAGCCCGTCGATACCGCCGGTCACCCTGTCTCCCGGCACAATCGCGCCGACACCCGCAGGCGTTCCCGTCATGATGATATCGCCGCGCTTCAGAGACATGGAGCGCGACAGGATGGAAACGATTTCCGGCACATCCCAGATCAGCTCGGCAATATCGGCTTCCTGCCGGCTCGCACCGTTGACCGCAAGCCAGATCCGCCCCTGCGACGGATGACCCACCTGCGAGGCGCGGCGGAGGGGCGCGATGGGAGCGGAAAGATCGAAGGCCTTGCCCCAATCCCAGGGCCGTCCCTTGTCCCGCGCCGCCAGTTGTAGATCGCGGCGGGTAAGGTCGATGCCCACGCCATAACCCCAGACCATATCGAGGGCCGCTTCCTGCGGCACATCCACACAATCCTGACCGATCGCCACGACAAGCTCGATCTCGTAGTGGAAATCCTCGGTCTCCGGCGGATAGGGTATCGTGCTGCCATTATCCACCACGGCGTCCGCCGGCTTGGTGAAAAAGAACGGCGGTTCCCGGTCCGGGTCCTTGCCCATCTCACGGGCATGGGCGGCGTAGTTTCGGCCGACGCAGAATATGCGCCGCACCGGAAAACGGCTCTCGCTGTCATGGATGGCAATGGATGCCGGTGCCGGGGGATCGAATTCGAAATCGCTCATGGGTTTTCCAATCTGTCCTTTATCCGGGTCTGAAAGCCGCAAAAGCGGCATCAGACCATCTCGTGGTCCTGTCGGGGCCAGCGTGTCCTCAATGGACGCGCTTAACGCTCAGATCGATTTTCCGCAGGGTCTGCCGATCGATCTTGCCGGTTCCCGTCTTCGGCAATTCCTGGAAGAAAATGACGCTGCGGGGATATTTGTAGGGCAGCAGCGTCTTCTTGACGTGTTGCTTGAGCGTCTCGGCGGCGCTCGCCTCATCCGCATCCAGCTGCTCGAGAACGACGAAAGCCTGAAGCGTCATCCGCCGGTCGGCCATTTCCACCGCCAGCACCGCGCATTCGCGCACCAGCGGGTGGTCGGCGAGGCAAAGCTCCACTTCCAGCGGATAGACCCATTGCCCCGAAACCTTGACGAACTCATCGGCGCGACCGAGGAAATAATAGAACCCGTCGGCATCGCGCTTCATGCGGTCGGAGGTGTAGATCCAGCCATCGCCGCGCATGGTTTCAGCGGTTTTGTCGGGTCGGTTCCAGTAAAACGGCGCGTTGGAATCGCCGCGCACCCATAGGACACCGCTTTCGCCATCCGGCACTTCATTGCCATCGGGATCGCGCAGCGAAATCTCGTAACCCGGCACACGCAGCCCGGCAGCGCCCGGCCGCCGCATCTCTTTGGTATTCGAAAGATAGATATGCAGCACCTCGGTGGACCCGAGACCTTCGACAATGTCGTGACCCGACAGTGCCCGCCAGGCTTCCGCCACCTCATTGGCCAGCACTTCCGCCGCCGAAAGGCAGAGTTTCAGGCTGGAAAGATCGGCTTCGGCCGCCTCCGGCGCATTGATGAGCGACGTATATAGCGTCGGCAGCCCGAAGAAATGCGTCGGCCGATAACGTCGGATCGCATCGAAGACCACATCGGCCTTCGGTTGCCCCGGAACGAGAACGCTGGTCGCCCCAACCGAAAAGGGAAAGGTCAGGGAATTGCCGAGACCATAAGCGAAGAAAATCTTCGGCACCGAAAAACAGATATCGTCGGGCGAGATATCCAGAACATGATGCCCGAAGGATTGTGCCGTAAAAGCCATGTCGTGCTGCAGATGGACAATGCCCTTCGGACGCCCGGTGGAACCGGAGGAATATTGCCAGAAGGCCATATCGTCACGCCGCGTCGGCGCCGCTTCAAGCTCCGTGCCGGCATCGGCGAGGAATGTCTCCGCTTCGACCGCCGGCACCGGGCAATCGGCCGGAACCGGACCGTTCGTGACGACGACCTTTTCCAGCAGCGTATCGGTGCAGGCGACGGTGTCGAAACGGGAAGCGAAGGCGGCATCGACGATGGCGATACGCGCCGAGGAATCCTGCAGATAGAAATTCAAGAGGTCGGGCGGTGTCAGCGTGTTGATGAGCAGCGGCACGAGGCCGGCCCGAAGCGCACCGAACAAAGTCGCCGGACAGGCGGGCGTGTCATCGAGAAACAGCAGCACCCTGTCGCCATGGCCAAGACCGGCTTCAATCAAGGCATTGCCGAAACGGCAGGCATCGGCGCAGAGTTCGGCATAGGTGCGGGTTCCGGCTGGGCTAATCACGGCCGGATGGTCGCCCCGGCCCCTTTCTAGATTATCGAAAAGGATAGCGCTGGCATTGTAGATTTCCGGCACGGAAAAGCCGATTTCGAGACTGCCGGCGGCATTGCGTGGCACCCCGTCTTCGGGCGGCTGCGGCAGGGTTTCGTAAAGCTTGGCCTGAACGGTCATATCTTCCTCCTTCAGGCGGCCGGGCGCGGACGCGAGGCGTCGTAGCGCTGCATGAAACGCGGGGACATCGACCGCAGCCGCTCATCGTCGATACGGCCGGAGCGAGTGATGTAGCTATGGGCGAAATCGACCGGCGAAAGGCGCATATGTTTTGGAACATCCGCATACCAGCCGGCGCTTTCACGCGCGGCCCGCACCAGCTTTTCCACCACCGGCTGCCTTTCGGTCTGATAGTGCTCAAGGGCATCGCGCACATCGCCAGGATGCGCCTCGAGCGCCTTTACCAGCGCCAGAACATCCTCGAGCGCCAGCCGGGTGCCGGACCCGATGGAATAATGCGCGGTGTGCAAGGCGTCGCCGATCAACACCATGTTGCGATGCGACCAGCGCCCGTTCCATATCCACGGGAAATTGCGCCAGGTGGACTTGTTGGCGACTAGCCCGTGGCCATCGAGCGTTTCGGCGAAAATCGCCTCGCAGCGCGCCTTGCTGTCTTCGGGGCCGAGCCGATCGAAGCCAGCTTTCAGCCAACTTTCACGATCGCACTCGACGATGAAAGTGCTCATGGTTGGCGAATAACGATAGTGGTGGGCATTGAAAGCGCCGAATTCCGTCTCGACAAAAGTCTGTGTCAGCGTTTCGAAGCGCTTGGTGGTGCCGAACCAGACGAATTTTTCATCGAGATAGGTAAGCGACGTCTGGAAATCGCCTTCAAAGGCGCGACGCACCAGCGAATTGACGCCATCGGCGGCAACGATAAGGTCGTAACCATCGAGTTCCGACACCGACTGCACTGTCGTTGAAAACGAAAGCTCCACACCTGCGGCGCGCGCCCTTTCCGTCAGCAGCAGGATAAGGTCGAGGCGGCCGATGGCCGAAAACCCGACGCCATCCAGCGCGACACTCTCACCACGATGGACGAGGGTGATATCCGACCAGGTCTCCATGCGGGCCGTAACGAGGTCCGCCGTTTCCGGATCGTCGGTACGCAGGAAATCCATGGCCTTTGCCGAAAACACGACACCGAAACCGAAAGTCGCACCTTCCGGATTGTGCTCAAACACCTTCACGACGTCGGCCGGATGCCGCCTTTTCCACAGACCGGCGAAATAAAGCCCTCCTGGCCCACCGCCGATAACAGCCACCCGCTTCATGCGCATCCTCCCTCACGCAATTGCTTTTCATCAATCTAGCGGATATTACGTATAGTGCAATAGATTTTATGGAGCGCAACGAATGAAAACCTTCGCAACGGAAATCACGGTGGAATGGGGGGATTGCGACGAGGCGGGCATCGTTTTTTATCCGAACTATTTCTATTGGCTGGATTGCACCTTCCAGAGGCTGCTGCGTTCGCAAAATCTGGGGCAACGGCAGAACAGGGCGGAATTCGGCGCGGTGACGCCGCTGGTGGATGTCGGCCTGCAGTTCAAGGCGCCGGCCCGCTATGACGATACGCTTCGCATCGAGGCCACCATCGTGGAATGGCAGGAACGCAGGTTCCGCATCGCCTATCGCATTTTTTCCGGTGAAAAGATCATCGCGGAGGGTTATGAGGTTCGGGCATGGGCAACCATGACGGATAATGGTCTCAAGGGCGCGCCCATATCCGAGGAATTCAGGAGGCGAATGCAATGAACGGCGAGGACGATGTCGACAACGAGGCTTCGGGCAACGGCAATGCCCGAGGCGGCATTCAGGCTCTCGATGCGGCTCTGACCGTGCTGCATGCGCTTGCCGATTTCGAAGGGCCTGCCGCATTGATCGACATCGCCCGGGCGGTATCCATGCCGTCCAGCAAGGTGCATCGTTATCTCGCCAGTTTCATCCATGCCGGTTTTGTCCGGCAGACCCAGCGATCCGGCCGTTACGAGCTGGGGCCGTTTGCGGCTTCTCTCGGCATCGCCGCGCTCGGCCGCAGCGATTTCGTCAATCAGGCCGCCGATGCGCTGCCGGACCTCGTGGAACAGACGGGCCTGACGGTGCTGCTCACCGTATGGGGCAGCCAGGGCGCGACCGTGATCCGCTGGTGCCGGGCGCCGAGCCCGATGGTGACATCCTTCGGTCTCGGCAGCAGCCTGCCGCTTCTCACCTCCTCCAGCGGCCGGGTCTTTCTCGCCTTTCTACCGCGCCACGTCACCGCCGCTCGGCTTTATCTCGAGGTCGAACGCGCGATGGATGCAGGCCTCTCATGGCCTGATCTCGATCTTAGCGGCGCAAGCATCGACCGGCTGGCGGAAACCATTCGCGCCGATGGTTTTGCCAGCGTCGACGGCCGCTACGTCCCCGGCCTTCGGGCGGTAGCGGCGCCCGTCATCAACTGGCAGGGCGAGGCGGAAGCCGCCGTTACCCTGATCAGCAACTCCGAGCAGATTCTGTCGGCGGATAATCCGGCCGTGCGCCAGCTGCTTGATTTTACAACAGCCATATCCAGCCGGCGGCAATGGCCTTCATCGAAGGCCTAAAGCGCGTCGCGTTTAATCTCTTTGTTTTATGCATGTCGTTATCCCGAAACCGCTGCACGCTTTCGGGCGACATGCATTAGGGCCTCTCCGGCCAGAAGGGCGGATCTGCAATTTCGCCGTTGAAAACAAGGCTGCGGCGCGGGCCACGTCCCGTCAGCCACCGAAGCAGGTCGGCGGCCGGCCCGCTGACCGTGTTTTTACCGGAGCCAATGACGGTGGACCCCACCCCGTCCGTCGGCTTCAGCGTCAATGAAAACGGCTGGCCACGCATGTCCAGCGCCTGCGCCGCCTCTCGAAGAAGGCGATCCACCACTTCGGATGGGACATCCAGCAGGGAGGCCCCATTGTCGAGATCGACGGCGCAGAGCCATATTTCCCTAGTCCGCAGCCACGGTGTCTGAGCGATCTCGACAAGACCTCCATTCAGCGGCTCCACCTGCGCCCGCCACCCCGCCTCATCGAGATCGCGCCACTCGACATCCAGATGCACCTGCGAATGTTTGAAAAGGTACCTCAGCGCATGGGCCGGCAGGCTTGCGCCGAAGGCGATATCCTCGTTCTGCGCTTCCGGCTCTTCCAGCGTTTCCCGTCGCCGCCCAAGGCGCGCCGCCTCGACCAGCCGGGCAAGCGCGCGCGCCTGAAAACCGACATGGGCGATCACGTGCCGCCTGGTCCAGCGGGGAACGAGCGAAGGAAGAGCGAGTTCGCCATCGGAGAGTTCGTTCAGTTTTCTCGCGAAATAAGCAGTTCCCAGCCGTGCATATCGCAATTCGGCGGCCGGCGCCGCAGACGAATCGTAACGGGCGCCAGCCCCCAGACGTTGACGCAGTTCCAAACGGGCGTCGGTGAGATCAGAAGACATCGCCCATCCCTCCCGATCGCGTCACCGGTCCCGCTCTTCCACATGGGTGCGGGCGAAGTGAAGCCGCTCCATGATCGGCGCATCCGAAAACCGGAAAAGATCGAACTGGCTTTCCGCCCGCAGCGACCATTGCACCCAGGACGGCACGACGAACATATCGCCCTTGTCGAGCCTGTGTTCCTTGCCGTTGAGCACGACGGAGCCCCGGCCATCGAACACCTGAAAAACCGACGAGCCCACCTCGCGCCGGCCGGGCGTGACGGCACCTTCCCGCAGGCGATGAAATTCCGCCCGGATGGTCGGCATGACGTCGCCGCCGGTGGTGGGGTTGATGTAGCGCACCGCCGCGTGCCCCGGCCCCATGGTGGCCGGCTGCCCCTCCTCCTCCAGCAGAAGCTGCTCTGTCAGGGCGCGGTCGGTATGTTCCCAGCGATAGGCGCCGATCGGCGAGGATACGGTTGCCGCAAGGCCGGAAAGCGGCCGCAGGCCCGGGTGACACCAGAGCCTTTCGCCGCGCGAAAATTTCGGCGTCGCATAATCGGTGACGCGGTCCGACCCGAATTCGAAAAAGCCGACATCGTTCTGGTAGGAAAAGGGGATGTCGAGCCCGTCGATCCAGGCCATGGGGTGGTCGGTATCGTTGTGATGGCCATGAAAATGCCAGCCCGGCGTCAGCAGAAAATCACCCCGGCTCATCCGCACCGGGTCGCCATTCACCACGGTCCAGACCCCTTCGCCTTCGACGACGAAGCGGAAGGCATTCTGTGCGTGGCGATGTTCCGGCGCCGTTTCGCGCGGCCCGAGATACTGGATCGCGGCCCAGAGCGTGGGGCTGATATAGGCCCTGCCGCCAAGACCCGGATTGGCAAGCCCGATCGCCCGCCGCTCCCCGCCACGCCCGACCGGAACGAGATCGCCCGACCGTTTCGCAAGCGGATAGAGCCTGGACCACTTCCAGACATGCGCCACGGCCTTGGGATTGGGCACCACCGGCATCAGGTCGTCTATCTGGGTCCAGAGCGGTTTTAGATGTTCCGCTTCGAAATCCGCATAAAGCTGGCGAAGCTCCGGCGTGTCATCCGGCACCATCATGTTGCTTTTCGTCTCGCTCTGCACGGTTTCGCTCCTCCCTGTCGTCTTCCGCGGCGGCGCTTCAGGCCGGGAGCATCTCGTCATCCCGCTATTGTCATCGCCCTATCTACCTCTTATTACGTACAGTAAAATATATTGCACTGAATGCAACACCAAAAAGCATTGCAAGAAAACCTCCATGGCCAGAACCATGGAGGACCGCGATATCGATCTGTGATTTGGATGGCTTTGTCCGGACCGCGCGAAGAGGCAGACGAGCTTTACGGCATCGTGCCACGATGCCCGGAGGCTAGAACGGGGTTTTGCGCCCTGCCTGTCTCAGATTGCGGTTCGTGCAGGCTGCCATTCAAGAGCTTTCGAGGATGCGGCGCTGAACACATCGCCGATACCGATCAGCACAGGTTCGTTCACGCCCAGTCTCTCGACGGCAGCACCGAGTTCCATCAGGGGCCCGCACCAGCGCTGCTCATTCGCACGGCTGACGGAAATCATGACCGCAACGGGTGTTGAAGCGGGCATGCCGTGAGCGAGCAGGCAAGCCTCTATGCTGGCTGCGGTTCGCCCGCCCATATAAAAAACGGTGGTCACGGAGGGGTTCGACAGGGATTGCCAGTCGATATTCTCCGGCAGCTTTCCCTGCCTGGAATGGCCGGTGATGAAGCGTACCGACTGGGCATGGTCGCGATGGGTCAGGGAAACACCCAGGCGCGAGGCCATGGCGCTTGCGGCGGTAATGCCGGGCACGATCTCGACCGGGATATTTTCAGCCTCCAGCGCGGCGATCTCCTCGCCGGCGCGCCCGAAAATCATCGGATCGCCGGATTTCAACCGCACCACCCGTTTGCCGGCCTTGGCGAGACGGATCATCATGTCATTGATGTCTTCCTGCCTGCAGCTTTCCCGGCCGCCGCGCTTGCCGACCAGCATGCGCTTCGCCTCCCGCCGCGCCAGTTCCAGCACCTCGGCCGAAACGAGATCGTCGAACAGGATGACATCGGCCGCCTGCAAAGCGCGCACCGCTTTCAGCGTCAACAGTTCGGCATCGCCCGGTCCGGCGCCCACAAGCGTTACGAGGCCGCGCCCCGATCCTGCCCGCGCAGCCTGCATTCCGATATCCGCAAGCAGCCGTTCCTCGCTGCCCTCACCCAGCCTTTCGGTAAAGGCCCGATCGACGAATTTTTCCCAGAAAGAACGCCGCGACGCACCGGGAGCGAGCCGCAGATTGACGCGCTCGCGGATTGTCTGGGCAAGCACGCCCCAGTCCTTCAGCGACAGCGGCAGCAATGTCTCGATGCGCCGGCGGATGGCCTGCGCCAGAATGGGTGCTGCGCCATCGGTAGAGATCGACACCACGACCGGCGAGCGATTGACGATGGAGCCGAACTGGAACTGGCAGAATTCCGGCTTGTCGATGACATTGACGGGAACGCCGGCCACCCGCGCGGCATCGTAGAAGCTCGCGGCTTCCGCATCGGTCTCGCAATCCGCCAGCGCCAATTCCGCGCCGTCGAAGATATCCGGACACCACGGACGGTCATGCCATGTCAGCATCTGGCTTTTTGCGACAAGCGCCGCAAAGCTTTCCGAAAGCTCGCTTTCCTCGCAATAAAGATGCAATTCCGCCCCGCAGGCCAGCAGCAGTTCCGCTTTCCAGGCGGCTCCATCCGATCCGCCCGCCAGCACCACGCGCTTGCCCTCAAGCCCCCAGAAGACCGGCAACTTGGCTAATCTTTCCATGCGGGCCGGTTCATTCCGCTGCGGTTTTAAGGCATCCATCGATGATCCCCCTGATTTCGGCGCGGCAGGAGCCGCAATTGGTTCCGGCATTCAACGCCTTGCCGATGGCTTCGACGCTGTGGCAGCCTTCGCGGATGGCGGCGGTAATCTGGTTCACTCCGACGTTGAAGCAGGAGCAGACGGTGGCGCCCGGATCGGCGCGGCCGGCACCGGGGCGACCGGCAACCAGCGCAAAACGCATGCGCAGGTCCTGATGGCGCTCAGTCAATTGCGAGATCGCCCAGTTGCGGGCAACGGCCACCGGCTGCCTGGCGATGAACAGCGCCGCCAGCAGGATATCGCCGTCGAAGAAGGCAAGGCGCAGGTCGCCCGTCTGCCGGTCGCTATAACCCAGCGGCTCGATCCTGGCCTCGATGCCGAAGACCTGTCGCGCCCAGAGTGTCCAGTCCTGCGGCTCCTCGGCAAAGGCAAGCTCCATACGATAGCCGCCATCCGCTTTGGCCGTGGCCCAATAGGCACAATCCGGCGCATCCGGCCGGATGCGGGAGATGGCGAAACCATAGGCCTTCGCTTCGAAGCGCCGTGCCCTTACCGCCACGTTTTTCGAGGCGGGCTGGCCCGAATGCGGATCCGTCACCGGGGCAACCACGACATCGATGCGCGCCTGCGAGGCAAACTGGTCGTTCCAGTGCATCGGCGCAAACACCGATCCGCGCGCCTGCCTTTCGCTCACCAGCGCCCGCAGCAGAACCTTGCCATGGGGACTTTCCAGCTCCACCAGATCGGCGCTTTCTATTCCCAGCGCCTGCGCATCGCGCGGGTGAAGCTCGGCGAAGGGTTCGGCGATATGGGCAGTAAGGCGTGCACTTTTGCCCGTGCGGGTCATGGTGTGCCATTGATCGCGGATGCGGCCGGTATTCAGTGTCAGCGGATAATCCGCCAATGTCCTGCCGGTTTCCGGCAGGGCGGTGGCGATGAACCGCGCCTTGCCATCGGCATGGTAAAACCGCCCATCCGCGAAAAAGCGGGTAACGACGGCATCGCCCGGTCCGGCCTTCGGCCATTGAAAGGGCGTCATCGCACAATAGGAATTCCGTTCGACACCGCTGATGTCGAAATCGCGACTGCCCGCATTCTCGAAACCGGAAAGAGCGGCATGTTCGGCAAAAATCTCCGATGGCTGGCCATAGGCGAAGGCCGTGCCGAAGCCCATGCGCCGGCCCACTTCCGCCATTTGCCACCAGTCCGCTTTCGCTTCGCCCGGCGCATCGAGAAAACCGCGCTGACGGGAAATGCGCCGCTCGGAATTGGTGACGGTGCCGTCCTTTTCACCCCAGCCGAGCGATGGCAGAAGCACATGGGCATAGCGGGCCGTATCGGTATTGGCTATGACATCGGACACCACGACGAAAGGACAGGCCTTGATGGCCGCCTCGACGGCGCCGGCATCCGGCATGGAAACCACCGGATTGGTCGCCATGATCCACAGCGCCTTGATGCGGCCGTCAGCCACGGCCCTGAACATGTCCACCGCCTTCAGGCCGGGTTTTTCCGCAATAGCGGGCGAGGCCCAGAAACGCCGCACGCGGTCGCGATCCTCGGCATTTTCGATAGCCATATGGGCGGCCAGCATATTGGCCAGCCCGCCGACCTCGCGCCCGCCCATGGCGTTCGGTTGGCCGGTCAGCGAAAACGGCCCCATGCCCGGTTTGCCGATGCGGCCGGTGGCGAGGTGGCAATTGATGATCGCGTTGACCTTGTCCGTGCCGCTTTGTGACTGGTTGACGCCCTGACTGTAACAGGTGACGGTTTTTTCGGTGCGTTCGAACAATTCGTAAAAGGAAATCAGTTCGGCGACTGTCAGGCCGGTGGCCTCGGCGATCTCCGGCAGGCTATGTGCGGTTGCTGCCTGCATCGCAGCATCAAAACCGACCGTGTGATTGTCCACATAACCGCGATCGATTGCAGGACTATCGGAAAGATGCGCCAGCAAGCCGGTAAACAGCGCCACATCTCCATCCGGGCGGATGGCGAGGTGCATGTCGGCAATATCTGCGCTCATCGTCCGGCGCGGATCGATGACAACGACTTTCATTTCCGGCCGCGCGGCCTTTGCCGCCGCAAGCCTTTGGTAAAGCACCGGATGGCACCAGGCGAGATTGGAACCGGTGAGGATCACCAGATCGGCAAGCTCCATATCCTCATAGGTGCCCGGCACCGTATCGGCCCCGAAGGCGCGGCGATGGCCGGCAACCGAGGACGACATGCAGAGCCTTGAATTGGTATCGATATTGGCCGAGCCGATGAAACCCTTCATCAGCTTGTTGGCGAGATAATAATCCTCCGTCAGCAATTGGCCGGAGACGTAAAAGGCGACCGAATCCGGGCCGTGTTCGGCAATGGCTTGAGAAAACCGGGAGGCGACGAGGTCAAGCGCTTCGTCCCATGCCGCCCGCCTGCCGGCGATTTCGGGGTGGAGCAGGCGACCGTCGAGATCGATGGTTTCGGCCAGAGCCGAACCTTTGGAGCACAGTCTTCCGAAATTGGCGGGGTGGTCTTGATCACCCCGGACGGACACCGCGCCATCGTCGTTGACAGTGGCGATGACGCCGCAGCCGACGCCGCAATAGGGACAGGTGGTTTTGGTTTCAACGGGCATGGGTTTGCCCTCGTAGGGTGCGGCGGTTACCCCCCTCTGTCCTGCCGGACATCTCCCCCTCAAGGGGGGAGATCGACAAGCGGAAGGCTTGCCGCTTCATCTCTGCGACCGGCGACGCAAGCCGTGAATGGAAATTCGCGCCGCGATTGATCTCCCCCCTTGAGGGGGAGATGTCCGGCAGGACAGAGGGGGGTAACGCCACCGCCATTGAAAATCACTCCGCCGCGATCATCAGGGTTTCAAGCGCAATTGAGAGCCGTCCATCCAGATTGCGGACGGGTATGGTCCGCACCTCGCCCTCATCCGCCCCCAACGCCTTACCGGTTTCCAGCGAAATCACCCAATTATGCAAGGGACACGTCACCGAAGCCCCATGCACGATGCCCTGGCTCAGCGGCCCGCCCTTGTGCGGGCAATGGTCCTCGATGGCGAAGACCTGATTTTCCGCCGTGCGGAACACGGCGATCTTGCCCATTGGCGTTTTTACGCAACGCGCGCCGCGCAGGGGAATGTCGGAGATATCGCCAATATCGATCCAGTTGCTGTCCATCGTTCTCACTCCGCCGCTTCACTGAAACCGATTGCCGCCATGGGCCTGAATTCGTGCTTGTCATGGCCGGATACGCGTTCCGACCAGGGGTCGACCTGCGCGAATTTCTGGCTGAAGACGAAGCGGTCGAAATAGGCCTTGCGCTTTTCCGCATCGTCCATGATCTGGCGGCGGATTTCGTCGTAACCAATGCGCTTGGCCCATTTGTAGATACGCTCCAGATACCGCGCCTGTTCGCGATACATCTGTGTCAGCGCCACGATATGTTCCAGCGCCTCATCCTCGGTTTTGACAAGACCCAGAACTTCCGTGCCCTTGATATCGAGACCGGCGGCACCGGCAAAATGGATCTCGAAACCGGAATCGACGCAGATGACGCCGATATCCTTGCAGGTGGCCTCCGCGCAATTGCGCGGACAGCCCGAGACGGCGAGCTTGAGCTTGGCCGGTGTCCACGAGCCCCACATGAATTTTTCGATGCGGATGCCAAGTCCGGTGGAATCCTGCGTGCCGAAGCGGCACCATTGCTGGCCGACGCAGGTTTTGACCGTGCGCAAACCTTTGGCGTAGGCCTGGCCGGAAATGAAGCCGGCCTTGCCGAGATCGGCCCAGACCGCCGGCAAATCCTCCTTCTCGATGCCGAGAAGATCGATGCGCTGGCCGCCCGTCACCTTCACCATCGGGATTTCGAACTTGTCGACCACATCCGCAATCGCCCGGAGTTCAGAGGAAGAGGTAACGCCGCCCCACATGCGTGGCACGACGGAATAGGTGCCGTCCTTCTGGATATTGGCGTGGACGCGCTCATTGATGAAACGCGACTGGTAATCGTCGGCATATTCATCCGGCCAGTCGCAGACGAGGTAATAATTGAGCGCCGGCCGGCATTTGGCGCAGCCGCAGGAGGTCTTCCATTCCAGCTCCTGCATCACGGCTGGGATGGTCTTCAGCCCCTTGGCCTTGATGAGACGGCGCACATCGTCGTGGCCAAGATCGGTGCATTTGCACATGGGCTGCACGGCAGCGGGGTTATAGCTGTCGCCGAGCGTTATCGTCATCAGCTGCTCGACGAGACCGGTGCAATTGCCGCAGGAGGCGGATGCCTTCGTGTGGGCGCGCACATCGTCCAGCGAGGTCAGCCCCTTGGAGGTGATGGCCGATGTGATCTTGCCCTTGCAGACGCCGTTGCAGCCGCAGATTTCCGCATCATCCGGCAAGGCTGCAACGGCCGCCATAGGGTCCAGCGGCGACCCTCCCTGATAGGCCTGGCCGAAGATCAGAGTTTCGCGCATGGCGGAAATATCGGTCGATTTCTTCATCAGATCGAAGAACCACGACCCATCCGCCGTTTCGCCGTAGAGAACCGCGCCGATGATGCGGTTTTCCTTGAGGATCAGGCGCTTATAGACACCGGCCGTGGCATCGCGCAGCACGATTTCCTCGCGGTCGTCGCCTTCGGCGAAATCGCCGGCGGAAAACAGGTTGATGCCGGTGACCTTCAGCTTGGTATTGGTGACAGAGCCGTGATATTCGGCCGAACCGCCACACAGCCGGTCCGCCAGCACCCGCGCCGATTCATAAAGTGGCGCGACGAGGCCATAGCACATGCCGCGATGCTCGGCGCATTCGCCGAGCGCGTAGATCGAGGCGTCGGACGTCATCATGCCGTCATCCACCACGATGCCGCGATTGACGGCGATACCAGCCTCCTTGGCGAGACCCGAGGCAGGACGGATGCCGACCGCCATCACCACCATATCGCCCTTGATGACGCGGCCGTCTTCCAGCTCGATGCCCTCGACCTTCTCCTCACCGAGAATGCATTTGGTATTGGCCTTGGTGATGATGTCGATGCCGCGCTCATTGAGCGCCTTTTCGAGAAGATAGGCCGCTGCCGGATCGAGCTGGCGCTCCATGATCGTCGGCATCAGGTGGATGACGGTGACATCCATGCCCTGGCGCTTGAGGCCATAAGCGGCTTCCAGCCCGAGAAGACCGGCGCCGATGACGATGGCGCGGCCCTTGCCCTCGGCGATCGCCAGCATCTTGGTCACATCGTCGAGATCGCGGTAGGCGAGCACGCCCGGCAATTGATGGCCGGGGACGGGAATGATGAAGGGCAACGAACCGGTGGCAATCACCAGCTTGTCGTAGGAAACCGTGATGCCGTTTTCGCTGGTCACGGTCTTTCTGTCGCGGTCGATACCGATGACCTTCGCGCCCTTGTGCAGCGTGACATTGTTAGCCGCATACCATTCGTCATTGTGGATGACGATGTCTTCATAGCTCTTTTCGCCCGAGAGCACCGGCGAGAGCATGATGCGGTCGTAATTGACGCGCGGCTCGGCGTTGAAAATGGTGACGTCGTAAAGGCCGGGAGCGGTTTCGAACAGGTTTTCCAGCATGCGCCCCGGCGCCATGCCATTGCCGATGATGACGAGTTTTTGCGTCATGGGCGTTACTCCGCAGCTTCGACGAAGCGGTGACGTTCGTAGAGGAACTTCAGCACGGCCTCGCGGCATTTGAGGTAGGTCTTGTCGGATGCGAGCTCGATGCGGTTGCGCGGACGTGCCAGCGGCACGTCGAGCACTTCGCCGATATGGGCGGCCGGACCGTTGGTCATCATCACGATACGGTCGGAGAGCAGCACCGCCTCGTCGACATCATGGGTGATCATGACCATGGTGTTGCCGAGCCGGGCGTGGATTTCCATCACCGCATCCTGGAGATGGGCGCGGGTCAGCGCGTCCAGCGCGCCGAAGGGCTCGTCCAGCAGCAGGATCTTCGGCTCCATGGCAAGTGCGCGGGCGATGCCGACACGCTGTTTCATGCCGCCGGAAATTTCCGAAGGCTTTTTGTCCTTGGCGTGGGCCATCTGCACAAGATCGAGGTTGCGCATGACCCAGTCATGCCGCTCGGCCCGGGTCTTGGTGTTGCGGAAGACCTTCTCGACGGCGAGATTGACGTTTTCATAGACCGAAAGCCAGGGCAGCAGGCTGTGGTTCTGGAACACGACGGCGCGCTCCGGACCCGGCTCGTTGACCTCGCGGTTTTCGAGAAGCACCGCGCCGGCAGACACTTTCGTCAGTCCGGCGATGAGATTGAGCATGGTGGACTTGCCGCAGCCGGAATGGCCGATGACGGAGACGAATTCGCCTTTTTCGATGGTGAGGTTGATGCCTTTCAGCACCTCTGTACGCGAACCGCCCTTGTCGAAATATTTGTCGATGTGATCGAGCTTCAGATAAGCGTTCATGATCGTCGCCCTCTTAATTTGCCGCAGCGCCGCGGGTGATGACCTTGCCGAGCGCCGCCACCAGCTTGTCGAGCACGAAGCCGACGACGCCGATGTAGACGAGCGCCACGATGATGTCGGGCAGGCGCGAGGAGTTCCACGCATCCCAGATGAAGAAGCCGATGCCGACGCCGCCGGTCAGCATTTCCGCCGCGACGATTGCGAGCCAAGAAAGGCCGACACCGATACGCAGGCCGGTGAAGATGTAGGGTGCCGCCGAAGGCAGCATGATCTTGAAGAAGAATTCCAGCTGATTGAGCCGCAGCACCTGCGCCACGTTGCGGTAGTCCTGCGGAATATTGCGCACGCCGACTGCGGTATTGATGATGACCGGCCAGATGGAGGTGATGAAAATCACGAAAATGGCCGAAGGATTGCTGTCCTGAAAGGCGGCCAGCGAAAGCGGCAGCCAGGCAAGCGGCGGTACGGTGCGCAGCACCTGGAAGATCGGATCGAGACCACGCATGGCCCAGACCGACTGGCCTATCACCGCGCCGAGAATGATACCGGCGATTGCCGCAAGGCCGAAACCGTAAGCCACACGCTCCAGCGAGACCAGCACGCGCCAGCCAAGGCCGATATCCTGTGAACCGTTGTGGAAGAAGGGCGATACGATGAGATCGTAGCTCTCCTCGAAAACCTGGCTCGGCGGCGGCAGCGATGAGCCGGGGGCGGAACAGAGCAATTGCCAGACGCCCAGCAGAATGGCGAGGACGATGAACGGCGGTACGATGTTGCGAGCCGCCTCCGCACCCCATTTGCGCAGATCGATCCGCGGCGACTGTTTCGGCGCAAGTGCCACGACGTTTGCCTTCTGCGCTACCGGCTGCTGCGGCTCTTCGTTGAATTTTCGGGCCAATGCGGACATGGGCGTTTCCTCTTGATTTCGGTTGCGGTCTGGGGTTCGCCCCTCATCCGGTCTTCAGTCGCGCCGGTTGGGCAGCGCATCTGGCAGATGAGGGGCGACACCCCGGGTCTCCTCCTCAGGAGGCCGCCTTGATGGACAGGCTTTCGAGATAGGCCGACGGATTTTCCGGGTCGAAGACCTTGCCGTCGAAGAAGGTTTCCTTGCCGCGCGAGGTGGAGGCGGGAAGATCGGCGACGCCGAGATCCTTGGCCGCCGCGCGCCAGATATCCTCGCGGTTCACCTTCTCCACCAACGCCTTCACATCCGTATCGGGCGCGAATTTGCCCCAGCGGATGTTTTCCGCGATGAACCAGCTGTCGTGGCTGCGGAAGGGATAGGAGGCATGATCCTGCCAGAACTTCATCTGCAGGCCGGTATTTTCGAGCACGCGGCCGTTGCCGTAATTGATATTGCCCTTGAGGCGGCCGAGAACATCCTTCGGCGGCACGTTGAACCATTGGCGTTTGCCGAGGATGGTGGACATTTCCTCCTTGTTCGCCATTTCATCGCACCACTGCTGCGCTTCCATCACGGCCATCAGCAGCGCCTTGGTGGCGTTGGGGTTCTTTTCCACCCAGTCCGCACGCATGCCGAGCGCCTTTTCCGGATGGCCCTTCCAGAGTTCGCCGGTGGTACAGGCGGTGAAACCGATGCCCTGATTGACGAGCTGCTCGTTCCAGGGTTCGCCCACACAGAAGACGTCCATATTGCCGACCTTCATATTGGCGACCATCTGCGGCGGCGGAACGACGATGGTCGAGACGTCCTTGTCCGGATCGATGCCGCCGGCGGCAAGCCAGTAGCGGATCCAGAGATCATGCGTGCCGCCGGGGAAGGTCATGGCGGCCTTGATTTCCTTGCCTTCGGCCTTCTTCTTCTCGAAAGCCGCCTTCAATTTGGAGGCATCGAGCTGAACGCCGGTTTCGGCATATTCCTTGGCGACGGAAATGCCCTGGCTGTCGAGGTTGAGGCGGGCGAGGATGGTCATCGGCACCGGCACATTGTTCTGGGTCACCTTGCCGGTATGCATGAGATAGGGCATCGGCGTCAGGATGTGTGCGCCGTCGATGCCGTTCGATGCGCCGCCGAGCACGAGATTGTCGCGCGTCGCGCCCCAGGAGGCCTGTTTCAGAACCTCGACATCCGGCATGCCGTGTTTGGCGAACAGGCCCTTTTCCGCCGCAATGATGAGCGGGGCGGCATCGGTGAGCGCGATGAAACCGATTTTCGCGCCTTTCACTTCTGGCTCAGCGGTGGCTGCGAAAGCACCGGACGGAAAGGCCACGCGCACGGCGCTGACAAGGGCGGCGGTGGCTGTCGTCTTCAGTATCGTGCGGCGGCTGACATCGCCGGAGAATATCTTTTTCATTCGCATGTTCCCCTTATTGGGCCACCTCGGCGGGTGACGTTTTCGCTTGCGAAAAAACCTGAAAATAAAAAAACGCCGCTCGGTGTTTGCGCCTGCGGAACGGGAGGTGTTCCGGGCAGCAAAACCTTGCGACGTCTGTGTCTTGTGAAAGCGCCTATGCCGCGCCTTGCTTGCCCCGATCGCCGTTGACCGGTGCAAAAAACAAGAAGCAAGAGGCGTGCCAGTTTATAAAAAACAGATTATATTATTGAAAATAAAGGAGTATTTTTGCAAATCGATCTACTGATTAAATTTTAATCAGCGCGTTTTCTGTCTCCCATTTGTGCAAAGAGAAGAATCCAGCGCTTGAAATTTGCGCAGCCCGAAAGGCATGACGCCGCTTACGTCTCGCCTGAAGTGGGAGAAAACGGCTCGGCGGTGCGCACGGAAAAGCCGTTTACGTAGCCTGTAATGTCGGCGGGATCGAATACGAGGCCATCCACGAAACGGTCCTGCTCTTCCTGCCCTTCGATGCGGATATCGGCATCGTCAGGTGCATTGGCGTCACCCAGCGCCGCCCGATAAATATCCGGCCGGTAGGCAGACAGGGCGGCCTCCACACCGGCCTGTGAAAATTCCGCTTGCCCCCAGCGGATCATCTGGCTGTAGATCCACAATGCCTGGCTCTGGCGCGGATAATTGGCGTGACCGCCGTGGAAGATGAAATAATTGTCGATCACCCGGCGGTTGCCCTGGCTGTCGATACTGAATTCACCGGCAAGCACACGGCGGATGATGCCTTCCGGTGCGCCGATATAGCGGGGATCGGCAAGGGCTGCGCTGAGATCATCGTGATTTTCTGCAAGGTCGCACCAGCGCGCGGCGGCATCCAGCGCTGTCAGCAGCCGTCCAACCGTTTCCTGCTGATTTTCCGCCCATTCGGGTCGCATGCCGATGACCTTTTCCGGTGCGGAAGGCCACAAATCCTGCTTGGCCGCAACGATGCGACCGACACCGCGCTCGGCAGCGACGATGTTCCATGGCGCTCCGACGCAGAAACCGTCAATGGCCCCTGCGGCAAGCGCATCCGAGGTCAATGGCGGCGGCACCACCACAAGCTTGACATCGTGATCGGGGTGAATGCCGCCGGCGGCAAGCCAGTAGCGAAACTCGTAATTATGCGATGAAAACGGATAGGTCATGCCGAGCGTCGGCGTCGGTTCGCCGCGCGCGCGCATATCATCGAGCACCCGCTTCAACGCCTCGGCATTTTCGAGCGCTCCCGCCGTTTCGGAAAGCCCGGTCAAAGCCTTCATCCGCGCAAAAAGCCGGGTCGAAAGCGTGATCGCATTGCCGCCGCGTCCGAGTGAAAAAGGCGTGACGGTCGGCGACGGGTTGGAGCCGAGCCCGAGCATGGAGGCGACGGGCATCGGCGACAGCATGTGGGCGATATCGAATTGCCGAAACGCCAGCCGGTCGCGCACATTCGCCCAGGAAACATCCTTGACGAGATCGAGCGAAAGGCCCTCGCGTTCTGCGAAACCGAATTCGGCCGCAGCAATCAGGACGGATGCGTCGACAAGGGGAATAAAGCCGGCGCGCAGGATTTTCTGCCGGTCGCTGCCGACGATTGCCGGTGCTTGCGTTACGCCGCTGTCTGATCCGGCCGTTTTTTCCGGTGCCGCCATATCATTCACTCCACACTGTCCGACCGGCGGTTAGTCACATCAACAGACCGGCCGCGGTGACCACGCTTTGCGCGATCTCGGAAATCTTCTTCTTCTCGTTCATCGCCGTTTGCCGCAAAAGCGCAAAGGCCTCCTCTTCGGAAAGGCCGCGCATCTTCATCAGAATGCCCTTGGCGCGCTCGATGACCTTGCGTTCCTCAAGCGCCGATTTCGCTTCGGCAAGTTCCTGCTGCAGACGGCTGAAGGCATTGAAGCGGCTGACCGCCATATCGAGAATGGGCTTGACCCGCTCCTTCTTCAGCCCGTCCACCACATAGGCGGAAACGCCCGCCTCGACGGCCGCCTCGATGGACGCGGTATCGGAACGATCGACAAACATGGCGATCGGCCGCCCGACCGTGCGGGTAAGCTGGAACAGATGCTCCATCATGTCACGGTTGGGGTTTTCGAGATCGATGAAGATGACATCGGGCTGCAGCGTCTCGATAGTGCGCGCCACCCCGTTCACCTCGTGGATGACGGTGACGCGATGATAGCCGGCCTCGCGCAGCCCCTCCTCGATGATGGAGGCGCGGATCGCGTTTTCGTCGATAACGAGAATGGTCAGGTCGCGAAGCGTCATGTCAGCATTGATGACGCAGCGCAGCAAACTTGGCAATCGGCTGCGGCTGCAAAAAATGGCGGGAGCGGCAAGGGTCGTTTCCTGCCCTGCCGCCCGTCATGTCAGGAAACGTGTTCGACGGCGCGTTCAAGCGCCTTCAGAACCGTCCGCTCGGACAGATTGAGATAGATTTCCATCTCGTCGCCGGCCTCTTGCGCCTTGCCCTCTTCCATCAGCGACAGGATCTTGCTGTTCATGTCCACGAAGGGGGAATGAAGCTGTTCGGGATCTTTCAGCAAACCGAAACAAAGCCTGAGTTCAGCGGCGATACGCTCGTAAAAATCGCTGAGACGGGCGCTGTCGAGAAGATCGACGACGGCGGCGTGAAATTTCATGTTGGCGCTGCCCACACCCAGCCAGTCGGCATCTTCGCGCTTGACCTTGGCATCCTCGACCGCTGCCCGCATCGTCTTGATTGCGGGATGCTTGTGCCAGGCTTGGCGAAGTGCGCCGCATTCCACCATGCGTCGCACCCGATAAATATCGATGACCGAGGACATGGTGGGAACGGCGACGAACACGCCGCGATTTGCCTCATGGCGCAGAAGCCCGTCCTTGGTCAGCAGCCGAAAGGCTTCGCGCAGCGAATTGCGCGAGACGTCGAAACGTTCACTGAAGGCTGCCTCTGAAAGGCGCTGCCCCGGCATCAACTCGCCGGAGATCAGCAGGGTGCGAATACCCTTGGCCAATCGATCCGCAAGCGGCAGACCCTCTATCGTTTCGGTCATGGCGCTCCTTTCCTTAAGAGCAATGCAGCATCGGGAATTCAGTGACAGGCATGTTCGGACACGGCATGATCTGCCCTTAAAGCGTGTCGCGGATCTTTCAGACCCGCTCCTTACGCTTTAAGCCATTGTTGGCGCATGTCGTTATCGCAAACCGCTGCACACTTTGCGCGACATGCTTTAGCACAAAGCATTAGCAAAGCACGAAAAAAACGTGATTAAATCCTGCTCATTACGTCCAACAAATGGACAAAATGAAAGAACGATAACTTTATATTGTTGAACAAAGTTGACAATTTCGCAGAACACGACAAGATCGGTGGCATAAAGCATCCGCGAGGGGCGGATTGCGACAGGAGCGGAGAAAATCCATGGAGCAGAAAAAGCTCACCCCGACTGCCGATATGAAAATGTCAAAACGCGCATCCCTGATGGGTGCGATCTTCCTGATGGCGACATCCGCCATCGGTCCCGGCTTCATCACGCAGACGGCGACATTCACCACCCAGCTCGGTGCTGCCTTCGCCTTCGGCATCCTCGCCTCCATCCTCATCGACTTCGTCGTGCAGCTCAACATCTGGCGTATCGTGACACTGACGCGCATGCGCGCATCCGACATTGCCAATGCCGCCATTCCCGGCTCCGGTTATCTTCTGGCCATTCTCGTCATCATCGGCGGCCTGTTCTTCAACATCGGCAATATTGGCGGCACCGGCCTTGGCCTGAACGCCATTTTCGGGCTGGACCCGAAAATCGGCGGCGCCATCAGCGCGGTCTTTTCCATCGCCATCTTCGTTTCCAAACGCGCGGGCCTTGCCGTCGACCGGTTCATCATTTTCGCCGGTATATTGATGATCGTACTGACGCTTTATGTGGCCTTCGTTTCCGCACCGCCGGTGGGTGACGCCTTCCGCCAGACCTTCCTGCCGGATACGATCAATTTCGCAACCATCACCACCATCGTCGGCGGCACCGTCGGCGGCTACATCACCTATTCCGGCGCACATCGGCTGCTGGACCGGGGCATGGTCGGCATCGAAAACCTGCCTGCCGTCAACCGCGCGGCGCTAACCGGCATCGCTGTCACCGGCGTCATGCGCTATGTGCTATTCCTCGCCATTCTTGGCGTCGTCGCCAGCGGCGTCATCATCGATACGTCGGGCCAGGCCGCCAACCCTGCCGCACAGGCCTTCCGTTCGGCTGCAGGCGATCTCGGCTTCCGGCTCTTCGGCATCATCTTCTGGGCAGCGGCCATCACCAGCGTCATCGGCGCGGCCTATACTTCCGTTTCATTCCTGCCCGTCTTCAAGCAGGACATGACCGAACGCGCCCGCAACATGGCGACGATCGTTTTCATCGCCGTCTCGCTCGTCTGCTACCTGCTGATCACCACGCCACCCGCCGCCATGCTGGTCTTCGTCGGCGGCCTGAACGGCCTCATCCTGCCCATCGGCCTCAGCATCTTCCTGTTCGCCGCATGGAAACGCGAAGACCTGATGGGCGGCTATCGTTACCCGCGCATCCTGCTTGTGCTTGGCGTTCTGACCTGCGCATTGACATGGTACATGGGCTACAAGTCCGCCGGCACCATCTTCGGCCTGCTCGGCCTGTAATAAACTAGTGTTTTTACGCATTTTCCGGACGCAAAACCGCTACGCACTTTTGCTGGAAATGCTCTAAAGGGAGGCAAACATGGCCGCTATCGATCTCAACAGCGATCTTGGCGAAAGTTATGGCGCATGGCGCATGGGAGACGATGAAGCGATGCTCGCCATCGTCTCCAGCGCCAACATCGCCTGCGGATTTCATGCCGGCGATCCGGCCGGTATCTACCGCACCGTCAAGGCCGCCGCCGAAAAGGGCGTGGTCGTCGGCGCCCATGTCTCCTATCCGGACCGCGTCGGCTTCGGCCGCCGCGATCTGGACGCGACCTCGGAAGAACTGATCGCGGATGTCATCTACCAGATCGGCGCGCTGAAAGGCGTCGCCGCCGCTGCCGGCACAACGGTGCGTTACGTCAAGCCGCATGGCGCGCTTTACAACCGCATCGCCAATGACGCGAAACAGGGGCAGGCCGTCATTGACGGCATCAAGGCCATCGATCCTTCGCTGGTACTGATGGGTCTTGCGAACGCGCCTATCCTCGATCTTGCCCGCAAAGCAGGTCTTGCCGTTGTCGCCGAAGCTTTCGCGGATCGCGCCTATACGCCTCAGGGCCAGCTCGTCTCCCGCCGCGAAGCCGGTGCCGTACTACACGACGCGGCCAAAATCGCCGACCGCATGGTGCAGCTTGCCCGCGAAGGCACGCTGGAGGCCATCGATGGCAACATCATAAAAATCGAGGCGCAATCCATCTGCGTGCACGGCGATAGCCCCGGCGCGGTCGCCATCGCCCAGGAAATCCGCCGCCGTTTCGAGGCTGATGGCATCGACATCCGCTCTTTCGCATCCAATCGCTGAAAGGATAGCCGATGACGATACCGACATCCTATCTCAACCACACCGACGCGGAGGCCGCGCGCAAGGCCCGTGCGACCTATCGCGACGGCCTCGTCGCCCCAACTTCCGGCATTGCACCCGGCTTCACGCAGGCGAACATGATCGTGCTGCCGCGCGACTGGGCCTTCGATTTCCTACTTTACGCGCAGCGCAATCCCAAACCCTGCCCGGTGCTGGATGTATCCGATCCCGGTTCGCCCACCACGCTTCTGGCGCCCGGTGCCGATTTGAGAACCGACCTGCCGCTCTACCGCATCTGGCGGGACGGCAAGCTCGTCGAGGAAACGGCTGACGCCACCGCCGCCTGGGCCGAGCGGGACGATCTCGTCGCCTTCCTGATCGGCTGCAGCTTCACCTTCGAAACGCCGATGGTAGAAGCGGGCATCGAAATCCGCCACATGACCGACAAGAGCAATGTGCCGATGTATCTCACCAACCGGCCCTGCCGCCCGGCCGGTCGGCTGAAGGGCAATATGGTCGTTTCCATGCGGCCGATCCCGGCCTCACGCGTGGCCGATGCTGCGACCATTTCGGGACGTTTTCCCGCCGTACATGGATCACCCGTACATGTCGGTGCACCGGAAGAGATCGGCATTGTCGATCTTGCGAAACCAGATTTCGGCGATGCGGTGCGGATCGAGCCGGGCGAAGTTCCGGTATTCTGGGCCTGCGGCGTGACCCCGCAGGCGGCCGTGATGGCGTCGGGCGTGCCCTTTGCGATCACCCATGCGCCGGGGCACATGTTCATCACCGACATTCCCGATTCCGCCTATCACGCGTGAGGATATGATGCGTTTTCTCCCCGTCAGCCTCACCACCATTCTTGTCGAACTTGCCGATCTCGATGAAACGCTGGCGCTTTTCGCCTCGCTTCAGAACGATCCGGTGGAAGGTATCGAAGAAACGGTGCCGGCTGCCCGCACCCTGATGATCCGCTTTCGCCCTGAAAAGATCGGTGCCGAAGCGCTGGCCGCGCGGCTGGCAAGCCGTGATCTTTCCGCGAAAATAGCGCCTTCGGACAATCTCGTGGAAATCCCCGTCCACTACAATGGTGAGGACCTCGCCGATGTTGCCGAATTGACCGGCATGAGCATCGAAGAGGTCATCCACCGCCACACCGAAAGCGAATTCACCGTGGCCTTTTGCGGCTTCGCTCCCGGCTTCGGTTATCTGGTCGGCGGCGATCCGGCGCTGCTCGTGCCGCGCCGGCAAAGCCCGCGCACCCGCATTCCGGCAGGTTCGGTGGCGCTGGCCGGCGCCTTCAGCGGCGTCTATCCGCAAAACAGCCCCGGCGGCTGGCAGATCATCGGCACCACGCCGGTGAAGATGTGGGATATAGACCGCGATCCCGGCGCGCTTTTCCAGCCGGGTTACCGCGTGCGTTTCTTCGACATGGACAAGGCCGGCAAAACGGTCGACATCCCCGTCTCGGCACCGCGAAACGCCACGAAAGAGACCGCAAAAGACGGCCCGCATTTCAAGGTGCTCGCCGCCCCCATGCCCGCCATCTTTCAGGATCTCGGCCGCTTCGGCCAGACCGGTCAGGGCGTTTCGGCCTCCGGCGCGCTGGATCGCGGCGCCTTCAATGCCGCGAACCGCATCGTCGGCAACCCCGTCAACACGCCCTGTCTCGAACTGACGCTCGGCGGATTTTCCTTTAAAAGCACGAGCCGCGCCGTCATCGGCATTGCAGGTGCACCCTGCCCCGTCACCATCACCACGGCAGATCGCAGTTTCGCGGCCAAGACCCATGGCCCGGTGTCGCTCGAACCCGGTGATGTGGTCACTTTCGACCAGCCGCCAAAGGGTATGCGCTGTTATCTTGCGGTGCGCGGCGGCTTCGATGTCGAGCCGGTGCTCGGCAGTTTCGCGACGGATACGCTGGCTGTCGTCGGCCCAGAGCCGGTGGGTGCAGGCGCCATCCTGCCGCTTAAGGGCGAGAAGACCGGCCTTTCCAGCGTATCGATTGACGAGGTTCCGGCCTTCGAACCGCCGGCAATGGGTGAGGTCGTCACGCTGGACGTCGTTCTCGGACCGCGGGCGGACTGGTTCACGCAGAAGGGCATCGAGACATTGACCAGCCAGCTCTGGCAGGTCACCCCACAATCCAACCGCGTCGGCATCCGCCTTGCCGGCGAAGTGCCGGTGGAACGCAGGGACAGCGCCGAATTGCCGAGCGAAGGTACTGCGACGGGAGCGATCCAGATTCCCCATAGCGGCCAGCCGGTTCTCTTCCTTGCCGATCACCCGTTGACTGGCGGTTATCCCGTCATCGGCGCTGTCGCCGAATATCATCTTGATCTTGCCGGGCAGATCCCGGTGAACGCCAAAATCAAATTCCGCCCGATCGGCCCCTTCGCCGAAATCGCGGCCAAGAACACAGAATTCCGAGGAGAAGAGCGATGAAAAAAGTGCTGATTGCCAATCGCGGCGAGATCGCGGCCCGCATCATCCGCGCATGTCGCGATTACGGCCTGCAATCGGTCGCCGTTTATGCCGATCCCGATCAGGATGCGCTTTTCGTCCGGCTTGCGGATGAGGCCTATGCGCTGGAGGGCGTGCGTCCCGCCGAGACCTATCTCGATATCGCCAAGCTGATCGCGATTGCCAAACGCGCCGGTGCGGATGCCGTGCATCCCGGTTATGGTTTCCTGTCCGAGCGCGCCGAGTTTGCGCGTGCCGTTCTCGATGCCGGCCTCATCTGGATCGGCCCCGATCCGCATGTCATCGAGGCACTGGGCGACAAGGTAGAGGCACGGCGCATTGCCACCGGCGTCGGCGCACCGTTGGTCGCCGGCAGTGATGGCCCGGTTTCTTCCGCTGCCGAAGTCACCGCCTTTGCGGAACAACACGGCCTGCCCGTCGCCATCAAGGCGGCCCATGGCGGCGGTGGTCGCGGCCTGAAGGTTGCGTGGAAGATGGAAGAGATCGCCGATCTCTACGAATCCGCCGTGCGCGAGGCGACGGCCGCCTTTGGCCGCGGCGAGTGTTTCCTTGAGCGCTTCCTCGACCGGCCGCGCCATATCGAGGCGCAGGTTCTGGCCGACAAGCATGGCAATGTGCTCGTCCTCGGCACCCGCGACTGCTCGCTGCAGCGCCGGAACCAGAAGCTCATCGAAGAGGCTCCCGCCCCCTTCCTCTCCGCCGAACAGCGGCAGAAAATCCATGCGGCTGCCAAAGCTATCTGCGCCGCTGCCGGTTATTCCGGCGCCGGCACCGTCGAATTCCTGCTCGGCGTCGATGGCACGATTTCTTTCCTCGAGGTCAACACGCGCCTGCAGGTGGAACATCCCGTTACCGAAGAAACCACCGGTATCGATCTCGTCATCGAGCAGTTCCGTATCGCCGAAGGCCATAGACTGCGGGTTCTCGAAACACCGGAACCGCGTGGCCATTCGATGGAATTCCGCATCAATGCCGAAGATCCCGGCCGAGGCTTCCTGCCGACCCCCGGCTCGATCTCGCTTTTCGACGCCCCCTCCGGTCCCGGCATTCGCGTGGATAGCGGCGTCGTCAGCGGCTCCAGCGTGCCGGGCGTGTTCGACTCGCTGATGGCAAAGCTCATCGTCACGGGTGCCGACCGCGATCAGGTTCTGCGCCGCGCCCGCCGCGCGCTGAAGGAGTTCCGCATCGAAGGCATCGCCACGGTGCTGCCCTTCCATCGCGCCGCAATCGAAACCGAAGACTTCGTCGGCACCGACGGTTTCAAGGTTCACACCCGCTGGATCGAGACCGATTTCGCCGCCATGCCGGATGCCATGGAGCGCCCGGCACCAGCCGAAGACCCTTCCGTCACCCGTACTTTTCTGGAAATCGACGGCAAGCGCGTATCGGTCGGTCTGCCCAGCCTGCTGCTCTCCAGCCTCGGTGCGGTTAGCGGCAGCAGCGCGGCTGCTCCCGGCACCACCGCCACCAAGGAAAAGGAAGGCGAAATCACCGCCCCGGTTTCCGGCACGCTGCAGTCCTTCAAGGTAAAAGACGGTGACCTGGTTTCCGAAGGCGATCTTCTGGCCGTCATGGAAGCCATGAAGATGGAAACGCAGATTGTCGCCACCAAGGCCGGCAAAGTGCGCCTGATCGTCAAGGAAGGCGACTATCTGCAGGCGGGCGCTGCCCTTCTCGACATAGCCGGCTAATATACGGACAGGCCACCGGCCTCACTCACAATTGCAGAGCGCGTATGGCCGGCGGCGGAACCCTTTCGCCGCCGGGCCGTTTATGGCGCGACCTGCTAACGACTGTGAGGGAAATATGGCCGGACGCACCTTGCTTCAGTTCTTCCATTGGTATTATCCGGACGGAGGGAAATTATGGAGCGAGGTGGCCGAAAAGGCCGAAAGCCTTGCCAGAATGGGCATCACCGATATCTGGCTGCCACCGGCCTATAAGGGTGCTGCCGGCGGTTATTCGGTCGGTTACGATACCTACGATCTCTTCGACCTTGGCGAATTCGATCAGAAGGGCACCGTCGCCACCAAATATGGCGATCGCGACGCCCTCGAACATGCGGGCCGGACGCTGAAGGAAAACGGCATCCGCGTCATTCATGACGTGGTTCTCAATCACAAGATGGGTGCGGATGAGAAGGAGAAGGTGCGGGTTCGCCGCGTCAATCCCGAAGACCGTACCGAGATCGACGATGAAGACTTTCAGGCGCTGGCCTATACGCGTTTCACCTTTCCCGGCCGCAGCGGCAAACATTCCAAATTCATCTGGGACCTGAAGTGCTTCAGCGGTGTCGACCACATCGAGGAACCGACCGAAGACGGCATTTTCCGCCTCGTCAATGAGTATGGCGATGGGGAATGGAATGAGGAAGTCGATCAGGAAAACGGCAATTTCGATTATCTGATGGGTGCCGATGTCGAATTCAGAAACCGGGCGGTCTATGAAGAGCTAAAATATTGGGGCCGCTGGCTCTCCGAGCAGGTGCAGGTCGATGGCTTCCGCCTCGATGCCGCCAAACATATTCCGGCCTGGTTCTTCCGCGACTGGGTCGGCCACATGCGCGAAACGGTCGATCCCGATCTTTTCGTCGTGGCGGAATATTGGCACCCCGATCTCGAGGCGCTGAAAAGCTATCTCGAACTCGTCGACAAGCAGCTGATGCTTTTCGATGTCGCCCTTCATCACAGCTTCCATGACGCCTCGAAACAGGGCGGCGATTTCGATATGCGCAGCATCTTCGGTGGTTCGCTTGTCTCCGCCGTTCCAGACCATGCCGTCACGCTGGTCGACAATCACGACACGCAGCCGCTGCAATCGCTGGAAGCGCCGGTGGAACCCTGGTTCAAACCTCTTGCCTATGCGATCATCCTGCTGCGCGAAGACGGTGTGCCCTGCGTCTTTTATCCCGATCTGTTCGGCACGAGCTATACCGACACCGGCAATGACGGCAACGAATATAAAATCGATATGCCCGCCATTGAATGCCTGCCGAAGCTCATCGAAGCCCGCAGCCGTTTCGCCAACGGAGCCCAGACGGATATTCTCGACGATGCAAGCTGCATCGCCTTTATTCGCCACGGCACCGCCGATGCGCCGGGCTGCGTGGTGGTGATGTCGAATGGCGAGCCGGCGGAAAAGCAGATCGATCTCGGTCCAGATCGCGCCGGGGCGGTCTGGCGCGACTTTCTCGGGCACCGTGAAGAACGGATTACCCTCGATGAGAGCGGCAAGGGCGTCTTTCCCACCAATGGCGGCAGCGTCAGCGTCTGGGTTGCCGCCGATTCCGAGTGAGGAACAACCGTTCCGGTTCGGAAATCCCGTTCATTCCGCAGAAACGAGGCGGCGCGGACCTGCGCCGTCATCGGCCAGAACATCGTTCGGATTGCGTAACGGACAATCATCCAGCGAAAGGCACCCGCAACCGATACAGCCGGTAAGCTGATCGCGCAGCATGATCAGGCTGTTGATGCGAAGCTGCAGCATTTCCCGCCAGGATTGGGAAAACCTGCGCCAATCGGCCGTCGTCGCCACCCGATCCTGCGGCAGATCGGCCATCGCATCCCTGATGATGCTGAGCTGTATACCCGCCCGCTGCGCGATGCGGATGATGGCGATACGCCGCAGGACGGCGCGATGATAACGACGTTGGTTACCGGCGGTTCGCCAGCCTTCAATCAGCCCCTTCGCCTCGTAAAAATGGATGGTGGACACGGCGATGCCGCTGCGGCGGGCAACCTCTCCAACCGTCAGGCTGTGCTTGAATACGGTATTTTCCATTCTGGCTCCTGCTTCCGTAACGATTTCCGCTCGGAAAACGCGGAAACATAGTGAAGAGCAGCCGGTATAATTCCTCAACCATAGTTGAGGTCAATAGGCGATAGCCCAAAAAAAGAGGCGCCCAAGGGCGCCTCCAAATTTCGTGAATGTTGGCCACGGATCAGAATTTCGCTGTCATGCTGATCCAGAAACGGCGGCCTTCCATGACGGTGTTGAAATCGTCCGTGCCGACATCCTTGTCGAAGACATTGTAAATGGCGGCGTTGAGATCGACATTTTCGGCAACCGCATATTTCGCGCCGATATCCAGCGTGGTGTAGGCGTCATATTTACGCCCGGCCTTGCCGTTGATCGTCACAGGCGTGCCGTTGGTGCCGATGCGCGGGCCGGCATTGATTTCCGATCCGTGGTAATTCAGCGAGGCCCAGGCTTCCAGACCGTCGATTGGGGTTACCCAGTCGCCGCGCAGATTGGCCATATGTTCCGGCGTGCGCGCCAGCGGGAAGCCTTCATAGTCGCCGGTTTTCTGTTCGGAATGGGTATAGGTATAGTTGCCGCGCAGCGTCAGGTCCGGCGTCGCATACCAGGTCGCCGTCAGTTCCACACCCTGAATGACCGCATCGTCGATGTTGTAATTGTACCAGAGACGATAGTTGCGGTCTTCGCTCCAGCGAGCAGGCGTTCCATCCGGATTGAGCACCAGCGCGTTGGAAATCTTGTCCTTGAAATCGGTGTAGAAATAGGTGGCGCCGAGAGCAACGTCGCCATTGTCCCAAAGCGCAGCCACTTCATAGCTCGTGCTCTTTTCCGCTTCGAGGTTGGGATCGCCGATGATCACGCCGCAGGTGCCGCTCGGGCCATAGGTGCAACCGCCACCACCCGTCGTATAGGCATAACCCGGTGCGATCTGGCGGATTTCCGGGGCGCGGAAACCGGTAGAGATGCCGCCCTTGATGGTCAGTTCCTCGGTCGCGCTCCAGACGCCGTAAAGACGCGGGCTGAAATGATTGCCGTATTTCTCGTGATTATCGAGACGAAGACCGCCCGTCAGCGCGAAATTATCGACAATGCGCCATTCATCCTCAAGGAAGAGCGCCCATTGCGTCGCCGAAAATGTCTCGTCGCGGCCGGTGCGGCGTCCCGGATTCTGGTCCGTCAGCCGCGCCTCGAAATATTGTCCGCCCGTGACCAGAGTGTGGTTGCCGAATAATTCGAACGGCGTGGTGAACTTGCCATCGAGAACGGTGTTGCGCACTTCCGGCGAGCGCGGGTTTTCTGTCACGCGGCCGGTGCGGATATTTCTGGTGAAGTTGGTGCGCTCCGCCCATTCCTGCTGGAACGAAAATTCGGATGTGGTCGGCCCCCAGCGGCCGGTATGCGACAATGACCAATGGTCGCGCGTATTGGTATTGTAGGTGCCGTTGGCGTCCGTCGCCGCCAGCGTGTCGCCGGGCTCGGCGCTGCGGCGCAGTCGCGTCTTGCCGCCTTCGAGATAGATGTCGTGATCTTCGTTCGGCGTAAACGTCAGACGACCGTTGAAATCATATTCCTTGGCGCCCGTGGTGCCGCTCAGAATACGGTCTTCGCCGCGTGTGAAACCCCTGCCCCACAGCTGCAGACCGAGCTGGTCCTTCAGGATCGGTCCGTTGGCGTACCAGGAGACCTGGCCGCTATTGCCGAATTTGGAATGCTGCTGAACCGTGCCCTCGGTGGTGACGGAACCTGACCAGACATCGCCGACCTTGCGGGTGATGATATTGATGACACCGCCCATGGCATCCGAACCATAAAGCGAGGACATCGGCCCGCGCACCACTTCGATGCGCTCGATCGCCGAAACCGGCGGCACGAAACTCTGTTCGAAGCCGGAATTGCCGTTGGTGCGGGCATCGCGCGTGCTCTGCCGCTTGCCGTCAACCAGAACCAGCGTGTAAGCGCCGGGCAGACCGCGAATGAAAATATCCTTTTCATTGGCAATGCCGGTGACGGATACGCCCTGAACTTCCCGCAGGGCATCGGTCAGATCGCGATAGGATCCCTTTTCCAGATCTTCCCGCGTCACAACCGTGATGCTGGCCGGAGCGTCCTTCACATTCTGCTCGAAACCGGATGCGGTGACGACGATCTGCTGAAGAACCGTGTTCCCCTCAGACGCCTGCTGCGCAAAAACGGGCAGAGCAATGCTGAGAGCCGTTCCCGCCATTGCTGCCGAAAGACCGGCCTTTATTATCGTCGCGGCCATATCTCGACCGCGGTACTTCAATTCCATGTTACGCCCCCGCATTTAACTTGAGAATTTAACCCCACTTATTTAGGAGGGAGTGCGGGCGCAACGCGTTTGTTTTCGAACAGTTCTAAATTCCAGAAATTGCAAAAAGGGCTCCCCGGACAAGCGGTGGAGTAAAAAAATCGCAAGATGACAACCGGCAAGAGAAAAGATGAACCAGCCTCCACGACAAAACCCGACAGGCTTGGGCAGCTGAAACTACTTGTCGCTTTCGATGCGTTGTTGCGGGAAGGCAGCGTCAGCCGCGCGGCGGCGGGCATGGGACTGCCGACATCTTCCATGAGCCGGATATTGCAGCAGCTGCGCGAAAGATACGGCGACCAGCTTTTTCTGCGCACCGGTCAGGGCCTGCGTCCCACCCCCTTTGCCGAAAACATGCGGCTGCGCATTCGTTCGCTGGCGGCGGAGGCCGAGAACCTTATCGACTATTCGCAGGAAAAACCCGCCGCCCCGGCCAACGCCAGTGCAAGCGGCTGGGAGCGGCCGGTGCTGATGAAGGCGCCGCCGCTTTCGCTTCGCCCCAGCGTTCTTCTGGAAGGTCAGCCGACACCGGAAAACATCGCCGACCGTCTCGCGCGTATCGGCCACAATGCCGATCCGCAGCAGAGGCTTGCCAAATATATCGCAACCTCGGCGATGGGCATCGGCAACAGCCGCCCGCTCAGCCAGGTGGAAGCGATGGATGCGCTCTCGATCATTCTCGATGGCGATGCCGACCCGATACAGATCGGGGCCTTGCTCGCCACCATGCATTATCGCGGCGTGACCGCGGCGGAGCTTGCCGGTTTCATCGAAGCCATGTGGAGACATATAGAGAGGGACCAGCAAGGACCTGCATCGGTGGATCTCGACTGGCCCGCTTATATGTCGCCGAAACATCGCGATGCGCCGTGGTTCCTCCATTCCGCGCGTCTTGTCGCCATGGCGGGATACAGCGTCCTGCTGCACGGGCATGTGGGGCAGGGAGAAAACGGCGGCAAGCTTGAACTTGCAGCACAGGCCTGCGGCATTCCCCTTTGCCACTCGCTTTCGCAGGCGGCGAAAGCCACAGCCTCGGAACGCATCGCCTACCTGCCGATCGGTGGTCTGTCCCTGCAGTTTCAAAGCCTTCTCGGCCTGTACGGCATTCTGGAGATGCGCCTGCCGCTCAACACGGTCGTGCATCTTCTCAATCCGCTTCGCGCCAGGAGCACGATCATCGGCGTCGCCCGCCCGTCCTATCAGGAACTTCATCGGGACACGGCACGACTGCTTTCAGTGGAAAACCTCGCCATTCTCGGCAATACGCGGGATTTCGCGCAATTCACGCCGTTTCGCAGCACCCGGATTTTCGGTCTTTCGAAGGGCAGGGATGTAGAATTCATCATTCCCGCACGCGAAACGCCGCCCGCCGAAATGCCGACCATGTTCACAACCTTCGAATATTGGCGGGCGGTCTGGACAGGTGCCGCAAGGGACGAAAGGGCAGAAACCATTATTATCTCGACGACAGCCATCGCGCTGATGCTGGTCAACGATATGGCCCTGCCCTTCGAGGAAGCCTATGCCCGCAGCCTTCGGCTCTGGAACGACAGGGCGCGCAATCTCGTCAACGCCTGATCAGCGATCAGGCATTGGCGACCGCCCTTTTCAGCGCCAGATATTCCCAAAGGGCGACAAGCAGAAGAATTGCCGTGCTCACCAGTTGCAGCACGAAAAGCGGAATACCCGGCACCGGCAAAAGCAGGCAGAGCGCCGCCACGCCGGCAAAATGCGAAACCGGTCGCTGATAGGCGACGGCGATCTTGACGCCGATATTGCCGGCCAGAAACAGGACCGGACCGCCGAGAATGGCGATCGCCTCGCGCATCGTTGCGCCATCCCGCGCATGGGAGAGGCTGAAATCCTCACCTACCGCCGTCAGGATGATACCGGCCACGATGGGCAAATGCCCGTAGTTAAAAAGATTATGGGCGATCTTCGCCTTTTCTTCGGCATTCTCGGCTTTTCTCGACGCCTCTTCCTGCCCATGATGGAAGTAAATCCACCACATCGCCACGGTACTGACGAAAGCGGAGCAGAAGACGATGAATGTCAGGCCCGAATTCATATATTCGGTGGCCGTGCGTCCCGTGGTCAGGATCGTTTCGCCAAGGCAGATGATGACGAAGAGCGCACATCGCTCCGCCAGATGCTCGCCGGAAAGATGCAGCCTATCCTCGTCGCTCGAGGCTACACCCGGCACGACATAACGGCAGGCGGGGCCGGCATATTCAATTGCAAGCGCAATGCCCCACAGGAGAATGCGATCCGCCAGATCGACGAGCCCACCGGCCAGCCAGAACAGGCTCGATACCACGAGCCAGATCGTCACGCGCACGAAGACCAGAAAAGACTGCCGGTCTTCACCCCTGAACGCATAGAGAGCGAACAGGCTTCGACCGACCTGCATCACGCTGTAGATCAGGGCGAAGACAAGGCCCTGTTCCGCAAAAGCCTCCGGCAGCGCGATGGCCAGTAGAACGCCGCCGAACATCAGCACGAACAGCAGGATCCTGACTGGCTCCTTTTCCGTGTTCAGCAGGTTTGTGATCCAGGTGGTGTGTATCCATAGCCACCAGAGCGACAATATCAGGATGCCGGCCTCAAGCGCCGACGTCGGTCCAAAATCCTTGGCGAGCGCGTGGGAGAGCTGGATCAGCGCGAAAACAAAGACCAGATCGAAGAACAATTCGGGGAAACTCGCCTTGCCGGCGTCCTGACCCTCCTGCCTTATCCAGCTTTCCGCATCCGCTTTGCGTCCTTGAAGCTCACCCCTGGTTCTCATTCCACCTCCGCCGCAATATTTCGACCGGTCTTCTCACCACGCCCCCTCACCGTTGCGACAAAGCCTCTTCGCTGCCCGATGCAACCGGGTTCGACCTTCGGCCGGGAAACTCCAGCGCCCGCGCACCGTCGGGATAAAAGCGCGGCCCAACCAGACGGACTTTCTTCCCAGACACGTCGGTAATGTAGTTCAGGGTCGCGGCCTCTGGCGAAAGTGGAATGCTGTCGGCACTGGAAACCGCAAGCGTGCTGACCTCGAGAGGCTGGGCAATTGCCGGCAGGCTCGTCATCGCGGCGAGTGCGGCTGAGAGAAGAAATGATCTTGGAAACATGGGACGCATATCCTGGCACAATTATCTGCGCCATAAACAGCCCTCGCCCGCTTTGGTTCCGCCGCTCGTCAGCTATCCCCATCAAGATAGGAGCTATATTGAACATAGTCGGCGCTCGGTTGCCCACCGACGATCTCCGGCGGCCGACCTTCGCCACCGGGCAGATGGCCAGTGTTTTCGAGCTCCGCCCTCAGGAGCTTTTCGATAGCCCTTTCCCGGGGCAAGGCGTTATCCGCCATGTAGAGGGCGACGGCCAGTTCCATGTCATCCGGAAAATTCATCAGCTCAGACATCCGTTTAAGCAATCAAGCGCAAACGCAGGACCTTTCAGAAAGTTCAACTTCGTCGCCTCGGCGCGAGGCTTTGTCTGTCGACCGTGCATTTACTTCCGATGGCCATATCCCGGTCTTGCGGCGCCCGGGCATGCGCTTCTATTCAGTACCACATGCCTGTTTTGCCAGGTGCTCCGCGCATAAAAATTGCGCTTTTCCGCTCTTCTCGTCGCAATTTCGACGAAAAACACCCTCGACTCAAGCGATTGAAACCAATCACGGAAAAACGCAAACGAAAGCTAAACCGAACTTAGTTTTCATTACCTTGCATTAACCATAGGAATCCACCGGCTGCACTGTTGCTACAGCAGCCTCATGCGAATCTCTTTCTACTTGCGGAAACGGCGTTAATGTAACTTCCGTCTGCTTTTTCTGCAAGCGATGACCATTTCCCGCGGCCGTGAGAACTCACGAAAGCATGTTCGCCTCCATGGTGTCCTTACGCCCTCGCAACTGCGCCAGAAGCATAGTCTGCACATCGAAGCCGCCGTCCTGCGCCTTACGGGTCAGATTACGCAGATATCCGCCGAGCGAGCTTATTTGGTCCGCTTTCTGCAAAAGGCATGCGAGAATGGCTGCCGTTCCCTGTCGGCCGAATGTGACAAGCGCATCCTGATACGCCGACTGGCTGATGTTGAACATGGTTTTGATGACGGATGTCGCCACTTCAAGATCGCGCCATCCGGTAACCGCTCCGCCTGGGGCATAGAGCGAGATATCCGGGCAAGCCTTCAAAACCAAAACAATATCAGGAACAAAAAATTGCTTATGAAGAACAGGCTTTGCTGACTGCGGCGAAGCTTTTGCACTGACGGGTGCCACATATGCAGGCTGGGTGCTTGCCGTGCTGGCAGGTACAACGGTTGCCGGTTCGCGCAAATCTTGCCGTTCAGATATGGATTCGGATTCTGAATTCTTTATGAGGCGCTCATTTTGGCAGTCATTGCCGCCCATTTTTTCCGATTTTTCAATATTTTCCAGATAGTTGGTCACTTCCGCGCGCAAAGAGGCCAAAAATCCTGCGATTTCCCGAAGCTCCGCAGGCTTGGAATTGCGGCCGAGAGAGCCGGCAATGGCATTGTAGCGGGCCTGAAACCCTTCGAAGGTTTCGACTTCACCGCTCGCGGCAATCATCTCGCAGAGTTTCTGGATATCGCGGCGGCAAAGGCTGATGTTTTCACGAAGCCGCTGAAGATCGAGCCGCTCGCTGACGATGCGTTCGGCCAGTTCCTCGATTTCCGCTTTGCGGGCAAGAAGCGGCGCCAGCGAAAAACCGTAAGCCTCGCTGATTTCCCCTCCCCTGTGCTTGCGGGCGTATCGTTTTCCGTTCGGGCTATCCTTGCGAATGATAAGACCGGCTTCGACAAGAGCCGAAAGATGCCGGCGCAATGTCTGCTCGGCCATGCCATGGGCCCTGAGTGACAATTGCGTATTCGACGGGAAGACGACCAATCCGGCTTCGCTGGAAAGCTCGTTTTTCGGATAAAAACTCAAAAGCGCGTTCAGGACCGCAAGCGAGCGATCAGTCACGCCGAGCAATGGCCTAGCTTCGCAGACCGAACGATAAAGTTTCCATTTATCGACCGCTTCGATTTTCTTGTTTTTTTGCGCGGCGAACTGGGTCGCGAGGACGCCAAACGACATCGCTCGCCGCCCAAAGGGCGTCGTTACACATGTGCTGTCCATGTCTTTCACCTTTCACAAGGCAAAAGAAAATCGCTCACCGAAAAATTCGATGCCAAGACTCTTGACTATGATTCGCGGAAATGAGATTCTTCGGGTGCTTAAATCAAAGAAAGGCTTCCGCGCGGCAACGTTCGGGGGCTTTTTTCTTTTGTGATGCGTCTCCTGTTAGTCGTTCGAGTTAAAAATCACTGCTTGGACCGGTATTCGGCAAACAGCGTCTGAAGATGTTCGAGAACGAACTCGGCAAATTCCGGGGCTTCGTTCTTGTCGATAGAGATATCCAGCTTGCGGTCGCTCTCGACCACCTTTGCCAGCCGGCCGCCGGTTTGCGATGACCAGACGCCGGTTTTTTTCGCCTGCGCCTTGGGCTTCAGAAAATCCAGAAGCGACTTGAAACGTTCTTCCGATGGCAGGGCGGCAACCGATGCATCCTTGACATAGGCGCGGGCTGCTTCCTTGACCTGCGAGGAGGAAAGCTGATCGGCAAGATCCATCCAGTTACGACGGCCGACAGTCGGGGCCGGGCCAATCAGATCGACCAAATCTTCGGGAATGCGGCCGACAACCGAAAGCATGTTGGAGAGATCGCCCTTGTGCAGCGACATGGCGGCCATGATCGTATCCCGAGGAAACCGCATCTGCAGTTTCTGGGCAAAACGCGCCTTTTCGATATAGGTGAGGTCGCGACGCTCGTTGTTTTCCTGTCCCTGGGCAACGACGAGCTGCTCATCGCTGAGATCACGAACGACCGCCTTGACCGGAATACCGAGGCTGGAAACGGCGCGCAGGCGACGATGGCCGAAGGCGACCTGATAACGGCCGGGGAATTCGGGATGCGGGCGCACCAGAATGGGAACCTGCTGACCCTGTTCACGAATGGCTTCTACCAGGCCAGCATCCGCCTCTTCCGAGGCTGGCATACGATCCGGTATGAAAGAGGGATCGATATCGGCAGGGCTGAGCGACACGATCGTAAGACCTTCCGCGAGCTGCTTTTCGATCTCTTCTGCGCGCTTGGCGCGTTCCGATACTTCATTGAGCGACTGGCCGATCATGCCGACCGGGGAATTCAGAACATCCGTTACGAGTTCCGGAGAACCGAGGATGGGTCTGATACGCGGACGCGACCGCTCAGTGGCAGTCTCGTTGCTGTCGGTGCCCGGCGTACCGAGATTGGCGAAAATCTGTTTTCTGCTCATGCTGCCCTACCCCACGCTTTTTTAATCAGTCCTTCGATTTCAGCGTTTACGTTGTTCATGGCTTCCAGCGCACGGTCATAGGTGGACCGGGTGAACTGGGTTCTTTCCACTTCGAAAAGTGTCTGGTTGGTCAGTCCGGCATCTGAGACGGCCGTACTCTTCAGCATCGGGTGGATGAGGACGTTTTCACCGAAAATCGAGCGCAGGAACGCGACCATCTGGTTTTGCGGCCCATCGCTCGGTTCAAAACGGGTGATCAGGTAACGCATCCAGTTATAGTCGGACCGCGCTCCCGCCCTGCCGATTTCAGCGAGAAGATCGCCGGTCATGGCAAGGAACTGGTTCATCGACATCACATCAAGCATTTGCGGATGCACGGTGACGAGAACCGATGTGGCAGCCGTCAGCGCTGAAAGCGTCAGGTAACCGAGCTGCGGCGGGCAATCGATGACCACAACGTCATAAAAGTTCTGCGCCTGGGCTATCGCCTGGCCGATGCGGGCAAAAAACAACGTATCGCCCGGCGCGCGACGCATCAGGGCGCGGGGGGTGTCGTGTTCGAATTCCATA
Organism: Agrobacterium leguminum; assembly: GCF_005144435.2. Classification (NCBI taxonomy): domain Bacteria; kingdom Pseudomonadati; phylum Pseudomonadota; class Alphaproteobacteria; order Hyphomicrobiales; family Rhizobiaceae; genus Agrobacterium; species Agrobacterium leguminum. The sequence continues at coordinate 1,205,730 of NZ_CP120212.1, forward strand.
AGCTCCAGATTGCCCGGAACGATATGGAGATTGGGAATATAGGTGCCACGAACGATCTCGGCGATCGGCCGGCGTTCATCGTCGTAACGGATTGCGCCATAAAGCGTTTCATTCGGACCGACATCGATCTCCGGCTGATGACCGAAGAGAGCGGACAGACTGGCCTGCGGATCGAGATCGATGGCAAGCACCCGGTAACCGCGCAGCGCCAGATATTGCGCCAGATGCGCCGATGTCGTGGTTTTTCCCGAGCCGCCCTTGAAGTTCATGACGGCGATGACCTGCAACTCTTCGCCGTCACGACGATGCGGCAGATAACGGCGTGTGCCACGCGCGCCCTGATCGAGGAATTTTCTGATCTCGTCCATATCCTCGACGGAATAGGAACGACGACCGGAAGCCTGCGCTGCATCGAGCTCCGGACGCTCGGCGGCGATCTGGCGAAGATAGGCTTCGCCGATGCCGATCAACCGTGCGGTTTCCGCCGGCGAGAAATGGCGCATGCTCTTTTCGGTGTGCGGGGAAAATGTATTTGCATTATGAGCCTGCAATTGGGCTGACAACGCAGCCGAATGCTGTTGTATAAGACTCGTCAGGTCGGGTGCTCCTGCGGCACGTCTTAAATCGGCACTCTGTGTCATCGGTCTTCTTTCGCTCGAAATTGCAGTAGCGGTTTTTTTCGAAAAAGGCGGTTTTTTCCGCAACTGAGATATAAGCGCCGATTCTCTTTTTGGCGCAATAGGCTTTTTTCTCAGGTTCGAAAGTGCCGCTAAAGCATTGTGGAAGAATCACATTTGCTTTTTGTGACGGTTTGACGGTTAGCCGCGGCTAACTTTTCGTTGTCGATCACAATGAAGGGCGTTGTCGCGTCTTTTGATGGCCCAAATATCCGCCCTGTGCGGAAGTTTGCCGCGGCTAACTTTTTGGGTTCGATCTTCTATGCCCCCGATAATCCCGGCGCCAGAAAGTGAAGGGTAGACATTCGCATCTGTTTAATCTCTACTTGTTGACTAGAGTATCGTTGGGTTCGACACCCGTCGTCTGGCTGTTCAAGCTGTCGCAGGTTGGAGGAATGAATGTCCTATGATGTCGCTCTCGTCGGGTCGGGTTTTTCGGCCATCTGTACCGCCGCCCATCTTCTGTCGTCCCTGCCGGCGGAAGCCTCTATTGCTATCGTCGGCGATGAGTCGGATTTCGGGCGCGGCACCGCCTATCGCACGGAACTGCCCTATCATCGTCTGAATGTGCCGGCCGGGCGAATGAGTGTCTTCCCTGACAAGCCTGATGACTTTGTTGACTGGTTGGCGGAAAACGGGATCGCGGACAATCCCCTGCTGTTCGCCTCACGCGGTGACTATGGCCTTTATCTTCGCGACAGGCTGGCCAGCCTGCTCAGAAGCAGGGAGCAACGGGCCCGGGTGGATTTCGTTCGGGCGAAGGCTTCGGCCTGTCGGCCGGATGGCGCGGGCGGATTTTCTTTTAAGCTGGAAAATGGTGAGCAGCTGCGCGCGCAGAATGTCGTTCTGTGTCTGGGTGTCGGCGCTGCGAGTTTGCCGGTGCAAACTGTCGCAAGGGAAGAAGAGGGCCCGCAACGTGTCATCGGCCACTGCTGGCAGCCGGGATGGTTGTCCAAAATTAAGGCCGGAGATCGCATCTGTATTCTGGGGTCGGGCCTGACGATGATCGATCAGGTTTTGACTCTGAGGGGAAAAGGACATCAAGGGCCAATCCATGTCCTGTCCCGTCGTGGTCTGGTGCCGCATCCGCATGTCAGCCCACCGTCACCGCCCGCGGGGCCGAATTTACCTGAAGGCTCACCGGAGATTAGCCGGTTGCTGCACTCTCTGCGCAGGCAGGTGCGCGATGGGGCGCCGTGGCGCACCGTTATGGATGGCTTGCGGCCGCAAACCCAATCGCTTTGGCAACGTCTTACACCTGCGCAACGCAGCCGGTTTCTTCGGCATGCCTTGCCGTGGTGGAACATCCATCGGCACCGTATCGCGCCTGAAGTGTCTGGCGCTTTCGGGAAATTGCTTTCAGATGGTATTCTTGAAATCCATGCGGGTTACCTTCGCTCCATAGAAGAAGCAGAGGAGGGGATCGCCGTGCGTTACCGCCGCAGGCATACGCAGATATTGAAGGAACTGCAGGTCGATTGGGTCGTCAATTGCACGGGAATGGAGCGGGCCGGCATCGGCCATTCGCGGCTTCTTGAAACAATGCGCGGTGAAGGCGTTATTTTACTCGATCCCTTCGGGCTCGGGGTGGAAGTTGACGGCCAGTCCCGTTTGCTTCGGACGGACGGACGAAGCTGGCCCGGTCTTTTCGCCGCCGGTGCGCTGACGGCGGGCCGCTTCTGGGAAATTACCGCCGTTCCGGATATTCGTGTGCAGGCGCAGAAGATCGCGCAAGAGATCACGGACAGAGTGACGGCGAGCGAAAGGCTTTCCGCGCGGGGTTGAGTTGGTTGAAAGATCGGCCGAAGCGAGACGTGTCCAGTACCTCTCCTAAGAGGTTAGCCGCGGCAAACTTGTTCTCTGAATAATGTGCTGGAAATTCCATGGATGCCGAATTTGGTGAGTGGAATGCAGCGCGAATGCCGACGGGAACCGCATGATAAGCGTGCTGTTCCTCCGTGAATCATGGCATATGTCGACCAAAACCGTACATTTCCCAATAATCATCAGCGGTAAGCATGGCGGCGGATTTCGCACGTAATGTGCGAGATTGCTAAATAATTTACATTACTTGTGGAAATACGTCATGAAATCGGCTATAAATCGCGAAAATTTCTGAAATTATGAAAATAATTTGCGAGGACTTATGCAAGAGCCGAAACTGATACGATATGAGGCGGCGGACAATCAGGCTGGCGGACAGCGGCGACCATTTGCCAAGGCCGTCCGGGCCGGCGATTTCGTTTATGTTTCCGGCCAGGTGCCGACCGTCGATGGCGAGGTGGTGACCGGCGGGATCGTGGCGCAGACCGAGCAGGTGGTTGCGAATATCAAGGATGTTCTGGCGCTTGCCGATTGTACGCTTGCGGATGTGGTCAAGGTCAATGTCTGGCTGGACGATGCCCGGGATTTTTCGAGCTTTAACGCTGTCTTCCAGAAATATTTCATCGATCATCCGCCGGCACGCTCCACCGTGCAGTCGCCGCTAATGGTCGATGCCAAGGTGGAAATGGACGTTATCGCCTATAAGCCGCTGGCCTGAAGCCCAATTTGCCGATGTTTGAGAGTAGATGATGACCTATCCCTGGCCTGATGCGGGCACACCCCTCAATGCGATTTCGACGCCGATGCCTGTCATCGACGAGGACAGGCTCGCTGCCAATATCCTCAGGGCGCAATCCTATCTGGATGATCACAGCAAGGCCTTTCGGCCGCATATCAAGACGCACAAGATACCGGCCGTCGCAAAGCAGCAGCTTCAGGCCGGCGCCATCGGCATTAATTGCCAGAAAGTCAGTGAGGCGGAGGTTTTTGCGGATGCCGGTTTCGATGACATTCTGATCACCTATAATATTCTCGGTGCAGCAAAGCTGTCACGGCTGAAGGCGCTGAATGCGCGCATCGGCCGGCTGAGCGTGGTTGCCGATAGCGCGGTTACGATTGCTGGCCTTGCCGATACATTCGATGCGGCAAGGCCGCTTGCCGTGCTGGTCGAATGCGACACGGGCGGCAAGCGCTGCGGTGTGCAGACGCCGGAAGCGGCACTGGCGCTTGCGGAAAAGATCGCTGCAACACCGGGCCTCACATTCAAAGGCATTTTGACCTATCCGGCACCGGGCGGAGCCGTGACGGTGGAAAACTTCCTGCGCGAGACGATGGCATTGCTGGCGGCAAAGGGCATGGATTGCCCGGTGCGATCCAGCGGCGGTTCTCCGGATTTTTACGCCGCCCATCTCGTTCCTTCCGCCACCGAACATCGGGCCGGCACCTATGTCTATAATGATCGCGCCATGCTGCGCGCCGGACATTGCACGGCGGGCGATCTCGCCATGCATGTTCTTGCCACCGTCGTATCGCGACCGACAGCCGAACGGGCTGTGCTGGATTGCGGCTCCAAGGCCCTGACCTCGGATCTTCTGGGTTTCAGCGATTACGGGCTGCTCGAAGGCTATGAAGGTGCGAAAATCATCTCGCTTTCGGAAGAACATGCGGTCGTCGATCTATCCGGCTGCGCCTCGGGCCGGCCTGAAATCGGCGATGTGGTCAAGGTCGTTCCGAACCACACCTGCGTCGTCAGCAATCTTTTCGACAGGATGGTTTTCCATCGAAACGGCGTTGTAACGCGGGTTGAGCAGGTCGCGGCGCGCGGTACGGTCTGGTAAAATTACCCGGCTAATTAAATTCTGAAATAAAGCTGCCGAAGGGCAGACTGCGGTAACGAGAATCTAGAGACATGCGCATCTTCACGGCGTCACTCGCCACCGAAACCAACACGTTTTCACCAGTCCCGACGGATATGGACGCCTTTCGCGCGGCTTTTTATGCCGGGCCGGGGGAACATCCTGAAACGCCGACGCTCTGCTCGTCGCCAGTGCCGATCTTGCGCCGTCGCGGTAAGGCGGAAGGGTTCACGGTAATAGAGGGAACCTCCTGCTGGGCCGAACCGGCGGGCCTTATCCAGCGCCAGACCTATGAAACGCTGCGGGACACCATTCTTGCCGAACTCAGTGCCGCCCTGCCGGTCGATGCCGTGGTGCTCGGTCTGCACGGCGCTATGGTGGCGCAGGGCTATGACGATCCGGAGGGGGATTTCCTGTCACGCGTCCGCGCATTGGTTGGACCGGATGTACTGGTCGCGGCGGAATTCGATCCGCACAGCCATCTGACGGCGCTTCGGGTCAAAAATCTCGATATCATGGCAACGTTTCTGGAGTTTCCGCATACGGATTTCGAAGAGCGTGGCGAGCATGTCGTGGAAATGGCGCTGCGCACGCTTCGAGGGGAGATCAAGCCGGTCATCTCCACTTTCGATTGCCGCATGATCACCATTTATCCCACCAGCCGTGAGCCGATGCGCTCTTACGTCGACCGGCTGAAGGCGATGGAAGGCAAGGATGACATCCTGTCGATTTCCGTTATTCATGGTTTCATGGCGGGCGACGTGCCGGATATGGGAACGCGTATCGTTGTCGTGACCGATAATGACAGGGCAAAGGGCGATGCGCTGGCCGAAAAGCTCGGCCATGAGCTTTATGCCATGCGCAAGCTGACCGCCATGCCGATGCTGGATACGGAATCAGGTCTCGACCAGGTTCTTGCCATTCGCAGCAACAATCCGGACAGGCCGGTCGTCGTATCGGATATCTGGGACAATCCGGGCGGCGGTGTCGCCGGTGACGCCACCCATATTCTGCGGCGCATGGTGGAGCGCGGCATGGACAATATCGCCGTCGCGACGATCTGGGACCCGATTGCGGTGTCTTTCTGTCACGCGGCGGGCGAGGGGGCCGAGATCGACCTTCGCATCGGCGGCAAATCCAGCCCGGAAGGCGGCGAGCCGCTCGATTTCCGCATAAAGGTGATGCGCACGGCCGAGGCCGGCTGGCAGAGTTTCCGCAACAGCCGCGTCACGCTCGGCCGCGCCGCTGTCGTTCGGCCGCTCGGTACGCAGATCGATATCATCCTCATCACCAGCCGCACGCAAACTTATGAGCCGGATATCTTTTCCAATCTCGGCGTCGATTTCGCGAAAAAAGACGTGCTGCTGGTCAAGTCCACCAACCATTTCCATGCGGGGTTTGCACCGGTCGCCTCCGAGATCGTTTATATCGCGGCCCCGACGTCTTATCCGACCGATCCGGCGAAAACGCCCTATCGCAAGGCGAGCCTTGAGCTTTGGCCACGGGTGGCCGATCCGCTGGGCCTGGACTGAGGCGGCAGCGGTTTGAGCATTATCTGGAGGGAACTGTGAAGCCTTTTCCGGAAGGCTTCAGAGACGCTCGAGGGCGATCAGGAAAAACGCGCTTTCGTTTCGATCTCCTTCGACGGTGAACGGTAAACCGCCTTCGATCAGCAGACCATCCAGCTTCCCCAATCGGTTCTCGCCTTCACCGGTTAAAACCGCCAGCGGGTCGAGTGCCAGAACAAGCGTCGTGTTTCCGGCGGCTTTTCCCGAAAACGGGCCGGAATGCCTTTTAACGACATGACGAAAGCGCGAGCGGCGAGTCATGACGTTCAGATCGGTGATCGCGCCATCGGGTAGGGTCGCATTCACGGGAACATCGGCCGGAAAGGGCAGGGGTAGGCTTTCCACTGTCAGCAACAGCGGATCGCCCGCCGCAATTGCCAGTGCCATGCCGTTTCCCTCAAGAATGGAGAGGGTGCGGTCTATGCCGGGGAAGATCGAAAACGGCCCGTCGTTCGCCACCGTCGCCATGCTGATGCGCCAGTCGAAATTCTCGACGGAAGACGCGGGTGGAAAGATGGCGATTTCCACCGTCTCGCCGCCGCCGTTTTTCCAGGGCATTCGCTTGTAATCGCTTGCGCGCAGCAGGGTCATGGTTTTCCACTTTTGAGAGGGATCGGCCGGAAAGAGGTGTTTCTCTTTCCGGCCGAAAGAGGATCAATTGCCGAGAATGCCGGGCAGGCGCAGGCCCTGTTCCTTTGCGCACTCCACGGCGATGTCGTAACCGGCATCGGCATGGCGCATGACGCCGGTTGCCGGGTCATTCCACAGCACGCGCTCCAGCCGGCGAGCGGCATCGTCGGTGCCATCGGCGCAGATGACCATGCCGGAATGCTGCGAGAAGCCCATGCCGACGCCGCCGCCGTGGTGCAACGACACCCAGGTCGCGCCGGATGCGGTGTTGAGCAGCGCATTGAGAAGCGGCCAGTCGGAAACGGCGTCCGAGCCATCCTTCATGGCCTCCGTCTCGCGGTTGGGCGAGGCGACGGAGCCGGAATCCAGATGGTCGCGTCCGATGACGATCGGCGCCTTCAGCTCACCGTTTCTGACCATTTCGTTAAAGGCAAGGCCGAGACGGTGGCGGTCGCCAAGGCCGACCCAGCAAATACGCGCCGGCAGGCCCTGAAATGCGATGCGCTCGCGCGCCATGTCCAGCCAGTTGTGCAGGTGCTTGTTGTCTGGCAGCAGTTCCTTCACCTTGGCGTCGGTCTTGTAGATGTCTTCCGGATCGCCGGAAAGGGCCGCCCAGCGGAACGGGCCGATACCGCGGCAAAATAGCGGGCGGATATAGGCCGGTACGAAGCCCGGAAAGGCGAAGGCGTTTTCCAGGCCCTCATCCTTGGCGACCTGGCGGATATTGTTGCCGTAATCGAGCGTCGGAACGCCGGCGTTCCAGAAATCGACCATGGCCTGCACGTGCACCTTCATGGAGGCGCGAGCGGCAGCCGCAACGGCCTTCGGGTCGCTTTCCTGCTTGGCGCGCCATTCGGCAACGGTCCATCCGGCCGGAAGGTAACCATGGACGGGATCGTGCGCCGAGGTCTGGTCGGTAACGATATCGGGACGAACGCCGCGACGGACGAGTTCCGGGAAGATTTCCGCCGCATTGCCGATCAGGCCGACGGATTTCGCCTCGCCTGCTTTGGTCCATTGGTCGATCAGCGCCAGCGCCTCATCGAGCGTATGCGCCTTCGCATCGACATAACGGGTGCGCAGGCGGAAATCGACGCGGGTTTCATCGCATTCGACGGCAAGGCAGCAGGCGCCGGCCATGACGGCGGCGAGCGGCTGTGCGCCACCCATGCCGCCGAGACCGCCGGTGAGAATCCACTTGCCCTTCAGGTTGCCTTCATAATGCTGGCGGCCGGCCTCGACAAAGGTTTCATAGGTACCCTGCACGATGCCCTGCGTACCGATATAGATCCACGAACCGGCCGTCATCTGGCCGTACATGGCAAGGCCCTTCTTATCCAGCTCGTTGAAATGATCCCAGTTCGCCCAGTGCGGCACGAGGTTGGAATTGGCGATCAGGACGCGCGGCGCGTCCTTATGGGTGCGGAACACGCCGACCGGCTTGCCGGACTGCACGACGAGGGTTTCATCCTCGTTCAGATCCTTCAGCGTCGCGACGATACGGTCGAAATCGTCCCAGGTGCGGGCGGCGCGGCCGATGCCGCCATAAACCACCAGCTCATGCGGGCGCTCGGCCACGTCAGGGTCGAGATTGTTCATCAGCATGCGCAGCGGCGCTTCCGTCATCCAGCTTTTGGCATTGAGGTCAGTGCCCTGCGGCGAGCGGACATCACGAATATTGTGGCGTGGATTGTTCATGTGTCTTCCCCTTATCGTTTCGTGTCGAACGCAAATTTTTCCATGCGCGTGAGAATGGTTTTGAGATGGGAGCGAAGCCGTTCGGCCTTGCCCGTGTCATAGGCAAAAGGCGGTGTCTCGCTTTGAAGATGGGTGGATTGCGCCAGCTCCATCTGAATGGCGTGCACGCCACTCTGCGGTTTTCCGTAATGGCGCGTCGTCCAGCCGCCCTTGAAACGACCGTTCAGAATGCTGTCGTAACCCTCCGCTGCGGCGGTCACCTCGACGGCGATCTTTTCGATGGCCGGATCGCAGGTCTTGCCCATATCCGTGCCGATGTTGAAATCCGGCAGCTTGCCTTCGAACAGGAAGGAAATATGCGAACGGATAGAATGGCAATCATAGAGAATGGCGATGCCGTGGATGGATTTGACCCGCTCGATTTCCGCCGCAAGGGCCGCGTGATAAGGCGCGTGGAAGTTTTCCAGACGGTACGCAATATCGTCCGCTGCGGGTTCCTGTCCTTCATTCCAGATCGGCTCGCCGTCGAAATCGGTCTCCGGAACAAGCCCGGTTGTGTTCTGGCCCGGATAAAGGCTGACCCCGGCCGGGTCGCGGTTGGCGTCGATCACATAACGATGGAAGGTCGCCCTTACGGTTGTCGCGCTCTCGAGAAGGCCGGCATAGAGCTCATGGATATGCCAGTCCGTATCGGCGAGAATCTTGCCGTTATCGTTGAGACGATCCCAAATCTCAGCCGGAACATCCGTACCGGTGTGAGGTAGTCCGAGGATGATGGGCGAGGTGCCCTGGTGAAGCGTGAAGGGTCTGTTCATCGATCGGCCTCTTCTGCCGTGGGGTTACCCCCCTCTGCCCTGCCGGGCATCTCCCCCTCAAGGGGGGAGATCGGCAAGCGGCGAATACCTTGCGCCACAATATCTGAGAACGAGCGGGTGCGGCATCTGATCTCCCCCCTTGAGGGGGAGATGCCCGGCAGGGCAGAGGGGGGTAACCCCACGGCAGTGGAGGATAAAGTACTCATCATTTCACGCCTCCAGCTTTGGCAGAATGCCGTCCGAAATTGCCGCGACCAGCGCGCCGGAGGCAATCAATTCGGCCGCAGCCTTCAGGTCCGGCGCCATATAGCGGTCCTCTTCCAGCGAAGGCACCGCCACGCGCAATGCCGCAATCACCTTTTGCAGTTCGGGGCTCGTTTTCAGCGGCCCACGCAGCTCCACGCCCTGCACGGCTGAAAGCGCCTCGATGCCGAGAATGGCGAAAAGATTGTCCGTCATCGGCAGCAGGCGGCGCGCGCCATGGCAGGCCATGGAGACATGGTCTTCCTGATTGGCGGAGGTGGGTGTGGAATCCACCGAGGCCGGATGCGCCATCTGCTTGTTCTCGCTCATCAGCGCGGCGGAGGTAACCTCGGCGATCATCAGGCCGGAATTCAGCCCGGGCTTTTTGGAAAGAAAGGCCGGCAGACCGTAGGAGAGGGCCGGATCGACCAGCAGCGCCACGCGGCGCTGGGCGATTGCGCCGATCTCGCAAATGGCAAGCGCCGTCTGGTCGGCGGCAAAGGCCACCGGTTCGGCGTGGAAATTGCCGCCGGAGACGACGGAATTGTCTGAAAGCACCAGCGGATTGTCGGTCACGGCATTGGCTTCGATTTCCAGCGTGCGGGCCACCTGCCGCAGAAGATCGAGGCAGGCGCCATCCACCTGCGGCTGGCAGCGAATGCAATAGGGATCCTGCACCCGCTCATCGCCCTCGATATGGCTGACGCGGATTTCCGAACCTTCCAGCAGATTACGAAGCGCCGCTCCCGCGTCGATCTGGCCCTTATGACCACGCAGGCTGTGAATATCGGGATGGAAAGGTGCGGAAGACCCCATGGCGGCATCGGTGGAAAGCGCACCGGTAATCAGCGCCGCTTGCGCTGCGCGGTGGGCTCGGAAAAGACCGGCCAGCGCCAGCGCCGTCGAGGTCTGCGTGCCGTTGATCAGCGCCAGCCCCTCCTTGGCGGCCAGAACCACCGGGGTCAGTCCGGCTTTCGCAAGCGCTTCGCCGGCCGGCAGGAGCGCGCCCGCATAAAAGGCTTCGCCTTCGCCCATCATCACCGCCGCCATATGGGCCAGCGGCGCGAGATCGCCGGAAGCCCCAACCGAACCCTTTTCGGGAATGACGGGGATGACGCCCTTCTCCAGCATGGCTTCGATCAGCCGCACAAGCTGCAGCCGCACGCCGGATGCGCCGCGACCGAGCGAAACCAGCTTCAGCGCCATGATCAGCCGCACGACGTTTTCAGGAAGCGGCGCGCCGACCCCGCAGCAATGCGACAGGATGAGATTGCGCTGCAGCGTCGCCACATCGGCCGCGTCGATCTTGATGGACGCGAGCTTGCCGAAACCGGTATTGATGCCATAGACCGGCGCATTGCCGGCAGCGATCTCGGCGATGCGGGCCGCCGCCTTTTCAACGCCTGCATCAAAGCTGCGGTCGAGTTTGGCGCTGCCGTTCTCCCAGTATATCGCGGCTAGATCGGCTAAGGTGACATTGCCGGGGTGAAGCGTGATAGTCATGAAGAAACCTTCTGTCCCTTGAAAATGCGGGCGTGGAGCGGATTGAAACCGATGCGGTAGACAAGTTCTGCCGGACGCTCGATGTCCCAGATGGCGAAATCAGCGGATTTTCCAGCCTCCAGCGTGCCGGTTTCGGCAAGCAGGCCGAGCGCCTTTGCCGCGTTGCGTGTCGTCGCCGTCAGGCACTCTTCCACAGTCATGCGGAAAAGCGTTGCGCCCATATTCATGGTCAGCAGCAGGGAGGTGAGCGGCGAAGTGCCGGGGTTGCAGTCTGTTGCCAGCGCAATGTCGGCTCCGGCATCGCGCAGGGACTGCACCGGCGGCAATTGTTTTTCCCTGAGCGCGTAGAAGGCGCCGGGAAGAAGCACGGCCACGGTTCCTGCTTTCGCCAGCGCCTTCGCACCGGCCTCATCAAGATATTCCAGATGATCGGCCGAAAGCGCGTTATGGGATGCCGCGAGCTCGGAACCGCCAAGGTTGGAAAGCTGCTCGGCATGCAGTTTGACCGGAAGGCCATACTGTTTTGCAGCCTTGAAAACCCGGTCGATCTCCCCGACGGAAAAGGCGATGCCTTCGCAAAAACCGTCAACCGCATCCGCCAGCCCTTCCGCATGGGCTTTTTCGAGCCCCGGCAGAACGACATCGCCAATATAATCGGTGTTGCGCCCCTTATAGTCCGCAGGTGTCGCATGGGCGGCGAGATAGCTGGTGACGATGCGCACCGGCCGCAATGTCTCGAGCCTGCGGGCGACGCGCAGCATTTTCAGCTCGGTTTCAATGTCGAGACCATAACCGGATTTGATTTCGACCGTGGAAACGCCTTCGGAAAGAAGCGTGTCGAGACGCGGCAAAGCCTGCGCCACCAGAGCATCTTCCGAAAGCGCGCGCGTGTCGCGCACCGAAGAAACAATGCCGCCGCCCGCTTTGGCGATCTCTTCATAGGTCGCCCCATTCAGCCGCATCTCGAATTCCATGGCGCGGTTGCCGCCGAAGACAAGGTGGGTGTGGCAGTCGATCAGGGCAGGGGTGATCCAGCGGCCGCCGCAATCGTTGGTCTCATCGGCTTTCGCCAGATCGGCGGGCAGATCGCTTTCAGGGCCGGCAAAGGCGATGCGGCCGTTACGCACGGCAATGACGGCATTTTCGACGGTGCCGATGCCTTCCATGGCGGGATTGAAGGTTGCCAGCCGGGCGTTGCGCCACAAAGCCGTGGCGTTCCCCGTCGCCGTTCCGTTTGCAGATTTGTTCCCTGGCATTTGCTTTTCGCCTTTCCTTTGTGAGTTAAATGTATATACATAATAATCGACTTGGCAAGCTGCAATTTCGTGTTTGAAATGGCCTTGCCGGACAGAACCAAAGGAGAGGGTGGCATGACGGCAATTCACGCGGGCGCAGCGCTTCTGGCGGATGGATGGGCGAAGGATGTTCGCATCGTCTGCGACGAAGGTGCTATTTTATCCGTAGAAACCGGCGTTTCCCCGCAGCCGCAGGATGAGCGACATGCCGTCATCGTCCCTGCCATGCCCAATCTTCACAGCCACGCCTTTCAGCGTGCCATGGCCGGGCTTGCCGAAATCCGTGGTCCCGGCGATGACAGTTTCTGGAGCTGGCGCACCGTCATGTATAAATTCGCGCTCTCCATGACGCCTGACCATGTCGAGGCGGTTGCCGCTCAGCTTTATATGGAAATGCTCGAGGCCGGTTTCGGGCGGGTTGGAGAGTTTCACTATCTGCATAATGACAGGGATGGCTCGCATTACGGCAATATCGCCGAAATGGCCGAACGTATCGGCGCGGCCGCCTCGCAGACGGGCATCGGCCTCACATTGCTGCCGGTTTTTTACGCCCATTCCGGTTTCGGCGGCCAGGCGCCGATCGATGGGCAGAAGCGTTTCATCCATTCGCTCGACAGTTACGGAAAGCTGATGCAGGGCACGCAGGCGGTGGTGGACAGGCTGCCGGGCGCCACCCTCGGCATAGCGCCGCACAGCCTGCGTGCGGTGACCGGCGACGAGCTGGCAGCCATCGAGCCGCTGGCAAAAGGCGGGCCGATCCATATTCATGTGGCGGAACAGACGAAAGAAGTGGAAGATTCGCTCGCCTTTTCCGGCGCGAGACCGGTGGAATGGCTGCTTGAAAACGCGCCGGTCGATGGCCGCTGGTGCCTTATCCACGCGACACACATGACGGAAACCGAAACGCGCGGCATGGCAAAAAGCGGTGCTGTTGCCGGCCTCTGCCCGATCACCGAAGCCAATCTCGGCGACGGCATCTTCCCGGCTCCGGCGTTTCTCGCTGAAAACGGCCATTATGGTGTCGGATCCGATTCCAACGTTCTGATTTCCGTGCCGGAAGAATTGCGAACGCTCGAATATTCGCAACGTCTCTCGCATCGGGCACGCAATGTCATCGCCGATGCCGGCCATTCCACGGGAGAAAAACTCTTCCGGCAGGCGCTCGAAGGCGGCGGCAGGGCTCTGGCGTCGCGAAATGGTCTGGAAAATGGAAAAAGCGCCGATTTCGTCGCTCTTGATATTTCCGCCGTTTCTTATCTTCCGATATCCCAGATTCTCGATCAGTGGATATTCGCGGGCGGCGTTTCTGTCGATTCCGTTTGGGTGCGCGGCAAAAAGCGCGTGCAGGCCGGCCGGCATATCCATCGCCGCGAAATATCCGATCGCTTCAACAAGGTCATGGCTGAACTTCTCGATAGCTGATATGGGCTCGGCGGAAACAGGAAAAAGCCAGCGGGGAAAGGCATTGCGGACGTGACGAAAGCAGCAGCCGGGCAGACCCTGCATCAACGTATCCTCAGTGAGATCGAGGGGCGGATCGTTTCGGGAGAATGGCCGCCGGGTCATCGGTTGCCTTTCGAGGTCGACCTCGCCGATCAATATCACTGTTCGCGCATGACCGTGAACAAGGTCATGGGCCAGCTCGCCAAGGCCGGTTTGATCGAACGCCGCAAGAAATCCGGCAGTTTCGTTCGCCAGCCGCAGATCCAGTCCGCCGTTCTTCAAATTCACGATATCGGGGCCGAGGTCGAATCCCTTGGCCTCGACTATGGCTTCAAAATCCTGGAGCGCGAAAGGCGCAGCGCGAAAAGTGCGGATCGTGAGCGGCTCGATGTTTCCGTCGGGACACCCTTGCTCGACATTCTCTGCATCCATTTCGCCGGCGCACGGGAATTCTGTGTCGAGCAGCGCCTCATCAATCTGACGGCCGTGCCGGAAGCGGCTGAAACCGACTTTACCGAAATTACACCCGGCCCCTGGCTGCTCGGCCATGTTCCCTGGAGCACTGCCGAACACCGGATCAGCGCCGAAACACCGTCGAAGGAGATTGCGCGCCTGCTCGGCATTTCGGACAGGCAAGCATGTCTTGTCGTGGAGCGCCGTACCTGGAGCAATTCGGGCGCTGTCACCTCTGTGCGCTTCACCTATCCCGGCAATGCGCA